>CAVZWF010000004.1:0-172450 GCA_963778865.1 uncultured beta proteobacterium | reverse complement strand
TCGAAGCCGTGTGCGCGGTACGCAAGATACGCGAAGTGAAAGTCTACAGCCGCAATCCCGAACGCGCGCGCGACTTTTGCTCTGCTCTCAGCGGCAGGTTGGGCGTGACAATGGAAGCCGTCGCCACCGCGGCCGACGCCGTGCGCGGCGCCGACATCGTCAACGTGATTACCAAGGCCGCGTCTCCCGTGCTGCTCGGCGAATGGCTGGAACCCGGCCAGCATATCAACGCCGCGGGTTCCAACGCCCTCACGCGCCGCGAACTCGATGTGGCCGCGATCAAGCGCTGCGCGCGCGTGGTGGTCGACTCGCGCGGCACCGCGCGTAACGAATGCGGCGACCTGCTGCCGCTGGCGGAAAGCGGCCAGCTCGACTGGGACGCGCTGCCGGAACTCGGCGGAGCTGATCGTCGGGCGCATCGCCGGGCGCACTGCGCGCGACGAGATCACGCTCTACGAATCGCACGGCATGGGCATACAGGACATCTACACGGGCCATTACGTGTTCGAAGCCGCGCGCGCGCAGGGCATCGGCGTCAAGTTGCCGATCGGCGGCTGACCGCGGCGACCCCGGCAATCGCGTCTAAATCATGGCGGCAAAAACAGACAACGCCCCGGCGGCCGGACCGCATAATTTCGATCTGGAATGGGGTCTGCACGCAATCATGCGCCTGGTCGAGGAATACGATTTCGAAACCGTGCTGGACATCGGCAGCGGCGGCGGCGAGCAGTCGCGATTTTTCCGGCACTTTGGCAAAGAAGTGTTCTCGATCAACCTGACCGGCAATGCCGACTACGTCGGCGATTTCACGCAAATAGAGCTCGGCCGGCAATTCGACGTCGTGTGGTGCTCGCACGTGCTCGAACATCAGCGCAACGTCGGAATCTTCCTTGAAAAAGTCTTTGCCGCTATCCGCGACGGCGGCATGCTTGCACTCACGGTTCCCTGTCATCCGCGCGAGCGTCTGGTCGACGGCCATCTCTCATCCTGGAACGCGGGTCTCCTCTGCTATAACTTGATACTGGCCGGCTTCGACTGCCGCGACGCGCGCATTCTGCAAACTTACGAATTGAATCTGATCGCCCCGAAAAGGCGCGCGCTCCTGGTTGAGAACGGAGCGCCGGTTGCGCCGACCATGACCACGCCCCTTGAGACGCTGGCGCCATTCTTTCCGTTCCCGGTCGGGACCGCCTACAATGCGGAAGTGCTGGACGTGAATTGGGGAGACCGCACTTATGAACTGCCCCCCGCAAAATACCCGGGCGAGATCAAGGTCAAATCGAAATACGCGATGCTCACCTGAACTGCACCGCAGCTTCAGACAACTCCCGGTGCGCTTATGGATTTCGCTTTTCCCCGGTGAATTCCGTGCGCCCCCTCAAGAGGGTAGTGAAAAGTATTCTCCGCGGCAGATTACGGCTTTTTATTTTTTAGGAATGACTTCATGAATCCCAATTCAGGCAAACTCGGTTTCATCGGCATCGGCGCGATGGGCACGCCGATGGCGACCAATCTCGCGAAAGCCGGCTACAAGCTGGTCGTCTACGACGCCGACCCCAAACGCACGCAGGCGCTGGCCGCCACGCTCGAAATCGAAATCGCCGACAGCCCCGCC
Source organism: uncultured beta proteobacterium (assembly GCA_963778865.1). Classification (GTDB taxonomy): domain Bacteria; phylum Pseudomonadota; class Gammaproteobacteria; order Burkholderiales; family SG8-41; genus PALSA-1004. The sequence continues at coordinate 170,835 of CAVZWF010000004.1, read as the reverse complement.
GCGGTCGGCTCCCTGTGCGGAACCGTCATCACCATGCTGCCCGACGGCAAGATCGTGCGCAAAGTGCTGTGCGGACAGAACGACAGTTTCAAGGACGGTGTCGCCTCCACGCTCAAGCCCGGCTCGCTCGTCATCGACATGAGCTCGTCCTCCCCGATCGGCACGCGCGAACTCGGCGCGCTGCTCGAAAAGCGCGGCATCAAGCTCATCGACGCGCCGGTGTCGAACGGCGTGAAAGGCGCGACCGCCGCCACGCTTGCGATCATGGTCGGCGGCGACGCCGCGCTGTTCGCGCAAATGAAGCCGCTGTTCGAGAAAGTCGGCAACCAGATTTTTCACGCGGGGCCGCTCGGCGCGGGCCACGCGGTCAAGGCGCTCAACAACTACGTGTCCGCGGCGGGGCTCGTCGCCGCCTGCGAAGCGGTCAGCGCGGGCAAGCGCTTCGGACTCGATGCGGGCGTCATCGTCGACATCTTGAACGCGTCGAGCGGCATGAACAACACGACCAAGAACAAATTCAGGCAGCACATGCTGTCGGGCACCTACGGCGCGGGATTCTTCACCGGACTGATGGCGAAAGACGTGCGCACCGCGCTGGAAGTCGTGGAAGCCACGGGCGCATCGAGCCAGCTCGCCAAGCCGTGCACCGACATCTGGAACAACATGGAGCAGAAGCTGGGCTTCACGTCCGATCACACCGAGATGTACCGCTTTCTCGACCCGGACGTGAAATGAACGCCGCGCTGGTGCAGACCGGCGCGCGTTCGCTAATATGACGCCGTACGCCGACAAACAGGGAGGCTCCATGTCCGCCAACAAAATTGCGCGCGCGCTCAGTCTGGTCACGCTGCTGTCTGCGGTTTTGCGGCCGCACCGGCCCACGCCTTGCAGATGCTGACCGAGGAATACCCGCCGTTCAACTACACCGAGAACAAGCAGCTCACGGGGCTCTCCACCGAGGTGGTGGTGGAAATGGGACAGCGCGCGAAAGTGCCGATGACTTTCGCGGTCATGCCGTGGCCGCGAGCCTACGAGCAGACGCAGAGAAAGCCGGAGACCTGCATCTTTTCGACCGCGCGTCTCGAAAACCGCGAACGCGTGTTCAAATGGGTCGGGCCGCTCGCGACCAACTCGTGGGGGCTCTTTGCCAAGAGCGGCTTCAAGGATCCGATCAAGACGCTGGCCGATGCCCGCCCCTACCGCATCGGCGGCGTCACCAACGACGCCAAGGTCGTGTGGCTGAGAGACAACGCGGTGACCAATATCGTGACCGTGAACGAAGACAAGCTGGTTCCGCCCATGTTGACGCTCGACCGCAAGACAGTTGAATGCGGTCGACCTGTGGGTCACCGGCATCTACGCGGAAAAAGCCATTGCCGCCAGCGCCAACGTCAAGGACATCAAGCTCGTGCTGAAAATCAACGACCAGACGCTGTGGCTCGCGTGCCATCCCGGCCTCGCCGACACGACCATCAAGGCGCTGTCGGACGCGCTTGCCGCCATGAAGAAAGACGGCGCCTACGATAAAATCTTCGCGAGCTACGACAAGCGTTTCGCGCCGTAACTTCGGGCGTTAAGGTCTAGTCGGCGCTGATGTGGGCCGCGTTGGCGACCTTGGTGTACTTCGCGACTTCCAGCTTGATCAGGGCGGCGGCCTCCTCCGGCGTATTGCCGACCACGTCCGCGCCCAGCCCCGCCATGCGCTCCTTGACGTCGGGCAACGCGAGCGCCTTCAACATTTCCGGATTGAGCTTGATGACGATCTCGCGCGGCGTCTTCGCCTGTATCACCGCGCCGTACCACGTGCTCATCTGGTAGCCGGGCACGCCGGATTCGGCGATGGTCGGCACGTTGGGCAGCGCGCCGACGCGCTTGTCCATGGTGACGGCGATCGCGCGCACGCGGCCCGACTGGATATGCGGCATGATCGGCGGCGCGGTATTGAAGGACGAGCATGACCTGCCCGCCGACGAGATCGACCGCCATCGGCGCGCCGCCCTTATACGGGATCGCCAGCATATCGGTGCCCGTCATCATCTTGAACATCTCGCCGGCAAAATGCTCGGGGCTGCCGACGCCGGAAGTCGCGTAGGTGAGCGCGCCGGGCTTGGATTTCGCCAGCGCGATCAACTCCTTCACCGTCTTCACCGGCAGCGACGGATGCAGGCACAGCACGTTGGGCACGTTGGTGACCACCGTGATCGGCGCGAAATCGCGCTCGATGTCGTAGCCGAGGTTTTTGTAGACGGGCTTGCTCATGATGTGCGCCACCGACATGAACAATATCGTGTAGCCGTCGGCCGGCGCATCGGCCGCCACTTTCGCCGCGATGTTGGCGTTCGCACCCGGACGGTTCTCGACCACGAACTGCTGCTTGAGCGAATCCGACACCTTGGCGCCGATCGCGCGCGCCATGATGTCGGTGCCGCCGCCGGGCGCGTAGCCGACGAGGATGCGCACCGGTTTGTTCGGATAACCCTGTGCCGACGCCAGCGCGGAAGCGCCCGCCAACAGCAAGAACGATCAGCGTGCGCGACGTGAAGTTCATGTTTTCTCCTCGGTCGGGGCGGCGTGGTTTGTCACGGGTAACGTAAGGTCGTCGCGCACCCGCATGTCAAGCCGGCGTCGGTCTACCCGTGATACGCCGGTGCCCGCCGCAGCTTGCGCGGACGCCACGACGCGCAGCAGGTAAAATAGCGCACCATGAAAAATCCACGCATCGCTTTAATTCACGCGACCCCGGTCGCCATCGATCCGATCTGCGCGACCTTCAAGCGGCTGTGGCCGCAGGCGCGGTCACCAACCTGCTCGAGGACTCGCTGGCCGCCGACCTCGCCGCCGCCGGCAGACTCGATCACGCCATGATCGATCGCTTCTGCGTGCTCGCGAAATACGTCGAGTCGTGCGGCGCCGATGCCATCCTGTTCACGTGCTCCGCGTTCGGCACCGCGATCGAAGCGGCGCGCGCGGCGGTGAAGATTCCGGTGTTGAAACCCAACGAAGCGATGATGGAAGAAGCCATCGCGACCGGTCCGCGCATCGCGCTGCTGGCGACTTTCGAGCCCAGCCTGCCGTCGATGAAAGCCGAACTCGAGCAGCTCGCCGCCGCGCGCAACGCGAAACTCGAAATCGCGACTCGCGCCGTACCCTCGGCGCTCACGGCGCTGCAGGCCGGCGACGACGCGGGACACGACACCCAGATCGCGGCGGCCGCCGCCGAACTCGGCGACTGCGATGCGCTGCTGCTGTGCCAGTTTTCGATGGCGAGCGCCGCCGAGCGCATTCCCGTCGCGCCGCGGCCGCAGCGTATTCACCAGCCCCTACTCGGCGGTCGCGCGCTTGAAGCAGTTGCTGCACGCATAAAGCGATACGAAGGAGGAAGTCATGACAGACGAATCGGCGATATCGTAGCTGCGTTCGCATTGTCGGGCATTGGCCGCCGGCGCGAACGCGCAGCAGTACCCGAGCAAGACCGTGCGTTTCGTGGTGCCCGTTTGTGGCCGGCGGCCCGACCGACATCCAGGGCCGCATGCTCGGCGAAAAACTCGGCCAGCGCCTCGGCCAGCAATTCATCATCGACAACCGCGGCGGCGCCAACGGCAACATCGGCCTCGAACTCACCGCCAAAGCGCCGCCCGACGGCTACACCATCGTGATCGCGACGGTCGGCACGTGGGCGGTGAACCCCAGCCTCTACAAGCAATGCCGTTCGACCCGGTCAAGGATTTCGCACCCATCATGCAGGTGTCGTCGTCGCCGGGCGTGCTCATCGTGCATCCGTCGGTGCCGGTCAAAAGCGTGAAAGAGCTGATCGCGCTCGCCAAAGCGAAGCCGGGCAAACTCGATTACGGTTCGTCGGGCGTCGGCGGCTTCGGCCATATCTCGGGCGCGTTGTTCTGCCTGATGACCAAAACCGAAATGGTGCACATCCCCTACAAGAGTTCGGCGCCGTCGCTGACCGATCTCATCGCGGGTCAGATCCAGGTGCTGTTCAACAACGCGATCTCGACCGTGCCGTTCATCAAGTCGGGCCAGGCGCGCGCGCTCGCGGTGACGAGCCTGAAGCGCATGCAGGCGTTGCCCGAGCTGCCGAGCATCGACGAAACAGGCGTCAAAGGCTACGACAATTCGTCGTGGTCGGCGGTCGCCGCGCCCGCCGGCACGCCGCGCGAAATCATCGTGAAACTCAACGCCGAACTGAACCAGATCCTGAAGCTGCCCGACGTGCAGGAAAAAAATGCGTCGTTCGGCGCCGATCCCGTCGGCGGCACGCCCGAGCAATACGGCGAATACCTCAAATCCGAAATCGCCAAATTCGCGCGCGTAGTGAAGGAAGCGAAAATCAGCGCGCAGTAACACAACCTGCGCCCGTGCCGCGGGATCGTGGCCGATTGCTCTTGCCATGCGTTCCGACCCTTACATCCGGGCGGCGAATTGCGCGCGACGTAGCGGAGGAGTAACGTATTTGCGGAGATACCGATTCTGGGCTTGGCCTTAGGTACAAGCGGGAGCGAATCAGGATGATGTCTGTTACATTTGGGCAGATAAATTTTGGCAGCGAATTTCTATCACGTAATCTTTAGCAACGAATTTCTACCAAATAATTTTTAGCAACGAATTCAAGTTAGGCAATTCATGTACGAATGCGCGTATTGCAATAAAGCGCACGACGATGTTCCGACCGACTTAGCATATAGAAGGCCAGTCCATTACTTCTTGGTGCCTGAGAAAGAGCGTTCGATGCGATGCGTAGAAAGGGATGATCTATGCATAATAGACAAAACCCACTGTCTAATTCGGGGAGTTCTGGAAATTCCAATCGTTGATCGGGATGGCGGCTTTCTCAGATGGGGCATGTGGGCTTCCGTTTCTCGAAATAGCTTTGATCGTTACTATGAACTGTTTGAAAAGGACGGGTCGCACGAGCCCCCTTTTCGGGGTCTTCTTGCGGTCTCGCCAAAGGGGTATCCTGAACTGTATGACCAAGAAGTTATTGTGCGTCTCCGTACGGCAAAGGAACGCCCACTCTTTATTCCAAAACACTATGATCATCCCTTGTTTGCGGAACACCGTGATGGCATTACTACGCAGCGTTGGCATGAAATCGCCTTTACCGCGATGCCTTGGCTTGCCTAACTCAGCAATCCAGTATGGACGCGCGATGAATCCGCGCGCCACTGATTGCACACGTTCGACGTCGGTTGTGCATTCGGTGCGGGTCTGGAGTATTATCTACTTATGAAAGTCGCCACTGGTACTGTAGTCAAGGGCACGATCATCGTGGACGATCCGGAGTTCAAGGACGGAACGAACGTCTTCATCCTCACGCGCGAGCCCGAAGAAACGGTTCGCCTCTCTCCTGAAGAACTGGCCGATCTCGAAGCCGGCATTGCCGAAGCCAATCGGGGAGAGATGATTCCGGGTGACGAGTTCTTCGCGCATTTGCGTCGCTACGGGTAGGAATGCCGCTTGAACTGTTTGTCTCGCGACGCGCTGCTCGCGGGATCGAGCGGATTGTTCAGTGGTGGGCGGTCAATAGGCCGGCGGCACCAGGTGCTGTACGGCAAGATCTGCAGGCCGCTCTCGATCTGCTCCTTACGCAGCCAGACCTCGGGATTCGCGTCAAGGAAGCGAGCTCCCCTGACGTGCGGCGCTTTCATCTTGACCGCATCCGGTATTGGGTTTACTACCGTGTTTGCGGAAATCGTCTCGAAGTCTTGTCAGTATGGCATTCAAGTCGCGGCAGCAGTCCCGCGGTTTAGGAACATGACGCCGAACCCCACAATCGAGGGGGACGCGCGCAACAACAGCGCGCGCTCCTCATTGTGAACGTTAGGCGTCGAATTCGCGCACTCACGATGACAGTAGTTCAACTACCACGACTATCTGCGCAAGCGTCCAAGCTGTGGAACGCTATTCCGACTGACGCGCGAAGAAGGATTCTCGCAAATGTTTTCTGTGGACACTGTCGTGGCGCCGGCTCCATCGTCAATGCGATGGGCGCGGTAAAAGGCGGCGATCTGCTGCTTAACGGAAATTGTGCGGTATGTGGGCATGATATCGCACGCCTTGTTGAAGGTTCGAACACATGAACCGTTCTCACGTGTCGTTGCCTAACTACAGGTGGGCAGACAGGCCGGACGCACGGTGCCACAATCAACCATCGTGGCGGCCTGCCGCTCACCACATCGTTGAGGCTGTAGAAAAAGCCCCGAAAATTATTTTCGATTTACACTAATGAAATGCGGCCTCATCAAACGCCCTATAACGAACGCAAAATTTTCCGGAGAGGAAAATGCGCTATCAAAATAAAACGAATTTGAGCCGCATCATGATGGTCAGGGTTTTCCTACAGCCTCGTTAGAGGGCCGTGTTGGTGGCCGGCCATTTCGGGAGGATCAGATGACGACGACAATCTCGCCCGGCGCACAAATCCTGACCGCGATTAATGTGCTGTCGGTGGAACCGAAGAATCAAGCACGGGTTGTGAAGCTTCTTTCGCTAGCGAGCGACGTCCTCGCGAAAAATCAACCGGGATTCATATCGGCTAATGTTCACCGAGGACTGGATGGAACTAAGGTCGTCAACTATGTTCAATGGCGTTCGAAAAAAGACTTCGAGTCCGTATTCCACAATGCCGATTTCATGCAGCTCTATAGTCAGATCAAAGCGCTTGCAAGTCCCGAACCCAACGCTTACGAAATCGTACATGCCGCACATGGTACCCTCTAACTCCAGGTGGAACGGACGGGCCGCCAGCGCAGTGCAACATCAAGCATCCGGTGTGGCCCGCCGCAGAGCACAACGTTAGAAGGCGTCGGCTGAGGCGGCGAGGTATACTTGCATTATGTACGTAGCGACGCGCCGCCGTGTCTGAACTTGATCGGATCAAGGAGCAGCTTGCCTATCTCAAATTCTGGCAAGGTATCATGGTTGTAACCGATATCAGCTTGGTCGGCTGGCTCATTTCGACTTCCGACACTGCACATCCTGCTTTGTGGTCTTTCGCAGCCATCGGGGTTGTCCTGCTCGGCGTCGGTATCTTCGCTTTGCACCGCCAGATCGAGCGCCGCATCGACAAAATTGGGAGCCTATAGTCATGGAAATTCTTGCCGGCGTCATCATGCTTGCCGTCGTGATTCTCTTCGTCGGCATCGCGCTCGACGCTGCCCGTCGCGCAAAGTAGCGCCTCCTAACTTTAGCTGCACCGGACGCACCTGCGGCGCGCCGGTGAGCATGACGTTAGGTGGCACTCATGGGCATGCCTACATCGAATCTCCTCAACAGCATCGGACTCATTCTTGACATTGTTGGGGTAGTAATGATTTGGCGCTATGGGCTCGGGGAGCCCTTGAGCCGTGAAGGAAAGACCTACCTAATAACTGGGCAAATCGACGAAAGCGAAAAAGCGAAGGCAAAGTGGTTCGATCGCTTGTCAAAAACTGGACTGGCTCTGATTCTTGGGGGTTTTCTTCTCCAGCTCGTCAGCAACTTTGTAAAAGGCTGATTTACCAACAAGATTCTTTTTACTCAGGAGTATGACGATAAATCGTCCTGGCAGTCTCCTCTCTTCAGGCTTCGCGACGGAGCAATCCGTCAATACCAAGTCGTCGCGAGCAGAATCGCGATGGAAATCTTTATGGATTTGCTTCATTGCATAGAAACCGGACACCGAATAAAGTCGAAAAAATCCAAGCTTAAGCCGTTTCGGAAATGGCTGTGTGATCCAGCAAATCAATTTCACTACTTCGCGCACGTTCTGCTCGAGGCGTATCGGTTCGACCGAAGCCTTCGCACGCCGGAGATCCATGGCACGCCCAAGTTACCCAGCAGGTTGCTGACCTTGCAGCACCCGTCACCTCAGGAAATGAACGAGGCTCATCGATTGCTCAACGCGTTGATTGGCTGCTGGCGGCCCCTTAAAGAAATGCTAAATGGACGGCGACCAGCGTACATGCATATCTCGGAAGCGGAGAAAGAGTGGTTCTCCACATACATGACCGGCTCCGAGAACGAAATAGTTGCAAAGCTGGAGGAAATGTTCGATGACATCGAGTAGGAACATGCCTAACCTGTCAATGCAGACCGGACGCGGGATAAAACCGCGCGCCACTGATTGCACACGTTGAGGCTATAGAAAAGGCCCCGAAAATTATTTTCGATTTACACTAATGAAATGCGGCCTCATCAAACGCCCTATAACGAACGCAACATTTTCCGGAGGGGAAAATGCGCTATCAAAATAAAACGAATTTGGGCCGCATCATGATGCTCAGGATTTTCCTACAGCCCCGTTCGCGTGCGCAATGCATGGAATTGTGACCAAGTGTAAAATGAATGCGACCTTTGGAGGGCACGACCATGTCAACGACACTTAAGGAACTTGAGCATCAGGCGCGCGCGCTATTGCCGGAAGAACGCGCGCGACTCGCCGACGTACTACTGGAGTCGCTTCGGGACGCGCCGGTTGCGGAAATCGAGGCTGCTTGGAACCTGGAGATTGAGAAACGGGTCGCCGCATTTGACCGCGGTGAACTTGAGACGTTTTCGGCAGAATCCGTGTTCGCTGAGGCTAGGCGCCTTGCTCGGTGAAACGCGCGCGGTTTATCGCCGCGGCACGACTCGAATTTCTTGCGGAAGTCGTGGACGACAACGACGCGCAACGGGGATTGGGTGAACGATTTGCCGCTGCAGTAGAAGAAGCGGCGGCTCGCGCCGTTGCCTTTTCTCTCTCCGGTTCGCCATCTCGCGCGAGGACCCGTTGAATGATTGTGAAGGGTTTTCCGTTCTCACTCTTCTACCGGCCAGAGTCAGATGAACTTGTGGTCTTTGCGGTCGCACACCATGCACGGCACCCCTTCTACTGGCAGTCGCGCACACGTGCCCGCTAACCCCAGGTCGAACGGACGGGCCGCCGGCATCGCGACATTGTTAGATCCCGCCCAGACGAAGTATTTCTCCACGGCGTTCTGCAAGAAATGCGGCTCGTCGTTGCCGTGGCAGAGCAAGAAAGGCACCGTGGTCGTTATTCCCGCAGGAACGCTCGACGCGCATCCCGGCATATGGCCGGCCCGGAACGTTTTCTGCGCGTCGCAAGCGCCGTGGTACAGTTCGGCCGCCGAATTGCCCTCGTTTGAAGCGCTTCCGCCCAGGTAACGTCATCACTCTGGACGGATAGGATGTCGCGTGCGCAGCAATCGATCGCGGCGCTTTGCTTCGCGGCCTGCGCATTCGCGGCAATCGCCGCGGAACCTGCCCCGGCGTCGCGTGCAGATGCACGCGCGTTGCTTGACGAGGTGAATCGGCACGGCGCGCGGCGCACGGTGCTGCGTCTGCAGGACGATCCGCGCGAGTGGTCCAACGTCATCGAGCGCGTCGCCGCGGGCCGACGCGGATGGATCGACGTTGCGCTTGCCCTGAAGCCGGGCACCGAGGCGGCCGCCGGCGTCGAACTGCGCGACGCGATGTTTCGCGCGTTGCAGCGCAATCCCGCTTATGTGCTCGCGCACGCGCAGGTCGGCGGCTTTCCGCTCGCCGTGCTGTGTCTGGGCCGCGGCAATTCCCTGCCGGCGTATGAAAAGGCGGCCGCTGAATTCGCGGCCGCAAAGAAAGCGCTGATGCAATTGCAAACCGGATCGCTTCGTTTCAAAAAAGAACTGTGCCTCGGACAATTAGAGGCGGGGCGCGCCGCGCTGCGCCATGGCTTCGGGGTAAGCGTAGAATCGGCGGATCATTAGTCCCTAGCCGTTTATCGATGTGCCGCTTCGGACGGGCCGCCGGCGCCGTGCTTTTTCGACCGCCGGTGCTTGCCTGCCGCAGAGCACAACGTTGGGTCTTATGTCGTGCTGGTTATCCAACTGAATGGGGCGGAACATGAAAGCGCTACTTGTCGCCTGTGCACTTGCCGCCATCTGCGTAGTGAGCTCCACTGCTTCGGCGCAAAGCTATCCGTCTCGGCCGATCACCATCGTGGTGCCGTTTTCCGCAGGCGGCCCCACTGATACGCTCGCGCGCATCATGGGCGAGCGCATGCGAAAAACGCTGGCTCAGACCGTGCTGGTGGACAATACGACCGGAGCGGGCGGCAGCATAGGCACCGGCAAGGTCATCCGTGCCGCGCCCGACGGCTACACGGTCAGTATCGGGCACTGGGGCACCCACGTCGTGAACGGCGCCTACTATTCTCTCCCATACAATCTGCTGACGGACTTCGAGCCGGTGGCGATGATCGCCAGCAATCCCCAGGTCATCGTCTCGAAGGCGGCTGTTCCCGCCAGGAATCTGAAGGAACTGATAGCGTGGATCAGCGCGAATCAAGACAAAGTGTTGATGGGAACCGCGGGAGTCGGTGGCGCATCGCACATGGCCGCGATCTACTTCCAGAATCTGATCGGCGTAAAGTTCCATTACGTGCCGTATCGCGGCGGCGCCCCGGCGTTACAGGCGCTGCTCGCCGGCGAGGTCGATCTCTACGTCACCCAGATCTCGAACGTAACCGTTCAGGTTAAGGCCGGCAGAATCAAAGCCTATGCGGTTACCGCGAAGACGCGCCAGGACGCCGCGTCGGAAATCCCGACGGTAGACGAGGCGGGCCTGCCCGGGTTTTACACTTCCGTCTGGCACGCCATGTGGTTGCCCAAAGACACGCCCAGGGATGTCGTCATGAAGCTCAACGCCGCCATCGTTGAATCCCTGGCCGATCAAACGGTGCGCCAACGGTTCGCCGATCTCGGGCAGGAAATCCCGCCGCGCGAGCAGCAGACACCGGAGGCCCTTTTCGCCCACCACAAGGAAGAAATCGAAAAGTGGTGGCCGATGATCAGGGCGGCCGGCCTCAAGGCCGAATGACGCACAGCCTCCGAACCATGTCACGCCAAGCGCGAGCACAGGGGTCAAAGGCTACGACAACTCGTCGTGGTCGGCGGCGCGCCGGAGCAATATGCCGACAATCTCAAATCCGCAATTGCGAAATTCGCACGCCTGACAAAGAAAGCGCAAATTATTGCGCGGTAAATTAGAATCGGACACACCGCCGCAATACATTTCACGGAGGAGAGGTCAATGAATAGCATCACTAAGGAATTGTTTGCGCAACTGCGCCGCGTGGCGCTACCCGCGTTATTCGCGGCGCTGCCGCTCGCCCATGCGGCGCAGCCCGCCAAAGCCACCGCCACCGCAAAGGCTGCGCCACTGGTCATCGCCAAGCAGGGCTATTTCTTCGTCGCGGGCAGATATTCGACCGCCAAAGACGGCCCGATCATGACCGGCCAGATGTTCGTGCAGTTCCAGATTCCGCAACGCCAAACCCACCGCTATCCCGTTGTCATGTGGCATGGCGGCGGCCAGACCGGCACCAATTTCCTCGGCACCCCCGACGGGCGCCCCGGCTGGGCTGAATACTTTTTGCGCGAGGGTTATGCGGTCTACGTGGTCGATCAGCCCGCGCGCGCGCGTTCCGGCTACTTCACCGCGGCCTATGGACCGACGCGCCGGCCCAATGCGGCGGCGATGTCCGAACGCTTCACCGCGCCCGAACTCGCGAAGCTGTACCCGCAAGCGGCACTGCACACGCAATGGCCGGGCAAAGGCGTTGCCGGCGATGCGACCTTCGATCAATTTTTCGCGTCGCAGGTCGAAGATATGAATAATCTCATCGCGCTCGAGGACCTCAATCGCAGCGCGGGCGTTGCGCTCCTCGACAAGATCGGCCCCGCGATATTGCTCACGCACTCGCAATCGGGACCGTTCGGCTGGGAACTTGCCGACAGCCGTCCCCAACTCGTGAAAGGCGTGGTCGCCATCGAACCCAACGGCCCGCCATTCTATGAAACCAGCGTAATCGGCGCGCCCGACTGGTTCAAGGATGCGGCAGTTGGCCGCGCGTGGGGCATCACGCGCCTGCCGCTCGCGTACGATCCGCCCGCCGCCGAACCGAAAGAGTTGTTGATTTCGCGGCAAGCGAATCCTGACGGTCCCAACCTCGTGCGCTGCTGGGTGCAGGACGCACCCGTACGCCAGTTGGTCAACCTGAAAGGCGTGCCGATTTTGATAGTCGTCAGCGAAGCGTCCTACCACGCGCCCTACGATCATTGCACGTCGAAGTATCTCACCGATGCCGGCGTCAAACATACTTTCACGCGCCTGCCCGACGCCGGCATCCGCGGCAACGGGCACATGATGATGCTGGAGAAAAACAATCTGCAGATCGCGGAGTTACTGCGGAAGTGGGTCGAGAAAAATATACGCTAAGCTAATCTCCACTACAGCAATCCGCGGAGTGCGAGTACGGCAATGCGCGCGCGGTTGAAATCCGCATTGGCATCAACCGCGCGGCGGTCGCCGCCGTCTATTTGACCCGCTTCCAGACCAACAGCGTGGTTGCCGCACCGATCGATGAGGCCGGATTGGTCCACTTCAGTTCATCGGCTGTGACGGAGATTATAGGCCGTTTTTGTTCCTGGCCGACCCAGTTCGAGAACGTACTCGCCTCAATGCGCCAGACCAATGCCTTTTCCGCTTCATTGACGGTATAGGTGCCAAACAGGCCGAGGCTTCCGGCGACGATGGCTTTATTTTCTTCCGCCGTCGCCGTCGCACGGTTATTCGACGCGACTTTCGGCAAGCCGGGATTAATGTTCAAAATCACGAAGCGACCGTTGGCGTCTAGCACCGCCATGCCTGTCGGGTTGGCCCCGAACGGATAGGATTTCTTGCCGTCCGCGCTGGTGTTCTCGGCGCTCACGAGCGACCACATTCCCACGACTTGCTGCTTGAGATTCCCTGCCTTCTGCTGGGCCCAGACACCTGAAACTCCGCACAACATCAGACTGACGAAAACGGAACCCGCGACAAAATCGCCGGCCATTCTACGCATCGACTTGCTCATGGCGCTGCCTCCTTTTAAAGAAAAACGGATTATTTCTCCATCCAATATTCGATCTCACCCCGCGCGTCATTGAAGCCCGATTCAAGACCAGCGGTTGCCGTAAGCCTCATCGTGCCGCGGATGCCCGGAGACTTTCCGATTCCGCCGGCAAGGTGTCCACTAACCAAGTTGTTCATTCCTTCGCCCATTCCCTCGGTGCTTATCGCACTGTGCGCGGCAATGTTCGAGCGCATGACAATGCGTGTCACCTTGAGCCGAACGACTCAAGGACCGGTGACGACGTCTACTTAAGCCGCTTCCAGACCAGATTGGTCTGACCGCCGCTTGAACCTATGCGCGCCGGGTTGTTGATCTTCAACTCGTCGGCGTTAAGCGACTGAACGATCCGCTTGGCATCTCGTGCCGTTCTGGTTTGGGTTCGAACTGCGCTCGATCTTGAAGGTAAACGTTTTGTCCGCTTCATTGACCGTGTACGTTCCAAAGTGACAGAGAATGCCATGCGCCACGGCCTTGTTTTCCTCCGGCGTGGTCACCAGGCGGTCCTTGGCAAGTTTCGGTATCGCGGACATGATCTGCCAAGAATACCGTCCGTTGTCGGTGAAAATCAGGAATCCCTTCGGATCAGCGCCCTCGACCGCTGGGCTTTTGGCGCCTTTCGGATCGACCATTTCGAATGAAACGAGCGACCACTGCCCGACCAGTTGCTTTTGCAGCGACTGGCCGGCCTTTTGCTGTCCGAGCGCGTCGAAAGACAGCATGGACAAAAGTACAACGCATGCCAGTACCAGTTTGAAAACTGAGTTCATGATGGACCCTCCTTATTATTGATTGATTGGCGCACGGTTAGCGCAGGCGCGCTATGGAGGAAGATGGCCCCGTGCCGGCCGAAGTGTAGCGACAAGTCGCTGCTGACTGTGAGGTCAGTTGTCAAAAATATAACAGCAGAAAATAGCGCCGTGACATTTTCGCTTTGATACAGATCAAAGGAACGCGAGATTTGCGTTGCGCTGTGCCGCGACGCCGCGTTGCGCGGTGAACCGGGATGGCAGGGGGATTGATTATTTTATCGCTTTTTTCGCGCAATGTTTGATCCGGCGCAAGGAATCCCTTCTGCGTTTGTAGCAATTTCGGCGAACTGCGCGGTCGCGCAGTCAAGAACAACTTCAAGCGATGGAGGCTACAATGAATTTTCATAGAATTGCGGCTGAAAAAATCCTGGTTGCTGGCTTGTGGGCCGCCGCCGGCGCGTTCGCGTCGATCGCCGCTTCTGCGGCCCCGATCCTGACGGTAAAGGTCGATTGCGCCCAAGGCAGAACGGTTGCGCATGCCTTGGGACAGGGCGACGAGCGCAAACCGCTTGTAGTCATCGTTCAGGGGACTTGTAACGAAAGTGTGACGATCGACCGCGATGATGTGACGCTGCTAGGCAACACCGCTGCAGGCGGCACGGTGAACGGACCCGACCCGGCCATCGATACTATCACCGTCACCGCGAGCCGCGTGACGATCGACCGGCTCAGGGTGACCGGCGGACGCAACGGTATCACTGCTACCGGCGCCAAGGGAATGGCGGTGCGCAACAGCCTCGTCGAGAACACTGGCCGAACCGGCATTGCCTATACCTACGGGGCCAGCGGCATCGTCGACGGTTGCACGGTACAAAACAATCCGCGCGATGGCGTCGTTATCGAATCGGCGAGCGCTACCGTGACCAACAATCTGGTCACACTGAATGGCCGTAACGGCGTGAATGTCGTCAATGGCGCGAGCAGCAGGATCGGCATTGATAGCGACAATGTGCTCGGAGGAAACGTGATCAGCAGCAACGCCAGCAGCGGAATCAATCTCTTCACCGGGAGCGCCGCGTTCGTTGCCGGCAATACGATCAGCGGAAACGGTACCATTCCGGGATCGGGCAGGAACGGAATTCAGGTGACGAGCGCCACCGCCATCATCATCGGCGGCAATACCATCACGGGTAACCCGGGCACCGGTGTCAGTACGCGCAGCGCCAGTGTCACCATCGGCGACACGAGTTTCGGCGTGTCAAGTGCGAATACCATTACCGGCAACGGGTCGAATCCCACCGGTGCCGGAGGTGTGTTCGGATTCCTCGGCTCTACAGCATTGATACGCGATGCCGTGATCAGCGACAATACCGGCTCCGGCGTAATCCTCAGTACGGGGTCCACGGGCCAGATGTTCGCTAATACCATTCAGAACAACACGGGCGACGGAATTCGATTGGTTATTGGCTCCGGCCTGTTCCTTTCTGGTCCTAACACTAGTACGGTCACTGGAAACGCGGGTTGGGGGCTGAATTGCACAGACGGCGAGTCGAGCGTGTTGAATACGTCGTTCCTCAACCCTGTGATGCCCAACACTTTGGGCGGCGTGAACCCGGCGTGCACGGGGTTCTAGCGACTTGTATCGAGAACCTGTAGCGACCGGAATGGGTCGCGGGTGAGGACTTGTCTTGTGGCACACGACGGATTTCGCGGCGTCTTTCCATATTTGGTTTCCCCAATCGACGAGCGCGGCCGGGTCAAAAACGCGGTACTTACGCGCCTGGTAAACGATCTGATCGACGCGGGTGTCCACGGCTTGACGCCGCTCGGATCGACCGGCGAGTTTGCGTACCTGAATCGTGAGCAACGCCATCGCATCGTGGAAGTTGTGGTGCAGGCGACGCGCCGCAGGGTGCCGGTCGTGGCCGGCGTCGCGGCGACTACGATTGCCGACGCGGTCGAACAGGTTAAGGCCTACGACGCGCTCGGCGTGGACGGCATACTGGGAATTCTCGAGGCGTATTTTCCGGTTGCGGAAGACGGTGTCGTTGATTATTTCACCGCGATGGCAAACGCGACCGCGCTTGCCGGTCGTGCTGTATACGAACCCGCAGTTCCAGCGCAGCGACCTGACTCTGCCAGCGATCGAGCGCCTCGCCAAGGTGCACAACATCCGCTACCTCAAGGACGCATCGTCCGATACCGGCCGGCTGCTCAGCATCATCAACGCGGTGGGGGACCGCATACGCGTGTTCAGCGCCTCGGCCCACATCCCGGCGTGCGTCATGCTGATCGGCGGCGTGGGCTGGATGGCGGGGCCGGCCTGCGTAGTGCCCCGGCAGAGCGTGCAGTTGTATGACCTGTGCCGCGCCGGCAAATGGGAGGAGGCGATGCGGTTGCAGCGCAGCCTCTGGCGCATGAATCGCGTCTTCGCCAAATATAACTTGGCGGCATGCATCAAGGGAGGCCTGGAGCTTCAGGGCTACGCGGTCGGAACGCCCCTGCCGCCGCAGACGCCGCTATCCGAGGCGGGTCGCGCCGAGGTCAAAGGCGTACTGGCCGGCCTTGGGGTATTGGACGCCGTGCGTGCGATAAGCTAGACGCCCAACCTTTGCTAATTCACACCGGCGCACGCCAGCACATCCCGCATGTAGGTGAAGCACGTGTTAAGCGCACCGTTCATAGCCTGCGCAGCCCCGCATCCGCGCTTTCGCCGACGAAATGCGTGCCGTAATTTTCCTCGACAAAGCGCGTTATCGGGTCGCGCGGAGGTTGCGACAATTCCGGGCCGCCGTCCCGGCGCATGAGCATGAAGATCGCGTGTGCGATCACCCAGACCACGCCGCCGAACAATCCCAGAGCTACCAGTGGTGCGAACATGAGCGCCTCCTCGGCCACACGGCGAAACTATCGCCATGGCAGTAGAGTAACGCCGACCGGGTACGGGCGTGTAAGACCCATGCCACTCGAAACCAGTGACTTATTCACCTTTCTGCCATTGTCTCCCGAGGCCGGGAAGTTTCCCGTTCCTTGCGCAGGAATCTGCTTGATCCACTTCCAGACTTGGTTGGTCTGAACACCAGGCGAGCCTATGCGCGACGGGTTGTTGAACTTCAACTCGTCCGCACCAAGCGCCTGTATGGTCCGCTTGAGCTCCAGACCGTTTGTACGTTTCACTCGATCACCCTGTCCGCGCGCATGAGAATCGAGTTTGGGAGCTTGATGCCAAGCGCTTTGGCGGCTTTGCCGTTGATGATCAATTCGAATTTCGTGGGCTGCTCCACCGGCAGGTCTCCCGGTTTTGCACCCTTGAGTATCCTGTCCACGTAACCGGCCGCACGGCGAAACATAGCGGGCCCGTTGGGTCCATAGGACATGAAACCGCCGGCCTCGGCATACCCGGGGTTCACGTAGATCGAAGGTATCCGGTACCTGGTCGCCAGTTCCGCGACCCGTCGCCATTGCCCGACCATCGTCGGATCCGAGAGCATCACAACTCCTGCCGCGCGTTCTTTGCGCATGCTCGCGAATGCGTTTGCCAAATCTTCAGGCGCATGAAACTCAACGCGCTGGAGCTGCAGGCCCAAGGAACGGGCAGCAGTTTCGACTTCCTTCAACTGGAGCGCCGATACCGGGTTGCCGGGATTCCGCAAGACTGCCACGCGTTTGAAGCCGGGAACGATCTCGGAGAGCAACTCCACGTGCTTTCCGCTCAAACCGGCCGAGAGGTTGGTAAAACCGGTGATGTTGCCACCCGGCCGCGCGAGGCTGGCAACGAAGCCGGACCCTACCGGATCACCGACGCCCGCAAAGACGATGGGGATGGTCGAGGTCGCCTGCCCGGCGGCGGCCACCGCCGGCGTGCCCCAGGCGAAGATGAGATCGACGTTAAGACGCACGAGTTCAGCGGCAAGCTCGGGGACGCGATCGAGCTTGCCCTCGACCCAGCGGTACTCGATCGCGATGTTTTTGCCTTCGACATAGCCGTGCTCGCGCAAGCCTTCGCGAAATCCCACTTGGTTCGGGGTTCCCATCGGCGCTACTGTCGTCAGGAAACCGATGCGCCAGACTTTGGTCTGCGGCTGGGCAATAGACGAGAGAGGAGAGACGAACGCGGCTGCGCCAAGCGCAACGACCAGTTTGCGGCGCTTGTTCACTCGATCACCTTTTCGGCGCGCAGCAAGATGCCGTCAGGAATCTCGAAGACAGGCGCGCAAAGAACGTGTTGCCGCTGTCGCAATGAACTTCGGAGAGGATATAATTCAATCTGTCTTCTCAATTGCTTCTGCCGGTAGATGACCATGGGCACTTTTTCCGTCGGTTGCCGTATCGAAAACTCGGTTGATCGGTCAAGGAGCGTCACGATTCGGCGCATTCTGGTCGACACCGGCAGCGAATACACCTGGGTATCCGGCGACATGCTTGAAAAAATCGGCGTCGCACGAGAGAAGAAAGATGTGGATTTCGTCATGGCAAACGGCCAACACATTACCCGCAGCGTGGGCTTCGCCATCGTCCGGGTGGAAAAATCCTTTACCATAGACGAAGTCGTGTTCGCCGAAAAAGGCGACCTGCTGCTGCTCGGCGCCCGCAGTCTTGAAGGATTGAATCTTGCGGTGGATCCGCGTCGCAAGCGACTCGTGGCCGCAGGCCCGGTACTGGTCGCTTGACGGGAAAAACAGTCCATCGGATTCCATTGGCCTTGGGTCACTCGATCACCTTGTCCGCGCTTATCAGAAGCGACTGCGGAACGGTGAGGTTCAGTGATTTGGCCGTCCTGCGATTGATGACCAATTCAAATTTCATTGGCTGCTCCACGGGAATATCTCCCGGTTTAGTGCCCTTGAGAATCTTGTCCACATAAGTTGCCGCCCGCCGGTAACCGTCCGCCGGGGCCGCGCTGTAACTCATCAGTCCGCCAGCCTCTGCGTAGTCCCCCCTTGCGGATATGGATGGCAGGCGGTGCTTCGCCGCCAGTTCTATGATCCGGCTTTTTTGTTGCTCGAATAACGCCTCAAGGGACACGATGATCGCCTTGGCGTTCTGGCGGACCGCCAGGGAAAATGCGCTTTCAATCTCCTGCGGACTTTGCGCATCGACGGGAATTATTTTCGCGTTAACCCTATGCGCCGCAGTCTCAACGTTCCTAAGGAAGGAAGCGTTGGGCAAGTTCGTTGGATTCACCAGAACGGCAACGCGAGAAACCTTGGGAGTCATTGCAAGCAGCATCTCCAGGACCTTGGAGCCGAGATCGACATGCATGTTGGAAACGCCGGTCGTGCCGCCACCAGGCCGCGCCAAGCTCTTGACCAAGCCATTGCCGACTGGGTCGCCAACCCCAACCATTACGATCGGAATCGCGGTGGCTGTATTTTGCGCCGCAAAGGTTGCGGGCGTTCCTGCCGCCACAATGACATCCAATTTCAACTGCACCAGTTCGGCCGCCAAGACCGGCAGACGCTCATTCTTACCGTCAGCAAAGCGCCACTCGATGACCAGATTTTTCCCTTCGATATAGCCGAACTCGCGCATGCCGCGCGGAAATGCACCGAAAACATCGGTGTCGAGAGAGACCGGGCGACGGGCTCCCAGGAATCCAACTCGCCAGTTTTTGCCCTGCTGCCTGGGCGAAGGACGCCAATGGAGACGCAAGCGCACTTGCGCCAAGTGCAATGACGAACCTGCGGCGCGAATTCACTCGATCACCTTGTCCGCGCGCACGAGGATCGACTGCGGAATCTTGATGCCGAGCGCTTTGGCGGTTTTCATGTTGACGACCAATTCGAATTTGGTCGGCTGCTCGACCGGCAGATCGCCGGGCTTGGCGCCTTTGAGTATTTTGTCGACGTAAGTTGCCGCGCGGTGGTAACGTTCAGCGCCGTTCGGTCCGTAGCTCATCAGCATGCCCGCTTCCGTGGTCACGCTGTTAACGCCCAGAGTGGCAATGCGATTTTTCAACGCCAACCCTGCGATCTGCTTCCCCTGCTGACTGATGAGCAATGCATCGTTGGTAACGAGGACGCCTTCGACGCGTTGCTTCACCATTGCGGCAAAAGCGCGTTCGATCTGTTCCGGCGTTTCCACCTCGATCGCCAGCAACTTGAGTCCGACGGCCTTGTTTGCCACCTCGATACTTTTCAATTCCGCGCGCGTCGCCGGGTTCGATGGGTTCAGCAGAACGGCAACGCGCGACAGCTTGGGCACCGCAGCGAGCAGCATCTCCAAACGCTTGGGGCTGAGGTCGCTCGACATATTCGAGAGCCCGGTCGTGTTTCCACCCGGGTGCGCCAGGCTCGAGACGAGCCGGCTGGCGACCGGATCAGTGGAGGTCCCGATAACGATGGGGGTGACGCTGGTCGCGCGTTGCGCCGCGCGCGTCGATGGCGTGTCCATCGCCAGGATGACGTCTGGCTTCAGTTGCACCAACTCATCGGCAAGGACCGCAAGGCGCTCGGATTTTCCGTCTGCGAAGCGCAAATGCAGAGTGAGATTCTTGCCCTCGATGTAACCAACTTCCCGTAAGCCCTGCTTGAATTCAGCAACATAGGCTTCGCTGCTTGGCCGGTCTCCATATCGCAGCACTCCTATCACGACCGATTTTTTGAGTTGCTGAGCGAAAGATGCTAGCGGCATGGTGAGCGCGCCCGCACCAAGCGCCAAAACAATTTGTCGGCGCTTATTCATTCGATCACCCGGTCGGCGCGCAGCATGATCACGTCGTGAACCTTGATGCCGAGCGCCTTCGCGGTTCTTATGTTTACCACCAGTTCAAGCTTGGTCGGCTGTTCGACCGGCAGATCGCCGGGCTTGGCACCTTTAAGAATCTTGTCCACGTATGTTGCGGCGCGCCGGTACAAATCGGGGAAGCTGGGCCCATAGGACATGAGGCCGCCAGACTCGACCCACACACTCTGGACGTGCATCGTTGGCAGCCTGCTCTGTGACGCAAGCTCCAAAATCCGCTTGAGATGACT
The DNA here is from genome assembly GCA_963778865.1 of uncultured beta proteobacterium. Classification (GTDB taxonomy): domain Bacteria; phylum Pseudomonadota; class Gammaproteobacteria; order Burkholderiales; family SG8-41; genus PALSA-1004. The sequence goes on along the minus strand of CAVZWF010000004.1, from coordinate 150,187 downwards.
GGTAAGCAGTGGGCCGCTTGCCGTGACGAGTGCCGCGGCATGCCATTTCTTCATCGCCAGGAATCCTTGCTCCAGATCCTTGGCCTCCCGCATCTCTACGGACAGTAGCTTGATGCCCAATAACCCGGCCGCGGCATCCGCGTCCTTCTTGTAGGCTACCGAGCCCGAACCGGCGGGATTCCAGAGGATGGCTACGCGGGAGATCTTGGGAAAGCTTTCCTTGAGCAATTGCAGGTGTTTCCCCGCCAGCGCAAGAGTAAGAGAGCTTAGCCCCGTGATGTTCCCGCCGGGCCTGGCAAGACTGGCGACGAGCCCCAAAGCCACTGGATCATTGGCATTTGATATGACGATCGGAATTGTTGTAGTCGAGTTCTTGGCAGCCAGAGCTGCTTCCAGGCCGCCGGACGCGAAAATGACATCAACCTTGAGACCGACGAGCTCCGCGGCGAGGCCGGGGAGTCGATCAAGCTGCTCTCCGGAATTTCGATACTCGATGACGATGTTTTGCCCCTCGACATACCCTAATAGACGCAGGCCCTGCCGAAACGCATTGATCATGGTCGCGGTGGTGGAGCCCGCAGCCAGCCAACCCAGCCGCGGAAGTTTCGCCGGCTGCTGAGCGAACGATGAGATGGGCGATGTGAGCGCGCTGACGCCAAGCGCGATTAGAATCTGTCGGCGCTTGTTCACTCGATCACCTTGTCCGCAGGCCGGAACGCCTGCCGGCAGCTCGTTTCACGCCGTCGCCGGATATGCGATAATCCGGGTTTCCGGAATCCGGAGACTCGCATGGACATTGTCAAACTCGGCAAGAAAGGCCAGCTCTCGCTGCCGGCGTCGGTGCTGCGCAAACTGGGGCTGCAGGGCGCGTCGACGATGCTGGTCGAAGCGACCGACGACGGCGCGGTGATTTTGCGCCCCGCGGCCGTGTATCCGATCGAGCTGTACACCGACGAACGCATCAGGGAATTCGACGCGGCGGACCGGCAGACCGAATCCGAAAAAGCGCGCGTCCGCAAAGCGCTCTCCCGCTCCAAGCGGTGAAGCTGTTTCTCGACGCCAACGTCATATTCTCCGCGGCGCATCGCGAGGCGGGCCGGGCGCAGGACATGATCGCGCTGGCGCGTTGCGGGTATTGCGCGCTGCTTGCCTCCGAGCACGCGCTCGAAGAGGCGCGGCGAAATCTCGTGCTCAAGTCGAGCCGGTTCGAACGCCGGCTTGCGCAGGCGCTTGCCCAAATCAACATCGTCGCCGAAGCGCCCGCTGTCCTGGTGGAATGGGCCCATGAGCAAGGCCTGCCGATGAAGGATGCGCCGATTCTCGCGGCTGCTGTGCATGCGAAAGCCGATCTGCTGGTGACGGGCGACCAGCGCGACTTCGGGCATCTCTTCGGCCGCGTGCTGCGCGAAGTTCAAGTAGTCACCCCCTCCAACGCATTGGAAATCGTGCTCAAGCACGCTCGCGCCTGACGTAGTCACTCGATCACCCTGTCCGCGCGCACCAGTATCGACTGCGGAATCTTGATGCCGAGCGCCTTGGCGGTTTTCATGTTGACGACCAGCTCGAACTTGGTCGGCTGCTCGACCGGGCAAGTCGCCCGGCTTTGCGCCTTTGAGGATCTTGTCCACATAGATGGCGCCGCGGCGGTATAGATCTGCACGGTCGGGCCCGAAGCTCATGAGGCCCCCGGCCTCCACGTGCACTCTCGGCCCAAACAGCGAAGGCAGTTTGCGCGACATCGCGAGTTCCGCGAGCCGCTTTGCCCCGGCAACGAATATGGGGGTTGAAAGCACCAGAACCGCGTCGGCGCGTTCCCGGCCGATGGCCGAGAAGGCGCCGTCAAACTCCGTCGCGCTGCGCACGGCCACCGGTTGAATCCGGAGCCCCAGTGCCGGGCCCGCGACCTCGACGGCCTTCAAGCCCGGTCCATGCGAAGGCGTGGCGGGGTCAAAGATGACGGCAACGCGCGAGAGCCCGGGAACGGCCTCCTTGAGCAGCTCCAGGAGTTTGACGTTGGTCTCGGTCATCATGATGGAGAGCCCGGTGATATTGCCGCCCGGCCGCGCGAGGCTGGCCACGTGGCCGCTGCCGAGCGGGTCCGCGTGGCTCACGAAGATTATGGGAATCGTCGAGGTCGCTCGCTTGGCCGCCCCGGTGTAGACGGAACTCGGGGCAACGATGACATCGACCTTGAGCCGGACCAGTTCCTCCGCAAGTTCGCGCATCCGTTCCGGCTTCCCCTCCGCCCACCGATACTCGATGGCGATGGTCCGACCCTCTACGTAGCCCAGGTCGCGCAGTCCGCGGCGGAAAGCTTCGATGGCATCCGGAAACACGGCCGGACTGTCCCACAGGAATCCGACACGCCAGAAGTTGCCTTGCTGTTGCGCGAAAGAGCCAAACGGCGCCGTGAGCAAACCCGCGCCAAGAACTACCAGGATTTTGCGGCGTTTGATCATTTGATCACCCCGTCGGTGAAGGCAAACGCTCCATCCATCACGCCAATATCCGCACACCCTAAACAAAACGCTGGCGGGCTCCTTGACGCAAATCAACGCTCCGCGAGCTTTTTTCGCGGGTTTTAATTATTCACCATTGGAGTGACGCGAGGGCCGGCGGCTATGCCAGGGACATCAGACCGGCGCTTCATGGCCGGGAGGAATCCGCCCCCTCGATGAGAAACTGCCCGGGACCGTTTACAGGCCCTTCTTTTCGCGCCGCCGTTAGACTGGCGCGGCCATCAAACCGCGGCTTATGGGGTGATGCGCACGCAACGCCGGAGATTACGCGTCATCCTTATACCGCTCTGTGGCCCGTTCATGCAGGATCCTGAAATAATATTTGACTGGCCGGCGAGTCAGAGATTCTGCAGGTTTACCGCTCCAAGGCTGTTCACATGCCCGAAATGCGAACCGTAGTTCTCTTCGACAAAGCGCGTAATCGGGTCGTGCGGTTGATGCGACACACCCCGGCTGCTTTCGTTATGCATGAGCAAGAAGATCGCGTGGGATATAACCCACACCACGCCGCCGAACAATCCCAGAGCTATCAGTGGTGCGAACATGAGCGCCTCCTCGGCCACACGGCGAAACTATCGCCATGGCAGTAGAGTAAGGCCGACCGGATCCGGGCCGTATAAGACCCACGCCACTCGAAATCAGTGACTTATTCACACTCGCGGTTCCCCCGGTGCGTCGCGCGAGCAGCCGCCGGTAGGCGACTGCGCCCCCGACCCGGGTGTCAGCTGCGGGCAGCCAGCTCCTTCATCACCGCATAGAGCGCGTTCTGCGCCTCGAACCCGATGCCGGGCCGGTCGGAGAGCTTGAGATAACCGTTCTCGACTTTCGCGTCGTCGGCAAACCCGGCAAAAATGCCGAACACGCCGGGATAGGCTTCGCAGCCGCCGAGGCCGAAGCCGCCGACGATGGCGAGCGTCATCTGGTTGCCGCCGTGCGGGAAGATCGAATGCCGCCGCCACTTGTGGCGCTTCAGCATCTCCAGCGTGCGCGCGAACTGCACGATGCCGTACGACTGCGGCACGTCGATCTGGATGATGTCGCGGTCGGGGCGCATGCCGCCGAAGCGCACGAGGTTCTCGACGTCCTGCGTGGAAAAGAGGTTCTCGCCGGTGCCGATCGGCGAATCGTAAATCGACGCGACGTCTTCCAGCAGCGCGTAGTCGAGCGGATCGGTCGGCTCCTCGAACCAGCGCAGCTTGAACGGTTTCAGCGCCTGCGCGTACGACAGGGCGCGCGCGCGGTTGAATCCGGCGTTGGCGTCGACCGCGAGCCGGTCGCTCGCGCCGACGATCTTGATCCCCGCCTCGACGCGCTGCGACGTCTTCCGGTATCGTCGCGCCGCCGACCTTGATCTTCATGGTCGTATAGCCTTCGTCGAGGCGCATGCGGATTTCGTCCTGCAATTCCGCGATGCCCTTGCCCGGCGCGTACCAGCCGCCGCCGACGTAGCACGGGACCTTGTCGATGATCGTGCCCGCGTTGTATTTTTCGGCGAGCACCGCGTGCAGCGGCTTGTCGGCGATTTTCGCGACGGCGTCCCAGCACGCGACTTCGATGGTGCCGATCGCCACCGAGCGCTCGGTGTGGCCGCCGGGCTTTTCGCGCTGCATCATGCAGGCGAGAATTTTTTCCGGGTCGAGGTTGTCGCCCGCCGCGTTCAGCAGCGATTCCGGCGGCGCTTTCATGATGCGCGGAATCAACCGGTCGCGCATCTGCGCGCCGCACGCGTAGCGCCCGGTCGAATTGAACGCAAAACCCGTCACCGGCTTGCCGCCGCGCATCACGTCGGTCACCACCGCGACGACCGACGTCGTCATCTCCGAAAAATCGAACACCGCGTTGCGCAGCGTCGAATTGATCGGCACCGCCACTTCTCTGATCGCTACGATGCGTGTCATGCAGTTCTTTCTTATAGCCGCCGGGAATCGAGTAATGGCACTAATGGGTAATCGGGGAATGAGAAAAGCTCTTCACCCATTACGCATTACTCATCACTCATCACCCCTCACTTCCCGTTCTCACTCCGCCTTGATCCCCGCCGCCTTGATCACTTTGCCCCAGCGCTCGATTTCCGCCTTGACCTGTACCGTGAACTGCTCAGGCGTGCTGGCGATCACGTCGAAACCCAGATCGGTCACGCGCTGCTTGATGTCGGGGAGCGCCATTACGCGGCGCACTTCGGCCGCAATTTTATTGACCAGCGCTTTCGGCGTGCCGGCGGGAAGCAGCAGGCCCTGCATCGTATCGGCTTCCTGCCCGGCGTAACCCAGCTCGGCGAGTGTGGGCACGTCCGGCAGCACATCGGCGCGCTTCGATGCAGTGAGCGCAATCGCGCGCAGTCTCCCGCCCTTGATGTGCGGAGTCATGGGCGGGATCGCCTGACAGCCGAGCGTCACCTGATTGCCCAGCACCGCCGCCAGCGACAGCCCGCCGCCGCCATACGGCACCGGCACGACATCGATCCCCGTCGTCAGCATGAACAAACGCGCCCCCAGATCCGGCGTGGTGCCGATGCCCGGCGTTGCGATGCTCAGCTTGCCGGGCTGCGATTTCGCCAGCGCGATGAGATCGGCGATCGATTTGACCGGCGACGACGCATGCAGAAAAAACGCATGCGGTGACGCGGCGAGATTGGAAATCGGAATGAGGTCGCGGTACGGGTCGTACGGAATCTGCGAGTACAGCGAGGGGTTGACGACGAAGCTCGAACTCACCATCAGCCACGTGTAGCCGTCGGCGTTCGCGCGCGCCGCCAGCCCCATGCCGATGTTGCCGCCGGCGCCGCCGCGATTGTCGATCACCACCTGCTGTCCCCACGCCTCGCTCAGCTTGAGTCCCAGCAGGCGGCCGATCACGTCGGTCGGGCCGCCCGGCGCGAACGGCACGATGACGCGGATGGATTTTTCCGGATACGGCTCGTCAGCCGCACTAACCGCGCCGATCATCGACATGACGACGATGACTATTCCCGCGATAACGTTTTTTCGTGATCCCCATTCGCCCCTCCTCAATCCTCAATCCTCGATCCTCACTCCTGCCTCTTACTCGATCTTGACGTTCGCGTCCTTGATCACTTTGGCCCAGCGCACCATTTCGTCCTTGATGAATTCGCCGTACTGCTCCGGCGTGCTGGTCGTCGGCTCGTAGCCGGCGCCGCGCATCCTTTCCTTCGTCTCGGCCTGCGCTTCGATCTTGATCCAGTCGGCGTTCAGGCGATTGATGATGTCGCGCGGCGTGCCGGCGGGCGCGACGATGCCGTAGGCCGTGATCACTTCGTAGTTGGCGATGCCGGCCTCCCGCGACGTCGGCACGTCCGGCAGGTACGGCAGGCGCTCGGCCGCCAGCACTGCGAGCGGCCGCACGCGCCCCGCCTTGATATGCGGCAGCGTCGGCGGCACGCCGATGACCACCATGTCCACGTGTCCGCCTATCATCGCGACCATCGCTTCGTTCGAGCCCTTGTAGGGCACATGCAGCATGTCGACCCCGGTGAGCCCCTTCAGCATCTCGCTGCCGAGATGGTTGGACGTGCCGAGGCCGCCCGAGCCGAAACTCAATTTGCCCGGATTGGCCTTAGCGAGCTTTACGAGTTCCGTCAGATTTTTTACCGGCACCGACGGGTGCACCAGCAGAACATTTGGAATCTGCGCGACGCGCGTGATGGGTGCGAAGTCCCTGACCGGATCGTAGCCGAGTTTCTTGTAGAGTCCCGGGCTGATCGCGAGCGACGGCGAGGCGAGCACCAGGCTGTATCCGTCAGCCGGTTGTTTCGCGCCATATTCAGTGCCGACATTGCCGCCGGCACCGGGACGGTTTTCCGGCACCACCGGCTGGCCGAGTTGCACTGGCAAGTCGCTGCCCGATGATGCGGCCGAGTATATCGGTCGGTCCGCCCGGCGGAAACGGCAGGATGAAGCGCACCGGCTTCGCCGGGTAATTCTGCGCGCACAGCGGCGGCGCAATCGATGCGCCGAGCAAGGCACAAGCACCGATGAGGATATGCGTTTTCATGGCGATGCTCCTCGTATAAACGCGCTTCGCAGTTGGCAGTGCGGGATCAGCTCGGAAAGCGCCGATTCAATTCGGCCACCTGCCCCGCGTTCAGCGGCCGCGTCGGCTGGCCGCGCAACAATAGCATCAGATGCGCGGTCTGCTCGAGTTCTTCGATGGCGTTGACCGCCGCGGTCAGCGAGGTTCCCGCCACCACCGGCCCGTGGTTTGCCAGCAGCACGGCATGATGTTTGCCGGCGAGCTTCTTCACCGCCTCGGCCAGCGACTGATCGCCCGGCGGATAGTACGGCACGAGCGCGAGCTTGCCGACCTGCATGATCGCGTAGGCGGTGAGCGGCGGAAACACATCTTCCGCATTCACGTCGGCGAGGCAGGACACCGCGACCGCATGCAGTGAATGCAGATGCACCACCGCGGCGCTCGCAGCACGCTCCTGATACATCGCGAGATGCAGAAACGATTCCTTCGACGGCGCATCGCCGCTGATGAGTTTGCCGTTGCCGTCGAGCCGGGAGATTCTCGCGGGATCGAGCCGGCCCAGGCACGAATTGGTCGGCGTCAGCAGAAACCCGCCGTCGTCGAGCTTGACGCTCACATTGCCCGCGCTGCCGTGCGCGAGGCCGCGGTCGTACAACGACTTGCCGAGTTCGGCGATTTGCTCGCGTAAAAGGTTTTCAGTCATTTAAACACTCCATTCAAGCATCGGCCCAGAGGACGCAGATAGACAACAGATAAGCGTCGATAGCGGAATCCATCACGATTTCCTTTTTGATCTTATCGGCGTTCATCGCGTTCATCTGCGGCTGCCAGAGTCTTAAATGCTTTCAGAAAAAAATCATCGCCGCCGAAGTTGCCGGATTTCAGCGCCAGCGCAACCGGTTCGTCGCCCAGGCTCGCGGTCCACGGCACGCCGGGATCGATCTCAGCGCCGACGCGCAATCCGTCTGATCCCGAGCGCGGTAACGACCGCGCCGGAAGTCTCACCGCCCGCAACCACCAGCCGCCGCGCGCCGCGCGCGACCAAGCGCTGCGCGATACGGCCGAACGCCTCTTCTATCATGGCGCCCGCGCGCTCGCGGCCGAGCGCCGCCTGCACTTCGTCGACCGCCTGCGGCGCCGACGTGGAGTATATCAATATCGGCTGCGCGCCCAATCGTGGCGCGGCCCACGCGAGCGCCGGCTCGACGACGTCCCCGCCGTACGCGAGCAGAAAAGGATCGAGCTCGAAGCTCTCGCCCTGCTGTTTGAATTCCGCGACCTGCCGAAGTGTTGCCGCCGAGCAACTGCCCGCCAGCACGACGGCGTGGCCATCGATGCGCGGCAACGCGCCTGCCTGCACCGCCTTCAACAGCCCTTGCGCGCGGAAATTATCCGGCAGGCCCAGCGCGAGCCCGGAGCCGCCGGTCAAAAGCCGCATGTCCGCGCACGCCGCGCCGATCGCGAACAGATGTCGATCGGTGATCGCGTCGACGATGGCGAGCCGTATGCCGCTCGCGGCGAGTTTCTCCATCTCGCCGCGAATAGCGTCGGCGCCCTGTTCGACCACGTTGAACGGAATCAAGTCCGACCTTGCCCTGCGCCTGCCGCTGCAGCACGCGCACCAGAAACGAATCCGTCATCGGATTCAGCGGATGATGGCGCATGCTCGATTCCGCCAGCAGCTGATCGCCGACGAACAGATTGCCCTGGTAGATCGTGCGCTTGTTGGTGGGAAATGCCGGACACGCAATGGTGAATGATTCGCCGAGTGCCGCCAGCAACGCTTCGGCGACCGGACCAATATTGCCGGCGTCGGTCGAATCGAAGGTCGAGCAGTACTTGAAATAATATTGCCGCGCGCCGCCTTGCTTCAGCCAGTGCAACGAGTCCAGCGACAGCTTGACCGCGTCGGCGGCGGGAATCGAGCGCGACTTCAGCGCGACGACCACCGCATCGGCGTCCGGCGCCGTCACACCTGCGTGCGGCACGCCGAGCAGCACGACGGTCGACATGCCCTGGCGCACCAGCGTGTTCGCGAGATCGGTCGCGCCCGTGAAATCGTCGGCGATGCAGCCCAGCAGCATGCGATTAGCGCGCCTTCCTCGCTTCGTCCGGAAACAGGGCGGCCCATTTTGCGTAGCCCGATTTCATCCGTTTCGCAAGATCGTCGGGCGAGCCGCCGATGACGTCGGCGCCGAAGAGGTCGAGGCGCTCGCGCACGTCCGGCGTGCGCAGTATCCGCGTGACCTCGGCATTAATTTTCGCGATCACTTTCCCGGGCGTGTGCGCGGGCGCGGCAAGCCCGTACCAGTTCGCCGCTTCATACCCCGGCACCGTCTCGGCCATCGCGGGAATCTCCGGCACCGCACGCGAGCGCGCCGCCCCGGTCACCGCCAGCGCCCGCACGCGGCCCGACTGGATATAGGGCAGCGCCAGGATCAGATTGGGATAATACATTTCGACTTGTTTGCTGCTGACATCCGACATGGCCTGCGCATTCACCTTGTAGGGCACTTCGGTCACATTGATGCCCGCCATGGATTTCAGCAACTCGGCGGCCAAATGACTGGCCGTGCCTTTGCCGGTGCTCGCATAGTTGATGGTTCCGGGAGCTGCCTTGGCAAGGTTGATCAAATCCTTGACCGACTTGACCGGCAGCTGCGGGCTGACGACCAGTACTGTCGGGACGTTGATCATGAGGGAGATCGGCGCGAAATCCCTGAATGCGTTGTAGGGCACATTGGTGAGGAAGATCGGCGTCACGATCAAAGTCGTCGACGCGATATACAGCGTGTAGCCGTCCGGTGTCGCGCGCGCGGCGAGTCCCGCGCTGATGGTGCCCGCGGCGCCCTCGCGGTTTTCAACCACCACCGGCACTTGCCAGCTTTCGTTGAGCTTCATGCCGATGATGCGCGCCATGGTATCGGTGGCGGTGCCGGCCGTGAAACCGACGACGATACGTATCGGCTTGGCGGGATACTCCTGCGCATGGGCGAGGGTAATTGGGCCCGCGAGCATCAACGCGATCGCACACCAGCGGATTTTCACCGGAATTTCCTCGCTTCGAACGCAATTGCAACGGTCGCGCGCATGACTTTCAACCCGCCAGCAGTTTGCGTGCTTCGCTCGTTTGCATCTGCAGCGAACGCAGCAGGCGCGCTTCCGGCGACGGCGCGCAGTTCGCATACGCGACGCCGAGTTTGCGCAGCTGCGCCGCATCGCGCGGGAACACCGCGTTGTTCATCGGCAGCGCGAGGCGGCTCACGCCGCTTTTGCGCACGACGTCCGCCACGCGTTCTATGGTCTCCACCAGCTTGGGATGGTTGGTCTGTCCGCCGACGCCGAGCGCGCGCGACATGTCGGCCGGCCCCACGACGACGAGGTCGATGCCCTCGGTCGACGCGATCTCCTCGACTGGTCGAGCGCAGACAACTCCTCGATCATCACCGCCAGCATGATCTCGCGGTTGGACTGCGCCATGTGTTCGGCGAGCGGAATCTTGCCGTAATCCGCGGCGCGCGTGGCTGCCGCCATGCCGCGCTCGCCGAGCGGCGCGTAACGCACCGCGCGCACGGCGGCGCGCGCCGCTTCCGCATCGTTCACGTGCGGCAGCTGAATGCCCTGCACGCCCATGTCCAGGAGGCGCAGGATGAAAGCGGGATCGAATCCGGGCGTGCGCACGACCGGCGTGATGCCCACGCGCTCGGCGGCCATCACCATCAGTTGCACGTCGCGCAGATCGAAGCTGGTGTGCTCCAGGTCGATGAACGCCGCATCGAATCCGGCGTGGCCGATGATTTCCACGATCTGCGGATCGGCGATGCCGCCGACGTAAGTTCCCAATGCCATGCCGCCCTCGCGCACGATGCGTTTGGCCCTGTTCTCTATCATGTGGGTATCCTCATAAAATGCTCATGCAATCGATCAACGGCCCTGCGCTTCGATCTCGCGCACGAGCTTCCCCCATTTGTCCGCGCCCGCGCGCATGGTGCGTCCCAGTTCTTCAGGGCTGCCCGCAATTACGTCACCGCCGAGATTGAACAGGCGCTCGCGCGTGTCCGCCATGTTAAGCGCCTTGACCAACTCGGCGTGCAATTTGGCGATGACCGCTTTGGGCGTGCCGACCGGCACGACGATGCCATACCAACTGGCCGCCTCATAACCGGGCAGCGTGTCCGCCAGCACCGGGATCTCCGGCGCGGCCTGCGCGCGCTTCGCGCCCGTCACCGCCAGCGCCTTCAAGCGGCCGGCCCTGATGTTGGGCAGCGCCGAGGCCAGATTCGGAAAATAGATCGCCACCGCACCGGAAATCGTGTCGCCCAGCGCCTGGCCGAGTCGATGCGGTAGGGGACTTCGACGATGTTGATGCCCGTCATCGAGCGCATCAACTCCGCGCTCAAGTGGCTCGCTGAACCCCTGCCGGCAGTCGCGTAGCGAGCTTGCCCGGATTGGCCCGCGCCAGCTCGATCAACTCCAGTGCGGTATGCGCTTTGGATTGCGCGCCGACGATCAACACCGTCGGAAAATTCGCCAGCAGGCCGACCGGCGCCAGATCGCGGAACACGTCGTAGGTAAGGTTCTTGATGAGCAACGGGCTGATCACGATGGACGGCGACGCGATCAGCATCGTATAACCGTCCGCAGTCGCATGCACCGCCGTCGCAGTGCCTATCGTCCCCGCCGCGCCGTCGCGGTTCTCCACGATCACTTGTTTCCCCATACTTTCGGACAGTTTGATCGCCATCTGCCGGGCGACGATGTCGGCGGCGGTTCCCGATGAAAAAGCGACGATAATGCGCAGCGGCCGCTCCGGAAAATTCGCGCCCGCCGCCGGTGTCGCCGCAACGCATAGCATCAATGCCAGCCACCGGACGCGGTACTTCAATACCGTCTTCCCCGTAAAGAATAAGCTGCACGTACCGAACCCAACCGGAAAAGCGCACAGTCCCGCGCGCAGCGTGCCGCCGATTTCGCCGGCGCCGGTGATTAAGACGCGGGATGCGAATTGCGCAGTCATGATCGTTCCGTCATTCCGGCTTGATCCCGGCTTCCTTCACCACGCGCAGCCAGCGCTCGTAATCGTTGCGGATGCGCTGTCCGTACTTTTCCGGCGAGCCACCGGTCGGCACCATGCCCTGCGAATCGAGATTCTTCTTCATCTCGGTAGTCTCCAGGAATTTGTTCACCGCCGCGTTGAGACGCTCGATCGTGGCCGGCGGCGTGCCTTTCGGCGCCATCACACCGAACCACAATTCGACTTCGTAACCGGGCAGCGTGTCGGCGAGCACGGGAACGTCGGGCAGGCTGTACCAGCGCTTGGCAGTGGTCACCGCGAGCGGCCGCAATTTACCGATCGCGAAATACGGCACGGTCGGCAGCAGACTGCCGACGATCAACTGGCACTGGCCCGCGAGCAGATCCATCATTGCCGGGCCGGTGCTCTTGTACGGGACATGGATCATCTTAATTTTCGCCATGCTGTTCATGAGCTCGGTGGCCAGATGGGTGAGCCCGCCGGCGCCGCTTGAGGCGTAAATCAGCTGGCCCGGCTTGGATTTCGCCAGCGCGATCAGTTCCCTGGCGGTTTTCACCGGCAGGGTGGGATGAACGGACAATACGAACGGCGTCATGCCCACTTCGACCACCGGGATGATGGTGTTGATCGGATCGAACGCGGGCTTGTGCGTGGCGGCGGACGCCGAGAAGCTGCCCGACATGATCATGATGGTGTAGCCGTCGGGCACCGCCTTGGAAGTGAGCTCCATGCCGATGATGCCGCCGGCGCCGCCGCGGTTATCGACCACGAACTGCTGGCCCAGCGCCTCGGCAGAGCTTGGCCGAAACCTGCCGCGCGGTGATGTCGCTGCCGCCGCCGGGCGCAAACGGCACGATGACGCGCACCGGCTTTGCGGGATAGGACTGCGCAAAGACCGCCTGGCACGCGAGCGCGAACGCCAGCGTCGCGAAGCGCGAAAACTTACGCGAATTGAATCTTCGTCTGCATGGCGAATCTCCGGTTCGTTGAATTCGCGCGCAAACTGCCCGTTACCCGGGCGCAAACGGCAACAGGGACTCGAGACCGGTTTCGCGCGCGATGCGCGCGAGGTCGGCCAGCGTGTCGTCCGGCAACAGCAAGCCGTCGCGCCGGTTGGCGATGTCGTTGTTGGCCTCGATCTCGCCGGGGTAAAACACCTGGTCGAACCCCTTCGCGAGCGGCACCGATTTCAACTCCGCGATGTATTCTTCCATGCGCGCGTTGAAAGTATGCAGCGGCTGGAACGCCTCGATATTGATCGCGATCATGAAATGACCGCAATTGCTCTTCTCGGCGGTCTTGTACGGGCTGTGCACCTGCGACAGGAATCCGCTGCCGGTCAGCACGCCCGAGAGCACGTCGACCATCATGGCGATCGCATAGCCCTTGTGCCCCGCCATCGGCAGGATGATGCCGTCGATCGCGGCCTGCGCATCGGTGGTCGGCGCGCCGTCCGCGTCGATCGCCCAGCCTTCGGGTATCGGCTGGCGCTTGTTGCGCGCGAGATAAATCTTGCCGCGCGCAACACCGGTGTTCGCCATGTCCATCAGGAAGGGCGGATGTTTGCCGGCGGGTGTGGCCACCGACCACGGATTGGTGCCGATGATTTTCTTGCGCCCGCCCCACGGCGCCATCGCGGGTCCGCCGTTGCTGGTGAGGAACATCGCGCAGCCTTCGAGCGCGCCCATGCGCGTGTAGTACATGCAGGTGCCGAAATGGTTCGACATGCGCACGCCGACCGCGCCCAGGCCATGCGCCTTCGCGCGCTTGACCGCCTCGCGCGTGGCGAGTTCCGTCACCACATGACCGACGCCGTCGTGACCGTCGATCACGGCGACCGTTCCCGCGTCGATCACGAACTCGGGCGTCGTCACCGGCTTCATCACGCCGTTCTTGATGCGGTCGAGATACCAGCCCAGGCGCAGCACGCCGTGCGATTGATGTCCCCACAGGTCCGCCTGCACCAGCGTATCGGCAACGAGATGCGCATCGCTCTCCGGCATGCCCGCGCCGGTGTAAACGGCGGTCGCGAATTCAATCAGCTTCGCGGCGTCGACGCGAAAAGGTGTCGTCATATTTCAATCGTCGCGCAAATTGAACAACGGCTTTTACGGCACCCGCCAATCCCCGATTCCATTTCCTCAATCTTCAATCCACACTCCTGAATCCTGCATTTAATCTGTCTTGATTCCGGACGACTGGATGATCTTCGCATACAGCGCGCTTTCCCTGCGTATGAATTGGGCCAGTTGCTCAGGCGTGCCCGCGATCACGTCGGCGCCCTGGCCCGCGAATTTGCGCTATGTAGACAGGTTGAGCTGCGCGGGCGGCGTTGCCTTCAACATGTCGGCGAGCCAGTCGGCAACGTAGTTCGAGCCGAACTGGCGATTGTCGCCCTGGCAATGCTCGGCGCCGCCGTCCTCCTTCGTGAAGACTTTTAGCTTCTTCACTTTGGAACCGATCGTGTTGTAGAGCAAGCGCCCGGTTTCGAGCGGCGACAGCGAATCGAGTTCGCCCTGCGTGATCAGGAAAGGGCACTCGATTTTTTCGGCGACGCCGGCGAGCGTGTAGTCCTTCGAGCTTTTCCATCGCACTGTCCATGTCCGGCTTGCCCATCACCCACGGCAGCTGGAAATGCGGCGCGGACAATTTCGTGCCGCCGGATTCCTGCACCTTGCGCCGCTGCACCCAGTTCGCGTGATAGTCGAAGTGCGCGCCCCACGCCACACCCGCGGCGAACCGCTTCTCGAACGCCGCCGCGCGCGGCGCGTAGTAGCCGCCCATGCTGAACGCCATGACCGCGACGCGCTTGGGATCGACGTCGGGCCGGCTCGCGACGTAATCGTAGGCCGCGGCCGCCGGAACTTCGTAATCGTAGCGGCTCGGGATATTCTGCAGACGCAGCGCTTCGCCCTGCCCCGGGCCGTCGATCGCGAGCGTGTGGATGCCGCGGTTCGCGAGTTCGACGCCGCCGAACAGTATCGACAATTCCTTCGCGCTGTCGAGCCCGTCGAAAAAACACACGGTCGGCGCCTTGCCCGCAACCGGCGACTTCATGAACCATGCCGGCAGCGTCGTGCCTTCGTATTTGACTTCGACGCGCTCGATGTTCGGATAGCGCACCTTGATGCCGCGCCGGAAACAGCGCAGGCAACTCTGATAGAGCTCCGTTTTCTTCGCGCCGGGCCTGACGAAGCGTTCGCCGACGAAATAGTACGATCGCCGCGCGCAGATAGTGCGAGGCGGCGGTGAAATGATGGTTCTCCGCCGCAGCATCGTCGCCCATCTTCTCGATGCGCTGCGCCTCGCGTTCCCATTCGACGCCCCACGCCTCGTTGTCGCCGACCTTGCCCTTCAGGCGCTGGCCGACGCGATCAACCTCGCTCATCGAAGAGCCGCCCCACCGCGCCATTTCAATGGCGATCATCATGCCCTGCGACCACATGAAATTGTCGGGGAAATATTGAAACCAGTATTTCTGCTGCTCGGACATGCTCGTGTTCTCCATTTACTCGATCTTGAGATTAATCCGCTGCGCGAGCTTGCGGTACTTGTCGATATCCGCAACGAGAAAACGCATGAACTCGTCGGGCGTCAAGCCCACCGGCTCGGCGCCGAGATTGCCGATCTTCTCGCGGATGTCGGCCTCCTTCAGCGCCTTCAACACTTCGGCCAGCACGCGGCCGGTATTTTCCGGCGGCGACTTCGCCGGCGCGTAGAGTCCGTACCAGCCGCCGATCTGCGCGCCGTGAATGCCGAGTTGATCGAGCGTCGGCAGATCCGGCAGCACGAACGAGCGCTTTTCGCCCATCTGCGCGAGTCCGCGCAAGCGGCCCTGGTTGATCGGCGGCGCCATCGAGAGCGGGCTCGCGAACATCATGTCGATATGCCCGCCCAGCAGATCGGTCAGCGCGGGCGCCGCGCCCTTGTACGGCACGTGCGTGATGCTGGTGCCGGTCGCCGCCTTGAACAATTCGCCCGCCAGATGCAGCGTATTGCCGTTGCCCGCGGAGCCGAACGTGAGCTGTCCCGGTTTCGATTTGGCGAGCGCGACGAGCTCCTTCACGTTTTTTGCGGGCACCGACGGATGCACGCCGAGCACCATGCCGGCGGATTCGCCGATCTGCGTCAGCGACACGAAATCCTTCAGCGTGTCGTACGGAAGTTTCGCTTGCAGCGCCGCGTTGGTCGTATGCGAGCCGGTGGTCATCAGATAGGTGTAACCGTCGGGCGCGCTGCGCGCGACGATTTCCGTGCCGATGATGCTGTTCGCCCCCGGCCGGTTGTCGATGACGACCTGCTGCTTCAGCGCTTCACCGATGCGCTGGCCGATCAGGCGCGCGACCGCGTCCGGCGGCCCGCCCGCCGGCCACGGCACGACGAACTTAAGCGGACGATTCGGAAAACTCTGCGCGCAAGCAGCGCCAATACACAGCGCAGCTACCAGTCACCGTGTATGACCAGCGCATTCCTCTCCACGCACGCGCGAGTTGAACGGCATCATGTCCGTTCGAACTCGCGCAGCCGTTCCCGCGTCGCCGATGTCGGCGAACGGCCTTATTTAATCACGTAAGGATTGACCGGCGAGCCGACCCCGCCCGTGATCGGCAGCGCGGGCGCGACGAACATGAATTCGTAACGTCTTGTCCGCGGCGCACTCTTTCGCCAGCGCGCCGAGATCGAAAATCTCGCCGACGGTGAGCCCCATGATCGGAATCGCGATCCAGTGCCACGGCTGATTGGTGTCTTCGGTCTCGTTGGGCCGCACTTCGGCGCCCCAGGTGTCGGTGACGATCGCCGCGACTTCCTTCTTGTGCAGCCAGTCGAGCGTCTCGAACGCGAGCCCCGGCGCGTCTCCGCCCGAATAGCCGTCCCAGTTCTTGTCGGCGAACTTGCGCTCGACGTGCCCGGTGCGCACCAGCAGAAAGTCGCCGCGCTTGCACTTCGACCTTGTGTTTTTTCGCGGTGTAGTCGAGCTGCTCGTTGGTGATCGCAAAGCCGTCCGGCAGCCACTTCTTGCCGAGCGCGCGCGCGACGTCGAGCAGCACGCCGCGGCCGACCATTTTTTCCTTGGTCTTCTCGATGCCGCCTTTCATTGCGCCGGCGCTCGTCACGTTGCGGCAGTCGTAGCCGTTCCACATGTAGTCGTAGTACATGATGTGGCCGAGGCCGTCCCATTGCGTGCCGCACTGCAACGGCATGATGATGATGTCGTCGGTGCCGCGGATCTTGCGGTGATCGAGCACGCCCGAATAAGCGTCGGTGCCGGTGCGCGTCATCAGGTGGATCGGATTGAAGCGGCCCAGCGCCGGATACTTGGTCTTGCCGCCCTGCGGTCCGCTCTGATCGTAATTCAACGCGAGCGAGATCACCTTGCCGCGTCGTCACCAGTTGCGCCGCCTCGACGATATTGTCGGGCGTCACGAAATTCAACGTGCCGATCTCGTCGTTCTTGCCCCAGCGGCCCCAGTTCTTCAGGCGTTTGGCCGCGGCGTGGATGTCCTTGCGCGTAAGCCTGCGGTGTTTCTTGTCGATGGTGTTTTTGATTTTCGGTGCGCGTGCCGCCATGGTGTCCCCTCTTCGGAATCGGTTTTTGAAAAATTCGGGCCGCATGCGCGGACGGGCGAATGCGCGTTGCACAGGCGGAGTTTTGTATGGCAGGTCGTAATATTACTCGAAATTCGGGTGCCGAGATTCGCAGGTCAGACAAAAATTCCGCATTCATCCACCACGCGCCGCACCGGCGCTGCACGCCTCACTCCTTGCCCCTTGCCCATTGCCCCTTGCCCCTTGCTCCTCACTCTTCAGTCTTCACTCTGCTTTGATTCCCGCCGCCTTGATGACTTTGCCCCACTTGGCGATTTCGGATTTTATGTAGGCGGCGAATTCCTGCGGCGTGCTGCCGACCGGCTCGAAGCCCTGGAGCATCAGCCGGTCGCGGGTTTCCGCCACGCCGAGAATTTTCACGATTTCGGCGTACAGCGCCGTGACAATCGCGACCGGCGTGCGTGCCGGCGCGAGCACGCCGTACCAGGTGGATGCTTCATAGCCTTGCAGCGTTTCTCCTATGGTCGGCAGCTCGGGCATGGCCTGCGAGCGCCGCGCGCTGGTGACCGCAATCGCGCGCAATTTGCCCGACCTGACGTGCGGCATCGCGGCGGGCATGGTTGCGAACATCAGCTGCACCTGCCCGCCCAAGCAGATCAGTCAGCGCCGGGCCGCCGCCTTTGTACGGGATGTGCACCATTTTCACCGATGCGAGGCTGTCGAACAGCTCGCCGGCGAGATGCGACGAACTGCCGAGCCCGGCCGACGGGTAATTGAGCGTGCCGGGTTTCGCTTTCGCCAGCGCCACCAGATCGCTGACCGTTTTCACCGCCAGCGCAGGCTGCACGACGAGTATGTTGGGCGTCGACGCGACGAGGCTCACCGGCGCGAAATCCCTGACCGGGTCGTACGCGAGCTTCGCGTAGAGGCTGACGTTGATCGCATTCGGCGCGACGTTGCCCATCAGGATCGTGTAGCCGTCGGGCGCCGACCTCGCGGCGATCTCGCTGCCGATATTGCCCGCCGCGCCGCCGCGGTTGTCGATGACCACCGTCTGCCCGAAATTCTCCGCGAGTTTCTGCGCGACCATGCGGCCGACGATATCCGTGCCGCCGCCGGGCGGATAGGCGACGATCATGCGGATCGGTTTGGTCGGATAACTCTGCGCGATAGACGCCCGTTGCGCGTCAACGCCACTCACGCACATCGGCATATCAGGATCAATCTGACTCTTCATGGTGCCTCAAGTTCATCGTCAATTCGACCATTGATCAATTCACGATTCACGATTAACCACGCCAGCGGCAGCTTGACGATTTTGCCGCTGGCCGCGGCGAGCTGTATCGCCAGCGTCACTTCGAGATTGCGGCGCGCGTCCTGCGCGGTGGCATGCACGCAGGCTTTGCCCGTCGCGAGATGATCGAGCCAGGCGCGCGTCTCGTTGGCGATCGGCCCCCAGAAGTCGCCGAGCGCCCAGTCGCCGGGCGTGCCGCTCGACAGGAACACCATGTTGACGTTGTGATCGGGCAGGTAGACGTGCGGCACGCCCTTGTTGCTGTACATCAGCTGATCGGTGTGATCGTCGTCCAGTATGATCACGCCCTCGGTGCCGAGAATCTCGACGCGCGCCGCGTGTCCCAGCGCCGGATATTTTTCCGGCAACGCGTAGCTCACGCCGAGATTGACCACCGCGCCGTCCGCATAAGTCACGATCGACCAGTTGACGTCATCCACGTCGTGGCCGGCGGCCTTCAACACGCCCTGCTGCCCGCGCGCGAACACTTCGACCGGCGCGTTGCCCTCCAGCAGCCAGTTCATGAGATCGACGTAATAGGTCAGCGCGTCCACCACCGGTGTCGCCTCGGGATTGCGCTTCATCATCGCCAGCGCCTGCGAGCGCGAATTGTATACGCGCGCGGCGCCGCCGACGATCTTGCCCACGCGGCCCTGCACGATCTGCTCTTTCGCAACCAGGTAACGGTCCTTGAAGCGCCGGCTGTAGCCCACGCGCAGACTGACATTGGCCTTGTGCGCCGCCGCGATGATGCGGTCGGCATCCGCGATGTTGAGTGCGATCGGTTTTTCCACCAGCACCGGCTTGCCCAGTTCGATCGCCTTCAACACCGGCGCCAGATGCTCGCCTTCGCTGGTGGAGACGATCACCGCGTTGACTTCCGGCCGCGCGATGATCTCGTCGTTGTTCGCCGACGCAAACTGCGCGCCGACTTCCTGCGCGAGTTTTTGCGCGGCGCCGAGATCGATGTCCGACACGGCGATAAAGTTCACCGCCGGGTGCGACGATGCAAGTTTGGCGCGCAGCGTGCCGATGCGGCCCGAGCCGACGACGGCGAGCCCGATTTGTTTGCGTTCTATGATGTTCTCCCATGGCAGTCATGCCTGAGTTTGCGCGGTTCGCAGTGTCCCGCTTGCACGAGGTCACCGTCCGGAAGCGAACTTTAGCACTGCGGCCGGGCGCCGCACCACAATCAGGCAAACTTCAATGCCGGGCATCCGTTTTGGTGCCATCCGAGCGACCTGCGCACCCTATTGGCGCCGCACGCTGCGACCGGCGTAACATGGAGGCCGGGGTTTCCGCGAGATAGCCTCGCGCGCGCCGCGGCAACGCGGCGTGGGACGCATGGCACAGGCATTGCTAGCAGAAGTGGGAATGAACATGACCCACCAATGGCACCGTGACGGCGCCGCGCTGGTTCAACGAGATGTACGACGACGACAGCGCGCCGCGCGAACACTATGCCGCGTACGCGAACTGGCTCGGATGCCAAGCCGGTCGAGTTCATGCTGCAGAAACAGAAGGAAGCCGACACGCTGTACGCGCGCCAGGGCATCACTTTTGCCGTCTACGGCGACGACACCGGGGTCGAGCGTTCGATCCCGTTCGACATCATTCCGCGCATTCTGCGGCCGGGCGCGTGGAAAGTGCTGTCCGAAGGCTGCTGCCAGCGCGTGCGTGCGCTCAACGCGTTCCTGAAAGACATCTACCACGATCAGGAAATCATCAAGGCCGGCATCATTCCGGAACAGCAGATCCTCGGCAATATCCTGTTCCGTCCCGAAATGCGCGGCTTCGACGTGCCCGCGGATGTTTACATACACGTCGCCGGCATCGACCTCGTCAAAGTCGGGCGCGACACTTTTTACGTGCTGGAAGACAACCTGCGCACGCCTTCGGGCGTCTCCTACATGCTGGAAAACCGCAAGATGATGATGCGGCTGTTTCCGGACCTCTTTTCGCGCATTCCGATCGCGCCGGTCGATCACTACGCCGACGTGCTGCTCGACAACCTGCGCGCGGTGGCGCCGCCGGGCGTAGCCAATCCGACCGTGGCGGTGCTCACGCCCGGCTCCTACAACAGCGCCTACTTCGAGCACGCGTTCCTCGCGCAGCAAATGGGCGTGGAACTGGTGGAAGGCCTCGACTTGTTCGTCGCCGACAACTTCGTCTACATGCGCACCACGCACGGGCCGCAGCGCGTCGACGTGATTTACCGCCGCGTCGACGACGATTTTCTCGATCCGCTCGCGTTTCGCGCCGATTCGGTCGTCGGCGTGCCGGGACTGTTCGGCGCCTACCGCGCCGGACGCGTCACGCTCGCCAACGCCATCGGCACCGGCGTCGCCGACGACAAGTCCACCTATGTCTACGTGCCCGACATGGTGCGGTTTTACCTCGGCGAAGAACCCATACTGCAAAACGTGCCGACCTACCAGCTGGGCAAACCCGACGATCTCAAGTACGTGCTCGCGCATCTGCGCGGAACTGGTGGTGAAGGAAGTGCAGGGCTCGGGCGGCTACGGCATGCTGGTCGGCCCCGCGGCAAGCACCGCGGAAATCGACGCTTACCGCGCGCGCATACTGGCGCACACCCGCCGCGTTCATCGCCCAACCGACGCTCGCGCTTGTCGACCTGCCCGACCTATGTGCAATCGGGCATCGCGCCGCGCCACGTCGATCTGCGCCCCTACGTGCTGTCGGGCAAAACGGTGTCGCTGGTGCCCGGCGGGCTCACGCGCGTCGCACTGCGCGAAGGCTCGCTGGTGGTGAATTCGTCGCAGGGCGGCGGCACCAAGGACACCTGGGTGCTGGAAGCCTGAACGATGCTGGCCCGCGCCGCCAACAATCTCTACTGGATGTCGCGCCACATCGAGCGCGCGGAAAACACCGCGCGCATGCTCGACGTGACCTACCGCATGTCGCTGCTTGCCCTACCGCGTGCTCGAAGCGGGCCAGGAATGGGCGGACCCGTGGGCGCTGCCGCTGGTCATCACCGGCCGCGCGACCGCGTACTACGAACGCTATCCGCGAGATCACGCCCAACGACATGCTGCATTTCATGGTGCTCGACGCGTCCAATCCGTCGAGCATCTATTCGTGCATCCAGGCGGCGCGCGAAAACGCGCGCAGCGTGCGCGGCGCGATCACCTCCGAAATGTACGAAGACCTGAACGAGTTCTGGCTCGAACATGCGCAACGTCGACTACCCGCACGTCGAGTCGCGCGGCATCAGCGAGTTCTTCGACTGGGTCAAGCTGCAGTCGCACCAGTTCCGCGGCGTGACCTTCGGCACCATGCTGCGCGACGAGGGCTACCAGTTCATCCGCCTCGGCACGTTCATGGAGCGCGCCGACAACACCGCGCGCATCGTCGACGTCAAATACCACACGCTGCTGCCGTCGGCGGCCGACGTCGGCGGCGCCGTCGATTACTACCAGTGGAGCGCGCTGCTGCGTTCGGTCAGCGCGTTCGATTCCTACCGCAAGGTCTATCGCGACGTGATCACGCCGATGAAAGTCGCCGAACTCCTGATCCTGCGCGACGACGTGCCGCGCTCGCTGCACGCCTGCATGAACGAGATCTACGACATCCTGCGCGGGCTGTGCGACGACACGCAGCTCGAGGCCGAGCGCACTGGCCGGCGAACTGCACGCCAAGCTGCATTACGGGCGCACGCAGCAGATCTTCGACCTCGGCCTGCACGAATACCTGATGGAATTTCTCGACGGCATCGGCAACCTCGCCGACCGAGATCAACAAGGAATTCCTGGTGCCGGTCTATCCGCCTCAAGCGATCCATGCAGACGCGCCGGCACCCAGCGTCAATCCAGCTACTCAGCTTGAGCGCCAACCATTAGAATAGGCACTTTTATGCTCGCAGTCCGGGGAATCGTAGTCATGACTTACTGTGTCGCCGTAATGCTCGATGCCGGTATGGTATTCGCGTCCGATTCGCGCACCAACGCCGGCGTCGACCAGATCGCCACCTTCAGCAAAATGCACGTCGTCGCGCAGAACGGCGAACGCCTGATCGCCATCCTGAGTTCGGGCAACCTGTCGATCACGCAAAGCGCGATCAATCTGCTGGAGCACCAGTCGCGCAGCGGCGACGCGCAGCAGACCATCCACAACGCGACCTCGATGTTCGAAATCGCCGAATCTGATCGGCAACGCGCTGCGCGAAGTGCGCCGCCGCGACGGCCCGTACCTGGCGCAGAACAACATCGACGGCCAGCGCGTCGTTCGTGGTCGGCGGCCAGATCCGCGGCGAGCCGCAGCGCCTGTTCAATGTCTACAGCGAAGGCAATTTCATCGAGGCAACGCCGGAAACGCCGTACTTCCAGATCGGCGAGAGCAAGTACGGCAAGCCGGTGATCGACCGCGTGATCAATCGCCACACCACGCTGCTCGACGCCGCCAAGTGCGTGCTGGTGTCGTTCGACTCGACCATGCGCAGCAACATCTCGGTCGGACTGCCGATCGACATGCTGGTCTACCACAACAACAGCCTGCAGCCCGGCATCGTGCGGCGCATCGACGAGAGCGACCCTTACTTCAACATGATCCACAATCAATGGGGCGAGGGTTTGAGGCGCGTGTTCGCGCAATTACCCAATCCGCAGTGGGATGACGCCGGCTAGCCGCGGCCCGGCGCGCGAAAGTGCGGCGTGAGCATCCACGTCGCGCTCAATCATCACACCCGTTACCGCTACGACCGCCCGGTCGCGCTGTCCCCGCACGAAATACGGCTGCGACCGGCGCCGCACTGCCGCACGCCCATCCTGTCCTATTCGCTGACCGTCAAGCCGGAAAAGCACTTCATCAACTGGCAGCAGGACGTCTACGGCAACTTCATCGCGCGCTGCGTATTCCCCGAGAAAACGCGCGAATTCGAAATGACGGTCGATCTCGTCGCCGACATGACGGTGATCAACCCGTTCGACTTTTTCGTCGAGAGTTACGCCGAAAAATTCCCGTTTCGCTACGCCGACCAACTCGCGCACGATCTCACGCCCTTTCTCGCCATCGAAGAACAAGGCCCGCAGCTCAAGCAGTGGATGGAGAATTTCCGCGCGCGCGAGCTCACAGCCGGCATGTTCAGCATCGACTTCCTGATGGCGGTAAACCGCAGCCTGCAACACGACATCGCGTACCTCGTGCGCATGGAACCCGGCGTGCAGACGTGCGAGCAAACGCTGGGACTCAAAAGCGGCTCGTGCCGCGACAGCGGCTGGCTGATGGTGCAGATCCTGCGCCACTGCGGGCTTGCCGCGCGCTTCGTCTCGGGCTACCTGATTCAGCTCACCGCCGACGTCAAGTCGCTCGACGGGCCGTCGGGAACCGAGCGCGACTTCACCGACCTGCACGCATGGGCCGAAGCCTACATACCGGGCGCCGGCTGGATCGGACTCGATCCGACGTCGGGCCTGCTCGCGGGAGAAGGCCATATTCCGCTTGCCTGCACCGCCTCCCCGCAGAGCGCGGCGCCGGTCAGCGGCGCGACCGACCCGTGTGAATCCCAATTCGAATTCGCGATGAGCGTCACGCGCATACGCGAAGACCCGCGCGTGACCAAGCCTTACACCGTACTGCAATGGCAGGCGATCGAGACGCTCGGCCACCAGATCGACCGCGAACTCGTGGCCGGCGACGTGCGCCTTACGCAAGGCGGAGAACCGACCTTCGTCTCCATCGACGACATGGACGGGCAGGAGTGGAACTACACCGCGCTCTCGCCCGCGAAGCTTCGAACTGGCTGAAGCGCTGCAGCAGCGATTGCAGCAGCGCTTCGCGCCCGGCGCGCTGCTGCCATTACGGCCAGGGCAAATGGTATCCCGGCGAGCCGCTGCCGCGCTGGGCGCTCGGCATTTACTGGCGCAAGGACGGCCAACCCGTGTGGCGCCACCCGCACTTGATCGCCGCTACCGACGCCGCGCATGGCACGCGCGAAGCCCGGCAACTCATCGACCGTATCGCCGACCGGCTCGGATTTTCCAGCGCATTCGTGATGCCGGCGTTTGAAGACCCTTTGCGCGCGCTCGACGCGGAAAGCCAGTTGCCGGTCAACATCGATCCGCTCGCCGCAAAACTTGACGATGCGGCCGAGCGCGCGCGGCTTGCCGCACAATTACGCCGCGGCTTGGGCGAGCCGGCGGGTTTCGTGCTGCCGTTGCGCGCGGCCAAATACGCGGCAAGACGTATAAGCGGCGCACGCTGGGTCAGCAGCCTGTGGCCGTTGCGTCGCGAGCATTTGTTCCTGGTTTCCGGCGATTCGGCGCTCGGCTACCGGCTGCCGCTCGACAGCCTGCCTGCGACACGAGGAGAAAGACGATGACGATCTGCCGCGCGATCCGTTCGAGCCGGTGGCGGCACTCGATGATGTTGAAGCGGCGGATCCGGGCGCGGGCGCGCGGCTCGATCCAAAACAGCATCCCTTGCCGGCTGAAATCGTGCGCACTGCGCTATGCGTCGAACCGCGCGCGGGCATGCTGCATGTCTATATGCCGCCCATTCCACGCATCGAGGATTATCTCGCACTGGTCGCGACGGTTGAAGCGAGCGCGGGAGATCTTGCAATTGACGCTGCGCATCGAAGGCTACGAACCGCCGGCCGATGCGCGCATGAACGTGTTGAAGGTCACGCCCGATCCCGGCGTGATCGAAGTCAACATTCATCCGGTGGCGAGTTGGGACGAACTCGTAACCAATATCACGGCACTCTACGAAGATGCGCGGCAGGCGCGGCTGGCCACCGAAAAGTTCATGCTCGACGGCCGCCACACCGGCACCGGCGGCGGCAATCACGTCACGCTGGGCGGCGCCACACCCGCCGACAGCCCGCTATTGCGGCGTCCGGATTTGTTGCGCAGCCTGATCGCCTACTGGCAAAACCATCCGGCGCTGTCCTACCTGTTCGCGGGCCAATTCCTCGGCCCGACGAGCCAGGCGCCGCGCGTCGATGAAGCGCGCGACGACAATCTGTACGAACTGGAAATCGCATTTCAGCAAATGGCGCGCAAGCAAGAAGCCGGCAGGCAAGCGCTGACGCCGTGGCTGATCGACCGGCTCTTGCGCAACCTGCTCGTCGATCTCACCGGCAACACGCACCGCGCCGAATTCTGTATCGACAAGCTCTATTCGCCCGACACGGCCACCGGCCGCCTGGGCCTAGTTGAGTTCCGCGCGTTTGAAATGCCGCCGCACGCGCAGATGAGCCTCGCGCAGATGCTGCTCCTGCGCGCGCTGATCGCGCGTTTCTGGAAAACGCCGTACGACGGCGCGCTGATCCGCTGGGGCACGCAACTGCACGACCGCTTCATGCTGCCGCACTTCATCGCCGCCGACATGCGCGACGTGGTGCGCGAGCTGAACGCCGCGGGCTACGCGTTCGATTTCGCATGGTTCGCGCCGTTCATCGAATTTCGTTTTCCGCGCTACGGCACCGTCAGCTACAGCGACATCGAACTCGAACTGCGCCAGGCGATCGAACCGTGGAACGTGCTCGGCGAGGAAGTCCGCGTCGGCGCCACCGCGCGCTACGTCGATTCGTCGGTCGAACGCCTGCAGGTCAAAGTCACCGGCCTGACCGGCGACGCGCCATGCGATCACCTGCAACGGACGCGAAGTGCCGCTGCATCCAACCGGCGTGCCGGGAGAGAGTGTAGCCGGCGTGCGCTACCGCGCGTGGGCGCCGCCCTCGGCGCTGCATCCGACCATCGGCGTGCAGGCGCCGCTCACGTTCGACATCGTCGACACCTGGAGCGCACGCAGCATCGGCGGCTGCACCTATCACGTGGCACATCCCGGCGGACGCAATTACGAAACCTTTCCGGTCAACGCCAATGAAGCCGAGGCGCGGCGCATCGCGCGCTTCTGGAGCCACGGTCACACCCCGGGACCACGCGCCATCGAGGCGGAAGCGCACAACCCCGCTTATCCGCTCACGCTCGATCTGCGCTGGAATCCGGCATAGCAAGACGTACGGCGGGAAACTCATTCGACAAAAGCATCGGCCTGCCCGCGCCGCGCGGAGCCGTCAACTATTGTCAGCGGGGCCCTTGATCGAGCGGCGGCGGGTACGCACCACGATAGTCGGCTGCCGCGGCATGCGCGGCTTGGCGTCGCCGGCATCTTCCGCCGCCGCACCCGGCACACCGTGCCGCGCACCGACGCCGGCACTCGCGGCGACGTCGGTCAGCGGTTGTATCGTCGAAATCGCGTGCTTGTAGACGATATCCGTCTTCTCGCCCTCGAGCAGAATCGAGTATTCATCGAACGACGCAATCCTGCCCTGTAGTTTGAGTCCGTTGGCGAGAAATACGGCGACCGTTTGCCGCGCGCTGGCCATTTCGGCCAGGAACCGGTGCTGGGCGGGCAGCGCGCGGTCGGCGGTAGCGTTCTTCGCTGGCGGTTTTTTTTTCACTCGGGATTCATGCATTGCCGTGGGCTCACCCCGCTATTATCGCGCTTTACAGGATTTCATACCTCGCGCGCGCCAGCAGCGCGGGCGACGAACCGGCGGCCGGCAGCCGCGCCTTTCGCTCACCGCTGCGCCGGGGGGATTTTGGGCCTGGGTTATAGTTGCAGCATGAATGATGACGACAAACCGGTCCGCCACCCGCACGCCGACCTGCCGCTGCTGAAGAAGCTCGGACCGGGCGTCATCACGGGCGCGGCCGATGACGATCCGTCCGGCATCGCGACCTATTCGCAGGCCGGCGCGCAGTTCGGCTACGGACTGTTGTGGGCGGTGCTGTTCACGACGCCGCTGATGGTGGGCATCCAGATCGTGTCCGCGCGCATCGGCTGCGTCACCGGTCACGGCCTTGCCGCCAACATCCGCGACCACTATCCAAGGGTCGCTGCTCTACTTCATCGTCGCGCTGCTGCTCGTCGCCAACACCATCAACATCGCGGCGGATCTGGGCGCGATGGGCAACGCGCTGGAGATCCTGATCGGCGGCGAAAGCAAGATCTACCTCGTCTTCTTCGCGCTGCGTCATGCTGGTGCTCGCGATCTTCATTCCGTTTCCGCGCTATGCGCCCATCCTCAAATGGCTGACGTTGAGCCTCTTTGCCTATGTCGGCACCGTGTTCGTGGTCGCAGGTACCGTGGGGCGAAGCGCTGCGCGGCGCATTGCTGCCGCAACTGTCGTTCAAGTCCGAGTACATCAGCACCGTGGTGGCGATTTTGGGAACGACCATCAGTCCTTATCTCTTCTTCTGGCAGGCCTCGCAGGAAGTGGAGGAGCAGCGCGCGACCCCGGGCCAAGATCCGCTGCGGGAGGCGCCCGAGCAGGCGCGGCGGCACTTGCGGCGCATCAAGATCGACACCTGGATCGGCATGCTGTTTTCCAACGGCGTGGCGTTTTTCATCATGCTGACCACCGCCGTCACTTTGCACGCAAACGGCGTCACGGATATCCAGACCTCGGCGCAGGCGGCGGAAGCGCTGCGGCCGGTGGCCGGCGAATTCGCATTCCTGTTGTTCAGCCTCGGCATCATCGGCACCGGCTTGCTCGCGGTCCCGATTCTCGCCGGCAGCGCCGCCTACGCGGTGGCGGAAACATTCCGGTGGCCGATCGGGCTGGGATTGCCGCTCTTGGAAGCGCGCGGCTTCTACGCCATCCTGACCATCGCCACCGTCATCGGCGTCGGGCTGGACTTTCGTCGACATCGACCCGATCAAGGCGCTGGTGTGGAGCGCGATCGTCAACGGCGTGATCGCGGTGCCGATCATGGCCGTAATGATGTTGCTCGCGGTGCGGCCCGACGTCATGGGTCCGTTCGCGATCAAACGCCGGCTGCGCGTGCTGGGCTGGATTGCGACCGGCGTGATGGCGGCCGCCGTGGTGGCGATGTTCGCCACGATTAAGGCTGCGCATGATGCGTCCGCTAGAACCGTTTTCCGCGCGCCTGCACGCCGCAGCTACCCGCTACGCCCCCTCCGCCGCCTCCGGATTCCACTGCCCCTTGTTCATGCGCGTGATCGTGATGTTCGCGAACACGCCGGTCTGGGTAAACGGATCGCCGTCCGAAAACGCCTTGGCTTCGGCGCGCGTTTTCACATTCACGACGAACAGGCTGCCCAGGGCGGTTGCGCCATCGTCGGTCTGTGTCGCACCCGCCAGCACGAGTATGCCTTTCTGGCTTTTCAGGTAATCGCGGTGCGGCTGCAGGACCGCGGCGCGCGCCGCGGCGGTGTTCGGCTTGTCGGTGCAGGATATGGCCCACAACATGGTACTCTCCCGTTGATTTATGATGGTCGTGCCGGTCGCCGCCTGCGCAGGCAGGGCGGCACAGGCATATGATATTGCATTTGCAGTTCCCGACATACCGGTAGAACGCGCGACTCAGCCGCGAAGCCACGGCATCACGAGGACACGACCTTGCTCGACCCGAGAATCAAGCCGAGTTTCATCGTGAAATACCTCGACCAGTACGTGATCGGTCAGGACGAAGCCAAGAAGATACTGGCGGTGGCCGTTTATTCGCATTACAAGAAAATCGAGAAAGCGCAGCAAGGACGCCGTCGAAATCGCCAAGAGCAACGTGCTCCTGATCGGCCCCTCCGGCACCGGCAAGACGCTGCTGTGCGAAACGCTCGCGAGAATCCTCTCGGCGTGCCGTTCGTCACCGCGGACGCCACTTCGCTGGCGCAGACCAAGTACGTCAACGAGGAAATCGAGGCGATACTGCAGCGGCTCGTCGACAAGGCCGACGGCAACATCGCGCGCGCGCAGATGGGCATCGTGTTCATCGACGAAATCGACAAGTTGAAAGCGACCAACGCCGAACGACCCGCAGCACTTCCGGCGAAAGCGTGCAGCACGCGCTCCTGAAGATCATGGAAGGCTATCCGGCCAAGCTGGGCGACAAGCAGTACGTCGACACCACCAACATTTTGTTCATCTGCGGCGGCGCGTTCGTCGGCCTCGAGAACATCATGTCGAAAACGCACGGCTACGGGTTCATCTCCACGACCAACGACGACAACCAGAACATCCTCGACCGGCTCAACACGCGCGTGAAGCCGACCGATCTCTTCGAATTCGGACTGATCCCCGAATTCACCGGCCGCCTGCCCATCATCGCCAACTTCCAGACGCTCAGCCGCAAAATGCTGGTGCGGATCATGACCGAACCGCGCAACTCGATCTACAACCAGTTCCGCGAGATCTTCAAGAACGAAGGCGTCGAACTCACCATCGAACCCAAGGTATTCGAGCAGATTTCCGAAATCGCGATGGAATACAAGACCGGCGCGAGAAGCCTGCGGGGAATATTCGAGGAACTGATCAACCCGCTGCTGTATCTGGTGCCGGACGACAAGGAAATACAGAAAGTCGTGGTTACCTCGCTATTCACCGACGCCCAGATCATCCGCAAGCCGCTGGCCGCCGCCGCGGGGTAATGCGATAAAAACCTCACCAAAACCGAAAACTTGATCGTTGAGCACTTTATTTTATGCAGTTCGGCAAGGAGACCAATTGATGCGATCCGCGCTTTTACTGGGACTAATGCTGACATTAAACGGCACGAGTCTTGCCCTCGACATTGCGGAGGGCAAAGCCGCGCCCGCCCTGGACCTCAAGTTCCTAGATGGGACCCGCTTTGCGCTTGCAGAACAGTCCGGAAACGTGGTGATCTTGAATTTCTGGGCGACCTGGTGCACCCCGTGCCGCGCCGAAATGCCCGCGCTGGAGGCGTATTACGCCAAACATCGCGCGGAAGGTCTGCAGCTTATCGCAATCAGCATGGACAATCCGAACGACGAGGCCAAGGTGCGCGAGGTGATGAAGGCGTTTACTTTTCCCGCCGCCATGGCGCGCGACGCGAACATCAAGGGCTACGGCCGCATCTGGCGCATACCGCTGACTTTCGTGATCGACCGCAAGGGCATACTGCGCAAGGACGGCTGGTACGGGGACCCGGGCATCGACGCGCCCCTGCTCGATAAAATCGTAACACCCCTGCTGAACGCGCCCGCCAAATAGCTGTCCTGCCCCGCTCGCTTCAGAACCCCACGCGCACCCCGGCGGAAACCGTATAGCGCGGTTCGATCTGCCACCCGTTGACGTTCTGGTAGATCGGGACCTGCACGAACCCGAACGCTTGAACGGACTTCGCAATATGAACCGTGACGCCGGGACTCAGATAAATCAGGGTGGCCCCGCTGTTGTCGACGTCCGCATTGGCGCCAGATTCGCGTTTCTCCATCCGGGTATTGAGCTGGATTTGCGGAATCACGTGCTCGTACGCCATGTAGCGCAGGCCAAGGTTGACGTTTAATGCCGTCCCGGGACGAAAGTCCTCGACGGAATTCACGGCTTGCTGCACCATCGCCTGCGCGAAATAGTCCCAGTTCCGGCTCAGTGAACCAAATTTAAACGCGCCGACAAGCAGGTCGGTGGTGCCGGTTCCCGGTTGCAGCCCGCGGTCCAGCGGATTTCCCGCCTGGGGACCGTCAATAAAGTTATTGTGATAACTGCCGGTCGCAAACTTGAATCCGGCAAGTAGCCCCCAACTCTTGTCCTCCGAAAAACCCAGGTAGCGCCCGACGACTCTCACGTCTCCGATGCTTTCCGTGTTCGACGTGGAAACATCGGTGTCCCCTGGCGCGATCGTCGTGTGATTGCGGTCAAAATAGGGAACCTGTACGTTCACGCCCCAATTCGCGTTCGGGCTGTAGTCGACAAACAGGTTGGTGGCGCGAGTCACCGTGTTCAGCTGGACCTCCTGGTCCGGATTGGGCAGGACGATACCTCCGCGATCAACCGTCCCCGTCCCCGTTCGCAGTTGGTTCTGATTGACATAGTCGTAGCGAACGTCGATCCGCCAGCCTGAGCCCGAGCTCAATCCCTGCGACGCCCAATCGGTGCTGATGCTGCAGCCGCAGCTCGAGCACGCCAGCACCGTGTTGGAGAACAGTGCGCCGGCGAACGCGAGCGGAGAAAGCGCCACCACTGCGTTGAACGGCCCGCGGACGCGCGCATTCGTGACTGTGCAGTTCGATGTCGCATTCATTACAGATTTCCCTTTTTTGGCATGCCGCTGCAGCGCAAACATTCGGCGCATACTTCTCGAATTACACCAACATCATCTGCGTCCCCCGCATAATCGTGCGCGAGAGAATCAATAAGTTTTCCCGGGCACGGATTTCCAAATACACCTGCCGGAGACAACGGACCGTACCGTGACTAATCCTAATATCGAATACTACCCGGACTAATGCGGCAAATTGCCGCATGCGACAGTTTGTCGCACCCGTCGAACGCGGCGGCGCTTGCGGCTAAAATGACGCGAATTGCGAGGAAACCCTTGTGGCATACGCGAACCCGGCCCACGCCAGCCTGATATCCGTAACGCCGGAGAATCTGCGCCGTCTGGTCGTGCTGCGCTATTTCGTCCTCATCGCGCTGGGCGTGGCGCTCGCCACCGCCCAGTTTGCGTGGGACATGCAGCTGCCCTTGCGGCCGGTGGGTGCGGCGCTCGCGTTCCTCGGCCTTGCTCAATCTGCTCGCGCACGCCAGGCTGCGGATGGGCTGGCCGGTGACCGATTTCGAGTTCTTCGGCAACCTGCTGGGCGACGTGCTGGGGCTCACGGCGCTCCTGTATTTCACCGGCGGATCCACCAATCCGCTGGTGTCGCTTTATCTGCTGCCGCTGATGATCGCGGCGACCATCCTGCCGGCGCGCTACAACTGGAGCGTGGCGGCGCTCGCGGTCGCCTGTTACTCGCTGCTGCTCGTCTGGTATCGTGCCGCTGGGCGAGCAGCACCATCATGGCGAGGACGCGACAGCATTCGGTCTGCACGTATTCGGCATGTGGGCGACGTTCGTCGTCAGCGCCGGGCTGATCGCGCATTTCGTCGCCAGCATGGCGCACTCGCTGCGCGAGCGCGACCGCATGCTCGCGCGCGCGCGCGAAGACGCGCTCAGGAACGAGCGCATCGTCGCGCTCGGCACGCTTGCGGCGGGTGCGGCGCACGAACTGGGCACGCCGCTCGCCACCATGACGCTGCTCGCCGACGACATGGCCGCCCGCTACGCCGGGCAGCCGGAATTGCGTGAGGACGCGGCCGAAATGCAGACGCAACTCGCCAACTGCAAAGCCATCATCAGCGCCTTGACCGACAGCGCCGGCGCGGCGCGCGGCGAAAGCGGCCGCGCCCAGGCGGCCGATTCATTCCTCGACGAGACTCTGGCGAAGTGGCTGCTGATGCGGCCGGCGGTGAGCGTCGATTGCCGGTGGTCGGACGCCAGCCCCGCGCCGTCCATCGTCGTCGAGCAGACGCTCTGCCAGGCGGTGATCAATCTCTTCAACAATGCCGCCGACGCGTCGCCTTCCGCGGTGGAGATTCGCGGCCGCAGCGAAGCGGATCAGGTGGTGATCGAAATCAAGGACCGCGGGCCCGGCCTTTCGGCCGAGGTGGCGCGGCGGGCGGGCGAGGCCTTTTTTCTCCGCCAAGTCGCCGGCCGGCCTCGGTATCGGCCTCTTTCTCGCCAACGCGACCATCGAGCGCTTTGGCGGCAAGGTGCGAATTTTCAATCGCGAGGGCGGCGGCGCATGCACGCAGATTGCGCTGCCGGTCCTTGCGCCGGCCGGCGGGACATGAGCGTGAGCGCGACCGAATCCGGCGGGACCCTGCCGACGTTGCTGGTGGTGGACGACGATCCCGCGTTCTGCCGCATTGTCAAACGCGCGATGGAGGCGCACGGCTTCGCCGTTCGCGTCGCGCACGACGTCGAGCACGCGATCTGGATGGCGGAGGACGATCCGCCCGAATACGCGCTGGTGGATCTGAAGATGCCGGGCGCATCCGGACTGGCGCTGGTGCAAAGGCTCAAGCAACTCGACAGCGAAACCTGCGTCGTCGTGCTGACCGGCTACGCGAGCATCGCGACCGCGATCGAGGCGATCAAGCTGGGCGCGACCCACTACCTGGCCAAGCCCGCCAGGACCGAGGAAATCCTCGCGGCTTTCAAGCGCGTCGAGCCCAGGCCCGATGTGCCGATCAGCGAGGACCCGATGCGCATCGACCAGCTCGAATGGGAGCACATTCAGAAGGTTCTGGTGGAGCACCAGGGCAACATCTCGGCCACGGCGAAGGCGCTGGGCATGCACCGGCGCACGCTGCAGCGCAAGCTGTCGAAGCGGCCGGCGAAGCCCTGAGCCGGCAGCACGACTTGCGAATGAACGCGTGTTCGAATGTCCGGCGCAGCCAATGGCGTAACGTCCGCAGGGTTTACCAATTGGCAGCGATCATCGGCGTTACATTGCAGTTTTGAAGCGGCGCGGGCGGGCGCGGTTTATGATACTGTAAACGCGTTCAACGGCCCGCCGCGGCCGCACGTCTTGCAAGCGAGGAACCCACATGCAGCTTACAGTCCCGTCATTTCGAAGCGCCCGACATGGCCGCCGCCATGGAGCTTTGCTACGCCAAAGGCTGGACCGACGGCCTGCCGGTCGTGCCGCCGACCGCCGAGCGCATCAGTCGCGATGCTCGCCGCCGTCGGGCTCGAACCCGCCTACGAGATCGCCTTCATCGAGAACCGCCAGGTTTCGGTGACCGCTGAAAAAGTCGCGATCAATGCGGTGCTCGCCGGCTGCAAGCCCGAATACATGCCGGTCGTGGTCGCTGCGGTCGAGGCGCTCGCCGATCCCTTGTACGGCTATCACGGCCCGGCCACCAGCACGGGCGGCTCGGGCGTGTTGATGGTGGTCAACGGGCCGATCGCGCGCGAACTCGACATGAACTGCGGCGACAATCTGTTCGGGCCCGGCTGGCGCGCGAACGCGACGATCGGGCGCGCGGTGCGCCTTATCATGCGCAACACCATCGGCACCCTGCCCGGCGAACTCGATCGCAGCAGCCTTGGGCACCCCGGCAAATACACCTACTGCATCGCGGAGAACGAGGCGGAAAGCCCGTGGCCGCCGCTGCACGTGGATCGCGGCTTCAAGCGCGAGCAGAACGCGGTCACCATCATGGCGGCGCTCGGCGTGCACCAGTACTCGAACGGGCTTTCCAGCACGCCGGAAGGCATACTCACGACGGCGTGCGCGCAGATGCGCATGTCCGCAGGCACCGCGCGCCTGCCGTGTTACGCCATGGTGTTCGCCGGCGAGCACATGGCCATCATCGCCAAGGCCGGCTGGAGCCGCGACGACGTGAAGCGCTACGTCATCGAGCACACGAAGATTTCGGTGGCCGAATTGAAGCGCGCCAACCTGAAGGACGGCGCCATCACGCCCGCGACGAAACCACGCTCGTGCCGCTGATACACGAACCGCGCGACCTGCTCGTCATCATGGCGGGCGGACGCGCCGGCGTGCAGTCGGCGTTTATTCCCGGCTGGGGCGGCAGGAACGGCTCGCAGGCCGTCACGAAGGAAATTCGCCTGCCGTGAACGCCGATAGATTGAATTTCGGCCGATCCTGAGTTGCTGTTAATCTTGTAATCGTACAGCCAAGGAGCGCATCATGACAATCCAGATTTACGATCCCACCGTCGAAGCCAAGGGGCGCAAGATCGATTACGTGCCGCGGCCCAAATCGCTCGCGGGCCTGCGCGTCGGCCTCGTCGACAACTCGAAACACAATTCCGACCAGCTGCTGCTGCGCATCGCGCGGGCTGCTCGAGCGCGATCACGGCGTGAAAGCGCACGTCATGCGCCGCAAGAAGAGCGCGGGCATACCGGCGTCGCCCGAGATGATCAAGGAGTTCAAAGACGCCTGCGACTTCGTCGTCGCCGGCGTCGGCGATTGAGGGTCATGCAGCTCGGGCAGTGTGCTCGACAGCATAGTTCTCGAACAGCAGGGCATGCCCACGGCGTCCATCATCACGGACGTGTTCATGCGCACCGGTGAAGCGATGGCGCGCTCGTGGGGGCTCAAGGATTTCAAGTTCCTCGCCATGCCGCATCCGATCGCCAACCTCACGGACGCGGAACTCGACAGCCGCGCGCGCGACATCACGCCGCAGGTCGTCAAGCTCCTGCTCGAAGGCCAGTCGTCGCGTTGACCGCCGCGTCAGCGTCCGCGCGATGTGTTGCACGCGGTCGCGCGGCGCACGAGTGGCGCGGAACATTTCACGGAGAACCGCAGTGAAGATCAAGCGTATCGAACACGTGGGCGTGGTGGTGCGCGACACCGAAGCGAGCCGGCGTTTGTGGGAAGACTGCTTCGGCATAAAGCTGGGCGGCGTCGAGGACATCGAGGGACGCCCCGTGCGGCTTGCGCTCTATCCGGTCGGCGAGTCCATGGTCGAGCTGATCGCGGGCACGACCGCCGACAGCAAGCACGCGCGCATGGTGGCCGAAGGCAAGGGCGGGCTCAATCACATCTGCTTCGAGGTCGAGGACATCGATGCGGCGCTCGCCGAATTGAAGGCGAAAGGCGTGCGGCTGCTCGACGAGGTCCCGCGCATCGGCCACGCCGGCTGCCGCATTGCATTCATCGATCCGGCCGCCACCGAAAACTGCCTGATCGAGCTCGCCGAACTTCCCGCCGGAGCCGCGCATCACGCGTAATGCGCAAGCCGCAACGCGCGCAGCCGCGCAAACACCGCGATAACCCGTTCCGCTCGCGCCAGGCGCGAACTCTGCGCCCGCAATCGCATCAAAGTAACCGATGAGCGACTGGCACGACGAATTCCGCAAGCCGCGCGATGGCGTGACGATACCCACGATCTGGATGGCGTTCGCGCTGTCGCTGCTCCTGCACATCGCGGTCATGTGGAAATGGCTGCCGAAAATTCACCTGCCCTCGCCCGAAGAGGACGAAATCGGCGAGAAGCGCGGCTCGCTGGTGGTGCAGCTTGCACCGCCGCCGCGCCCTCCGTCGGCTCCGTCGCCATCGCCTTCGCTCAACGCGCAACCCGCGCCACCGCCCCGCTCGCGGCCGGCTCCGCCACCGCCGCCCGCGGCACCCGTCATCGCGCTCAAAACGCCGGCGCGCCGCCGCCGTGCCGCAGCCGCCGGCGACCGCGCCCGTGAGCCGCGCCGGCGCCGCCGCGCCCGCCCGCCGACGGCGATCTCGCATCGTACATCGAGGCGCGGCGCCGCGCGCGCGGTGAGTCAGCCGCGGCGGCACCGCCGTCGCCCGCCAAGCATGGCAGACGCGCCGGCGGCCGAAGACGACAAGGCGCGCAGCAACCGCATCGCCGCCGCCAATCTCGCGACGCAGCGCCAGCTCACGTTCGGCTACGATCCGTCGCACGGCGGCGGCGTGTTCCAGCTCATGCGCGTCGGCTACCGGACGCGGAATTCCTGTTCTTCGGCTGGAACAAGGACATCCGCCGCAATACCAAGCAGCTGATCGAGGTGCAAGAAAGGCAACAATGCCGACACGCGCATCGCGGTCGTGCGCAAGATGATCTCCATCATTCGCGAATACGAGCAGGAGGATTTCCTGTGGGAGTCGCAGCGTCTGCGCGCAACCTCACGCTGTCGGCGCGCGCGCGGGACAACGCCGGGCTCGAGGAATTCATGATGCTCGAATTTTTTTCGGTGGATCCGCGCCTGCAGTAATGACGCGATTGCGGAACCGTATATACTATGCGCAATGATTCTGCCGCGCTCCCTTTTCGCGACGGCGGTGTTATGCGCCGCGAACGTTCTGGCCCAGCCCTACCCGGTCAAGCCCATCCGCATGGTCCTCACCTATCCGCCGGGCGGCAACACCGATCTCGTCGGACGCGCGCTCGCGCACAAACTGGCCGAGTCGATGGGGCAGCAAGTGGTGGTCGACAACCGCGGCGGCGCCGGCGGCATATTGGGCACGCTCATCACCACGCAAGCAGCGCCCGACGGCTACACCATCATGCTCGGCACTTCCGCCGGCATGGTGATCAATCCGCTGCTGTCGAGCAAGCTCGCGTACGACCCGGTGCGGGATTTCGCGCCGGTCAGCATGGTCGTGATCGTGCCGCAGCTGCTGGTGACCAATCCGCAACTGCCCGCGAAAAACATGCGCGAACTGATTGCGCTCGCCAAAGCGAAGCCCGGTTACCTCAACGCCGGCTCGAGCGGCGTCGGCACGCCCAACCATCTGGGCACCGAACTCTTGAAGTGGCTCGCCGGCGTCAACATCGTGCACGTGCCGTACAAAGGGGGTGCGGCGGCGCTGACCGATCTCATCGGCGGCCAGATCCAGATGGCGTTCAGCAGCGTGCCCGCCGTGCTGCCCCACATCAAGGCGGGGCGCCTCAATGCGCTGGGCGTGGGCAGCGCCAAGCGCTCGCCCGCACTGCCGAACATTCCGACCATTGCCGAAGCCGGCGTGCCCGGTTACGAATACACGACGTGGTTCGGAATTTTCGCGCCGGTGCGCACGCCGCGCGCGATCGTCACGCGGCTGAATGCGGAAATCGTGAAAGCACTCAACGCGCCGGAAATGAACGAGCGTTTCGTCAGCCTGGGCGGCGATCCCGAACCCGGCACGCCCGATGACCTGCGCCGCTACATGGCCGCGGAATCCGCGCGCTGGACGAAGACGATCAAGGCTTCGGGGATAAAGCTCGAGTGAATTAAAACTCGGTCTCTACAACACTCCCTCTCCCCGCGTCAGTGGGGAGAGGGCCGGGGTGAGGGGAAGCGAAATCGCTTCGATTCACAGCGACAAATAAGATTTCACCCGCCCCCTCACCCTAACCCTCTCCCCCATAAATGGTGGAGAGGGAATTTTTTTAAATCAATTTAATGATGCCGATTCCAAAATATTCCCCCGAAAGGGTGGAGAGGGGATTTTTAAATCGCACTCAGCGAATCTCGCGGTGCACGAACTCGATGATCTTGTCGATCGCGTCGCGCGCGGCCGCCGACGTCGGATCGTTGGTGATGAACGCCTCGCCCACGCCGTCGAAGAAATGCAGGTCGACGCGGCCGCCCGCCTTGCGGTAACTCGCGATGAACTGGTCGCGGTTGGGTTTGGGGTGTGCCAGGTCCGCCGTGCCCTGCAGGTACAACACCGGCGGCAATCTGAACTTTTTCGCCGCGTTCGAGTGCGAGCGTCGGATTGCCCTCGGTCATCGCCGCTTCATTCGCCCAGTACTTGTCGTGGCAGGCCACCCATTCGTCCGCCGTTTTCTTCATCTTCGCGTCGCCGCCCGCCTGCAGCCCTTTGGCATAGCGATAGCGGCCGAGCGGATCGATCACCGGCCAGCACATCACGGCGCAGCGCACGCGTCGCATCCACGGCTTGCTTGCCCGGCAACTGCAGCGCGGCATAACGCGCATCGGCCGGGCGCATGGCCGCGAGCATCGCCTGATGCCCGCCGCTCGAAACGCCCAATATGCCGACCATGTCCGCGCGGCTGCCGAACTCGGCGGCGCGGCTCTTGCACCAGCGTATCGCGTAATTGACGTCCTGCATCGAGGCCGGATATCCCGCCGTCGGGCGGCATGCGAAAATCCAGCGCCACCACCACCACGCCGCTTTTGGCGAGCGGCTCGTCGGTGCCGGCGTCGCTCGTGCGGTCCTTCTTGCACCACGCGCCGCCGTGCAAATCGACGATCAGCGGAAACGGTCCCGTGCCGCGCGGCTTGTAAACGCGGGCGAGCAGCGGTGCTGCGCCATGCCGCAGGTATTCAACATCTTCAACGTCGATTTCGTAACGCGTAAGCACTGCGTCCGTCATAATGTTCCCCCTGGGTAAAAGTTTATTCTACGGCAATTCGCGTGCGCTGGATCGGCTGCAGACAGGTCATTTCGGCGCCGCCTGCATCCCCTTGAACGCGAATTTTTGCACGCGCTTGCCGTCCTGAACTTCCGTGACGTAAAGATTGCCTTTCGCATCCACGTTCATGTGGTGGATCACGTAGAACTCGCCAGGCGCCACACCGGGCCGCCCGAATGAGTCGAGCAGTTCGAGTGTCTTGCGGTCGAGCACCCAGATGCGCGCCGGGCTTCGGCTCGCGACATACAGGAATTTTTGCTCCGGATCGTGCGAAAACGCGGTGCTGGCGACCGTCTGGCCGTTGCCGCAGTGCGGCGCCTCGCACCAGCGGTCGATGAATTTTTGCGTCACGTACTTGCCGTCGAGCGTGAACACCTGCACGCGCTTGCCCGCGCGGTCGGACACGTACACGAGCCCGTCGTTCGACACGCGCGCGGCGTGCACGGTGCTGAACTGATCGGGGCCATCGCCCGTGGCTTCCTTGGCGGGAATGCGCGACGCTTCGGGGACTTTCGGCGGCGGCGTGAGCGACGCCGGCTCTTTGCCGAACGCGCCCCACATGCGTTTGAACGCGCCGGTGTCGGCATCGAACACGATGATGCGATTGTTGCCGTAGCCATCGGCCACGAACAGTTCGTTCGTCTTCGCATAAACGAAGGTGTCGGCGGCTTCCTTGACGTTCTGCGTGTCGAGGTTGCCCTTGCTCTGGCTTTTCTTGCCGATCTGCATCACGAACTTGCCCGTTTTCGTAAACTTGACGAGGTGATTGTCGGTCTTGCCGTTGCCGCCCAGCCACACGAAGCCCTTCGGGTCGACGTAAATGCCGTGTTCGATCTCGGGCCAATCGTAGCCCTCGCCCGGCCCGCCCCAGCCCTGCACGAAATTGCCATCCTCGTCGAACTCCAGCACCGGCGGCGCGGCGCGGCCTTTCTGATCGGTGCGGATGGAGTTCGGACGCTGCAGTACCCACGCGTGTCCGTTTTCATCGACGGAAACGCTGGAGACCTGACCGAACACCCACTTCGCCGGCAACTTCGGCCACGTAGGATCCACTTCGAATTTCGGTATCTCGCGCAGCGGTTTTTGCGGCGCCTGAGCCGCCACGGTCGTAACCAAGCCGCCTGCGCCCGGCACTACCGCGAACGCAACGATCGCCGCGAAGATACGGCTCCCCGCCCTCATTCGATTCATGTTGACTCCCCATTTTTTCCGACTCACGGCCAGGGTGGCCGCACCTGGAATTTACGCTACCTTCCGCCTCTGCCGCGTCGCCGTCAAGCAGCTTGCGCCGTCCACCCTCGCCCCTAACCACCGCGCGGAACCGGTACTGGCACAATGACGGCTCCGGTGGCGGCAGGTCAATTGCGGTAATTTAGGGAAATGCAACGCATGAGCAAGAAAATTGCCGTACTCGGCGCCGGCGCGATCGGCAGCAGCGTGGCCGCCGATCTGACGCAGGCCGGGCTTGACGTCACGGTCATCGACCAGTGGCCGGCGCAGGTCGAAGCGCTGCGAACGACCGGGCTCACTGGTCCGCATGCCGGACGAGGAACTGCGGGTGACGATGCGCGCGCTGCACCTGTGCGACCTGGCGTCGTCCAACCTCGAATTCGACATCGTGCTGCTCGCGGTCAAATCGAACGACCACCGCTGGCTCAGCGAATTCATCAAACCGTATCTCAAGAGCGACGGCGTGCTGGTGCCCGTGCAAAACGGCTTCAACGACGACTCGATCGCCTCCATCGTCGGCCGTAGCCGCGTGGTGGGCTGCGCGCTCGAATTGTCGGCGGAGATCTTCACGCCCGGGCTCGTCAAGCGCAACACCGCGCGCGCGACGACGTGGTTCGGCGTGGGCGAGCTCGACGGCTTGTACACGCCGCGGCTGCGCGAAATCGAAAAGCTGCTCGGCAACGTCGGCCATGTCGAAGCCACCGGCAACATCTACAGCGCCAAGTGGACCAAGCTCGTCGCCAACACGATGACGATGGGGCCGTTCGGGCTGCTGGGCCTCGGCAACACCGAGGCCGCCAACCTGCCCGGCATGTTCGAGATCTCGGTGGAACTCGGCAAGGAATCCGCCGCGGTGGGCAATGCGCTCGGCTACCGCCTGCAGCCGATCTTCGGCCTGCGCGCCGACGAGTTCGCGGGAACCGACGAGGAAAATCTGGTGAAAGCGATGAAGACGCTGCTCGGCCACGTCAGCCGCGGGCGCACCGCCCCCATTCACGATCACCTGAAGGGCCGCACGAGCGAGATGGAATACATCCCCGGTGTCGTGGCGCGCAAGGGCCGCGAACTCGGCATCGCCACGCCGTTCAACGACGCCGTGCTGGAAATCGACCGCCGCATCAACAAGGGTGAAATCAAGATGGACCGCGCGAATTTCGAATTGTTCAAGCGCGCTGGCGGGCAGGAGTTAGCGGAATTCGCCCGTGGCCCTTTTGATTTTTGTGCAGGCACCCAGAAGTTAAAATATTAGAGTGCAAGAGCCCGTTCAGCAACTGGGGAGCTGGCCTTCAAATTGCAATGTATACTTGGCGATAATGCTTGCTGGCGTCGTCCCATGTTCTGCCCAACTTTTTGGAATCTGGAGTTTCTATGAGCCAGTCGTATAAGCGCAACCGCATTTCCACCGTCAATCGACGGTTCCAGTACAAGTACACGGCGATCATGGTCGGAATCGCCGCGGTGGTTTCCGCAGTGCTCGGCATCATGCTCCTCGCCAGCTATCGGGAGATTGACAGTCTCCTCAATCTCGTGTTCCAAACGCCGGCCTTCAAGGACAAAGTGGACGTACGCCAGGTCTTGCGTGTGTTCAACTTCTCGATGGTGTTCCTCGTCGTGGAAGTTCTGGCGATCGGCGTGCTGGGACTGGTCATCACCAATCGGTTGTGCGGTCCGGTATTCGTTATCGAGCGCCAGCTTACGACCCTGCTCGAGGGTAAATATCCCCGCGCGCGGCAGCTCCGGGACGGCGACGAGTTCGTCTCGACGTTCGAGGTGCTCACGGCGGTTATCGAATTGCTCAAGAAGCGCGACGAGGCCGAAGCCGAGGAGTTGACGCGCACCATCACCGCCGCGCGGCACGCGGGCATGGCGGAAGCGGAAGTCGCGGCGCTCCAGCGTCTCGTCGATGAGCGTCGTGCGCGTGTCCAAGGCGATTAGTACCATCCCTGTCCGGGCGCGCTAGACACGCCCGTTTAACGGCATTCGCAATCCGGGGCGTGTCCGGACCGCGCGAATTTCGAATTGCTCGAGCGCGGCGGGCTTGAGTTCGCGGAATTCGGGCGTGACGCGCTTTATCTTGTCCGGTCATCTTCCCGGCGCGGGGGCCATGCCTTTGAAGACAAGTTTTTGCAGTCCCGCGGCGGTCTGCGCGATGATAGATATTGCCTTTCGAATCGGTCGCGATGTGGTGGCCGGGTCCGAGTTGGCCCGCGACCTGGATCGTGCCGACGACTTCGAGCGTCTTGCGATCGACGACGACAATGCCCTTGCCGGCGCCGACATACAGAAACTGCTGCGCCGGGTCCGGAGAGAATGCCAGGTCCCGCGCAAACGACGTCTCGCGTTCTGACCAGTTGCTTCACGAAT
Source organism: uncultured beta proteobacterium (assembly GCA_963778865.1). Taxonomy (GTDB): domain Bacteria; phylum Pseudomonadota; class Gammaproteobacteria; order Burkholderiales; family SG8-41; genus PALSA-1004. The sequence goes on along the minus strand of CAVZWF010000004.1, from coordinate 107,524 downwards.
TTGCCGTCCGCCGTGAACATCTGCAGGCGCCGGTTTTCGCGGTCGGCCACGTACACCATGCCGTCGTTGGCGACGCGGATCGCGTGCACGACGTTGTAATCCGGCGGGCCCTCGCCATCCGGAAAACGTCTTCGGGCGCGGTCACCGCGCAGTTGTCGACGCCCGCCGGCGCTTTGCCGAACGCGCCCCACATGCGCTTGAACGCGCCGGTGTCCGCGTCGAACACGACGACGCGGTGATTGCCGTAACCGTCGGCGACGAACAATTCGTTGGTTCGCGGATAGACCCATGCGTCCGCCGCGCGGTGCACGTTGTTCGTGTCGGCATCGCCCTTGCTCTGGTTGCTGCGGCCGATCTGCAGCACGAACTTGCCGTCCTGCGTGAACTTCAGCAAGTGCGTCGTCCGCCACCGGCTTGAGTCCGGCCAAGCCTGACGCCGGACAATTGTTGCCGCCGAGCCACACGTAACCCTTGTAGTCGATATGGATGCCGTGCTCGCGCTCGGGCCATTCATAGCCGCTGCCCGCGCCGCCCCAGGCCTTGATGTAATTGCCCGCGCCGTCGAACACCATGATCGGCGGCGCGGCCATCGCGGCCTCGGTCGGCCTTTAACGTCCGCGGACGGTGCAGGACCCACACGTTGTCCTGCGCGTCGATGGCGATGCTCGAGGCGTCGCCGAGTTTCCACTTCGCCGGCACCTTGGGCCACGCGGGGTCCACCTCGAACACCGGCATCGCACGCACCGTGCTTTGCGACATTTCGGCGGCCGTCGCCGGGCCACCCGCGACGAACGGCGATACAAACAGAATTGCAGCAAGCAAGATTCCGCGCATGATGATTCCCCTCCCCCGTCGGTGTCCGCGGCGAACGCCGCGTTTTCCCCCGTCCATACATTACGCCGGACGGGCATCGCGCGCAATCCACTACCCGCCGCAACCGCGCCGCTGCAAACGACGCGGCCCGCGGCAGCCTGCATTTATTCCCGCCACCGCGTGAGCGTGAAATAAGGCAGCTCGGAACAAGACCTCAACCGTTCGCCCCGATATATAGAAGGGTGAACGCTGTGGTCAGCGCGTCGGGCGACTATCGGCGGGTTGTTTTTCGTCGGCCTGCGCGCGGCTCAACGTCCGCGCCTTGTACTGATCCTTGGCGGCACACGCGGCCGCCCAGTCGAGAGTGCGCTTCGCACCATCGTACTCGTACTTATCGATCACCTTGCCGTCGAGCGACCCGATCGATTCGCCGAGATCCGCCAGCCGGTCGAATTCTTCGATCACTTTATGCGCCCACGCGATTTCGTCCTGCGTCGGCGAGAGGCCCGAGACGAGCGGCTGAATGAAAGCAGGGTGCAGTGCTCCGGCGTGGTGGATGCCCGCCGCATGCAGCGCCGCGGCTTGCGTGACTGCCTGGTCGCTCTGATCGACCCGCCCCGATTCGTTATGCACGAATACGCCGCCGGTGGCCTCGATGCCCAGCGCCATCGCCGCCAGCGCGACATAGGCGATCGGGAACGCGTACTGGTCGAAATCCGCAAACATCTCGATGCCGAGATTGACCGCCATGTCGTAGCCGCCGGCGCCGCCCTGCGAATAAATTTTCCGCGGCGTTGCGGTCAGGATTTCATAAATGTTCACCGCGCCCAGCGCGGATTCGATCATCGGCGACAGCTCGATATAGCCCGCGGGCACGCCGCGCTCCTTCTCCAGCCGCGATATGATTTCATGCGCATGCTGCATCTCGGCCGCCGACTCCGTTTTCGGCAGCATGATTCTGTCCACGCCGGGCCACACCGAACACGGCAGGTCGGCATCCACGAAAGGCTTGTTGACCCTGACGTAAATCGACGCTCCGCCCTTGTTTGCCTTGGTGATCGATTCGCGGATCAACGCGCGGCAGCGGGCTTTTTCCGCGGGCGCGATGGAATCCTCGATGTCCAGAATGTAGACATCCCCTCCTCGCGTCCACGCCTTGTCGATAAAGCGGGGGTTCGTGGGCGTGACGAACATCGAGCAACGCGCGACTCTGTTATTCATTGTTCAAGTCCCGGTGAATTCAATTGGCATTTCTTGCATGCGTCTTTATGCGGACGGTTTCTCATGCGCTTTCGCTTTCTCGGCGTCGCGCGCCTGCAGCCCGATTCGCCCATTCGAGATAAAGTTTTGCGCGCAAGTCGACCGGCACGTCGATCATCTTGCCGTCGATGGGGACGGACGCCATGCCGCGCTTCAACCCCTCGGCAAAGACCTCGATGACTTTCACGTAGTACGCGGCCTCTTCAGCGCTGGGACGGAAACCCTCGTTACAGGCTTTGATCCACGATGCATGCGGACAGACTGCGCCTTTGAAACCCGTATCGCGCGCGCGCCGCACCGCTTTTCTCAACTCGTCTTCGCCGGCATTTTTCTGCGTCAGACTCAGCGGATAACTCATGCCCTGCGCCTGTCCTCCGACGGAAGTCGCGACGGTGATCAGCTGGGACTTGATGTACTCGAGCGGTTCGAATTCCAGCACCGGCTCGGAAGTCATCCCGAGATTTCGCGACAACTCGTGCTCGTTGGCGGTGAAGGTGCCGAAGCGCGGACTCGCGCGCGCGATTTCCAGCGAATTCCAGACGCCGGCGGCGGTATCGACCTCGACGTCTATTTCAAGCGATCCGCCCGCGATTCCCCGGCTTTCTTCGAGCGCATCCAGACACTCGCTTGCGCGCTTGATGTCCTCGGGCCCGTTGACTCCCTTCAATACGACGCCGGAAATTCCGGAGAACACCGTCGCTTCGAGTTCGGCTGCGGCGGCGTCGCTGTTGATCCTGACAAAAACCTCGGCGCCGCCTGTGGCCGCCTCGTGTATGGCGGCAGGCATGCGGGACTTGAGATCTTCCTGCCAGTTGCGGCCCGGCTTCTTCGCGAAGTCCAGAATGATCGCATCGGCCCACGAGGCGTAAGCTTTCTCCCGCAGTTGCGGATCGTCAACGGACAGGGCATACAACGAACGGCGTATGTACTTGGGCATCGGTTTCTCGCCAATTAATTGTCTTGAGCGGGGCTGCGTTTCCCGCAACGTTACGCGGACGGTAAATCCTGCATTCACCGATGCCACCTGTTCCGCTGTTGCGCAGAGACATCCGGTAAAGCCCATCAGTCATGGCTTCCCTGGCCGCTTTCGCGCTGGCTTCTCTGGATGCGACGCCGCCGCGCGAACCGGGCCGCCACAACGCGCCCAGCGGCTGTTTGCCCAGCATTCTTGCGGCAACGAGCGCGCGCGTCATGAGAAAGCGGTAGAGCCGGAACTCGCCTTGCGGCACGGGCCCCAGCCGCATGGTGAGATCGATCCGTCCCACTCCCAGCGCGGTAACCCGCGGGCTCGCTTGCGCGAGCGTAGCCGCATTCCAGAATCCCTTGGCTGACTCCAGCATCAGGACAAGTTCGGTTGTCCCGGGGTCGACGCCCCTTTCTTTTTCCATTGCCGCGATCAGTTCGCCGAGTTCGGCAACCTCCGCGGGTTCTTCAGGGCCGGGAAAAACAATTCCCGTGATGCCACGGTGCACGGCGGCCCTGACATCGGCCCACCGCGTGTCGCGGTCGATGCGCACAAAGACTCTGGCCTGACTCGTCGCCGAGCTTCCTTGACGAGAGCCGCGAGTCCCGACCGCGCGGCTTCCTTGCTTTTCGGCGGGACCGAGTACTCGAGGTCGAGGACCACCACGTCCGGTTTGAATTCCTGAACAGCGCATGACCTGCGCCGGGATCGTGCGCGGGAACTATCATCCAGGAACGCCTCGGATCAATTTTTTTCTGCCATTCTCGCTGCCTCTCGAATTACTCTGGATTCCCAGTCGACCATCGGCCTTGCCGGAATTTCAATTTCAGTGCCGCCTGCAACAACGAATTCAGGCAGACCGGCGCGTGACCTTTCAAACAACGAATTACTCGATTTTTATTTTCGTTTCCCTGATGAGCTTGGCGTACTTGACCAGATCCGCCTTGATCAGCGCGGCGAATTCCTGTGAAGTGCTGATGAACGGATCGGCCCCCATGTTGAGGAGATTATCCCTGACCTCGGGCGTGCGCAAGATTTTCGCGATCTCCTGCGACAGCTTTTCGATGATGGCCTTCGGTGTCTTTGCCGGCGCCAGTATCCCCTGCCATGACTTTACCTCATAACCCGGCAGACCGGCCTCAGTGAAGGTCGGCACCTCGGGCAGCGACAGCAAGCGCGTTTCGCCGGAGACCGCGATGCGCGCGAATTCGCCCGCTCTTGACGAAAGGGGTCAGCGGCAGCGCATTGTTCGTGAACAGCTGCACCTGACCGCCGATCAAATCGGTGATGGCCGGCCCCGCGCCCTTGTGGGGAATGTGCTGCATCTTGATCCCGGCCAGTATCATGAACAACTCGATCGCCAGATGGTTCGTGGTTCCGCTGCCCGACGACGCGAAGTTGAGTTGGCCGGGCTTCGCTTTGGCCAGCGCGATGAACTCCTGCAAATTATTCGCCGGCACCGCCGGATTCACGACCAGGAGGGTCTCGGTCCCCACCAGTGTCGCAACCGGCGCGAAGTCCTTGACGGCATCGTAGGGCGTGGCGAGCAGGCTGGGGTTGATCACATGGGTGCTCGTCACCAGCAGGATGGTATGGCCGTCCGGCGGGCGCTTTGACCATGGCATCCGAGCCGATGATGGTATTGCCGCCGCCGCGGTTATCCACCACCACTTGCTGGCCCCAGCTTTCGGTCAATTTCTGGCCGATGATGCGGGCGACGATGGTGGTGCTGCCGCCCGGCGGGAAGGGCACGATCAAGCGGATCGGCTGCGTCGGGTAGGTCGCCTGGGCAAGTGCCGCAATCGGCCATGCCAGCAGCAACAACGCCGAATGCAGCGACAGGACTTTGGAAAACCGATCCTTGCGCGTCATGCGTTCCCTCCGTGACGATTGTAACCCGGTTCAACACTCATTCGTCGCTGCCGTAGATCTCGCGCGCGGCCGCGGCCGAAATCTTGCCTTCGACCCGAGCGCACTTGACCGCCGCGGGATCGCGCTCGCAGAGTTCCGTTGAATCGGGCCACGGCGATTATACCGAGCGCCGCACTAGCGGGACGACCGCGGCGCTCAATCCACTTTCGCGCCGGAGTCCTTGACGACTTTCGCCCAGCGCACGATTTCGCTCCGGATAAATCCGCCGAATTCCTCGGGCGTGCTGCCGATGGGCGCGACGGCTTCGAGCGTGATGCGGTTGCGAAAATCCGGCGCGGCGAGCACGCGCAGGACTTCGCCGTTCAGCCGCGCGATGATGTCCGCCGGCGTGCCCGCAGGTGCGGCGAACCCGTACCACACGGCGGAATCGTAGCCCGCGACCGTTTCCGCGATTGCCGGCAGGTCGGGCAGCGCCGGCGAGCGCTTTGCCGTCGTCACGCCGAGCGCGCGCAGGCGACCGCTCTTGATCTGCGGTCCGGCCGCAATCGAGGTCACGAACGACAGTTGCACCTGCCCCGCGAGCAAGTCGGGCATGGCGGGGCCGGCGCCCTTGTACGGCACGTGAATGATATCGATGTGCGCGAGGCTGCGCAGCATTTCGCCGGCGAGATGCGCGCCGCTGCCATTGCCCGACGATGAATACGCGAGCTGGCCGGGACGCGCTTTCACCAGCGCAATCAATTCCGTCACCGACTTCGCCGGCAACGACGGATGCACGACCAGCAGGTAAGGCGCGTTGGCGAGCAGGCTGATCGGCGCGTAATCCTTCACCGGATCGTACGGCAGTTTCGGATACAGGCTGGGGTTGACGGCGAACTGCGCCGTGAGCGCGAACAGACAGCGTGTAGCCGTCGGGCGGACTTTTCGCGACGAACTCCATGCCGATGTTGCCGCCGGCGCCGCCGCGGTTGTCGACGATCACCTGCTGGCCCAGATATTCGGTCAGTTTCTGCGCGAGCGGCCGCGCGAAGACGTCGCTGCCGCCGCCCGGCGGATACGGCAGCACCAGGCGTATCGGTTTGACTTGGATAATTCTGCGCGAACGCGTGCGACGTCACGAACAACGCCATCAACAATGCGCCGCAGCCTGGTCTGTTCACCCGTCCCTCCTCACTCATCACACTTTACTCGACTCACCGCCTGCAAATCCACCGCATTCGCGCGCAAATCCGCATCCGCGCGCAGTTGCGCCTTCAATATCTTGTGCGTCGGCGTGTGCGGCAGCTCATCGACGATGGCGACGAAGCGCGGCACCTTCATCGCCGCCAGATGCTCGCGCGACCAGCGGGCGATCTCGTCGGCGGTCACCGTGTGTCCCGGCCGCGGCACCACCGCGACCAGTATCTCATCCTCGCCGAGTTCCGACGGCACCGCGATCGCCGCGACTTCAAACACCGCCGGATGCTCGCCGATCACGCGGTCGAGTTCCGCGCCGGAAATATTCTCGCCGCGGCGGCGGATGATGTCTTTCTTGCGCGACACGAAAAAAAAGTAGCCGTCGGCATCGCGCCGCACCAGATCGCCGGTCAGAAACCAGCCGTCGCGAAACGCGTCGGCGGTCTGCTCCGGCATCGCGGAAATAGCCCTGCATGATGATGGGCGTCTTGACGACGAGCTCGCCGACCGCATCGACGCCGACGTCGTTGCCGTCGTCGTCGACGACGCGGCACTGCGCCCACGGCCGCGCGGGGTCCGGATGCCGGCCCACCGGCCCCATGCTGCCGGACTTGTACGGGCCCGTCGAGCGGAATGCAGGTGACGCCGGGAATTTCGGTCATGCCGTAGCCGCCGATCAGGTGCGGAATGTGAAATTCGTTCTTGAAGGTTTCCATCATGCCCTGGCGCGCGCCGTAGAGCTTGGTGATTTTGTGCTCGTCGCGGAATTCGCTGCGCGGGCGCTTCATCAATATCGTGCCGATGGCCTCGATGATATTGACCGCGGTCGCGCCCGTGTCGAGCCGCGATCTGCCAGAACGTGGACGCCGAAAACCTGCGGCACGATGATCATGCACGCGCCGCCCGCCAGCGTGCCCGCCACCGAATAAAACAACGCGTTGATATGAAAGAGCGGCAGCACGATCATGAGGCGCTCTTCCGGCTGCACATAAATGCGCTGCACGTACGCTTCGCCGCCGGTGACGAAGCTTCTCTGGCTGTGCATCGCGCCCTTGGGAAAGCCCGTGGTGCCGGAGGTATAAACGATCAGGCAGGTATCGTCGGCGGTGCCCGCGGGCGGCAATGCGTCATCCGGCGCCGCGGCGATCAGATCGTCGAGCGCCGCCACCCCGTCGGCCGCGCCGTCGATCAGCGTAAACCACGGCGCCGGCGCGATGCCGGCCGCCGCTTCGCGCGCAACCGCGAGCACCTCCGCGCTGCAGGCGACCGCCGCCACGCCGGCGTGCTGCATCACGTAGCGCGCTTCGGTCACGCCGAACTCGGGATTGACCGGCACCATGATCGCGCCCAGCCGCGCCAGCGCGAGCAGCATCAGCACATGCCCCGGATGATTGCGCGCCATCACCGCGACGCGATCGCCCTTCTTGATGCCGCGCGCCGCGAGCACGCGCGCAGCGCGCGCAACGCAGGTCGTGAAATTCCCGCCAGCTTCAGGTGCGCCCGTCGTACACGATGAACGGGCGCTGCGGATCGCGCTGCATGCGGCTCGCGAACACGCCGTTGAGCGAGTAATCGTGCGCGGGGTACAGCCGGAGCACTTCGAGCGGGGATAGCATCGGCGACGCCGTTGATTAAAGGAAGGCTGCGCGAAAGGCAGCGACCGGGACGCGCGATTATAGCGCCGCGGCGCTTCTCGCATATAATCCCGACTCCGAATTCGCGAAACCACTCCACCATGTTCGCACCGCCACAGTTGATCGAAACCGAAGTATTCGCCGCCGTGCCGCAGACGCTGCGCAAGAGCCATGTGCCGGCCGAGCGCATCGCCGCCGGCGGCGGCGGCATTCCCGCCGGCAGCTTTCTCGAAGGTCCGTCGTTCGACCGCGCCGGCAACCTCTATGTCGTCGACATTCCGTACGGCCGCATCTTCCGCGTTTCCCCGCAGGGCAAGTTCGAAGTCGTTGCCGAATACGACGGCGAACCGAACGGGCTGCGCATCCACAAGGACGGGCGCATTTTCATCGCCGACCACAAGCATCGGCATCATGCTGCTCGACCCCGCGAGCGGCAAGGTCACGCCTTTCGTCACGCGCTATCACCGCGAGCACTTCAAGGGTGTCAACGACCTCACGTTCGCATCCAACGGCGATCTCTACTTCACCGACCAGGGCCAGAGCGATTATGCCGACCCGACCGGGCGCGTCTACCGCTATACGGCGGGCGGCGCGCTGCACAAAATCGCCGATTGCCTGCCCAGCCCGAACGGGCTCGTGCTCAACGCGAAGGAAGACACGCTGTTCGTGGCGGTGACGCGCGGCAACGCCGTGCTGCGCTTCCCGCTGGCACCCGACGGCACCGTCGCGCGCATGGGCGTGTATATCCAGATGTCGGGCGGCCGCGGTCCCGACGGCATGACGATAGACGAGCACGACGGGCTCGTCGTCGCGCACCCGGACATGGGCGCGGTGTGGATCTTCAATCACCGCGGCGAGCCGCTCTACCGCGTGCAATCGTGCGGCAGCGACCTCGTGACCAACGTCGCCTTCGGCGGCCCCGACCGCAAGACGGTCTACATCACCGATTCCGGCAGCGGCTGCATCCTCACCGCGCGCGTGCCGACGGCGGGTCGCGTGCTTTACTCGCATATGTAGAACAACGCTAGCACCGCCGATAGAACGCGGATGGACGCGAAGGAAGCCAGCACCAGGAACGCTTCAAGATATCATAGTCGGGATCGCAACTGAAGTACGAGATCGGTGATCCTATTCTGAATCGGTTGTTCGAAACCGTGCAGTATTCGCTTAGCCTTGCAGCCTGAAGTCTACCTCGCCTCCATCGGCGTTCCTCCGCGGTTCGAGAGTTTTGAAGGAAATTCGCAATGGATCTTGACGCCGCCGATACGCGCGCCAGGCTCGAAGCCTTTCTGCGCTCCGCGATCGGCGCGGACGCGGTCCATATCAGAACGCTGTCGCGCATGAGCGGCGGCGCGATGCAGGAGAACTGGGCGCTCGACGCCGATGTCACCGGCGGCACCCAGCCGGGACCGCATCAATGGGTGTTGCGCACCGACGCCGCCGCGCGGGTCGAAGCGAGTCTCAAGCGCAGCGAGGAATTTCAGATCCTCGCAGGTCGCGCACGCCGCCAATCTGCGCGCGCCGCAGCCGCTGTGGCTGTGCAGCGACCTCGATGTCACCGGCCGCGAGTTCTTCATCATGCAACGGCTGCCCGGCGTTGCGAGCGGACATCGCGTCACGCGCGAAGCCGCACTGATCCCGGACCGCGCGCGGCTTGCGTGCGAGCTCGCCGAAAATCTCGCGCGCCTGCACACCGTCCGGCCGCCGCAACCGAAGCTCGCGTTCCTGCCGACGATGCTCGCGCGCGACAGCATCGCGCATTACCGCAATTATCTCGACCAGCTGCCCGACGCGCATCCCGCGCTCGAATGGGGACTGCGCTGGTGCGAAATCAACGCGCCGCGCCAACGAGGAAACCACTTTCATCCACCGCGACTATCGCACCGGCAATTACCTCGTGCACGAAGGCCGGCTCGCCGGCGTGCTCGACTGGGAGTTCGCCGCGTTCGGCAATCCGCTCGAAGACGTCGGCTGGATATTCGCGAAGTGCTGGCGCTTCGCCGGCAAAGCGCTGCCCGCCGGCGGCATCGCCGCAGCCGGACGATTTTCTCGTGCCCTATGCAGCGCGCATCCGGGCGCACCGTAACGCCGGCGGCGCTCGTATACTGGCAGGTCATGGCGCACATCCGCTGGTCTATCATTGCCCTGCAACAGGCGCAGCGCCACCTGTCGGGCGTCGAGCCGTCGCTCGAACTCGCCCTCACCGGCCGCATCGTCGCCGAGCTTGAATACGAAATAGTGGCGCTGACGCGCGAGGAAATCGGTAATGCGTGATGAGTGATGATGAACGCGTGAAAAGCATTTACCATTCGTGAACCGACCATTCGACTCGTCACGATTCCATCCGATTCACTCATCACGCATTCACTCATCGCTCATCATCGTTCCACCGCTTTACATGAACGACCGCCCCGACGCCACCGAACTGCTCGCCATCGCGCGCGCAACGCTGCTCGATAAACTGCTGCCGCGGCTGCCGGAAGAACTGCGCTACGACGCGCTGATGATCGCGAATGCGATGGCCATAGCATCGCGCGAGCACGCAGCGGGCGACACCGCATGCGCAAGCGGAACTCGCGCGCCTGCGCGCGCTGTTCGCCGAGCGCAGCAAAGCGCTCGCCGGCGCCGCGCTGGATGCCGCGCTCGCGGGCTACAACCGGCGTCTCGCAACGGAAATCCGCACTGGCCGCTTCGACGACAACGAGCGCGCGGCGCTGCTCGACCATCTCGACAAAACGGCCGCGGACAAACTCGCGGTTGCGAATCCCAAGGCGCTGAAAGGCTGATGCGACGGAGCGCATCGTGACACAACCGCACATGTCGTTCGAGCCGCTGACGCCGACCGCGTTCCTCAAGCGCTCGGCGACGGTATTTGCCGACCGCATCGCGGTCATCGACGGCGATCTCAGTTATACCTACGCGCAGTTCTACCGGCGCGCGCTGCAACTGGCGGGCGCCTTGCGCGCAATGGGCGTGCGCGACGGCGCGCGCGCCGCGGTGCTGGCGCCGAACACCCACGTGCTGCTCGAAGCGCATTACGGCGTGCCGCTCGCGGGCGCGGTGCTGGTCGCGCTCAACCAGCGCCTGACCGCGGGCGATCTCGCCTACGTCATCCGGCACAGCGACGCGCGCGTGCTCATCTACGACCACGAATTCGAAACCGTCGCGCGGGAACATCGCGCGCGAGGTCGGCGCCGGGCTCAAACTCGTGCGCGCCGGCGGCGCCGACGAGTACGAAGCAGTGGCTCGGCCGCTGCATCACCGCACGCCGAACCCGTCGCCGACGAGCGCGGCATGCTTTCGATCAACTACACGAGCGGCACCACCGGCAAGCCCAAAGGCGTGATGTACCACCACCGCGGCGCCTACCTGCAGGCGCTCGCGATGGTGGCGCACATGCGGCTCGATTGCGAAAGTACGTACCTGTGGACGCTGCCGATGTTCCACTGCAACGGCTGGTGCTTTACGTGGGGCGTTACCGCGGCGGGCGCGACCCACCTGTGCCTGCGCAAGCTCGACCCCGAACTCATCTGGCGGCATCTGCGCGAGTCGGGCGTCACGCATTTTTGCGCGGCACCCACCGTGATGATCATGATCGCGTGGGCCGAAGCCGCGAAACACGGCAAGCTCGCCAGAACGGTGCACGCCGCAACCGGCGGCGCGCCGCCGACCCCGGCGATACTCATGCGCATGGCGGAACTCGGCATCGACGTCACGCACCTGTACGGTCTTACCGAAACTTTCGGGCCGGCGGTCGTCTGCGAATGGCGCGCCGAGTGGAGCAAACTTCCGATCGAGCGGCAGGGCCAGATCAAGGCGCGCCAGGGCGTCGGCAACGTGATCGCGCAGGAACTGCGCATCGTCGATGGCGACGGCCGCGACGTGCCGGCGGATGCCGCAACCATCGGCGAGATCGCATTGCGCGGCAACAACGTGATGCTCGGCTACTATCGCGACGACGAAGCGACACGCCGCGCCGCGCCCGACGGCTGGTTTCGCACCGGCGATCTCGGCGTGATGCATGCCGACCGCTACATCGAAATCAAGGACCGCTCGAAGGACATCATCATCTCGGGCGGCGAAAACATCGCGTCGCTCGAAGTCGAGCGCGCGCTGGCCGCGCATGCCGCCGTCATGGAAGCCGCGGTGGTCGCCGGCCCGCACGAAAAATGGGGCGAAGTGCCGATCGCCTACGTCACGCTAAAGCCGGGCGCCGCCGCGACCGAAGCCGAACTGATTGCACACACACGCAGCCTGCTCGCGCATTTCAAGGCGCCGAAGAAAATCGTGTTCGGCGAACTGCCGAAAAACGCGACCGGCAAGATCCAGAAATTCGTATTGCGCGAACGAGCGAAAACTAGTGAACGTGAGTGAAGCGGTAGAGCGGTAAGAACCGCCTCAACCATACATGACTCACTCGTCACTCATTCACTCATCACTCATGTCACTCCATCACTTTTGGATTTCAACATGGACTTTACCCTGCCGCCCCCACGTTGAAGACTTACGCCAGCGCTACCGCGCCTTCGTCGCCGAGCACGTGCTGCCGCTCGAAGCCGACCCGCAAACGTTCGACGATCACGAGAACATCCGCCTCGATCTGCTCGACAAACTGCGCGCGCAAGCCAAGGCCGCCGGACTGTGGGCGCCGCAGATGCCCAAAGATGTCGGCGGGCTGGGCCTTACCATGACCGGCATCGCCGCGTGCTACGAGGAGATGAATTACTCGCTCTTCGGCCCGGCGGTGTTCAACTGCGCAGCACCCGACGACGGCAACATGCGCTCGCTCTACCAGGTGGCGACGGCGGCGCAGAAGGCGCGCTGGCTGCAGCCCATCGTCGACGGCAAGGTGCGCTCGTCCATCGTGATGACCGAGCCCGCGCCGGGCGCCGGTTCCGACCCGACCATGATGCACACCACTGCGACGAAACAAGGCGACAACTGGGTGATACGCGGCCGCAAGTGGTTCATCACCGGCGCGGGCGTCGCGCAGCATTTCATCCTGATCGCCAAAACCTCCGACGACAAGCGCAAGGGCCTCACCGCATTCCTGTTCGACCGCGATCAACCCGGCTGGCGCATCGTGCGCCGCATTCCCGATCATGGGGCCGGAAGAGCACGGCGGACACGGCGAACTCGAATTCGACGGGCTCGAGATTCCCGACGAGAACCGGCTGATGAACGTCGGCGACGGCTTGAAGTACACGCAGATACGCCTGGGCCCCGCGCGGCTCACGCACTGCATGCGCTGGCTGGGGCTCGCGCGCCGCTCGATGGCGATCGCGGCGGACTACGTCTCGCACCGCGAAGCGAACGGCGCGAAGCTCGCCGACCGCGAATCGGTGCAGTGGCTGCTGGGCGACGTGGCGATGCAGATCGAGATCGGGCGCATGCTCGTGATGCGCGCCGCCGACAAGCTCGACCGCGGCGACTTCGCGCGCAAGGAAGTCTCGATGGCGAAAGTCGCGGTCGCCGACGTGCTGCACCACGCGGTCGACACCGCGATCCAGCTGAACGGCGCGCGCGGCTACTCGAAGGACACGCCGCTCGAATGGATCTACCGCTACGCGCGCCAGGCGCGGCTGGTCGACGGCGCGTCCGAAGTGCACAAAATGGTGCTCGCGAGATTTTTCATGAAAGAGCGCGGCGACTTCTGGTCGTGGCGTTAAGGCTGGCGGCGCCAGACTCATATCGCCAGCAATTCCATAAATTCGTTCACCGGCATCGCGCAAGACGCGCGCGGTCGAGACACACCTCGCGGATCACGCGCCGCTGCTTTTCCGCGTACACGCGCGCGATGTTGCGGTCGAATTTCTCGATCAGCATCGGTATGCCGTCGCGGCGCCGCTTCACGTGGCCGAGCGGGTAATCGACCTGCGACACCGGCGTCTTCGTGCCGTCCTTGAAAAACACCTGGATCGAATTGGCGTTGGTGCGCTTGGCCGGGTCGTGGTACTCGCGCTCGAAAACTTTCGACTCGGTCAGCCGCATTTTCGCGCGCAGCGCGTCGATGCGCGGATCGGCGGCGACGTGATCCTCGTAGTCCTCGGTCGTGAGTTTGCCGAAGATGAGGCCTATCGCCATCATGTACTGCATGCAGTGGTCGCGGTCGGCGGGGTTCGCGAGCGGCCCCGACTTGTCGAGGATGACCATCGTCGAGTTGTGGCATTTCACTTCGATGTGCTTGATATCGTCGAGACGGTCTTTCACCAGCGGATGCAGCTTGATCGCGGCCTCGACACCCGTCTGGCCGTGAAACGCGGTCGCATAGGCGACCTTGAACAATACGTTCTCGATCACGTAGCTCGCATACGGCCGCTGGAATTTGAACGGCCTGCCTTTGAACAGCACGTTGTAGAAGCCCCACGTTTTCGCCGTCAGGGCGGACGGATAACCCATCTCGCCTTTCACCGCCATCAGCGCCAGGCGCACGCTGCGGCTCGCCGCGTCGCCCGCGGCCCATGATTTGCGCGAGCCGGTGTTGGGCTTGCGCCGGAAGGCGGCGAGCGGATGGCCGTCCACCCACGCGTTCGACACCGCGTTCATGATTTCCTCGCGCGTGCCGCCGAGCATTTTGGTGACGACCGCGGTGACCGCGATCTTGACGAGTATGGTGTGATCGAGCCCTGCGTTCGAGAACCCGTTCTCGAGCGCGAGACAGCCCATGATCTCGTAGGCCTTGACCGCCGCTTCCAAGCACATCGCGCATCGCGAGCGGTTGCTTGCCGTTGGCGACGCGCGTGCGGCTCAGCCAGTCGGCGGTCGCGAGGATGCCGCTGAACGTGTCCGACGGATGAATCACCGTGGCGCCGTAGAACGCGTCGTTGTAATCCACCCAGCGGACCATCGCGCCGATATTGAACGCCGCGTGCACCGGATCGAGCACGAACGACGTTCCCGGCACGCGCGCGCCGTGCGCGCACGACCGTGCCGGGCACGAGTGGCCCGAGCAACTTGGTACACGCCGGATACGCAAGCGCCTCGAAGCCGCAGCCGAGGCTGTCGATCAGGCAGTAATGCGCGGTCTCCATCGCGAGCGCGCTTTTGACCTGGTAACGCTCGACGTAATCGGCGATGTCGGCGATCACCTTGTCGAACGCGGGGCGGGTGTTGGTGGATTTGGCGGTCATGGAATTCCTGGAGAATTGTCGCGCTTGATCTAATCCGCTTTCGCGCCGGACTCTTTCACGACCCTCGCCCATTTTACGATTTCGCGCCGGATGTAGGCCGCGAATTCGTCGGGCGTGATGGCGCCCGGCTCGGAGCCTTCGGCCGCGAGCCGCGCGCCGATGTCGGGCAGCCGCAGCGCGCGTGAAATTTCGGCATTGAGTTTCATGACGATCGCGCGCGGCGTGCCCGCAGGGCGCGACCACGCCCTGCCACGACGTCGCTTCGTAACCGGCAAGGCCGGACTCCGCGACGGTCGGGAATTCCGGCAAGGCGGCGAGCCGCTTGGCGCTCGTGATCGCGAGCCCTTTCGCTTTTCCGCTTCTAATATGCGGCAGCACGACCGGCGGCTGGCTGAACGTGAGTTGTATATGCCCGCCCAGCAAATCCGTCAACGCGAGCGACGCGCCCTTGTACGGTATGTGCGTGAGTGCTATGCCCGCCATCGCCTTGAAAAGTTCGATGGCGAGATGCGCGCCGCCGCCGGTACCGGACGAGCCGAAATCGAGCCGGCCGGGCTTCGCTTTCGCCAGCGCGATGAATTCGCGCAGGTTGTTCGCCGGCAGCGACGCATGCACCGTCGCCAGATAGGGCGTCACCACCACCAGCGTGACCGGTGCGAAGTCGCGCAACGGATCGTACGGCAGATTCGCCACCATGCTCACGTTGGTTGCCATGGTGCTCACCGAACTCATGAGCAGGGTGTAACCGTCCGGCGGCGCTTTCGCGGTGATCACCGCGGCGATAGTCCCGCTGCCGCCCGCTCGATTGTCGACGACTACCTGCTGACCGAAACGCTCGTACAGTTTCTGGCCCAATGCACGCGCGACGATATCCGTCACGCCGCCTGGTGCGAAGCCGACGATGAAGCGTATGGGTTTACTTGGATAACTCTGCGCTGACGCGGCTCGCGCCGACACAATGCACACTAACGTAAGAAGCAGTCTCAAAAATACTCCCTCTCCCCGCTTGCGGGGAGAGGGCGGGGGTGAGGGGAAGAAACATCTCCTGATTGCAGAGGATTTCAAGACCACAGGCACCCCCTCACCCTAACCCGGCCCCCTCGCTCGCTGCGCTGGCTCTCCCCCTTTGCAGGGGGAGAGGGAACTTTTAAGAATCCTTCATCGCCTGCGCACCGCCGTCTACTCCGGCGCGTCGCCGCCGACGGTGAGACGCGGCATCTCGAAACGGTCGGTGATGCGCGTGTAACCGCCGCGGCCGGCGAGGCGCCCGATCGGATTCACGCGGGCGACGTCGACATGGTAACGGTCGTTGACGAGTCCGTCGTCGTAGTGAAACCACACGACTTCACCGATCACGAGATGGTTGGGGCGGCGGCCGAGCTCGATGATCTGCACGAGCCTGCATTCCATCGCGACCGGCGCTTCCTTGATGCGCGGCGGGCGCACCATTTTCGACGGCACCGCGGTGAAGCCCGCTTTTTCCAGTTCGTTGACGCCGCGCGGATAGTCGACCGCGCAGACGTTCATCTTGTCCTTGATGGCGTCGCTCACGATATGCACCACGAATTCGGGACAGTCGCGGATATTGGCGACCGTGTCCTTGGCGCCGCCTTCCTTGTTGCCGACCGAGAAGCACAACATCGGCGGATCGGAGCCGACGGCGTTGAAGAAACTGAACGGCGCGGCGTTGGGCCCGGTCTTGCCGAGTGTAGTCACCAGCGCGATCGGGCGCGGGGTCACCGTGCCGACCATCAACTTGTACTGGTCCACCTGGGAGAGCTTGGCGGGATCGATATCGGTCATGGTGATTCCTTCGTATTTTTGGCGCCTCAGCCGCGGTAAACCGGGGCCGGCTGGGAGAAGAAAGACAACAGGATGTGGTAGACCATCTGGTAGTTGATCTGCTGGAAGCTCGCGTGCGATATGCCCGACATCACGGTGAACTGCTTGTCGGGATTCGGCAGGCGCCGGAAAAACTCGACTAGATCGTCGAAGCCCGCGATGCCGTCGAACTCGCCGCGCATGATGAGCGACGGCACCGTGATCTTCGCCGGATCGACCACCGGCAGTTTCGAGCACATGTCGACGTAGGTGCCGGTCGGCATCGAATCGTCGAGCGCCAGCACCGCATCGGCGAACACCTCGACCACCTTCTTCTCGGCGCATCCGGGATGATCGCGCTCGAATATGCTGTGCATGAACGCGCGGTCGATCGGGCGCCGCTTCATCTTCAGAAACTGCGGCAGTTTCTTGCGCCGCTCCTCCAGCGTCGGGCTGCCCTCGCCCGTCCACACGAACGCGTCGAGTGCGAGCCGCGCGACGCGCTCCGGATGCCGCTCGGCAAACATCGCGGCGCGCAACGCGCCGGACGAAATGCCGTAGACCAGAAAGTTTTTCACGCCGCGCGTCTGCATGATGTAATCGGTCGCAGCCGCCGTGTCGTCGGCGCCGTTGGCGATGTCGCAATTGATGTCGCGCGTCTTGTCGGAGCGGCCGTAGCCCTCCATGTCAAAACACCAAGTGTCGTATCCCTGCGACGGCGAAGTAATCCATCGCCGACGAATACGGCCGGCCCGGCACCTGCAGATCGAACGTCGGCGTCGAAGCCATCGACGAGCCGTGCACGAACAGAACGGTGCCGCGCACGGGTTTCACCGTCGCCGGTTTCTCCCACAGAAAAAGTTTGACGTCGCCTTTTTTGGTCCAATGCTCCTGCCCTGCGGCTACCGCGTGCGTATTCATCCACTGCTGCTCCCTGTCGTTCGTTGCGCGCGCGGCGACACTGCGTGCGCGCGGCCGAAAGAAGTCGCATTTTATACTGCCTATCCGCGCGCCGACAGAAAAATCCTGCGCGCATCTTGCCCAACGCCGCGCAGTCCTCATCTCGCGCCGCGTTGCCGCACACAGGCAGTCACACGTATAATTCGCACTCCCGCCATTAATCGCGTCACCCGGTTCACTCCATGTCTGTCCCGCCTATGTTATTCAGCAAACACGCCGCCCGACTTTCGCGCATTGCGCCGCGCTGTGCGCTCGCGGCACTTGCCGTGCCGAGTGCAAGCGCCGCGCAGCCCGAATCGGTACAAATTTTCCCGACGCGACCGGTCCGCATCATCGTGCCGTTCCCGCCCGGCGGCAGCAACGACATCCTCGGCCGCTTCATGGGCCAGAAGCTCACCGAGCGTTTCGGCCAGCAGTGCGTGATCGACAACCGCGCCGGCGCCGACGGCATCATCGGCACCGATCTCGCGGCGAAGGCGCCGCCCGACGGCTACACGCTGCTCGTTGTCTCCACGACCTTCGCGATGAATCCCGCGATTCATCAACTGCCGTACGACTCGTTGAAATCGCTGACGCCGATCTCGCTGATCGGCACCGGCCCCAATCTGCTCGCGGTTTCGCCTTCCGTGCCGGTCAACTCGGTAAAGGAACTGATCGCGCTCGCCAAGGCGAAGCCGGGACACCTGCACTACGCATCTTCGGGCATCGGCGGCTTCAATCATTTCGGCGGCGAACTCTTCAAGTCGATGGCCGGAATCGACATCGTGCACGTGCCCTACAAAGGCGGCGGACCGGCGATGATAGACGTGATGTCGGGCCAGGTCGAAATACTGGTCAGCACGCTGATCCAGGCGCTGCCGCACATCCGCAACGGCAAATTGAAAGCACTCGGCGTGGGCGGCGCGAAGCGCACGCCGACGCTGCCCGACGTGCCGACGATCTCGGAGTCCGGTGTGGCCGGTTATGACGGCAGCATCTGGTGGGGCATCCTCGGTCCGCGCGGCATGGCGCCCGCGTTGGTCACGCGGATCAACGCCGACATCGGCTTCGTGCTGCGCGACCCGGACTCCGCCAAGCGCCTTGCCGCGGAAGCCGCCGAGCCGGTCATCGCGCCGCCCGAGGCCTTCGGCAAGATCATCGCCACCGACATCGCCAAGTGGGGCCGCATCGCGCGCGAATCCGGCATACGCGCGCAGTAAAGCCGCGCCGTCATCACCACCATCCACTCAAGGGAGCAGCAGCATGGATTTCAATCTCACGGACCAGCAGCGCGAAATGGTCGACGCCGTGCGCAAGGTGCGGCACAAGGTGCTTGCGCCCAACGCCATCAAGTGGCTGAACGGTGACTTTCCCTACGCGAGCATGCAGGCGCTCGCCGACATCGGCGTGCTGGGCATGGCGGTGCCGCATGAATACGGCGGCATGGACGCGAGCGTTCTCGATACCGTGCTGGTGCTGGAGGAAATCGGCAAGGCCTGTTACGCGACCGCGCTGGCGGCGCTGGGCGAAATCGGCGTGCAGGCGCGCATCCTCGGCAATTACGCGCCGGAACACCTGAAACGCAAGTTCCTGCCGAAAGTCGCCGACGGCACCGGCATCCTCGCGATCTGCCTGACCGAACCGGACGCCGGCACCGACGTGCCGAACTACAAAACCAACTCGCAGGTGGTCGGCGACCGCGTCATCGTGAAGGGCGCGAAAACGCTGATCAGCCGCGCCGATATCGCCGACGTGCTGATCGTATTCACGCGCGTCAACGGCGTGCCCGGTGCCGCCGGCATCGGCTGCGTGCTGGTCGACAAAGGCACCAAGGGACTCACCGCCAAGCCGAGCTACCACACGATGGGCGGCGAATATCTGTGCGACGTCGTGTTCGACAACTGCGAAGTGCCGCTCGACAACCTGATCCTGCACGAAAACAGCATGAAGACGCTGCTCTCCGCGTTCAACACGCAGCGTTGCCTGAACGCGTCCGTGTGCCTGGGCCTCGCCGAGGGCGGGCTCGAGGAAGCGGTGCGCTACATGCGCGACCGCAAGGCGTTCGGCCAGAGCATCGGCGACTTCCAGGGCATGCGCTGGAAAGCCGCCGACATGTACATCGAGATCGAGGCCGCGCGCGGGCTCTTGTACCGCGCCGCCGTCAGCGGCGACAAATTTCCCGACCGCAAGTTGGCGGCGATGGCCAAGATCTATTGCAACGAAATGGCGATCCGCGTCACCAGCGAGGCGGTGCAGGTGCACGGCGGCTACGGCTACACCGACGAGTTCGCGGTGTCGCGGCTTTTCCGCGGCGCGCGCTTCGGCAGCCTCGGCGGCGGCACCACGGAAACGCTGCGCAACTTCGTCGGCGCGCATCTGGTGAAGAACCTCGACCTCGTCACCGGCATTTCCGGCATGAACGCGCTGTAAGCGCGGCAGAGCAGGCAGGAAGGAGCAACGATGGACAAGCTGTGGCCTGACTACACGGACATCACCGCCGAGCGGCGCGACAACATTGCGCTCATCACGCTCGCGCGGCCGGCGTCCGCCAATGCGCTTTCCAGCACCACGGTGCGCGAACTCGCCGATGCGATCGCCGTGGTGGCGAACGAAGCATCGCTGCGCGCGCTGGTGCTCACCGGCAGCGGCGACAAGATATTCTGCGCCGGCGCGGACCTGAAGGAGCGCCGCGACCATCCCGGCAAGGACGCGGAAATCCGGCGCCCGCTGGTGAAATTCTGGAACGATCTCTACCATGCTCGCAAAAACCGCTCGTCGTCGCCGCCAACGGGCACGCGGCGGGCGGCGGTTTCGAACTCCTGATGCTCGCCGATGCCGTCGTCATCAGCGAAAACGCGCAGTGCTGGCTGCCTGAAATCCAGTGGGGCGGCATACCGGGCGGCTGGGGCACGCAGCTTCTGCCGCGCCTCATCGGTCCGGTGCGCGCGCGCTGGATCGTGCTCGGTTGCGAGCGATTGAGTTCGCAGCAGGTGCTCGATCTGGGTCTCGCCACGCACCGCGTGCCGCAGGCTCAGGTGCTGACCGCGCGCTTGAAATCGCGCGTCAACTCGCCGCGCAGCCGGCTGCCGCGGTGGCCTGCGCGAAGGAAGCGTTGCGGCATGCGCTCTCGACCCCGCTCGCAACCGGCGTTGAAATCGAAGACCGCCTGCTGGAGATCGCGGCAAGCTCGCCCGAACGCCAGGCGGGCCTCGCGCGGTTCGCGCAGGGAAAGCGGGCGTGACGCCGGGAGCCGTTGAGCCTAGCGAGCCCGTGCTCGACGCGTTCGCGGATTGGGCGCTGCAACTCAAGTGGGATGCGGTGCCCGAGCGCACGCGCATGATGGTGCGCGAGCGAATTGCTCGATTACCTGGGCGCCGCAATCGCGGGCCGCGCGGTGGCCGGCGTGCCGGCGTGGCTGAAGGTGCTCGTCGATACCGGCGGCAGACCGGACAGCGCGATCGTCGGCGGGCCGCGCGCGCCTGCGCATATTGCGGCGTTGTGCAACGGCTACTACGGACACGTCCTGGAGTTCGACGACACGCACGATGAAGCGGTATTGCACGCGGGGTCGGCGGCAATTCCCGCGGCACTGGCTGCCGCCGGACTGCGCGACGGAGTGAGCGGACCGCGCGCTGTGCGAAGCCGTGCTGCTCGGCATCGAACTCACCTGCCGCCTCGGTGTAGCGACCAGGCTCAATCTGGTCGAAGGCGGATGGATCTACACCGCGCTGCTCGGTCATTTCGGCGCGACGCTCGCGGCGACGACGCTCATCGACGCGCCGGCGCGAAGTCATCAAGCATGCGCTGGGCATCGTCTATTGCCTCGCCAGCGGCAACCACCAGTCGACGCGCGAAGGCGCGACGACCAAGCACGTGCAGCCCGGATTCGCGGCGTCCAACGCGTTGCTCGCGGCACAAATGGCGGCCGCCGGTCTCGATGGCGTGCAGCAGCCCTTGACCGGCGAGGACGGGCTCGATCGCGTTTACCTGCACGGGACATTCGATGCCGGCCGGGCGCTCGCGCAACTCGGCACTCACTTCGAAATCGACCGTCTCTCGTTCAAGCCTTATCCGACCTGCCGCCTGACGCACCCGGCGATCAGCGCGGCGTTGCGTTTGCATCAAATGCTCGGCGCCGGCGTGAATGAGATCGAGCGCATCGAACTCGTCATCGGCCCGCAGGCGCACGATGTCGTTGCGCGCGCGACACCCGCGCGGCTCAATCCGCAAACCCGCGTCGCCGCGCAGTTCAGCGTGCATTGGGCGGTCGCCACGACACTCGTGCACGGCGAACTCACGCCGCGCCAGCTGCTCGAAGAAATACCGCCGTCGCCGCGCGTCGCGGCGTTGATCGCGCGCATTGCATGCACCGCGGACGCGGCGGCCGCCCAACGCGACGTCGGCGGTTGCACGTTGCGCGCGCACGGCGCGTTCGGCACGCGCGAAGTGCGTGAAAACCACGCCAAGGGCATCCCGACAATCCGTTGTCGGCGACCGAGCTGCGCGCGAAGTTCAACGCCAACGTGCGGCTCGCCGGCATCGAATCCCGCGGCGGCGAACGAACTCGCAAACGCAATTCATGAACATCGATGCAGCGCGCGACGTCGCGCCATTGCTGGCGCGGCTGGCCGAATTATTCCGCGTCCTGAGCATCCATCGTAAAATCCGTGCAGCCATCCCTGCGCGCGAAAGTTTCGCGCGCCCATCGTCAGGATTTTTCCCTCATGTATCTACTCGAACACGACGCCAAAGAACTGCTCGCCGCGGCCGGCATACCGACGCCTGCCGGCGTGCTGGCTGACGACGCCGGCGCGCTGCCCGCTTTGCCGCCGGGACCGTGGGTCGTCAAAGCCCAGCTCGCCGTCGGCGGCCGCGGCAAAGCCGGCGGCATACGCAAAACCGCGACGCTGGCCGAAACCCGCGCGGCGATCGCCGACATCTCGGGCAAGCTGATCCGCGGCCTGCCGGTGCGCGGCTGCCGCGTCGAGCAGCAGATCAGTCGGCGCGCAGGAAACTTATCTGAGCTTCATGGTCGATGCCGCGGCGTCGGGCGTGCGCGTGCTGCTCGCGCCGCAGGGCGGCGTCGACATCGAAACGCTGTCGGCACAAGCGGGCGCCGTGCGCAGCATGATCTGCGAAGCGGATGCCGCGGCCGTCAGCGCGGGCGTGCGAACGCTGTGCGCGGACCTCGTCGAACCGCTGCGCGGTGCGCTGACCGAATGCCGGGGAAGCGCTCGCGCGGATCTTTTTCGCGCACGAATGCACGCTGCTTGAAATCAACCCGCTCTTCGTGCGCGCCGACGGCTCGTGGGTCGCCGGCGACGCCAAGATGATCACCGACGACAACGCGCTCGAGCGCCAGCCCGCACTGCGCGCATTGCTCGCGGCACGCGCCCGGCGCCTACACGGAAGTCGCGCTGAAAGCGCGAATACGGGTGCGATTACGTGGTGGTCGACAGCGCGGGCGAAATCGGCCTGCTCACCACCGGCGCGGGACTGTCGATGATGCTGATCGACGAACTGCGCGCGGCGGGGCTCAAGCCGTACAACTTTCTCGACGTGCGCACCGGCGGGCTGCGCGGCGACCCGGCGCGGCTGGTGCACGTATTGAACTGGATCGCCGCAGGCAGCCGCATCAAAGTGATACTCGTCAACGTTTTCGCCGGCATCACCGATCTGGGCGAGTTTTCGCGCCTGCTCGTCGCCGCACTCGAGCGCGCGCCGCAACTGAAAGTCCCGGTCGTCGCGCGGCTGGTCGGCAACAACGTCGAAGCGGCGCAGCAGGTTCTGGGCGGCTGCCGGCATTCCGGTCGTGACGGAACTCGATCAAGCGGTGGCGAAAGTCAAGCAGCATCTCGCGGAGCAGCCGGCATGATGAACGTTCGCATCGATCGCGCAACGCGGGTCATGATACAGGGCATCACCGGCCGCGCCGGCCGTCAGCACACGAGACTCATGCGCGAATACGGCACCCACATCGTCGGCCGGCGTGTCACCCAAGGCGGAGGTCGCCGATGTCGACGGCGTGCCCGTATTCACCGACTGCGCGTGCGGCGACCGCCGCCACGGGTGCTACAGCCAGCGTAATCTTCGTGGGCGCGATGCAACTTCTCGCCGCGATTCGCGATGCAGTCGATGCCGGCGTCAAACTCGTCGTCACGCCGACCGAAGGCATGCCGGTGCACGATGCGCTCGCCGCGCGCCGGTTGGTGCACGCGGCCGGCGCAACGTGGATAGGCGCATCGACGCCGGGCATGGCGGTGCCGGGTGCGGCCAAGCTCGGATTCCTGCCGGACAGCGCGTTGTTGCCCGGACCGCTCGGCATCATGTCGAAAAGCGGCACGCTGTCGTACGAAGCCGGTTACCGGCTCGCGCAACGCGGCATCGGCGCCTCGGTGTGGGTCGGGGTCGGCGGCGACCCGGTGAAAGGCACGCGTTTCGCCGAACTCGTGCCGTTCTACGCGCAGGACGCGCAAACCGAGGCGCTGCTGATCATCGGCGAAATCGGCGGCAACGAGGAAGAGGAATTCGCGGCAGCCGTTGACCGCGCAAAAATTCTCCAAGCCGGTGTTCGCGTTGATCGCCGGGAAAAGCTCGCCTGAAGGTGTGAGCATGGGGCACGCGGGCGCGCTGGTGCACGGCAGCCACGGCGGATTCGCGGCGCAAACAAGCCGCGCTGGAACGAGCCGGCGTCACAGTTTGCGCCTCGCTCGACGACATGACCGAGGCCGTGACGCGCTGGCACGCGGGCGCACGGGCAAGCAAACTAGCTGTGGTGCCTAATACGTCGGCTTCGGCCGCAGGTATTTTTCGCGGTCCATCGAATGCACTTCGAGTTTTTTGACCTCGGTGCCTTTCAATACGTCGAGCACGACATCCGCGCCCGCGTCGCCGCTCGCCCACAGCTTGCGGTAAAAATCCGTGTGCCCCTGCACCTGCTCGCCGCGGATGCCGACGATGATGTCGCCGTTCGCAAGTCCCGCCTGATCGGCCGGGCTGTCGGGGGACACGCGCGTCACGATGAGCTTGCCCTGCAGGTCCTGCGTGCTGATCCCGAGCCACGGGCGCGGTTTCGACGACGACCTGCCCTGCGCGATCAAGTCGCCCAGTATCGGTTTCAATAAATCGATCGGCACGAACAGGTTGCCCGGCACCTGGCCCCTGCCGCCCAGCGCATCGCCCACCACCAGCGAACCGACGCCGAGCAGCTTGCCTTCCTTGTTGATGAGCGCTGCGCCCTGCCAGTTGACGGTCGCCGGCGCGGTATAAATCGCTTCGTCGAGCAGATATTCCCAGTAGCCGGCAAACGGCCGGCGCGACACGACGAACGCCGGCGCCACGCCGTCGAAGCCGACGATCAGCACCGGCTCGCGGTCCGGGATGGTGGCCGAATCGCCAAACGCGATGGGCCTCACGGACGGCGCCTTGACCGCGCGCAGCAAACCGAACCCGGTCGTAAAATCGTAGGCGATCACGCTGGCCGGCACCGCGCGCCCGTCGGTGGCGGCGACCTCGACCGATTCGGCTTCCTGCACCAGGTAGCCGATGGTCAGGATCAGGCCGCTCGAGTCGATGACGATGCCGGTGCCTTCGCGCTCGCCGCCGAGTGTGGTGCGGCTGCGCGCGTCGGGCACGGCCTTGACACGCACCTTGACCACGGAAAACGCGTCGACCGTCAGCGGCTCGCGCGTGCCGGCGCGCGGCGCGTCGGCGCGCGCGCGCGGGCGCCGGCAGCAGGAGCAGGCACGCAGCCAGTCAATACGAGGCTGCCGGCGGCGAACCGGCAAGTGCTGCAGCCGGAATATCCGCGACAATTACCGGTTGATGCAAGGCGATGCAACATGGTCTCGTTCTCCTGTGCCGCGGCAGTCGCGCCAGATTGAATAGTATGCTTGAAACAGCGCTTCGGCAATCGCGCGACTCGTGCGAGAATTCCGTTCCCGCCGCGCCAATGGCGCGACGGATAAACTTCTGCGGCAATCGAACCCGGATAAAGGAGCCCCATGGAACTCGGATTGAAAGGCAAAGTCGCGGTCGTCACCGGCGGCACCGAAGGCATCGGCAAAGCGTCGGCACTCGAGTTTGCGCGCGAAGGCGCGAAAGTCGCGATCTGCTCGCGCAAGCAGGACATGGTCGAGAAAACAGTCGCCGAGATCAAGCGCGCCGGCGGCGACGCCTTCGGCATGGCCGCGGACATGAGCAAGATGGAGGACATCGAGCGCTTCATCGACGCCGTGGTCAAGCACTACGGCGGCATCGACATTCTCGTCAACAATGCGGGCACCTCGGCGCGCGGCGCGTTTCTCGACATCAAGGACGAGACCTGGCACGCGGACATCGAATTGAAAGTGTTCGGCGCGATCCGCTGCACGCGCCTGGCGGTGCCGCACATGAAAAAGCGCGGCGGCGGACGCGTCATCAACATCACCATTTCGAGCGCCAAGCAGCCCGGCGCCGGATCGATGCCGACCACCCTTTCGCGCGCGGCGGGACTGGCGCTCACCAAGGCGCTGTCGAAGGAATTCGCCGCCGACAACATCCTCGTCAACACCGTGTGCATCGGCAAGATCAAGTCCGGCCAGCACGAGCGGCGCTTCACGCGAGACGGCATCAGCGCCGACGAGTACTACGCCAAGGAAGGCGAAACTGGTGCCGATGGGGCGCGTGGGCGAAGCCGAGGAAGCCGCCAACGTGATCGTGTTTCTGTGCTCGGCGGCGGCGAGTTACGTCACCGGCACGAGCGTGCATCTGGACGGCGGCATGTCCGGAGTGCTGTGATCGCGTGATGGCACGCCGGCGGTGGGCGGCCGCAAATCACTCGATCAACGAGGAAGATCTCGACCGCGCAATGCATGCGATTCGGCGCGAGCTTGGAACGAAAGCCGCCGCGATCTCTTGAACGAAGCATGCACAGTGCTGGGTGGAACTGGTGCCGCTGCCCGGATTCGAACTGGGGACCTTCGCATTACGAATGCGCTGCTCTACCAACTGAGCTACAGCGGCGTGACTCTGGACGATACGCACGTCGAGATGCGGGACGGATTTTAGCACGGCGCACCGCGTTTACCATAAACGCCGCGCGCCGTCCTGACCACGACCGGACGCTAGCGGCTAGCGCTCGCCACCGCCGTGCCGCCCCATCGGCCGGCGACCCTTGTTGCGCGCCGGATTGCGCGGACCGTTACGGCCCGGTGAGTGATGCTGCTCGCCGGGGCGCGGGCCCCTGGCGCCGCCGCCGTGGTTCCGGTTGCCCGCCAACCGCTGGATCCGCTGGATCTCGACGTGTAACCGCCTCGATATTCGCCATGCACACCGCATCGGCGCCGTGCGCGCCGGACGCAGCCTTCTCCTGTTCGAGCAATTCATTCAGCTTGCGCATCGACTCGCCGCAGGCGGCCGCGCCGCCGCTTTCCTTTTCCTTCTCCTGCCGCTGCATCTCGATATAGGCAATGGCGTCGGTTACCTCGTCGCTTGCGCTCGCTGCTGTCATCGTTGTTTCATCTTTCGCAAACGGTGCCGGAGAATGAGTTTACGCGAACCGTGCCGCCGCCGCGACCCGGCGGCGCGCAACGCGCTAACGCGGAGTCCCGCGCAAAACATCATCCGTCCGCCCGGCAATGCGTGCGGACAAAAACCGGTTCAGGCCGCGCTGGAACGCACGCGCACGATGATGTCGACGCCCTCGGCCGCCATGCCCCGCGGCAACGCCGGCAGGCCCGTCACGCGGATATCGCGCGCGTCGATGTCCGTCAACTCGCCGGTATCGACGTTGTAGAAATGATGATGCGGGTCGGTGTTCGGATCGTAGAACACTTTACTCGGGTCGACGATGACCTCGCGTATCAGTTTTTTCCCGAGAAAAAGATTGAGCGTGTTGTAGACGGTCGCTTTGGAAGTCTCGGACGCGCGATCGTTCACGAGCGCGAGAATCTGGTCCGCCGACAGATGCTCGCCGCGCGAAAAAATCGCGTGTGCAATCTCCATGCGCTGATGCGTGGGACTGATGCCATGGCCGCGCAGCACGTCAGCCAGATTGTCCCGCGTGTAGCTGTTTTTCCGCATGATTTTTATTCTAAACCAGCATCTGGACGCTGTCTAATGCGGGCAGGACCAGCCGCAGCGCAAAAAAGTCCTCGATTTACCCGGCATGGGAGCGTGCTTGCCGACGGCTATTCCGTTCGTTCCGGCGATCCGACCGCTTATCGGCTGATCGTGGCAATGCCATTGCGGCATCATTAGGATGTCAACGTCTAAGGAGTCTACCTATGCGAAGCAACACGGGTTTTAGCTTGATCGAGCTGATGATAGTCGTGGCGGTCATCGCCGTTCTCGCCAGCGTGGCGTATCCGAGCTATAACGATTACATAACGCGCGGCAAGATCACCGAGGCCACCGCCAACCTGGGATCGGTGCGCGTGAGGATGGAACAATATTTCCAGGACAACCGCATGTATAACGCGGCCGCGGCAAGCCCGACCTGCGGCGTGCCCATGCCCGGTGCGCAGCCCACCGACGGAATCAAGTACTTCGGCTTCACCTGCGCCAGCTCGAATGCCAGCGGCGCGGGCGATCAGCAATACCTCATCACCGCGACGGGCAACGCCACCGGCGGCATGAGCGGATTCACTTATACCATAGACCAAAGCAACAACAAGACGTCCACCATCGCGGCGCCCGCCAATGTCAGCGAGTGGGGGACCGGCGACAATACGTGCTGGGTCATCAAAAAGAACAGCTGCTGATCCGCCATGCATACCACGCGGGGCTTTACCATAGTCGAACTGATGATCGGATTGGTGGTCATCGGGGTGCTCGCGTTCATCGGCTTGCCGGAATTCCGGAACATGCTGGCGAATACGCAAATCCGCACGGCGGGCGAAGCCATCACGAACGGTCTGCAGACGGCGCGCGGCGAAGCCGTGCAGCGCAACGCCACCATCGTGTTCGCGCTGGGCAGTCAATCGGCGTACCAGGTGATAGTCGCGGGTACCGGCGAAGTCCTGCGCAACCGCTCGGCTCAGGAGGGTTCCCGTGCGGCGGTGATCGCGGTAACGCCGGCCGGCGCGACGCAGGTCGCTTTCGGCAGCCTGGGACGCGTGGTCACCAATCCCGACGCCACGCCGTCGATCCAGAAAATCGACTTGAGTACCGCCGCGGTCGCGACCACGGAGTCGCGCCCGTTACGGGTCGAAGTCTCGAACAATGTGCGCATGTGCGACCCGCACGTTCTGACCGCCGGCGATCCGCGGCTTTGCCTGCTTCCCTAAACATGACTGGCATGCCTATGAAAAAATCACAGCACGGCGTGATGCTGCTCGAAGCGATGATCGCCATCCTGATTTTCTCGATGGGCATCCTCGCCATCATCGGCATGCAGGCGCGGTCGATCGCCTTCGTGTCCGACGCCATGTACCGCTCGCAGGCGAGTTTTCTCGCCAACGAAATCATCGGCTCCTTGTGGGTCGACCGCGCCAACATGGCGACCTATGTCTATCCGGGCGGCGGCGCGGCGGCGGTGACCACGTGGGTCGCGAAAGTCGCGAATGAACTCCCCGGTACCGCGGCCAACCCGCCGACCATCGCGGCCGATCCGGCGACTGGGCTCGTGACGATAACGATACGCTGGCAACCGCCCAACGTGCCGACGCCGCACAACCTCATCGCGGTCGCGCAAATCAAGGACCCCGAGTGAGCCGCGCCATGTCAGCACCCGAATTTCGTCCGCGCGCGGTTGCGCGCGGCTTCAGCCTGGTCGAAATCATGGTCGCCATGGTGGTCGGCCTGATCGGCATGATCGTCGTCTTCCAGGTGTTCGCCGTTTTCGAAGGGCAGAAACGCACCACCACCAGCGGCGGCGATGCGCAACAGAACGGCACGCTCGCGCTGTTCACGATCGAACGCGAGGCGCGCATGGCGGGTTACGGCATCAATTACGCGCCGCTCGCCGGCTGCACCGTGCTCGCCTACGACGCGGGGCCGCCCGTGCGCAACTTCACGTTCACGATGAGCGCCGCGCAGATCGTCGACGGCGCCAATGGCGCGCCCGACAGCATCACGTTCGTCTACGGCAATTCCGACGCCATCGCGGCGAACGTTCCCCTCTCGCAGCCCGCGCCTGCGGCCGGCAATGTCTACGTCGTCGACCTTCCATTCGGCTTTGTGGTTGGCGACATCCTGATCACCGGCGAAGTTGGAAAAAACTGCTCGCTGTCGATGCTGACGTCGCGCGATCTCTTGAACCCCGGCAACCTTCCCCACGACGTGGGGAACTATACCGACAAAAACAACGTCATCCAGACCGCGCGCTACAACAAGGCCGGCGGCCTCGGCGTGGATTACTCGGCGTGGAGCCTCAGCCTTCAAACCGGCGGTCGCCTGTTCGATTTCGGTCTCTCTCCCACCGTGGCCGCTTTCTCGATTGATCCCGTGAGCTCGCAGCTCACGGTGCAGTACCTGATGCGCGGCGTGAACACGATCGCGGCCGTCGACGGCATCGTGCAAATGCAGGCGCAGTACGGCAAGGATAAGGTCAACAACGACGGTATCGTCGATACCTGGGAGACGACCGCCCCGGTGACCGCGGCCGACTGGGCGCAGGTGCTCGCCCTGCGTCTGGCCATCGTTGCGCGCAGCGGCCAGCCCGAGAAGCCCAATCCCACAACGCTCCAGTGCAACACGACGGTCGTCGGACCGACCACCAACCTCGGCGTGATCGACCTTTCGGCGGACCCGAACTGGAAATGCTATCGCTACAAGACATTCGAAACCGTGGTTGCTTTGCGCAATCAGATCTGGGCGCCCAAGTGATGACACTAGTACCCGCCGCGGCACGCGTTCCCGCGCACTTGACCATCGGACGCACGCGGCTGCCGCGCCGGCAGCGCGGCGTGGTGTTGTTCATCGCGCTCATCATGCTGGTCGCGATGACGATGGCCGGCATCGCCATGGTGCGCTCGGTCGACACCACGCTCGGCATCGCCGGCAACCTTGCGTTCAGGCAAACCACGCTGCAAAGCGGCGACCAGGGCGTGCAGACCGCGTTCGACTGGCTCCTCGCCAACGCCGGCGGCGTCACCTTGCAGAATACCGACCTGACGCATGGCTATTACGCGGCCTACAACGATTTGAACTGGTTCGACATCAACGCGTGGAACGGCGCGGTCGTGCTCAACAATGGCACGCCGGATGCCGCCGGCAATGTCACGCGCTATGTCATTCACCGCATGTGCACGATCGCCGGCGAATCCTATGCCGCGGTCAACAATCTGTGCGCGCTGAATTACCCGCAGGGCGGGCCCACGCCCGGTGGCAGCAGGGCCGTCGGCGCCGTGACCTTCCCGGGCAACCCGCAGTTGTATTACCGCGTATCGATACGCGTGGACGGACCACGGAACACGACGAGTGTCACGCAGGTAAGCATCCTGCTGCAGACTTGATTAACGCCGCTTAGAGCCAGGAGCAATCCAATGAAAATTCCACTATTACGCACAACGCTCGCGGCGCTGTCCGCCGCCTGCGGCTTGGCGCTTAACGTGCCCGGGCCGGTGCGCGCGGAACTCGCCGACCTGTCGCCCGTGCCGCTCGCCAACACGCCGACCGACGCCGTATTGCCGAATTTGATGTACATCCTCGACGACTCGGGCAGCATGGCGTGGGACTACATGCCCGACAACGTGTGGAAACTGGTGTCCGGAAGCAACACCACGATGAACAACTGCAAGACCGCCAGCGGGTCCACCGCTTCCATCGCCGTCGTGCAATGCGCGGACTCCTCGAACTCGAAGTGGGGCGAGCCGCCGTATTACAGCGGAAATTTCAACCAGATTTACTACAACCCCGACATCACCTATTCCGCGGGCGTGAATTCGGACGGCATTAGCATGGGCAACATTAGTCCGACCGCCGCGCCGGACGACGCCTTCATCAATCCGCTCAACGCCAAGACCGGCCTCCCGGTGACCGCACCCAGGGACCTGACCACCACCTATCCCGAGGTCTATTACTGCAACATCACCAAGCCGACCGCCGCCCAACTCGCCGATAAAACCGTCTGCCAGCGCAACGGCATCGACAATGTCTCCGTCGGCACCAACTATTTTCTCTATTGGTCGAACAACACCGCCGCGGCGCCGGTGGGCGTGCCTTTGTTGAACGGATCCAGCCCGCTCGGCGGCTACCCGGTCGCGACGGGCACTTTGGCGACAACGTTCAACCAGCAGGCGGTCAGCAACACCGGCCATCCATACTATTTCACGATCACGCCGCAGGAATACTGCTCGGACTCGACACTCATCAATTGCGACCAGGCGCTGTCCAACGGCGCGGCGCCCGCCGGCTTTCCCTTTCCGGCGCCCATCCGCTATTGCGCGACCGCGGCCAACGCCGCCGACACCAACGTCGTTTCCGATTTGGCGGGCACGGCCAAGCCGAAATGCAAGGAGAAGTTCGACGAGGCAACCTACCGTTATCCGCGCTACGGGCGTTTCACCCGCACCGACATCGTGCCCGGAACGGCGACGTATCCGAAGAGCTTGACGGCGTTGCGCTCCGATTGCGCCGGCTGCAACCTCGTGCACCTACGCCGAAGAACTGCAGAATTTCGCCAACTGGTACAGTTATTACCGCACGCGGCTAACCATGATGAAAACGGCCACCGGGCACGCCTTCGTGCCGATCGACGACCGTTACCGCGTCGGCTTCATCACCATCAATCCGAACAACCCGGTGACCACGAACAAGTACCTGCCGCTCGTCGGCCTTCAACGCCACGCAGAAAAGCGCGTGGTATACGCTGCTGTACGGGCAGACCACCAACGGCGGCACGCCGCTGCGCGAAGCGTTGGCGCGCGTCGGCCGCCATTATGCCGGCATGACGGACGGCATCAACACCGGCATGACGACGGATCCCATCCAGTACCTCGTGCCAGCAGAATTTCTCGTTGCTGACGACTGACGGTTACTGGAACAACAACGGCGAGGCCGTGGGCCCGGTGCAGATCGACGGCAAAACGCTCGTCGGCAACACGGACAACGTCGTGGATATCGTCAACGTACCGCCGTTCGTCGACCGCTCGACGACCGGCACGCTCGACGCGCTGGGCACGTCGACGACCGTCACCACGCCGACGGTCACGGTCGAGCAGCAAGCCTGCACCGGCACCGCGGCGACGACCTTCGGCAGCAATTCCGGCACGCAGTCGAAATGCGCGTGCGCGGCAGGCCAATCGCAGGTCGTTCAGCGCACCACGACGCAGTCAACCAACGCCACCTTTGTCGAAGGCATTGCGGGAGCCACGACCAGCTCGGCCAGCTATGCATTCCAGACCATCAGTGCTTGCACGACGCCGCAGACTAGCAGCATCGCCACCACGGGTGGCATTAGGACGGAATATGTTGTCTGCTCGAACGGCAGCGGCTCCACCAAGAACGTTGCGATCACATTTTCCGACAAAGCGTCGTATACGTGCGCCAACGTCCCCGGCAAGCAGTCTGCGCTGGTTACGCAGACCAAGACCGGCGCCACGCAGACGACCTTACTCACCAACGGCGTGCCGACCAGCACCAGTTTCGACAATCCCCCCAACCCCCCCGTCATACCCACGTATTCAGTCTCCGGCTTCACGTCGAAAGCCCCCGCGGTGCCGAAACCTAATACGAGTTTTGCCGGCGGCACGGTCCAGCCCCCTGTCATCCTCGGCGGGACGGCGCTGCCGGCGCTGATCTCGCCGAATCCGGCGGTTACCGCCGGCCTCGTAACCTCCACTTCGGTCCCGGGCGGCACCCCGAACACGCTGGCCGACGTGGCGATGTATTACTACAAAACCGATTTGCGGCAGAGCGGCCCCTACGCGCTCGGCAATGTGCCTTCCACCACCAAGGATTTCTACCAGGAGCAGCACATGACGACCTTCACGCTCGGCCTGGGCCTGCAGGGCAATATGAATTACACGTCGACCTACGAGAACAATTCGCAGTC
Organism: uncultured beta proteobacterium; assembly: GCA_963778865.1. Taxonomy (GTDB): domain Bacteria; phylum Pseudomonadota; class Gammaproteobacteria; order Burkholderiales; family SG8-41; genus PALSA-1004. The sequence continues at coordinate 73,939 of CAVZWF010000004.1, read as the reverse complement.
CGATTTCGGCAGAATCAAATCCGCCGCCAACGGCTGCCCCTGGTCGGGTGCCGGCACTTGCGACTGGCCCGCCGTCGTCACGACGGGCGGGTCGCCGGGCGGCACGCCGGCCGCGCTTGACGACCTGTGGCATGCCGCGGTCAACGGCCGCGGCGTGTATTACAGCGCGTCGGATCCGAACTCGCTGGTCAACGGCCTGGCCGGCGTGTTCGCCGCGTTGAAAACCCAGACCGCGTCCGCCTCGTCCGCGGCCGCCAGCAACCCGAACCTCACGCAGACGGACAACTTCCTCTATAGTTCGACGTTCCGCACCGTGGCGTGGGACAGCGAAATCGTGGCGTACCGCCTCGACCCCGCGACGGGCGCATTACAGGTCGTCTTAGACCCGGTCACGAAGCTGCCGGTTACGCCGGTCGTCTGGTCGGCCGACGCGCAGCTCAACGCGCAGGTGCAACTCACCTCGGACGCGCGCACGATCTGGACGTTAGACCCGACGGCGGCGAGCAAGTTAAAGCCGTTCCTGTTCGCCAACCTGTCCGCCTCCGCCACGCCGCCGCTGGCTGCCGAGCAATCGTTTTTCGCCAACCAGTGTCTGGCGCTGTCGCAGTGCCCGCTGCTCACCCCGGCGCAGCAGACCGCCGCGAACGACGGCACCAACATGGTGAACTACCTGCGCGGCCAGAAGGGTAACGAAGGCACGCTCTACCGCCTACGCGCCAACGTGCTGGGCGATACGATTAACGCGGTGCCGGCCTACGTGCGCGTTCCGTCCGCCGGCTTCCTCGATCTCGTCACGCCGAGTTACCTGACCTTCCAGACGGCCAACGCGTCGCGCCAGGCGGTGCTCTACGTCGCCGCCAACGACGGCATGCTGCATGCGTTCAACGGCGACACCGGCGCGGAGTTGTGGGCGTACGTGCCTACCATCGTGTTCCCCCTGATGGCCAGACTCGCCACCGACACGTGGGACGTGCAGCACAAATACCTCGTCGACGGCTCGCCGCAGACGGGCGATGTGTACGACGTGACGGCGAAGGCGTGGAAAACCATACTCGTCGGCGGCCTGAACAGCGGCGGCAGCGGATTTTACGCGCTCGACATTACCGACCCGGCCAATCCGAAGGGCCTGTGGCAGTTCTGCAACGACTCCACGCTGTGCGCGACTTCCGATGCCAACATGGGCCTCAGCTTCGGCAGCCCCATCATCACCAAGCGCAAACTCGACGGCAAATGGGTGGTGATCGTCACTTCCGGGATAAACAACGCAGCACCCGCCGCCCCGTCAGGCAACGGCCAGGGCTGGCTCTACGTGCTGGATGCCATCACCGGCGCGGTGCTCGACAAGGCGACCACGGGCGCCGGCAGCACGACCACGCCCAGCGGCTTCGCGAAGATCAGCGCGTACGCCGACAACTTCAATATCGACAACACCGCGCTCTATGTTTACGGCGGCGACCTGCTCGGCAACCTGTGGCGCTTCGACCTGGGCGTGAGCCCGCCCGCGGCGTTGCTGATGGCGACGTTGAAGGACAGCGCGGGCAAACCGCAATCGATCACCACCCGGCCCGAACTCGGCCTCATCAATTCCAACCGCGTGGTCTTCATCGGCACCGGGCGCTATCTCGGACTTAGCGACGTCGCCGACCCGATCACGCAGAGTCCGCCGCTGCCGTGGGCGTACAACCAGTCGCTCTACGCGATCAAGGACAACAACGCGAGCTACGGCGACCCGCGTTCGGTGCTCATACAGCAGACGCTCGTCGACACCGGCGGCACGACGCGCACGACGTCGAAGAACCCGGTCAACTTCGCGGTCAATGCCGGCTGGTTTGTCGACTTCAACCCGGCCAATACCTCGCCCGGTGAGCGCGTCAATATCGATCCGCAACTGGTGCTGGGAACGCTGGTCCTGCAGACCAACATCCCCAACAACAATGCGTGCACGGTGGGCGGCGACAGCTTCCTCTACCAGTTCGATTACGCGTCGGGGCAGTACGTCTCCACGGCCACCGGGCAGGTGGTGGCGCAGAAGACCTACGGCCAGCTGGGGGTGGGTTTCGCGATCGTGCGCACGAACAGCGGTGTGATCAAGGCCGAGCAGAGTTTCTCCGGCGGCAAACTGCCGGTCACGGCCGGCATCTTCATCGGCAGTGGCAAGGGCGCCGGACGCCGTGTATCCTGGCGCGAGCTACTTGCACCCTAACCGCAATCAGGACACCGACATGACGATGAAACGCAGCCTCGCGGCCGCCCTCACCGCCGCGCTCATCGCGGCGGCGGGGTGTGCCGTCGCGCAACAACCGGCGGAGAAAAAAGCGCCGGCCAAGCCGGCTCCGGAAAAGAAGGCGCCAGCCGGCAAGGCGCTGACGGACAAGCCCCAGTACGACGCTTACGAGCCCAGCAAGCGGCTGCGCGCGCGCAGGCTGGCGTGCATGAACGACGAAGTCTCCATCGACGCCTGGTGTGCCAAGAAATGCCGGGCCGGCTACCAGATGGAGTTCAGCGGCAAGCGGGTAACATGCCGCTCGCTCACGCCGTTGCCGCCCGGCGTATTCCCAGGCCCGGTGCGCAAACAGACCGGCGTGCAGCCGGCGCTGCCGCCGCTAAAGAATCCGCCGCCGCCGCGGCGCTCGGAGTGACCCGCGCCGGCGGTATTCGTCCCGCTGCTCTGCGCAAAAAAAGCGCAGTGCGCGGGGCTGCATACCTGCATTTAGGATTGCACTTCAGGTTCGCGGGCGTGCGGTAGCCGTTACGCCGCAAGCCCCTTCGGCAACGGAAAGGTCACACCTTCCGTGATGCCGGGCAATTCACGCACGTCGCTCGCGCCCAGTTCCTGCAGGCGCGCGACGACCTCCTGCACCAGCACTTCGGGCGCCGATGCGCCGGCGGTGACGCCGATGCGCGCCTTGCCCGCGACCCATTCAGGCTTCAGTTCGCGCGCATTGTCGACCATGTAGGCGGCGACATGCTGATTGGCGGCGACTTCGCGCAGGCGGTTGGAGTTCGAACTGTTGGGCGAGCCGACCACGATCACCACGTCGCATTGCTGCGCGAGCGCCTTGACCGCGTCCTGGCGGTTCTGGGTTGCGTAGCAGATATCGTCCTTCTTGGGACCGACGATATTCGGAAAACGCTGCTTTCAGCGCGCGCAACGATCTGGCTCGCATCGTCGACCGACAACGTGGTCTGCGTGACGAACGCGAGGTTGGCGGCGTCCGCGACCTGCAACCGCGCGACATCGGCCAGCGTCTCGACCAGGTACATGCCGCCCTGCGACTGGCCCATCGTGCCCTCGACCTCGGGATGCCCGTGGTGCCCGATCATGACGATTTCGCGGCCGAGCTGGCGCATCTTGGCGACCTCGACGTGCACCTTCGTCACCAGCGGGCAGGTCGCGTCGAACACCTTCAGCTGCCTTGCCGCGGCCTCGCGCCGCACGTCCTGCGACACGCCGTGCGCGCTGAAGATGACGGTGCTGCCGGCGGGCACTTCGGCAAGGCTCTCCACGAACACCGCGCCCTTCGCGCGCAAATCGTCGACGACGAACTTGTTGTGCACCACTTCATGGCGCACGTAAATCGGCGCGCCGTGGATCTTGCAGCGCGCGCTCGACGATTTCGATGGCGCGGTCAACACCGGCGCAAAAGCCGCGGGGTTTGGCGAGCAGAACCTGCATGCAAAGGTTCACCTGATTGAAAGGAGACGGATTATAAACCCTTGCCGGATTGTTGCGGGCGCAGGCTTTCCCATACCAGTAGAGCCGCGCCGCACGTGATCGCCGAATCCGCGACATTGAACGCGGGCCAGTGGTGGCCCGCCGCGTGAAAATCGAGAAAATCGATCACCGCGCCCAGCCACACGCGGTCGATCACGTTGCCGATGGCGCCGCCCAGAATCAGGCTCAACGCGAAGCAGAACAGCGTTTCACGCGGATGCCGGCGCAAGCAGCAGCACCACCCACGCCGAGGCAACGATGGCGACTGCGATAAAAAATTCGCGCTGCCAGCCGGCGGCACTTGACAGAAAACTGAATGCCGCGCCCTTGTTGTGGACCAGCACCAGATTGAAAAACGGCGTAATTTCGATGCCGCCGCCGTAGTCGAGCGCAGCGGGTGATCGCGAATTTCGACAGCTGGTCGAGCACCACCAGCAACGCCGCGCATGTCAGCCAGCGCGTCATGCGTAAACGCGCGGCTCTCCGGCCCCGTGCAGGTTGGCGACGCAACGCCCGCAGATGTCGGCGTGCGCAGCGTCAGCGCCGACGTCGCTGCGATAATGCCAGCAGCGCTCGCACTTGCGCTGGGTGGTCGGGCTGACCCGGATACGCGACGCCATCGAGCGACGACGGCAGCGCGGCGCCTTGAGTCCCCGTCCTCATGCACGGTCGCGCGCGACGTGATGAACACGAAACGCAAATCGTCGCCGAACGACGTGAGAAATCGCGAGGCTATCGCCGCTGCGCATATAGATCGACCTCGCCCGCCAGCGACGAGCCGATCTTGCCCCCGACGCGCAATTCCTCGAGCAGTTTCAATACGTCGCCGCGCAATCCGCGCAATTTCTGCCAGCGCGCGCGCAGTTCGCGCGGCATCGGCGGGAAGCGCATGCTGGTACCACGTCTGCGCGAACACCGTGCTGCCGGCGCCGTTCAATGTTTCCCACACTTCGTGCGCCGTGAACGAGAGCACCGGCGCCATCAGGCGCACCAGCGCCTGCGTCATGTGATACAGCGCGTTCTGCGCCGAGCGCCGCGCGCGCGAATCGGCGCCTGCGGTGTACAGGCGGTCCTTCAGGATGTCGAGATAAAAACCGCCGAGGTCCTCCGAGCAGAAAGTCTGCAGCTTTTGCGCGACGTCGTGAAACTCGTACCTGCCGTAGTGACCCGCCGACGCCGGCGACCTCGATTCAGATTCCGGCGGCGCCAGCGCCGCCTGCAGGTCGGCCGTCATCACCCACGCATAGCGGTCTATCTCCAGCCACTCGCCAAGCGGCAGCGCGTGCTTTGCGGGATCGAAATCCGCGAGATTGGCGAGCAGAAAGCGCAGCGTATTGCGGATGCGGCGGTACGATTCGACGACGCGCTTCAGAATTTCGTCCGAGATCGACAACTCTCCCGCGTAATCGGTCTGCGCGACCCACAGGCGCAGGATGTCGGCGCCCAGCGTGCCGGCCAGCTTTTGCGGCTCGACCGTGTTGCCGAGCGACTTGCTCATCTTGCGGCCTTCGCCGTCGACGAAGAAGCCGTGCGTCAGCAAACTCTTATAGGGCGGCACGCCGTTCAACATGGACGACACCAGCAGCGACGAATGAAACCAGCCGCGATGCTGATCGGAGCCTTCGAGATAGAGATCGGCCGGGAACTTGAGCTTGGCCCCGTGCGAACCCGCGCCGGCGGCCACCCGTCGGTCCCCCATCACCGTCTCATGCGTCGAGCCCGAATCGAACCACACATCGAGCGTGTCCTTGATCTTGACGTAGTGCGCCGCCTCCGCGCCCAGCAGTTCCTGCGGATCGAGCGTCTGCCACGCCTCGATGCCGCCGTGCTCGACTTTTTTCGCGACCGCTTCGAGCAACTCGAGCGTGCGCGGATGCAGTTCGCCCGTTTCCCGGTGGATGAAAAACGGCATCGGCACGCCCCACTGGCGCTGGCGCGACAACGTCCAGTCGGGACGGTTGGCGATCATGCCGTGCAGGCGCGCCTGGCCCCACGCCGGATAAAACCGCGTGCCCTCGATCCCGCGCAAAGCGGTGGTCCGCAGCGTTTCGGCGGGCTTCACGCCGTTGAAGCCCGGCGGCTCGTCCATGGCGACGAACCACTGCGTGCTCGCGCGATAAATGATCGGCGTTTTGTGACGCCAGCAGTGCATGTAGCTATGGTCGTATTTTTCGGCATGCAACAACGCGCCCGCTTCCCTGATCTTGTCGACGATCTGCGGGTTCGCTTTCCAGATGTTCAGTCCGCCGAAAAACGGCAGCGTTTCCGCGAAACGGCCGTCCGCCATGACCGGCGTCAGGATCTCCTCGTCCCGCATGCCGTAGGCGCGGCACGAATTGAAGTCTTCGACGCCGTACGCGGGCGCGCTGTGCACGATGCCGGTGCCGGTATCGAGCGTCACGTAGTCGCCGAGGTAAACCGGCGACAGCCGGTCGTAGAACGGATGCCGGAAATTGATGCGTTCGAGCGCGCTGCCCTTGCACTCGCCCAGCACAGTGCGCGTGGCGAGGCCGAAGCGCTCGAGGCAGGCCTCGCGAAGTTCGGTGGCGAGGATCAGCAAACCGCGCTCGGTCTCTACCAGACTGTAGGAAAATTCCGGATGCACGTTGAGCGCCTGATTGGCCGGCATCGTCCACGGCGTGGTCGTCCAGATCACGATCCAGCCCTGATCGACCGGCAGTTTCTTCAGTCCGAACGCTGCGGCGATTTTGTCCGGCTCGGCAAAGGCAAATCCCACGTCGATGGCGAAATCGGTGCGGTCCGCATACTCGACCTCCGCCTCGGCCAGCGCCGAACCGCAGTCGAAGCACCAGTTCACCGGCTTGAGCCCGCGGTAGACGTAGCCTTTTTGCAGCAAGCTTGCCGAGCACGCGGATTTCGTCGGCTTCGTTCCTGATAAGCCATCGTCAGGTACGGGATCGTCCCAGTCGCCGAGCACGCCCAGGCGCTGGAAATCCTTTTTCTGCTGCTCGATCTGCGCCGCGGCGTAGGCGCGGCACAGGCTCTGCGTTTTTTCGACCGGCAGGTTCTTGCCGTGCAGTTTCTCGATCTCGCGCTCGATCGGCATGCCGTGACAGTCCCAGCCCGGCACATAGGGCGCGTCGAACCCGGCGAGGGTTTTCGACTTGACGATGATGTCCTTCAATATCTTGTTGATCGCGTGCCCGAGATGGATGTTGCCGTTGGCGTAGGGCGGGCCGTCGTGCAGCACGAATTTCGGCCGTCCCTTGGAGGCGTCGCGGATCTGCTGATACACCTTTTTTTCCTGCCACTCGCGCACCCAGTGCGGCTCGCGTTTCGCCAGATCGCCGCGCATCGGAAACGGCGTGTCGGGCAGATTGAGCGTTTTCTTGTAATCAGCCATTGTGTGCCTGCAGGTTGCGTCGCAAGCCCGGCAAAATAGCTCGCGCGTGATTTTCACGTCATTGCGATCGCGCGCTTCAGCGTCTCGACGTCGGCGTATTTTTCCTCGTCGCGCAATTTGTGCAGGAAGTCGACCTGCAGGTGCGCGCCGTAGATGTCGCGCTCGAAATCGAGCAGATGCACTTCGAGACGCGGTTGCGCGAATGTTGGTGACGGTCGGCCGCACGCCGAGGCTCGCCGCGCCCGGCAGCGGCGCGTCGCCCAGACCGTGCACCGCGACCGCGAATATTCCGGACAACGCGGGACGGTTGTGCTTCATCAGCACGTTGGCGGTCGGAAAACCCAGCTTGCGGCCGATGCGGTCGCCGCTGACGACGCGGCCGCTGATGCTGTACGGGCGACCCAGCAGACGCCGCGCACGCCGCATGTCGCCCGCCGCCAGCGCCTCGCGCACCGAGGTACTCGAGACGCGCACGCCATCCGCCATCACGCTCGCCATCGCGTGCACTTCGAATCCGCATCTGCCCGCCGCCTGCTTCAGCATCGCGAGATCGCCGGCGCGCCGCGCGCCGAAGCGAAAATCATCCCCCACCAGTATCCAGCGCGCCGCCAGGCCGCGGTGCAGGATGCGGTCGATGAAATCCTCGGGCGTGGTCTTCGCGAATTCGAAATTGAACCGGCTGACGTGCACGCGCTCGACGCCGAACTGCGCCAGCAGTTCGAGTTTCTCGCGCAGCGACGTCAGGCGCGTGGGCGCCTGATCCGGCGCGAAAAATTCGCGCGGATGCGGCTCGAACGTCATCACGCACGGCGGCACGCCAAGTTGGCGCGCCGCCGTCGGTCAGGCGCGCGAGCATCGCCTGGTGGCCGAGATGCACGCCATCGAAATTGCCGATGGTCAGCGCAACCGGACTCGCGGCGGCAGCGGGCAAAGTGCGAAAAACACGCATCAGAGTTCAGAACTCAAGCTAAAAGCTTGAATTCTAGCGTGTTTTGTACGGTGCGGTCTAGGCGCAGAGCGCTGCGGTCAGGGCTTCTCGCGACCGCATCGTGATCAATCCTCGCGGCGTTGCGCGTCCTGCTGCGCGCTGGAACACGCGCCCTATCATGAGCAACGCGGGACCGCCATGCGTCAGGCGTTCGGTGGCGTTCTGCAATTCACCCAGCGTCGTTGCAGTCTGCGTCATGCCGGGCAGCGATGCGTTCTCGACGATCATCACCGGCATATCGGCGGGCACGCCGCTCGCAATCAATTTGCAGGCAATCGCTGTTGACTGCCCCGCCGCCATGTACATGACCGCGCTGTCCGCGGCGCGAACGCTGCTCGACCCAGTCGCTCGCGTCTTCGCCGGCGCCGACGCGCGGCGTAACGAAGGTCACGTTGCGGCTCACCCCGCGCCGCGTGAGCGAAATTTGAAGTTCCGCGCTCGCCGCCAGCGCCGCGGTCACGCCCGGCACCACTTCGCACCGGATGCCCGCCGCATGCAGTGCATCGATTTCTTCCTGCGCGCGGCCGAACAACATCGGGTCGCCGCCCTTCAGGCGCACGACCACCGCATGCTTCAACGCGGCGTCGATCAGGCGCTTGTTGATGAAACGCTGCAGCGTCGAATGCTTGCCGCAGCGTTTGCCGACCGCGATTTTTTCCGCGCGCTCGGCCAGCGCCAGCGTTTCCGGATGCACCAGCGCGTCGTAAAACACGATGTCGGCACGCGCGAGCAGGCGCGCCGCGCGCAGCGTGATCAAGTCCGGCGCGCCGGGGCCCGCGCCGACGAGATGCACCGTGCCCGGTTCTTCGCTCACGGCCGCCCCGCGCTATCTGGCGCAACGCTGGCCGCGGCGCCGGAACAGCGGCTGCGGCCGCTCGACGGACGATTGGTACGCGTCGCTGAAATCGTCGAACGCGGCCAGCGCCGCTTCGCGCGTCCTCCCCCGCGCGCAGCGCAAACGCATCGAATCCGCAACTCGCAAGATAGAACAGCTGGTCGCGCAGCACATCGCCGATCGCGCGCAACTCGCCGCGCCAGCCGTAGCGCTCGCGCAGCAACCGCGCGATCGAATAGCCGCGGCCGTCCGTGAACTGCGGAAAATTGACCGCTATCAATTCAAAATGCTTGCAGGTCGTCGGCGATCAGCGCCGGATCCTCGTGGCTGTCGAGCCACACGCCCAGCTTGCCTGCGCGCGCGACGAGCGCGTCGCGCTGCTCGCGCCAGAACGCGCAGCGGCACGATCACGTCGCCCGCCGCCGGCATCGCCACGCCGCCGTCGGCGTTGCCGGCTTAAGCAGCTGCCAGTTGTCGGCGACGACCTGGCGTTGCCTGATGATGACTGCCATACACATATTCCTTGAAGGGTTCGATGCCGATGCGCCGCACGACATCGATGAAACGTTCTTCTTCGCTTTCGCGCCGCTCGAGATAAAGCTCGATCAGCCGTTCGATCACATCCGGCACCTCGGCCTGCGATACCGACGGTCCGAGCACTTTGCCGAGCGCGGCGTCGTTGCCCTGCGCGCCGCCGATGGAAATCTGGTAGAACTCCGCGCCCTGCTTGTCGACGCCGAGGATGCCGATGTGCCCGATATGATGATGGCCGCATGAGTTCATGCAACCGGAAATGTTGAGATCGAGTTCGCCGATGTCGTGCAGATAATCGAGGTCGTCGAAGCGGCGCTGGATCGCCTCGGCCACCGGAATCGATTTGGCGTTGGCGAGCGAGCAGAAATCGCCGCCCGGACAGGCGATGATGTTGGTGAGCAACCCGATATTGGGCGTCGCCAGTCCCAGCGCTTTGGCTGCCTGCCACAACTCGTACAAGTCCGCCTGGCGCACGTCGGCGAGTATCAGGTTCTGCTCGTGCGACACGCGCAGCTCGCCGAAACTGTAACGGTCGGCAAGATCGGCCACCGCATCCATCTGGTCGGCGGTCGCATCGCCCGGCGGCACGCCGGTTTTTTTCAGCGACAGCGTGACCGCGGCGTAGCCCGCGACTTTATGCGGCCTGCACGTTGCGCCGCACCCAGTTGCCGAACGCCTTGTCGCGGGCCATCGCCAGCACGTAACCCGACGACAGCGCGTCGTGCCCTGCGATAATCCGGACGCGTGAAGCGCCGTTCTATGCGCTGCACTTCGTCGTCGGTCAGCGTCGACGGACCGTCCTTGCAGATGCAGCCACTCGTCCTCGACCTGCGCGCGAAATACTTCAGGCGTGAGTTCCTTGACGAGTATCTTGATGCGCGCCCGGTATTTGTTGTCGCGCCGTCCGTAGCGGTTATAGACGCGCAATATCGGCTTCAAGATAAGTCAGCAGATGCTGCCACGGCAGGAACTCGCGCATGACCGCGCCGATGATCGGCGTGCGGCCGAGACCGCCGCCGGCGAGCACGCGAAATCCGACGTTGCCTGCCGCATCGCGCCGCGCCTGCAAGCCGATGTCGTGCACCTGGGTCGCCGCGCGGTCGGCCTCGCTGCCGCTCACGGCAATCTTGAATTTGCGCGGCAGGTAGGCAAATTCCGGATGAAACGTCGACCATTGGCGGATGATTTCGCACCACACCAGCGGATCGACGATTTCGTCGGGCGCGGTTCCCGCGAAATGATCGGTCGTCGTATTGCGTATGCAGTTGCCGCTGGTCTGGATCGCGTGCATTTGCACGGTCGCGAGCTTGGCCAGTATGTCCGGCACGTCTTCCAGCTTGACCCAGTTGAACTGGATGTTTTGCCGGGTGCTGAAATGACCGTAGCCGCGGTCCCACTTGCGGGCTATGTCGGCGAGTGCGCGCAACTGGCGCGAGGCCAATAGCCCGTACGGAATGGCCACCCGCAGCATCGGCGCAAATCTTTGAATATAAAGACCGTTCTGCAGCCGCAGCGGACGAAAATCGTCCTCGGACAGCTGGCCGGCAAGAAAGCGCCGGGTCTGCTCCCGAAACTGCGCGACCCTTTCGTCTACCAGCCGCTGATCGATTTCGTCGTATAGGTACATGAAGTATTTGCAGGTTTTCTGATGCGAGCCGCATGGTATCAAGCCTTGGTTATACCTAAGAACGAATATTATGTTACGATGATATAACTAAAATAGAATTAAACGCGACTAGCCATGAAATTGCAGCAATTACGCTACCTGGTCGAAGTCGAACGGCAGGGGCTGAACCTGTCGGTCGCCGCGGACAAGCTGCACACCTCGCAGCCCGGCATCAGCAAGCAGATCAAACTGCTCGAAGACGAACTCGGCGTCGAAATTTTCGTGCGCAACGGCAAGCGCGTGACCGCGGTCACGCCGCCGGGCAAGGCGATCATCGCGATCGCCCAGCGCATCCTGCACGAAGCAGACAACCTCAAGCAGGCGGCGCAGGATTTCGCGGACGAGGACAGCGGCAAGCTGACGATAGCCACCACGCACACGCAGGCGCGCTATGCGCTGCCGGGCGTGGTGCAGCGCTTCACGCAGCGCTATCCCAAAGTGAAGCTCGGCCTGGTGCAGGGCAACCCGATGCAGATCTGCCAGTACACGCTCGCGGGACAGGCCGATTTCTGCATCGCCACCGAAGCCATCGGAACGTTCGAAGAACTCGTCATGCTGCCGTGCTACGCATGGAACCGCTGCGTGATTGCGCCGCCGGACCATCCGATCCTGAAGCAAAAGTCGCTGACGCTGGAAGCGATCGCGAAATACCCGATCATCACCTACGATTTTGCGTTCACCGGCCGCTCGCAGATCAATCACGCGTTCGAGACGCGCGGGCTCAAACCCAACGTGGTGCTGACCGCCATCGATTCCGACGTCATCAAGACCTACGTCGCGCTGGGCCTCGGCATCGGCATACTCGCGCACATGGCGTTCGACGCGCAACGCGACACCAACCTGCGCGCGCTGGACGCGAGCCACCTGTTCGAATCGAGCACGACGCGCATCGGCGTGCCGCGCAACGCCTATCTGCGCGGCTACGTCTACGATTTCATCGAGATGTTCGCGCCCCATCTGGCGCGCAAAGTCGTCGATGCCGCGGTGCACGGCAAGGCGCAGATCGACTACGACATGTAAGGCGCGTCAAGACGCAGCCCGCTTGATGCGAAGCTAATTTCGCGGGCACCAGCCGCACCAGTCCTTTCGCCGCGACTTCGTCGGCCCAATCGAGGTCGCCGATCACGCTGTAGCGTATGCTGCCGTCGGGCCCGATGACGAAACTGGTGGGCAGCACTTTCACGCCCCAGTCCCGGCGCGCCGCGCTGTTGCGGTCGAGCACGATCGTGAAATCGAGCGGAAAGCGGCGCAGAAAATCACTCACCTTGTTTTCCGATTCGGCCAGGTTGATCGCCAGCACTTCAAACGGCCGCCCGGCAAGCTTGCGCTTCAACTCCTGCATGGAGGGCATCTCGTCGCGGCACGGTTCGCACCAGGTCGCCCAGAAATTCACCAACACGACCTTGCCGCGGTACTGCGCAAGATCGTGCGTCGCTCCCTGCAGATCCTTGAGCACGAGACCGGGCGTCCTGCCGCCGGTCCACGGCTTGAGTTCGCCCGCTTCCGCGCGCGGGGCGCAACCGAGCACGAACGCAATCGCCGCCACGCTCGACAGACACAAATAGCTCCTGATCAGATTCACGCTCCCACGCATATGCCTCGGAATGCCGCGCACACGGAAAGTTAAATGTCTTTAGACCACGCGGAGCGCCGCATTTCAGCCCTCCATGGCACGGCGCAACAACGCACTGGCCGTGTCGACGATGGCAACCAGTACCAGCATTGCCAAAATGACGGTCATGGCCTGCGGCTGCTGAAACAACGAGAGGCTCATATAAAGCATCTGCCCCAGACCACCGGCGCCAACGACGCCCAGTATCGCGGCCATGCGTATGTTGATTTCCCACCGATAAAGCGTATAGGCGACAAATTGCGCTATGACGTTGGGCATCGTCCCATATAAAAACGCTCCGGCTGGGCGCGCTCCCGCCAATTGTAATGCCAGCGCTGGCGCGGTCGGCGCGTTCTCGAGCGTTTCTGCAAACAAGCGGCCGATGACGCCGGTGGTATGCCAGGCAAGCGCAAGCGTGCCGGCGAATGGGCCCAGCCCCACCGCAAACACCATTAACGCCGCCCATACCAGTTCCGGAATCGAGCGCAGAAAATTAAGGAGAAATCGCGCCGCCGCCCGCGCAACCCCGCCAAAGCGGCCGGACGCCGGCAACGCGAGGAGCATTCCGCACACTGCGGCGAGCAGCGTTCCAATCGCTGAAATCGCAATCGTCTCCACGGTGCCGCGCCAGGCCCCCGCGAGATAGTCCGGAGAAAAATCGGGCGGAAAAAACTGCACGAAATACTTCCACATCTGCGCGGCCGCCTCCGCAGATACGATCTGGCTCACGTCGAGCGCGAGATAGGCGAAACTGCCGGCGACAGCCGCCAGGATCGACCCGATCGCGATCCAGTGCGCCTGCCTCACTCGATCACCTTGCGCAATCCGGCGCTGATGCCGTCGGCGAGCACCACCAGCAACAGAAAAACGAGCAGCATCGTGCTGACCTCTCCCCGCTCAACATGCGCATGGAAAGCTCCATCTGCATGCCGAGCCCGCCGGCGCCCACAAAGCCCATGATGACCGACGCCCTTATCGCGCATTCCCAGCGGTACACGGTGTATGACACGAGTTCGGGCAGCGCGACCGGCAACATGCCGTAAAAAAAAGCGGCGACATGCGAACCGCCGGATTCAAGCAACGCGATAGTGGGACGCGTGTCGCCCGACTCGAAAATCTCCGCATACACCTTGCCGAGCATACCGCCGTAGGTGATGCCGATCGCGAGCACGCCAGCGGCAGGGCCAAGCCCCACGGCGCGCACAAACAGGAGCGCCCAGACGATTTCGGGAATGCTGCGAAAAAGCATCAGCGCGATGCGCACCGGTATCCGGAGCATGCGGCCCCACCATAATCCGGGCCCGGGGCCAATGCGCGAAATCGACAAGCTGCGCGTGACAATGAGTGAAAGCGGCGCGGCAAGCATGAACGCCAGCGTCATGCCGGCCGTCGCGATCGCCAGGGTCTCGAAAGTAGATTTGATGACGAGACGCAAAAAATCCCCCGACAACGCCAACGGATAAAAAGTGCCGAGAAACTTGCCGATCGTCTGGCGGTTGTGCGGGTCGAACCAGCGCGCCGGGATCGAATTCCGTCAACCTGAAACCGGGCCACAGCAAAAGCAGTAACAGCGCAACCAAGGCAAATCTCGGTAGCGCCGCCGGATCGCGCGCCGCGGCGGCAACGGTGTCGTTCAGAATCCACCACGCGCGCCGCGGGTCAGGAACACAGCGGTTTGCGCCTGATTCCCGGCGCCGGCGCATCGAGCGGCCGGTTGTCCTGCGTCGGCACGACCGCGGTTTCCGACGCGTACAGATTCGCGCAGCATGTCGTCGCTGACGCGCACGGGCGGCAGGTCGAACGCAATCTCGCCGCCGCGTATGCCCACGATGCGCGGGAACCAGTGCAATGCGAGATCGACCGCGTGCAAACTCGCAATCAAAGTCACGCGGCGCGCCTGCGCCTCACGGCTCAATTCCCCGATCACCCGATCCGACAACGCGGGATCGACGGCCGACACCGGCTCGTCGGTCACCAGCAAATCGGGCTGCTGATACAAAACGCGCGCGACGCCGACGCGCTGCAATTGCCCGCCCGACAAACGATCGCAACGCGCGAAAAGTTTATCGGCGACCTCCATGCGTTCGAGCGACTGCCGTGCGCCCGCAATGTCAACCGGATACGCGAGCGATGCAAGCGCCTTCCACAACGGCCAAGCGCCGAGCCGCCCGCCGAGCACGGCCGTGATCACGCGCTGGCGCAACGGGATCGGCGGCGCCTGGTGCACCATGCCGATGCGCGACCGCAATCCGCGCAACGCCGCGCGCTCGATCCGCCACGGATCGACGTCAAGAACCCGAAGATCTCCACCTGTCGGCCGCAACGCGGTCGCGATCAGGCGCAATAACGTGGTCTTGCCGGCGCCGGACGGTCCGATGATTGCAACCCGTTCGCCCGCGTCAATTGCGAGGCTGATGCGGTTTAGCGCGCGAAAGCCGTTGGTACGAACCAGGCAGACCTGGTCAAGATTGACGCTCACGACATTCGCGCGCGAGGGGTTACTTGAGCAACCCGGCTTCGCGCGCCGCCGACTCGATGCCTTTGTAATTTTCGGGACTGGTCGGGACAAACCGGCTCGCGCGCTGCAAATCCATTATCTCCTTGTGCGCCGGAATCTTGGCATCGAGCTTCAGGAACGCGTCGGTCAGCTTTTTGGTCAGCGCCGGGTCGAGGTCGCCGCGCACCGTCCAGTTGTAGTCGAAATACGTCGGCGTCGTGAAGATGACCTTAACTTTGGTGGTATCAACCTTCTTGTCTTGCACGAGCTTGTCCCACACCGACGCGTTTAACACGCCCGCTTCGACCTTGCCGGATTCAACCTGCAATGCGGTAGCATCGTGTGCTCCCGAGAACGCGACGCGCTTGAAATCCTTTTCCGGGTTCAAGTGGTTCTGCTGCAGATAGTAGCGCGGCATCAAATGCCCGGAGGTCGACGACACCGAGCCAAACGTGAAATTCTTGCCTTTCAAATCCGCGAGCGAATTGATCCCGGCGCCCGCGTTGGCAATGAATTTGCTCGTAAACACGCGGTCCTCCTCGCGTTGCACTATCGGGATCGCATTGCCGGTGCGCAGCCGCGCCTGCACGAACGTGAAGCCCCCCAGCCAAACGAGATCGAGTTTTTTCGCGGCAAGCCCTTCGACAACCGCGGCATAATCGGTCACTGCTATGAACTCGACCTTCATGCCAGTTTCTTTTTCGAGGTAGGCGCCGAGCGGCGCGAATTTGCGCTGCAATTCGGTCGGCGCTTCGTCCGGTATCGCCGATACCTTCAGCGTCGATTGCGCGTATCCCGACAAGGGCGCGCAACACAACATCGCGGCAACGAGTGAGAAGCAGCGGGCGAAGCGAAGGCGATCACGTAAGGTCATGGCAGCTTCCTTGTTTTGAATAAATTGAAGTGCTGGAAAGGTCAGCCACGTGCACGACGCGACGATGCCGGTCAGCGCGAAGGTGGCCTCAAGGCGTAACCAAAAATAACCTCAGGCGCGGTGCGGATTAAGATTTTCACGGAGCGCGTAGGATACCGCCGTCGCGGCGATTGCTCAAGCAGGGTTGCCGGCCTAGGCCGCGCGCTGCACGAAATCGCGCGGCCGGAAACCGAGCAGCCACAACGCCGCGAAATAGGTCGCGGCACCGAGCAGCACCACGCCGGCGAGACGCGCGACTTTGGCGCGTGCCGCTTGCCGCCAGCCACACCGCATCGCCGCCCGCGGCATACCACAGGCACGCGCTCATCGCCGCGATCGCCAATGCACGATTTTCAGCGCAAACAGCGTCCAGCCGGGTCGCGGCGAATAAATGCCGAACTGCCGCAGCTTGTGATACAGCAGTCCCGCGTTCAAGCATGCGCCCAGCCCGATCGCCAGCGCGAGGCCCGCATGCTGTAGCCACCCCATGAACGCAAAATTCATGGCCTGGGTCGCCACCAGCGCGACGATGGCGATCCTGACCGGCGTGCGGATGTTCTGCCGCGCATAAAAGCCCGGCGCCAGCACCTTGACCAGAATGAGGCCGAGCAGGCCGACGCTGTACGCGACGAGAGCGTTGCGCGTCATCATCACGTCATGCGCGGAAAACTGACCGTAGTGAAAGAGCGTTGCGATCAGCGGCACCGCCAGCACCGCCAGTGCGGCGGCCGCCGGCAGCGCGAGCATCAGCGTCAGGCGCAGCCCCCAGTCGAGCAGTTTCGAATACTCGTCGGGCGACGCATCGGCATAGTGCTTGGCGAGGCTCGGCAGCAGTATGGTGCCGAGCGCCACGCCGAGCAGTCCGGTGGGAAATTCCATCAGGCGGTCGGCGTAATACAACCATGACACGCTGCCGGCAGCCAGAAACGACGCGAAGATGGTATTGATCAGCAGGCTCAACTGGCCGATCGAAACGCCGAACACGGCGGGTCCCATCTGCCTCACCACGCGCCATACGCCCGCGTCCTTGAAATCGAGCCTGAAGCGCGGCAGCAATTTGAGCCGCAGCAGAAACGGCACCTGAAATGCGAGCTGCACGACGCCGCCGCAAAATACCGCCCACGCCAGCGCCTTCACCGGCGGATCGAAATAAGGCGCCGCCCACAACGCAAAGCCGATGAACGTCAGGTTGAGCAGCGCCGGCGTCAAGGCGGGCACCGAAAACCGGCTGTAGGTATTGAGTATGCCGCCGGCCAGCGACACCAGCGAAATAAAAAATATGTAGGGAAACGTGATGCGCAGCAACTCGACGGTAAGCGCGAATTTGTCCGGGGTGGCGGCGAATCCGGGCGCGCTTACGTAAACGATCAGCGGTGCTGCGGCAATGCCGATGAGCGTAACGACCGCAAGCGCCAGCGCGAGCACGTCCCGCCACGTGATCGACCAGCAGGCGCGTGTCCGCCTCGCCGCGCCGGTTCTTGTATTCGGCGAGTATCGGCACGAACGCCTGCGCGAACGCGCCTTCGGCAAACAACCGGCGCAAGAGGTTGGGAATCCTGAAGGCGACGAAGAACGCGTCGGTGGCGAGCCCGGCGCCGAACCCGCGCGCGACGACCGTATCGCGAACAAAGCCGAGGATGCGCGACACCAGCGTCATGCTGCTGACTGCCGCGAGCGCTTTCAGAAGATTCATGGGCCGTGGGGAAGGTGGTACATAAAACCGGGCAAAACTCTTGATTCTTCTTGCTAAACGGGCGGAACGCTCGTATCATAGCGCCCTTTTTCACCACCGGTTTGTGGAGTCAACATGGCCAATATAGCATCCGCCCGCAAAGCGGCGCGCCAGAGCGAAAAACGCCGCATGCTCAATGCGAGCCAGCGCTCCGAGTTGCGCAGCGCAATCAAGCGCGTCAGGAAAGCGATCGAAGCCGGCGACAAGGTCGCGGCACGCGCGGTGCTGCGCGCGTCGACCAAGGTGCTCGACACGATCGCCGACAAGAAAATCATCCACAAGAACAAAGCCTCACGCCACAAAAGCCGCCTGTCCGCCGCCATCAAGGCGATGGCGTAAGCGTCATCCTTGGTCGCCGGCGGCGTCCGCGCAGCCTCGCCTGCGCCGACCGCGGCACTTTGCGCAGCACGGCCGCACCTTCAGTTCGTTAATCCGCGATTCACGTGCGGCGTACCGGCGCCGGCACCGATCTTCGGCCGCTGAGCGGGTTTCCCCGCGACGGGCGCCCTCAAAATTTCACTTGCGTCCGGAGTCGTGTTTGGATAAATATAGGCGCTGGATGAGGCAAGGAATACACGGCGGCGGCAGCCGCCGTATTGTTTTTGAGGACCGGTTATTCATGTCGCACGTAATGAACACCTATAAACGGCTGCCCGTCACGTTCGCGCGCGGCGAGGGCTGCTGGCTATGGGACCAGCAGGGCAAGCGCTATCTCGACGCGCTGGCGGGCATTGCCGTGGTCGGCATCGGCCACAGCCACCCGCGGTTCGTGCAGGCGCTCACCGCGCAGGCCGCAACACTCGTGCACACGTCCAACATCTACTCGATCGAGCACCAGGAAACGCTCGGCGCGCGGCTTGCGGCCATCGCGGGCATGGATGAAGTCTTCTTCTGCAACTCGGGTTGCGAAGCCAACGAAGCCGCGATCAAGATCGCGCGCCTGTACGGGCATCAAAAGGGCATCGAGATGCCGGCGATCATCGTCATGGAGAAAGCCTTCCACGGCCGCACCATCGCGACGCTCTCGGCGACCGGCAGCCGCAAGGTGCAGGCGGGATTCGAGCCGCTGGTGCCCGGATTCGCGCGCGTGCCGTTCGATGATCTTGCGGCGGTGAAGAAAGTCGCCGAAAACAACCGCAACGTCGTCGCCGTGCTGGTCGAACTGATTCAGGGCGAAGGCGGCATCAACATCTGTCACCCCGGCTATCTGCACGGCCTGCGCGAAATCTGCACGGCCAATGGCTGGCTCCTGATGCTCGACGAAGTGCAAAGCGGCATCGGCCGCACCGGCAAGTGGTTCGCGTTCCAGCATTCGGGCGTCAGGCCCGACGTCATGACGCTTGCCAAGGGGCTCGCTTCGGGCGTGCCGATTGGCGCGTGCCTCGCCGCGGGCCCGGCCGCGGGCGTATTCAAGCCCGGCAACCACGGCTCGACCTTTGGCGGCAATCCGCTGGCGTGCGCCGCGGCGCTGACCACGCTCGACATCATCGAGCAGGAAAATCTGATGACCAACGCGGTCGCGATGGGCGACCTGATCGCCGACGGCTTGCGCGCGGCGCTTAAGGGCGTTGCGGGGGTGCGCGACATCCGCAACCAGGGCCTGATGATAGGCGTAGAACTCGATTACCCGTGCGACGAACTCGTAGCTAACGCGCTCGACGCCGGCTTGTTGATCAACGTCACCAACGACAACGTAGTCCGGCTCCTGCCGCCGCTCGTCATCAATCGCGACGAGGCGGCGCAGCTGGTCGCCATGCTGTCGCCGCTGATCGCGGACTTTCTCGCCCGCAGCTCTGCCGCCCTGCCCGCCGCCAAGACCGCTTAAGCGGTTTTTGCGTCGCTTTCATCATGGAACTCCGTCATTACCTCCAGTTCAGGGACTTTTCCCTCGACGAGTACGAGTATTTGTTCGCGCGCACGCGCTGGATCAAGGACAAGTTCAAGCGTTACGAACCGTATCAGCCGCTGGTGGACCGCACGCTCGCGATGGTGTTCGAGAAGCACTCGACGCGCACGCGCGTGTCGTTCGAGGCCGGCTTCAACCAGCTCGGCGGCTCCGTCATCACGCTGATGACGCGCGACACGCAGATGGGCCGCGGCGAGCCGCTGGAAGACGTCGCGCGGGTGATTTCGCGCATGGTCGACATCGTCATGATCCGCACCTTCGAACAGACCATCATCGAGCGCTTCTCGCAGAACTCGCGGGTGCCGGTGATCAACGGGCTCACCAACGAATACCATCCGTGCCAGATCATGGGCGACATTTTCACCTACGTCGAGCACCGCGGGTCGATGCGCGGCAAGACCGTCGCGTGGATAGGCGACTCGAACAACGTGTGCAACACGTGGCTGCAGGCGGCGACGATATTCGACTTCAACGTCCACGTGTCGACCCCGCCCGGCTACGAAGTGGAATCCGAGCGCGCCGGCATTTACGACGACAGCCACTTCGAGTCGTTCAGCGATCCGCTCGAAGCGGCGCGCGGCGCCGACCTCATCACCACCGACGTGTGGACCAGCATGGGCATGGAGGCCGAGGACGCCGAGCGCAAGCATGATTTCGAGCACTGGCAGGTCGATGCCGAAATGATGCGCATGGCCAAACCGGATGCGCTCTTCATGCACTGCCTGCCCGCGCACCGCGGCGAAGAGGTCGCCGCCGATGTCATCGACGGCGCGCAAAGCGTCGTCTGGGACGAAGCCGAAAACCGGCTGCACGTGCAAAAAGCGCTGATGGAATACCTGCTGCTCGGCCGCACGATTGTTTAGAGAGCGTGAGGGGTAAGGAGTGAGGGGTAACGGGTGTGTCGCGGCCGCGCCGCTGCTTTTCACTTCGCCGCCAGTTCACACCCGCAGCGTTTTGGCCGCGATCCTTACGCTGCTGCTGGCCAGTCGCGCCGCGCAGCCGCGGCGTCCGGCGCCGAGTAGAATGCTCGCGTGACACCTGGAATCAACTACGCGCTCGGCGCGATGGTCTGCTACGGATGCGCTGACCTGCTCTACAAGCGCGCCGCGGACAACGGCATTCAAGCGCACCAGTTCCTGATGGCGCAGGCGTGGTTTTACGCGCCGGCCATATGGCTTTACGCGTTCGCTTCCGGCACGCTCGAGTATACGCGCGCGGCGTGGTGGGGCGCGGTCGCCGGCCTGTGTGTGTACGCGGCGCTCTACAATTTCGCGCGCAGCCTGCGCGACGGCGCCGTCAGTATCAACGCGCCTATTTTCCGTCTTAACTTCGTGCTCACCTCGGCGCTCGCGATCGCCCTGCTCGGCGAACCGCTGACCGCGTTCAAGTTCGCGGGCCTCGCGGCCGCGCTCGCGGCGGTGTGGCTGCTGCTCGGCGGCGCGGCGCGCGGCGCGCGTGCCCGCGCAGGTTCGGTCGCACGTGCGCTCGCCGCCACCGGCGCGCTCGGTTTCGCCAACTTCGCGTACAAGCTCGGCGTCACCGGCGGTGCTTCGCCGGCGACCCTGCTCACCGCGCAAGCCGTGGTCTTCGTCGCTCTCGCCACCGCTGTCGGCTGGCGCGTTGACCGCTCGTTCGCGCCCGCCCGCGCGGCGTGGCTGACCGCCGCCGCCGCCGCTCTCATGCTGCTGTTCGCGTTTCTGTGGCTGCTCGAAGGGTTGCGCCGCGGCGAAGCGAGCGTGCTGGTTCCCGTCTCGCAGATGGGCTTTGTCGTCACCGCGGCGTCCGGCGTCGCCTTTCTGCGTGAGCCGCTCACGCGGCGCAAAAGTAGCGGCCTGCTTGCCGCGCTTGGCGCGCTCGCATTTTTTGCGGTCAGCTGACTGCACCGGTAAGTTTTGCTGGCTCTTGCCGCCAGTGGCGCTTAAAATCTGCGTTTTTCGCTTGCCGGGAATTCCGCGCACCATGCCTGACATCAAAAAAGTAGTGCTCGCCTACTCGGGCGGCCTCGACACTTCCGTCATCCTCAAGTGGCTGCAGGACACCTATCGCTGCGAAGTCGTCACTTTTACCGCCGACATCGGCCAGGGCGGCGAAGTGGCACCCGCGCGCGCCAAGGCCAAGAAGCTGGGCGTGAAGGAGATCTTCATCGACGACCTGCGCGAGGAATTCGTGCGCGATTTCGTGTTTCCGATGTTTCGCGCCAACGCAATCTACGAAGGCGAATACCTGCTCGGCACGTCGATCGCGCGCCCGCTGATCGCCAAGCGCCAGATCGAGATCGCCAAAGCAAACGCGCGCCGACGCAGTGAGCCACGGCGCGACCGGCAAGGGCAACGACCAGGTGCGGTTCGAACTCGGCTACTACGCGCTCGAGCCGAACATCCACGTGATCGCGCCGTGGCGCGAATGGAATCTCACTTCGCGCGAAAAACTGCTGCAGTACGCGAAGAAGCACGGCATCGCGGTCGAGATGAAGAAAAAAGGCGGCTCGCCGTACTCGATGGACGCGAACCTGCTGCACATCTCGTTCGAGGGCCGCATCCTCGAAGACCCGTCGCGCGAGCCCGAGGAGTCGATGTGGCGCTGGACGGTCGTCGCCGGAAAAAGCGCCGAACCGCGCCCAGTACGTCGATCTCGAATATGAGCGCGGCGACATCGTCGCCGTCAACGGCAGGAAACTCTCGCCGGCCAAAGTGCTGGAGATCGCTCAACCAGCTGGGCGGCAAGCACGGCATCGGCCGGCTCGACCTCGTTGAAAACCGCTACGTGGGCATGAAGTCGCGCGGCTGCTACGAGACGCCGGGCGGCACCATCATGCTGAAAGCCCACCGCGCGATCGAGTCGATCACGCTCGACCGCGAAGTCGCGCATCTCAAAGACGACCTGATGCCGCGCTACGCGTCGCTGATTTACAACGGCTACTGGTGGAGCCCCGAGCGCAAGATGCTGCAAACCCTGATCGACGCGTCGCAGGCGCGCGTCAACGGCCGGGTGCGCATCAAGCTCTACAAGGGCAACGTCATCGTCGTCGGCCGCGATTCGGACCACGACTCGCTGTTCGATCCCGCAATCGCCACCTTCGAGGACGACGCAGGGCGCCTACAACCAGATGGACGCCGCCGGCTTCATCAAGTTGAACGCGCTGCGCATGCGCATCGCGGCCAATTTGCGCAAGAAACGCAATTAGGCGTCGCCATGACCACCATTGCCGTCGTCAGGAAGAACGGGCGCGCCGCCATTGCCGCCGACACGCTCACCAAATGGGGCACCGGCAAGGAGTCGGCCGCCTACATCGCGAACAACGACAAGATCGTGCGCGCGGGCGACACCTTGATAGGCGCCTCCGGCTCGGCCACGTTCAAAACCATCATGCACGACTACTTCGCGCAGCCGAAAGTGAAGGCGCGATTCGACAGCACGATCCATATTTTTCGCGCCTGGCAGACGTTCCACGTCGCGCTGAAGGACCAGTATTTCCTCGTCACCACGAGCGACAAGGACGACTCCCTCGAGTCGAGCCGCTTCGACGTGCTGCTCGCCAATCCCCACGGCATCTTCGGCGTGGGCGCGCACCGCACGGTGCAGGAATACGTCAAGTTCTACGCCATCGGCAGCGGCACCGACGTGGCGCTGGGCGCGATGTACGGCGTCTACGACTGACCCCAAACGCTCAGCCGAAGACATCGCGCGCTTCGCGATCGAAGCGGCCGCGGAGTTCGATGACGCAACCGGGCTGCCGGTCGTGTCGCATTCCGTCAAGTTGAAACGCCGTTAACCGCAGGAGAATCGACATGCCATCCTTCGACATCGTTTCCGAAGTCAATCACGTTGAAATCAAGAACGCGGTCGACCAGTGCAACAAGGAAGTCTCCAACCGCTTCGACTTCAAGGGCTCGGATGCGCGCGTGGAAATCCAGGAGCAGGGCAAGGACAAGGTCTTGATGGTCTTCGCGGACGACAACTTCAAGCTGGGCCAGGTCAAGGACGTGCTGACCGGCAAGCTCGCCAAGCGCGCGGTCGACGTGCGCTCGCTCGAGCCCGGCACCATCGAAAAAACCGCCGGCGACACGGTCAAGCAGCCGCTCGTCGTCAAGGAAGGCGTCGAGCAGGAACTCGCCAAGAAGATCGTCAAGCTGCTCAAGGAAAACAAGATGAAGGCGCAGGGCGCGATTCAGGGCGACGTGGTGCGCGTGTCGGGCCCCAAGAAAGACACGCTGCAGGAAGTCATCACGCTCGTCAAGAAAACCATCACCGACGTGCCGCTGCAGTTCAAGAACTTCCGCGACTAGCCCGCGACCGCGAAAACCGCATTACGGTTCAGCGCGCAAGGCCCGCGGTCCAGCGCGCATACACGCCGTCGGCGACCGCGTGCAGCTTGGCGAGTTCCTGCGCGGCGGCGCTCTTGATGGCGGCGACGGACTGCACGGCCGGACTTTTGCTGCGGCTGATTTCGCGGGCGCCGGACTCGCACCATGCGGCGATCATGTCGGGCGTCATCTCGATGTGGCACTGCATGGCAAGATGCGACCCGAGTGCAAACGCCTGATTCTCGCAATACGGGTTGGTCAACACACGCTCGGCGCCCGGCGGCAGCGCAAACGTTTCGCCGTGCCAGTGAAATGAGGTAAACGACGGCGCCGCATGGCCGAACCACTCGCGCGCTGCCGGCGCATCGACGACCGCGACCTCACCCCACCCGATTTCCTTGACCGGATTGCGCGTAACCGCGCCGCCCAGCGCTTTCGACATCAACTGGCCGCCCAGGCAATGGCCGAGCACCGGCACATTGGCAGCAACGCTGTCGCGTATCAGCTTCAGCACCGGCGCAATCCACGGCAAATCGTCGTTGACGCTCATCGGCCCGCCCATGAAAACCAGGCCGCTGAACGCGCGCGCATCGCGCGGCACCGCGTCGCCGGCGTCGATGGCTATCACCTGCCACGGAATATGGTGACGCTCGAGATATGTGGCAAAATAACCCGCGCCTTCGGTGGGCGCGTGCCTGAAGATGGCGACTGGCTTCATTGACGAAAGGGACGGCAACATGTGCAGGGCCGTTCATCATACTTTATCAACCGTGCTTTTCCTATCGCTGTGCGCTGTCGCCATGGCCGCCGACGTCGCGCTCAACGGGGTCGTCGGCAACAAGGCGCTGCTTGTCATCGACGGCGGCAAACCGCGCTTGCTCGCGGTGGGCGAGTCATCCCCCGAAGGCGTCAAACTCGTGAGCATCACCGGGGATACGGTGGTATTCGAAGTAGACGGCAAACGGCGGACCCTGAAAATGGGCCAAAGCGAACGCCTGGCGACGGGCCCGGCCGCTTCCGCCGGCAGCAGCCAGAGCGTTGCGCTGACCGCGGACGGCAGAGGCCACTTCGTCACGACCGGGCAGATCAACGGCCGGTCGGTGCGCTTTCTGGTGGATACCGGGGCCTCGTTCATTTCGTTGGGCGCGAGCGAAGCAAAACGGCTGGGCATCAACTACCTCGCCGGGCAGCGAGGCGCCGTCTCCACCGCCAACGGCGTGGTGCCGAGCTACAAGGTCAAGCTCGACGAAGTGCGCGTGGGTGACGTTACGCTCAACAATGTCGACGGCATGGTGCACGCGGACGACTCGCTGCCGATCGTGCTGCTCGGCATGAGTTTTCTGAATCGCATGGAAATGAAGCGCGACGGCGATTCGATGGTGCTGAAGAAAAGATTCTAGGATCCAGGATCGAGACTATTGCGAAGACACGTTGAGTTCTACTAATTCCTGCATGAAATCGGCGGTCATCGCGCTATGCCTCGCCGGCTGCGTCACGCTCACGCCGGAGAGTCAGCAATACGTCAAGGCGTTCGAGGTCAAGGCCACCCGGGTCGAGTGGGTCAGAACGAACAACGTCAACGCGGTCTGCCAGGGCATGCAGCCCCGCAACAACTTCCTCTACGTCGCCTGCACGCAGCACGCCCCGGACTATTCGTGGTGCAAGATATATGCCCCCGAGGAAGCCATCACGTGGATTCTGGGCGACGAACTCAAACACTGTTTCGGCTACGATCACCCGCAATGAATAGCGCGCACTGCAATCCGGCTCGCGCCACGCCGGGGAAAACGCCGAGGTCTTTCGTTACCGCATAATTCATTCCGGCAACGATACGGCCTCGCGCGTCGTTAATCCTGCTTTTCCCCCAGCGACAACAGGTGCCCGAACTTCGTGCGCTTGGTCTGCAGATAACTGCGGTTGGCTGAACGCGGCGGCACTTCGATGGCCACGCGCTCGGTCACTTTCAAGCCATAGTCTTCGAGCGCGCTTGACCTTCTGCGGATTATTGGTCAAGAGGCGCACCGCGCGCACGCCGAGGTCGAACAGGATATGCGCGCCGGTCTTGAAGTCGCGCATGTCCGCGGCGAAGCCCAGCGCATGGTTGGCCTCGACCGTGTCCTGGCCCTGGTCCTGCAGCGCATAGGCGCGTATCTTGTTGAGCAACCCGATGCCGCGCCCTTCGTCGAACATGTAAACCACGACGCCGCTGCCCGCCTTGTCTATCGCGCTCATCGCAACTTCGAGCTGTTCGCCGCAATCGCAGCGCTCCGAGCCGAATACGTCGCCGGTCAGGCATTGCGAATGCAATCGCACCAGCGTCGGCGTAGTCGGTGCTGATTTCGCCCTTCACCAGCGCAACGTAGAGCGTGGTCTCCAGGTCATCGCTGTAGACGAGCAACCGCCAGGCGCCCGCCTTGCGCGTGGGCAGCATGGTCTCGGATTTGCGCCGCACGCGGCGCTCGTTCCTGCGGTAGTCGATGAGATCGGCGATCCTGAGGATTTTCAGGTCGTGAAGTGCCGCGAATTTCTCGAGTTCCGGCCGGCGCGCCATCGTGCCGTCGTCGTTCATGATCTCGCAGATGACGCCCGCCGGCTTTAACCCCGCCAAGCGCGCGAGATCGACCGCCGCTTCGGTATGGCCGCGCCGCGCGAGCACACCGCCGTCGAGCGCGCGCAGCGTTTGCAGACGTCCCGGGCGTATGAGGTCGCCCGGCTTGGTCGCGTCGGCAATCGCCACCGCTATCGTGCGCGCGCGGTCGTGCGCCGACATGCCGGAACCGACACCCTCGCGCGCGTCGATCGGCGTCGCGAACGCGGTGCCGAACTTGCTCTGGTTGCCGGAGTCGTCGGCGATCAACGCCAGGCCCAGCTCGCGCATGCGCTCCTCGGTCAACGCCAGCGACACCAGCCCGCGCGCCTGCGCCGCCATGAAGTTGATCGCAGCGGGTGTCGCGCGCTCGGCCGCGACGAAGAGGTCGCCCTCGTTTTCGCGGTCCTCGTCGTCGACCAGAATCAGCATGCGGCCCTTGCGCACGTCGGGCAGCAACGGCTTCGACGATGGATTCGCTGGTTTGGGTCATGCGGGTGCGCGGCACGCCGCGGATTAGGCGCCGTTCTTGGAAACGAGCCGCATGAACTCCGCGCGCGTCCTGTCCTGCTCGAATTCGCCGGTGAACGCGGAGGTCGTCGCGATCGAATGCTGCTTCTGGATGCCGCGCATCACCATGCACAGGTGCTGCGCCTCGATCACCACCGCGACACCGAGCGGCTTTAACGTGTCCTGGATGCAGTTGCGGATTTCGACCGTGAGGCGCTCCTGCACCTGCAGCCGGCGCGCGAACGCGTCGACCACGCGCGGAATCTTCGAGAGCCCCACGATGTGGCCGTTCGGAATGTAGGCGACATGCGCCTTGCCGAAAAACGGCAGCACGTGGTGCTCGCACAGCGAGTAGACCTCGATGTCCCTGACGATCACCATCTGCTGGTACTCTTCGCGGAACATCGCGGAACGCAGAATCGCCGCCGGATCGAGATGCTTGCCGTGCGTGAGAAACTGCAGCGCCTTGGCGACGCGTTCGGGCGTCTTGGCGAGCCCTTCGCGCTGCGGATCCTCGCCGAGATCCGTGAGGATCGCGCGATAGCTGTCGGCGATGCGCTTGACCGTACGCGGGTTGTACTGGTCGATCTTCGCGTAGCCGTCCGATCTCGTCGTCTTCGCGCATCGCGAGCTGTGTGCAACCGCTTTGTCCATGGTCGCCATCGAGTCAGGGAATCCGGCCCAGTATACTACTCGGCGAGTTTGGCCCGTATCGACGCCACGATGCCGGCCTTGTCGAGCCCGCAGCTCTTCAACTGCAGCGCCGGATCGCCGTGGTCGATAAAGCGGTCGGGCAACCCGAGTTGCAATACGGCAGCGCGGATGCGCTGGCGTTGCAGCGATTCGAGCACCGCGCTGCCGGCGCCGCCCATGATGACGTTTTCCTCGACCGTCACCAGGAGATCGTGGCTGCCGGCGAGTTCCGCGACGAGCGCGTCGTCGAGCGGCTTGACGAAACGCATGTTGGCGACCGTCGCATCGAGTTCCTCGGCGGCGTCGAGCGCGGGCTTCACCATGCTGCCGAACGCGAGAATCGCGATTTTTTTCGACAGCAACGCGAGTTTCTTGCCGCTGCGGCGTATTTCGCCCTTGCCGACCGTCAGCGCCCGCATCTCCTGCTGGATAGGCGGCGCCCGGCCCGGCGCCGCGCGGATAGCGCACGGCGGCCGGCGTATTCATCTGAAACGCGGTATACAGCATCTGCCGGCACTCGTTCTCGTCCGACGGCGTCATCACCGTCATGTTCGGCAGGCAGCGCAGGTACGAAAGATCGAAGCTGCCGTTATGCGTGGCGCCGTCGGCGCCGACCAGCCCGCCGCGGTCGATCGCCAGCACCAGCGGCAGGTTCTGGATCATGACGTCGTGTATCAGCTGGTCGTAGGCGCGCTGCAGAAACGTCGAATAAATCGCGACCACCGGCTTGTAGCCCTCGCACGCGAGTCCCGCGGCAAATGTCAGCGCGTGCTGCTCGGCGATGCCGACGTCGAAATAGCGCTCGGGGTAAAGTTCCGAAAAGCGCACCATCCCCGAGCCTTCGCGCATCGCGGGCGTGATCGCGACGAGGTGCTGGTCGCGCGCCGCCATGTCGCACAGCCAGTCGCCGAAAACCTGCGTATAGGTCGGCCTGCCCCCGCCCTTGCCGCCGACGATGCCGTCGTCGGGCTTGAATTTCGACACGCCGTGATACAGCACCGGATCGGCCTCGGCGAGCTTGTAACCCTGCCCTTTGCGCGTTACGACGTGCAGGAACTGCGGGCCGGACAG
This sequence comes from uncultured beta proteobacterium, assembly GCA_963778865.1. Taxonomy (GTDB): domain Bacteria; phylum Pseudomonadota; class Gammaproteobacteria; order Burkholderiales; family SG8-41; genus PALSA-1004. The sequence goes on along the minus strand of CAVZWF010000004.1, from coordinate 45,012 downwards.
TTCGCTGATGTTCTTCAGCGTCGGCACCAGCGCATCGAGATCGTGGCCGTCGATCGGCCCGATGTAGTTGAAGCCGAATTCCTCGAACATGGTGCCCGGGATCACCATGCCCTTGACGTGCTCCTCGGCGCGCTTGGCGAATTCGCCCAGCACCTTGGTGCCGGCGCGCTTGGCCGCGGCGTAAAAGCGGCCCGACATCAGCTTGGCCAGATACTTGTTGAGCGCGCCGACCGGCGGCGAAATCGACATGTCGTTGTCGTTGAGTATCACCAGCAGATCGGTGGCGGCATCGCCCGCGTTGTTGAGCGCCTCGAACGCCATGCCCGCGCTCATCGCGCCGTCGCCGATGATCGCCACGCAATGCCGCGGAATGCCGGCGAGGCGGCTCGCGACCGCCATGCCGAACGCGGCGCTGATCGACGTGCTCGAATGCGCGGTGCCGAAGGTGTCGTACGCGCTTTCCTCGCGGCGCGGGAATCCCGAAATGCCCTCCCACATGCGCAGCCGCTGCATGCCGGCGCGGCGGCCGGTCAGCACCTTGTGGCCGTAGGTCTGGTGGCCGACGTCCCACACCAGCCGGTCGTGCGGCGTGTCGAACACGTAATGCAATGCGATCGTCAGTTCGACCGTGCCGAGATTGGACGACAGGTGTCCGCCGGTCTGGCTCACGGAGTCGAGCAGGAACTGGCGCAGTTCCTGCGCCAGCTGCGGCAACTGCTTGCGGTCGAGCTTGCGCAGGTCCGCGGGGGCGTTGATGGTCTCCAGCAAGTCGTACATCAGAACTTTCTCAGCACTATGAAATCGGCAAGCTGGCGCAGGCGCAGCGCGCGCTCGCCGAAAACGTCGAGCGCCGCGAGCGCGTCCTGCCGCAGCTCCGCGGCGAGATTTTTCGATTCCGCGACACCCAGCACGCTGACGTAGGTCGGCTTGTTCTGCTGCGCGTCCTTGCCCGCCGTTTTGCCCAGCGTGGCCGTGGTCGCCTCGGTATCGAGCACGTCGTCGACCACCTGAAACGCGAGACCTATGCATTTCGCGAAATGATCGAGCCCGGCGCGTTGCCGCGCGTCGAGCGCGTCGCCGCAATGCGCGCCCAGGAGCATCGCCGCGCGGATCAGCGCGCCGGTCTTGTGAATGTGCATGAATTCAAGTTCGGGCAGGCTCAGGCTTGCGCCGATCGCCGCGAGATCCATCGCCTGCCCGCCCGCCATGCCGCGCGAACCGCTCGCTGCCGCGAGCAGCTTCACCATTTCGAGCTGGACCGCCGCGTCGTCGGCGACGCGATATTCGGACACCAGTTGGAACGCGAGGCTCTGCAACGCGTCGCCGACCAGAGCGCGGTGGCTTCGTCGAACTCGACATGGCAGGTCGGCTTGCCGCGCCGCAGGACGTCGTCATCCATGCACGGCAAATCGTCATGCACCAGGGAATAGGCGTGGATCAGCTCGACGGCGGCGCCGGCGATGGCCACGCGGGCCGCGTCGGCGCCGGTAATTTCGCCCGCGGCGAACGCCAGCAGCGGCCGCACGCGCTTGCCCGCCGCCCAGCACGGCATAGCGCATCGCCTGATGCAGGCGCTGCGGCGCCACCTCCGGGCTCGGCAACACCGCCTGCAACTGCGCCTCGATGCGTTGCTGGTGCGCGGCCGCCCAGTGCTGAAAATCAGTCGTCGTCGTCACCGGCAAAATTCTTCAGGGCGCCGGCTTCGAGGACCTTGACCTGCTGTTGAGCGTCCGCCAATTGCCCCTGACACAGCTTGAGCAGTTCGGCGCCGCGCTTGTAGGCGGCGAGCGACTGCTCGAGCGAGAGTTGCCCGTCTTCCATGCGCGCGACGATAGTTTCAAGCTCGGCGAGCGCGCTTTCGAATGTGGGGCCGGACTCGGATTTGGCTGGTCTTGGGCATGCGCGGGCAACAACGCCGGGGCAAACGGCAAACATAGCGCAATCAGACGCTTGCGGTCAACGCAAGTTGTAAGGAAAAGGCATTCCGAGCGACGGTTCACCATGCACCTGCTGCCGCACGACCGGTTGACCGGGGCGTAAATTCATGCGTTGCGAAACATCGCGCGGGTACGGTCCGGCCCGCCACGGCCATGCGCACTGCGTGTTTCGGGTGTAGTGACAGGCCGGTGCAAATTCCGCACAATGAGCCGCTGCAGGCTGCGCGGACGCAGCGTGCGGGCACCGGCAACACACGGATGGACCGCCGGATTGAACCGAATGATGGAGAACCGGTAATGCACGCCACCCTCCCGCTGATGCAGGACTCGGACTTTCCCGCCATCCGGCGCAAGCGGCTGGAGACCTTGCAGGTCAATCTTGGCTACAAGTGCAACCAGTCCTGCGTGCACTGCCACGTCAATGCCGGACCCCACCGCACCGAGATGATGACGCGCGAAACGATCAACGACGTGCTGGCTTTTATGCAGGCTGCGCGCATTTCCGAACTCGACGTGACCGGCGGCGCGCCCGAACTGAACGCGCATTTCCGCGATCTGGTGCGCGCGCGCGCGCGACCTTGGCGTGCACGTCATGGACCGCTGCAACCTGACCATACTCGAACAACCGGGCCAGGAAGACCTCGCGCGATTTCTGGCCGATCACCAGGTCGAAATGGTGGCGTCGCTGCCGTGCTACCTCGAGGAAAATGTCGACCGTCAGCGCGGCAAGGGCGTGTTCGACGCCAGCATCCGCGCCCTGCAGACGCCTCAACGCGCTGGGTTACGGGCAGCCGGGATCGGGGCTCACGCTGAATCTCGTCTACAACCCGCAGGGCGCTGTGCTGCCGCCCGGCGCAGCATCAACTCGAATCCGATTACCGCGCACGACTCGGCGAGCATTTCGGCATCGCGTTCAACCAGCTTTACGTCATCACCAATATGCCGATCCAGCGCTTCGGCAGCATGCTGATCTCGAAAGGCCAGTTCGAGCATTACATGGACCTGCTGAAAAATGCCTACCAGCCGGCCAATCTCGACGGCGTGATGTGCCGCAACCTGCTCAGCGTCGATTGGCGCGGCTACGCCTACGACTGCGATTTCAACCAGATGCTGGGTCTGCCGCTCGCCTACAAGGGACGTTCGCGCACGCATCTGCGCGACCTGATCGGCGCCGACCTCGCGCACAACCCGATCGCGGTTGCCGACCACTGCTACGGCTGCACCGCGGGGCAGGGTTCGAGCTGCGGCGGCGCGCTGGCGGCCTGACCCGCCGCAAGGGAAACCTCGCGTGAACGAAGCGCAGGGTTCTGGCCATCGTCGTCATGGGCGCGCTTGTCGCCGCGTTCTTCGCGTTCGATCTCGGGCATTTCTTCACGCTCGATTACTTCAAGTCGCAACAGGCCGCGATCAACGATTACTACGCGGCCAACCCGCTCGCCACCGCCGCGATTTTCTTCGCGGCCTACGTTGCCGTGACCGGCCTGTCGCTGCCGGGCGCGACGATCATGACGCTGGCGGCGGGCGCGATATTCGGGCTGCTGTGGGGAACGGTCATCGTGTCGTTCGCCTCGTCGCTCGGCGCGACGCTGGCCTTTCTCACCTCGCGCTTCGTGCTGCGCGACTCCATCCAGAGCAAATTCGGCGACAAGCTCGCGGCGATCAATGCGGGCATCGCGAAAGACGGCCCGTTTTATCTGTTCACGCTGCGGCTGGTGCCGGCGTTTCCGTTTTTCGTCATCAATCTCGTGATGGGGCTGACGCCGCTCAGGACGCGGACCTTTTACTGGGTGAGCCAGCTCGGCATGCTCGCCGGCACCATCGTCTACGTCTATGCCGGCACCGAGATCGCGAAAATCGAATCGCTGCGCGGCATCCTGTCGCCCGGACTGATCCTGTCGTTCACGCTGCTCGGAATTTTTCCGCTCGTCGCAAAATGGATCGTAAACGCGGTCGAAGTCGCGCAAGGTTTACGCGAAATGGACGAAGCCCGCGCATTTCGACCGCAACGTGGTCGTGATCGGCGGCGGTTCGGCCGGTCTCGTCACCGCCTACATCGCGGCCGCGGTCAAAGCCAAAGTCACGCTGATCGAAAAGCACAGGATGGGCGGCGACTGCCTGAACACCGGCTGCGTGCCGTCCAAGGCGCTGATCCGCTCGGCGAAGTTTCTTTCGCACGCGCGCCGCGCGCGCGAACTGGGCATGCGATCCGCCGCCGTGGATTTCGATTTCGCGGACGTGATGGAGCGCGTGCAGCGCGTGGTGAAAACCGTCGAGCCGCACGACTCGATCGAGCGCTACAGCAAGCTCGGTGTCGACTGCGTGACGGGCGAAGCGAAAATCACGTCGCCGTGGACGGTGGAAGTAAAAACCGCGGAAGGCACGCGCACGCTCACCACCAGGAACATCGTGATTGCGGCGGGCGCGCGGCCGTTCATCCCGCCGATTCCGCGGATTGCGGGAAATCAATCCGCTGACGTCGGACACCGTATGGTCGTTGCGCAAACTGCCCAAGCGCCTGGTGGTGCTGGGCGGCGGACCGATCGGCTGCGAACTCGCGCAATGCTTCGCGCGCTTCGGCTCGCAGGTGACCCAGGTCGAAATGCTGCCGCGGCTCCTGATGCGCGAAGACCCCGAAGTTTCCGACATCGTCATGCAGCGATTCCGCGCCGAAGGCGTCAACGTGCTGGTCAATCACAAGGCAAAACAAGTGGTCGTCGAAAACGGCGAGAAAATTCTGGTCGTCGAAAGCGACGGGCGCGAAATCCGGATTGCATTCGACGAATTGCTGTGCGCGGTCGGCCGCGTCGCCAACACCGCGGGCTACGGGCTCGAGGAACTCGGCATCCCGACCACCCAAACGCGTACCGTCGAGATCAACGAATACCTGCAAACGGTCTACCCGAACATCTATGCCGCCGGCGACGTCGCGGGCCCCTACCAGTTCACGCATACCGCCGCGCACATGGCGTGGTACGCGGCGGTCAATGCGCTCTTCGGACGCTTCAAGAAATTCAAGGTCGACTATTCGGTGATCCCGTGGGCGACCTTCACCGAACCCGAAGTCGCGCGCGTCGGGCTGAACGAGCAGGAAGCGCGGGAAAAAGGCATCGCCTACGACGTTGCGATAGTACGGCCTCGACGATCTCGACCGCGCGATTGCCGACGAAGAAGCGCACGGCTTCGTCAAAGTCCTGACCGTGCCCGGCAGCGACAGGATACTCGGCGCAACCATCGTCGGCGAGCACGCCGGCGACCTGCTCGCCGAATTCGTGCTGGCGATGAAGCACGGTCTCGGCCTGAACAAGATACTCGGCACCATCCACACCTACCCGACGCTCGCCGAGGCGAACAAGTACGCGGCCGGCGCGTGGAAACGCGCGCGCGTCACGCAGGGGCAGATGGATTTCCTCGCGGCGTTCAACGCTTGCGGACGCAACGACGGCAGCGTGGCGGCATCTCTTCGGCCGGCTGCCGGCACTTGCTCGGCGACAAACGCCCCGCGTACGCGCACGGCGCGCACTGACCGGCCATGCAGCGCATGACACCGACGCTGTCCATCATAATTCCCTGCCTCAATGAAGCCGCGGGCATCGCTGCGACGCTTGCAACACTTGCAGCCGATGCGCGAGCGCGGCGCCGAAGTCATCGTGGTCGACGGCGGCAGCAGCGACGGCAGCGCGGCCCTCGCCGCACCTGTACGCGGATCGCGTCGTCGATGCACCGCGCGGCCGCGCGGCGCAGATGAACGCCGGCGCCGCCGCCGCGCGCGCCGACGTGCTGCTGTTTCTGCATGCGGATTGCCGGCTGCCGGCCGGCGCGGACCGCCTGATTCGCGACGGGCTCGCGGCGCCAGCGGCAAAAGCTGGGGCCGCTTTGACGTCGCGCTCGACGGCACGCACCCGCTGCTGCGGCTCGTCGCCGCGATGATGAACCTGCGTTCGCGCCTGACCGGCATCGCCACCGGCGACCAGGGCCTGTTCATGCGGCGCGCGCTGTTACGCCGCCGTGAACGGTTTTCCGCCGATTCCGCTGATGGAAGACATCGCCATGTCGCGGCGGCTCAAAACGCACGGCCGCGCCGCTGTGCCTGCGCGAACGCATGGTCACATCGGCGCGGCGCTGGGAAAAGCGCGGCGTGCTCGCCACCATCATGCTGATGTGGCGCCTGCGGCTCGCGTATTTTCTGCGGCGCCGACCCGGCCGATCTCGCCTTGCGCTATGACGCCGTCCGCACCCGCCACTGATACGCGCGTGGTCGTGTTCGCGCGCGCGCCCGAACCGGGCGCGGCGAAAACACGCCTGATTCCGCTGCTGGGCGCAGACGGCGCCGCCGCGCTGCAAGGCGTACTGCTCGATCACGCGCTGACCACCGCGATTGCCGCCGATATCGGCCGCGTCGAACTGTGGTGCGCGCCGTCGGCGCAACACCCGCTGTTGTCGGCTTGCCTGCAACGTCACGGCATCGACGGCGTAAGCCAGTGCGAAGGCGATCTCGGCGCGCGCATGCAGCATGCCGCCGCGGCGACGCTCGCCGCCGCCGCGCGCGTGATTATCATCGGCGCCGATTGCCCCGCGTTGACGGCGGACGATTTGCGCGCGGCGGCCGCTGCGCTCGACGGGCATCACGATGCGGTGCTGATTCCCGCCGAAGACGGCGGCTACGTGCTGATCGGACTCAAATGGTGGGACGCGCGACTGTTCAGCGACATCGTCTGGGGCGGCGATCAGGTGCTGGCGGCGACGCGCGCGCGGCTCGCTGCGCTTCAACTGGCGCTGGCACGAACTGCCGCCGTCATGGGACGTGGATCGCCCCGCGGATCTCGCGCGCTTGCGCGCGAGCGGACTGATTCCGGATCTCGACCACGCGCTCGCGATGCCGCGTCGGCATTGACCGCGCCGCGGTCGACCCGCAGCAGCGCCGCTGCCGCGTACGCTCGGTCAAGCCGTCTGCGAGCGCGTCGACCCAGGACCGCAGATCAAAAATCTTACTTTTTAAAAACAAATAGATAAGCCTGTCGCAGCGACTTTCATGGATTGCCTTTTCCCGGCGATTCAAGGGACAATGGCTTCGCTTTGTAAGGGCTTGTTAATAAATGCTTTTAAGGCGAAGGCCCCGATTTCTTCAACCTGAGTTTAGAGATTACCCCGCATGTCAGACTTGGCCAGCCAACGCGCGCTCAGTCGCGCTACTGCGCAGCTTCCCGTCCACTGGTATTTCGATCCGCAGGTCTATGCGCTTGAGCAGCGCGCGCTGTTTCAGCGCGGCCCCGGTTACGTCGGCCACGAATTGCTGGTGCCCAATGTCGGCGACTACCATGTGCTCGAGCGCCTGGACAATGCCAAAACGCTGGTGCGCGGCGCGCACGGCGTCGAACTTCTGAGCAATATCTGCCGCCATCGCCAGGCCATCATGCTGAAGGGCCGCGGCAACACGCGCACCAGCATCGTGTGTCCGATCCACCGCTGGACCTACGGGCTCGACGGCAAGCTCCTCGGCGCGCCGCATTTTCCCGGCAACCCGTGCCTTGATCTCGCGCGCACGCCGCTGCAGAACTGGAACGGGCTGCTGTTCGACAGCCAGCGCGATGTCGCGCGCGATCTGGCGGCGCTCGGCGTCAAGCGCGATCTGGATTTTTCCGGCTACATGCTCGACCGCGTGCAGATCGACGAATACGCGTGCAACTGGAAGACTTTTATCGAGGTTTACCTCGAGGACTATCACGTCGTGCCGTTTCATCCGGGCCTGGGCAATTTCGTCTCGATCGACGATCTGCGCTGGGAATTCGGCGACTGGCACAGCGTGCAGACCTGCGGCGTCAAGAAAGAGCCTCGCGCGCCCGGGCACGCCGGTCTACGAAAAATGGCACGACAGTCGTGCTGCGCTACAACGAAGGCCGCGAGCCCGCGCAGGGCGCGATCTGGCTCACCTATTACCCCAACGTGATGGTCGAATGGTACCCGCACGTGCTGGTCGTCAGCAGCATCGTGCCGCGCGGGCCGGAAGCGTGCAGCAACGTGATCGAATTCTATTATCCCGAGGACATCGTGCTCTTCGAGCGCGAGTTCGTCGCCGCCGAGCAGGCGGCGTATGCGGAAACCGCGGTCGAAGACGCCGAAATTTGCGCGCGCATGACGGCGGGACGCCGCGCGCTCTACCGGCAGGGCGTCGAGCGAAGCCGGCCCGTACCAATCGCCGATGGAAGACGGCCTGCTGCACTTCCACGAATTCGTGCGCCGCGAACTCGGCGAATCTACCCGCGCTGACAGCGCAATGCCGCTTAACGACGCTCGTCTCGGTCGCCGACCTCGCGTCGCACATTCGACGATCCCGCGTGGATCGTGTTCGACTGCCGCCATGATCTCGCCGACACCGCAGCCGGCCGCGCGCATATGCGCAATCGCACATTCCCGGCGCGCGTTTCGTGCATCTCGACGACGATTTGTCGGGACCGAAAACCGGCGCCAATGGCCGCCATCCGCTGCCGGACGCACAATAAATTCTGCGCGCGGCTCGCGGCCCTCGGCATGCGCAACGACCTGCAGGCCGTTGCCTACGACGCGTCCGGCGGATACTACGCGGCGCGCCTGTGGTGGATGCTGCGCTGGGTCGGGCACACGCGCGTAGCGGTACTCGACGGCGGCTGGGACGCGTGGCTTAAAGTCGGATTCGCCGGTCACCGCGCAACTCCCGGCGCCGCAACCCGGCGCATTCAGCGGCGCGGCGCGCGACATTGCGGTCGACGCCAACTTCATCCTCGAGCCGGCTCGGTCAACCGCACAACGTCGTCATCGACGCGCGCAGTGCCGATCGCTTTCGCGGCGAAAACGAAACGCTCGACCCGGTCGGCGGTCACATTCCCGGCGCGCTCAACCGTTTCTTCAAGGGCAATCTTGCCGCGGACGGGCGCTTCAAACCGGCGGCCGACTTGCGCAAGCGAATTTCGCCGCGCTGCTCGGCGCCGCAACGCCGCGCGACGTCGTGCACCAGTGCGGCTCCGGCGTCACCGCGTGCCACAACCTGCTCGCCATGGAAATCGCGGGCCTTACCGGATCCAGGCTCTATCCCGGCTCGTGGAGCGAATGGTGCAGCGATGCGCGGCGGCCCGTCGCGCGCTGACTGTGGCCACAACCTCGCAGTGCGGTTCGGCCGAGTCAGACTAAACTCGCATTGGTTGTCCGGCCGCCGGCGACGCGTGGGAGTGATGCCGTCCTGACCGCCGGCTTTCGCCGCGTGGCGAAACGTGACAGCGGCACGCAAATTCTGCGCAGCATACGGCGCAGATAAAACCCGATCAGAAAGCGCGTCACCGCGCCGCGTTGCTGCCATGCCCAGTATGGCTTGCGATTCATATTCCACCCTGATTTCACTTGTTCAATGCGTTGCCCCGATCGACCCTGCGCCGTCGAGACTCGGGTATCATTTATGCCCGTGGCATCGAGATCAAATCCGGTCGAACCGTCGGTCCTCGGCTTGAAGCGCGTGAGGCTGCTCGAAGGGGTGCCGGCAGCCGCGCTGGAGCGGCTCGCCCGGCAATGCCGCTGGCGCCGCTTTCCGGCCGGTCAGCGCGTCATTTCCCGTGAAGCGCCCGACCAGGACGTCTATCTGATCGTAGCGGGCCGCGTGCGCGTCACTTCCTTTTCCGCCGCCGGCCGCCAGGTAACCTACCGCGACATTCCGATGGGCGACTGGTTCGGCGATTTCGCGGCGATCGACGGCTTGTCGCGCTCGGCGGATGTCGTCGCCCTCGAAGACGCGCTCGTCGGCGGCGATGGAGCCGGCGGTGTTTCGCAGTCTGCTGCACGAGCATCCCGCGGTTTGCGACCGGATGCTGCACCGGCTGGTAACCTCGGTGCGCGAACTGACGGAACGGGTGTTCGACCTGAGCACTCTGGGCGTTCAGAACCGCGTCCATGCGGAACTCCTGCGCCTCGCCAGGCAGGCGGGCGTCAAGGGCAATGTGGCGCGCCTCGATCCCGCGCCCAAGCATTCGGAAATTGCCAGTCAAGTCAGCACCTATCGCGAGCAGGTCACGCGCGAGTTGTCGGCGATGGCGAAGCAAGGCCTCGTGCAGCGTTCAGGCCGTGCGCTCGTAATACCCGACGTCGCGCGCCTCGAGAAATTCGTCGCCGAAGTGCGGCGTTCGCCCTAGCCCGCTGCCGCCGCCAACGACCAGTCGGAAGCCGCCGCCAGCACACGCGACGCATCATCGTCACCCAGCAAGCAGGCGCAACACCAATCGCTGACGCGGCGCGGCGACGGTTTCCCGCGCCGGCGCGCATCGGGATGCGCGACGCCGCAGCTGCGCGCAGCGATAACGGCCTGCAGCCGGCTCGAAACATTCAGCGCGCGCAGGATGTGGGCGACGTGGATTTTGACCGTGGCGCTCGCGATATTGAGCTGGCGGCCGATCTGCTTGTTCGACAGGCCCTGGCAAAGTAACGCAAGCACGTCGAGTTGACGCGGGGTAAGGCGTTCCGGCAGCGCGGTAGACGGTTGCCGAATCTGGCCGGTTGCTTCCATCTCGTACGTGTTTTCCATGGCAATGCCTCCTGTCAGTGTCGATATAGCGCAAATTTGCCGTGCTATCGCTGGCGCAGGCCAGATGTTCATTACGGTGCCCAGTCTAGGGTCCGGCGCAGCGGCAGTCAGTGCGTAAACGCACCGAATTCTTGCTACAAGCGAGCCATATAGCCCACAATGCTTGCGGCCTTCGTTGAACGAGAAAAGGGAGTTGCAATCCTTGTCACACAAGCAGGCGGTGGCGTGTTCCACCTGTGGCTTCGCCAATGCTTTGGAATCGCGCTTCTGCGGCAGCTGCGGCGCATCGCTGGAGCGTAGCGCTGCGCGTCCCGCGACCGAACCAATTGCCGCAGAGCGTCCGCAGCCCGAACGCCGGCAACTCACCGTGCTGTTTTGCGATCTTGTAGGTTCTACCATGCTCGCGAACCGTCTCGATCCCGAGGAGATGCGCGACCTGATCCTTTCGTATCCAGACTGCTTGTACTGCGGTCATCCGGCGCTTTGACGGTACGATTTCCCGCTACATGGGCGACGGAATCCTGGCGCTTTTCGGCTATCCGCGCGCGCACGAGGATGATGCCGAACGCGCGGTGCGATCCGGACTCGACATTATCTGCGGTGATGGCAACGCTGCCGGCGCCGGCCGGCGCAGGCGGTACGGAGCCGCTCGCGGCGCGGGTCGGGATCGCGACCGGGATCGTGGTCGTCGGCGATCTTATCGGCGAAGGGGCCGCCCAAGAGGAAGCCGTCGTCGGCGAAACGCCCAACCTGGCGGCACGGCTGCAGGGACTCGCATCCCCGAATTCCGTGGTGATCGCGGCGGGCACCCGATCGCTCATCGGTGAGCGCTTCGACTGCATCGATCTCGGCACGCATCCCTTGCATGGGTTTGCCGATCCGGTGCGAGCTTGGCGGGTGCTTGCTCCCCGGTTCGCCGGCAGTCGCTTCGAGGCGGCGCAGCGGGTAGGAGCTCAGCACGCGCGTAAACCGGGAAGAACATATGCGCTGGCTGCTGCAGCTCTGGCAGGAGGCAGAGCATGACCGCGGCCGGGTGGCACTGCTCGCCGGCGAGGCCGGGATCGGCAAATCGCGGCTGGTCCAGGCGCTGCGCGAACAGATCGCCGGCGCGCCCCACACGGTGCTCGTGCTATCAGTGCTCTCCGCATTACGTCAATACCGCACTGTATCCGATGATCGAGCACATGCAGCGCGCCGCGGGCATCGGTCGCGAAGATACGCCGGCGAATCAAGCTCGCGAAGTTCTCGACGTGGCTCGGCCCCGGGCCCGAGGCCCGCGAAGCGGTTTCGCTGCTCGGGGCGCTGCTCTCCATACCGGCCGACGCGCGATTTCCGCTGCCCGCCATGAGTCCGCAGCGACAAAAGGAGCTGACCTTCGATCTGCTGCTCGGGTTCATGCAGCGACTGGCGGCGGAGCGGCCGCTACTCGTCGTGTTCGAGGACGTGCATTGGGTGGATCCCGACGACGCAGGAATTTCTGACGTTGCTCATCGAGCGCGTGCGCGAAATGCGCGCGCTTGTCGTCCTCACCTTTCGTCCGGAATTCTCGCCACCCTGGGGCAGATCAGCCGCACATCGAGCAACGGGAGCTCAAGAACCTCGCGCCCGAGCACGCGCTCGAACTGACGATGCAGGTGGCGGCCGAGCGACTGCCCCAGAGCGTAATCGATCAGGTGGTCGCCAAGACCGACGGCGTACCGCTGTTCGTCGAGGAATTGACGCGCGCAGTGCTCGGTTCGGACCTGCTGAGTGCGCATGGCGGACCGTTCCACGCTGGACGCGTCGTCTCCGTCGCTTTCCATTCCATCGACGTTGCAGGATTCGCTGATGGCGCGCCTCGATCAACTTGGGGCCGGCAAAGCTCATCGCCCAGGTCGCAGGCGCCATCGGCCGCGAATTTAGTTCCGAGCTGCTCGAAGCGGTAGCGCCGTTCCCGGCTCAGCGTGTGCGCGAGGGATTGCGCGATCTCGAGCACGCCGGACTCGTGTATGCGGAGCCGGGCGCCGCCGCGTCAGGCTACATATTCAAGCATGCGCTGGTGCAGGAGGTGGCCTATAAAAGCCTCCTGCGCAGCCGTCGGCGCGAGCTGCACCTGCGAATTGCCGAAGTGCTGGAGAGCCGCTTTCCGCAGACGGCGCGCGACGCCCCCGAGCTCGTCGCGCATCACTGGACCGAGGCCGGCGTCGCCGAGCGGGCGATCGCGAGCTGGCTTGCCGCGGGGCTGCGCGCCAGCGAGCGCTCCGAGTATCGCGAAGCGATCGGACATGTGCGCAGAGGCCTCGCGCTGATTCCACGGCTTGCCGATGCGCGCGCGCAGCGCGAGCGCGAGCTGGAACTCCTGCTTGCCCTGGGCCCCGCGCTGATTACCACCGAAGGCGGAGGCGCGCCTGAAGTCGGAGCCCTGTATGCGCGCGCCCTCGAATTGTGCGATGGCACACCCGAATCGGCGGCGCACTTCGCCGCCCACTGGGGCTGGTGGCGCGCGTCAATGGATCTGCGCACGGGCCGGGAGCGGGCCGACCGGATGTTCGCTGCTGGCGCGGACTCTCGGCGAGCCGGCGCTGCAGTTGCAGGGGCACCATTGCCAGTGGGCGACGCTCTACATGCTCGGCGCGCACGACGAGTGCTGCCGTCATATCGAGCACGGGCTGCAACTTTACGACCCGGATCGCCATTCACGCGCATGCGGCGCTCTACGGCGGACACGACGCCCGCGTCTGCGCCCTCGGCGAACGCGCGCTCGCACGCTGGATGCTCGGCCGCCCGCGCGAGGCACTCGAGGACGTGCATTCGGCGCTCGACTGGGCGACGGAACTGCGCCACGTCGGAAGCCGCGCGCACGCCATGGATTACGCGCTCGTGCTGCACAAGTTCCGGCGCGATGCGGGCGCGGTGGCCGCCTGCGCCGGCGAACTGGTCGCTTTCGCCTCCGAGCAGCACCTGCGCGATCATCGTGCCAAGGGTGCGTTCTTTCGCGGCTGGGCGCGCGCCATGCTCGAGGATCTCGCGGGCGGATTAAGCGAAATGCTCGTCGGGATGGCCGCGTTCGAGGGCGTGGGAACGCCCGAAGATGTTTCGGTCTATTACGAGATGCTCGCCGAGGCCTACGCCCGGGCGGGCCGTTACGATGACGGACTGCGCGCGGTGGAAGATGCATTTGCGCAGACCGAGCGTTGCGGGATCCTGTTCTGGAACGCCGAGCTGCATCGCCGCCGGGGGGAATTGCTGCTTGCATCGGGAGGGCAAGACGCCGCCGCGGCCGGCAGCTTCCGGACAGCGCTCGCCTGCGCGCGCGAACAGGGCGCGCAGGCGCTGGAATTGCGCGCGGCATTAAGCCTCGCCCGCTGGCACCGGCAGGCAGGCGACGCGCCCGTGGCGGCGGCGATACTGCGGCCCGTCTACGCGCGCCTCACGGATGCCGATACGACGGACGCCGTGGAGGCGCGCCAACTCCTGGAGACGCTGGAATGAATTGGGCCACCGGCGGCAACCCCATCAGCGACACCGGCAATGCAGGCGTGTCCGCCGCAGTTGTCCCGCACGGCGGTTCATTCGATGCATCCAAGCGCTATTTTCATGGCACGCACCGCACGTGCTCGCCGGTCGATACGGTCGCGCGCCTACAGCCGTTGCTGCGCGAGATGGGCATCACGCGCGTCGCCAATGTCACGGGACTCGATCGCACCGGCATACCGGTCGTGATGGTGTGCCGGCCGAATGCACGCTCGGTAACGGTATCGCAGGGGAAGGGACTCACCCTGGCCGCAGCGAAAGCCTCCGGGATCATGGAAGCGCTCGAGGTGTGGCACGCCGAGCGCATCGTCAAACCGCTCAAGCTGGCGAGCTTTGAAGAAATGCGCGGCGAGCACCGTGTCACTGACATCGCCAAGCTTCCGCTGCGCGCGCGCGAGCCGCTTCACCGCCGGACTGCCGTTGTTGTGGATTGAAGGCGAAGACCTGCATGGGCAACGGTCCGGTGTGGGTGCCGTTCGAACTCGTCAGCACGAACTACACGCTGCCGCTGCCACCCGGCAGTGGCTGTTTCCAGGCCAACACCAACGGACTTGCCTCCGGCAACCACTGGCTCGAGGCCGTGAGCCACGGCCTGTGCGAAGTGGTGGAACGCGACGCGACCACGCTCTGGAAGCACCGCGCACCCGGCGCGCAGGACAAGCAGGTGCTCGACCCGGCCAGCATCGACGATTCCGCCTGCACCGGCGTGATCGCGCAACTAGAAGCGGCAGATCTTCAGGTGCGGATATGGGACACGACTACCGACGTCGGAATCGCAGCTTCGTCTGTCTCGTGATGGGACGCGACGGGGACGATGCGGATCCGGAGTTCGGCGCGGGCTGCCACCCTGTGCGACACATCGCGCTGCTGCGCGCGCTCACCGAGGCCGCTCAAGCGCGGAACACCTACATCACCGGCGCGCGCGACGACTACTTCTCGCATCTGTACAGTTCCCGCGTGGCGCACCCGCCGGCAAGCGCTGTGCCGGCGTCTGCTGGCATCAACGGAATCGCAACGCGCGTTCGCGCATGTGCCGAGCTTCGAGTCGCCGTCGATCGAGGGCGATTTGCGCTGGATGCTGGCGCGGTTGCGCGCGGTCGGCATCGACCAGGTCATTGCGGTGGACCTCACGCGGGAATCGATCGGCGTGCCCGTCGCGCGCGTCATCGTGCCTGGACTGGAGGGCATCATGGACGACGACGACGGTGATTACGCGCCCGGACCGCGCGCGCGGCGGTTCTGCAGGGAGACGCATGAGCGCGTGCATATTCGCCGGACCGACCCTGCCGTCGCAGGCAGACGCTGACGGTGCTCGACGCGACCTGGCTGCCGCCCGCGAAGCACGGCGACGTCTACCGCGCCGTGTCGCTGCTGCGGCCGCGCGCCATCGGGATCGTCGACGGCTATTTCCAGTGGGCGCCTTCGGTATGGCACAAGGAAATACTGTGGGCCATACGCCAGGGCGTGCACGTGTTCGGCGCGGCGAGCATGGGCGCGCTGCGGGCGGCGGAGCTCGCACCCTTCGGCATGCGCGGAGTGGGGCGCATTTTCGAAGCGTATCGCGACGGTGTGCTCGCCGGGTGCGGCGACGAGCCCTTCGAAGATGACGACGAGGTGGCGGTGGTGCATGGTCCGGCCGAGAGCGGCTACATCTCGGCTATCGGAGGCCATGGTCAACATTCGCTGCACGCTGGCAAACGCAGAGTCCGCCGGCGTAATCAGCGCCGCCACGCGCGCGCGGCTTGTCGCCATCGCCAAGGCGCTGTTCTTTGCCGGAGCGCAGCTACGAACTGCTGTTCGAGCGGGCCCGTGCGGCGGCTCTTCCCGCGGCCGAGCTCGCGGCGCTTCGAAGCTGGCTGCCGGCGGGACGCGTCAATCAGAAGCGCGCGGACGCGCTCGCCATGCTCGAAGCGATGCGGAATTTTCTGGCGGCGGACCCGGCCCCGGCGCGCGCGGGCTTCCATTTCGAACACACCACGCTGTGGGACCGGGCCGTGGCGGAGTTGCTTCCAACTGCGGCGCACGACGTCGACGAGGCGCGCGCGCTCGATGAGTTGCGTCTGAACGGTGCGCGGTTCAACGAGTTGCGGCAGGAAGTGATGCACTCGCTGATGGGAAGACCCGACGAATGCGCGACTGCGGCACGCGCGTCCGGCGAGCGGCCTGAGATCGAGCAGCAGCTGCAAGAGCTGGAAAGGCGGGAGGCGTTGCGCCGGACGTGCGATGAGCTGCCGAGGATGCTCGTCGAACGGCAGATGCTCGCGCGGATCCGTGAGTCGGGGGACTACGCGAAGCTGCTGGAGCGCGCACAGGACAAGCACGCCCGGCTCGCCGCACGAACCGATCTGCCGGACGCAGAGGATTTTTCGGATTTGCAACTGCTCCAACTCAGAGACTGGTATTTCACGCAGGTAGTGAGGCAGGAAATGCCCGATGATATCGAGCAGTGCATCCATGCATGGGGCTACGGGGATCTGGCGGACTTTCACCGTGCGATTTTCGCCGACTACGTTTACCGGGAGATGTCGGCTGGCAGCGCCGCGGCGGACGATCGCGCACCGATGAGCGCCAAGGAGGAAGGGGCGACACGATGACCGGGGCCACGCAATACGCACACGGGCGTTATCGCGGCAAGGGTACGCGCTTTCGGCTTTACCCGCAGTCGCCGATACTCGAGTCCATACACGGGCCGGAAACCGTGTGGATCGCGCATCCGCCGGGATCCATCGGCCCCGGCCCGTCCGACAATCGCATGTACGTGGTCGATGCGGTCGGCAAGGATCGGCACTACGATTTTCCGTTCCTGCCGCCTTGGCGTGGCCCCCACAATCCGCCGCTACCGCCGGGACCCGACGGACATTTTGATCACATTGCGGATCCCGGGAGCCGCGAATTCATGGCGGCCCACATGTACGGAACCGTGCGCTTCGTGCTCGACGTCTGGGAGAAGTACTTCGGCGGGCCCATTCCGTGGCACTTCGAGGAAGACCAGCCGCGGCTCGAGCTCGTGCCGCTCGTCGAATGGAACAACGCCCATTCCGGCTACGGCTTCATCGAAACCGGCTTACGCGCGCCCCGGCGAGAGCCGGACCCGCAGCCGTTCTGCCTCAACTTCGACGTGCTCGCCCACGAACTGGGGCACTCCTTCATCTACGAGCTGCTCGAGACGCCGCCCGCGGACCGGGTGAGCGCTGAATACCTCGCCTTCCACGAGTCGGCCGCCGATTGCGTGGCCATGATCGCGGTCCTGCACTTCGACTCGGTGGTAGACCGGCTGCTCGAACGTCACGCGCGGCAACATCTACCTCCCGAACGAACTGAATCGCATCGGCGAATTGTCCGAGACCGAGCAGATACGGCTCGCGAGCACGACGCTCACGCTCGCGGATGTCCCGGATCTGCGCACGCCGCCGGCACAGCTCTCGCAGCCCGAGCGCCACGCGATGAGCCTGCCGCTCACCGGCGCCGTGTTCGACATGCTGGTGGATGTATTCCAAACGCATCCTCGTGGAGGACGGGCTCATCAGCCGCGAGCTGGACGTGCTATCCCGGCCGGAGTTGCGCACGACCGATGAAGCCGCGGTGCAGGCGGCATTCGATCAGGCCTACGCCGGCCGGCACGACGGTTTCAAGCGTGCGCTGCTCGATGCGCGGGATTACATGGGCAACTGCCTGGCGGCGGCGTGGAAAGCGCTGTCGTGGGATGTCAGCTATGCAAAGGCGGCTGCCGCGCTCCTTGATGCGGACCGGCAACTCGCCCGCGGCGCGGGCCGCGAGATCATGCTCGAGAGCCTGCTCTGGCGAGGCATAGAACTCCCCTTCCGGGGCGGCCGGAGCAGCTACCGGGAACGGATGGCAAGAGCGAGGGCGAGGCGATGGTGATACCGTCATAAATTTCCCGTGGACAGCGACCGGGGATGGGGATAGCATAATTTGAACAAAGTCACGCAAGGAGGGTGGCCATGGCGTATCCAAATGTCGCAGCCGGTTTCGAGACTTTCTTCGAGCCGACCCGAATCTGGCTGTTCGGGAAACCGTTTCCGAGCCTCACATATAACCGCAACTCCATGGGTCGCCGGTGCAGGCAACGCGGAAACGAATTCGCAGACTACAGCGCGAATCCGATTGCAGATGCTGGGTCTCGCCAACCAGCTGCGCATGCCGCCCCGCCGTGTCGAAAGAGCGCTGCGCCGGCAACACTTCGACGCGGCCGGCAACGCTCATTCGCCGATTTTCGCGCGAATCTACAGCTTCGCCTTCGAGGGACATTACTACAAACTGCCGCGGCCGCTCTTGTTTCTGGTTTCCGCGAATCACACGGCAGTGCAGCAGCTGCAGCAGGTACGATGCGCATCGGTGCGAAATGAGCGATAGGGGCAATTACCTTTCAAACCAAGTTCGTCGGCATCGAGGGAAGGGACTGGCATTTTTCCACGGATATCGTTGGGTGGGCGGTGGACAAAAGAGACATCGCGGTGTGTCTCGATGTCGAGGTCGCCCCCTACGAGCAAGTGCTCCTTGACTCGACGATAGCGTTCGAGGAAGAAATGGCATCGCGCGGTTCGGCCGCGTCGCGTGGTTCGGCGGCATCGCGCGGCTCGGCGGCGTCGCGCGGTTCAGCAGCCTCGCGCGGTTCGGCGTCTTTTCGCGGCTCCGTACTCGGTCCGCATCAGGATCGATAGCGCCCGGTCAGACAGCGAGCGCCCGCGGGCGAAGAATTCCGTGTCTTTGCTTGTCGCGCGCCCGTGCGAGCGCACAAACGGCCTCCGCCACTCAATCCACCATCGCGCCCGAGTCCTTCACGACCTTCGCCCAGCGCGCGACTTCAGTCTTCTGGAACGCTGCGAACTCTGCCCGTGTCGTCGGCGCGGGCTCGATGCCCTGCTCCGCGAAGCGCGCCTTGATCTCGGGCATGTTGAGCGTCTTCACAAGCTCTGCGTTGAGCTTCGCGAGTACGGATTCCGGCACCTGCGCGGGAACGAACACGCCGTACCATGAGGTGACCTCGAAGCCGGGCACGCCGGCCTCGATCATTGTCGGAACTTCTGGAAACTGGAAGTTGCGTTTCGCGGCGGTAATGGCGAGCGCGCGGGTCTTCGCCGCTTCTGACGTAAGGAAGTTGCCCGGGCGCGTTGTCGAACATCACCTGTATGTGTCCGCCGATCAGGTCGAGGATCGCCGCGGGACCGCCTTTGTACGGCACGTGCACGACCTCTATTCCAGCCTGCTTCTTTAGCATCTCCATCGAGAGATGAAGCGACGTGCCGCTGCCCGAGGAACCATAACTCAACTTGCCGGGGTTGGCCTTCGCATAGGCGATGAATTCGCTCACCGTCCGCACCGGCAGCGTCGGGCTCACCACCAGCACGTTCGGAACTTTCGTCACCAGCGAAATCGGCGCGAAATCCCCGACCGGATCATAGGGCAGCTTCTTATAAAGCGACGCGAATATCGCGGTGTAGGAGACCGCCCCGAACAGGAGTGTGTAGCCGTCCGGCGGCGCCTTGGCGGCGGTGTCCGCCGCGATGAGGCCGCCCGCGCCGGTTCGATTGTCGACGATGATGTGCTGGCCAAGTGCGTCGCCCAGCGACGGCGCCACGATACGCGCCACGAGATCTGTAGGTCCACCCGGCGGGAGGCCGATCAGCAGACGGATGGGGCGATGCGGATAAGTGGCGCCAGCCGCGCTATTCGCATCAAGCTGGGCAGCCGTGGTGGGCAACGCCTGCGCCAGCGCGAACGCAACTACGAGCTTGAAATATGCAGCCGCGTCATGCTGTTTCATCGACTTGCCTCGCGTTACGGGCGCCGCCCTTACCCGGAGCGTATGCAGGTACGCGCTGCGAACAAGCGCGACACGCGCACGGGACAGCGCTGGCGATTAAATCAGAGTCCGCCCAAAGTCTGGCCGTAGTGGCAGTATTATGCCAAAAATCCAGCCGCGTTTTATGGATTAGCGCATTACCACCAGCGAGCAATTGGCTGGCTACGCCGATTGCATGAGATTTTCCTTGTTCGAAATGGCCCGGCTACCCGTCTGCGTGCGTAACGGGTTTCAGAACGTTGCGGTCGGCGGCTGGTACTCCGTCGCCTGATTTACGTAAAGCGACGGAAAATACGACACCTGCTGCGTCGACCGCGCATCGGACGCCGCCGCGGACACGTCAGGCACGCCCGTCGAAACGACGTGCCACGCCAACGTGCCCGCCGCAATCGCCAGAAAAACCGCGAGCCACACGGCGAAACCGCGGGATACGCGAAGTTCGGCGACTCTGAATCTGCCTCGGCGATGCCGACAATCTCTGTGAACCGGCCAAGTGTTGAATTCATCGCAATCTCCTGGATTCGACGCCGGATCTGCCGCTCCGGCATGGCGGTGGGTTGCACTTTCCCCATGACGGTATTGTCGGCAATGACGTCACGCAATTAAATACGGCACAAGGGGTAATCGAATAGGACTACATGACAACCGTATATCGCCTGCAGAGTCGAGCAGCGGCGCCCCATTGCGGCGGTATGAAGCGGGTAGCATTTGTAATAGACTAGGCCACGATCAGCGGCGGTCGCGTGCAGGCCAGGCGCCGGGTCAATGCAGGACGGAAAGCCGGGAGCGAGGCCCGTGAAAATTCTGATAGTCGACGACCACCCGTTGATTCGCGAAGCGCTGCGGCACGTGCTGACCGTCCTCGACGCCAAATTCAACCTGATCGAAGCCCAGAATTTTGCCGAGGCGATCAAAGCGGCCGGTGACAATCCGGATCTCGATCTGATCCTGCTCGACCTCGGACTGCCGGACGTCGACGGCTATCGACGCGCTGTCGGAGTTGCGCATGCGCTATCCCGGTCCGCCGGTGGTCGTGCTGTCCGCGTCGGAGCAGCCCGCGACCGTGATGCGCGCGATCGACGCCGGCGCCATGGGATTCATTCCGAAGACCACGTCGTCCCATTTGCTGCTCAACGCACTGCGCCTGGTGCTGGCGGGCGGCGTCTACCTGCCGCGTCGAGGTGCTGCGGCAGCATCAGGGCACGCCGGAACCGGCGCTGCGGCTTGCCGCGGAAGCGAGTCGGGGCGGAAAAATGCTGACGCCGCGGGAGATCGGCCTCACGGCGCGCCAGGCCGACGTGCTGGCGCGCGTGGTACAGGGCAAATCGAACAAGCTTATCTGCCGCGAACTCGACCTCGCGGAGGGCACGGTGAAGATACACATGACCGCAATCCTCAAGACGCTCAATGTGTCGAATCGCACCCAGGCCGTCATTGCGGTCGGCAAACTGGGATTGCAGCTGCCGCAGATATAACGTTAACGTTGACCGCCGAAGCGCGCCGCGAGGTGCCGACATGAGACTGCGCCAGAGCAAAGCAGCATCCCCCAATCCCCTGCCGGATTCGACGCTGGTCGCGCTGATCCACGCGGAACAAATCAGCATGCTGTATCGCCAGTTGCCGACGTCGATCGCCGGCAACATGGCCGGCGCGATGTTGCTGGCCAGCGTCCTGCTCGGCGAGCGCCCGCCCGGCATCATCGCGGGATGGCTCGCCTGCATTACGCTGTTTCAGGGCTGGCGCCTGTCGCTTTATTTCCGGAGCCGCAAGGCGGGCTTCGTGCTGGAAAACGTCCGCGCCGCGGCCGCGCTGTGGGCAGGCGGCGCCGGCATCTCCGGCCTGTTGTGGGGCTCAACCGCGCTGCTGTTCTATATCTCGGGGCACCATGTCTATCAGGCCGTGCTGACGATACTGGTGTTCGGCATGACCGCGGCGGCCGTGCCGATGATAGGCTCGCACATTCCGTCGTTTTATCTGTTCGTGCTGCCGACGCTGGTGCCGTTTATCCTGCGCAACGCGTACGAAGGCCGACACGCCGCACTACGTACTCAGCGTCATCGCGACGGCCATCATGATGGGTCTGATGTCGTTCGCGCGCGATTACAACCGTATGCTGATCGAATCGCTGCGCAACCGGTTCGAGAAACAGGCGCTGGCCGACCGTCTCGCGGCGCAGAACGTCGATCTCGAAGAGGCGCGCGTCGCCGCGGAACAGGCCAATCGCTCCAAGACGCAGTTTTTCGCGGCGGCCAGCCACGATCTGCGCCAGCCGCTGCACGCAATGGGACTGTTTGCCTCGGCGCTCGCCGACAAAGTGCGCGACCCGGAGGGCGCAAAACTGGTCTCCAGCATCAACGGCTCCGTGCAGGCGCTCGAAGCGCTGTTCAACGAACTGCTCGACATCTCCAAGCTCGATTCGGGCGTGATCAAACCCGACGTAACGCAATTCGCGCTGACGGAGATATTCGACCGTTTGCGCGGCGAATTCGCCACCGAGACCGCCGACAAGGGCCTGCGGCTGGTCATCGCCGGCGGGCCGCACATTGTGGCGATCTGACGCCGTGCTGCTCGAACGCATACTGCGCAACCTGATCAGCAACGCCATCCGCTATACGCCGGCCGGCGAGGTGGCGGTCAGTGCCACGCCGGTTAATGGCGAGCTGCGCATCGAAGTGCGCGACACCGGCATCGGCATCCGCGTCGAGGATCAGGAGCGCATCTTCGAGGAATTCCTCCAGCTCGGAAACCCTGGCACGCACCAGCAAGAAAGGCCTGGGACTCGGACTTTCCATCGTGCAGCGTCTGTGCGGCCTGCTTGGCTACAAGATCCAGCTCGCGTCCGAATATGGCAAAGGTTCTGCTTTCAGCTTTGAAGTACCGGTCGGCCAGGTTTCCGCGCCGCGCGACGCCGCCGCAGGCCGCGGCAGCACACGCGCACGCCGACCTGACGGGAAAACTGATCGTGGTCATCGACGATGAAAGCGCCATCGTCGAAGGCATGAAAGTGCTGCTGACGGGCTGGGGTGCCGAGGTCATCGGCTCGACCACCGGCGACGACGTGGTCGCCGCCGTGCACGCGGCAGGCAAGCTGCCGGCACTGCTGATCGTCGACCACCGCCTGGGCACCGGCGAAATGGGCATCGAGGTCGCACAACGCATCCGCCGGGAACTCGATCCGGAAATTCCCGGGCATCCTGGTCACCGGCAGCATTACGCCGACCTCGACGCGCACGCGCGCGCGGCGAATCTCGAATTTCTGCTCAAGCCGGTGATGGCCGAAGAACTGCGCAGACGCATCGCCGCCGTGCTGGGCTTGAACCTGCAGGACGGCGACGCCGCATAAACTCCATGCCCTGGCTCGCCGACCTGATACTGATCGTTCACTGTTGCGTTCGTTCTGTTCGTCACCGGCGGGCTATTCTTCATCTGGATCGGCGCCGCCGCCGGCTGGCGCTGGGTGCGCAATTTACGGATTTCGTGTGGCGCATCTTGCCGCGATCTGCTTCGTTGCGCTGGAAGCGCTGTTTGGCATAGTGTGCCCGCTCACCACGTGGGAAGACGCGCTGCGCGGTGCGCCCACCGAAACGGGCTTCATCGCGCGCTGGCTCCACCGGCTGCTCTTCTACAATTTTCCGGACTGGGTATTCACGACGGCGTATGTGCTGTTCGCGCTCGCCGTTGCGGCGACGTGGTGCTACGTTCGCCCGTATCCACCGCGAAAAAGAGGGCGCCGCGGTGCCCGCTTGCGAGTCGCCTAACGGCCGCTCAGGCCAGCATGTCGGCCCAGATGTTTTTCGCCCACGACATTGCGTACACGCCTTCGAGTTCATTCGCCTTGTCGGAGAGTCCGCCTGCACCCTTGACCGGCAGCATCGTTTTGTCCGCGGCGTCATACGCGTGCACCGACGCGACGTGTACCACGTTCTTGTCGTCGACGAAACTGTAGCAGGTGTTGATCATCAGCGGCTGCGGATTGACCGGCTCGTTCTTGATCAGCGCAATCACCGCAGCCGCGCACACCTTGGCGTGCTGGTTCGCCATGTGCCCCGACTTCGGCATCAGTTGCGCCGACAACGTCGCATCCCCCAGCACATGCACGCCCGGCACCTTGACCGATTCCATCGTCAGCCAGTTCACGCCGCACCAGCGGTTGTTCGCGGTGATGAGGCCGGCCGCCTGCGCGATATTGCCCGCGCGATGCGGCGGCACCACGTTCAGCACGTCCGCGCTGCACATCGCTGAACTGCAGCTTCGCGGTCAGCGTCTTGACGTCGACATCTTCGAGTTCGCTGTTGGGACGGTATTCCACGATGCCCTTGTAAGGCCCGTTCCACGCCGCCATGAACAAGCCCTTCTTCGACACCACGTCTTCGTTGGCGTCGAGTATCAGCACTTTCGATTTCGGTTTCGCCGTCTTGAAATAGTGCGCGACCTGGCACGCGCGCTCGTACGGACCGGGCGGGCAGCGGTACGGCGCCTTCGGAATATGCAGCGCGTAAACACCGCCGTCTTTCATCGCTTCGAGTTGTTTGCGCAATGCGACCGTCTGCGCACCCGCCTTCCACGCGTGCAGCACTTTGCTTTGCGCGTCGGCGTTGTTGAGGCCCGGCAGCGTGTCGTACTGGAAGTCGATACCCGGCGCCACGATTAGGCGGTCGTAGTCGAGCGTTGCGCCCGAAGCGAGCCGCACTTCGCGCTTGACCGGATCGACCGCAACCGCGTCGTCACGCACCCGCTTCACGCCGTATTTGTCGAGACCATCGTAGCTGACCGTAATGTCGGCGAGTGTCTTGCTGCCGCCCAGCACGAGGTTGCTGAGCGGGCACGAGATGAATTCGCCGTTGCGCTCGACGAGCGTCACTTCGATGTCGGGCGACCACAGCCGCATGTATTTCGCCGCCGTCGCGCCCGCGTAACCCGCGCCGATCACCACGACACGTCCGGCCATCGGGCCATTGCCCGTGCCTGCGCAACCCGCCACCGCGCGATACTCCAGCGCCTGCCGACAGCCACTGGATGAATTCGCGTCGATTCAGTGTCATGGCCGCCCCTTACCTTTTCTGCGCCGCGAAATAGGCGGCGATTTGCTCGATCTGCGCGTCGCTTAGCCCCTTGGCGAGCTGATTCATGATGGTGGCGGGACGCTTGCCGGCTTTGAAGTCCTGCATCTGCTGCATCATGTATGCGCGGTCGACGCCGGCCAGTCCCGGCACCGCACCGACGCTGCGCCCGTCGGTGCCGTGGCAATTCGCGCACGTTGCCGCCATGCCGCGGACGCAGGCCGCGCATCCTGCGCGTGAGGCGACCGCGGAACACGCCGGCAGAACGGCAAGCATGCCGCGCCGGCCAACGGCGCGGAAGATCGAGTGCATGTCTCCTCCATAGCGTTGACGCGTGGATTATAGCCGCTACGCGACGTACGTGACCCCGATCGAATCGCTAGATTGTCATTATCATGCGCGCGGCCGATGTGCCCGGCGGCGACGATCATGCACGACGCTCGCCACTTCCTCGTCGAAAACCAGCTGGACCTTGTCGTTCGCGTCGATATCGACCGTGACCTTGCCGCCGTTGGCCAGGCGGCCAAACAACAATTCGTCGGCGAGCGCCGTGCGTATCGTGTCCTGGATCAGGCGCGCCATCGGACGCGCGCCCATCTGCGGGTCAAAGCCCTTCTTCGCGAGATGGCCCTTGAGCGCCGCGGTGAACGTGGCTTCGACTTTCTTCTCCTGCAGTTGCTCTTCGAGCTGCATGAGGAACTTGTCGACCACGCGCATGATGATTTCGCGGTCGAGCGCCGCGAACGATATGATCGCATCGAGCCGGTTGCGGAATTCAGGCGTGAACATGCGCTTGATTTCGGCCATCTCGTCGCCCGCCTGCGTCGAGGCCGTGAAGCCCATCGACGTCTTCGACAGTTCGGCGGCGCCCGCATTGGTCGTCATGATGATCATCACGTTGCGAAAATCCGCCTTGCGGCCGTTGTTGTCGGTCAGCGTGCCGTGATCCATCACCTGCAACAGAATGTTGTAGACGTCCGGATGCGCTTTTTCGATTTCGTCGAGCAGCAGCACCGAATACGGATGCTTGGTGACCGCTTCGGTCAAGAGTCCGCCCTGGTCGAACCCGACATAGCCGGGCGGCGCGCCGATCAGCCGCGACACCGCGTGGCGTTCCATGTATTCGGACATGTCGAAGCGAATCAACTCCACGCCCATGATGTAGGCGAGCTGGCGCGCGACTTCGGTTTTGCCGACACCGGTCGGGCCGGAAAACAGAAACGAGCCCGTCGGCTTCTGCGGATTGCCGAGACCGCTGCGCGACATCTTGATCGCCGCCGCCAGCGCATCGATCGCCCTGTCCTGGCCAAACACCACGGCTTTCAGATTGCGGTCGAGATTCTTCAGCTGCGAGCGATCGTCGGAGTTCACGCTCTGCGCCGGCACGCGCGCGATCTTGGCGACGATCTCCTCGATCTCGTGCTTGGTAATGACTTTTTTCTGCTTGGATTTGGGCAGAATGCGCTGCGCGGCGCCCGCTTCGTCGATCACGTCGATGGCCTTGTCGGGCAGATGGCGATCGTTGATGTAGCGCGCCGCGAGTTCGGCCGCCGACGTCAGCGCCGACGACGCATACTTGATGCCGTGATGTTCCTCGAAGCGCGTCTTCAGTCCGCGCAGGATGGACACCGTCTCCGCAATGCTGGGTTCGACGACGTCGACTTTCTGAAAGCGCCGCGACAACGCATGGTCTTTCTCGAAAATGCCGCGGTATTCCTGGTAGGTCGTGGCGCCGATGCACTTCAACTGCCCGGTCGACAGCGCCGGCTTGAGCAGGTTGGACGCGTCAAGCGTGCCGCCCGACGCCGCACCTGCGCCGATCAACGTATGGATCTCGTCGATAAACAGAATCGCGTGCGCGTTGTCGAAGAGCTGCTTCAACACCGCCTTTAAGCGTTGCTCGAAATCGCCGCGGTATTTGGTTCCCGCGAGAAGCGCGCCCATGTCGAGCGCATAAACCGTGCACTTCGCCAGTATCTCGGGCACGTCGCCCTCGACGATGCGGCGCGCCAGCCCCTCGGCGATCGCCGTCTTGCCGACACCCGCTTCGCCGACCAGCAAGGGGTTGTTCTTGCGGCGGCGGCACAACGTCTGCACGACGCGTTCGAGTTCGCGTTCACGCCCGATCAGCGGATCGATTTTTCCCGCCAGCGCGAGCGCATTCAGATTCAGCGTGTAACTCTCGAGCGCGCCGCCCGGCGCCTGCTCCGGCTCGGCTTCGGTTTCCCCGTCGCTCTTGCCGGGTGCCGCCTGCGGCACCTTGCTGATCCCGTGCGAAATGAAGTTGACGACGTCCAGGCGGGTGACGCCCTTCTGGTGCAGAAAATACACCGCGTGCGAATCTTTCTCGCCGAATATCGCGACCAGCACGTTGGCGCCGGTGACTTCCTTCTTGCCCGACGACTGCACATGCAGGATCGCGCGCTGGATCACGCGCTGAAAACCGAGCGTGGGTTGCGTGTCGGTGTCCTCGGTCGTCAGTATCGGCGTGTGCTCGGTGACGAATTCGGACAGCAGCTTGCGCAGATCGTCGATCTCAGCCGCGCATGCCTTCAGCACTTCGGACGCCGACGGGTTGTCGAGCAGCGCCAGCAACAAGTGCTCGACGGTGATGAATTCGTGCCGCTTCTGCCGCGCCTCCATGAACGCCATGTGGAGGCTGACTTCGAGTTCCTGGGCGATCATCAGTTTTCCTCCATCACGCAGCACAGCGGATGTTGGTGCTGGCGGGCGTACGCGCTCACCTGCTCGACCTTGGTCGCCGCCACGTCGCGCGGATAAACACCGCATACACCGGCACCATCGCGATGAACCTTGAGCATAATTTGAGTTGCCTTTTCGCGGCTGAGGGAGAAAAATTTTTGCAGCACTATGACGACAAAATCCATGGGCGTGTAATCGTCGTTTAGCAGCAAAACCTTGAACATCGGGGGCGACTTGACCTTGGCCTTTTTCGCCTCCAGAACCGAGTCTTCGCGATGCCGTATCGCCATTCTATACACCGCCGTCCGTACGCCCGCAATCAACTGTTATTTTGACCATAATCCCAGAATTTTCAAGTGCTAAAATGCACCCCTTCCGAACAAATACTTGACTTCCTGCGGCAAATGGCCTAGAAAGCCGGAAGGTGTTTGGCTTCAAGCTCGATCGCGGTACCGGTCCGGTCGTTTTTGCCGTATGCGTCCTTGAAACTCAAACAGTCTCCGGAAGCCTTTTCCGGTAATTTTTTAAGTGAATAAGGAACAGCAATATGGCAACAGGCACGGTGAAATGGTTCAATGATGCGAAGGGTTATGGCTTCATTACGCCGGACGACGGCAGTGAAGATCTGTTCGCGCACTTCTCGGCGATTCAGATGGGCGGATTCAAAACCCTCAAGGAAGGTCAGAAGGTTTCTTTCGAAGTGACCCAGGGCCCGAAAGGCAAGCAGGCATCCAATATACAGGCTGTCTGATAATCAAGACAGCGCATCCCAGAATACCTAAAATAAGAGCTCATCCGGCGTCCGCCGGATGGGCTTTTTTTTCGACTTCGCATGCCACCGCGCAGTCCAGCGCCATATCGTCATTTATGCGCAGCCGCAATAAATGAGATAATTGCGCCACGAACCACCATGGGAACCGTCGCGGGCGCAGACCCTGCGAACCTGCTCGAAAAAGCCATCCGGCACGCCCCGACAGATCGCGGCAGCACGCCGATCACTTGACAGACCACATTCGAACGGAGACTGCGCATCATGACTGACAAACTCGACCTGCTGAAAATCGCACAGGAAGAACAGAACGGCGATCTGTTCAAGCTGCTCGACAGCATATACAAGCGATCCAAGATCCAGCCGCGCGGCATTTCCGACGCGATCATCTGGGAAGGCGGCAACCAGCACGGCAACGTGAAGCCGGTCGCGCACGCGTTCACCGACATGTTTGCGTTGAACGGCACGCTGATGGCGCTCGACGTGCTGGGCCTGCCGTTCCTCGGCGTGCCGATGATGGCGCAGTTCCGGCACGACACCAAGCTCGTGTCGCTCGAATGGTTCGGCAAGCTCGATTACACGTCGCTGAAATGGTCCACCGCCGGCGACTTCATGGTCAACGAGAACGGCAAGAAGGTGGTGGTCGCCGGCAAATCCGCCAACGCGCCGCTGCGCACCGCGGCCGGCGTCTATTGCAACGTCCGCCCCTACGGCACCATCACCAGCATACGTTTCATGCCCGGCCTGCCCTATTCGCAGGACAAGAAGAAATTCAACGTCGATCGCGCCACCGGCAACATCCACTCCGAGATGAACACGCCCGGGGTGCGCATGGCCTACGCCGCGCGCCTGTTCCTGAAGATGGTGCACGAGACCGGCCAGATCGGCCGCGTCGCCACCAAGCCGACCCAGGCGCAGGAAGACGCGGTCAACGCGGGCATCATGCGCTGGCTGCTGCAGGGCACGAAGTTCCAGCTCAAGCGGCAATACGCCGTCGATGCCTACGAGGAACAAAAGGCGAACGTCGATGCGATCGTCGCCCTGCTGCCCAAGGACTTCAAGGCCGGCATGGAAAACTGGGGCGGAGACATCTACGAGCACATTTCCGACACCAACTTCGGCCTGCTGCTGCACGACATGATCCAGCAGCGCAAGTGCATCGTCTATGCGACGGACCTCGACGGCGACCGCCTGACCGACCTGATGGCCGATGCGCCCGATGTGCTGCGCGCCTGGGGACAGACTGGTCCTCGACCACGTCAAGGCCGGCACCGACATGCAAGAAGGTCTGGACCGACATGGGCTTCACCATGAAGAACGGCAAGGACATGACGAGCGTCATGTACCGCATGGAGGGCGAGCCGATTTACGAACAGACGCTGGGTTCCGCCGACGCGATGCTGCTGCGCCTGCTGGACGGCGACGAAACCGTCGGCGGCGAAAAACAGCCCTACGATCCGCGCATACACTTCGTCCTGATCAACGAAGCCTACAAGGCCGCCAATCCGGGCAATACCGAACTCGCGCGCTGGCTGGACGCGCAGCTGGCGATCTTCGACAAGATCTATGGCGGCAAGCGGCCCCGCTACATCGACGGCTACAACAAGCTCAAGGACGCGATCAAGCCCTGGGGCAAGTAAACGATCTGCCAGCGCTGAGGCTTTCGTCACGCCGCAGCGTCCCGCGATAACGCCCGCGGTAGCGGGCGTTGTCATTTGATTTCTGCCTCCTGCATCGCGGACTAACGCCAGCCCGCAATATCCCAGCCTGTGTGCCGGCTCGCCTGTTATTGCCGTCAGTGCCCGCCCATCCGCCTGTAGCTGCCGTGCCACGCCACCGCGCGCTGACACGTATAGACGGGCATCGCGTTGAGGTCGGTTTTTCATCGTCATATCAGGCGATGTTGCATTGCAATATAACACTGCTATACTAAACCCAATGTGCGCAGTATTCTGACCGGCGGCAGGATAGCTCGTAAGGCGTTAGATTATGACTTTTAACGATTTCTATCGTCTCATGGTCACCTGAGATTTCTCAGGTTAAGATTAATTTTCGTATCACAGTAATTGTGCAGCGCGTTATTTATGCTCGATAAACAGCGGAGATTGACTATGAGTATCCAACCCTGCCCTGCCCCCCGGCGTCGCCCTGCGCGCCGACATCGCGCCTCACCACGCGGAGATTCTCTGGCCCGCCGGCACTCGCGTTCGTTGCCAAGCTGCATCGCCAGTTTGAACACCGGCGTCAGGAACTGCTGGCGAAACGCGCCGCGCGCCAGCGCGAATTCGATGCCGGGCAGCTGCCCGATTTCCTGCCCGCAACCAAATCCATCCGCGAATCCGCATGGACTATCGCGCCGCAGCCCGCCGATCTGCTCGACCGTCGCGTCGAAATTACCGGCCCGACCGACCGCAAGATGGTCATCAACGCGTTGAACTGCGGCGCCTCGACGTTCATGGCCGATTTTGAAGACGCGAATTGCCCGACCTGGGACAACATGATCGACGGCCAGCGCAACCTGCGCGATGCGGTGCGCCGCACGATCACGCTCGAACAGAACGGCAAGCAGTACCGGCTCAATGAAAACACCGCGGTGCTGATCCCGCGACCGCGCGGCTGGCACCTTGACGAGAAACACGTGTTGATCGACGGCAAGCCCGTCGCCGGCGGCATGTTCGATTTCGCGCTGTATTTTTTTCACAACGCGAAAGAAGCGCTCGCGCGCGGCACCGGGCCGTACTTCTATCTGCCCAAGATGGAATCGCACCTTGAAGCGCGGCTGTGGAACGACATCTTCAATCTGGCGCAGGACGAACTCGGCATCCAGCGCGGCACGATCAAGGCGACGGCGTTGATCGAAACCGTCGTCGCCGCGTTCGAGATGGACGAAATCCTGTGGGAATTGCGCGAGCATTCGGCGGGGCTCAACATCGGGCGCTGGGACTACATTTTCTCCTGCATCAAGAAGTTCCGCGTCAACCGGAATTTCTGCCTCGCCGACCGCGCGCAGGTCACCATGACGGCCCCGTTCATGCGCGCCTACGCGCTGACGCTGGTCAAGACCTGCCATCGCCGCGGCGCCCCCGCGATGGGCGGCATGGCCGCGCAAATTCCGATCAAGAACGATCCGGCGGCCAACGCCGCCGCGATGGAGAAAGTTCGCGCCGACAAACTGCGCGAAGTCACCGACGGTTGCGACGGCACGTGGGTCGCGCATCCCGGGTTGGTGCCGATCGCGAAAGCCATCTTCGATGAGCACATGCCGGCGCCGAACCAGTATTCAAAGCAGCGGCCCGACGTCAATTTCACCGCGCAGGATCTGCTCGATTTTCAGCCCGAGCAGCCGATCACCGAGGCGGGACTGCGCAACAACATCAGCGTCGGCATCCAGTATCTGGGCGCGTGGCTCGCCGGCAACGGCTGCGTTCCGGTTTACAACCTGATGGAAGACGCCGCCACCGCGGAAATTTCGCGCTCGCAGATCTGGCAATGGATACGCAGTCCGAAAGGCGTACTCGCCGACGGCCGCAAGGTGACGGTCGAATTGTTTCGCCAGTTGCTTGCCGATGAACTTCCCGGAGATCAAAACCTACCTTGGCGACGAAGCGTGGAATGCCGGCAAGTACGCGGACGCGGCGCGGCTGTTTGATGAAATGTGCACCGGCGACTATGTCGAGTTCCTGACCCTGCCTGCGTACGACTGGATCACGAGCGACATTCCCACGGAAACCGCAGTTGCCGCCTGAGGTCGCGGCCAGAACAACGCCCGCTCGCGTGAGCGGGCGTTTTTTGTAACCTGAGGTACCTAACACCATGAAACACGTGTGCGTTTTGTCGTGTTATGCACGCTTGGCCCGATGAGCAAAATCGTTTTGTTCAACAAGCCCTACGGCGTGCTGTGTCAGTTCAGCCCGGCGCCGGCGCGGCAAACGCTCAAGGATTTCATCCGCATCCCGGATATCTACCCCGCCGGCCGGCTCGATGCCGACAGCGAAGGTCTCGTCGTTCTGACCGACGACGGCGCCTTGCAGCACCGCATCAGCGACCCGCGCCACAAGCTCGCCAAGACCTACTGGGCTGCAGGTCGAAGGTGTGCCGACCACCGAGGCGCTCGCGCGCCTGCGCAACGGCGTCGATCTTGGCGACTTCGTCACGCGGCCCGCCACGGCGGAGCTGGCGCCGGCGCCGGAGTGGCTGTGGCCGCGCGACCCGCCGATACGCGAGCGCAAAAACATCCCGACCAGCTGGCTTAAACTGACCCTGCGCGAAGGCAAGAACCGCCAGGTACGGCGCATGACGGCGGCGACCGGGTTTCCCGACGTTGCGCCTCATCCGGTACAGCATCGGCCCATGGGATTTGGCGCGGGCTCGCGGTGGGAGAATTCCGCCCGCCGACGCCGAATCTCGTCACGCTGCCTGGGCATGCGCAGAACGTCCTGTGAACGGAAGCCGATTTTCTGTCAACCCGTTGCGACTGGCACGCGTTAAGCGCAGGTAGATACCGAAGAGTATCTATATTAAATCAACCACTTTACAAAGGATGGAGCATGCGCAAGATTCTGACGACTTTGATTGCCGGGATATTTGCGGCCGTTTCTTTTGCCGCCGTTGCGGCGGATGCGCCTAAAGGCGACACCCCGAAGGCGGAAGCCAAGAAAGCCGACAAGCCGGCCAAGAAATCCAAGTCCACGAAATCCAAGAAACCAGAAGCCGACGCCAACAAGTAAATTCCGGATTGATCCCGAAAAGGCAGGGTTACAACCCTGCCTTTTTTATTGCCTGCACGCGCCCGACACCCGCGCCTGCAGTCAGAAACTCGCGATCAACGTAAGGCGCAGCGAACGCGGCTCGACCGGATGAAAATGGATGTCGTTGACGCCGGCGGCCGGCTCGCCGGGCAGGCGCGACGTGTAGTAGTAGTCGATGTCGTGATCTTTGCGGTTGAAGAGATTGAACGCGTCAAGCTGCAGCCGGATGCGCTTGTCGAACGCATAACCGACGCGCGCGTTGACGAGCGAGGTCGCGCTGGAACTCACGCTGTTGTCCTCGATCAGCGGGCGCGGCCCGAAATAGCGCCAGCGCAACGCGCCATACCACTGGTTCAGGTTGTCCACGGTCATGCCGGCCGACACCACGGCATTCGGCGCGTTCGGAACGTAGTTCCCCGGCACCTCGACGTCGGTAAAGCGCGCGCGCGTGACTCCCGCACTGGCGTCGAACGCAAGCCACGACTTGGCCTGGTACTGCACGAGAGCTTCGATGCCGGTGCGCAGCGAGGGCCGGCTTGCCTCCGTGGTGCCGGCATCGCCCACGAACAGCAGTTCCGAGTTTTGTCGCAACTGCCACAGCGCGAGCGACATCGTCATGCCGGTAATGCGCTGCGTGCGCATGCCGAACTCGTAGCCGGTCGTGCGCACCAGCGGACTGACCGGCGCGGCCGCGGTGCCGGTCTTGGGATCGATGGTCTGGTTGACGCCGCGCGCGTCGTTGCTGTGCAAGCCGCGGCCCCAGTTCAGAAAATATTCCGTCTGCGCCCACGGCCCGAGCACGACCGAAAATTTCGGCGACGTCAGTGAGTCGCTCTTGCTGCCGGTGTTGGCCGGAAGCAGGCTGGTGACGTCGAATTGCTGGTGGTCGTAACGTAGGCCGGCGACGGTACGCAACCATTCGTTCCATTTGAACGTGTTGGAAAAGTACGGCGCCGCGCTGGTGACGGTCGCTTCGTCCTGGCTCGTCACCGCAATTACCAGGCGGCCTTGCGTGCTGTAGATGCGCAACCGGCGACATGCGGTCGCGGCGCAACTGCAATCCCAGCGTATTCGAGACTTCGTGCTTGCCCCAATTGCCTGTCCACGTCTGGCTTGCCGTCGCGCCCATCACCGTGCGGTTTTCGCTCTGCGCGAACTGATCGCCCTGCACCGGGTTGTCGAGAAAATAGGTGAAATTCGAGATCAGCGTCAGCTTGGAGCGGATCGCGTAAATATTGACGTTGCGGTTCACGTTGCCGTCGGTCTGGCGCCACTCGCCGGACAGGCTGTAGCGGCTCGCCTGTCCGCCATCGCTCGGATCGATGGCGCCGAAGCGGTCGATCAGGCCGCTTTGCACGGCACGCTGCGGGATCTGGTCGGTCGAATTCCAGTTGGCCGAGTAACCCATCGCCGTGACGTTGAAGCCGTTGCTGAGCGAACCTTGCGCGTAGCGCAGCACGCCGTTCAACTTGTGAAATTTCTCCGGGTTGTCCCACGGGCCGTTGGTGTAGGCGTATTCAAGCCCGTAGACGACTCGCCCCGCGCCCACCTCCGGAGAACCTGCGAGCAGCGCGCGCTTGTAGCCATACTGGCCGCCGGTCAGGCTGGCGATTGTCGCGGGCAGCTTCTCGGCGTAACTGATGCGCGCCGAGCCGACGGATGCAAAGTCGCCGTCTTCCGCAAAGTACGGCCCCTTGTTGTACTGCACGCGCGAAACCAATTCGGGAATCAGGAAATTCAGGTCGGTGTAGCCCTGGCCGTGCGCGTGGGTCGGCATGTTGACCGGCATGCCCGCGACCCACGTTGCGAAATCGGTGCCGTGATCGAGGTTGTAGCCGCGCAGGAAATACTGGTTCGCCTTGCCGTCGCCGGAATGCTGGGTAACGATCATGCCGGGCACGGTTTCGAGAATTTCGCCCGCGCGGAAGTTCGGGCGTGCTTCGATCTGCTCGCGTAGCACGGTGCCCTGGCTCGCCGAGTCGGTCGTGCCGAGCAGGTTGTCGCCCTGCGTCGACCACCTCTACGACGTCAAGCGTCTGCACGCCTTCGGCAAGCGCCGCGGACCCGCAGCACGCGCCGACCAGCATGGCGAAGCCTTTGACCGCGATGAGCGGCCGGCACTTAACCTGTGCGGGCACGACTAATTCTTGAGCTGAAAACGGATCGGCACTTCGACCGGATGCGCGATCGGCGTATCCCCGCGGCGCGCCGGCACGAACGTCCAGCCCTGCACCGCTCGCATGGCCGCGTCATCGAGCAAGGTCGCGCCCGAGGTTTGCGCGATGACGATTTTTTCCGGCGTCCCCTTCGCGCTGACCTCGACGCGCAGCAACACGAGCCCTTCAAGCCCCAGCTTGCGCGCGATCGGCGGATACGCGGGCCGCGGATTGTTGAGGTACGCGACGTTGAAATGCGGCGGCTCGACCGTATCGGCGTGGCGCAGGCGCAGCCACCGTGGCCGGCGCCTTCGCCACCACGACCGGCGCGGGCGGCGTTTCGCCGCGGCGCCGTGACATGACACGGCGGCGCCGGCGTCCACGCGCTCGCACCGCGATCACGCTGGGTGCCGGCGCATGCTGCAACTGCGGCACGGGAAGCGCGCGGCTTTTCGGCGCCGGTGTCGCGTGCTTGATTGCGACCGGGCGGCGGCGGACTTTCCACAATCACCGGCGGCAGCACTTCGAGCGTTACCGTCAACGGTGGCGCGGGCTCAACCGGCGCGTGGCGCCAGGTCTGCAACAGAATTCCGCCCACGGCCGCGTGCACCGCGAGCGAAAACATGAGCGCGGGCGCAAGCGCCGAAGTCGCATTGCGGCGGGCGAGGTGAACCTTATGGTTGTGCGGGTGAGACATCTATTCAGCGCAATCAGGCCGGGAAAATGTGCCCGAACCGGTTAATTATGCCATCAAAACACCAACAGCTTCAGGTTGAACGCGCGCTCGATAAACCATTTGGCCGCAACCAGGCAAATCAACACCGAACCGCCGAGAAATACCCCTCGCTGGTAAAGGGCGGTTCGCCGCAGCCAGTAGGCAGTAGGCAGAAATACGCTGACAATTGCGAGTTGCCCCGCTTCCACGCCGAGATTGAAGCCGACCAGCGCCAGCAGCAGGGCGTCCCGCGGCAGTCCGAGATCGGCCAGCACGCTGGCGAAGCCGAAACCGTGGATCAACCCGAACGCGAACGCGACCATCCAGCGCCGCCGCTGGAACAACGGGTAAATGTTGTTGAGCGCGGCGAGTATGACGGACAACGCGATCGCCGATTCGGTCAGCCGCGTCGGCAACGTGATCACGCCGAGCGCGGCGAGACTCAGCGTGATCGAATGCGCGACCGTGAACGCGGTGACGATCTTGAATACGTCCCACAACGCGGGCTTGAACCGTTCCACCGCCAGCCACCCCGTGCGCGACTGGGATCAGCACCGCGGGCAGCAGCAGCGACAGCAGGAACAGAATGTGGTCGAAGCCGATCCAGATGTGCCACACGCCTTCGCGGCCGTAATCGATGAATTGCGTGAAACGGCTCGGCCGCGTCAGTTCGAATCTCTGGCGCGCGGCCTCCGGACTGAAGATCGCGGTGCGCGTCGTGCCGGCGTATTCGAGGCGCAGCAAACCCTTGTGCTGCGGATCGAGATCGAAAAAAAGGTTGTAGCCGAGTTCGAGCGCCGGACCCGGTCGCGCGCATTGCGCCTCGAAGCGCATCACCGCGTAAGCGCCGTCGCTATGCTGGTCGACCAGATGTTCGGTCGCGCGCAGCGGGCACGGCGCGCCGTCGAGCGCAACGGTAAGCCGCGCCAGCGCGTACGCGGCGATCTCGTTGTGTCGCGCGCGCAACTCGCCCCACGTAATCTCGCCATCGCCATTGCTGTCGAGTCCGATCGCGAAATCGAGATCGCGCAACGCGATGTCCCACTGGCCGCGCACCGCGCCGCCGTCGACCGCGACCGACAGGTAGCTGTCGCTCGGCTTGTGGGCGCAAGCCGCCCCCGCGACGAAAATCAATGCCAGGCACAATGCCGCGCGCATTACGTGCCGCCTTTGCGCATCGCCGCGAGTTGGTCGGCCAAACGCCGCAGATACCAGTCTTCGATATGCGTCTGCGCCATCCAGTCGAGCACCGGCTGCGCGGCCTGCGGACGGCGCAGCGCAACCGCCGCCTCCAGCAGCACGCGCGCGTCGCGCGGCTCCCGCTGCACTCGCCAGTTGCTCTGCGCGAGGCGCATCGCTTCCTCGGGTTGCTGCAATATCTGCAGGCTGAAGCGCGACTCCTCCTGTTCGTGCGTGGTGTCGCCCCGCAACCGCGCCGCGGCGTAGCGATCGGCGAGCGTTGCCTGGTGCTCGCGCGCGCCCGTCGCGTTGACGGCGTTTTCCGCGAGCGCCAGGCGCAGCAACAACGGATCCGCGAGCGTCCAGTCCTTGAGCAACGCGATGACTTCCTGCGCGCGCCCGTAGTCGAGCAGGAAATCCGCATAGGCCGCGAGCAG
The DNA here is from genome assembly GCA_963778865.1 of uncultured beta proteobacterium. Classification (GTDB taxonomy): domain Bacteria; phylum Pseudomonadota; class Gammaproteobacteria; order Burkholderiales; family SG8-41; genus PALSA-1004. The sequence goes on along the minus strand of CAVZWF010000004.1, from coordinate 7,432 downwards.
AAAACCGTCCGTGACGCCGAGCGCCAGCGCGCGCTTGAAATATTGCTCCGCAAGCGGCGCGTCGTTCAGGCGCCACGCCATTTCCGCGAGCCGGACCAGGACCCACAATTTTTGTTCGGCGCTCGCGTCGCTGGCGCGGGCCAGCGCGCGGTTCAGCGTATCGAGGCTCGCGCGGGCGCGGCCGGTCATGCCGTCGATGAACGCCACGCAACCCGACCGCGCTCAGTTCGTCCACCAGCGGTGCGAACGACGCGCAGTCGCGGCGCGATTCCGCGTAATCCGCCTGCACCAGATGGATCACCGCGCGCAACGACCACGCGCGCGCATTCGCCGGATCGCGTTCGAGCGCGCGCGCGAGATCGGCGAGCGCCGACGGAAAATCGTGCCGGTACTGGACCAGGGTTGCCCGCATCACCAGCACCGGCGTACCGGCGGCTCGGGCAGGTCCCACCACGGCTTCAACGCCGCCTGCGCATACCCGACATAGCGCGGATCGCCCTGCGCCATGGCCTGCTCGAAATAGCGCCGCGCGAGCCCGACCGCGAGTTCGAGGTTCTGCGGATCGCGCGCCAGCGCGCGCGCGCAGTTCCTTGATTTCGCGCATGGCCGGGTCGTTGGGCCGGACCGGCAGGCGTTCCAGCACCTCGCTGTCGGCGCTTGGCACGTACGGCGCAGCGCATGCCGCGCCTGAGCGAGCAGCACGCAGACATAGCGACAACTGCAGACGGTACACGCATCGGATTTACGGGATGGCCGACCTCAAAAAGACAGGGATAAGCCGGGTGAGCCGGCGCAAGTGCTCCCATCATAATTGGATTTGCATATGTAAACAACGTGTTATATAGTTGCGTCAACCAATTGGGAGGGTCGTGCGTATTAGCTCTCGTGGCCACGCATGCGGCCATATTGGTTTTTTTATGGTTCCGTTCTTAATAACGCTCTAGAGGAGATACACTTGAAGAAACTGCTTGCTGCTTTGGTTGCTGGTGCTTTTGCAATTGCTTCGGTTGGCGTGTTTGCGGCTTCGCATGCTGGCGCGCAACCGATGAAAGACGGCAAAAAAGACGAAATGAAGAAAGACGACAGCGAAGAAAGACGACGGTAAGAAAGACGCAGCGAAGAAAGATGCACCGAAGAAAGACGATGGCAAGAAAGACGCGAAGAAAGACGACACGAAGAAGTAATCGTTACGTCTTTCTCGCAAAAAGGCAGGGGTGACCCTGCCTTTTTTTATGTGTCGCGTCGCGGGCACGGGCTGCCGCGCTGTCAAAACATCGCCATCGAGACCAAACCGGCGCCCAGCGCGAACCGGGACACCGGCGTCCACCTGCGATCACGCACGTAATGCGAGCATCGCCAGGCGAACCGCGCCCAGCTGAAATAGACCAGCAGGCGCACGACATCCAGCAAATCACCGCAACCCCAATATCCCGCGTTGCGCGCAATTTCCGAGAATATGAGCAAACCGCTCGCGGTCCAGCCGACCGGAATGCCCCACAGCCACCAGACTTTCCAGAGCTTCACATCCACGGTATGAGCCCCGGGTATGGTTCGTATTTCCGCTGTTTGCATGTCCAGGCGCATATCCAGTGGCGTGACCGGTGGCGTGAGTAATATGCATCATGGCAGCGGCTCTCGCAACGTGAATTTTTGTCCGCTTATCCCGGCGGGCGTGGCTCGCTTTATAATCAGCAGGCCGGACACCGCGAACCGGGTGATGCGTCGTCGGCAGCCGTCATTCGCGAAGCGCCGGAATAAACTGCGCGTCCTTGCGTGCCGCGCGCCTAGCCCGGCAGATATCGTTACCACTATCGCCCTAACGTTACGACCTATATGCGAATTGCTTACATTGGCGACGTGACCGGGCTCGTTACGGTTTGCGCGCCCGCTACCAGTACTATCCGCGCGCGCCCTGCCCGCAGGCGCCGCCCGCGCGAATTCACTGCGCGATTCGCCTGATCGACATGGCCAAGCAACGCATCATCGTCGGCATGTCGGGCGGCGTCGATTCGGCGGTCGCCGCCCTGCCTGCTCAAGGAGCAGGGCCACGACGTGGTCGGGCTCTTCATGAAAAACTGGGAGGACGACGACGACGAACAATACTGCAGTTCGCGCCAGGACCTGGTCGACGCGGTATCCGTCGCCGACCGCATCGGCATCGACATCGAGGCGGTCAATTTTTCGGCCGAATACAAGGAACGCGTATTCAGCGAATTCCTGCGCGAATACCAGTCCGGCCGCACGCCCAACCCCGACGTGCTGTGCAACGCCGAGATCAAGTTTCGCTCGTTTCTCGAACACGCGCTCGCGATGGGCGCCGACCGCATCGCGACCGGCCATTACGCGCAGGTGCGCGAAATCGACGGCCTCTACCAGCTGCTCAAAGCCGAGGACGGCACCAAGGACCAGAGCTATTTCCTGCACCGCCTGAACCAGGCGCAACTGTCGAAAACGCTGTTTCCGCTCGGCAGCCTCTACAAGCGCGAAGTGCGCGAGATCGCGCGCAATAACGGCCTGCCCAATCACGACAAGAAGGATTCCACCGGCATCTGCTTTATCGGCGAGCGGCCGTTCCGCGAATTTCTCAACCGCTATCTGCCGGCGGATCCGGGCGAGATCTGGACGCTGGACGGCCATCTGGTCGGCCGCCACATGGGGTTGATGTTTTACACGATAGGCCAGCGCCAGGGCCTCGGCATCGGCGGGCAACGGCGCACGGCCGCCGGCGCCGACAGTCCCGCCGACGGCGACGCGTGGTACGTGGCCGCCAAGGACATTCCCAATAACCGGCTGCTGGTCGTGCAGGGCCGCGATCACGACGCGCTGCTCAAAACCTCCCTGACCGGCATCGATCTGAACTGGATCAGCGGCACGCCGCCGCATTGCAACTGGGTATACAACGCCAAAACGCGCTATCGCCAGAAAGACGCGCCGTGCACCGTGGTGCGCGTCGATGATCAAAGCTGCGAAATCGAATTCGCCGAGCCGCAATGGGCGGTGACGCCCGGCCAGTCCGTCGTGGTCTACGAAAGCCGGGTGTGCCTGGGCGGAGGGAATAATTCAGTGATGAGGATGACGGATGAGAAGTGAAAACGCGCGCAGCGCGCCGCACTTCTCATCCTCATGCGCTCGTCCTAGCTCTTCGGCGGCGCCGTATCCTTGAACGACGCGCGCTTCGACAGCTTGTCGAACAGCTTGCCGAGATTCGGATACTGCTTGCGCCAGTTGAGGTCCGGCATGCGCAACTCGAGATAGCCCGAGCGCGCAGCCGACCGCGACGTCGGACAGGTTGTAGGCGTCCCCGGTGCACCATGCGCGGCCGGCCAGCTCGTCGGACATCGCTTTCAACGCGCGGTCGATTTTTCCCTGCCTGGCGCGCGATCCACTCCGCGCTCTGCTGGCCGGCGGGCCGGCGTTTCTCCATCACCACCGCGATCGCGGCGTCCGTGCAGCCGTCCGCGAGCGCTTCCCAGCGTCGCACCTGGATGCGCTGGCGCGTGTCGTCGGGAATCAGGCGCCCGACCGGGCTCGCGTTGTCGAGATACTCGACGATCACGCGCGAGTCGAACAAAGTGGTGTCGTCATCGAGCACCAGCACCGGAATCTTGCCGAGCGGATTGAATTCCGGCACGCGCGTGGCGGGATCCAGCGGGCTGTCCACGATCATTTCGTAATCGATACGTTTCTCCGCCAGCACGATACGCACCTTGCGGCTGTACGGGCTGGCCGGCGCTGCAATCAACTTCATCTTTGTTCCGTTCCGCGGGTATACACCGTGATTATTCGACTGTTCGCGTGCAATTATATCATCGCATGCGTGCCGCTCGCGCGCACGCAGCGGAACTTCTCGCCGCGCGCACGCGGACCGCCCGCGCTTGACGCGCCGGCGCGGCAGGTAGTAGGCTTCGGCACTCCTACTCCAACCACGGCTTAACGCAGCCATGGACACCATCGCTGACAAATTCCTGCTCTTCACCCAGCCCGGGTGAAGTAGCTGCCTTCGAGCGAAAGAGTTTCTTTCGAAAAAAAACATCGACTTCGTCGCGATCGACGTATTGAACGATCCGGGCGGACGCGAGAAGCTGCTTGCGTTCGGCGTGCGCAACGTGCCGGTGGTCGCCCGGGGCGATCAGTTTGTATTCGGACAGAATCTCGAGGACGTCGCCGAGTTCGTCGGTCTGCAGGGCACCGGCCACACGCCGCTGCCGCCGGAGCAGTTGATCGGCAGATGGCTCACCGTGCTGCGCACCGCGCAGCGCCTCATTCGCCAGATGCCGGACGCGCGGCTCAACGAACTCGTCATCGCGAACCGCGAGCGCTCGATCCGCCTGATGGGCCACCACGTGTTCCGCATCGGCGAGGCGTATCTCGAAACGGCGGTCGACGGCGTCGAATATGCGATGCAACTCGCCAACGTTCCGCCCAAAGACGGCACGTTCACCACCGGCGAGGAAATCGCGCGCTACGGCGACACCGTGATTGCGCGGATCGAGAAATGGTGGAATGGACTCGCCGACAAATCGTGCCAGCAGAAAGTGAAAACCTTTTTCGGCATGCAGCCGCTCTACATGCTCTACGAGCGCTCGACCTGGCACTCGGCGCAGCACACGCGCCAGCTGGCCGCCGTGCTCGAGCGCTTCGGCATCAAACCCGACGGCCCGCTTACCGCGGAGACTCTCGCCGGACTGCCGCTGCCTGAAAGGCTGTGGGAATAGACATTGTTGCGGGCTGATCGCCGGGCGTTCGCGCCCCCCTGCCCGTTGTCACGTTCACGCCGGCACCCTGAAACTACGCCTCATACGCGATGCCGCGCTACGACTTCGATCTTTTCACCATCGGCGCGGGCTCCGGGGGCGTGCGCGCGAGCCGCATCGCCGCCGGCTTCGGCGCGCGCGTCGCGGTGGCCGAAGAACGCTATCTCGGCGGCACCTGCGTCAACGTCGGCTGCATCCCCAAAAAACTCTACAGCTACGCCGCGCACTATCCGCGAGGACTTTCATCATGCGGCGGGCTTCGGCTGGACGCGCGCCGCGGCGGATTTCGACATGGCGCAACTGCTCGCCAACAAGAATCAGGAAATTCAACGCCTGAACGGCATCTACCGCCGGCTGCTCGAAAACGCCGGCGTCACCATCATCGAGCAGCGGGCGCTGCTCGTCGATGCGCACACGGTCGAGGTGGAAGGCAAGCGCTACACCGCCAGGTTCATCCTGGTTGCAACCGGCGGCTGGCCGGTGAAGCCCGCCATTCCGGGCGCCGAACTCGCGATCACGTCGAACGAGGCGTTTTTTCTCGCCGCGCTGCCGCGGCGCGTCGTGGTGGTCGGCGGCGGCTATATTGCGCTCGAGTTCGCATCCATCTTCAACGGCATGGGCGCCGACACCACGCTCGTCTATCGCGGCCCCAACATCCTGCGCACCTTCGACCGTGAGCTGGGCGGCGTGCTGGCCGAGGAAATGCAGAAAAAAGGCGTTGCGCTCAGGTTGAACGCCAACATCGCGAACATTTCGCGCAGCGGCGACGGCCTCGCGGCAACTTTCGCCGATGGCGCCACGCTCGACACCGACTGCATCCTGTACGCGACCGGCCGCGCGCCGAACACGCGCGGTCTCGGCCTCGAAGCTGCCGGCGTCAAGCTCAACGCCAAAGGCGCCATCGTGGTCGACGCTTATTCGCAAAGCGCGGTGCCGTCGATTTACGCCATCGGCGACGTGACCGACCGCGTCAATCTGACGCCGGTGGCCACCGCGGAAGGCATGGCGGTGGCCAACACGCTTTTCAACAACCGCCCGACCGCGCTCGATTACGCGAACATCCCGACCGCGATATTCGCCAATCCGAATGCCGCGACGGTCGGCTTGAGCGAGGAAAGCGCGCGCGCGCAGCTATGGCGAAATCGACGTCTACGCGGCGCGCTTCCGTCCGCTGAAGCACACGCTCTCCGGCAGCAGCGAGCAGATGTTCATGAAACTCGTCGTCGACCGCGCCTCGAACCGCGTCGTCGGCGCGCACATGATAGGCGCCGATGCGGGCGAAATCATTCAGGGCATCGCCATCGCGATCAAGTGCGGCGCGACCAAGGCGCAGTTCGACGCGACCATCGGCATCCATCCGACCGCGGCCGAGGAATTCGTCACCATGCGGGAGCCGCGCAAGTCCGTGAAGTCATTCGATCCGGATGCCGGCGTCCTTGATTACCTTGCCGTACTTCGCGATTTCGGCCTTGATCAGCGCGCGCGAACTCAACGGGCGTGCTGCCGATCAACTCGTTGCCGCCCTGCGTGCCGAGGCGCTCGATCACATCGGGCATCTTCAGCGCCTTGATCGTTTCGCGGTAAAGCCGGTCGACGACGGCTTTGGGCGTGCCCGCCGGCGCGAGTATCGCCTGCCACGAACTCACTTCGAATCCTTTGAGCCCCGACTCGTCCAGCGTCGGCACGTCGGGCAGTTGCGGCGCGCGGCGGTTGCCCGAAAATCCGATCGCGCGCAGCTTGCCGGCCTTCAACTGCGGGTATCGAGGTGATCGGCGTGTCGAACATCATCGGCAGTTGACCGCCGAGCACGTCGGCGAGCGCCGCGGCGCTGCCCTTGTAGGGAACGTGCGTCAGCTTGATGCCCGTCATCATGCGCGAGAAATTCGCCGGCGAGATGGTTGGCGCCGCCGGTGCCGGTCGAGCCGTACGCGAGTCCCGGTTTCGACTTCGCGTAAGCGCACAAGTTCCTGGACAGTTTTTCGCGGGCACCGACGGATGCACGACCAGCACGTACGCGTAATAGGTACCCTGCGTGACCGGCGCGAAATCCCTGACCGCGTCGTACGGCAGCTTGCTGTAGAGGCTCGGGTTCAACACGAACGGCGCGCTGTTGCCCATCACGATGGTGTAACCGTCGGGCGGCGACTTCGCGACCAGATCGACACCGATGATGCCGTTGGCGCCCGGGCCGGTTGTCGATCACCACGGTCTGTCCCATCGCGTCATAAAGTTTCTGGCCGATGGTGCGCGCGAAGATGTCGCCCGCGCCGCCGGCGACGTACGGCACGATAAAGCGTATGGGGCGCGCCGGATAATTCTGCGCGTGCGCGCGCGGCCGACGGCAGCGCACTCCAGCGCCGCGATCACGTATGCTTTCATCTCTCCTCCTTATCGAGCTTTACATGACTCGTTACATCGCTCGATCCCTCACGCCGGCCCTCTCGCACAGGACGCGTCGGCGCACCGCGACTCGATTCCAGAATAGCATAGGCGGCGCAAACTGCGCTAAACTACGCCCCTCTTTCCCCACGTAACGGGCGCCGTGCGCGCCGAGCCTGCCCATGTTGACGCGTCACGTATCCGTTCACCGCAGCCCGTTGCGCGTGCCCGCGGTCATGTTGAATTCCGCCGCTGCCGCGCGTCGCGCGCTCCCGTCGGTCGACCGCCTGCTCAATCAC
>CAVZWF010000003.1:0-669672 GCA_963778865.1 uncultured beta proteobacterium | reverse complement strand
ATCTACGTCATCGGGACGCTGAACGGCCGGGTGCTGTGGGTCGCACATGGTTCCAGCATTGTCTTCAGCAGCTTTCTGTCCGCTCAGGGCAAACGGTAGTTGGAAATGGGCAGCTGCGGGGGGCGAACACGGGGGTCACACCGTGACATTTGACACTTCGCCCGGGCCGGGCGGCGTGGCGGCGCAATAGGGGTCAGGACATTATTTATTATGTTCGGCCTTCTGTATTGAGATGAATTCAAAGTGCAGTCCCTTCTCGAGCGCCCCGGTTCGGCATTGTAATGGATAATGTCCTGATCCTTTCACGCCGTGGGGAATTTCGAGACGTTTCACAATTGCGCACACCGCGGGAATAAAACGGATGGGCGGCGCATTGTGATCCATGACGCAACGCATCGTGCTTTGCGCCAATCCAACAAAAACCCATCAGTATGCAAAAACGCATTTGTCCCACTCCTCCTCATGGCGTCGCCAGCGCGGTGCTGGGCGCGGCATACCGTCGATGCCAGTGACCGGGGAGCCACAGCCAAGAAGTCATCGCAACACACGCGCGCCTGCCGAAAGGTGAGCGTCGCCGCGATGTCGAAAACCACTGACACCGCAACCAGCGCGGCCGAGCGGGAATCCTATTTCAATAGCGATTTCGCGGCCCAACACCCGTCGGGCGGCGGTTAGGACGAGAATCTCATTACTCGGCTCCGCCTTGAGGCCGGCCAATGCGACGACGCGTTAGCCGGCCGTCAACGCGCAGCGGCGGGCACGTCACTCGCACTCGGGAAACGGGCCAGGACATCACATATCAAATGTGGAGGACCACGAAGCGCCGAAAAGATCCGCCTCCCAGCTTCACGCTTCCGCCAAGGCCCGCCGTGACAAATAATGTCCTGACCCCTTTCACCAATTCTACTCGAACAGGGATCTCGCACGGAGCTCACCGAGGCATGGAGATTTTAAACCACAGATTCACGCAGATTTTCGCAGATTTCTTTGAAGGATTGGCTGCCGAGGCGCCGAGGTCACGGAGAAGGGAAAGCCGATCTCGCGAATACGCGATCCATCTTTGCTGGCCCTCGACCTTCGACGTTCGACCTTCGACGTTCGACGTTCGACCTTCGACTCGTTCTATTGCCAGTGGTTGCTCCCCGCCGTTCGAATCTGCGATAATCTGCGCTAATCTGTGGTTGAGTTTCTCCGGCCCTCCGCTGGACAAATCGCGCGGTTGGATTTCGGCGGGGCGCGGCTAGTATCGGCGAGAACATGCATTACGCGCTCATCGTCTCGCTGCTGCTGATCTTCATCCTGGGACTGGGTCAGGTCGCGCGCAGAATCTCGGTGCCGTATCCGATCCTTTTTGTGATCGGCGGACTTTTCATCGGTTTCATTCCCGACCTGCCGAACCTTTCACTCGATCCTGAATTCGTCTTTTTCATCTTTCCTTCCTCCCCTGCTCTATGTGCAGGCGGTGCGCACTTCGTGGCGCGATGTGCGCTTTCATTTTCGCGCCATCCTGCTGCTGGCCGTCGGCCTGGTCCTCGCCACCACCGTGGCCGTGGCTTTCGTCGCCCATTGGCTGATTCCCAATTTTCCGCTCTCGGCCGGTTTCGTGCTGGGGGCCATCATCTCGCCGCCCGATGCCATCGCCGCATCGGCCATCGCGCGTCGCTTGGGGTTGCCGCGCCGGATCATCACCATCCTGGAAGGCGAAAGCCTGGTCAACGACGCGACCAGCCTGGTGATCTTCAAGGTTGCGCTCGCGGCTCTCGCCGCCTCCAGCCTGCCGTGGGTGGGACGCGTTTGGTACCCGCTGAGTTCACCTACGTCGCGGCTGGCGGCATCGTCGTCGGATTGATCATCGGCTGGATCGCCTGCGCGCTGAAGCGATTTGGGATGTACGAGGACCCGCGAGATCTTCCTGACCACCTCGCTGGCGACCCCGTTTCTAAGTTACCTTGCGGCAGATGCCATTGGAACCTCGGGCGTGTTGGCTGTCGTCGCCACCGGACTCTATACCGGCTGGAAGGGTCCGGAGGACACCCCCTCGCGCGTTCGGCTGCAATCGCATGCGGTCTGGGACATGATCGAATACATCCTGAACGGAATCGTCTTCGTGCTGATTGGCCTGCAATTGCCCGGCATCATTCACAGCATGCAGGAGAATTGGTGGCCACGGCCGTTCATGATCGCGCTGGTCATCAACGTCGTCTGCATTGCGGTCCGCTTCGCCTGGTGCTTTGGCGGCGCCTATCTGCCGTGGCTGCTGAGCAAGCGGGTGCGCCGCGGCGAAGGCTATCCAGACTGGCGCGAAGTTTTCGTGGGCTCCTGGGCCGGCATGCGCGGAGTCGTTTCGCTCGCGGCCGCCTTGGTGCTCAATGGCTACCCGCATTTTCCACGCAGCCACCTCGTGCAGTTTCTCGCCTTCAGCACCATCCTGACCAGTCTCGTGCTGCAGGGGCTCAGTCTCCCCTGGCTGATCCGCCGTCTCAAACTGACCGACGACGGCATTCCGGCACGCGAGGAAATGCCGCGCGGCGCCGCCTGGCCGCCGCGGTGTCGGCAAAAATCGCGGAGGCGAAGAAGGAGACACCTACCCGGACACAACCGTTGAATGGGTCGAGCGCTTTTACGACGAACGGAATTCCAATTCGCAGCGGAGGAGGCTCGGCGGAAACCGACGAGAAACCCGTCCACGCCTCGATGCGCAAACTCAGAACATCGGTGATCAAGGCCCAGCGCCACGCGTTGCTGGACATGCGACACAAGCGCGAAGTGGGCGATGACGTGGTGCACAAGATCGAGCACGAACTCGATCTCGAGGAAGAACACCTACGCCAGTAATCGCGGCTGGCACGAGCCGAACCTGCCCAAACTGGCGCCATCCGCGCACATGCTCTCGCGCGGGATCGGGGTCAGGACGATCTCGACAACTCGGAGTGCTCGAACTACGCGATGTCGGCGCCGTGATGGCGGACGGTTTGGATGCGGATACGGTGCTGCTCGGCATGAGCTTCTTGAAGCGTGTCGAGTTTACGCAGCGCGACGGCCAGCTGGTTCTGCGGCCGTAGAAACCAGGGCGCTGAAATCGGGACCTGGCGTGGGGCCTTGAGCCTCAAGCCGGTCCATTCATTCCAGCCTGATCTCGCCATCGAGCGTGATGTCGAGGCCGATCGCATCGATCGTGAGTCTGCATACGCGCCGGGAACACCTCGTTGCCCTTTACCTTGCCGTCGGCGATCGCCTTGGCGACCGCGCGTTCGATTTCGGACTGCGAGCGCACGCCGACGGTTTTCAGAAACTTGCGTATGCTCATGTTGAAGGCTTCTTCGTTCATGCTGGTTCTCCTTGCCGCTAGTTGTCGCGATTGGCTTTGTAGAAATTGATGAGCCCGTTGGTCGACGCATCGTAAGCCGCGACCGGGTCGTCGTTGTCGAGGTCGGGCAGGATGCGCGCCGCCAGACGCTTGCCGAGTTCGACGCCGGGCTGGTCGAACGCGTTGATGCCCCAGATCGTATTCTGCACGAATACCTTGTGCTCATACAGTGCCAGCAGCATGCCGAGCGTACGCGGCGTCAGCTTGTCGACGAGTATCGAATTGCTCGGCCGGTTGCCCGGAAACCCGTCCGCGGCGCGCCGTTCATCAACGCCGCGGTCTGCGCGAAAAAATTGGCGAGCAACATCGCATGCGACGCGCGCGCCGCGTGATGCGGAGTGCACGCCGCGATGAAATCGGCGGGAACGAGCCGCGTGCCCTGGTGCAGCAACTGGAAAAACGAATGCTGCGCGTCGGTGCCCGCCGCGCCCCAGATGATCGTCCCGGTGTCGTAATCGACCGGCGCGCCTTCGCGCGTGACGCGCTTGCCGCTCGATTCCATGTCGAGCTGTTGCAGGTACGCGGGCAGCAGCGCGAGCGATTCGTCGTACGGCAGAACGGCGTGCGACGCGGCGCCGAAAAAATTGTTGTACCAGACGCCGAGCAGCGCGAGCACGACGGGCATGCTGTGCTCGAACGGCGCGTCGCGGAAATGCGCATCCATTTCGCGCGCGCCCAGCAGGAGTTGTTCGAAATTGTCCATGCCGATCGCCGAGCGCGACCGGCAGCCCCACCGCCGACCACAGCGAGTAGCGCCCGCCGACCCAGTCCCAGAACGGAAATATGCGTTCCGCGTGCAACGCCGAAATCCGCCGCCAGTTGCGTGTTGGCGGTGACTGCGACGAGTTGCTTCGCCGGCGGCAGCCCCCGCGCCGCGCAGCCACTCGCGCACGATCTTCGCGTTGGTCAGCGTTTCGATGGTGGTGAATGTCTTCGACGCGATGATGGCGAGCGTGGTTGCGGGATCGAGCGTCGCGAGCGTCGCGTGCAGCCGCCGCGGCGTCGACATTCGACACGATAATGCACGCGCGGGCCGCCGCGCGCGTACGGCGCGAGCGCGCGCGATGCCAGCGCCGGGCCCAGGTGCGAGCCGCCGATGCCGATGTGGATGACGTCGGTGAATTTTTCTCCGCCGCGACCCGCGATCGTGCCGGCGCGCACGCCGTCGGTGAATTCGCGCATGCGCGCGAGCGTGGCCTGAATCTGCGGCAGCACGTCGCGTGCCGTCCACGCACGAGCGCGCGGTTGTCGCGCAATGCCGTATGCAGCGCCGGCCGGTTTTCGCTCGTGTTGACCTTGTCGCCGCTGAAGAGGCGCTGTGATCTCGTCGCCGACGCCGCGCTCGCGCGCGAGCGCCACGAGCAACTGCATGGTTTCGGCGTTGACCAGATTCTTGGAATAATCGAGCAGGATGCCGTCCATGCGCAGCGAGAAATTCTCGAAACGCTGCGGGTCGGCGGCGAACATCTGCGGCAGGCTGGCGCCGGCGATGGCCGGCCGGTGCGCGCTGAGCAACGCCCAGGCGCGGGTTTGAGTCAGAGGAGTCATGGACGGCATAGAAGCGGGCGGCATAGGGGCGAACGGATTGTAGCGAGTTTCGCCGCGGCTGCCCAACCGCGCGGCGCGCGGCGCCGCCAAAGAAAAAGCACGCGGCATTGCCGCGTGCTTTTTTTTTGGGTGGTGCATCGGTTTCGCCTGCGCTCACGGCTTTAGTGCATGCGCTCGTACACCGCGGCGATGCCCTGGCCGCCGCCGATGCACATCGTGACCAGCGCGTATTTGCCGCCGATGCGCTCCAGTTCGTAGAGCGCCTTGACGGTGAGCAGCGCGCCGGTCGCGCCGATCGGATGACCGAGGCCGACCGCGCCGCCGTTCGGATTGGTTTTCTTCGCATCGAACTTCAGATCGCAGGCGACCGCCATCGCCTGCACGGCGAACGCTTCGTTGGCCTCGATCACGTCCATGTCGCTCACCTTGAGCCCCGCCTTGTCGAGCGCGATCTTGCACGCCGGCACCGGGCCGATGCCCATGATCTTCGGATCGACGCCGGCGAATCCGTACGACACCAGCCGCGCCATCGGCTTCAGGCCCTGCTTTTGCGCCGCGGATTTTTCCATCATCACGATCGCCGCCGCGCCGTCGTTGATGCCGGAAGCGTTGCCGGCGGTCACCGAGCCGTCTTTCTTGAACGCCGCGCGCAGTTTCGCCATGCCTTCGAGGGTCGCGTCGGCGCGCGGATGTTCGTCCTTGTCGAAGAGCGTCGTGCCTTTGCGCGTTTTCAATTCGACCGGCAGGATCTGGTCCTTGAAGTAGCCTTTTTCGATCGCGTTGATCGCGCGGCGATGGCTTTCGACCGCGAATTCGTCCTGCTGCTCGCGGCTGATCTTCCATTGCGCGGCGATGTTTTCGGCGGTGATGCCCATGTGCACGGTGTCGAACGGATCGGTCAGCGCGCCGACCATCATGTCGACCACGCCGCCGTCGTTCATGCGCTGGCCCCAGCGCAGCGTCGGCATCAGGTAGCCGCCGCGGCTCATCGATTCGACCCCCGCGCCGACCGCGACATCGGCGTCGCCCAGCTTGATCATTTGCGCGGCGCTCACGATCGCCTGCAGGCCGCTGCCGCACAGGCGGTTGACGGTCAGCGCGGTCGTCTCCTGCGGCAGCCCGCCCTTGAGGCAGGCGACGCGCGACACGTACATGTCTTTCGCCTCGGTGTGGATGACGTTGCCGAGCACCATGGTGCCGACCTCCTTGGGATCGACCTTGGCGCGTTTCACCGCTTCGCGGATGACTTGCCCGGCGAGTTCCGTCGGCGCGAGGTCTTTCAGCGCGCCGCCGTAATCGCCGATCGCCGTGCGCACGCCGCTCAAAACGACAACTTCACGTTCGTTGCTCATGGTGCTCTCCTTGAACCGTTGATTGCAATAAAGAAGGCCCGCGCGGGCAGGCCGTTGGGAATGCGGGGGAAGCCAGTTTACGCCTGCACCCTATCCGTGTCGAGAATCGTGATTAAATTCGTGATTAAATCGGACGCTATCCGCCGATTTAATTCTGCGCGTTGGAACGGACGACCTTGCCGCCGTTCAACGCGCAGCGCACGCGGCGGACAGCGGCGCCGCGCCGCATGTGCACTAGGCGGCGCCTGTCAGCAAAAGGACAGCAGCATGATGGGAAACCGGCCCGGCGCGTTTATTTTTTTCACGTTGGTCGCAGTATCGGCGGCGGCGCAAAATCCTGTTACTTATCCAGCCAAGCCCATGCGCATCGTCGTGCCGTTCTCCGCCGGCGGCTCGGCCGACATATTCGCGCGCGCGATCGGGCAAAAAATGACCGACGCATGGAACCAGCAGGTGGTGATCGATAATCGCGCGGGCTCGGGCGGTGTTATCGGCTCGGAAATCGCCGCGCGCGCCGCGCCCGATGGTTACACGCTGATGATGGGCATCACGGCGAACATCGCAATCAACCCCGCGTTGTACCGCAAGCTGCCGTACGATCCGGTGCGTGATTTTGCGCCGGTAACGCTGATCGCGGCGGCGCCCTACGTGATGGTGGTGCCGGCGTCGTTGCCGGTCGGCACGGCGCGTGACTTTATCGCGCTGGCGCGGGCAAAGCCCGGTCAACTGAATTACGCCGCTCTCGGCAATGGCAGTATGAGTCATCTCGCTGCCGAGCTTTTCGCGTCGATGGCGGGCATCCGGCTCGCGCATGTTCCCTATAAACTCGTCGGTTCTTTGCTCACCGACCTGATGGCCGGGCAAGTGCAGTTGTTTTTCGTTGGCGCAGTGTCGGCGCAGGTGCAGACCAAGGGCGGCAAGTTGCGCGCCATCGGGGTCACCGGCGTCAAGCGCTCGGCGTTGATGCCGGAGGTGCCGACGATTGCCGAAGCCGGGGTAAGCGGTTATGAAGTCACCGGCTGGTACGGCGTATTCGCGCCCGCCGCAACGCCGCGCACTATCGTTGTACAGCTCAACCGCGAGATCGTGCGCATACTGAAATTGCCCGAAGTACGCGAACGGCTGATCGCCGACGGCGCCGACATCATCGGCAATACTCCGCAGGAGTTCGCGGCCCACATCAAAAGCGAAATCGCGAAGTGGACCGGGGTGGTGAAGATGTCAGGCGCGCGGGAAGACTGAATCCTCAGTCAACGTGGATATTGGCGGCCTTCACAACCTGCCGCCACTTGGGGATTTCCTGCTTTAGTTGAGCGGCGAATTCTTCGGGCGAGTTGCTGATCGGATCGAGGCCCGCTGCCGCATAGCGTTCGCTGGTCGCGGGCGACCGCAGCACTCGTGCAATTTCGGCGTTTATCTTCGTGACGATGGCGCGCGATGTACCGCCGGGGACCATCATTCCGTACCACACGACAAACTCGTAACCCGGCACGCCGCCTTCGGCGACCGTCGGCACGTCGGGCGCCACTTTGGAACGCGTTGCTCCCGTGACCGCGAGCGCCTTGATTTTTCCGCTCTTGCTGTGCGGCATGATAGTCGCCAGCCCGGCCAATAGAAACTGCAGTTCGCCTGACAGGAGGGCGGTCATGCCGGGGCCGGTGCCTTTATAGGGCACATGCAGCATCGAGAAGCCGGCCGTGAGCTGCAACAGCTCGGTGCCGAGATGTGAAGCCGTGCCACTGCCGCCCGAGCCGTAGGCTGATGGTGCCCGGACGGCTCTTGGCATATGCGATGAACTCCTTCAACGAGGCGACGGGCAACCCCGCATAAACACCCACCACGAACGGCTGCGCCGCCACCAGCGAAACGGGTGCGAGGTCCTTTTGCGGGTCGTAGGGCAGGTGGCGATTGACCGCGGGCGCAAACGACAGGTGGCCATTGCTGCCGAGCAGCAGGGTGTAGCCGTCGGCAGCGGACGCCTTGGCGACGACAGTCACGCCGGCGGTGCCGCCTGCGCCGCCCCGGTTATCGACCACGACGGTTTGTCCCCAGGCCTCGCTCAGTCCCTGTGCGATTACGCGAGCGACAATGTCGGTGCCGCCGCCGGGAGCCGACGGCACGATCATGCGTATCGGCTTGTCGACGTACATCGTGTGCAGGCTGGGCGCGTCGAAGCCCGTGAGCCACATGTCGCGCACGATCACGATCTTGAACGGGTCCTTCGCGGATCTTGAAGCGCTCGGCGAGCGCTTCGCGTCGGGGTTTGTTCCGGATGTGCGTGCTGCCAGTCCAAGCTGGATCGGTCGCGGAGCCGGTCATCACGATCTTCATCGATCCGCCCTGTCATCGTCGTTCGTCATGCCAGCTCGGGCGCAGCTTTGCGATCGCGTTGTACAGCTCGACGCAGATACGGCGGCTCATGCAGACGATCATCGCCTTGCCGTCCATCGCTTCGAGCCGCGTTCTCGAAGTGCTTCACCAGATCGGCGGCGATGAGCTCGATGCCGCTTCGCGATTCCGACCAGCGCTTCGAGCGCGCCCACTTGCGTCTTGAGCTTCTCCTTGCGGTCAGCTTCTTCGCCTTCGGTGATCTCTTCGAATTCTCGATCGATCGTTCGGCAGCTCGCTCTGCCTTCAAGCTCCAGCTTCGCGACGCGGCTCTCGTAGTAGATCGGCACCGTCGCCTTGTCGGTCGACGGCGCGCTGGATGTCGTAGATGCTGATGTAGTCGCCGAAGACCGCCGCGTGTTGGCGTCGGTCTTCTCGATCGGCGTGCCGGTGAAGCCGATGAACGACGCGTTCGGCAGCGCGTCGCGCATGTGGCGCGCGAAGCCGTCGATGAAGTCGTATTGGCTGCGGTGCGCTTCGTCGGCGATGACGACGATGTTGCGCCGCTCCGAGAGAAGCGGATGCTTGCCGCCTTTCTCCTCCGGGCATAGAACTTCTGAATCGTCGTGAAAACCACGCCGCCGCTGCGACGTTGAGTAGTTCGCGCAGAGGCTCGGCCGGTCTACCGCCTGCACCGGCGTCTGCCGCAGGATTTCGTGGCAGCGCTGCGAAGGTGCCGAAGAGTTGATCGTCCAGGTCGTTGCGATCGGTCAGAAAAACCAGCGTCGGGTTTTCCATCGCCGGATGCTCGAATGATGCACCCGGCGTAGAAAGCCATCGACAGGCTCTTGCCGAGCCGCTAGGCGGCCGCGGAGAAACGCACCGTTCGCAGGTCGGATAGGTTAGCCGTGGCGGGTGTTCCTTGTTACCAATGGCGATCCAGACCTCAAAGGCGCCTGCGTTGTTAGATCGTGAAGTCGTAGCGCCGTGAGCAGGCAGAAGAGCGCGTTGGCGCGCGCTTGGCGACCTCCGCCAGACGCCGTGCTCACTGCTTTGGTAGCCTGGCTTTGCGTACAGCCCACGCGCAACCCGCACCAGTTCGCCCGTGACGACCATGCGCGAGAGCTGGCTGCGGGTCACACCTGCGACGACGAGATCCCGCGACCGTGCCGTGCCGGCCCGGCTAAGAGAGTCTGGATGTGACGTTTTGAGGATGCCATACCGGCATTGTTCCATAGTTTCGGTAGTTGTTGATAAATACCGAAAGAACGGAACGGCGCCCGACACGATCACGAGGCCATGTAACCCAACGACTCCAGCCACGAGAGGGCAGCGTCTTCGACGACGGATTCAGCTCTACAATTGCGCCTTAGCTCGTATTTGTGCAACCAGTGAGTCGCATTCATAAAGCGCATGCCCGATCCGAAAGCTCGGCTTACAACCGTTTCAGTGCGTGCCACTGTCGATATTTTCTACATGTCGAGGTACGGCGCCTCTGCGCCCTTCGGAGTGCTCGGTCGGATTAACATCAACAATCTTAGGCAGCGGATCAGTCCATCCCTTCGGAATCTCTTTCAACTCGGAATCCTCGAAGGAATCGGGGAAGAGGTCGGCGAGGGGCTTGGGCAGGCCGGGGTCGCGGCCTTCGGCCTTGGCGCGCACGGGGTCGAAGTCCACGAACCACGACTTGAAGAGCGCCCGCGCCATCGCCTCCAGCGTCTCGTTCATCCGCCGGTTCAGCTCGATCTTGTCGTCCAGCGTGCCGAGGATGTGGGCGATGGCGCGTTGTTCGTACAGCGGCGGCACGTCGAGATCGAGCACGTAGACGGCAGCACGCGTCGTGGACGGAATCGGGGATCCATCGTCACCTCGCCGAGCTTGTAGTGCTTTATCGCGTAGTACAGCCACCGCATGTCGAGCTCGGACTTCGGCACTACGTCGTACGCCGTGTCGATGACAAAGAAGGTCGCGCGAGAATTGAACGCCTCGGTACGCTCCCTTGCGCCCGAGAATGACACCCGGCCCTAGCGAGTGGTTCTGACGTCCAATCGATCGGTCCGTTTGAGCCGAACACGCGTCCCGGTCCTTCGATTGTCGTGCCTGCGGCTCACTGATCTTGACGGCCGATCCCTTCTTTCCACGAGCGCTAGTTGCGTTCTTGTTCCGGTCGTAAAAGTACTGGAGCATGATGCGCCGAATCTCCGTGTTAGAGGGCAGTACACGGGCTGCTTTCTGTTTAGCCATATCCAAGCTCCCTGAGGTTCGCGGCAATTGCGGTATCGAGTTCATCACCTCTGTGCTCCGCCGGCATCGTGGCCGCTTCATCTTTCTCGAATGGTTCGCCGTCTTCCTCGGCCGCCTCCGCGCCGACGTAGCGCCCGGGCGTGAGCACATGGCCGTGCTTGCGAATGTCGTCGAGCTTCGCGGCCATGCAGAAGCCGGCGACGTCGGCATACTTTCCTGCGTCTTTGTCGCCGCGCCAGGAATGGTAGGTGCCGGCAATCTTTGCAACGTCGTCATCAGTCAGTTCGCGGTGCACGCGGTCGATCAGCGTGCCCATCTTGCGCGCATCGATGAACAGCGTTTCGCCATGGCGGTCGCGAAACTTTCCGTTTTTCTTGTTGCGCGCAAGGAACCACAGGCACACGGGGATTTGCGTTGAGTAGAAAAGCTGGCCCGGCAGTGCGACCATGCAGTCCACCAGGTCGGCCTCGATGATGGCTTTGCGTATCTCGCCTTCGCCGGACTGGTTGGACGACATCGAGCCGTTGGCGAGCACGAAGCCCGCGAGCCCGGTAGGCGCGAGGTGGTGAATGAAATGCTGCACCCACGCGAAGTTGGCGTTGCTCGCAGGTGGCACGCCGTACACCCAGCGCTTGTCGTCCTTCAGCAATTCTCCGCGCCAGTCGCTGTCGTTGAACGGCGGGTTGGCGAGCACGTAGTCAGCCTTGAGATCAGGGTGCCCGTCGTTTGTGGAAGGTGTCGCCGTGGGCGATCTGCGCGTCGATGCCGCGGATCGCGAGGTTCATCTTGGCGAGCCGCCACGTCGTGTAGTTCGACTCCTGGCCGTAGATGGAGATGTCGCCGAGCTTGCCGCTGTGAGCCTCGATAAACTTTTCGCTGCTGACGAACATTCCGCCCGAGCCGCAGCACGGGTCGTACACGCGCCCTTTGTACGGCGCGAGCATTTCGACCAGCACGCGCACGACATGCGATGGGCGTATAGAACTGGCCGCCGCTCTTGCCTTCGGCGCTCGCAAAACGCGAGAGAAAATATTCGTAAACGCGACCGAGAGTGTCTTTGGAGCGGTCGGCCCTCACCCCGTTGCCCCCACCCCGGCCCTCCCCGCTGTTGCGGAGGAGGGAGAATCTGATGTCGCTGACCAGGTTGATAATCTGGCCAAGTCGCTGCTTATCGAGACCCGCGCGGGCAAAATCCTTCGGCAGCACGCCTTTGAGCGACGGGTTATCGCGCTCGATCGCGCTCATCGCGTCGTCCACCAACGTGCCAATCGTTGGCTGAGGCGCGCTCGCCTTCAGGTGCTGCCAGCGTGCTTCCTTCGGCACCCAGAAAATGCTCGCTGCACGGTACTCGTCAGGATCTTCCGGATCGGCACCCTTCGCTTTTTGGGCAACGAGCTCCGCGTGCTTGGCTTCAAAAGCGTCAGAAATGTATTTGAGGAAAATCAGGCCGAGCACGACATGCTTGTACTCGGCCGCGTCCATGTTATTGCGCAGCGCGTCGGCGGCGGCCCACAGCTTTGCTTCGAAGCCGAGGTTTGAGTTGCCGTTGGATGCCGATTTGGCTTTGTTCGATTTGGCCATGTTTTACTTAGCAGAGGGGAAAAGCCCGATCATTAGACCAACTGCGATTTGCGCTTTTTCTTGCCTTTCTTGGCGGTCGGCGTCTTCCTTCAGCACGGCGGTGAATTGGCGAATCGCGTTGGAGAGGGTCGGCCAGCCCGCGTAATGTCCGACCTGCAGGATGACTTCGCAGATTTCGTCCTTGGTGATGCCGATGTGCTGGGCGCTGCGGTAATGCGAGTAGTTGCCGGTCGCGCGTGCGAGCGCAATGTTGGCGGCGAGTGTGACGAGTTGGCGCTCGCGCAAGCTCAATCCGGGACGCGCCCAGATGTCGCCGAAGAGATGTCCGACCGAGATCTCGTACATGTCGGGACACAGCGCTTTTTGCTCCAGCATCAGATGCTCCCGCCCCATTTTCTTGAGCAGCTTCATGCCGCGCCGGTAGCGGTCTTGGTAGTCGCCCATCATCGCTCCTTCTGGTTGTGAACAGGTTGTCCCGGCGCGCGGTGATAGGCGCCTGCGGTAACTCAGGTCTATTTCACTACGGCAGCCGTAAGCTGATAGAGCCGGTAACGTTCGACCCGGTCGCCGGGACGCGTGCCTTCCCAGATTTTCCGCCACGCGCCGGGCGGCGCGTGTTCCACCGCGGCCACACCCTGCACGAGCGTGAGATCGCAATCGTCGCGGCTGCGCCCGGGCGCGTCGAGGCGCCAGGTAATGATATTCGCGAAGTAATGCAGCATCGCGCGCTGCGGTTCGCCCAGATTCCGGCTCGCGATGCACGTGTAGGTTTGCGGCAGCGATTTTTGCATGTCTGCGATCATCGCGCGGTAACTCTTGCCGGAGTCTATCCAGCCGACGAACAGGATCGCGAGCAGGCCCCAGATCATGGTCATGGTGGCTGCCCACGCGACGACCGGGCGTGCGCGGCCTTTCCTGAGCCTTGCGAGCAGAACAATCCAGCCGGTGGTGTATAGCACGCCGAGCGAAAACGGCAGCCATTTGAATCCGGTCGCATAACCCGGTTGCAAATCAAGCAAATGGTCGTGCAGCTTCGGCGGCATGCTCAATTCAAGTGCGCCCCAGTAGAACCACGCGACGAGGATGAATACGCCGCCGCCCATGATGCTGAACCAGTACATCAGGTTGGCGGCGCCGCGCCGCAGCGTGTCGGTCGCGGGTGTGGCAATGAGCGCCAGCGGCAACACCAGTGGCAGAGCATAGAGCTCGCGCGCGTCGGCGGATGCGCTCAACACCACGAATATCACGGCGAACCCGGTGAGCGGCAGGGCGAAAGCCGGCGCCAGGAGGCCGCGCCAGCGCGCGCGCCACAACGCCCACGCGGCGAGCGGCAGCGCCGGCAGCGCGTACCACGGCAGGATGCGCAGGTAGTGCGCCGTATCGGCGGGCGGGCCGAATTCATTGGTGCCCAGGAAGCGGCCGAAGTTGTTGACCAGCAGCCATTCGTTGAACAGCGCCGGCGACTGGTTGTAGAGCGCGAGCGGCCAGACCGCGAGCCACGGCGCGCAGGCGAGCGCCGCGATCGCGAGGCAAGTAAGATAATTCCGGTTGCGCCATGCCGCAAAGAGCGGCAGCAACATCGCGATGATGCCGAACACGCCTGGCGCCAGCAGCCCCTTGGACATGAAGCCGATGCCTACACCCGTGCCCAGCCAGAAGCCGCCAGGCACCGGACGCCGCATGGCGAGCGCGAAGCCGTAGAAGCCCGCGGCGAATCCCGCCAATAGCGAGATGTCGGTAATCAACTGATGGCTGCGGATCAGGATGCCGAGGCATCCCATCAGCATCAGCGCCGCCAGCCAGCCGCGATTGGCACCGTAGAGCTCGCGCGCCGTCCCGGCGATGAACGCGAAGGTGAGCGCCATGTACAGACCGGTAGTAAGCCGCGCGGCGTCGTGCAGTGCCAGCGGCGGCGAAAGCAGCGCCGCGAGCGCGGCGCTGCTCAGGTAAAACAGCGGCGGCTTTTCCATGAACGGCTCGTGCGCGAGCATGGGCACCACCCAGTCACCGCCGTGCAACAGGCTGTAGACGAGGCCGAAAGTGTAGGCCTCATCGGGCTTCCATGGATCGTGGCCGATAAGGCCGGGCAATATCCACGCAGCGGCGAGAATGCAGATCCACGCGAGCGAAATCGGCTGCGCGGTGGACTGGCCGCTAGCGGTGGGAGTCATTGAGTTGCGGTGATGAGTAATGGGTGATAGGTAATGGGATGAATGAGGGGCCAAGGATGGAACCGAAGGCGGTTGTTACCCATGACTCATCACGCCTATCGCGTCTCGCGCATTTACGCGAGCTCGCGCCGGAAAATTGCCTCGAGTATGCGTAGCGGCGCATAGCGCTCGTCGCGCATCGCCGCCACCGGCAGGTAAAACGTCTGTTCGAACAGGAACTGGCCCGCCAGCGCCGCATGCATCACGCGGTCGGTGAACACGAGCCACGTCGAATGCGCGGGGAACTCGAAGCGCGTCCTGGACGTCGCGCGTTGGTAGTCGTCGTCGAGCTTGGCCTTGTCGTGCAGGTTGAGCATAACGTGGTCGTAGGCGCTGCGCCGCCCTTTGGTGACGTGCAGTTTTTCCATGAGCCACGCGCTGCCCGGTAACTGCGGCGGCACGCGGGCGGCAAAACGCCGCGCCATTACGTCGAACGATTCGCCGATTTCCCATACGCGCGGCTCGTTCTGCGGATTCACGTTGCAGAATACACGCAGTATGCGCAAACCCTGATTCGGGCGCGACGCGAATGCATCGACGTGCAGCCGGGTATCGTCTTTCTTACGTGACGTCTCGCGGCCGCGCGTCTCGACCGGGCGGAAGCTGGTAAGTCCGTCGCGCAGGCGCTCACCGTAATGCGGACACAGGCTTAATACGAGCCCATGCGCGTGCTGCGCGTAGCGCGCCATCATCGCCGCAAGCTGCGCGTGATCGCGGCCCTGCGCCGACGTGTGAGCGAGTATTTCCGCGCGCGGGTCGTAGCTGATGTTCTTGGCGCTGCCGGCTAGCCATTGCGGCGACAAAAACCGCTGCTCTTCCGCGTCAAGAAGGAATTTCAGGCGCGGCAGGAACAGCACGCCGCCGGCTTCGAGTTCGCGCGTGGCATCGGCGGCCGCGGCGGGCGGCAGGGTTACCTCCCAGCGCGCGCAATCGAGTGTCGTGATCGCGTTCATTATTCGATGATTTTCAGCGGTTGTCCCGCCGCCGGTTCGCCGTTCGGATACAGGCCGTTCAGCAGGCGCAAATGCGATACCGCGTTTTTCCCCAGCGGCGAATTGCGGGCGAGTTCCGCAAACGTCGCATTCGCGGGCGCGTTGATGATGCGCAGCGTGAGCGGCCGTACCGAGTTGCGTTCCGTATCGGTCATGGCGTGAAAACTCGCTATCGTAGCATTGATTGCCGGCAACGCATCGCGCATCGCGGCATCCGTTCTTGCCTGGCCGCCGATCAGGTAGGCGTTCTTGCCAAGGAACACCACAGCGGCCCGCGTGGGCAAACCGCGTATCGCGGTGGTGGCGATCGCCGCGGGCAGGCTGTTGATCGTGGTCGCTGTCACGTCCCGCGCGCCGCCGACTGCTTTGCGCAGCACGTCGGCGGGCGCACCCAGGGCACGGCCGACGAGGCGCATTTCGATCATTGCATCGTCCGTGCGGTTTTTTGCCGACACGCTGGCAGGCTGATTGGTGATGCGCCAGCCGTCGGGGAATTTCAGCGCCAGCCCCAATTCGCGATGGTAGAACACGAAATTACGCACGAAGCCCTGGCTGTCGCTGTAGCCAAACGGAATTTTGTCGATCATGCGCAGAAATTCTTCCTGATTGACGCGGCCGCTGCCCGCCGGCAGCTTGCCCGCTTCGCCGACGACTTCCTGCAGCCGCTTGTCGGCATCCGGGTGCGAGGCGAAGACGCCGTGATAGCTGCGCGGCTGGCGGCCCTCGGATTTCGCGACTTCGGCGTCGAACAGTTCCTGGTTTTTCAAGACACCTATGACCTTGATCATTGCCTGCGGATCATAGCCCGTGCGCAGGAGATATTCCGCGCCCAGCTTGTCGGCTTCGAGTTCGTGCTCGCGGCCGTAGCCCGACATCAGCACATTGCCGAGCGTATTGATCGCCATGTCGCCGGCCTGGTTGCGCAATGCCGGCACGAAAATTTCGAGCAGTGTGGCGCCAACGCCGGCGGCGGTCGCGGCACTCATCTGCTGCACGCTGTGGCGCGCGGTCACATGCCCCGTTTCGTGACCCAGCACCGCCGCGAGTTCGGCCTCCGAGTTCAAATACGCCAGTATGCCGCGCGTGATATAGATGTAGCCGCCGGGCAGCGCAAATGCATTGATTTCCGGTGAATCGACGACCACGTAGCTGTATTGAAGGTTGGGGCGGTGGCTGGCTTTGCCCAGCCGCTGCCCGACTTCATTCACGTATTGCTGCAGCGTCTTATTGTCGTAGACGCCGTACTCCTGACGCACTTTGACGTCCTCCTGGCGGCCGACCTGGACTTCCTGGGATTCCGACATCGTCACGAAATTCGCGCGTCCCGAAACGGGGTTTTGCGCGCAGTTGGCGAGCATCAGCGCCAGTGGCAACGCGGCCCATGCAGCGAAATGGCGGGATTTCATCGGTGAGATTTTAGCGGTTGGGTCGGTAAACGACCACCGGCGCGCGCGCTCCAACGCGCGTTTTTGTTGGGTCGGGTAATTGCTTACCGTCTAGCTTTGGGAGTAAGGTGGCCACAGTTTTATTCTGTCAACATAAAGGGAGGTTTCATGTTCAAGTCAGTGTGGATACTCGCCATGGGCGCGGCTGCGTTGGTGCTCGCGCCGGCGGCACATAGCACGGATTTCAAAATCCTGCAGCCTCTCGGCGACAAGCCGATGGAGTTGAAAAAGGGCGGCGGTTATTACGTGCCCACGACGCCGGAGACGGCGCGCTGGGGCAGCCTGCCGAATCTTGACGCAAAACCCGTGCTGTCGGTGCCGTCCGGCAGCTTGGTGACGTTTGATTCCCTGTCGCACGAGGGCGTACTCGAAGACCAGGGCAAGGATCCGGTCAAGTTTTTCGGGCAGTTCGGCGTGAAGCCGAATGAGGTGCTGAAAGATGCGCAGGCGATCGCCGCGTCGAGCCTGGAGCACGATTTTGTCAAGGATGGTCCGCACGTGGTGACGGGACCGGTCGAAATACAAGGCGCGAAGGCGGGCGACGTGCTCAAAGTCGAAATGATTGCGTTGAAGCCGCGCGTTCCGTACGGCGTCATTTCCAACCGTCACGGCAAAGGCGCGCTGCCCGGAGAGTTTCCCGAAACCAAGCCGCCCGAACCCGATGCGAGCGCCGCGCAACCCGAGAAATACCACAACGTGTTCAAGTTTTCCCCGATTCGCGAGATCGGCGGGAAATGGTACGGAGTGATCAAGGACGCAAATGGCCGCGAGACGCTGTTTCCGCTGCGCCCGTTTCACGGCACGATGGGCGTTGCGGTCAACACCAAGGACAAACCGAATTCCATTCCGCCGGGTGAATATGCGGGCAATCTCGATATCAACGATCTTGCCGTCGGCTCGACGCTGTACATTCCGGTGCAAGTGGACGGCGCAATGTTTTATGCCTCCGATCCGCATTTCGCGCAGGGCGACGGCGAGGTCGCGCTGACCGCGCTCGAGGGGTCTTTGCGCTCGACATTCCGGCTCACGGTGCTCAAGCCGGGCGACCCGGCCCTGCCGCTGAAGGCGCCGATGAAGAACCCGTTCGCGGAAACCCCGCAATACTGGATCCCGATCGGACTCAACACGGATCTCAATGAAGCAATGAAGGACGCCACGCGTCAGACCGTGCAATTCCTGAGCGAGAAGCTCGGCATGGACCGCGCGAGCGCAATGGCGTACGCAAGCGCTGCGGTCGATTTTCAGGTTACCCAGGTCGTCGATCGCGTGAAGGGCGTTAACGGCATGATCCGGAAATCCGACTTTGCCGCGAGAGGCAAGAAAAAATAACTGCGGTTGACTGAGCGAAACACAAGGCCCTGCCGATGGCGGGGCTGTGTGGCCGCGCGCGCACCGGTGTCATCGGTGATTGAACTTGCCCGGCCGCGGATACCTTAGATGGAAGCCTTTCTTACTTCTACGCTAATCGTCGCGCTCGCCGAAATCGGCGATAAGACGCAGTTGCTGTCGCTGCTGCTTGCCGCGCGCTACAAGAAGCCGCTGCCGATCACTGCCGGCATATTGGTCGCAACGCTCGCCAATCACTTTCTTGCAGGCGCATTGGGCGCGTGGATAAGCTCATTGTTTTCCGCGCACGTCATGCGCTGGATCGTGGGTGGATCACTGCTCGCGATTGCGGCGTGGACGATTAAGCCGGACAAGTTCGACGGCGAAGTCCGCGAGTCGACGCGCTACGGCTTGTTCGCGTTGACGTGCGTCGTGTTTTTCGTCGCGGAGATCGGCGACAAGACGCAGATCGCGACGATCGTGCTTGCCGCCAAGTATCAATCGCTTGCTGCGGTGGTGACCGGCACGACATTGGGCATGATGATCGCCAACGTGCCGGTCGTAATTGTCGGCAGCGTGGCGTCGCATCGAATTCCGTTCGGGCTCGTGCGTGTCATCGCGGCGCTGTTGTTCGCAGCGATGGGCACGGCGGCGCTGTTGGGTTGGGGTGCGTAGACGCGTGGAACCAGCAACAAAAAAGGCAGCCGCAGCTGCCTTTTTTGTCGAGGTGGAACGGCTCAGGCGGTGGTTGCCGACTTGCCCTTGGACGTCGGCTTGCGCGCGTATTTCTGCTTGAATTTCTCGACGCGGCCCGCGGTATCGACGATCTTCTGCTTGCCCGTATAGAACGGATGGCATTCCGCGCACACTTCGACGTGCAAATCCTTGCCCATGGTCGAGCGCGTCTTGAACTTGGCTCCGCAACTGCAGATGACGTTTATCTCTTTGTATTCGGGGTGAATTTTGTCTTTCATCGGATAGTCCTTGACCGTTGCGCAGGCGCGAAAAGCGGCGATTATCCCTTACCGGGAGGGGACTTGCAAGTTGCGGTTCGGCCGCCGCTTAAATACTCGGAAGAGTCCAATTGACGGCGGGTGACGACGCGGGCCCTGGTGCCTCAGAAATTAAATCGCCATTGGCCGGGCCGCCATGTGTCAAGCATGCGGCAGCAGTCACGGATGGCCGTTTTGGCAACGGCGGGCCCGACGTTGCGAAAGATGGTGGTGGTCCCGCCTTGCGATTCGCCCAGTACCTGCATTTCCACGAAATATACGCCCTCGGCCTGCGTATCGATGTCAAGCCGTCCCATGTCGCTGCCGGATGCAGCGATACGATTGCGCCCTGGGCGCACCGCAACGCGGAAGAACGTGGTCGGCAACGTCTCGCCGACCAACCGGTCGTCCACCCAGATAGTGGAGGCGGCACTTCCGCCCGGGGCGAGCGGACGGAAAAGATAGATGATCGCGGCATTCGGGGCCGTTTCGAAGCGCTTCGCGTCGGCGTCGCGCTCCTCTGAGGCGAGCGGCGTCGAGGCGCAGCCGCCAATCAACGCCAACAGCAGCAGAAATGCCGGCGCGATTCGCAGCGAGATCCTCATGGCGGCAAATCTTAGCGGATTTGGCGCTGTGCTCCAACCGGGAATCAATTATTGCCCAGGTATTCATAGTGCAGAACGGCGTAGCGACCCTGCGCCGCGTTGACGGGAAAAAGGACGGAGTGATCGAATCCCATCACGCGGCTCACGCTATGCCGGAAAAAATAGAGCTTGCCTGCTTCGACGGCAAATTCTAACCCACCGCTGTCGCCGGCGAAGCCGGCAACGCGATGCGTGCCGGGGGCTAGTTCAAGACGAAAATAAGTGCCGGGATAAAGACTGCCGAGGCCCTGCCCGTCCAGCGTCAGGCTCGCAACCACGTCGGAGAAATCCGGGCGGTCGCGGTACAGATAGACGGCGGCCTTGTCGGGTTTCGTTTCAAACTGCCTCGATAGCAGTTCCTGCGGACCCGGCTCGCGGGTGGCGCAGCCAGCGAGCAGAAGCGCCACAAGAACTAGCGTAGATGCGTGCGAACGATGCCTCATTTTCGTTCCAGACGGCGTCCACGTAGCACGGGTTGCTAGATAACGCCACCCGATGGCACTTAACCGCGCCTCATACTATCGAAAAAGTGGCCGCCGGGACTCGTTAGCCGCAGGCCCGTTTGCGGGAACGGCGGTCGGGACATTTTTGTTCCAGACAGGTACATCGAAGTGCTGACGTGAAAGTATCGCTAACCTCTGCGCATCGAGTCAAAAAAGTCCGCATTGTTCTTGGTGGTGCGCAGTTTGTCGACGAGAAACTCCGTCGCTTCCAGTTCGTCCATCGGGTAGAGCAGTTTTCTCAGCACCCAGATTTTCTGCAGGATCTCGGGCTTCAAGAGCAGTTCCTCGCGCCGCGTGCCGGACCGGTTCACGTTGATCGCGGGGTAGATCCGCTTTTCCGCCATGCGCCGGTCGAGGTGGATCTCCATGTTGCCGGTGCCCTTGAATTCCTCGTAGATCACGTCATCCATGCGGCTGCCGGTGTCGATCAGCGCGGTGGCGATGATGGTGAGCGAGCCGCCCTCCTCGATGTTGCGCGCGGCGCCGAAGAAGCGCTTCGGACGCTGCAAGGCATTGGCGTCGACGCCGCCGGTCAGCACCTTGCCGGACGCCGGGCACCACCGTGTTGTAGGCGCGCGCAAGCCGCGTAATCGAATCGAGCAGTATCACCACGTCCTTCTTGTGCTCGATCAGGCGTTTGGCTTTCTCGATCACCATTTCGGCGACCTGCACGTGCCGCGTGGCCGGTTCGTCGAACGTCGAGGCGACGACCTCGCCTTTGACCGAGCGCTGCATTTCGGTGACTTCCTCCGGCCGCTCGTCGATCAGCAGCACGATCAGGTAGACCTCGGGATTGTTGGCCGCGATCGAGTGTGCGATGTGCTGCATCATGACCGTCTTGCCGCTTTTCGGGCTGGAGACCAGAAGGCCGCGCTGGCCTTTGCCGATCGGCGCGATGATGTCGATGATGCGGCCGGTCAGGTTTTCTTCCGACTTGATGTCGCGCTCCATGATGAAGCGCTCGTTCGGAAAGAGCGGCGTCAGGTTTTCGAACAGGATCTTGTGTTTGGAATTCTCGGGCGACTCGTCGTTGACCTTGTCGACCTTGACCAGCGCGAAGTAGCGCTCGCCGTCCTTGGGCGTGCGGATCTCGCCGTCGATCGAGTCGCCGGTGTGCAGGTTGAAGCGCCGGATCTGCGACGGGCTCACGTAGATGTCGTCGGTGCCCGCGAGGTAAGATGTATCCGGCGAGCGCAGGAAACCGAAGCCGTCGGGCAGCACTTCCAGCGTGCCTTCGCCGAAAATCGAATCGCCTTTCTTGGCGCGGTTTTTCAGCAGCGCGAATATCAGCTCCTGCTTGCGCAGGCGGTTGGCGCCCTCGATTTCGTTGGTGACCGCCATCTCCACGAGTTCGGTGACGTGGAGGTTTTTCAGATCGGATAGATGCATGGAGTATAGATACAGTGAGGGCGTGGCTCGGGAAGGGAACTGCGGGAAAAGTTAGGAGGTGGCGCGGAGCTTAACGCTCGTCCGGCATGCCCCCGAGTGGGTCAGGCTGCCGGATAATTTGAGGCTAGGTTAACCAGTTCAGATATTGCTGTCAATAAACGCCATGAGTTGGGATTTGGAGAGGGCGCCGACCTTGGTCGCGTCGAGGTTGCCGTTCTTGAACAACATCAAGGTCGGAATGCCGCGAATGCCGTACTTGGGAGGGGTGGCCTGGTTTTCGTCGATATTGAGCTTCGTCACCTTGAGCTTGCCCGCGTAATCCCTGGCAATATCGTCGAGCAGCGGGGCGATCATCTTGCACGGGCCGCACCATTCCGCCCAGTAATCGACCAGCACGGGCTTGTCGGCCTGCAGCACTTCCGGCTCGAAAGTGTCGTCGGTCACGTGATGAATATGTTCGCTCATGCGTTTGACTCCTGCTGCGCGGGATGCCGGGAATGCCACCGGAATCGCGGTGGCGGAGAAGGCCAGATGGCGCGTATGCTAACGAAAAACGGCAGATTTGGGAAGCGCGCGCCCGGACCTGCGGGGCGGGGCGGCGGTTTCTGCTAAAATGACGCCCCTCAACCGGTTGAAAATGGCTGGATTAGCCAAGGATTACCATGACTTACGTCGTTACCGAAACCTGCATCAAGTGCAAATACACCGATTGCGTCGACGTGTGCCCGGTGGATTGCTTTCGCGAAGGCCCGAATTTTCTGGTCATCGATCCCGACGAATGCATCGATTGCACGCTGTGCGTCGCCGAGTGCCCGGTCGAGGCGATTTTCGCCGAAGACGACGTTCCCGACGACCAGAAGGAATACACCGCATTAAACGCCGAACTCGCCAAGGTGTGGAAGCCCATCATCGAAAAGAAGGAGGGGCCGCCGGACGCGGACGAGTGGGCAAAGGTTAAGGTTAAGAAACATCTGCTGGAGAAATAGCAGACTGCATGTAATTCCGCATCCCGGGCGCGCTCCGGGGTCGCATCCTCGCAAGCGGGGCCCCTGCTCCGCCCTCCACACGCCTACGCTTCCGAATGGGCGAAGGTAAAAGAGAAGAAGCATTTGTTGGAGAAGTAGCGCTCTGAGCGGTCCGGTAGCTAATCGCATCCCGGCGTGCTCCGGAGTCGCATCCTCGCCGGGTCGCTACTCCGCGTGAAGTAACGACGGTTCGGCGCTATCATGCGCCGGATGTCCGCGCTCATCCGAATTTCCCCGCTTGCACCAAAGCCGAACTTCTCGCGCGCCTCGCCGAGGGGCTGAAGGCCGGCGTCACCGTCGTCACGCCCAACCGCCGGCTGGCGCAGGAACTCGCGCGCGAATTCGACGCGGACCGCATGGCGAGCGGCCTCGCGGCGTGGGAGGCGGCGGACATCGTGCCGTTCGGCGCGTTCGTCGAGCGGTTGTGGGAAAGCGCCGTCTATTCCGAACTGGGCGCGCGAACCGCCGCAGCTCTTGTCTGCCGGCGCAGGAACAGGCGCTGTGGGAAGAGATCATCGAGGCGAGTCCGTGGGGCGCGCAATTGCTGACGCCGGCGCGGGCGTCGGCGCAGTGCCGCGACGCGTGGCGCCTTGCGCATGCATGGCGCATCGAGGGCGCGCTCGAAATGTTTCCCGGCAACGACGACGCGCGTGCGTTCGCGGAATGGGCGCGCGCCTACGTGAAGCGCACCGGCGCGACGTCGATGGCGCGCGTCTGCCCGACGTCGTTGCGCAAACTGCTGATGTCGCCGGCGATCGCGCAAGCCGCGCGATGCTGATCGCCTACGCTTTCGACATCCTGCCGCCGCAGACGCGCGATTTTCTTCGCGCGTGCGCGCCGCCGGTGTCGAAGTCGTTGCAATGCGGCCGCGGCGCAAGGCGCGGCACGGCCGTGCGCGCCACTTTCGCGTCCTGCGCGCGACGAACTGGAAACTGCGGCGCGCTGGGCGCGCGCGCGGCTCGAGGCGGCGCATCGCGGCACGCGGCCGGACAACGTTCGCGAGCTATCCGCGCATCGGGGTCGTCGTGCCCGACCTCCAGCGTCCGCCGCCAGGAAGTGCGCGCGTTTTCTCGCGCGTGATGGAGCCTGGCTGGAACCTGCCGGGCGCGCAGCCGCGGCCGCTGCCGTTCAATCTTTCGATCGGCCTGCCGCTCGCCGATATCCGCTCGTGCACGCGGCGCTCGGCGTGCTCGCGCTTGCCGCCGGCGAAGTCGAGTTCGCGCTGGCGAGCCGCGCTCATGCGCTCGCCGTTCATCGGCGGCGCCGAAACCGAATTCGCGCGCCGCGCGCGCCTCGATGCGGAGTTGCGCGAGCGCTGCCGGCGCGCGTCACGCTGGCACGGACTCGTCGGCGCGATCGAAGCATGCCCGCTGTTGCGCGAGCGGTTCGAAGCGCTCTACAACTACGCGCAGCGCGAATCTTGCGGGCGTGCAGTTCGCCGCACGCATGGGCGCGGCATTTCTCGGCGCTGCTCGATGCCGCGGGTTTTCCCGGGCGAGCGCGACGCTCGACTCGAACGAATTCCAGACGCGCGCCAAATGGTACGAAGTGCTCGGCGAACTCGCGCGGCTCGAACGCGTGCTGCCGCGCATGAGCTGCGCGCAGGCGCTCGCACGCTTGCGCCGCCTGTGCGCCGACACGCTGTTTCAGCCGGAGTCGAACGATGCGCCGGTGCAGGTGCTGGGCATACTCGAATCCGCCGGCCTCGAATTCGACCATCTGTGGGTCAGCGGCCTGACCGACGACGCGTGGCCGCTCGCGGCGCGCCCGAACCCGTTTCATTCCGGTCGCGTTGCAGAAGAAGGCCGGCATCCCCGAAGCCGCCGCCGAAACCGCGCTGGCGCTCGACCGGCGCATCACCGAGGGCTGGCTGCACGCGGCGGACGAAGTCGTGTTGTCGCATCCGCTGCGCGAGCAGGACCGCGAACTCGCGCCGAGCGCGCTGATCGCGCGGTGCCGCGCAGGCGACGTCGATACTGCCGCAATTCCCGCGCTACCGCGACGTGCTGCACGCGGCGCGCGCGCTCGAAAAGTATCGCCGACGGCGTCGCGCCGCCGCTTACGCAGCAACGGACGTGCGCGGCGGCACGCGCGTGCTCGCCGACCAGGCGGCCTGTCCGTTTCGCGCCTTCGCGCGCCATCGCCTTGCGCGCGGAGGGCCTCGAAACGCCCGCGGACGGCCTCGATGCGCGCGATCGCGGCAATCTGCTGCATGCATTGATGGCGGAACTGTGGGGCGCGCTGCGCACGAAATCGCGGCTCGATGCCATGTCGCCGCGGATGAACTCGCCGGCTGCCATCGACGAGCGGCAAAAGCCGCCGTCGCGAAAGTGCGCGCGCGCGCGCGCGGGGTGCTCGACGGGCGCATGGCCGAACTCGAACGCGTGCGGCTCGCGCGGCTCGCGCGCGAATGGCTGGAGGTCGAGCGCGACGCGCGGCGACTTCGAAGTCGTGGCGCGCGAAGAAAAACGCACGCTGGCAGGCCGGCGGACTTGCATTCACGGCCGCATCGACCGCATGGACAGCTCGCGACGGGCGGGCACGTGCTGATCGACTACAAGACCGGCCGCGCCACGCCGAACGACTGGCTCGGAGAGCGTCCGGACGATCCGCAGCTGCCGCTCTACGCGCATCGCGTTCGAACGAAGACATCGCCGCCGTCGCCTTTGCGCGCGTCAAGACGGGCGAAATGCGTTACATGGGCCTTGCGCGCGACGGCGGCGTGTCTGCCGAAGGTGAAGGCCGCCGATCGTGGCCGGGATTGCTCG
Organism: uncultured beta proteobacterium; assembly: GCA_963778865.1. Classification (GTDB taxonomy): domain Bacteria; phylum Pseudomonadota; class Gammaproteobacteria; order Burkholderiales; family SG8-41; genus PALSA-1004. Next base: position 643,958 of record CAVZWF010000003.1, on the reverse strand, counting down.
ACCGTGTGGCGGCGCGAACTCGACGCGCTCGGCGCGGAATTCGCGCGCGGGCGTCGCCGCGGTCGATCCCAAGCGCGGGCTGAAGACCTGCCGGCACTGCGACCTGCAGCCGCTGTGCCGCGTGCACGAACGCATTGCCGCGCTGGAAGACGAAGACGAATGTGAAGACGGAGTGAACGCGGGCGACACGACAACCGACCGAGATCGCCGACGCACGCGAGCGCGAGCGCGCGCTCGATCCGCGCCGTTCGTTCATCGTGCAGGCGCCGGCGGGATCGGGCAAGACCGAACTGCTGGTGCGGCGCTATCTGCAGCTTGCTGACCACGGTCGAGCGGCCCGAGGAAATTCTCGCCATCACCTTCACGCGCAAGGCCGCGGCGGAAATGAAGCAGCGCGTGCTGCAGGGCTGCCCTGCCGTGCTGCGCGCCTGATGCCATCGCCGACCTCGCGCCGCGGCTTGCGCGTGCAGACCATAGACGCGCTGTGCGCCTCGCTCACGCGCCAGATGCCGGTGCTCGCGCGCTTCGGCGCGCAACCCGAAATCGTCGAAGACGCGCGCGAGCTGTACGATGATGCGGCGCGCCGCGCGCTCGCGCTCGAACCGCGCGAACGCGCCGGCGGAACGCTTGCTCGCTCATCTCGACAACAACGTCGAGATCGCGCGGGGTCTGATCGCGCGGATGCTTGCGCGCCGCGACCAGTGGATGCGCAAGACCGGCCGCGCGCCGACACGCGCCGAACTCGAAGCCGCGTTTGCTGCCGAGCGTGAGCGGTTGCTCCTGCGCGCGCAAGCGTCGTTGCCGGATGCAAGTGCAGAGCTGGCGCAGGAACTGCTGACCAAGGCGGGCGGATGGCGCCAGCGCAGCAAGCGCGCGCAGTCATTGCAGGCCGCCGACCTCGACGGCAGCCTGCTCGCCGCACTCGCCGCATTGCTTGCGCTGCCGCCCGACCAATACACCGAGACGCAATGGGAGGCGTTGAGCGCCATGCTCGAACTCCTGCCGCGCGCGGCGGCCGAACTCATGCTGGTGTTCGCCGAACGCGGACAGGCCGACTTCACCGAGATCGCGCAGGGCGCGGTGCGCGCGCTCGGCGAGCCGGACGCGCCGACCGATCTGCTGCTGTCGCTCGATGTGCGCATCAAACACATCCTGGTCGACGAATTTCAGGACACGTCGATCAGCCAGTGGGAATTGCTCGAGCGTCTGACCGCGGGCTGGCAGCGCGGCGACGGCCGCACGGTGTTCGCGGTGGGCGATCCGATGCAATCGATCTACCGGTTTCGCGAGGCCGAAGTCGGTATCTTTTTGCGCGCGCGACACCAGGGGCTCGGCAACGTGGCGCTCGAGGCGCTCAAGCTCGCCACCAATTTTCGTTCGCAGGCCGGCATCGTCGACTGGGTGAACGCGACCTTTCCGCGCGTGCTGCCGCCGCTGGAGGACGAGACGCTGGGCGCGGTGCCGTATGCGGCCTCCGACGCGCACCACGCCGCGCGGGAAGGCGACGCGGTGCGCTGGCATCTCTTCGACGAACGCGCGGACGAAGCGCGGCGCGTGGTCGAAATTGCGCGGGAAGCGCGCGCTGCCAATCCGCAGGGGTCTATCGCTATCCTCGTGCGCAATCGGGGCCACCTCGATCACATCGTGCCGGCGCTGAAGGAGGCCGGCATCCGCTTTCGCGCGGTCGAAATCGAGCGGCTGGGCGAAAAGCAGGTGGTGCAGGATCTTTATGCGTTGACGCGCGCGTTGGCGCACGTCGCCGACCGCACGGCGTGGCTTGCCGTGCTGCGCGCACCGTGGTGCGGCCTCTCGCCCGCGCAGCTCGCGGCGCTGGCGGAGGGCGCGCGCGAGACGGTATGGGAAGCAATGCACGACGAGGCGCGTGTCGCGCTGCTCGACATTGATGCGCGCGCCCGGCTCGAACGCGTGCGTGCGGTGCTCGACGCGGCGCTCGCGCACCGTTTGCGCGGAAGCCTGCGCGATCGCGTCGAAGGCGCCTGGCTTGCATTGGGCGGCCCCGCGTGCTGTGGCGACGCGACCGAACTCGAAGACGCGGAAATTTTTCTCGACGAGCTCGCGGCTCAGGACGATGCGGGCGACCTTTCCGATCATGGCAAACTCGCGGAGAGCCTGGCGGAACTTTTCGCGTTGCCGGACATGCAGGCCGGCGCCGACGCGGTCGAGATCATGACCGTGCACAAGGCGAAGGGGCTGGAGTTCGACACCGTGATCATGCCGGGGCTCGACCGCAGGCAGCGGCATGGCGAGCCGCCGCTCGTCGTCTGGAAGGCGCTGCCGGACGATGCGCTGCTCTTGGCGCCCATACGCGAGGCGGGCGCCTCAAAGGATGCCGCGTACGAGTATGTGCGCACGCTCGAACGCGAGGCCGAGGACATCGAGGCGGGACGCTTGTTCTACGTCGCCGCAACGCGCGCAGTGACGCGCCTGCATCTCACCGGCTGCATCAAACGCGATGACAATGGCGCGGCAAAGCCGCCCGCGCGGCGTACAGTTGCTGGGCAAAGTGTGGGACGTCGCGTCGACGCACGCGGGCCCCGCGCTGGCGATACGCGCGCCCGCTGAAGTGCCAGCGACGCCGCCACCGACATTCATGCGCTTTGCACGGGGATACGCGCTGCCCGCGTTACCGCCGGCGGTGCAATGGCAGGCACCCGCCGCGGACGAAAAGGACAATGACGTGATCGAATTCTCGTGGGCCGGCGAGACGGCACGCCACGTCGGCACCGTCGTGCATCGCTGGTTGCAGAAGTTTGCGGACGACGCACTAGAGGGCTGGACGCCGGCGCGCATTGAAACCCTGCGGCCGTTGCTCGCGCGCGAACTCGAGCGCCGCGGCGTGCGTCCCGCAGAGTGCGCAGACGCCGCCGCCCGCGTGGCGCGCGCGCTGGCGCAGACCTTGCAGGACGAGCGTGGGCGCTGGCTCATGGGCCCGCGGATGGATGCGCGCAGCGAATACCGCGTGCGCCGCGTCGTCGGCAACGTATTGCACAGCTACGTAATGGACCGGGTGTTCCGCGACGACAACGGTGTGCGCTGGATCGCGGATTACAAGACCAGCAGTCACGAGGGCGGCGACGTGGAGGCATTTCTCGATCGCGAGCGCGTGCGCTATCGTGCGCAACTAGAACGCTACGCCGCGGCGCTCGGCGAACCGCAGGCCCAGCTCGGACTGTATTTCCCGCTGCTCGCGGGATGGCGCGAGTGGGAAAGCTGAGTTTGTGCTGGTGTTCTGCGGCATTGCCCCCATCCTGACCTTCCCCCGCTATCGCAGGGGAAGGAACCGTGGAAGAAAGCGCCACACATGAACTCCCTCCCTTGCGCATGAAATGCGCGGGGGAGGGCCGGGGTGGGGGCAACGGTTTAGGAAGGATGGTGTTAACATTTCCGCCGACCAGCCAGTGATGAGGAATGTAATGGGACACGACATACTCGAAGTCATCAGGAACCGCCGCAGCGACCGGCATTTCGACGGGCGCCCGGTCGCGCGCGAGGCCATCGATCTTTTGATTGAAGCGTTTCGCTGGGCGCCGTCGTCGAGCAACCGCCAGCCGTGGCGGCTCATATTCGCGACGAGCGCGGCGGCGCGCGCGGCATACGATGACGCGCTGAGCGCGGGCAACAAACCGTGGGCGTGCGCCGCACCTGTGAAGATCGTCGTCATCGGCACGCCCGAGGAGCAGCCCGACCGCAACGGGTTGCATGTGTGGCTGCTGGATGCCGGGCTGGCGCTGGAAAATATGCTGATCCAGGGCTACGCGATGGGCCTTACCATCCACGCGATGGCGGGCTACGACGAGCAGAAAGTTCTGCGCGGCTTCAATATTCCCAAGCCGTTTCGCGTCGCCGCCGTGGTCGCGGCCGGGCATCGCGGGCGCGTCGAGGACCTGCCGGAGGAGGTGCGCGTGAAGGACCTCAAGCCGCGCGTGAGAAAAGCCGCCGGCGAGATTGCGTTCGCGGATGCGTTTGGTGGCAAGCTGTGACGCGGTATCAACCGTGAGCCCCACAGCGCAATGCCGGGCGATTTCGCTGGTGGCGGAGTGCGCGCTGGTGGCGGGCTTCTGCGCCGGTGTTTACGCGCAAGCCTATCCATCGCGCGCGATCCGTGTCGTCGTACCGTACGTGCCGGGCGGCGGTTCGGATTTCGTCGGACGCACGGTCGCGCAGAAACTTGCCGAAGCGTTGGGCACTACGGTGTTCGTCGAGAACCGGCCGGGTGGCGGCACCAACATCGGTTCTGAATTCGTGGCACATGCCGCGGCTGACGGTTACACGCTGCTGATAGGCGGCGTGCCCAACACGGCGAACATGTCGCTGTTTAAAAAAATATCCTACGACGTCGTGAAGGATTTCGCACCGGTGATCATGCTAGACACCGCGCCGAACCTGCTCGCGGTTCATCCATCGGTTCCCGCGAAGTCGGTCAAAGAGCTGATTGCTCTCGCCAAAACGCGCCGCGGTGCGCTCACGTATGCGTCGGCGGGCATCGGCAGTTCCAATCATTTGTCGGGCGAGCTTTTCCGCGTGATGGCGGGAATCGAAATTATTCACGTGCCGTACAAAGGCGGCGGCGCGGCGGTGACGGATCTACTCGCCGGGCAGGTGTCGATGTACTTCGGAACGACACCGAGCACGCTGCCGTTCGTGCAAAGCGGCAGGCTGCGCGTGCTCGGCGTGACAACCTTAAGGCGCACCGTCGCGGCGCCGGAGTTGCCGACGATCGCGGAAGCGGGATTGCCCGGCTACGAGCAATCGGCGTGGCACGGCTTGCTGGCGCCCGCCGGCACGCCGGACGCCGTGATCGGGAAGCTCAATGCCGAAGTCGGGCGGCTTTTGCGTTCGCCTGACGTCGTCGCGCGATTTGCGGTGCAGGGCATCGACGTAATCGGCGGGTCGCCGGCGGATTTCGCCGCTTTCATCCGGCAGGACGTCGCGAAGTACGCGAAACTCGTGACGACCGCGGGCATAGGGATCGATTGAACAAAGCTCGTTTACAATGGCAGGAAAGTAGCTTCAAAATAATTCCCTCTCCCCGCTAAGGCGGGGAGAGGAGGCACTAGGGAAGTAACGTCAGGAAATTTTATTTTGCACTCGTCGCGCCGAGCGGCATCCAATTCTATAAATGAAAGAGAACATGATGGATACGGTGACGCCCACGGGCAAGGGAACGGCGACGGCTTCGTTGAAAGAACTCGTGCACTTGGCCGGTGTGCCGGCCGCGGCGGCCGATGCCGTCGAGATCACGGGGGCGGACCCGGTTTTTCCGACGCGCTACAAAATCGTGGCGCCGGGTGCGGCGGTCATCGCGGCGACCGGGCTTGCGGCCGCCGAGCTGTGGATGTTGAAAACCGGACGGCGCCAGCGCGTGCGTGTCGACGGGCGCGCCGCGGCGGCGGCAATGCGCGCCTCGCGTTACCTCAAAATCAACGGCGCGCGTCCGCCGGAAGACCCCGAGAAGATCACCGGCTTCTACCCGTTGCGAGACGGGCGCTGGATGTATCTGCATTGCAATTTTTTCAACCTGCGCGACCGCAACCTCGAAGTGCTCGGCGCGCCGCCGCAGAAAGCGGCGGTGGAGAAGGCGGTAGCGAAATGGGATGGCCTCGAACTCGAAGAGGCGATTGTCAATGCCGGCGGCTGCGCCAGCCTCGTGCGCAGCGAGGAGGAGTGGCGCGCCTCGCCGCAGATGCACGCGGTTGCCCGTCTGCCGCTATTGGAGATCATCAAGCTAGGCGAGGCGCCGCCGCGGCCGCTGCCCGACGGCGACCGGCCGCTCGCGAACGTGCGCGTGCTCGATCTCACACGCGTGCTGGCCGGACCGACCTGCGCGCGCACGCTCGCCGAGCATGGCGCCGACGTATTGCGCGTGACGCGCGAGGACCTCGCCGACATGGGGCCGACGGACTTCGACACCGGCATCGGCAAGCTGTGCACGCACATCGATATGCGTAATCCCACCGAGGCGGCAACGATGCGCTCGCTCATCACGACGTGCGACGTGTTTTCGCAGTCGTACCGGCCGGGCACGCTCGCGCGCCGCGGCCTCTCGCCCGAGGCCCTTGCGCAGATGCGGCCGGGCATCATCTATGTGACGCTCTCCGCGTGGGGCCACGAAGGCCCGTGGGCGGCGCGGCGCGGCTACGACACCGTCGTGCAATCGGCCAACGGCATGGCGTACCGTCCCACCAACGAACGTCCCGCTTTCCTGCCGGTATCCGAGCAGGATTATGTGTCAGGATATCTGCTCGCCTATGGCGCGATGATCGCATTGGGGCGCCGCGTGCGCGAAGGCGGCAGCTGGTTCGTGCGCGTTTCGCTGGCCGGTGCCGGGCACTGGATCCGCGGGCACGGCCTGCTTGAGCCCGCGGAGTATGCGAACGTCGCGCAGGAATTGCCGGCCGACGAATTGAAGCCGTTGATGGTGGAACACGATTCGCCGATAGGCCGGCTCACCAATTTGGCGCCCGTCGTGCAGATGTCGGAAACGCCTGCGCGCTGGGCGCGTCCCGCGGTGCCGCGCGGGTATCATCCGCCGGCGTGGCCCGAGCGCGGTTGAATATCATTCGAGAGCAGTGGCCGCGATGACTGACGACACTATGCAAGACAAGGTGCCGAATTCGACTGGCGCGAACCCGCCCAAACTCAAAGCGCCGGCAAACGCGGCCGATTGCCATATTCATATCTACGATCCGCGCTTTCAGCCGCCGGTCGTCAAACCGCTGAACGGCGCGGTGCAGGATTACCGGTTGCTGCAGAAGCGCATAGGCGTGTCGCGCGTCGTCATCGTGCAGCCGCGCAACTACGCGACGGACAACAGCGTGACGGTCGATGCGATCAAACAGCTCGGCATCGCGAATGCGCGCGGTGTCGCGGTAATTCGCCCGACGGTGACCGACGCCGAACTGAAGAGCCTCAACGACGGCGGCATCCGCGGCATCCGCTTCACGGTGGGAAACCCCGAGAACGCGGTCGTCAGCATAGACATGATAGAACCGCTCGCCAAGCGCATCGCCGCCTACGGCTGGCACGTGCAGCTCAACATGCCGGCCGACAAGATAGTCGAACACGCGGACATGTTGAAGCGCCTGTCGACGACCATCGTTTTCGATCACATGGGCAAGCCGCCGCTGCCGGCGGGAGTCAACCACCCATCGCATAAAGTTATCCGCGCGCTGCTCGACGCGCGACGCGCGTGGGTCAAGATTTCGGGCGCCTACATCGTCAGCGACATCGGTCCGCCGTCGTACGCCGACGCGACCCCCGTGGCGCAGGCGTTCGTGACGGCCGCGCCCGAGCGCACGGTGTGGGGCAGCGACTGGCCGCACCCCGGCCCGAAAATTCATCCGGACGACGCGTTGCTATTCGATCTGCTCGCCGAGTGGGCGCCGGACGAAAAGACACGCAACCGCATACTCGTCGGCAATCCCGCGAAGCTGTACGGTTTTTGACGATGGCGATTCTGGTCCGGCGCTCCAACCTCATGGTGCGCATCGCCGATGCTCAAAGCGTCAGCACCGCATGGCGCCACGATGCGGATGCGATCACGCTCGACCTTGCCGGCGCCGACGCTGCAGCACGCAAGCGCATGCGCGAGGCCATCGCGTCCGCCGCGCAAGGCGCCGCGGAAATTTTCGCAAAAGCGTCGCAGGAGGCGTTGCGCGCCGACCTCGAGGCCGCAGTGTGGCCGGGATTGCGCGGCATCATGCTTGCAAGTGTAGCGTCCGCCGCGCAGGTGAACGCCGCGGAAGCACTGGCGGCGGCGCTGGAACGCGCACGCGGTTTGGCGCACGGATCGTTGCAGTTTATCGTCGTGATCGATTCCGCGCGCGGCGTGTGGGATGTGCGCGCTATCGTCACCGCGAGCCCGCGCATTTCACAGGTGGCGCTTGACGAGCGCGCGCTCGCCGACACTATGGGCATCACCCCGTTGCCGGAATACGATCCTTTCGTGTATGCGCGCGGCCGCATCGTCGTCGAAGCCATCGCGGCCAAAGTCAACCCGGTTGGCATTGCTTACCCGCTGAGCGTGCAAACGCACGCAGTGTCATCCGAGGAAATTCACGCGCGCGCCGTGAAAGGCAGGAACCTCGGCATGAAAGGCGTGCTCTGTCCGCATCCCGATTGGGTCGCGCCGGTAAACGCCGCTTTCACGCCGACGCCGGAGCGGGTGACGTATAACCAGCGCGTGCGTGTAGCGTTCGCCGCGGGGGTCGCGGCAGGAACCGCGGCGGTGCCGCTCGACGGCCGCATGATAGACGTGCCGGTGGATGAGTGGGCCATCGTCGTGCTGGCTACCGCTGAAGCCTGCGCGGCGCGCGATGCCGAGAAAAAAGCCGCAGTCGGTGCGCGGCAGGCGCGCGGATAAAAATCGGCAGTCTGAAATACATTCCGGCCAAAACCGCTCACGCGCCGACTCTTGCGGTATCGCCTTGTCGGAAATCAACAGTGCGAGGGATACGCTATATCTCGGTCTTGTAGCGCGCGATTGCTTCGGCCTGCGTTTCAACAGGCCCGGTGGATCCGCTTTGTTCCTTGATCATCTGCCCCATCGACGGAAATGCCGAGCGCTCGATGCGATGGTCGGGGGCCCAGAGCTTCGAGCGCATCAGCGCTTTCGCGCAGTGCAGGTAGGCTTCTTCGACGCGGATTTCAACCACGAGGCGCGGCGGATGCCGTTCGTGCGGAAACTCGCGCAGAAGCTCGGCATCGTCCCTCAAGTTCGCCTTGCCGTTGACGCGCAGGGTTTCATCCATGCCGGGGACGAAAAAGATCAGCCCGACATTGCCGGTTTGCACGATGTTGGTGAACGAATCCAGGCGATTGTTGCCCAGCGCGTCGGGAAGGTGCAGGGTCGTGTCGTCGACCACGCGCACAAAGCCGGGCGCCCCGCCACGCGGGGAAGCATCCACGCGCCCGTCCCTGCCGGCGGTGGCGATGACGAGAAACGGCGCGAGGCCAATGAAGCGCCGGCAGTGCTTGTCCAGGCGTGTCAACGCTTTGGCCAGGGACCGCGGCTTGGGTTCAGGATAGGTTTTACGCAGAGCCTCCAGTGTCTCGATCATTTTTTCGCGCTCCGTTGCAGTGACATTCTTACCGATTAGTGGATGCGGGTGGCAGGCGCCAAGCCCAGCCCATCCTGAGTTGCGGACACACCCTGCGGACCTTCAGTCCGGCTTGATGCCATGCTCCTTGATTACCTTGGCCCATTTTTCGACATCCAGCCGATTGTCTTCGGCAAACTGTTCGGGTGTATTGGCCACAGGCACGGCGCCTACGCTTGCCAATCTCGCCAGGGATTCGGGCGACTTGATGATCTTGACGAGTTCGGCATGCAGCCGGTTGATGATAGGCCGGGGCGTGCCGGCCGGCGCAAGCAGGCCGTAGTAGGTGCTTGACTCGAAGCCTGGAAAGCCGCTCTCGTTGAGAGTAGGAGTATCGGGAAACAGGGGCAGACGTGTCATCGCGCACACAGCTATAAGCCGCAACTTGCCGGCCTGGATGTGACCCAGGAATACACCCGTGTTGGCAAACAGCAAATCGGTTTCACCGCCCAGCATCGCGATCAACGGCGGGGCCGGCGCCTTTGAACGGCACATGTAAAACCTTGATGCCGGCCTGCTGTGCAAACAAAACCAGCGCCAGATGGCCGCCGGCGCCATTGCCCGATGATGCCCAATTGATTTTTCCGGGATTGGCCTTGCCGTAAGCGATGATGTCCTGCACGGTCTTGGCGGGAAAAGACGGGTGGGCAACGAGCACATTGGGAACGTTCACAAAATTGGTGATCGGCGCGTAGTCCTTGACGGGGTCATACTGCACCTTGTCAAACAGCAGCGTCGGGAAAGTGTGCGTGTTGCCGGAGCCTACGAGCAGCGTGTAGCCGTCCGGAGCCGACTTGGCGACGAACTCGCCGGCGATCAATCCGCCGCCGCCGCCGCGATTCTCATAAACAATCGGCTGCCCCAGCACTTCCCCCAGCTTGAGCGCAATGGGTCGTGCAATGACATCCGTCCCGCCGCCGGGCGCGTAGGGAATAATCCAGCGTATGGGCTTGTCCGGATAAGTGCCTTGCGCGAAGGCAGCGGAAATACCCAGTGCGAAAAGCAATGCGACTGCAGCAGTACGAATCACTTTATCCCCTCCTGTGGAACTCGCGGCCCAAGCGGACAAGTCTACAACAACAGTATACTTGTGTCCCTGGGCCAGCTTTTAGTCGGGAGGGTGGAAGCATGGCGACAACGATAACGAACCTGATCCGGACCACGGCCATCGGACTGGTGCTGGCCGCGGCAGCATTGCAAGCCTATGCGCAAGGTTATCCGGAGCGGCCGATCACGTTGCTGATCCCTTACACCGCGGGCGGCCCCACCGATATCTCTTCGCGCGTGGCGGCGGAAGCCGCCGCGCGCGTACTGGGCCAGCGCATTACGGTGGACAACCGGCCCGGTGCCGGCGGCGCGCTGGCGGCAATGAACATGGCGCAAAGCGCCCGGCCCGACGGGTATACGCTGGCGGTTACGCCGATCACCGTATTGCGGCTGCCGCACATCAGCAATGTGGCGTTCAATCCGGTCACCGATCTCACCTGGATCATCAATCTCGCCGGCTACCAGTTTGGAGTCGTCGTGCGCGCGGATTCACCCTGGAAGACCTGGCAGGAGTTCACCGCTTATGCCAAGGCCAATCCCGGCAAAGTCACTTACGCCTCGCCGGGTTTCGGCACCACGCTGCACATCACGATGGAGCAGATCGGCGCACGCGACGGCATCGAATGGACGCAGGTGCCGTTCAAGGGTACCGCGGACTCCATCGTCGCATTGCGCGGCGGGCACGTCATGGCGCTGACCGGCAGCGTGCCGACCGAGCAGACCGAGGCCGGGATATTTCGCACGCTCGTGACCTGGGGCGAGCGTCGCCCCGCGCGCCATCCGAACGCGCCGACGCTGAAGGAACTCGGCTACGGCATCGTCACCAACTCGCCCTACGGCGTGACCGGGCCGAAGGGCATGGACCCGGCCATCGTCAAAACACTGCACGACGCATTCAAGGCCGCGCTGGACGACCCGGCGTTCCTTAAAACGCTGGATCGGCTCGGCCACGATCCCTACTACATGAGCGGCGAAGACTATTTCAAATGGGCGCGCGAGAACTACGAGATCGAGCGGCGCACTGTCGAGCGCATGGGACTCAAGCAGTAACGGCGCGCCATCGACGCAAATCGCTTTGATGAGGCACGCCGGCTGCGGACGCAATTACGTCGTCGCTGGCGGCGTCTTCCCGCCGGGCCAGGAAGCTCAATCCTCCGGAAATCTCAACGGTTGTGGGTCGAGCACCTGACTGCCGGCAATCAGCACTCGCAGACTACTGGGCGGCACGCTAGGCCGGGCTCAAGTCCGTTGACGTGTCGTGAGACACCGAACGGACAAGTGCTCGTCGGCCAATCCCGGCCGATCAAGGCGGTTTGCAACGCTTTATCCGCGCAACACCACCAACGCGTCGACCGCTTTCACGCCCTGTCCCGCCGGCAATACCATCAGCGGATTGATGTCGAGTTCGGCGAGCCGTCCTTCGAGCTGCACCGCGAGGTGCGACACGCGCACGAGCGTGTCTGCGAGCGCATCGACGTCTGCCGCCGGCTTGCCGCGGAAGCCGCGCAACAGTTTCGCGCCTTTGACTTCGTCTATCATCTCGAGCGCCTCGCCGCGCGTGATCGGGCAATGGCGCAGTGCCACGTCGTTGTACACCTCGACCATGACGCCGCCGCTGCCGAAGAGCAGCATGGGGCCCAGTTGCGCGTCGTATGAAACGCCGACGATGACTCTCGACGCCGCCGACCACCATCTCCTGTACGAGCGCGCCGTTGATCTTCGCCTCACGCGCGTGCCGCGCGGCATTCGCCATGATTTCAGCGTAGGCGGTGCGCACTTCATCGGCATCGCGCAAGCCCGAGGCGCACGACACCGGCCTCGGTCTTGTGGAGGATGTCGGGCGAATCGACTTTCATCACGACCGGATAGCCGATTTTTTTCGCGGCGTCGACGGCGGCGTCGGCGGATTGCGCCAATATTTCGCGCGGCGCCGCGATGCCCCACGCGGAAATCGCCTGCTTGCTCTCGCTTTCCGAGAGCGTGGTGCGGTCCACCGTGTTCAGCCGCTGCAACGCTTGCTCCTGCGCTGCAGTGAGTGCCGGAACCTTGGCAATGCCGCCGGCTGCGCGGCGCTCGCGCCATGCGTGATAGTCGATCAGGAACTTGAGTCCGCGCGCGAGTTTTTCCGGCGAATAGAAAACCGGAATGTTGGACGCCTTCAGTTTCGGCAGCGCGGTCTTGTCGCTCGCGGCTCGCGGTCCAGAAAAAAACCACGCCCTTGTCGGTGCGGTCGCGCTGCGCGATGACGTGATCGATCTGGTTGCCCGCGCCCGCGCTGGCGATGACCAGCGTGCCGACGGTCGGGCTCGTTGATCATGTAGTCCATGATTGTTGGAAAATGCTCGCCGCGCGCAAAGCCGGTGACGATCCGCGGGATTCGCCGCCCAGCCGAAGTCCTTCAGTATGCCGTTGATGCCGTCGCGCGCGCCGGTCGGTAAGCTGAGGCAGGTCGAGCCCGGCGAGACCCAGCATATCGGCGGTGAGCGAACTGATGCCGCCCGAGTGCGACACCACCGCGATACCGCGCTGCGGCGGTTGCTTGGCGTTGGCGAGCAGATGCGAGACTTCGAGCAATTCGTCGTAGTCCTGCACGCGGATGACGCCGTATTGTCTGAACACCGCTTCATACAACGCATCGGCGCCGGTCATCGCCGCGGTATGCGAACGCGCGGCCTCGGCGCCCGACGCCGAGCGCCCGATCTTGATCAGCACGATGGGCTTGCCGCGCTCGGCCGCGAGCGCGGCGACGGCGATAAACTTCCGCACGTCCTTGAAGCCTTCGACGAATCCGGCGATGACGCGCGTGTCCGCATCGTCGATCAGGTAGCGCGCAAAATCCGCGAAGTCGAGATCGGTTTCGTTGCCGGTGGAAATGATGTGGGAGAGGCCGATGCCCGCGTCCACCGCGCGCAGCAGAAACGGGCCGAACGCCGTCGCGCCGCTCTGGCAGACGAGCGCGATGTGGCCGGTCAGGCCGCCCAGCGTGCGCGAGGACGCGGTCGCCCAGATATCGTCCCTGACGTTGGCGAGCCCGAGGCAATTCGGACCGGTGATGCGCAACCCGGATTCTTTCGCGAAAGCGCCGACCTCTTTTTGCAGATCGAGGCGCGCGGCGATCCCGCGCTCGGCAAACCCGGCGGAAATGACGATGGCCGAGCCGGCCTTCTTGGCGTGACACTCCTTCATCACGGGGAGCACCTTGTCGTACGGCACGACGATGCCGACCAGGTCCGGCGCTTCGGGAAGTTCCGCAATGCTGCGGTAGCATTTGGCGCCCATGATCTCGTCGTAATTCGGATTCACCGGGTAGATCCTCACGCGGTCCTTGCATTTCAACACGGCTTCCAGGAGCCGCCCGCCGTAACCGCCCTTGGGGGACGCGCCGACCACCGCGATCGAGCGCGGATTGAGCATCTTGTGGATAGACCGCATCGGGTCTTCCGTCCACATGTCCATTGGTAATCTCTCCCCGTGAATTGGCACGACGCGCTTTCGAATTGTCGAATGCGCCGCCGTTTTTGCGAATATAACACCGATGCGACCATGAATTGCGGGGCACGTCCGGCTGCCGGCGTCGCGCGGGCTGGCATTCCCGCGCGAAAACATGTTATGAAGAGCGTCTGGAGGGTAAGACTATGACGCAAGACGGCGCGCAGCCTGCCAAACGAAAAATCGCTGCATTTGGCTATGCGGTGGAAATTCCGCGCATCTCGTGGCGCGATCTCGCGGCGGCGCTGGTGCCGGTGCTCCTCATTACCGCGGTCGCGATATGGATCGCGTTTCGCTTCGTGCGTCCCGCGCCGCCCGATACCATCGTCATCACGAGCGGCGTCGAAGGCAGCACCTTCAGCGTTGCCGCCGAAAAATACAAAAAGATACTGGCGCGCAACCGCGTGAAGCTCGAAATACTGCCGTCTGAAGGCGCGCTCGACAATTTGAAAAGACTGAGCGATCCGGCCATCAAGGTCGACGTCGGGTTCGTGCAGGGCGGATTGTCCGAGGGCGAAACCGGCGACCTCGTGTCGCTCGGCAGCGTGTTTTATGCGCCGCTCGCGGTTTTTTACCGCAGCGGCAAGCCAATCGCGCGGCTCGCCGAATTCACAGGGCAAGCGCATCGCGATCGGCCGCGAGGGCAGCGGCACGCACTACCTCAACCTGCTGCTGCTCAAGGCCAACGGCATAGAGGCGAAGGGGCCGACGCGACTTCTTGATCTTGCCGGTGAAGATGCCGCGCAGGCCCTGCTCACGCACAAGGCAGATGCCGTAATGTTGCTGGGTGATGCGGCCTCCCCCGCGATCATGCGCAAGCTCATCCACACGCCGGGCATCCGGCTCATGGATTTCACGCAGGCCGATGCCTACACGCGCCGCTTTCGTTACCTCTCCAAGATCGAACTGCCGATGGGTTCCATCGATTTCGCCAAGAACGTGCCGGCGAAACCGCTCATGATGATCGCGCCCACGGTCGAACTCATCGCGCGTCCGGATCTGCACCCGGCATTGTCCGATCTTTTGATTGAAGCGGCGCGCGAAGCGCACGGGCGGGCGACCCTCATACAGCAAGCGGGGGAGTTTCCGGCGCCGCTCGAGCACGAGTATCCGATCAGCGACGATGCGGCGCGTTACTACAAATCGGGCAAGGGCTTTTTGTACCGCCATCTGCCGTTCTGGATCGCGAGTCTCATCGACCGCACGATGGTCGTGCTGGTACCGATTATCGTGCTGCTGATCCCGGGCCTGAAGCTGGTGCCGGCGATCTACCGCTGGCGCATCCGCACGCGCATCTACAAGCGCTACGGTGAACTGATGGCGCTCGAACGCGACATGTTCGCGCAACCGACGGCCGGGCAGCTTGCGCAATTGCACCAGCGGCTCGAAGACATCGAAGTGCGCGTCAACGGCATCAAGATGCCGTTGCCGTTCGCCGACCAGTTTTACGTGCTGCGCGAGCACATCAATTTCGTGCGCCGCCGGCTCGCCGCCAGCGCGGATACGGGTGGGGAACGCCAGCCGACGTGATGAACTGTGAGAAACTTGCGGTTTTAGCCTGACCGCAGGATTGCCATGCAACTGCCGCTTGAAGATATCAAGGTGCTCGACCTGACCCACGCGCTGGCGGGGCCGTTCTGCTCGACCATGCTCGCCGATTTCGGCGCGCAGATGATCAAGCTGGAGCCGCCCGGCGAAGGCGACATTGCGCGCGCGTGGGGAGTGCGTACCGCGGGCGGCGAATCGTCGTACTTCGTAAGCCTGCATCGAAACAAGCGCGGCATCGTCGTCGACCTCAAGCATCCGCAGGGCAGGGAATTGTTTTTCCGCCTCGTCGAGCGCTGCGACGTCGTGCTCGAAAACTACCGCGTCGGTGCATTGAAGCGGCTGGGCATCGACTACGCCGAGGCGAAGAAGCGCAATCCCGGCATCATCTACTGCTCGATCTCGGGATTCGGCCAGGACGGTCCCTACCGCGACCGCGCGGCGCTCGATCTCATCCTGCAGTCCGAAAGCGGCATGGTCAGCGTCACGGGCGACGCGGGCAGCAGCGGCACGCGCGCCGGCGTGTCGATCGCCGACATGACGGCGGGCCTGTACTCGGCCTATGGCGTGATGCTCGCGTTGCGCATGAAGGAGAAGACGGGCGCGGGGCAGGAGATCGACGTTTCCATGCTCGAAGGACAGCTCGCATTGTTGAGCACGATGATCAGCGCCTATTGCGCGGATGGCAAAATTCCGCAGCCGACGGGCAACACCTATGCGGCGCTGGTGCCGTACCAGACATTTCGCACCCAAACGCGCGATCTCGCGATCGCGATCGCCGGCGACAAGTTGTGGCGCAAATTATGTCCCACGATCGGCCGTCCCGAGTTGACGGATGACCCGCGCTTCAGCCGCGCGCTGGAGCGCAACAAGAACCGCGCGATTCTGCTGCCCATGCTGCAGGACGTGTTCCTGACGCGCGCGTACGAAGAATGGGAGCCGCTGCTCGTCGCGAACGACATTCCGGTAGGTGCCATCAACAATCTCGCGCAGGTCGTCGAGCATCCGCAAGTCAAGGCGCGCAACGCGCTCGTCGAAGTCGAGCATCCCCGCGCGGGCACAGTGCGCGTCATCCGCTCGCCGGTGCGCATGTCGAAAGCGCCTTTCGCTGTGCGCTCGCCCGCACCCATGCTGGGCCAGCATACGCATGAAGTGCTGCGCGAAGTGCTGGGATTGAATGGCGCCGAGATCGCCGCGCTGGAGACGGCCGGTGCAATCGGCGCCGCCGTGAAGTGATTGCAGCAATGCCGTACCCTGTGCTACGGTAAGCACCCGTCGTCCCGCCGCAAGTTTCGCAATCCTGAAACCGAGACATTAAGCATGAATAAGCCCGCAGAAGCACCCGTTACGCAAGCACTGCCGCTCTCCCGCATCACCGTGCTCGATCTCACGCTCGCCCGCGCGGGCCCCACCTGCGTGCGTCA
Source organism: uncultured beta proteobacterium (assembly GCA_963778865.1). Lineage (GTDB taxonomy): Bacteria > Pseudomonadota > Gammaproteobacteria > Burkholderiales > SG8-41 > PALSA-1004. The sequence continues at coordinate 627,334 of CAVZWF010000003.1, read as the reverse complement.
TCTCGCCGACTGGGGCGCGAACATCATCCGCATCGAACCGGCGGAAGTCACCGGCGAGGACGTCGCCGGCAAGCGCGAAGGCTTCGACTTCCAGAATCTGCACCGCAACAAGAAAATGGTGCGCTTGAATCTCAAGTCGCCGGAAGGCCACGCCGCGTTCATGCGGCTCGCCGCAAAAGCCGACGTGATCATCGAGAACATGCGCGCCGAAGTGAAGCACCGCCTCAAGGTGTCGTACGACGACGTGAAAAAGGTCAACCCGCGCATCGTCTACGGCAGCATCAGCGGCTTCGGCCAGACCGGCCCGTACGGCAAGCGCGCCGGCGTCGATCAGATCGTGCAGGGCATGGGCGGCCTGATGACCATCACCGGATTGCCCGGTCAGGGCCCGGTGCGCGTGGGCATCGCCATCGCCGACCTGACGGCGGGCAATCTGCTCGCCTTTGGCGTGATGACGGCGCTCTACGAGCGCGAAGTGACCGGCGTCGGGCGCTGGGTGCATACCAGCCTGCTCGAAGCGCAGATCTTCATGCTCGACTTCCAGGCCTCGCGCTACCTGATGGCGGGCGAAGTCGCGGGTCAGGCCGGCAACGATCATCCCACGGGCGTGCCGACGGGCGTGTTTCCCGCGAGCGACGGGCTGTTCAATATCGCGGCGTCGTCGGCACGCGTGTTTGCGCGCTGCTGCGACGCGCTGGGCAAGCCGGAGTGGAAAGACCGCGAAGAATGGAACACCCAGGCAGAAGCGCAGCAAGGAGCGCAAGGAGATCAACGCCGCGATCGCCGAAATCACCAAGCACAAGCCCGCGCAGCACTGGGTCGAGGTGTTCGAAGCCGCCGGCGTGCCGTGCGGCCCGATCAACACCATCGACAAGGTGTTCGCCGATCCGCAGGTGCAGCATCTGGGCATCGCGTCGCCCGTGAAGAGCGAAAAACTGGGCGACATCAAGCTCGTCGCTTCGCCCGCTCAACATGACCGGCGTCAGCAAGAAAATCCGCACCGCCACCGCCGACGCCGGCGCGCACACCGACGAGATTCTGGCGTTCCGTCGGCTACACCAAAGGAACGAATTGCAGCAAATGCGCGCCAAGGGCGTGATCTAACGCGGAGCGATAAACGAACCATGGATACCGTCATACACGGCACAGACAAGCAGACAAGATACTCGGCACCAAAAAAGGCGCCATCGGCACGCTGACCTTCAACTACCCCGAGAAGCACAACGCGATTTCGCCGGAAATGTCGCAGGCGGCCGCCGCGGTGATCGACGATTTCGCCGAGCGATCCGGCGATACGCGTCGTCATTCTGCGCGGCGCGGGCACCAAAGCGTTCGTGTCGGGCGGCGACATTTCCAAGTACGAAGGCAACCGCTCCACGCCGGAGCAGATCGCCGCCTACAACAAGATGTCGGCCGGCTTTCGCGCGTCGCTGCGCGGCATCGGCAAACCGACGATCGCGATGATCCGCGGCTGGTGTCTGGGCGGCGGCCTTGCGATTGCGCTGAACTGCGATCTGCAGCATCTGCTCCGAAGACGCGCAATTCGGCGTGCCCGCCGCCAAGCTGGGCATCGGCTACAGCGCCGAATCGCTGGGACAGTTGATCGAGCTCGCGGGCCCGTCGGTCGCCAAGGAAATACTTTTCACCGCGCGCCGCTACACCGCATACGAAGCGCACCGCATCGGCCTCGTCAATCACGTGTGCCAGGCCGCCATGCTCGAAGCGTTCGTGAATTCCTACGCCGAAACCATGGCCAACAACGCGCCGCTGTCCATCGTTGCCGCCAAACGCGTGATCGACGAATACGTGAAGGACGCCGACAAACGCGATCAGGCGCTGGCGGACAAAGCCGTGGCCGATTGCTTCGCCAGCCAGGACTACGTTGAAGGACGCCGCGCGTTCATGGAAAAACGCAAGCCGGTGTGGACGGGGCGCTAGTCTTGCGCCCGCGGGTTTAGGCGCGCTGCCGCGTAGGACTTGCTTCAACGCGCGGCACGTGCGCGCTCCGCTCGTTCTTTCGTCGCCGGGTGGCTCGAGAGATAGTCCAGCACGCCGCCTGATGCATCGGCTTTTTTCTCCATGCGCACGAGAATTGCCGTGAGAGAGTCAGCGGGGATATTGCGTTGCTTCAGGTAATCGAAGGCAAAATCGTCGGCTTCCCTCTCGAAGTCGCGTGAATACGCGGATTGCACGAGCAGAGTCGGAAGCGCGGCCGTCAGCGATATCACCGAACTGATGTCGCCGGTTACAGCGACGACGACGACCAAGGTTCCCGAATCCTGCAGCACCCGCCGCAAAGCGTGACGCTGCCTGAGATGGCCGATTTCGTGCGCGAGCACCGCTATGAGTTCGCCGTCGCTGTGCGCGAGTTCCACCAGGGGGTCCGTTACCACGACGATGCCCGATGGCAGGGCCAGTGCGTTGGGTCCGATGGTTTTGCTTGCACGCAACTCGATGCGGTAATTGTCGGCGCCCGCGATTCCCGCCGTCACGTCTGCGAACAATTTTCGCAGCTCCGCCTGGCGCCGGGGCGGCAAGCGCGTGGGCTCGAGCAGGACTTTGTCGAGTGTTTCCAACGCTTGCTGTCCGAGCAGCTTGTCCGTCGTTGCCGGCAACCGGAAAGCGACCTGTTTCGCCAGCGCCGGTATGCCATAAGCGATGCCCGCCCAGATCAACGCGACCGTAAGCACCAAAGCAACCAGAACGTATTCGAGCGTACTCTCCCAGTGGTGCAGTAGTCGGCCCCACGCCGCCGCTCGCACGCCGGAGAACATTGCGTCTATCGCGTCGTTGTCCTCGGTTTCGAACTGGGAACCGTTGGGAAAGGACAGGTGACGCCGGGTGTGTCCCAGCCGCGAAGACGCGCGTACATCGGCAAGCGCGCAACTGAAATCGACCCCCTCGCCGACGACTCGCAGGCGACCCGGCGTCGCGGAGAAAATCGATGCCTTGCGCTGCTGCGTTGACTTGCCGTCGTAGTAGCGTCCTTCGACCGCAGTCATAAACCGAAATCGAATCCGAGCAGGTCGCCGGCCTCGTCGCCTGTCGCACTCACCTGTTCGTGCATTGCGGCGGCGAAGCCGTCGATCGCCCCGGCGGGTCCCAGGGACAGGCCTTGCAGCTCGTAGCGCGCCACCCGGATCGCGGCCCACGGCGCCAATAATCCTAGCGTGAATATGACCGCGAGGCTGTTCAACAAATGAAGCTTGAACAAATCCCAGGTCTTCCAATTGCAGTCAAAACGCAGATTGCCCAGGGCCGTATGTCTCCAGGCAAGCCGTGCCACCGCGGCATCACGATAGGACGCAAACAGGATATAAAAAGGAAGCACGCCTATGCCCACGGTCACGATGCTGCCGACGAGGAATATAAGAAACAGCAGCGCCACCTTGAAATACGCGAGGTAAAACGCACCGGGGCCGGCGTCGAATGTAAACGGCGTCGTGCCGTAGGCGCTGTGTTCGAGAAAGAACTGCCTCCTCCGAAACGCGTAATATGGGTACAACAGGCCAAGCGTGACGGGCACGAGAAACAGCGGCAGGATCAGGAACTGGCTGGTTTTGTTGTAGCCCTCGATATATCGTTTCGACATCCCTGTCTGAGGCGGGAAGCCTACGCCGAATTTAAAGCGGACGTTCCGGTACGCTGAATTTATCGCATTAAAGCGGGCCGCCTTGATGACAACGTAAGGCAAGGCTGCGAGGTAAAAGAGGCTGAAGATGTTGGTTTTGAGCAGCTCGGCGAGCAGGCCGAAAGCGACGAGCACGCCCACCACGATGAGCCGGCCCTTCAGTATCGCTTTGGGATCGGCGAGATATTCGAACGCGGCGTCATGCAGCAAGGTGTTGCCGTAGAAATATCTTTTGCGCCGAACCTTGGCCCATGCCGAGTAAATTCCCAGCGTGACGACGGACAGGCATACGTTAACAATCCATATGCGAAAGTACTCGCCGGGTTGGCCCGTAAAGTTTAGTGCAACCGAAGCGCCAGCCTGCGCATCGTGTTGCCTGCGGACGTCCGGGCTGACGTTGCTCGCCAGCGCCTTCAAGCCGAAGTCATACGCCGCGCGTTTGGCGGGATCTCCAAGCGTTTCGTACGCATCCTCGATGAGACGAAAATTATTTTGTGCCAGCGGATCACCGGGATGGTGTTCCGGCCGCCATTTCTCGGCGAGCCGGATACATGCCGCATCGATCTCAATTTGACTGGCATCACGGGGCAGACCAACTATCTCGTAATAGTCGCGACTGACTTCGTTCATAGCGTGCCCCCTCTCTGTTTCTCGGTTGCTTAGGCGGTGCGCGTCCTTGCGGTGTGGCATTGCGATCGCCGCGCCTCGCGATTTTCACCCGTCAGCCAGGCGGCAAACCGGTCGTCCTGGGCAAGTGCAGGCACCGGCGCGAGGCCAGGAATGCCAGTCGACAGAAGTCGGAGCATGGGTAAAGAATACCATTGGCATTCGGTCCGTAGCGCCCATAATTTGTCAGCCGGAGTCCCGACTGATACACGTTACTCCGCGCGCAACCCGAGGTCCTTAACCACTTTGCCCCACTTGACGTTCTCTTCGCGCAGAAACACTGCGTACTGTTCCGGCGTGTTGGCGACGATCTCGAAGCCCATTTTCGTGAGCTGCTCGCGCACGGCGGGCAGCGCCACCGACTGCACGATTTCCGTGTTGAGCCGGTTGACGATTTCCTTCGGCGTCGCCGCCGGCGCGAGTATGCCGAACCACGTGATGACTTCGAATCCTTCGAGGCCCGATTCGGCGATGGTCGGAAATTCCGGCGCCACGGTAGATCGCTTCATGCTCGTCACCGCGACGCCGCGCATTTTTCGGCTTTTCACGTACGGCATCAGCGCCGACATGCTGGATGTCAGCATCGGCACCTGCCCGCCGACGACATCGATGATCGCGGCGCCGTCGCCCTTGTAATGGATGGGCACCATGTCGATTTTGGTCATGCTCTTGAAGAGCTCCATCGACATGTGCGGGCTTGATCCGATGCCGCCGGTCGCGAAATTAATTTGTCCCGGCCGCGCTTTGGCGAGCGCGATAAGCTCCTTGATCGAGGTGACGGGAAAGGACGGATTCACCACCATCAAGAGCGGGTTGTGCACGACGCGCACGACGGTGGCGAAATCCTGCAGCGGGTCGTAGCCGATCTTCGCGTACATATGGGGCGCGACCGCGTGGGTCGTCTGGCTTGCCAGGTACAACGCATAACCGTCGGGCGGCGCCTTCGCGACCAGCTCGGCGCCTATCGTGCCGGTTGCGCCGGCGCGGTTCTCCACGACAAACGAATGCCCCATCCGCTCGGTGAGTTGCTGGGCGACGATGCGCGCGACGATGTCCGAGGGGCCGCCGGCGGTGAAGCCGACGATGATGCGTGTCGGTTTCGACGGATAAGGTTGCGCGTGCGCAAGCAGCGTGCCGGCTGCCAGCAGCAAGAGCGATCGGGCAATCAGATGCATTTTTTGTTCCTTTGTCGAATCAATTATTACCCATCCCCATCCCAACCTTCCCCTTGAAGGGGAAGGGGCCTTGTTTTATTGCATCCTCCCCTTCAAGGGGAGGACCGAGGTGGGGATGGGTTTTGCGCTTGTTAAGCATGCGCCGCCAGCAGCAGATCCGCGCCTTTTTCGCCGATGGCGATCGACGGGATGTTGGTATTGGACGACGGTATCGTCGGACAGATACCGGAATCGATGACGCGCAGGTTGGCAATCCCGTGCACGCGCAATTCGGGATCGACGACCGCCGCCGGGTCGGTGCCCATCTTGGTGGTGCCCACCATGTGCCAACTCGTCTGTATTGTGCCGCGCATGTAATCGAGCAGGCCCGCATCGTCTTGGACCTCCGGTCCCGGCCGCGTCTCGCGTACGATCAGCGGCTTTAACGCGGGCATCTGGGCGACATTGCGCGCGAGGCGCACGCCATCGAGAAACAATTGCGCGTCGGCCTCGTGGGAAAGATAGCGCGGGTCCATGGCTGCCTGTTGCAGCGGATCGCGCGATTGGATGTGCAGTGTGCCGATCGACCGCGGCTGCAGGACGGTGACGCCGAAGGTGAAACCCGGAAACGGATCCATGCCGTAGCCCGGCGTGCGTGCGTAACGGTCCTTGCCCGAGAGCGGCAAAAGACGCAGTACCAGGTCCGGTTGTTTCAGCTCCGGATGGCTGCGGAAATTCATTTGCGCGGTCGCCGAGCAAATCGTGAGCAGCCCTTCGCGCTTGAATATGAAGCGCAGACCCTCTTTGAACTTTAGCCACGGGCTTTGCAGGACATCGTTAATGGTGATCGGCTGCGAGCACTCGAACGTCAGGCGCGTATTCGGATGGTCGCGCAGGTTCTCACCCACGCCCGGCAGATGATGCGCGACCGGCACGCCGTGCTTATGCAGAATTTCGCTGTTGCCGATGCCGGACAATTCAAGCAATTGCGGCGATGCCAGCGGACCAGCGGAGAGCACGACCTCGCGGCGCGCGCGCACCACACGCAACGTCGCATCACTGAGCCGGTACTCAACTCCGGTTGCGCGCTTGCCGTCCAGCACGACGCGCGTGACCGTTGCGTTCGGCAGCACGGTGAGATTGGGCCGCCGGTTGGCCGACCGCAGATAGCCCGCCGCCGAACTGTTGCGCAATCCGTGGCGCGTCGAATACTGGAGATAGAACGCACCCTCGTAGCTGCCGTCGTTGTAATCCGCAAGCCGTTTGAAGCCGGCCTCGCTGCAGGCGCCGACGAAGGCGTCCGACAACGGGTCGAATTTGTCGAGACTGGTGCAATGGATGGGGCCGCCGCGGCCGCGCACCGCGGCGTCGCCTTCCGGGTAGTCTTCGAGCCGCTTGAATAGGGGCAGGAGGTCGGCATAACCCCAGCCGGTGCAACCCGCATCGCGCCACTTGTCGTATTCCAACGGATCGCCGCGCACGAACAGATTGCCGTTGATCGAACTCGATCCGCCGATGACGCGCCCGCGCGCCCATTTCTGCGGCTTGCCGTTCAGATGCGCTTGCGGCTCGGTCATATACGGCCAGGTCAGGCGCTCGTCGTTCAGAATGTTGGCGACGAACAACGGAATTTTTATGTTGAAGTTGGTGTCGCGGCCGCCCGCCTCGAGCAAGAGGACGCTATGGCGGCCATCGGCGGTGAGCCGGTTTGCGACTGCGCAGCCGGCGGAGCCGGAACCGACGACGATGAAATCGAATTCCGCCTGCTGCGGAACGTCAGACACGTACATGGGCGGACTCCTCCTGTATGCAAGCCGTCGCGGATCACCGAATCAAGGTGTGCGCACGGCGCTTTTGTTATTATCGCTGTTCGGGCACGAAGACGGGCTGGCGCGTAACTTGATACCTGCGGGCGACATATTAAACCATCCCGCGCAGCGGGAGGAAAAACGCATGGGTGACGCAAGGTTGTTGCCGGCGGGCCGCGGCAGTGATGCCGGCGGCGACTAGCGTCCGCGCCGCTGGAAATTAAATCTTCCGGCGCCGCTTGCGACGGAAAAATTGCGATCGGTACGGGCCGTTCCGCGGGCGGGAATCCCGGCAGCGGGCGCGATGCGGAAATTTCAATCTGAAGGTGAAAGGAGTGCTCCTTTGAAAGCGCAGAAAAAGCCGCCGGCGTGGCCGCGGGACATTTACGAAATATTCAAGAAAGTCGGTATCAAACAGGTCGCCTATGTGCCGGATGCGGGACATACGCAGTTGATCAACAGCTGCCACGCCGACAAGAGCATGAAAGTGGTGTCGCTCACCAGCGAAGAAGAGGGTGTAGCCATGCTCGCGGGGACCTGGCTCGGCGGCGAACGCGGCGTATTGCTGATGCAATCGTCGGGTGTCGGCAACTGCATCAATCTCCTGAGCATCATGCACGAATGCCGTTTTCCCCTGCTGATGATAATCACCATGCGCGGGGAATGGGGGGAATTCAACCCGTGGCAGCTCGCGATGGGGCAGGGCACGCCGCCGGTGCTGCGGCACGCCGGCGCCGTCGTGCAACGCGTCGACCGCGCGGACGAAATTCGCGAACACGTATTCGCCGCGGCACAGCTGACTTTCAACACGTGCCGTCCCGTCGCGCTGCTGATCTCGCAACGCGTGATCGGCTTCAAGGATTGGAGCAAGTAATCATGGCCAAAAAAGCGACACTCGACCGCCGCGCCGCCATCAACCAGATACTCAAGAACCGCGCGGACACATTGGTCGTGACCGGGCTCGGCTCGGCGTGCTACGACGTCGGCGCCGCCGGCGATTCCGCCAATACTTTCTACCTGTGGGGCGGCATGGGTGCGGCCGCAATGGTGGGGCTGGGGTTGGCGCTCGCGCAGCCCAAGCGGCAGGTGCTCGTCATTACCGGTGACGGCGAAATGCTGATGGGACTCGGCGCGCTGGCGACGATAGGCGCGCAGGGGCCGCGCAATCTGGCTATCGTCGTGATCGACAACGAGCTCTACAGCGAAACGGGCATGCAGCCCACGCATACGAGCCGCGGTGTCGATCTCGCAGGCATGGCCCGCGCCGCGAAATTCGCCCGCACCGGCACCATATACACGGAGAGCCAGTTGAAGTCATGGGTGCCAAAACTTTACGCGCCGGCCGGTCCCGCGTTCATCGCCATCAAGGTCGACCGCACGCGCTACCCGATGGCGATCCGTTTGCGCGACGGCGCCCACATCAAGAATCGTTTTCGCGAAGCCCTGCTCGGCAACGCAGCATTCGACTAGCAAAGGAGTACATGAAAGCGGAATCACTGCCTTCGCCGTTGCTGGCGCAGGAGCTGGTCGGTTTTCTGCAGGGGTTGACGATAGCTGCGCTGCCGGCAGCAGTCGCCGACATTGCGAAATGGTGTCTGCTCGATGCGCTCGGCTGCGCTTTGTTCGGCTCACAGCAGGAGTGGGCGCGCATCATGACCGACGAAATGGCCGCCGAAGGTTCGCGCGGCTCATCCACGGTGGTCGGTCATGCGCAATCGTTCGCCGCACCGGCGGCGGCACTCTGCAACGGCACGGCGGCGCACGGTTTTGAACTCGACGATCTCTTGGACGAGCCGATCGTTCATCCCGGCGCGATTAGTCGTGCCGGCGGCGCTCGCGACAGCGGAAAATATCAATGCGTCCGGCGCGCGCCTGCTGCTCGGGATAGTCGCGGGTTATGAAGCGATGAACCGCATCGGTCTTGCAATGGGGCTGGAACCCGCGCATCGCGGCTTTCACAAGACCGCGCTGGTCGGCCCGGTGGGCGCGGCCATCGCAGCGGGCGTCGTCATGAATCTTTCGCCGGAAAGATTGCTTACTGCGGCGGGGCTCGCGTGCTCGACGGCGTCGGGCATCAAGAGCTTTGCGGCCGGCACCGGCGGCGGCATGATGAAGCGCATGCATGCGGGGCGCGCCGCGGAATCCGGCGTGCGCATGGCGCAATTGGCGGCGCGCGATTTCACGGCGCCGCCGTCGGCGATCGACGGTCGCTTCGGTCTGCTGGAAGTTTTCGGCGGCAAGGATAGTCGAACCGCGCGCGCTGGTCGCGGACCTGGGCCAACGCTGGGCCACCGAAAATGTCTACGTCAAAGTCTATCCGTGCTGCAGCTGGATACAGGCGGCGGTGCAGCAACTGGTCGGTTTGCGCGGCGCGCGCTTGTTCGCGCCGGACGAGATCGCGAAAATCCGCATTGGCGTCAGCGCCTACGCGGCGAAGAACAACGGCGCGGTAGCGCCGCCGGACATCATGGGCGCGCAATACAGTTTCCCGTACTGCGCCGCCCTCGCGCTGACTGCCGATCCGACGGATCCGGCGATGTACACCGAGCAGTCCATCAATCATCCGCAGCGCCGCGAACTCGCGCGCCGCGTCGAGTTGTACGTCGATGCGGAAATGGAGGCGGCGTACCCCAAACATTACGGTTCGCGCATCGAAGTGCAACTTGCGGATGGAAAGCGGCTGCAAAGTTTCGTGCTGGACCCGCACGGCATGCCGGCGGACCCGGTTACCGAGGCCGAGCGCATCGCAAAATTCTCGCGGCTTGCGGCGCCGGTGCTCGCGGCGGACAAGGCCGCGGAAATCATCCGCAAGGTGCGCGCGGTCGACGCACTCGCGTCGGTGCGCGAGTTGTCGGCGTTGCTGCGCGCCTGAACGGATAGTTCAGACGCTGGCGTATCAATCGCGAGAGACATCTCAGAAAATCATCACCCATGAAGCGTTAGTGAGGGGCAGCGTGAATTTTATTTTTGCCATGAGGCGCGATTTAACGTCCCTCACCCGCCCTCTCCCCGCTAACGCGGGGAGAGGGGGTCGTCCAGCGATTTCAAACTTACTCTGCCTGCTCACCGCCATGCTCGCGATGGGCGCGGCGCTCGCGCAAACGTACCCCGCCAAGCCGGTGCGGCTGGTGGTGCCGTTTCCGCCCGGCGGCCCGGCGGACAGCGTTGCGCGCGTGCTCGCGCAAAAACTCACCGACGTGCTGGGCCAGCCGGTGGTCGTCGACAACCGCGCCGGCGCGACCGGCACGATAGGCGCCGGCATCGTCGCGAAGTCGCCGCCCGACGGCTACACGCTGTTGCTCGGCACGAGCAACGAGCTTGCGATGAGCCCCGGCCTCTATGACAAGCTGCCGTACGACCCGACGAAAGATTTCGCGCCGCTCTCCAATGTCATTGTTTTCCCCAACATACTGGTCGTGAATCCGCATCTGCCGGCGAAGACGGTGGCGGAGCTGGTTGCGCTTGCGCGCGCGAAGCCGGGACAACTGAGTTTCGCGACGTCGGGCATAGGCAGCACCAATCATCTGACCGGCGTCGTGTTCCACTCGCTGGAAAAAATCCGCGTCAATTACGTCCCGTACAAAGGCGGCGGGCCGGCCGTCACCGATCTCTTGGGCGGGCACGTCGACACCATGTTTGCGACGATGCCGTCCGTCGTGCCGTTCGTGAAAAGCGGCAAATTGCGCGCGTTGGTGATTACCGACGACAAACGCTGGGCGGCGCTGCCGGAAGTGCCGAGCGCGAAAGAAGCCGGTGTTGCCAGTCTCATCGTGATCACGTGGAACGGCGTGCTCGCGCCGGCGGGACTGCCTGAGGCCATCGTCGCGAGGCTGAATGCCGACATCGGCACGGTCGCCAATTCGCCGGACATGAAGGAGCGCATGAAAGCGCAGGCGGCGGAAATTGCCACCACGTCCGCCGCCGAGTTTGCCGCGATGCTGCGCAACGATTTTGCGAAGTGGTCGAAAGTCATCAAGGACGCGGGCATGCGCGCGGAGTAGTAAGCGCCAACGGCGCGTAATCTCATCCTCCCCTCCCCCGATGAGGAAGTCGCCTTGGGTGGACGGGTGAGAATGACCAGGTGGGCACACGTCATTCAGCGCCCATCCCGGCCTTCCCCCTTCAAGGGGAGGAGCCGAGGTGGGGATGGGTGTAAGGAATCAGACGCATAGGCTGTTTCATGCAGACATCATTAAGCACAAGCTGCAAGCGCGAAATCGATCTGGGCGGCGGCAGAACGGGCAAAATATTTTCGTTGCCGGCGCTCGAAGCCGCGGGCGCGGGGCGCATGTCGCGCCTGCCGATTTCGCTGCGCATCGTGCTCGAATCGCTGTTGAGAAACTGCGACGGCCACATCGTGCAGGAGGAGCAGGTGCGCGAGCTTGCGCGCTGGCAACCCAACGGCAAGCGCGAAAGCGAAATCCCGTTCGTCGTCGGGCGCGTCGTTTTGAACTGCGCCGCGGGCATTCCATTGCTGGGCGACCTCACGGCCTTGCGCGACGCCATGCAACGATCCGGCCGCGCGCCGGGACTCGTGCAGCCCAAAGTGCCGCTCGACATGACGCTCGATCACACGCTGACCGTGGATTATCCACGGCACGCCGGACGCGCTTGAAGCGCAACATGCAGCTCGAAATCGAGCGCAACCATGAGCGCTTCAGCTTCGTGAAATGGGCGATCGAGGCGTACAAGGGCATACGCCTGATACCGCCGGGCTTCGGCATCCTGCACCAGATCAATCTCGAATTTTTTGCGCCCGGGCTGCTGTCGAAAGACGGCGCTTACTTATCCGGACACGCTGGTCGGCACCGATTCGCACACGTGCATGATCGCGGGCCTCGGCACCGTCGGCTGGGGTGTGGGCGGCATCGAAGCGCAGGCCGCGGTGCTCGGACAACCGGTCTACATGCTGACGCCGGACGTGATCGGCGTGAACGTGACCGGCGAATTGCGCGCCGGCGTGACCTCCACCGACATGGTGTTGCACGTGACCGAGATGCTGCGCCATGCGAAAGTCGTCGGCAAGTTCGTGGAGTTTTTCGGCGACGGCATCGCCAGACTCACCGTGCCCGACCGCGCGACGATCGCGAACATGGCGCCGGAATACGGCGCGACGGTCGGATTTTTTCCGGTCGACGCGCAGACCTTGCATTATCTGCGCCAGACCGGGCGCCCGGCGGAGGCGATAGCCGCGACCGAGGCTTACTACAAGAGCCAGGGCTTGTTCGGTCCCGGCGCGCGCGGACGAAATCGACTACTCGGATGTATTGACGCTGGACCTCGCCGCGATCGTGCCGAACGTTGCCGGTCCCAAGCGGCCGCAGGACCGCATCGCGCTCGCCGATCTCAAGCCGCAGTTTGCAAGCGCTGTTGACGAAGCCGACGGCGGACGGCGGGTACGGTAAAGCGGGCGGAGCCTACTGCCCGCACTGCCGAGGGCAAAGCCGCTCGGCGCGCGGAAACGCCGAAAAGTTCTCCGCGCGACGGCGACGTGGTGATCGCCGCGATCACGTCGTGCACCAACACGTCGAACCCGGGCGTGATGCTGGCGGCCGGCATGCTCGCGAAGAAAGCCGTCGAGCGCGGATTGAAGGCCAAGCCGTGGGTCAAGATGTCGCTGGCACCCGGCTCGCGCGTGGTCAGCGAATATCTCGCGGCGACGGGTTTGCAGCGCTATCTCGACGAACTCGGCTTCATGCTCGCGGGTTACAGTTGCACGACCTGCTTCGGCGCGTCCGGTCCGATCGATGCCGGTCTTGAGAAAGCCATCAACGACAACGACGTCGTGGCGTGCGCCGTGCTGTCGGGCAACCGCAATTTCGAGGCGCGCATTCATCCGTCGGTGCGCGCGGCGTTTCTGGCGAGTCCGCCGCTGGTCGTCGCGTTCGCGCTGGCGGGACGCGTCGACATCGATTTTGCGCATGAGCCGCTCGGCAACGACAAATCCGGCGAGCCCGTTTATCTGAAGGACCTGTGGCCGACGCAGGACGAACTCGCAGCCGCGATGAACACGGCGGCGAATCCCGACTATTACCGCACCGTATACGGCATGGATTTCGATGTTGCTGAACCCGCTGTGGAAAGCGATTCCGCACGCGAGCGGCGAGACTTACGCGTGGAGCGACAAGTCCACCTACATCAAGGCGCCGCCGTTTCTCGACGCGCGCTACTCGGAATCCGGCCTGCGCGAATTTCGCGGCGCGCGCGCGCTCGCGATACTCGGCAACTCGATCACCACCGATCACATCAGTCCCATCAGCAGCATCAAGGCGAGTTCCACCGCGGGCCTTTACCTGCAAAGCCTGGGTGTGGCGCCGGCGGATTTCAACAACTACGGCGCGCGCCGCATGAACCACGAGGTGATGGTGCGCGGCGCGTTCGCCAACGTGCGCCTGAGAAACCAGATGGTGCCGGGCGTTGAAGGCGGCTACACCGTTCATCAGCCGGGCGGCGAGCAGATGGCGATCTACGATGCCGCGATGCGCTACGAAAAAGACGGCGTTCCGCTGCTTCGTGATCGCGGGCGAGGAATACGGCACCGGCAGCGCGCGCGACTGGGCCGCCAAAGGCACGCGACTGCTCGGCGTGCGCGCCGTGATCGCCGCGAGCTTCGAGCGCATACACCGCAGCAATCTGGTCGGCATGGGCGTGTTGCCGTGCCAGTTGCCGCAGGGCGTTACGGCGGCGATCGCTCGGCCTGACCGGCAACGAAGAGTTCGATCTGCTGGGTCTCGACGACCGCGCGCAGCCGCGCCAACCGGTGACGCTCGTCGTAACGCGGCAGAACGGCAAACAGGAGCGCGTCGAGCTTACGCTGCGCCTGGATACGCCGGCGGAACTGGATTACGTGAAGCACGGCGGCATCCTGCCGTATGTGCTTGCAAGGCAATTGTACAATGGACGCGATAAACGTCAATTCGACAATGCGGACGAACTTGAAAATTGACAACGCGCGCGATGCTACGCTCGGCTCGATCGAAGGTCTTCGTTGTCAATTGTCCATTATCAACTGTCAACTTTACCATTTACGTTTCCTGCAGCAACGTATTTTTCTTGAGCAGCGCTTCATCGATGGTGACGCCGAGGCCCGGGCCGCGCGGCACGTCGACGTGGCCGTCGCTGCACCTTGAAGTCGCTCTCGGGGCACAGCGGGTCCTTGGCCGTTGCATTCAGGCCGAACACGAACTCCGCCGCGCCCATGGTGCGCGCGACGGGCGTGCTCGCATAGAAATGCGCGCTGGCGGCGGCTTCGAGTTGCGACTGCACCGCGAGCCCGCCGCAATTGAGCTGGATGTTCGCGGCTTCGGCAACGGCGGCGATCTTCTTCGCGTTCGTGATGCCGCCCAGCTTGTAGAGCTTGATGCAGAACGCATCGACCGCGTGCGCCTGCGCGAGCGCGTAAGCGTCTTGCAGCGTGAACAGGCCTTCATCCGCCATCACCGGCACGCCGTTGGCGGCGCGGCGGATCGTGGCCATGCCCGCGAGATCGCGGCGCTCTATCGGTTGCTCGATATAGCCGAGCCCGAGCGGCTTCAATGCGGCGATCGCCGACAGCGCGTCGGCCAGCGACCAGCCCGTGTTCGGATCGACGCCTATCATCACGTCGTCGCCGACCGCCTTGCGCACCGCGGCGAAGTTCGCGACGTCGTGGCGCCAGCCGCGGCGGTCCGCCATCTTCAGGCACAGCACGCGGATGCCGAATTCATCGACCGCGCGTTTGGACTCGGCGATCATGACGCCGACATCGTCCGCCATGCTGACCGACCATTCGAGCGGGATATGCGGCTGGCAGGCGCCGCCGATCAGGTTGTAGACCGGCGTGTTGAGCGCCTTGCCCATCGCGTCGTGCAACGCGACATCGAGCACGGAGCGCGCCGCCGGATTGCCGGCGAGCCGGTTGTCGAACATTGCGTTGATCGCTTCGAGGTCGAATATCGAGCGGCCGATCAACGCGGGGCCGTAAATTTCCTTGATGGCGGAGACGACGCTTTGCGTGGTGTCCGCGACGAAATGCCCGGGGCTGATCGGGCGCACCTGCGCGCAGCCGACCACGCCGTCGGCGTAAATCTTGACCAGCACCGGTTTGCCGAGCAGGTGGTCGGCGGGGCCGGTATCGTAGGCGCCGCTCGAGAAGAGGCGCTGCAGGCGCGCGGACAACGCGGTGACGTAAATCTCTATGCGGTCGATCATGGTGTTCTCCGGGATTGCGCGGTTGTGGCTGACACGGATGCGGGCAGGGAATGGTGCGAAAACTGCGCACCCCGGAGCGTAGCAGAGCGAACGCAACTCTCCAAGCGTCGGGCGCGGCATGGCCGGCGTCCCACTTTGGCGTGGCCGCTATATACTAGCGCCTGTCGCAACGCGACACAGTCAGGGTTCAGGAGGGAAATCCATGACCGACGCTTCGCTGGCGCAACGCGCTGCGCGGCACGCGCAATTCGAAGTGGTGGCCATGCCGGCCGCGCTCGGCGCGGAAGTCCGCGGCATCGACCTGACGCAACTCGATGACGCCACGTTCAAGCGCATTCACGACGCGTGGCTCGACAACGTACATGCTGGTCTTCCGCGGGCAAGCGGTGAGCGCCGAGGACCTCGTGAAGCTCGTCAGGCGTTTCGGCACGCCGGTGTCATCAAGCAACCTGCATCAACGCGATCTCAAGGAACGCGCGGGCAACAAGCTCTTTAACCTGCCGGCCGAGGTCACGGTGGTGTCCAACGTCAAGGAGGGCGGTAAAACCGTCGGCATACTGGGCGACGGCGAAATCGTGTGGCACTCGGATTTTTCCTTCAAGGAGGCGCCGACCGCGGCGCGCATGCTGGTCGCCAAGGAAATTCCGCCGAACGAGAAGGGCGGCAACACCATTTTTCTGAATTGCTACGCGGCGTACGACGCGCTGTCCGCGGCGCAGAAAAAGCGCATCTCCGGAAAAACCATCAAGCAGGGCAATATCGTCGACACCGCGATGAAGCTGCGTCCCGGCGCGTCGCTCGAGGACGATATACGCTACACGCCGGGCCCCAGTCATCCGATCATATCCACGCATCCCGGAGACCGGCTGCAACTCGATTTTCCTCGGCCGGCGGCACAGCGCTTACGTCAATGGCTGTTCGCTGGAGGAATCCGCAGCGTTGCTTGAACGAACTGTGGGAACACGCCGCCCAACCGCGGTTTTGTTACGAACACGTGTGGGCCGTGGGCGACGTCGTGATCTGGGACAATCGCTGCACGCTGCACCGTCGCGACGCGTTCGATTCGGCGGCGCGGCGCGTGCTGTATGCGGCGCAAGTCGAGGGACACAAGCCGTATGAAGCGCCGGACGCGCTCAGACCTGCCCGCGCATCCGCGGGCGCAGTCGTTTAAATCATAACCTGACGGGAATTCATGGACACGCACGATACGCATCATCATCACGGCAACCGCGTCGAGGATTTGCGCCTCATTACCGGCGCCGGCAAGTACGCGTCCGACTGGAATGTGCCGGGACAGCTCTACGGGTATTTCGTGCGCTCGGACCGCGCGCACGCCGAGATCGTCGCGCTGAACGCGGCGCCGGCGCTTGCGCATCCCGGCGTCAAGCATGTCTTCACCGGCGACGGATGCGATCAGCGCGGGCTACACCAAGGCGCCGCACTCGTTGACGATACCCGGGCGCAACGGCATGAAGGCGCGCGCGACCGCAGCGTCCCGTGCTCGCGCACGGCAAGGTGCGGTTCGTCGGTGAGGCGATCGCGCTGGTGGTGGCGGACAGCGCCGCCGCGGCGCAGGATGCGGCCGAACTGGTCGAAGTCGAATACCGCGACCTGCCGTGCGTGGTGCAGCCGGAGGAGGCGCTTGCAGCCGGGCGCGCCGCAACTGCACGACGACGTGCCGGGCAATCTGGCGTTCGAAGCCGAAGCCGGCGACGCGCAGGCGGTCGCCGCGGCGTTCGCGCAGGCCGCGCACGTGACGCGGCTCAAGGTCGAGTCCACGCGCGTGTCGCCGAGTCCGATGGAGCCGCGCGCGTGCCTCGTTGCGTACGATGCGGCGAGCGGCGTGTACACGGTTCAACGTCGTCATGCAGGGCGTGACCACGCTGCGCAAGCAGATTTCGTCGTACACCAACGTGCCGGAAGACAAGCTCATATTCGAAGCGCACGATGTCGGCGGCGGCTTCGGCCAGCGCACGGTCGCGTATCCCGAATACTGCGCGCTGATGATCGCCGCCAAAGCGACCGGCAAGCCGGTCAAGTGGGTTTCGTCGCGCGTCGAAGCGTTTCTCACCGACACGCATGGACGCGCCAACATCATCAGCGGCGAGCTCGCGCTCGACGGCGCCGGCAAATTTCTCGCGATGCGCCTCGACTGGATCAACGACATGGGCGCTTACCTGTCGCCGGGCTCGGTCGGCCACATCCGCAACACCAGCGCGTGCATGACCGGTGTCTATCGCATTCCGGCGTTGTATGCGACTTTCCGCGCGCCGCTCACCAACTGCACGCCGGTCGGGTCGTACCGCGGCGCCGGGCGGCCGGACATCGCCTACGTCGTCGAGCGTCTCGTCGAATCAGGCGGCGGCCGAGTTGAAGATCGATGCGGCGGAGCTGCGCCGGCTCAACTTCATTCCGCCGGAAGCGTTCCCGTACAAGACGGCGACGGGTTCGGTCTACGAAATCGCGGACCTGCCGGGCCTGCTCGAAAAAAGCGCTGAAGCTCGGCGACTGGAGCGGCTTTGCCCAAGCGCCGCGCGCAGTCGGCGGCGGCCGGCAAGCTGCGCGGCATCGGCATCTCGACCGTGATCGAAAATACCGGCGCCGGCAATGCGGCGAAAGACGAAATCGAACTGCGCGTCGACGCGAACGGCGTGATCGAAGTGCACACGGTTTCGAAAGCGCAGGGACACGGCCACGAGACCACGCTGGCGGCGATCGTGGCGGACGCGCTCGGCGTGCCGCATGCCAGGGTCAAAGTGGTGCAGTGCGCGCCGGGCATCATGCTGCAGGGCAATCACACCGGCGGCTCGCGCAGCACGGTGGGCGCCGGCAGCGTGTGCTATCTCGCGGCGCAGAAGCTCATCGAAGAGGGCAAGGCGCTCGCCGCGCTCGAACTGAAGCTCGAGCCGTCGCAGATCAACTACGCCAACGGCGAATTCCGTTCCGGCGAATCGCCGCGCGCGGTCAAGCTCGCCGATCTCGCGAAGTCGAAGACGCTCAGCGTCGTCGCCGAAGGCAAGTTCGGCTCGACTTTTCCCAACGGCTGCCACATCGCCGAGGTCGAAGTCGATGCCGAAACGGGCGCTGCGCAAATCGTCGACTACTGCGCGGTCGACGATTGCGGCGTCGTCATCAACCACGCGATCGTCGAGGGCCAGTTGCACGGCGGCGTCGTGCAGGGCGCGGGCCAGGTGTTCGGCGAGCACATCGTGTACGACCGCGAATCCGGGCAGCCGCTGACGGCGAGCTTCATGGACTATTGCATGCCGCGCGCCGGACTGTTGCGCGAGCTGCGCGGCGAAGAGCATCCCACGCCGAGCAAGGTCAGCCCGCTCGGCGTCAAAGGTGTGGGCGAATCCGGCTGCACCGCGTCGTTGCCGGTGCTCGTCAATGCGGTCATCGACGCGCTGCGGCCGCTGGGCGTCACGCATCTCGACATGCCGCTGACGCCGTCGAAGCTGTGGCACGCGATGCAGAGTGCGAAGCGTGCGGCGAAACCGACGGTAAGTTAGCCGGACCGGCCGGCAAGGCAGGCATGGGGCAGCAGATCGAAGAACTGGCGAAGTTCGTCGCGCAAACTCAGCTCGCGCACATACCGCCAGGAAGTGCAACGGCACGCCAGGCTCGTCGTGCTCGACACGCTGGGCGTCATCCTGGCGGGTGCGGAGCGGCCCGAGGTTCGCGCAGCTGCGCGAAAAACTTAATGCGACAGCCGGCACCGGCGCGACCGTGTTCGCGCGCGGCTGGCATCATCACGACCCGCGCACCGCCGCATTCCTGAATACCGTCGCGGGCCGCGCGATCGAACTGGGCGAAGGTCATCGCTACGTGTCGTATCAGGGCGCGATGCAGATACTGCCCGGCGTGCTGGCGGTCGGCGAGTGGGCGCAAGCGAGCGGGCGCGAAATGCTCGCCGCTTTGATCCTCGGCTACGATCGTCGGCGCGCGCATCGCGGCGGCGATGACGACGCGTCCGCTCGCGCACCAGAACGGGCAGGCCGCGCTATGCTGGGAGCGGCGGCGGCGGGAGCGCGCATGCGCGGATTCAACGCTGCCGACACGAGCCGCGCCATGCGCATCGCCACCACGCTGGTGCTGACGCCGAGCTACAACAACGCGATCAACGGCGGGACGACGCTGAACGTGGCGGGCGGCATGAGCGGATTCGCGGCGGGGCTCGTTCCCGATCTCGCGCTCGCCGGATTCACCGCGCAGGACGACGCCATCGAGGAGTCGCTCGGTAACCTGGTGGGTGACGGATTCAGGCCCGAGGGCTTGCTGTCGGAACTCGGCACGCGCTGGGAAATCACGCGCGACTGGTTCCGGCTGCGCGCGTGCTGCAATCCGATCTATGCCGCGCTCGATGCGCTGGAGGCGGCGCTCGCGGAACTGCGTCCGCGGCCCGAAGACATCGAGCGTATCGATGTCGCGACTTTCGCATTTGCCGCGGCCATGCGCAATCCGGATCCGCCCAATTATTTTGCATCCAAGTATTCGTTGCCGCACGCCGCGGCTGCGCTGGTGATCAACGGCGGCACGGGTTTCGATTCACTGAACGACGCGGCCCTGCAGAACCCCGCCATCGCGGCGCTGCGGCATCGCGTGCACGTTGCGGAAGATCCGGCGCTGACGGCCGCAGCACCGCGGCTTAAACCCGCGCGCGTGACGTTGACGCTGAAAGACGGACGGCAGCTGCACGCACGGCTGCGACAGCCCGCGCGGCGATTGCCTCAATCCTTACGCGGAGTCGGAAATACGCGAAAAATTCCGCGAACTCGCGGCGCCCGCGCTCACGCCGGCAGGCATTGCGCAAATCGAAGAGGCCGTGGACCGCTGTGAAGAGTGGGAGAGCGTACGCGAATTCGCCGCGTTATTGCGGTGTTGCGGCCGGGCGTAAGGGGTTGCCTGTACGTCCGCGCGTGCTCCACCGGAATTCAGACCGGCGCCAGGATGTGCACCATGCGGTTCGCGATCAGTTCCTTGGTCTTGGCGCCGTAGGCCGCCATGTGGGGTGCCGCGGCGTGCGCCTTCAACGCATCGAGGCTCTCCCACTTTTCGATCACGACGAACGTATCGGACCCGTATTTTTTCTGGAATCCCGGTCCGTTCTCGAGATCGACGGCGGCGCCGTATTCGATGCAGCCTTGCTCGGCCTTGACCGCCGGAACATTGGCGCGAAACGCCTGCAGGATGGTATCGCGCAAGCCCGGCTTGGCGGTGATGACGGCGATTACGTGTATCATTTTGTGCAATCCTTATTGGTTGCGAAATTGAATGCGGACTCGTGAGTCTGACGTGCGAGTTTGCACCGTTATCCTAGCACGCACCGGCTGCTGGCCGCCCCGGATATTCGTGCAAAATGTTAATCAGCGTTCTCAGACTAACCATGGAGCCTCGCCGCATGACCGCACGCACTTTACCTGCCAAAGACCAAACTTCGATCTGTTTCGCCCATGTTGCGTATCGCATGGCCGAGCGATTTGCATTGCGCAATACGGGTCTGCACTCGTTCGAGGTGCGTAGCCTCGACGAACTGGAGAAACGCATCGGCGAGGCCGACGTGTTGCTGGTGTCCGGTTTGTGGCGCAACGAGCTCATAGCCAAGGCGCCCAGGCTCGCATTCATCCAGTCGATCAGCGCGGGGCTCGATCAGTATTCGCGCGACGCGTTGAGCGCGGCCGGCATCCGGCTCGCCAGCGCGCAAGGCGCCAACGAGCGCGCGGTGGCCGAACATGCGATCGCGCTGATACTCGCCGTGGCGCGCCAGATTCCGCAGGCGCGCGACAATCAGACCGCACGCAGATGGCGCGGCATGATCTCCGACATCGCGAAACGCGAGGACGAGCTGGGCGGCAAAACGCTGGTGATCGTCGGCATGGGCCGCATCGGATCGCGGCTTGCCACGCTCGCGAAGGCGTTCGACATGCGCGTGATCGGAATCAAACGCGATCCGTCGCGCGGCCAGGGCGTCGCCGACGCCGTCGTCGCGCAGGACGAATTGCTCGACGTATTGCCCGCAGGCCGATTTCGTCGCGCTGACCTGTCCGCTGACGCCGGCGACCGAGAAGCTGATCGATGCGCGCGCGCTGGCGGCGATGAAGCCGTCGGCCTTTCTCATCAACGTCGCGCGCGGCCGCGTGGTCGACGAGCCGGCGCTCGTTGATGCGCTGGCGCGCGGCGGCATTGCCGGTGCCGCGGTCGATTGCGTGTGGGAGGAGCCGCTGCCCGAGGCTTCGGCGTTATGGGGCGCGAAAAATATCCTGATCACCCCGCACACCGCCGGCGAGACCCGGCGCTACGAGGACAACGTGATCGACTTGCTGCTGGAAAACCTTGCCCGCCTGTGGCGCGGGGAGACTGCATTGAAGAACGGAGTCGTTTAATCGCGCAGCATCTCAATACACGCATCAGCGTGGCCCAGGTTACCCGGTTGACTGGCAGTGCTTCCTACTCGGCTTTGATCGCCTGAGTTTTGATGACGTTGCTCCAGCGCGCGAGTTCCGACTTGATATGGCGTTCGAATTCCTCCGGCGTAGTGCCGCGCGGCTCGAATCCGAGGGTGGCAAATCGGTCGCGCGTCTCGGCGGAATGCACGACGCGTATGATCGCCTGATTCAGGCGATCGATCACCGGCCGCGGCACGCCGGCCGGCGCGAGAATGCCAAACCAGTTCACGACTTCGAAATCGGCAATGCCGCTTTCCGCGATCGTTGCGACGTCGGGCAACAACGGCGTGCGGACGTTGGCCGCTACGCCAATGGCCTTGATCTTGTGCGTGCCCAGCATGGACGTGATGGATCCCAGGGCGGCAAACATCGTCGACACCTGGCCGCCGATCAGCCCGGTGAGCGCAAGGTTCGCTCCCTGGTACGGGATGTGCACCATATCGATCTTGGTGCGCGCCTTGAAGAACTCCATGGCGAGGTGGGTGATCGCGCCGACGCCGGAAGAGCCGTAGTTGATTTGCCCCGGCCGCGATCTTGCGAGCGCCACCAGTGTCCTTCGCGGAACGCACCGGCAGCGATGGATGGATCACCAGAATTTGCGGCGACACCGCCATCAGCGTGATCATCGTGAAATCCTTGATCGGGTCGTATGGGGTCTGCGGTTGCAGCACGGGATTGATGGCATTGGGACCCGGGTTCGCGAGCAACAACGTGTAGCCATCGGCCGGCGCGTGCGCGACCTGTTCCGCCCCGAGCGCGCCGCCGGCGCCGCCGCGGTTATCGACGATGACCTGCTGGCCGAGCGGTTCGGCGAGACGCTGGCTCACCACCCGCGCGATGATGTCGTTGGCACCGCCTGGTGCAAATGGAACAATTACCCGAATCGGTTTGTAAGGGTAGGATTGCGAAGTCACCTCAGCCACGCGGTAAAACCCGGCGACGCGCGCGCGCGTCTCGCGGGCGTGCGCATCCCGCAAGCGGGAACCCTGCTTACTGCTCGCGGGCGTCCCGCCCGGCGCGAACGGCACGACGATGCGTATCGGCTTGGCCGGAAACGTTTGTGCGCAGCACGCCTGCGCCAGAACGTACAAGCACGTTACGGTTAGGAGCGGCAACGCCGCGCGGCGTGATTGTTGCAATCTTATTCTCCGGACGTTCTAACGCGCCTTGAATTGCGTGTTATAAAGCCAACCTATATCACAATCAACTTTTTCGCGGAGAATTCATGAGCAAGGAGAAGACACCCTGCGGTTTATTGACTATGGCCGTCGCGACGGCGGCCGACTACCAGCGCGATCCGACCCGCTGGGGCAGCGCCGAGGTCGCCGCGCACTTCCCGGATTTCGCGCACGCGGATGTGCGCACCGGCGGTGCAGTCATCCGTTTGCGCCACGGCGGATCGGGGCCGCCATTGCTGCTGGTGCACGGCAATCCGCAAAATCACACGTGCTGGTACAAGATCGCGGCGCGTCTCGCCCAGCACTACCACGTCATACTTCCCGATCTGCGCGGCTACGGCGACAGTTCGCTGCCCGACGCCGGTCCCGATCACGTCAATTACAGCTTTCGCGCGATGGCGCAGGACCTGCTGGAAATCATGGACCAGCTGGGCTACGAGAAATTTTACGTGGCGGGTCACGACCGCGGCGCGCGCACCACGCACCGCCTGTGCATGGATCACCCGGAGCGTGTCCTCAAAGTCTGCCTGATGGACATCGTGCCGAACCATTATGTGTGGACGCACACCACCAAGGCGTGGACGATGGGCACCTGGCACTGGTCGTTCATGGCGCAGCCGGAGCCGTTTCCGGAGCGCCTGATCAGCGCGGTGCCGGCGGAATATTTTCTGAAGAGCCGCATGGTCATTCGCGGCGGCACCGGCCTGGGATTCCTCACCGATTCCGCGCTGGCCGAATACGTGCGCTGCTATACGCTGAAAACCATCACCGGTTCATGCCGCGACTACCGCGCCACCGCCACGTGCGATTTCGCCATGGACACCGCCGACAAGGACAAGCAGCTCGCCATGCCGCTGCTGCTCCTGTGGGGCGCGCGCGGTCATTCGCCCGAGCGCGCGCGCGAGTTTCTCGATATCTGGCATCAGTACGCGACGCAATATCGTCACGTGGGAGCCACTGCCCATGCGGCCACTACATGCAGGAAGAAATGCCGGACCGGATTTACGATCACTTTACGAAGTTCTTCGTTTCCTAGCGGCTGCGGGATCGTAAGTCCGGTCCGGGTGTGGTTCAATTCCGAACCCGGAACAACAAAAAGCCCCTCGTGAACGAGGGGCTCTTCGGTCAGTCCGCCCTTGCGTGGAGGGCGTAGCCTGTGGAGACTAGATCAATGACGGCATTCCGCCGGCACGTACTTCCACTGATTCGAATTGCCGGCGGTCCCGCACTGCCATGCAATACGTCCGCTCGAACCGAGCGACGGCGTCAATACGATCGAGACGGCCGTGCCGATAGTCGTGGCGGTTCCCGCCACCGTAATCAAGCCGGCGTTGGTAACCGAACCGCCCGAAACGCGACCCCCGGTGCTGACGGTCAGCCCCATGCCCGAGCTTGCCATGGTGCCGTCGGACGCGGACTTCTCGGCGATCGTGGTTTTGAAGCCGCTCGCCTGAAGAACGATTTCAGACACTTTGGCGCGGATCGTATAGTCCTGGTACGCCGGCAGTGCAACCGCCGCCAGAATGCCGATGATCGCCACGACGATCATCAACTCGATCAAGGTAAAGCCACGTTGTAAACGCTTCATATTCAATTCTCCGGTAGTTGATAACTTGGATTTTTCTGGGTGCTTCATGCGATTACAGAGATAAGCACGATTCACGCCATGAATCCAACGAGGAGCTGCTACGCAGCAATACCTGCGGAATAAAGCATTAATTTAAAAGACAAATAAGTACAAAAATATCGCCGCAAGCTGCGCGCGTAATAAATCACGCTATCCCGCGCGCAGGAAAATCAGGCTGACGGTAAGTGACCATTTGTGGCGGTAAGCATCGATTTTTGCGACCCCGCGAATTCGCCATACGTGACAAATTCACGGGAATATTCGCTGCACCCGGATGCGTGGCGGCGTATCGGCGTGCATGACCACACGGCGCCTATTCGCAAATACCGTCAGTCAGCTTCACGGCGGAAAAGTTAACGCTTGTCCGGATGCGGGCTAAGATTACTCTCGCGGCTGCCCGTATCAATCTCGCCGCTGCGTATCCATTCGCGTCATGCAACCGCGTTCGCGGGTGATGCCCAAGTCCGGCTCTGCAAACAAAAAGCCCCTCGTAAACGAGGGGCTCTTCGGTCAGTCCGCCCTTGCGTTGAGGGCGTAGCCTGTGGAGACTAGATCAATGACGGCATTCCGCCGGCACGTACTTCCACTGATTCGAATTGGTGGTGGTCCCGCACTCCCACGCAATACGTCCGCTCGAACCGAGCGACGGCGTCAATACGATCGAGACGGCCGTGCCGATAGTCGTGGCGGTTCCCGCCACCGTAATCAAGCCGGCGTTGGTAACCGAACCGCCCGAAACGCGACCCCCGGTGCTGACGGTCAGCCCCTTGCCCGAACTTGCCATGGTGCCGTCGGACGCGGACTTCTCGGCGATCGTGGTTTTGAAGCCGCTCGCCTGAAGAACGATTTCAGACACTTTGGCGCGGATCGTGTAGTCCTGATACGCCGGCAGCGCAACCGCCGCCAGAATGCCGATGATCGCCACGACGATCATCAACTCGATCAAGGTAAAGCCACGTTGTAGTCGTTTCATATTCATTTCTCCTGTATGTTGGTGACTCCGCAGAGTCCCGGTAGCCCGCCCGACAGCAATAAGAAGCACAATGCAGGCCATGGCCTGCCTGAATTCCCGTCCATTTTCCAAGAATGCGAGGTAAGGTACTAATTTAAATGATGATTGGAAGAAAAATCAAAGGCTTGCTGCCGATGCAATAAATCGCGCAATCCCGCACTTGGGAAATCCCGGCAGACTGCATGTGACAATTTGTGGCTTTAAGCAGCGATTTTTTGCGGCACCGGAAAATTGAACTGTGCGATGAAATTACGGGAACTTCGCCGTGCCCGGATGCGTGGAATTACATCGTTTTCCATGCGGGTACCCAGCCTCACGGCTTATTTGTTGCCTGCGACCCCCGGTGGCCATTTCCACGGCTTTTGGATAAGCTTCAACGATTGCCGATCAAAGGGGAAAATCATGGCGTCACGCTTCATGCTTTGCAGCTTCAAGACCTGCCCGTGGGTTCAGCGCGCCGCGATCGTGTTGCGCGCAAAGCAGGTTCCCTACGACATCACCTATATCGACCGCGATAAGCGGCCGGACTGGTTCCTCGCCATTTCGCCGCATTCCAAGGTGCCGGTGCTGCAGATCGACGGCAAGGACGCGCTGTTCGAATCGAACGCCATCGCCGAATACCTGGAAGAAACCGCGCCGCCGCGGCTGCATCCCGAGGATCCGGTCGCGCGGGCGCGCAACCGCGCGTGGACCGATTACGTGCCGACTTTCGCGAGCGCGATATCGAACGCGGCGTATGCGAACTCGGAGGAAGAGTTCGCCGCGCTTGCGGCCAAAATCGCGGGCCCGTTCGGCAAGCTCGAAGAGGCGCTGGCGAAGCGCGGCAACGCCGGGCCGTATTTCAACGGGCCGAAGTTGTCGCTGGTCGATGCGGCGTATGCGCCGTTCCTGCAGCGTTATACCTTCATGGACCGGGTGCGGCCGCTCGGCATCATCGAAAAATTTCCGCATCTCGCCGCGTGGCGCGACGCATTGCTGGCCGCACCGGCGGTGAAGGCGTCAACCGTCGCGAACATCGAAGCGGTGTGGCAGGAAGGCCTGATCCTGCGCAAGCGCTGGCTCGCGAAAGTTCGTCTGCGCAGAGCGTGCTCGGCGCGGACGCGGCCGCTTAGCGATTTTCGCCGTGGGCGCACCGCAGTATCGCTAGAGCACCGAGCGCACCAGACCGCCGTCGACGCGGATGGTGGTGCCGGTGATATAGCTCGCCTTGCCTGACGCGAGGAACGCCACGAGGTTCGCCAGTTCTCGCGGGTCACCGATGCGCCCGATCGACGTTTCCTCCGCGCGCTGGGCCAATGCGGCTTCCACCGAAATGCCCAGTTCGCGGGCGCGCGCCGTCACGTTGCCGAGCATGCGCTCGCTCAGGAGCGAACCGGGGCACACGTTATTGACGAGTATGCCGTCGCGGCCGATTTCATCGGCAAGGCTTTTGGCGAACGCCACCACGCCCATGCGGGTCGCGCCCGACAGCGCGAGGTTGGCAATCGGCTGATACACGGTGCTGGCGAGAATATTGATGATGCGGCCGCCGCCCTGCTTTTTCAGATGCGGAATGGCCTCCCGCGACATCCGCGCAAAGTAAAGCAGCGAGCGCTGCACGGCGGTTGCCCATTGCTCTTCGGTCGCGCTCACGGATTTTGCCAGTGGCGGGCCGCCGGAATTATTCACCAGTATGTCGAGCCGTCCGTAGCGTTCGACGGCGGCCGCGATCAGCGCCTGTATGGTCGCGTGTTGCTCGAGGTCGCCGGCAAACGCAAAAACTTCTGCGCCGGTTTTCTCGCGTATCTCCTGCGCCGCACGCTCGAGGTCGGCCGCGGTGCGGCTGCACATGACGACCTTCGCGCCTTCCCCGGCCAGCACTTCCGCGCACGCGCGGCCCAGGCCCTTGCTCGCGCCGCCGACTATCGCCACCTTGTCTTTCAGTTCCAGATCCATTGCGGTCGCTCCTCGTGAGCCGCCATGTTAGCGTAAAGTCGGCGCGTTTCTTTGTTTATGAATGTGCGTAAGTATTGCGTTCTCTTCTGATGTGCTGGCATTGACCAACCGGCGACGGTTCAGCAGCAAGTACGCCGCCGGGATAACGAACATCGACAACAGGGGCGCCGAAATCATGCCGCCGACCATGGGTGCCGCGATGCGCTGCATGATTTCCGAGCCGGTGCCGGTGCCGAACATGATGGGCAGCAGCCCGGCGATGATCACGGCCACCGTCATCGCTTTCGGCCGCACGCGCAGCACCGCGCCTTCGCGGATGGCGTCCTCAAGCAGTTCCAGCGATGGCGCCTGGCCTTCTGCCAGCCGCGCATCCCACGCATGCCTGAGGTAGAGCAGCATGATCACGCCAAATTCGGCCGACACGCCGGCCAGCGCAATGAAGCCGACCACGCTCGCCACCGAAAGATTGTGCCCGAGCACGAACAACAGCCAGAAACCGCCGACCAAAGCGAACGGCAGCGTCGCCATGATGAGCAGCGCTTCATCGACGCGCCGGAACGTGAGATAGAGCAGCACGAAAATGATGGCCAGCGTGGCCGGCACCACGACCTTGAGTTTGGCGGTGGCGCGCTCCAGGTATTCGAACTGCCCCGACCACGACACCGAATAACCGGCGTCCGAATACCACCTCCCCGGCCACCGCCCGCTGCATTTCGACTACAGCGGATTTGAGGTCGCGTCCGCGAATATCCACGTAGACCCAGCCGGACAGCCGTGCGTTCTCCGACCTCAGCATGGGCGGGCCGTCCATCACGGTGATGGCGGCGACATCCGACAGCCGGATCTGCGCGCCGCGCTCGGTGAGCACGGACAGGTTGCGGATTTTTTCGATCGAGTCGCGGACGTCGCGGGGATAGCGCACGTTGATCGGGAAGCGCTGCAAGCCCTCGATGGTTTCGCCGATGTTGTCGCCGCCGACGGCTGACGACACGATGCTCTGCACGTCGGCGATGTTCATGCCGTAACGCGCCGCCGCATCGCGATCGATTTTGATGTCGATGTAGCGTCCGCCGGTGAGACGTTCCGCGAGCGCCGAGGTCACGCCCGGCACGGTCTTGACGATGCGCTCGATGTCGCCGGCGATGCGGTCGATTTCCTGCAGGTTGGCGCCCGCGACTTTTATCGCCGACCGGGCTTTTGATGCCGGTCGCGAGCATGTCGATACGGTTGCGGATCGGCGGCACCCAGATGTTGGAGAGCCCCGGCACTTTGACGATGCGGTCGAGTTCCTCCACCAGCTTGTCCGGCGTCATGCCGGCGCGCCATTCGCTGCGCGGCTTGAACTGGATGGTGGTCTCGATCATTTCGAGCGGCGCCGGGTCGGTTGCCGTTTCGGCGCGACCCGCCTTGCCGAAGACGCGCGCGACTTCCGGCACGGTCTTGATCAGCCGGTCGGTCTGTTGCAGCAATTCAGTCACTTTGCCGATCGAAATCCCGGGCAAGGCGGACGGCATGTACAAGAGATCGCCTTCGTCCAGCGGCGGCATGAATTCGCCGCCCAGTTTGACGGCCGGGTATATCGTCGCCGCCGCGAGCAGCAGTGCCGCGCCCAGTGTTGCTTTCGGAAATCGCAGCACCCGATCCAGCAACGGCCGGTAAAGCGCGATCAGCCCGCGGTTGAGCGGGTTCTTCTGCTCCGGCGGAATGCGGCCCCGGATCAGATAACCCATCAGCACCGGAATCAACGTCACCGCCAGCCCCGCCGCCGCCGCCATCGCATAGGTCTT
Organism: uncultured beta proteobacterium; assembly: GCA_963778865.1. GTDB lineage: Bacteria > Pseudomonadota > Gammaproteobacteria > Burkholderiales > SG8-41 > PALSA-1004. The sequence goes on along the minus strand of CAVZWF010000003.1, from coordinate 597,900 downwards.
GGTGAACGCGAGCGGCGAGAACATCCGTCCTTCCTGCGCCTCCAGCGTAAATACCGGTATGAACGACAGCGTGATGATCAAGAGCGAGAAGAACAGCGCCGGTCCGACTTCGGCCGCGGATTCGGCGATGACCCGCCACTGCTCGTCGCCCTTTAACGCGTCTCCCGGATGCGCATGCTGCCAGCGCTCGATGTGCTTGTGGGCGTTTTCTATCATCACCACCGCCGCATCGACCATCGCGCCGATGGCGATCGCAATGCCGCCCAGCGACATGATATTGGCGTTGACCCCCTGGTAACGCATGACGATGAACGCGGCCAGTATGCCGATCGGCAAAGTGACGATCGCGACCAGCGCCGAGCGCAGGTGAAACAGGAACAGCGCGCAGACGAGGGTGACGATGATGAATTCCTCGATGAGCTTCCCTCTCAGATTGTCGACTGCGCGCTCGATAAGCTGCGAGCGATCGTAGGTCGGCACGATTTCAACACCCGGCGGCAGGCCCGGCTTCAAGGCTTCCAGTTTTGCTTTCACGGCGGCAATGGTTTCCAGCGCGTTTTTGCCGGAGCGCATGACGATGATGCCGCCCGCCACCTCGCCCTCGCCATCGAGTTCCGCGACGCCACGGCGCATTTCCGGGCCCACCTGCACGCGCGCGACGTCCCCCAGTCGCACCGCGATGCCGGCATTGGTCGTCGTCAGCGGAATTTTGCGAAAGTCGTCGAGCGATTGCAAGTAGCCGGAGGCGCGCACCATGTACTCGGCTTCACCCAGTTCCAACACCGAGCCGCCGGTTTCCTGGTTCGCTTTCTGCACGGCTTCGACAACTTTCCCGTGGGGAATGTTGTAGGCGCGCAGCTTGTCGGGGTCGAGCACGATCTGGTATTGCCGCACCATGCCGCCAACGCTGGCGACTTCCGACACGTTCGGCACCGTCTTCAGTTCGTACTTGAGGAACCAGTCCTGCAAGGTGCGTAACTGCGACAGATCCATGTTGCCGCTGCGGTCGACCAGCGCGTACTCGTAAACCCAGCCGACACCGGTCGCATCCGGTCCTAGCGCGGGCCTGGCCTGCGCGGGCAGACGCGATTGCACCTGGTTCAGATATTCCAGCACGCGCGAGCGCGCCCAGTACGGGTCGGTGCCGTCCTCGAACAGCACATAAACAAACGAATCGCCGAAAAACGAATAGCCGCGTACCGTCCTGGCTCCCGGCTACCGAGAGCATGGTGGTGGTGAGCGGATACGTGATCTGGTTTTCGACGATCTGCGGCGCCTGGCCCGGATAGGTCGTGCGGATGATGACCTGCACGTCGGATAGATCGGGAATCGCATCGAGCGGCATGCGTTCGAGCGACCACACACCCCATGCCGACACCATCAGTGTCGCGAGCAGCACCAAGAACCGGTTGGCAATCGACCAGCGGATGAGCGCGGCTGTCATCGGGTCGTCGCTTTATTCGTCGCATCCTCGTTGGCGACCGGCGCGTCGGACATGCGCGTCGTAGTGGCTTTGAGGTTGGATTCGGAGTCGATCAGGAACTGGCTCGACACCACCACTTTCTGGCCGGCTTTAAGGCCTTTGCGGATCGCGATCTGGCCGTTTGCTTCGGCACCCGTTTCAACGTCCACGGGTTCGAATGTGCCGTCGTCCCGGGCGACGATCACGACTTTGCGCGCGCCGGTCTGGATCACCGCTTCGCTCGGCACCAGCAGGACTTCCGTTTGCGTTGACGGCGTGAAATCGATGCTGGCAAACATGCCGGGCGTCAACAAGCCGCCGCTGTTGGTCACTTCCACCCGCGCTTTGATCGTTCGCGTTGCGGGATTTACCTCGGGCAATATCGCCGCCACCCTGCCTTTGAAAACACGCTCGGATAATGACGGAGTGCGCACCTCGACGCTGTTGCCCGGGTGGATCAGCGCCGCGCGGCTTTCGGGAATCTCGGCATACACCCACACCGAACCCAGCCCATTGATGCGAAACAACGGCGCACCTGCCATTAAGGTCATGCCTTCGCGCGCACCGAGTTCGGCAATGACGCCGCCGATCGGAGCTAACAACGTGAAACGCGGTTGCACTTTGGCGCCCGACTCGACCAGTCGCACCTGCTCTTCGTTCATGCCGGCGAGCAGCATGCGCTGGCGCGCGGCAGCCGCTAGCGCCTCGGTGCCCTGGCCCTGCATGCGCCGCACCGACAGATATTCTTCCTGCGCGGCGATCCAGTCCGGAACGTATATTTCGACCAGCGGCTGGCCCTTCTTCACCGGATCGAGCGGGGCGCGCACGTATAGCCGTTCGACGTAACCGCCCACGCGCGCCGTAACCACCGCGACGTCGCGCTCGTTGTAGGCGACGCTGCCGGGCGCCTCCAGTTTTTGCGTTTGCGTTCCGCGCGTGACGTCGGCGGTGCGCACGCCGAGGTTTTGCTGCATGCGCGGGCTGATCGTCACATTGCCGGCGTCGCTGTCGCCATCCGCGTAGACCGGCACCAACTGCATATCCATAAAAGGCGACTTGCCGGGCTTGTCGAATTTCTGGCCGGGATGCATCGGATCGTGCCAGTACAGTGCCTTCTTGCCGGAGGCTGGAGCAGCTCGGCGCTGCGTTATGAGCGTCGTTCGCAGCGGGAACGGCGGCGGCGCCAGTAACCATTTGCATGCCCCGGTTCATTCCCAGCTGGTACGCGCCATAGCCTGCAGCGCCCGCCACGCCTGCGATGACCAGGGCAACGATCAAGGTTTGAATTTTCATTTGGTTTTCCTGTCTGTCGGTCCGGCAGCCGGATGCGATTCGTGCGCGCCGTCCGGAACGAGAAAGTTGAGTTGTGCCCAGGCGCGGGCGGTGTCCATTTCGAGTTGCACGGCCTGCGTCCGCACCTCGATTTCATTGCGGCGCGCCGCCAGCACGGGGTTCAGATCGCCCTTGCCACCGCGGTACGCGGCGAGCGCCGCCTGCGTGCGGTCCTTTGCCAGCGGCAGCAGCTCGCTTTCGTAGCGATGGATGCGCTCCTGGCCGTTTTCCCATTCGTTCAGCATCATGCGTATTTCGGCAACGTGGGCACGCAAGACGTCTTCCTGTTGGGCTTTTGCGCGGTCAGCAAGTGCGAGCTTGGCCGCGAGTTCGCGGTCCTGGCGGTTCTTCTGGTCCCATTGCAGCGGGACCGAGACGCCGACCGAAAACATGTTGGAGTATGCGGGACCGCGCTCCTGGTACGCCAATTCCAGGCTCCAGTCGGACTGTTTGTTCGCCTTCGCGAGCCGGGCTTCGGTCTCCGCGATAGCGACTTGCCGCCCGAGCAGCGCGATTTCCGGGTGCCGTTCGAGTTCCTGATCGAGCGTGTGGGCGTCGAGACTGACGGTTTTGAACGCGGGTTCGCCCGCGAGCGGTTCGTCGGCAGCACTGCCTACCCAGCGCGCGAGCGTGGCGCGCGCGTTGCGAATGCGGCGATCAAGCTCGGATAGGCGGTCGTCCAATGCAACGCGCGAGGCGCGGGCCGAAAATATGTCGGCCTGGCTGCCGCGGCCGGCACGGTAAGCGCCCTCGGCGGCTTCGATCTCCAGCATGGCCTCCGCGGCCTGCGTCGCGACGACGTCGCGGATGCGCTCAAGGTAATAGCGATCGAGCCAGGCGAGCGCGGTATCTCTTTGCACAATGACAACGGCGGCGGCCTTCTCGGCCACGGCGCGGTCGGTTTCGCGCTCGGAGCGCTCGGTCTTGAGTTTGCGCTTGTCGTTGCGGGTGAACTCCTGCATGACGCCGATGCGGCGCATGGTCATGAAGTCGCGCCCGACGCTGAAGCGGTCGGCGCCGTCCGCCGGAACGTTGTCGACGCCGAGCTTGAGCACCGGATCGGGAAGTTGCCCGGCGGCGGCGGCCATTTCCCGGGACGCGGTGATCGACGCGTCCTGCGCGGCGAGCAGCCGCGAACGCTCGACCGCGATGCGCTGTGCATCAGCCAGGCTCAGCGTCGCCTGCGCATAGCCGGGTTGGGGCAGCGCACTGGCCGCTATTAACGCGAGGATTGCAATTCCAGGCCGCACAATGTTATGCGCGGAATGCGAAGACGGCGTGCGCAATCGGCGCACGCAAAAAAATATCAACATTAAAATCTCCCGGTCAAATCCAGAATCCGCGCGCGCAACTCGCGCGCAGCGGGCGTTACAGGACTTGCGGGGAGATCAGATGCGCAGCACGCCGAAACGGATCAACGGCGGTGGCGATGTTTCCCGTTCGGGCGCCGCGGTTGCGACGGCAATACCGGGGGTGGATTTCGGTTGCACGGGCTCGATCACCGCACGCGTCGAGATCGACGCGAATGCGGGGACTGAGACCTGCGGCAGGGTCTGCACAGACTGGTCGCCCGCTTCGCAGTGTTGCAGGCACAGGTTGGGATTGCCGGAGTTGCGCTTTTCACATCCCGGCATGGCCGCATGCATATCTTCCATGATCGCGGCAGAGATGACGTTGGCCGGACCGGCGAGCGTAGGGCAGGCGTAGGCCGCCACCGCCAGCTGGGTAAACAGCACGGCGGCGATGCTGGCCCTCGCGATCAGACGCTTTAATCGATGCGTGAACATGGTTTAAGCGATCATTATCCTCGCTGCTAACGCGAGTAGTCAATTTCAGACCAGGATTGGAGAAAAGGGTTCACGGCCGCCGGCAATGATCCGCTTAGTCACCGTCCCGCATCGAATTTCCGCTGCGGCTTAGCATCGCCTATCAAGATTGTGACGGCGGCTTGAAATGTTTGCTAAGCGCAATTCCTTGGCGCTGGTAGGATGATTTGACGCCGCTGCCGTAGAGCCGGTGCGGCTGTGCGGTTAATCGTTCGTACGTTAATCGGCCAACGATTTGGCCGTGTTCTATAACGAAGGGTACTTCATACGAACGAACTTCAAGGACCGCTCTCGACCCTTCGCCGCCCGCGTCCGGATGGCCAAACCCGGGATCGAAGAACCCCGCATAGTGAACCCGAAATTCCCCGACCAGCGTGTCGTATGCAATCATTTCTGCCGCGTGCGTCGGCGGGACCTTTACGGCTTCCCGTGACGCCAAAATATAAAAGTCCGCAGGATCCAGAATAAGCCCCCCGCGCTGCGGCGCGTGGACCGGCTCCCAAAATTCCTCAACGTCGTAGTGCCGGATCTTGTCGACATCGATCAGCCCGGAGTAACTCCGGGCCTTGTAGCCGATCAGGCGCCCGGACTCGTTCCCCCGCACGTCTACAGAAACCGGTACACCATTGCGGATTTCGTCTTCACTGATAGTTGAACCCACCAGTTGTTGCTCCTCCTGCAAGCGTCGCATGGACTCGTCCGTGCTGGGCGGACGACCGCGACGTATTCGGAGCTGACTCAAGCGCGATCCCTTGCGCACTAATATGCTAAACGTTCGCGGCGATACCTCCGCATAGAGCGGGCCTTTGTATTGCTCGCGAACGCGGTCGAATTCCGTACCGTGATCCGTAATCAGCCGCGTAAATATGTCAAGGCGACCCGTAGAACTCTTAGGGTTGCCCATCGCGGACGTGCGGTGGCGCAGAGATACATGCTCGAGCAGGGGAACGATATAGACACAGCCGCGCTCCAGCACTCCGCCGTTGGTGATGTCCATCTCGTGCATCGCGAGATCGTCGAGCCTTTGCTTGACGGTCGCGTCTTTTCCCGGCAAAAAACTGGCGCGAACCCGATATGCGACAGCGCCCAATCGAAGGTCAAGGCTCGCCGGTTGAAACTGATCGTCCTGGATCTCGTCGACTGCGTAAATCTCTTTGGTCAGCCGAACCAGACGTTCAAGCTCCTGCGACGGCAATATTCCAGTCGAATAAGCCGTCCCTTCCGAATCTTCCGCCAACTCGTCAATGACGGCTTGCCGTGGCAACGAATTATTTTTCGGCGTCGCCTGTTCCGCTGAGTCGTCGGTGGCGTTCCCGAATTTCAGGTTTGTGGTAATTGGCATAGCACCTTAGACTGCAAAATCCACCCAGATTCTGGTCGCGCGATCCAACGCGCTGAGTCTCCGGAAACGCCATCCCGCAGTGAGGGCAAATTCCGCGTTCCCGGCAATCTGGCGGATAAGAGTCTTCGGTAATCGGCAAATCCGCGTCCCATCGATAATACGCGAGTTGATGGAACCGCGTTGAGAAAGCATACCGCTTGAAAAAAACCCGCGTCCCCGCGCCGAGAAATTCCTCACCGCCGCCCGTAAACCCAATGCTTATGCGGCTTTCCAATGATTTTACGATGGGCTTAATCGAAATGGAACCGCGCCAGGGGTTTCGCTGTTAATCCACATTGGCCAAGCTCGCCGCGGCGCGGTAGAGTTACAGGTGTAACGAGTCTGCGACGTTCGTTAATTCGAGACGCGCTTCTTCCGCGGACTATCAGCCAGGGACATTCCATGCGAGCAGCAAACCGCGGTTGCGCATTTCTTTGGGCGTTCGTATGCGTCGCGTATGGCGCGCCCACGTGCGCCGCCGACAGTTACCCGAGCAAACCGATCCGCCTCGTGGTGCCGTTCGCGCCGGGCGGCGGCTCCGACGTCGTCGGCCGCATTACCGGCCAGAAGCTGTCCGAGAGCCTCGGCCAGACTGTCGTCGTCGACAACCGCCCGGGCGCGGCCAGCATGCTCGGCACCGAGCTGGTTGCGAAGTCCCAGCCTGATGGTTACACGCTGCTGCTCGCCGATCTCGCGTTGACCAGCAACGGCGCGTATTACACGAAGCAGGCGCCGCCCGATCCGCTGAAAAGCTTCGTGCCCGTTGCGCTGGTCGCCGAGACGCCGTATATCCTGATGGTACACCCTGGGTTTCCGGCAACGACGATCAAGGATTTTATCGCGCAAGCGAAGTCGCAGCCGGGCAAGATCAACGTGGGTTCGTCCGGCAACGGCGGCGGCCTGCACCTGACGCTCGAACTCTTCAAGTTGAAAGCGGGGATCGATCTCAATCACATCCCGTACAAAGGCGGCGGCCCGGCGCTCGCTGACACGATCGCCGGCCAGATCCAGGGAACGTTCATCGGCATGGGAGGGTCGTTGCCGTTCGTGCAAACCGGCCGCTTGAAACCGCTCGTCGTCACGTCGAGTAAGCGCAGCGCGGCGCTGCCCAACATCCCGACGCTCACCGAGCTGGGTTATGACGTTGTCGTGACCAACTGGTACGGTGTGGTGGCGCCCGCCGGCACGCCGAAACCCATCGTCGCCAGGCTTTACGACGAAATCGGGCGCGGGCTTGCGCAGCCGGACATGCGCGACCGGCTCGTGGGCACCGGGCTCGAACCGGTGGCGCAATCGCCCGGCCATTTCCAGCGCCTGATCGAAGCGGAAATCAAACGCTGGGCGCAAACCATCAAAGACGCGCGCATCCACACCGAATAGGCCAAAATCGACACTCTGCTTCCGCCGCGCGTCATCCGGCAGGCGACACCATGAACGCGCGCGCTGCCGTCAACCCGCGCACCACACGGCTGCTTGAGGGGGCGATCGTTCCCACGCTGCTCAAGCTCGCGGCGCCCAATCTGGTTTTGCTGCTGGTTCAGTCGTCGATCGGTTTGATCGAGGCCTACTGGGTGGGCAGGCTGGGTACCGATGCGCTGGCCGGAGTGGCGCTGGTATTTCCGGCGCTGATGCTGATGCAGATGATGTCCGCGGGCGCGATGGGCGGCGGCATGTCATCGGCCATCGCGCGCGCGATCGGCGCCAGGCGCGAAGCCGAGGCCAACGCGCTGGTGATTCATGCATTGATCATCGCCATCGCGTTCGGTGTTACGTTCAGCGTCGCGATGCTCGCCGGAGGACGCGCGCTATACACGCTGATGGGCGGGCGCGATGCAGTGCTCGAAGCTGCACTCACTTATTCCAATATTCTGTTCGCCGGCATCGTGCTGCTGTGGGTTTTCAACGCGCTCGCGAGCGTGCTGCGCGGCACCGGCAACATGGCGTTGCCGGCGATCGTGACTGCCGCAGGCGCCGTGCTGGTGATACCGCTGTCGCCGTTGCTGATCTTCGGGTGGGGACCGTTTCCGCGCTGGGGTGTGGCGGGTGGTGCTGCGGCGGTGTTGCTTTTCTACGCGGGCGCCATTCCATTTCTGCTTCGCGCGCTGTGGTCGGGACACAATGTCGTGCGTCCCTCGCTGCGCGCAACGCGCATACGGTGGAACATTGTTGTATGAAATCCTGCGCGTGGGCCTGATTGCCGCCGCGATCACGGTAACGACCAATCTGACCGTGGCATTGACGACCGGGATCGTCGGCCGCGCGGGAGCGCAGGCGATCGCCGGTTACGGCATCGGGTCGCGTCTCGAATATCTTTTGATTCCGCTCGCGTTCAGCCTCGGTGCGCCGCTGGTGGCCATGGTGGGAACCTGCATCGGCGCGGGCGATCAGGCGCGTGCGCAGCGCGCCGCATGGCTGGGCGCGGCGATCGCCGGCACGGTGGCGGAACTGGTCGGGCTTGCGGCCGCGCTGCATCCGGCGGGCTGGATGACTTTTTTCAGCGCCGATCCGGCGGTCATTGCCCACGGTTCGCAGTATTTGCGCATCGTCGGTCCGTTTTACGGATTCTTCGGCGTCGGCATGGTGCTCTACTTTGCCTCGCAAGGCGCCGGGCGGCTCGCGTGGCCGCTGGTCGCGGGACTGTTGCGCCTTGCTGTCGCAGGCGCGGGCGGCTGGCTCGCCTACTACTGGACGCAGGACCTGCCGGCGGTCTTTGTTGCGCTGGGGCTGGCGCTCGCGGTGTTCGGCACCGTTGTCGCCGGCGCGGTGGCGTTCGGTGCGTGGGGATCTTCGCGGCGGCCGCGAGCCTCCCGACCTGTATCGTGACGGACATAGTGCCACCGCCGACTTGAGGTATGCTTGCGGAGCACTAAGCGTCGTTAACATTCCCTCAAGGAGATTTCGTATGGCAGCTCTTCAAGCAGGCACCCAGGCGCCGGACTTTACCCTGGCATCCCATACAGGCGACAAGCTCACGCTCGGCAGCTATCGCGGACGTCGCACCGTGGTGTCGTTTCTGCCGTTCGCATTTACCGGCGGGTGAAAGAATCAAGTCAGCGGGTTCCGTGAGAACTACGCACAATTCAAGGCGCTCAACGTGGAAATCCTGCAGATCAGCGCGGACACCGTGCCCAGTCTGAAGGTGTGGGTGGAGCAACTGGGCGGCCTGCCGTTTCCGCTGCTCTCGGACTACTGGCCGCATGGCGCGATCGGCAAGGCCTACGGCGTATTCAACGAAGAACGCGGCATGGATGCGCGCTCGGTATTCCTCGTCGATGCGCAGGGCGTGATCCGGCATTCGCATGTCTATGCGCAGGGCACCATACCCGAGAGCAAAGACCTGCTGGAGCGCCTGCAGAAAATTTAATGCTTAAAGCTTGAACCGCGAAGGACGCGAAGGACGCAAAGGCAAACCAAGGGAATACAAGAAAAGATCAACGAGTCAATGCATCACGCCGCACGTCAAAAATGGCGAATAAAACCTCGACCATTTCTGAAGCTTCCCTTCGCGTCCTTGGCGGTTAACGATTGACGGTGTATCGAGTGCACGATTTAGTTCTTGGTCGCGTCGAGCATCGCCTTCAGCAACGTCTCGGGTTCGTGCGCGCCCGACACCGCGATGCGGCGATTGAAGATGAAGAAGGGCACGCCGTTGATGCCGTTCTGGCGCGCTTCGATGTCGCCGTGCAGCACCTCCTCTCTGTCCTGCGTCGGAACGCAAGATAGGCTTCCAGTGCCGCGCGTTCGAGTCCGGCGCGCTCGCCGATAGCGGCAAGTTGCGTCTTGTCGGTCAGGTTGGCGCCTTCCTTGAAATACGCGGCGAACAGGCTTTCCGCAACTTCGTCCTCGCGTCCGTGCTTCGCGCCGTAGCGCATGAGCCGGTGCGCATTCACGGTGTTGGGCTGCACTTTGATGTTGTCGAACGCGAAGTCGATGCCGACTTCCTTGCCCACGCCCGACACGCGCGAGTAATTGCTGCGCGCCGCCGGGGCCGAACTTGCGCTCGATGTACTCCTGGCGCGAAATGCCTTCGTCCGGCAGATCGGGATTCAGCTGAAACGGCAGCCAGCGCACGGCCGGCGGTTCCTCATCGGGCGCCTGGTCCGCGGTACATCCGCAACGCGGATTCCAGGCGGCGCTTGCCGATGAAGCACCAGGGTCAGACTACGTCGGAGACGATCTCGATGGTGAGCTTGGGCTTGGCGGTCATGCGTGTTCCTTGGGTTGATTCAGGCCTTGTCAGTCTATCCCGCGGCGTCTGCCGCGTCGAGTCCGTGGCGACGCCCCGGCTTCTCTCACCGCTGCATGCGCAGCCGCCGTGCGGCATCCTCGGCGCGCGCGTCGTCGATTTCCCGCACCACGCTTTTCAAGTCAACCGGTTGCAGGCTGCGTTCGAAACGTCCCGTGAGCTTGACTTCCGGATTCAGCGCGCCCTGCTCGTAGAGCGACCAGATTTCCTTGCCGTATTCGGTCGTCAACAGTTCCGGCGCGCTGCGGCCGAAATAATTCGTCAGATTGCCGACATCCCGTTCCAGCATGTCGGCGCGCGTGATTGTTGCCCGCCGCATCGACGGCTTGCGGCAGGTCGATGATGACCGGGCCGGCGGCGCCGAGCAGTATGTTGTATTCCGAGAGATCGCCATGCACGATGCCGGCGCACAGCATGCGCACCACTTCCATCATCAACAGTGTGGTGGTATGCGCGCGCCTCGTCCGCGGTGAACTCGAGATCGTTGAGCCGGGGCGCCGGGTTCGCCGTGCTCGTCGGTCACCAGTTCCATCAACAACACGCCCGAGTGGAAATTGTACGGCGTGGGCACGCGCACGCCGGCCGCGGCGAGGCGGTACAAGGCATCCACTTCGGCGCTTTGCCAGGCTTCTTCCTGGACCTTGCGTCCGTAGCGCGTGCCTTTTTCCATGGCGCGCGCGCGGCGGCTGTTTTTGGTTTTGCGGCCTTCGGTGTAATCGACGGCCTGGCGAAAACTGCGCTGGTTGGCTTCCTTGTAAACCTTGGCGCAGCGGATCGCGTCGCCGCAGCGGACGACGAAGATCATGGCTTCCTTGCCGCTCATCAACTGGCGGATCACCGCATCGACGAGGCCGTCCTCGACGAGCGGTTCGAGTCTCTTGGGAATTTTCATGGCGCGATTATGCGGGCTTTCCCGCGCGCGGTCTCAACCGTTTAAAAACATGTTGTCAAAGCAAGGCGGTTCCGTCGCGTTGGTTGTAGCGTGCCGGCGGCGGATGATGTTTACCTGCGCACCGATTGGGGCTAGGATGATCGCTCGCGGCGTCGAGTCATCGAGCACGCCGCAGTTCCTCATAAAAAAGGGAGGGGAAGATGCAGAACGACGGGTTCGATCGCCGCGCTTTTCTGAAAAGCGCCGTGGCAGGCAGTGCCGCTGCGGTAACAGTCAGTCTTCCGCAATCTGCGCAGGCTCAGCCGGCCGCAGCGACGCCGGCAGGCGCCAACGCGGGCTATGCATTTCTTAATCCCGAAGAGGCCGCTTTCGTCGAAGCGCTGGTCGACCACATGGTGCCGGCCGACGAGCTGACGCCTAAGGGCACCGATCTCGGCCTCAATATTTTCATCGACCGCGCGCTGGCCGGCGGCTGGGGCAAAGGCGACCGCCTCTACATGCAGGGCCCGTGGAAGCAGGGCACTCCCAGCCAGGGTTATCAGCTTCCGCTCACGCCCGCCGACTTGTATCGCACCGGCATTGCGGCCGCCAACGCGTACTGCGTAAAGACCTATCAAAAAGAGTTTCGACCAGATCACCGAAAGCCAGCGCGAGGAATTTCTGCTGGCCCTGCAGGCCGGCAAGGTGACGTTCGAGAACGGGCCGCCGGCGCGCGTATTTTTCACTACGGCCTACCAGAGCGTCATGGAAGGCATGTTCGCCGATCCGATGTATGGCGGCAACAAAAACAAGGCGGGCTGGAAGCTGATCGGCTTCCCCGGCGTCATCGCCGTGAATTATCAGAACGTCGAAAAGTACCGCGACAAACCCTTCCCGACCAACCCCGTCGGCATCTCGGACATGAGCTAAAGAGCGGAGAATGACATGGCGAAAAAACTGAAAGAAGTCGATGTCGTCCTCGTCGGTCTCGGCTGGACAGGCGGCATACTTGCGAAGGAATTGACCGCGGCCGGCTTGAAGGTCGTCGCGCTCGAGCGCGGCGGCATGCGCACCACCGAGAACGATTATTCGGTGCCGCATGTCCGCGACGAACTGCGCTTTGTGCATCGTCACGACCTCATGCAGAACACCGCGAAGGACACGCTCACGATACGCAACAACGTTTCGCAGGAAGCATTGCCGATGCGCAGACTCGGTTCGTTTCTGCCGGGCGAAGTGGTCGGCGGCTCGGGCGTGCACTGGAGCGGGCACACGTGGCGCTGGACCGACGACGAATTCAAGATCCGCACGCAGTACGACGAACGCTACGGCAAGAAATTCATCCCCGACGACATGACGATACAGGATTGGGGCATCACCTACGCCGAGCTCGAACCGTATTACGACAAGTTCGAATACACGGCGGCGGTATCCGGCAAGGCGGGGAACATTGGTGGCCAGCTCCAGGCCGGCGGCAATCCGTTCGAGGCGCCGCGCGCGCGCGACTATGCGCTGCCGCCGTTGACACCGATACTCGCCAGCCAGATGTTCGCTGATGCGGCAAAGAACAACGGCTATCACCCGTTTCCGCGCCCCAGTGCCAATGCGTCCCGCGCCTACACGAATCCCGATGGGTCCCGGTTCGGCGCCTGCCAGTATTGCGGCTATTGCCAGCGCTTCGGCTGCGAGGCGAATGCCAAGGGCAGCCCGCACATGACCGTGATCCCGATTGCGATGCGCAATCCGAACTTCGAGTTGCGCACGCATGCGTGGGTGACCAAGGTATTGAAGGACTCGAGCGGCAAGCGCGTGACGGGTGTCCTTTATACCAACACGTTAAACGGCGAAGAGTTCGAGCAGCCGGCGGCGATGGTGGCGCTGACTGCGTACGCGATCAACAACGTGCACCTGATGCTGCTGTCGGGCATAGGGCAGCCGTACGACCCGGTGAGCCAGCAGGGCGTGATCGGCAAGAACTACTGCTACCAGACGGGCGCCTCGGCAACGCTCTTTTTCGAAGGCCGGCACTTCAATCCGTTCATGAATGCCGGCGGCTCGAACTGGACCATCGACGATTTCAACTCGACGAACCGGGAATACGACCGCGCCAAGGCCGGCTTTGTCGGCGGTTATAACGTCGGCAGCGGCTTCAATACCGCGCTGCCGATCGGTTACCGGCCGGTGCCGCGCGGCACGCCGTCGTGGGGCAAGGCCTGGAAAGCGGCCACCGCGAAGTGGTACCAGACCGCGATGAACATCAACGCGAGCGGGGCCGTGATGGCGAACCGCTACAATTATTACGATCTCGATCCGACCTACCGAAACGCATTCGGCCTGCCGCTCATGCGCATGACGTTCGACTACAAGGCGAACGAACACAAAATGGGGCAGCACGCGGCGCAGGTCATCAACGATATTGCGAAGTCGATGAATCCCACGGCGCTCAACCCGGCGGTGGCCCGCACCGAACCGTGGACGGTGGTGCCTTATCAAAGCACGCACAACACCGGCGGCACGATCATGGGCAACCATCCGAAGACGAGCGCATTGAACAAGTACCTGCAAAGCTGGGATTGCCACAATCTGTTCGTGGTGGGCGCCAACGTGTTTGCGCACAACGCGTCGTACAACCCGACGGGGCCGGTGGGCGCGCTTGCGTACTGGACGGCGGACGCGATCAAGGATCGCTATATGAAAAATCCCGGACCGTTGGTGTCGGCATGAAGCGATACCCGCTGATACTGGTGGCGGTAATCTGCGCATTGGCGGCTGACATCGCGCGCGCGGACGCAAGTCGCGGCGAGAAACTGTTCGAGGAGTGCCGCGCGTGCCACGCGGTGGAGCGCCGCGTCAACGAAGTAGGCCCCAGCCTGCACGGCGTGTTTGGCCGGCGCGCGGGCGCGCTTGGCGATTTTCGCTATTCGACGGCGCTGAAGAAGAGCGGCATTATATGGACCCGGCAAACGATGGACGCGTACGTGGTTGATCCGCAGAAAGCGGTGCCGGCGAATAGGATGCCGTACGCCGGCATGGCGGATGCGCGCGACCGCGCCGATCTCATCGATTACATGCAGCAGGCTTTCAAGTAATTCGCGTGGGCAGGTCGCTTCAAATCCGTGCGCAAAAACTGCCGTCGTTAGAATCGCGCCGCGCTGACCCCGCCGTCGACCGCGAGTACTATGCCTGTGACGTAACTCGCTTCCTCGGACACGAAAAACGAAATGGCGTTCGCAGTATCCCAGCTGCCGCCCCAGCAGGGCCGACGCTGCCTGCGCCCGCGACGAACGCAGTCTTGCCGCTCAGATCGAGCATGATGGACTCAGCGGGCGGCCAATTAAATCTGTCACGGAAACATCGCCCAGCCGACGCGATTCGTCTGCACCTTGAAAAAATGGCCCTGCGTGGTGGTGACGAATAGTGTCGTCATGTCCGGTCCGCCGAAGCAGCAATTGGTCGGGCGTATCGCCGGCACCGGATGCGTTTCGAGCACGCGGCCGGTCGGCGAGAACACGGTGATCATCGGTCCCGGGCCGCCGACTTCCCAGCCGTTGGTCGCGACGATGTTGCCGTCGACGTCGAAACACATGCCGTCGATGCCGCGATGCACGTCTTTGGTGTCCTCGCCCCACGTGAAGAGCGTCGTGTAGGTGCCGAGGCTGCCGTCGTCCTTGATCGGATACGCGCGCAGTTCGCGCGCGATGCCTTTCTTGTAGCCGCTTTCCGCGACGTACAGCGTCTTCTGGTCCTGCGAGATGAGTATGCCGTTGGGCTGGGTGTTGTCGAACGTCACGCGCGTGGTGGTGTAGGTGCCGTCCGGTTGCGGATCGCAGCGCAGGACGGATTGATGGTCGACTTCCATTTTGGAGTCTTTGTCCCAGTTGCCGCTGTTGACCGGATTGGTGAACCAGATGCGGCCCTTGCGGTCGACCGCCAGATCGTTCGGCGTGTTGAGGCGCTTGCCGTCGAGGCGGTCGGTGATGACGGTGTTCTTGCCGTCGGGATCGAAGCGCACGATCGAGCGGCCGCCCGAGCAGCAGCCGAACAGCTGGCCCTTCGCGTCGTAGCACAAGCCCGTTGGTGCGGTTGGTGCCTTCGCGCGCGACCGTGATCTGCGCCGCTCTTGGGGTCGTAGCGCAGGATGCGGCTCGCCTGGATGTGCGTGAAGTAGAGATGTTCGCCGTCCCACACCGGGCCCTTCGGTGAGCGGCACGGCGGTCGGCTTTCTCAACAATTCGAATTTCCACTGCTTGATCGTGTCCTCCCTCTAGGATTATTGTTTCGGTTCCCGCACACGGCGGGAAAGCTAGAACTTCACGACAGCGCCGAGCAGCCGGCCTTGTGGCGCGCCCATTCGGGGCGTCGCTCGGCGAGCTCGTCGTGCGCGGGCTGCTCGTCGTACGGATTTTGCAGCACTGTTCATCATGCGTTCCATGACCGATGCATCGCCCGCGGCAAGCGCGTCGATCGCGAGCTGCGCCTGGTAATTGCGCAACACGTATTTCGGATTGACGCGGTTCATGCGCTGCGACGCGCGTGTGCGACGGGCATCGCATCCTGCCGCACGCGCGCGATGTAGCGACGCAGCCACGCGGCGAGCTTGCCGGCGTGGGCGGATGCGACGCCTCCTCGGCGTAGAACGCGCGCCGCAGCGGTTCGATGAGCGCGTCGTCGGCCGCATATCGGCCGCGCCGTCCACCGGCACCGTCGCCAGCAGGCGGAAAAACAACGTGAAGTCGGTTTCGACCGCTGCCAGCAGTTCGAACAAATCGTCGTGCAGTTGCGTCGTCGCCTGCTTGGGCGGGCGAGCTGAGTCCGAGCTTTGCGGCGAGCGTGGCTTGCCAGGCGCGCTGAAATGTTTCGCGCGTAAACGGCAAGACCGTGTTCGAGCGGCGCCTTGTCTTCGATCAGCGGATACAGCGCGTTGGCGAGCTGCAACAGGTTCCAGTGCGCGATCTGCGGCTGGTTGCCGTAGCAGTAGCGCCGCCCTGCGGCGTCGGTCGTGTTCGGCGTCCACGCGGGATCGTAGCCTTCGAGCCAGCCGTAAGGGCCGTAGTCTATGGTGAGCCCGAGTATCGACATGTTGTCGGTGTTCATCACGCCGTGCACGAATCCCACGCGCATCCAGTCGTTCACCATCAGCGCCGTGCGCCGGCAGATTTCCTCGAACCAGCGCGCATAGGTTGCGAGAGACTTTCGCCGCGCGCACGGGCGACACGCGCCAGTTCCGGATAATGCGTGACGATCACGTAGTCGGCGAGGCGCTTCAACGCATCGAGTTCGCCGTGCGCGGCATGAATCTCGAAGTTGCCGAAGCGCACGAACGAAGGTGCGACGCGGCACACCACGGCGCCGGGCTCGGCCTGCGGATTGCCGTCGTAGAACATGTCGCGCACGACCGCGGCGCCGGTCGCAGCTAGGCTCAGCGCGCGCGTGGTCGGCACGCCGAGATGATGCATGGCCTCGCTGCACATGAATTCGCGCACCGACGAGCGCAGCACCGCGCGGCCGTCGGCGGTGCGCGAATACGGCGTGAGACCCGCGCCTTTCAATTGCAGATCGAATCGCAAGCCATCGGCATTGACGACTTCGGCGAGCGTGATGGCGCGGCCGTCGCCCAGTTGTCCGGCCCAGTGTCCGAACTGGTGGCCGCCGTAACGCGCCGCGTACGGCTGCATGCCCGCAAGCACGCGATTGCCCGTCAGGACTTCGGTCGCCGTGCCGGTCGGCGATCGCGCGGACGCGCGATGCCGAGCATTGTCGCCCACCGCATCGGACCAGCCGAGCAGCCGCGGCGCCGGCACCGGCGTCGGATCGACCCGCGTATAGCAGGCATTGCTGACACGTGCGCGGCACGTTGGTCAGCACCGGGTCGGCGGGCAGCTCGCGCACGAAGCTGTTCTCGAAATCGAGATCGAAGAGATCGCGCGGCGCGGCGCTCGTGAGCAAAGGTTGGGCTGGTGCTGCCTGCGTCACTGAAGTTCCTGAAATAAAGCCAATTCGCGTTGCAACGTCAAAAGCACGTCGCATAGCTCCGGCGTGGACGATGATGCGCCGGCCGGATTCCGGGTCGGATCAGCAGGTCAGCGAATTTGCGCTGACGCAGAACCCGATGAAGTGACCGTGCTACTCCGGTCAGGCGCAGTATCAGCCGACGACTTGCATCGCGAAATCGCCCTTGCTCGCGGAGCAATCGGGGCACGTCCATGTGTCGGGCACGTCCTCCCAGCGCGTGCCGGCGGCAACCCCTTCATCCGGCATGCCCTTCGCTTCGTCGTAGACGAACGCGCACAAGGCGCATTGCCACACGCGGTGCTGCGGCGATTTGGCGGCGACGGCGTCATTGGCGGCGACGGCTTCGCGGCGCGGGTAATTGAGGACCAGCGCTTCGAGGCCTGCGGGACCGGCGACGATCTGCCACGCGCCTTCATGCGGCTTCACGAACGCAATCGCCACCGCTTTGTATTCGCGGCCCTGATACGCGAGGCTGCCTTTGGTGACGATGATGTGCTGGCCGCCGGTTTGCGACGGATCGGGCGCAGTAACCTTCGCGTGCGGCTTGCATGTTCAGCGCATAAGCAGCAAGCCCGCGGTCGTCCTTGATTTGCATAAATGGGCGCATGCTGACGTCGCCGCTGCGCGTGAAATCCGGCGCTTCGGTGATCTGCCACGGTTTGCGCTGCGGCACGGCCACGAGCTTGTCGCGCGCGGCCGGCAGGTATTGCGCGCCAGGGTCCTTGCGCGCGCGCAGCGTGAGAAAGCTCAAGCCTTCCGCGCCGAAATTAATGGGGCCGTACGGCGTATACGCGCGCGAGAAATGCACCGCATGTACGGAAAGTTTGTGCTTGCCGAGCGCGCCGCCGCCGCTGACGACGACCTGGAACTGGTCGTTTTCGTGAAAGTGCGGGCGGATGACGCGCTCGTGATTGCCTTCGACCAGGAAGCCCATCGGCTCTTCCGTCACATCCGCGCCTTCAGGATGCGTCAGGAAGTTGGTGCGCCAACCCAGCCCGACGGGCAGGTCGCGCTTGATGCGATTGGCTTTTACGTCGTCGTATGCAGCGATTTGTGGCATGGCGATATCCTGATGGCGGAGCGTTATGGCGCGTTGCGCATTTTACCCCAGTCCGCGCCGCGCCGGATAACCGGCGGCTAGTACAATTCGCAATTTTACCGGCACGCATCCGATCGCGGGGGAGGACTCCAGATGTCGATAGTTTCGTCTTGCGCACGGCCACTGGCGATGCTGGGCCTCGTTTGCTTCTGCACGGGCAGCGGCTGGGCGCAGCGTTATCCGGCCAAAGTGGTTCGCCTGCTGGTGCCGTTCTCGCCGGGCAGCGGTTCGGACACGCTGGGCCGTATAGTCGCGGGGGGACTCACCGATGTTTTCGGCCAACCGGTGATCGTCGACAATCGCGCCGGCGCCGCCGGCAATATCGGGGCGGAAATTGTCGCCAAGGCGCCGCCCGATGGCTACACCCTGCTGCTCGCGAACATGGGGCACGCGGCCAACGTCAGCCTGTACCGCAATCTGCCGTACGACGTCGCGCGCGATTTTGCGCCGGTCACGCAACTCGCGTCGGCGCCGGCAATCGTTGTCGCACACACGTCGTTGCCCGTTAGATCGGTCGGTGAACTTGTCAAGCTTGCCACAGCGCGGCCGGACGCAATCAATTATTCGTCGGGCGGAGTCGGCACCCCGACGTTCGTGGCTGCGGAGTTGTTTAAAGCACAGGCAGGCGTGAAACTGCTGCACGTGCCGTATCGCTCCGGCGGCGAAGCGCTGACGGCGGTACTGGCGGGTGAGGTCTCCGTTTATTTCGCGCCGCTCGCGACCGCGTTGCCGCACGTGCGGCAGGGCCGATTGCGGGCGCTTGCCGTGACCACGGCGAAGCGCGTGCCTTTGCTGCCCGCGTATCCGACCGTCGCCGAACTGGGTTATCCGGGCTACCAGTCCGGCAACTGGTATGGACTGCTGGCGCCGGCCAGGACGCCGAGGGAAATTATCGCGGCGATTCGCACTGGCGCGCTGGCAGTGTTGAACAATGAAACCGTGGGCAGGCGCTTGGGCGATCTGGGATATATTTCGATCGGCGACCAGCCGGAGGAATTCGCGCTGCATATCAAATTGGAGATCGAGAGCCTCGGCAGGATACTGCGGGAGTACCGCATTACGGCCGAGTGACTGCGCGCCGCAGACGATGAATTTTTAACGGCAGACAAAGGACTATGCAATGCCCGATTCCGACCTTCACGCCAAGTACGGCGCCGGTGCTTTCGAGACCGGCCGCAAACTCCAGCCGCACACCTTCGAAGCACGCGTGGCCCAGCGCGACAGCCTCGACCAGCATTTCACGAGGCTCTGGCTCGACTTCGCGATCAACGGACTCGCGCGCCGGCCGGCCCTGGACACGCGCACGCGGCTGCTGGTGCTGATCGGCCAGTACGCGATGGCGAAAAGCCACGCCGCGCTCGAAGACAGCGTGCGGGCCGCGATGGCGGCCGGCGTGAAGGTGCGGGAGATTCTGGAGATCATTCTACAATGCGTGGTTTACGGCGGGCACACGACGGTCGAACCGGCGATCCAGGTGTTTCATCGCGTCGCTGAAGATCTGGGCCTGCTCGAAGACCTGCGGACTTCGCAACTGCCGCTGGATGGCAACGACCGCGCGCGGTCCCATGACAGTGAGCGCGAGACCTGGCATCCCGATGACGTTGCCGATCCGCGCCTGCCGCGACTGATGGAGCGTCACGGCTGGCTGGCAGTCGGGCGCGGGCTCACGATGCGGCCACGGCATCACCTGAATATTCTGGCGTGGCTGGACAGTATGGACTCCGAATTCGCCGGCCTGTGGGTGAAGTTTTGTTATCAGGGGATGTATACGCGGGGCATCGTCGATGACAAGACACGCCTGCTGTGCATGGTCGGCGACTGCCTGGCGGTTGGCGAGGCCACGCAGGCGCAGGGACATATGCGCGGCGCGCTGCGGCAGGGCGCGTCGCCGCGCGAAGTGATGGAGGTGATCTTCCAGACCGCGGCGAATTTCGGCATGCCGCCGATGCTGCACGCGCTGGAAAGTTTCGTCCAAATCATGGCCGAGGACGGACGCCTGGACGAAATCGGCAATCCGGCGCGGCGCGTCGAAACTTTTGCGAAGTGACGACTAATGATCCGTTGCCGCCACGTAGCGCGACCTGGAACCGGGCGTGCTTATTACGATACTAGTTTTCGGAGAACACTTCGTTCGTCTGCATGCCGGCGCGCACGAAGGTGGTCCGCTTGGTCAGTCTCTTTCAGCGTGCGCGCGCCGACGTAGGTGCATGCGGAGCGCAGGCCGCCCAGCACTTCCTGCACCGAGCTCGGCGACCGGGCCGCGATACGGCACCAGGACTTCCTTGCCTTCGGAGGCGCGGTAGTGCGCAACACCGCCCGCGTATTTTTCCATCGCCGTGCGCGAACTCATGCCGTAGAAGCGCTTGAACTTGCCGCCCGTCCTGTTCGACGACGTCGCCGGCGCACTCGTCGTGACCGGCGAGCATCCCGCCCAGCATCACGAAGTCGGCGCCGCCGCCAAACGCTTTGGCCACGTCGCCGGGCGTGGTGCAGCCGCCGTCGGCGCAAATGCGGCCGCCGAGGCCGTGCGCGGCGTCGGCGCATTCGATCACCGCCGACAACTGCGGATAGCCGACGCCGGTCATGCTGCGCGTGGTGCATACCGAACCGGGTCCGATGCCGACCTTGACGATGTCGGCGCCGGACAGTATCAGCTCCTCGGTCATTTCGCCCGTCACGACGTTGCCGGCCATCACGGTAATCCGCGGGTAGGCTTCGCGGAACTTCGCGACGAACCCGACGAAGCTTTCCGTATAGCCGTTGGCGACGTCGATGCACACGTAGCGGATGGCGTTGCCGGTGCGCCGCATGACGCGCGCGAACTTGTCGCGGTCGTGCTTGCGTGATGCCCATCGAATAAAACGCGTTGGACTTGGTCTTCAGCGCCTTGAAGAACGCGGCGAGTTGATCGACGTCATAGTGCTTGTGCAGCGCCACCGACAGCCCGAACGGCGCGAAGCGCGCGCGCCATTTCGAACGTGCCGACCGTATCCATGTTCGCGGCGATGATCGGCACGCCGCTATAGCTGTCGTCCGAGTGCTTGAAGCTGAATTTGCGCGTGATGTCGACCTCCGCGCGCGACGGCAGCGCCGAGCGTTTGGGGCGGATCAGGACGTCCTTGAAGTCGAGCTTGATCTCGTGGTCTATGTGCATGGGAATCGACAATCAGGTAAGCGTCGGCGTAAGCTTCCGCCTTGCCCGCGTTGCAGTCAAGCCGCCGCATGCACAGCGCGGGCAAACTCGCGGGGCGCTTGCGGCGCTTGCGCCGCTTCCGCGATGTACGCATTACAATGGCGGGCAAGCATCAGCCGTCGCGCGGATTGCGGGCCGGGCGGAAAAGAGGACTTTATCCATGCGGCAGATATTTGATACGGTTACCGAGGTTTCGCTGTGGCTCGCGTCGCAGGGATTCTTCATGACCTTGATACTGGTCCTGATTCCCTACGTGCTGATTGCATTTCCGGTCCAGTACTGGATTAGAAAGCTCTTGAAAAAACACGAGTTCGAAAACAACGATTTCGCCTACCCGATGGTGGCCGGCATACTGAATGGCGTGACCGGGCTGACGATTGCGTTCGTCGTGGTCACCCTGTGGAACCATCATCGCGAACAGGACGGCATACTCAAGAAGGAAGCGCAGGCGATCGAGAACATTCACATGGATTTGAGGCACGATACCGGCAAGATGCGCGAGGCCGAACGCGCGCTGGTTTTGTATGTGCAGACGGTCGCCACCATGGAATTCAACGAAGAGACGCGCCAGGCCGGTTCGGAGGACGCGGTCAAATATCTGGACGAGATTTACAAGATTTGCCAGAGCATCAAGGACCCGCTGGTGCGCGCGCACGCCATGAGCGAACTCGCGAATCTCAGCGAGTTTCAGGCATCAGCGACTGTCCGGCACGTTTCACAGCCCCATACACCCGGCCCTGTGGCTGACGGTCGTGATGCTGACGATGCTGACCATCATCAACGTGATCATGTTCAATTCGAAAAAAAGCGGCTATATTTCGGCCTCCATCGGGTCGCTGGCCTACGCGCTGATCCTGACGCTCGCCAACCAGCTCGAATATCCGTACCTTGGGCCGCTGTCGGTTTCCATCGATCCGCTTTACCTCTTGCTGCAGAAATATGAAAATCCGTGACCAGTTGTAGGCGTTTGCATCGGATGAGGCGTTAAAGATGCGGGTGTGCCGGTATTGGCGGCGCGCAGAGCGGGGCCGGTAAGGAATGGCGCCGCGTTTCGACCAAGGTAGAGTCAGGTAGTCCCTAAATCACTGTTTACAGGAGTATTCATGGATCAACAATCGGTCATACGTTCCGCCCTGCTGGGACTTGTTGCGCTCGGCGTAGCGGGCGCCACTTCCGCGCAGGCGCAGTCTACGCCCAAGGAAAAATGCTACGGTGTTTCCAAAGCCGGCCAGAACGAATGCGCCGCGGGCAAGAACTCGTGCGCGGGCACTTCCAAGAAAGATAACGATCCGAGCGCCTGGAAGCTCGTCGCCAAAGGCACGTGCGAAAAAATGGGCGGCAAGTTGGCTCCGCGCCCAAGACCTAGTGTAGTGCTTCGCAATTAATGGGGCATTCCTTCCCGTTCAAGGGACGGCCCGGGTGGGCCACGTCATTGCGCCCCGCGCAGTTGTCATCCTCCCCTTCAAGGGGAGGACCGAGGTGGGGATGGGTTGACGGTTGACAGGACTGCGTGCGTTCCCGGTGATGCGCACGCGTCATTCACCCTTGATGCCGGCCGCCTTGATCACCTTGGCCCATTTTTCCGTTTCGAGCCTGATGAGCGCGCGAAATTCGTCGGGCGTATTGCTGACTGGCTGCAGGCCCATGTTCGTCAGTAGCTGGGCGAGCTTGGGATTGACGATAGTGCGCGCGATTTCCCGCTGCAGGCGCTCGATGATGTCCGGGGGCGTGCCGGCGGGCGCCAACACGCCGTACCACTGCACCACTTCGTAGCCCGGTAGAAACTCGGCGATGGCGGGCAAATCGAGTATCGAGCGCTTCTTCCCGGTAGTCGCCAGCGCACGCAGCTTGCCTGCGGCGTAGTGGGGCAGTACCGACGGGCCGGAGCCTATCATGACCGAACATTCGCCCGTCATTAATCCGATCGAGGCGGGCCCGTTGCCTTTGTACGGAACCTGCACGAGCTTTATTTTGGCGAGGAGATTGAAATAGCTCCATGGCAAGATGCGACGGCGTGCCGGTGCCGCCCGCCGCGTAGTTAAGCTGTCCGGGCCTGGCCGTGGCGAGCGCGATCAGTTCCCGGACGTTTTTCACCGGCACGGACGGATGCACGACGAGCACGAAATCCGACAGCGCGCCGAGACTGACCGGACTGAAATCCCGGACCGGATCGTACGGCAGTTTCTGCGTCAGGTTGGGCAGGATCGCGAAAGTCGCGGAATTGCCCAAGAGCAGCGTATAGCCGTCGGCGGCGGACTTTCGCGGCGAACTCGGTACCGATCACGCCGTTGGCGCCGCCGCGCGAATCGACCACGACCTGCTGGCCGAGTTGGTCGGAGAGCGCCTGCGCAATGACGCGGGCGACTGCGTCGGTGCCGCCGCCGGGCGGGAACGGCGAGATCATGCGAACCGGGCGATTCGGATATTGCGCGAGTAGGATCAATGCCTGCGCGATTAGCACGGCGGCCGCGTCCGACTCGCGGACGGTCGCATCCCGCGAGCGGGAGCCCTGCTTACTGCTCGCGTCCAGCCCGCCTTGCGGGGACGGCGAGATCATGCGCACGGGCTTGGCGGGATATGATTGTCCGGCGGCCGGCTGCCCGAGCGCCACGCACGCAACGGCGGCCAGCCACAACGCGGCTGCCGCGCGCGGGTGGTGCAGGCATAAGTTTTTACAAGGGCTGAACATGCAACCGGATAATACCGTCGTTCAAGTGACTACGGATCGATCGCGCAAGAAAAGGGCAGGTCGCGGGAAAATCCGTGTGCAGCAATGCGATCGCGTGTTTCCACCCCGCTGCGTGCTTCCCGCCTAAGAATCTTTTACGCGCGCGCTGCGGCAGAGTTGCTCGACCCGCGCGACGTGGCGCGGAAAAAACGCGAGCCGCGGCGCCATGTAGGTGATCGCAAACAGCTCTCCTTTGCTGACCGCGCCGTAACCGATGCCGGCCAACTGCACATTGTCGATTTTGCGCGTCAACGAAAATTCGAAGCGGAATCCCTTGCCGCCGCCGAACGCCGCCGGCTCCAGTTTCACGAGCTGGAAGCGCGATCCGTCGCGCGTGAGCATGCCCTCGAACAAGACGACAATCTCGTCCGGCTGCATGTTCGAGCGGAACGCGAAGACTTTCGGTTTCGGCCCGCTGCCCACTACCGTGCGTTCCGCGTGTATCGCCTGGCCGTTCTTGATGCCGGAATAGAGCCGCAACTCGTCGACCGTCAGGCCCTCCATGGTCCAGACTTGCGCCGGGCCCAGATTGGGCGCATTGAGCTGGTTCCACGGTCCATCGAGGGTGACGACGAGCCGGTCGCCGATGGGCCGGTCGCCCGATTCGACTTTGGCGACCGAAACACAGCCGGCGAGGGTCAACAGGAGTAGTGCCGCCAGAACGATTTTCATGTTCCCAGTTCCTCCATGTAACTCTTGATCAGCGCGGAATCCGCGGCGGCCGGCGCCAATTCCAGATAGCGCTGAAAACTTTCGCGCGCGGCGGTCGGCAGATTGCGCTGGCGGTAGATCAGGCCGCGGCCGCGATGCGTTTCCGGCGGCTCGCCGCCGATGGCGGCGGCAGCCGCATAATCCGCGAGCGCGGCATTCAGATCGTCGCCGGTCGCGCGCAGTCGGTAGACTTCGCCGCGCGCGAACACGAATGGTGCCTGCTGCGGCAAATGCGCGATCATGCGCGTAAGGAGCGCAATGCTTTCCTCATGCTGTCCACGCCGGGTTTCGTCCTTCAACCAGGCGAGCATGAACGGGCGGGTTTGCTCGCGCCACGCCTCTTCGTTGGTGGCGCCGCCGGGCGTGGCTTCCGCCAGGAGTTTAAGCGTGTCCTGGCGCTCCTGGGCGGACGGGTGGGTCGCCAACATCGGGCTCGAGCGCGCGGGATCACTGCCCGGCCGCGCCTTGATTTCAAGCAGCAGATTGCCCCACACTTTGGCTGCTTCCGCCGGATCGTAGCCGGCGTTGTGCATGAGGACAGCGCCGATGCGGTCCGCCTCGCGTTCCTGATCGCGCGAATAGGCAAACAAGCTTGCCAGCACGGCCAGTTGCCCGACCGCGCCAACCACGCCGAACAGGCTGAGATACTGGCCGAACGCCGAGCGCGATTTTACGTCGCGCATGCGCTCCACGGTGTGCCGCGCCAAATAGTGGCCGATTTCGTGTCCGAGCACCGCCGCCAGCTGCGCTTCGTTTTCCACGCGCAGCAAGAGGCCGGTCCACACCTGCATCATGCCATTAGGCGCCATGCTCGCGTTGAAAACCGGCGTCTGCACGAGATAGACCCGGATGTCCGGGCAATGCTCGCCGGCGAGACGGCAGGCGATGCCCTGGACGTAATCGTGCAATGGCGGATCGCGCAGCGCGAACGGGCTGCGGCGCAGCCGTGTTTCCTCGCGGTCCATCAACGCCCACAGCCCGCCTTCGTCGGTCGAAATTTCAGGCCGCGTGAGGCGGGGTGGCGCGTTCCACACGTTTTGCGCGTAAGCCGCGGTGCCCGCCAATAGCGCGCTGCAGGCGCAACCTGTGGCGAGAAATCCGCGCCGTTTCACTGGTGTGTGCCGGGGAAATTGTCGAGCAGAGAATTGAGCGTTTCCGCCGCCTTGCCCGCTTCGCGCAGATCGCCGCTGGCGCGCAGCAGGCGGTTGAACCACACGATCTGGCCGGTGTTCAGATCGACCAGCGACGCGTAACCGATCTGGCTGCCGCCCGGCACGCCGACGCCGAACAATGCCAGCACGATCATGGTTGCCACCCGCTCGCTGCTCGCGTAACTGTCGCGGATCCAGCTGAACAATGCGTAGTCGGCGCCGCTTTTGTCTTTAATCGGGCGCACGGTGTCGCCCAGCGACCAGTCGAGCTTGCCGGCTTTGGTCGGCAAATTGAAATACGACGGGCCGAAGTGATGCAGCGAGACCGAACGCGCAATGGCTGCATGCAGGGTGTTGATTTCGGCGACGTCGTCAGCGTCTTTCTCGCTCAATTCAACGGTGGTCGCGCCGAGCGATTTTTTCTTTTCTATGAGCGCGGCCTTGAAATGCTTCGCCGCGGCCTCGGTCCAGTCGGCCTTGGGTTCGGGCACGCCGCCCGCGCTGATGGAAAAAAGCTCGATATCGGTGGGCATGATGACCACTTTGGCGTTCTTCGGCAGCACCGAGAAGCCTTCCGCGAGATTGCGGTTCTGGGCGCCGGCGCTGCCCGCGAACGCCAAACAGGCGAATAACGCACCGGCGAATAGCGCGCGCAAAGCGTCGGTGCGCTGACATGTTGGTGTGTGGCGCATGCAACCTCCCCTGATTGCCAGGCGCCGCCCGGTCTTGCTGGCCGAGCGCGCGAAATTATTATAGGCCGATCTGCCGCCAGGTTCACGCATGCGCGCGTCAGCCCGCATGCTGCGCCGCAGCCGGGATGAAGCGCGCGTGCCGGAGTGGCGGAACGCGCCTTTGCTCATTAGTAGACGGAACTTTCGGGTAACGGGATAAAATAGCGCCTACGCCAATTGTTGGCCCGAGAGGTGAGAACATGATCGAAGTCCTGGAACGACCCGCCGCCGGCCCGGTCATACGCCTGCACGAAGCCGACAACGTAGTGATCGCGCGCTCGAACGTGGAGATCGGCACCAAGCTGGGCGACGGGCTCACCTGCCGCAGCCAGGTGCCGTCCGGCCACAAGATCGCCACGCGCGCGATCAAGAAAGGCGAGCCCATCCTCAAGTACAACGTGACGATAGGCTTCGCCGCCACCGACATCGCGCCGGGCACCTTCGTGCATTCGCACAACATGGAGTTCCGCGAGTTCGATCGCGACTACGCGCACGCGCAGGACTACCGTCCCGTGCAAATGATTCCCGAAAGCGAGCGCGCGACGTTCATGGGCATCGTGCGCGCGAACGGCCAGATCGCCACGCGCAATTACATCGGCGTGCTGTCGACCGTCAATTGCTCGGCCACCGTCGTGCACAAAGTCGCCGAGTATTTCACGCCCGAGCGGCTGGCGGAGTTTCCCAACGTCGACGGCGTGGTGGCGTTTGCGCACGCGACCGGCTGCGGCATGGAGATGACCGGCGAGCCGATGGATCTTCTGCGCCGCACGATGGCGGGCTACGCGCTGCACGCGAATCTTGCCGCCGCGCTCGTGATCGGGCTTGGCTGCGAGCGCAATCAGGTCAGCAAGTTGTTCAAGGAACAGGGCCTCGAAGCGAGTTCGCGATTGCGCTCGTTCGTCATGCAGGACGAGGGCGGCACGACCAAGACGATCGCGGCCGGTGTTGCGGCGGTGAAGGAGATGCTGCCGGAAGCGAACCGCGTCACGCGCACGCGCGTGCCCGCGAGCCACATCATGGTGGGCCTGCAGTGCGGCGGCTCGGACGGCTTCTCGTCGATCACCGCGAACCCCGCGCTGGGCGCTGCGATGGACATCCTCGTGCGCCACGGCGGCACCGCGATCCTCTCGGAGACGCCGGAAATCTACGGCGTCGAGCACACGCTCACGCGCCGCGCGCGCTCGCGCGAAGTCGGCGAGAAGCTGGTCGAGCGCATCCGCTGGTGGAAGGACGAATACACCGTCGGGCGCGACACCCAGATCAACGGCAACGTGAGCCCGGGCAACCAGACCGGCGGGCTCGCGAATATTTTCGAGAAATCGCTGGGCTCGTCGATGAAAGGCGGCACCGGCCCGCTGATGGAGGTCTATCGCTACGCCGAGCCGGTCACGCAGAAGGGGCTCGTGTTCATGGACACGCCCGGATTCGATCCGTGCTCCGCCACCGGCCAGATCGCCGGCGGCGCCAACGTCATCATGTTCACCACCGGGCGCGGCTCGATGTTCGGCGCGAAACCGGTGCCGTCGATCAAGCTCGCGACCAACACGCCGATGTACAACCGCCTGAAGGACGACATGGACATCAACTGCGGCGGCATCCTCGACGGCAGCAGGACGCTGCAGCAGATGGGGCAGGAAATTTTCGAGGACCTGCTGCGCACCGTGTCGGGCGAGAAAACCAAGAGCGAACTGCTCGGTCTCGGCGACCACGAGTTCGTGCCGTGGAATATCGGCGTGACGGGCTGAACGGCGGCCTCCGCGCCGAAATCCGACGCGCAGCCTTGCGGGGTAAATGGTACGGGTTGCTTATTGAGCCGCCACTCTTCTGATTATCGCCTTGGCGCCGCGTGTCAAGGCGCACATCGCCGCGGCCATTGCCGCCATGACGATCGCATTGGCCGGGCGATCAGCTTCGCACCAGACGGCCGTCGATGACTTTGACTTTATCGCCGACCGAGAACGCCGGCGCCGCGTCAAAGGTAAACGATCGGAAAGTGCCGTCGTCCATGCGCACCGAGACGTTGTAGTCTTTGGTCGACTTGACGCGTTTTTCGACCTCATTGCCGGCGACGGCGCCGCCCACCGCGCCCACCACGGTCGCCGCAGTATTCCCGCGGCCGCTGCCAATTTGATTGCCCAGTAGTCCGCCGACGACTGCGCCACCGACCGCGCCGATTCCGCTGCCCGCGCCTTTGTGCTCCTGCGCATTGATCGCATCGATAACGCCGCAATCATTGCAGATGCGCGGCGCCGCCGGCTGCGCCGGCGCGGGGTTTGCAATGGGCTCGTTCGCCGCGACGTGAGTCTTGGCCGGTCGGGGCGCGGCGGGTGGCGCGGATTTCTGCACAGCGCGCGCGCTGGCATTGCGCTCGGGTGCGGGGATTGCGGGCGGCTCGACCCTGCTGAGAGTATCGGTAGACGATTTTGAATTTGGAATCACCCCGGTCATCACGCCGACGCCGACGGCGCTGAATATGATCACGGCCACGGCCGCGGCGGCAACCAGCGGATTGATCTTGCGATTTTCCAGTGACATGGGGCACCTCCGATGAATAGGTTCAATGACGCTGCCCACTTCAACGCGACCGCAGGCAGAAAGTTTATGCGACAGCGATGAGTTTGCAGCATACCTCAAGCGGACAATGCCGTACAGGAACTACGCCACGCCGCAACGTGTAAGAGTTTGTAAATTCGCGGCCTCCGCGCCCACAGTATCGAGAGAAAAACGGGATCGATGCGAGGTTTCTTGTTGAGCGGCGCCCGCCGTGCGGCAGGCTATAATCGCCGCAACTGGCGGGCATTTTTGCCGCGATATGCGCACAGCGCATGGGCTGACGCGGTGGACGCACAAGGGACGACGAGCGCGGTGTCATTCATTTTCAGTCCGAACGGGAAGGCCGCGGTCGACGCGCACGAGCGCGCGCGGGAATTCGGCAATCGCGGGCGAACCGCATCGGCGCGACGGCAGACGTCAGTCACGAGGGTGGTACGCAGGGTGCGAAGATGGCGCGTTACTGTGCGTTGATCGCCGGGTCTTCCGGCGTTGTGGGACGCGGGCTCGCCCGCTATCTGGCCGCGCAACACGAATGGGAAGTGATCGGACTCGCGCGCCGACCGCCGCCTGAGCCGCCGGGTTATCCCGTAATCGCGGTCGATCTGGCCGACGCCGCCGCGTGTCGCGCGCGGTTGGGCGGTCTTGGCAAAGTCACGCATGTGCTCTATTGCGCGCGCGCGAGCCACACGGCGTCCGCCAAGGAACCGATCGACTGAACGCGGCGATGCTGCGCAACCTGATCGATGCACTGGAGCCGGTGGCGCGCGGGCTTGCGCCACGTTCATCTTCTGCAGGGCAGCAAGTATTACGGCTCCGATCTCGGACCGTACAAAACGCCGGCACGCGAATCCGATCCGCGCATTAGCGAACCCAACTGGTATTACGCGCAGGAAGATTTCATCATCGAGCGCAGCCGCGGCAAGGCGTGGCACTGGAGTGCGAGCCGCCCGCACGCGATATGCGACCGTGAGCCGGGTGTTGCGCGCAGCCTGCCCCGGATCATCGCGGTCTACGCGGCCATTGCAAAAGAACTGGGTCAGCCGCTGACTTTTCCGGGCAGCGCGGCGAATTTTCACGCGCTCTATCAATGCGTCGA
Organism: uncultured beta proteobacterium; assembly: GCA_963778865.1. GTDB lineage: Bacteria > Pseudomonadota > Gammaproteobacteria > Burkholderiales > SG8-41 > PALSA-1004. Next base: position 567,508 of record CAVZWF010000003.1, on the reverse strand, counting down.
CGCCACGCTGCTCGCGCAGGCGATCGTGTGGATGGCGACGCGCCCGCGTGCGCCAATCAGGCCTACAACGTGACCAACGGCGACTTCATACGCTGGGAGAATCTGTGGCCGCGCTTCGCCGAGTACTTCGGCATGCAGGCCGGGCCGGTGAAAACGGTGAGGCTCGCGCAAGCGATGGCGGACAAAGCGCCGGTATGGGAACGCATCGTCGCGCGCCACGGGCTGCAGTCCTGTGCCGTACGAGCAGACCGCATTATGGTCGTACGGGGATTTCGTGTTCACCCCCGGCTATGACATCATGTCCGACACGCTGAAATTGCGGCAGACGGGCTTCGGCCAGTGCATGGACACGCGAGAAAATGTTTCTCGATGTGTTCGAAAAATTTCGCGCGGCGCGCATCATTCCATAGGCGGAACGCGTACTCACCGTCCCCCCTTGCGGGGGAAGGCCGGGATGGGGGGCAAAAGCGCACGTATTTGCTGGAGGAATATAGATATATGAAACAGATTTTTCTCGCATCTTCGTTCGCGACGCTTGCCCTGCTGGGCATCCTGAGCGGCAACGCCGCGGCGCAAGACTATCCGTTCAAGACCATTCGTTTAATCGTGCCGTACCCGCCGGGCGGCGGCAACGACACGCTCGCGCGCATCTTCGGCCAGAAGCTGACCGAAGCGTGGGGCCAGCAGGTGATCGTCGACAACCGGCCGGGCGCGGGCACGACGATAGGCACCGCGCTCGCGGCGCGCGCGAACCCCGACGGCTATACGCTGCTGTTGTCCTCGATTGCGAGTCACGGCGTCAGTCCCAGTCTCTATCGCAATCCGGGCTACGATCCCGATCAAGGACTTCGCGCCGATCACGCTGCTCGCGGTGGCGCCGATGATTTTGGGCGTTAATCCGTCGCGCTCCATCAATTCGGTGCAGGACTTGATCAAGGCCGCCAAGGCGCGGCCCGGCACGCTCAAATACGCAACCGCGGGCAGCGGCTCGCCCATGCACATGGGCGGCGAGATTTTCAAGGACCTGACCGGCGTCGACATCATTCACGTGCCGTACAGCGGCGGCGGGCCGGCGCTGATCAGCCTGATCGGCGGCGAAACCGATATCGCGTTCGATACGGCGGCGTCGATCACTGCCGCACGTGCGCTCCGGCAAATTGAAAGCGCTCGCGATTGCGCGCACGAGCCGGCTCGCCGAGTACCCGAACATTCCGACGTTCGTCGAGGCGGGATTGCCGGCCTACGAGGCCAACGCGTGGTACTCGATGCACGCGCCGGCCGGCACGCCGGCGGCGATCATACTCAAGATCAACCGCCAACTTGCCGCGATCCATCAAATTGCCCGACGTCGCGGAAAAACTGCGCCAGCTCGGCAGCGACGGCGTCGGCGACTACGCCCGAACATTTCGGCGCGTTCGTGCGCGCGGAACTGGACAAATACCGCAAGCTGATCGCGAAAGCGGGCATCAAGGTCGAGTAGTCAGGGAAAATCTGCTTAAGCCATCAACCGTTCGCCCTGAGGTATAGAAGGGTGAGCGGGTTTGCTCGGTAGCCTCGGTAGTAGTTCGCCAAACCGTGATGAATTGCCGTTGTGGAGCCGCGATGGCCAGTCTCGCTCAGGCAGGCGCGTGCGTACGTAAGTTTGCGCGCAGGAATTCCGGCGCAAGATCGAAGCCGTTGGCCCAGACGACGGTATCCATCTCAACGCGAATAGCATCGAAAACGGCCGGATCCTGCAGAGCCGCGACGACCGGACGCAGATCGCTCGCGACAAAATCTTTCAAGTTGACCTCGCCCTCGGCGTTGTCCGAAAATTGGACCCACAGGCGAAAGCCCGGTAATGCCTTCGCGTCAGTCACCCAGATCATGGCAATTCCCGTCAAACCAGCGGCGCAATACGGTTAAACTTACCCTCACTGGCGAGCGTCGTCCAGTTTTCCTGCAACTCGGCCTAGTGCAATTTCGCCCATTCCATGACCAATCCGAGCACGCGAGGCGGCAGCGAGCCCTCGCGAAGTTCCAAGGGCTCTATCCCGAGGATGGCACGGAAGTCCTCGTAGCGCACATGAAAATGCGGCGGATTGTGAGCGTTGAAATACATCGTGATGACAATTCCAAGAAAGCGACTGATCTCAGGCATGGATTGGCTCCGGCGCAAACGCTTGGCTGCCCATTAGGGGTAGCATAGCAGGGGAGTGGGGAGCGCGGAATAGCTCATGCCCCTCTCATGCCCTCCCGGTTTTGCGCGCCAGGCAGAAGGCAAGGCGTGGTTCCGTTGTACCCGCCGGCAGCTCGCGCAAGCCTTCGCATTACCCGACGTCGAGGAAAAACTGCGCCAGCTCGGCAGCGACGGCGTCGGCGATACGCCCGAACATTTCGGCGCGTTCGTGCGCGCGGAACTGGACAAGTACCGCAAGCTGATCGCGAAAGCGGGTAACTTCATAAAACTGCCTCGGATCAGCACAACACTTTGACTATTCGATAGGCCAACGCCTTACGCACTCATGTGGCACACGCGATTCGATGGTGATCCGGTCCGAACGGGCCGACCAACTGCAGTCCTGGCCGCAAATCCGACGGTAATGTTAATTGCTCAGCACTTTACCTAGCATGGATACCGGCAACGCTTCTACACCGGGCCCCAGTGGATAGCGCTCCTTTCCCGGGTAGACGACGTAAGCCGCGCTGGGTTTCAGATCGGCAATGCCCGACCAGAAGCCGCGGGACGGCTTAGGCGCTGATGAGAGTTTGATTTCCAACGCAATGCGCTTGCCGCGCGGCTGTTCGAGCACAAGGTCGATCTCCGCGCCGCCGGTGGCGCGAAAGAAGCTCGCGCCCGTAAGCGAACCGCTCACGGCAAGCGCCTGCTCGATGACCCAGCCTTCCCACGAGGCGCCGGCGACCGGGTGGCCGAGCAAGTCATCGATCGCGCCAATGCGAAGCAGTGCGTGCAGCAAGCCGCTGTCGCGCAGATAGATCTTCGGGCTTTTCACCAGGCGCTTCTTCAGGTTTGCCGCGAACGGCGGCAACTGCCGGATCATGAAGGTGTCTTCCAGCGTATCGAGGTAATGCCTGGCCGTTGGCGGCGTGACACCCAGACTGCCCGCAATCTTCGACGCATTCCACAACTGGCCATGAAAATGCGCCAGCATTTCCCAAAACCGCCGCAGCGCCGTTGCCGGTATGCGCACGCCCAATGCGGGCAAATCGCGTTGCAGGTGGGTATCGATGAAGGCTGCGCGCCATGCGAGGGAGCGCGCATTGGAGGAAGCGAGGAAGCTGCCGGGAAAGCCCCCGCGATTCCATAACTTCATGCGGGTGTCGTGCGCGCCCGTTGCAGCTTCGCCTACGGTGAATGGAGCGAGTTCGTGATAAATGATGCGCCCCGCAAGGCTTTCAGACGCCTGCCTTGATAGAGCGGGCGACGCCGATCCGAGTATCAGAAAACGACCGTTCGAGCGCTTCGCGTCCACGAGGCTGCGCAGTGCCGGAAACAGTTCGGGCCGACGCTGGATTTCGTCGAGGATCACCAGCCGGTCGGCAAGCGGCTCCAGATAGAGTTCCGGATCGGACAGTCTGGCCGCGTCCGACGGCCGTTCCAGGTCGAGATAAACCACGTGGCCGAGTTTGCGCGCGACTATCCGGGCGAGCGTGGTCTTGCCCACCTGCCGCGGGCCGACCAGTGCAACCACCGGAAAGCGCCGTAGCGAAGAGCGTAGAAGCGATTCCAAGTCACGTTTTAACATCATTGCATTTTAAAATATAGTCTTTCAATTTACAATGATAAAATTGCGCCTCCCGAGAGGTAATCGCGCGTGACCTGCCTGTGGATGCGCGTCGCCTCGCGCTGAAAGTCGCAACCTCGGGGTACGGCTGGCCGGGCGCAAGGTGAAAAAGCGCCGCCGTCGTTGACGCCTGCTGCGCCGAAGCGGCGCACAACGGTGATAGCACCGTTTCTCGCGACTTGAGATTGCCGCAGGCAGGTTCGCTGATGACGAACGGATGCGTCGCAACCTGGCCCGCGCAACGGTTTTTGTTAAGAGTTTGCGGCTACGGTGCGCCGAGTCGCGCGGTGATGGCGCTGGCGTCGTCGCACGACCCGATATTCAGCAAGAGGTCGCGAATTTCTTCGGCACGGCTGCGCGGCATCACGCGTTGCGCGTTGGCGAGAAATTTTTCTTCGACAGCCGACGCCGCGAGCGGCCGTTCGGCCGTGCCGAGGTTGACATCTTCGCGCGCGCGTGAAGCGCTGGCCGTCGACGGTGGTGATTTCGACGCCGCCCGAGTAGTGCGCGGGAAAATTCGATTGCGCATCGATCGCGTAATCGACTTTTTGCGCGAGCGCGAGTATCGCGGGGTCGGCGAGCGTGTCCGCATTCATTTCCTGCAAGCGTAAACCGCCGCCGCACCGCCGCGCACGCCGCGGAAAAATAAACGCTGAACTGCGCAGCCGCGATGTCGCGCGGCGCGCGCTTTGCCGCGCGCGGCTCGCATACCGTGTCGACCGCGGCTTGCGGCACGAGGACGCGGATGCTGCGAATGTCCCGGGCGTGCAAATCGTGCTGCGTGACCAGAGCGAGCGTTGAATTGATGACGGGGTGATTGAAAAAGCATGACGGCAGCATCTTGATCACGATGCGCGAAAATTCCCAGTGCTCGCCCAGACCGGCCGTGATCGCGGCGACGTCGGCTGCCGCCGCCGGCGTGTTGAGATAAGTGCTGAACACGCCGAATTTTCCTTCGTACGGGGTGCGCGGGCCGATAAAACCGTGCTGCGCGAGCAGGGCGGCGGTGATCGCGCTTGCCGCCGGCCAACCCGCCTCGAATCGCTTGGTCCACGAGTCGGCTGCGGTGAATTCGCGGTTGCCGGCGGCGGTGCTGTACGCGATGCCCTGCGCCATGGTCAACTGCGCGGGGTTCAAGCCGGAGCAATTTGCCGGCGACGAGCACGCTGCCGAACGCACCGACGATGCCGACGGCGTTGAAGCCGGCCGGCGAGAATCCGCCGCGCGCAGCCATGCCGATGCGCAGCGCGCACTCCACGCCGGCGATATACGCGGCAAGCACGTCCTTGCCGCGCGCTCTGACGAACGTGCCGACGCCCAGCGCGCAGGGCACGGCGAAAGCGCTGGGATGGATGCGCGCGCGTATCGCAGTGTCGTCGTACTCGAGACCGTGCACCAGCATGCCGTTCATCAATACGGCGTCGCGCAGGGCGAGCTTCGCCGGCATGCCGATCACCGTATGTTCTCCGCTACCCGCGGCGGCGAGGCCGGCACAGGCCGTACGCGCGAAATCGAAACTTGCGGACGCGAGCGCGATGCCGACGGAATCCAGAAGATGCAGCTTCGGCCTGCGCGCGGACGGCGGCGGGTATCGACGCGTAATCGAGCGCCGCGACAAATTCCGCGAGCGTTTCGGCGATGGTGGGAGACGAATTACGCACGGTATCGTCTGCTACTTCAGCACGAGCGGAATTCCGCACAGGAACAGCGTCGCGCACACGAGCCGGCGGAAAGTCTCTTCGCTGAGCCCGACCTGGATGCGGTCGCCGACGTAAATGCCGGCGAGCATCACCGGGAACGCCGCGGCGAACGCGAGCCATGCCTCCTGCGTGAACTCGCCGACTGCGAAGTAGCCGATGCCGCGCACCGTGCTCAACGTGAGCAGCATGGCGGACATGGTGGCGCGGAATTCATCCTTCCTCAACGCCTGCGCATCGAGGTACATCGCGAAAAACACGCTCCCCATGGTGCCGAACAGCGCGCCGACCGCGCCGGAGAGAGTGCTCGCCAGCGGAGCGAGCGCGCGCGGCAGCCTGAACTCGCCCGCCGACGGCCGGAACATGGCCCACGCCGAATATCCCGCGTAGCCCATTACCAATACGCCCAGTCCGCGCGCCAACGTGCGCGAGTCTAGCGTCTTAAAGAGATAGAGCCCGATCGCAATTCCGAGCACGCACCACGGGATGAAGGCCACGAAGACGCGGCGCGCCACATGTTTGCGGTCGCGCCCGAGGATGGCGACCGATGAAGCGAATCCAAGCAGCGTCCATACCGGCACCAGCACCTTGATCGGCATCACGAGCGCGAGCAGCGGCATGCCAACCGCGCCACCGAAGCCGGTGCTGCCGCGCAGCCCGTACGCAACAAAAATCACGGCCGCGCAGTACGCGAGTTCGAAGAGCGATAACGCGGTCATCAGGCGTCACGGCGCAGGGAAATAAAAAGCTCCGTCTCGAGGTTGTCGCCGTTGTTCACAGATCGATTTCGCCGCGACCCAGTGCGATCACGCGGCCGGACACGAAAATGCGCTGGTTCCGCGTCGACGCGCAAGCCGAGGCGGCACGGACGTCCGACTTGATCGCCCTGCAGGACTGTTACCGCCAGCGGCAGCGGCGCGCGCTGTGCCAAGAACCAGCCGCCGAGATTCGCGCACGCCGAGCCGGTGCCGGGGTCTTCGATCACGCTGCCGTACTTGGTAAAGAAAAAACGCGCGCGCACCGTCGTGTCGTCGACGCGCGCCCACGCGTAGACGAGCCCCTTGCGCTTGTTGCCGACCGAATATCGCATCGAGCAGTTCCGCATTCGGCTGGCAGCGCTCGACCGCGTCCGCCGACGCGAGCGGGATCACGAGTTGCTCCGAGCCGGTATCGACCCACAGCGCGCCGTCGAGCACATCGGACTCCGCAATGCCGAGCATCTGCGCGAATTGCCCGCGCGAGACATCAGGCGCCTGCGAGCGCGGCGCGTTCGCCTGCAGCGTCCACTCGTCGCCGAGTGCCGTAACGGGGATCACGCCCGCGTGCATTTCAAGCTTGACGGTGTTGCCGGCGTTCGGTGAGCGAGCGCACGACGTGCGCCGTGCCGAGCGTCGGGTGGCCGGCGAAAGGCATCTCGAACGCCGGCGTGAAGATGCGCACGCGCGCGGTCGCGTCCGCGCGGGTCGCGGGCAGAATGAAAGTCGTCTCGGACAAGTTGAACTGGAGGGCGAGCGCCTGCATCGTGGCGTCATCCAGCGCGGCTGCCGTCTTCGAATACGCACAGACGGATTGCCGGCAAGCGGCGACTCGGCGAATACGTTTACGATGCGATAGCGTAGCGTGGGCATGCGGGTGGTCCGGTAACAGTCAGACGCGCCGGGAGGATGCGTGGGGCGATTCCGCGTTATCTTGACGCCGTCTTCACCGACGCGACCGCATCGCGTATCCACGCCGCGACGCTCGCCGCGTTTTGCTGCGGCGGCATAAGTGCTGAGAACGCCGCGCCCGGAATCAATTCGCGCAGCGCGTGCGCGGACGACGTCGAGTGCGACGCATCGTCGCCGCTCATGATGAACGAGGGCAGTTTGATCGCCATCAGTTGCTCGCCGGTCGCGCCCGAGGGCATGGTGTCGTCGAACAGCGTGTCGCGGCTGTAGGCGACGATCGCGAGGTACTGTTCGAGGTCCTGCTTCGCGTATTTCGCGGCGAACGTCGCATCATTCGCGAGCACCGCCGCCCACGGCCCCGCTTCGGGGTCGGCCCAGAACGCGGGCGACTTCTTCGCGCGTTCGGCGACCGCGGCCAAGCCGTTGCGCACGCGCGAACGCGATGTGCCTGTTGAAATTGAGGTGTCCTTTCGCGCGCCAGCGAAAGCCGCCGACCGGCCAGTGCATGAGCAGCCCCGTGCAGCGCGCCGGAAAATACGCGCCCATCGCCGCCGCGACCGACACGCCCATGCAGCCGCCGATCACCCACGCGCGGTCGATGTCGAGATGGTCGAGCAGTCCGACCGCTTCGGCCGCCCACATGCGCCAACTGTGCGGCTCGACGCGGCCGCCCGAAAGACCCGCTTCGCGCCGGTCGTAGGCGATCATGGTGAATTCTTGCGCCAGCGTGTCGAGCGGACGCATGTCCTTCCACACGCCGCGCGTTGACCAGCTCTCGATGGTGGAATCGAACCCGCCGGGCGCCAGCATGACGAGCGGCGGTCCGTTGCCGTGCACGACATAGTTGATTTTCACTCCGTCGATAGTGGCGTTAGGCATAAGGGCTCCTGTCGGGTTGAGAGTGGTCGCTACGGTTACGCGTGCCAGGAATCGCGCAGCGTCACCGTGCGATTGAATACCGGCGCGCCGGGTTTGGAGTCGACTGCGGTCGGCGATAAAGTAACCGTGACGCTCGAACTGATAACGCGCTTCGGGCGGCGCGTCCTTCAACGCGGGTTCCAGTTGCGCGGTATTCACGTGCCTCGATTCCGGATTCAGATCCCGAATGTAATCGCGCTCGCCGGCGCCCGGGTGCGCGATCCGTGAACAGTCGATCGAAGAGCCGCACTTCGCACTGATAGGCGTGGCGGGCGGAAACCCAGTGGATGTTGCCTTTGACCTTGTAGGTGTCGGAACCCGGCGTGCCCGACTTGCTGTCGGGAAAGTAAGTGCAGTGCACGGCCATGACGCGGCCGGCGGCATCCTTGTCGCAGCCCGTGCATTCGACGACAAAGCCGTAGCGCAGCCGCACCTTGTTGCCGGGGAAGAGTCGAAAGTAGCCTTTGCCCGGCGCTTCCATGAAGTCTTCGCGCTCGATCCACAATTCGCGCGAGAACGGCACCGCGCGCCTGCCCCAGTCCGGTTTTTGCGGATGATTGGGCGGATGGCATTCCTCCACCTGCCCGTCGGGATAGTTGTCGATCACGAGCTTGACCGGGTCGAGCACGGCCACGCGGCGCGGTGCGATGTCGTTCAGGTGTTCGCGCATGCAGTCTTCGAGCACCGCAAATCGATCCACGAATCGGCTTTCGACACGCCGATACGCTCGGCGAAGAGGCGAAAGCCTTCCGGCGTGTAGCCGCGGCGGCGCGCGCCGACGAGTGTCGGCATGCGCGGGTCGTCCCAGCCATCGACGTGCTTTTCCGTCGACGAGCTGGATCAGCTTGCGTTTGGAGAGCACGACGTAAGTGAGATTCAGGCGCGCGAACTCGTATTGATGCGGCAGCGGCTTCGCGCAGAGGCCGCCTTCGGCAAGACGCTCGAGCAGCCAGTCGTAGAACGGCCGCTGGTCTTCGAATTCGAGCGTGCAAATCGATGTGCGTGATCTGTTCGAGCGCGTCCTCGATCGGATGCGCGTAGGTGTACATCGGGTAGATGCACCACGCGTCGCCGGTGCGGTGGTGGGCGGCTTTGCGTATGCGGTAAATCGCCGGGTCGCGCAGGTTGATGTTGGGCGAGGCCATGTCGATTTTCGCGCGCAGCACCATGCTGCCGTCGGCATGCTTGCCGGCGCGCATTTCGCGGAACACGCGCAGGTTTTCCGCGGCGGGGCGGTCGCGCTGCGGGCTCGCCTTGCCCGGCTCGGTCAGCGTGCCGCGGTTGGCGCGTATCTCGTCGGCGCTTTGCTCGTCGACGTAGGCATGGCCTGCCGTAATCAGGTATTCGGCGGCCTCGTACATGAAGTCGAAGTAGTCGCTTGCGTAATACAAATGCTCGGTGCCGTTCGCGCTCCAGTCGAAGCCCAGCCACTTCACCGCTTCGAGTATGAAATCGACGTACTCCTGCTCTTCTTTCTCGGGATTGGTGTCGTCGAAGCGCATGTGGCAAACGCCGCCGAAAATCGCGCGCGAGGCCGAAATTCAGGCAGATCGATTTGGCATGGCCGAAATGCAGGTAGCCGTTGGGTTCCGGCGGAAAGCGCGTGCGGATTTTCGCCGGGTCGGCGGGCGCGCCGGTGTGTATCTTTGCGCCGCCGGGTTTGCCGCCCCAGGTGCGCGCCGCATAAGTGCCGCTGGCGAGGTCCGCCTCGACGATGTTGCGGATGAAATTCGTGACGTGCGGCGCGGGCGGGTTGCTAGTGCGGGTCGACATGAGGCATCCGGAGCGATGTAGGCCCCATTCTAATCGATGCGGGCCCTGGCGAGCTGGCGCGTACTCCACGGGACGGTTGACGATAGCCGGCAAGCGGCTAAGATTACGCTATGCGCACGAACAGCGAACCAGAGAGGTTCAACTATGACTGTGGGCAGGCATCGCATTTGGCATCGGAATATTTTTGATTATTGCGGACTACCGGATGGCCACTGCGCCGGACCCGACCGACAGATACAAGCGGCGCAAGAAGCTGAACGCCGTCGCCGGCAAGCAGTTGCGCAGCATGTTCATATGGACTTGTTTGGTAACCGCCGCGGTGTACTACGTGCCGGGCTGGTTGTGATTTCCCGGTGCGCGTCGTAGTGGACCGCTCCTAGTCGACGCGCGCGCCGGTGGCTTTGACGACCTTGCCCCACTTGGCGATCTCCGCCTTCAGGTGATCGCCGAAATTCTCGGCGCTGCCGCCGACCGCGCCCAGCGTGCTGCCGGCGCCGGGGCGGTTGTCGACCACCGCCTGACCGATGCCGCCGTCGCTGAATTTCTGCGCGATGGTGCGTCCCAACGTGTCGTTGAACGCGCCGGGCGGGAAGGGCACGATGATGCGAATCGGTTTACTCGGATAATTCTGGGCCGACGCCGGCGCGCAAATCGCGAAGAACGTCGATGCCGCCAGTGTGGCGACAATGCGGTAATTAAGCATGGGGTGCCCGTCAGTCGATCTTGACGTTGGCTTCCTTGATGACCTTGGCCCACTTCGCGACTTCCGCTTTCAGGAACTGGGTGAATTCCGCGGAAGTGTTGCCGACCGGCTCGAAACCGAACTGCGCGAAGCGCTCCTTGATTTCAGTGCGGCGCATGGCGGCGGCGAGTTCGTTCGAGAGTTTGTCGACGATCGGTTTGGGCGTGCCCGCCGGCGCCAGCATGCCGACCCACGTGCCGCCGACCACCTGCACGCCGGATTCGATCAGCGTGGGAATCTCGGGCGCAATCGCGACGCGCTTTTCGCTCGCCATGCCGAGCGCCTTGATTTTGCCGGCGCGCACCTGCGGCAGCATCGCCGGCATCGGCGTGTCCATCATGATGTTGATCTGGCCGCCGATCAAATCCTGCAGCGCGCCCGCGGTGCCCTTGTACGGAACGTGCGTCAACTTGATTCCCGTCGTCGACATCAAGAGCTCGGTCGTCAGGTGGGCGGCGGCGCCGATGCCGCTGGAGGCGAACGTGAGTTGGCCGGGTTTCGCTTTCGCGAGCTCGACCAGATCCTTCACGATTGGTCGCGGCGAGCGTGTTGGTCGCGCAGACGATGAGCGGCGACGTGACGAGCAGCGACACCTGCTCGAAGCTGGTGACCGAGTTGTACGGCAGCTTGGCATACAAGGTCTGGTTCGCGGCGTGCGCCGCGATCACGGTGCCCAGCGTGTAGCCGTCGGGCGCCGCTTTCGACACCATCTCGACGGCGAGGATGCTGTTGGCGCCGGGACGGTTGTCGACGACGAAGGTCTGGCCGAGGCTCTTGGCGAGTTCGCCCGCGGCGACCCGCGTAACGAGATCGGTGATGCCGCCCGGCGTGTAGGGCACCAGCACGCGCACCGGCCGGTTGGGATAGTTCTGGGCGTGCGCCGATTCCGCAGGCAACGAGCGCACTGGCGGCCAACAACGAGCGCATTTCGATTCGCATGACATCTCCTCACTTCGCGGCGCGCCGCGCGCCGAGATATTTTGTCGGTATCCGCGTCTCGACCGCGCGGTCGCGCAATTTTCGCACACGGTATGCTTTTGCGCGCGGCCTGCTGCTGACCGCGCGTTTGAGCCGCGTGCCCTCGTAATGCAGCGCGACGCCGTCGTCCGCCGCGATGGCATCGGGCAGGGTGCCGCGCGCGACGAGCCGCCGCAACGTCGGCCGGCGCGCGGGTTCGCTGTCGTAGTGCGGGCAGTTTGCGCCGGGCAGAAAACCGAGGCAGGGCATGGCGGTCAGCGGTCCCGCCACCGAGTCGGTGAGGCCGTGCTCGAACCAGCAGATCGAGCCGGCGCTCGCGCCGCCCAGCACGATGCCGTGTTCCCACGCCGCGCGCAGGTGGCGGTCGAGTCCCCACTCGCGCCACACGGCGAGCATGCTGCGCGTGTTGCCGCCGCCGACGAAAATCGCGTCCTGTTCGAGCACGAACGAGGCGAGATCGCGCGGCGTGCGCGCGAACAGCGGCAGATGCGTGGGCCGGCAGGTCGAACTGGCTGAACCCGGCGTAGAAGCGCAGGCGTCCCGCGTCGGCGTCGCCGTGCGCCGCGCCGATGAAGCACACTTTGGGGTTGCGCCTGCCGGTCTGCTTCAGGAAATAGTCGACGAGCAGCAGGTTGTCGAGTTCGAGCGGCAGCGCGGCGCCGCCTATGGCAATAATCTGACGTTTTTTCACACGTAACTCGGCCCTTCGATGACCGGGTGTGCGGCGATAAAGTCCTCGTCGACTTCGACGCCGATGCCGGGTTTTTCGAGCGGCAGCACGCAGCCGTCGGCGCCGACCACGTAAGGCGTGCTGGTCAGCGTGTCGCGGAAATGGTTGTTGCGCGACACGTCGCCTTCGAAATAGCCGCCGTTGTCGATTGCCGCCAGAAAATGAATCGACGCCGCCATGTTGATGCCGGTCATCGAGGTGTGCGGGTTGATCGTGAGCTTGTAGGCCGACGCCATCGCCGCGATGCGCAACGCTTCGGTGATGCCGCCGGTTTTCGACAGGTCGGGCTGCAGTATGGTGATCGCGCCATCCTCGATCACGCGGTTGAATTCGAAACGCGTGTAATGGTTTTCGCCGGCGGCGAGCGGCACGCTGCTGAAAGTCGACGCGAGCTCGTAGCTGCGGTGATCGTGCGGCGGAAACGGTTCTTCGAGCCAGCCGACGTTGAGTTCTTCCATCGCCGGCATCACGGCGCGCGCGTCCGCGACGCTGTAGCCGATATTGGCGTCGGTGAGGATCACGAGATCGTCGCCGAAGGCCTTGCGCACGGCGGCGATGCGTTCGAGATCGCGCTTGGGCGTGTCACCGACGCGCAGCTTCAACGCTTTATAGCCGGCGTCGAGATGCGGGCGCGCTTCGGCGACGAGCGCGGCGGGGTCCTGGTAGCCGAGCGACACGCCGCCCGCGTAGGCCGGGATGGGTTTGGCGCTGCCGCCGAGCAATTTGTACAACGGCCAGCCGACGGCCTTGCCGCGGATGTCCCACAGCGCCTGGTCGATGCCGCTCATCGCGAGACAGGTGCCGGCGCCCATGCCGTGGCTCGCCAGCTGCTTGTCGTAGATTTTTTTCCACACGCCGACGACGTCCGCGGCGTTCATGCCGAGGATGAGTTGCCTCAACGTGGTGTTGACGAGATGCGCGACCGTGCCCGGCGCGCGTCCATGATGCGATTCGCCATAGCCGACGAGGCCGCCCGCGGTCGTCACCTTGACGATTACCGCATCGCGCTTGACGACGCGCCCGATGCCGAGGCTGATGCTGTCCTCGGGCTTTACCGGAAACGAAGTCGGGTAGGCCTTGATGTCGAGAATTTTCAGATCGGAATCGTGCTGGGCCATGCGGCCTCCGGTGTTTGCGGTTGAATGCGCGGAGAACGACGTGCGGGCAGCGCGTTGGCCGCGCGGCCGTGGCAGAAACTCCTCCGGGCTGGATTTTTCGACTATTCTATACGACTCGATGAACGCGCTGACCTTTCAGGCATTGCGCATGCTCGCCGACGGTGAATTCCGTTCCGGCGAGGCGATGGCGCGCGTGCTGGGCGTGTCGCGCGCCAGCGTGTGGAACGCGCTGCACGCGCTCGATGCGTCAGGCATCGAAATATTCCGGGTGCGCGGGCGTGGTTATCGCCTGGCGGAGCCGTTGTCGCTGCTCGCGAACGACGCCATCGAATCCGCGCTGGGCGCGGCCGCGCCGCGGTTTTCCATCGAGGTGATCGACCGTGTCGAATCGACCAATACGCTGCTCATGCAACGGGCGGCGGCTGGCGCGCGGAGCGGCACCGTCATTGCCGCCGAGTGGCAAACGGATGGACGCGGCCGGCGCGGCCGCGCCTGGCACGCGCTGCCCGGTGCCGCGCTTACGTTTTCGTTGTTGTGGCGGTTCGAACAGGGCGCCGGGCTGCTCGCGGGTTTGAGTCTCGCCGTCGGCGTGGCGGTGACGCGCGCGCTCGCGCAGTGCGGGGTGCGCGACGCGGGACTTGAAATGGCCGAACGACGTGTTGTGGCGCGAGCGCAAGCTCGCCGGTATCCTCATCGAAATGCAGGGCGACATGTTGGGACCGAGCATGGCCGTGATCGGCATCGGCCTCAATTGCCGCATGCCGGCGGCATTGCGCGAGCGCATCGACCAGCCGGCGGTCGATATCGCGACCGCCGCGGGCGCTGCGCCGGAGCGCAACCGCCTGCTGGCGAGTTTGCTGATCGAACTGGATCGCGTGCTGACTGGATTTTGCGCGCGACGGATTCGCGCCGTTTCGCGATGACTGGCAACGCTGCCACGTTTATCAGGGCAGGCCGGTCAGGATTGCGTTGCCCGACGGCGGCATCGTCAACGGCACGGCCGAGGGCGTGGCGGAAAATGGCGCGTTGTTGCTCGCCACGCAATCCGGACAGTTGCGCCTGCACAGCGGCGAAGTGAGCCTGCGGGCGCGGCGCATGAAGACGGCGCCGGGAAAGCGCGCGAAACCGGCGCACGGTGCTGGCGATCGACGCCGGCAACACGCGCATCAAGTGGGGCGTCCACGACGGCGCGCGCTGGCGCACGCAGGGGTGGGTCGCGACGGCGCGCGCCACCGGCGAATTGAAAGCGGCACTCGCGCGCGTCCCCGCGCCGCACGCAATCGTGATATCGAATGTTGCCGGCGCCGCCTTGCGCGAAAAACTGCGCGCGCGCGCTGCCGGCGGCGCCGGCGCCGCGCTGGATCAAAAGCGCGCGCCGGCAATGCGGCGTTACCAGCAGTTACGCCGATCCGGCGCAACTCGGCTGCGATCGCTGGGCGGCGCTGATCGGCGCCTACCGGCTGTTCGGCGCGGCGGCGGTCGTCGTCAATGCCGGCACGGCGCTGACGGTCGACGCCCTGACGCGGCGACGGCGTGTTTGCGGGCGGCATGATCGTGCCGGGAACGGCGCTGATGACCCAGGCGCTGGCGGACAATACCGACGCGCTGAAGCGGCGGCCGGGCAAGTTCCGGTTTTTCCCCGACGCCACCGGCGACGCGATCATGAGCGGCGCGATCAACGCGTCGTGCGGGGCGATCGAGCGCATGGCGCGTTTTCTCGAGGCGGCCGGGCAGGCGCCGCTGTGCGTAATGTCCGGCGGGGGCGCCGCATTGCTCGCGCCGCACCTTAACCTCGACGTCAAGGTGGTGGATAATCTGGTTCTCGAGGGCCTGCTGACCATTGCCGATAGCACGGCATCACGCACGGGTGGACGGACCGCATAAACCATGAGACTGCTGTTCCTGATCGTGCTGTTGCTCAATGCCGCCGCGTTCGGCTATATCCGCTTTGCCGAAAGCCGGGCTGGCGCCGACAGCCAGATCGCGCTGCTGCAGATCGCTCGCGGACAAGATGAAATTGTTGAAACCCGGCGCGGTCGCGCCCGAGCGGAAGGATGCGGCGCGTGCGCAACCGGGGCTCGTATGCCTCGAATGGGGCAGCTTCACGGACGATGAGGCCGCGCGTGCCGCGGCGGCGCTCGACAAGTTCGCGCTGGGCGATAAAGTCGCGCAGCGCAAGACGGGCGACAGCTACTGGGTGTACATACCGCCGTTGAAGACGCGGGCGGACGCGGACAAGAAGGTGGGCGAGGTGAAGGCGCTCGGCGTCACCGACTTTTACGTGGTGCGGACAACGACCAGTGGCAGTTTGCGATTTCGCTGGGTATGTTCAAGACGGAAGAGGCCGCCAACAATTATCTCGGGCAGTTAAAACAACGCGGCGTGCGTTCGGCGGTGGTCGGCCCGCGCGGCGTGCAAAGCAGCACTTTTGTCATTCGCGACCCGGGCGATCCGGTGGCCGCGCAAATTGCCGCGCTCAAGGCGGATTTTCCCAACGCGCAGTTGAAGGCGACTGCCTGCGCCGACGCGCAGCAGGCGGCAAAAAATCAGTGAAGCGGAAATAAGTAATGGGTAATGAGTGATGGGTGAATCACTCAAATCACTCATCACTCATCACTCATCACTCATCACTCATCACCT
Organism: uncultured beta proteobacterium; assembly: GCA_963778865.1. Taxonomy (GTDB): domain Bacteria; phylum Pseudomonadota; class Gammaproteobacteria; order Burkholderiales; family SG8-41; genus PALSA-1004. The sequence goes on along the minus strand of CAVZWF010000003.1, from coordinate 551,460 downwards.
CTTATTTTGGCGAGCGTGGCGCTGGTCGAGCGATCGTGAATGAACGGTATTGCCTGCACGCGCCATTCCAGCTTCTGACTTCCGCGGCGCCGACGATAGTTGTCCACCGCCCAATCGCCGCCTTTGACCAGCACGTCGGGCCGCGTGAGCGTGATCAGCGCGAGCGGCGTGTCGTCGTCGAACCACGTCACGAGATTCACGGATTCGAGCGCCGCGAGCAGCGCCATGCGGTCGGCGAGCGCGTTGATCGGCCGGTCCGGCCCTTTGCCGAGGCGTTGAACTGACGCGTCGCTGTTGACGGCGACGGCGAGACTCGCGCCGAGCGCGCGCGCCTGCGCGAGATAGCTCGCGTGGCCGCGGTGCAGGATGTCGAATACGCCGTTCGTGAACACCAGCGGCCGCGGCAACCGCGCGATGCGCGCGGCGAGGTCGGCGGGCGCGCAGATCTTGGCTTCAAAGGCGGGGGTGGAATGCACGGGGCAAGTGTAACGCGCCAGCGCGGCCGCGCCAAACCGCCATTTGCGAGTACGCGCAGCGCCGGGTGTTGCGCGGGCCGCCGTCTAATCGATGTATTCGAACAGCTTGACGACTTTTTGCACGCCGCTCGTGGTGCGCGCGATTTCGACCGCGTCGTCGGCTTCCTTGCGTTTGACCAGTCCCAGCAGGTAAACCACGCCGGCCTCGGTCACCACCTTGACGTGCACGGCGTTGAATTTCCGCTCGTCGACAAAGCGCGCTTTGACTTTCGACGTGATGAAAGAGTCATTCGCGCGCGCCGACATCGCGGTGACCGGCCCGAGCGTGATCTCGTTGTAGACGTCACGCACATTTTCGACGGCGCGCACGATTTTTTCGATTTCCGCCTTGGCGGCGGCATCGGGTGCTTCGCCGGTGATGAGTACCATGCGGCTGTAACTCGTGACGTTGATATGCGCGTCCTTGAATTTGTCGCCGATGCGGTTGATGGCTTTGAGTTCGATGCCCTGGTCTTCGGTGACGGTGCCGACGGTGCGCCGGTCTTCACCGACCAGCACGGCGGTGCCGGCCCCGCCAACCACCGCGGCAACGCAGCCGGACAGCACGGATACGAGCGCGGGAACCATCACCAGCAGAGCAGCCAAGCGTAATTTATGCATATTCATTCCACCCCCAATAGTACGCAATCAATCGCATCGCACAGGCAATGCAATGTCAGCAAATGCACTTCCTGTATGCGCGCGGTGCTTTGCGCCGGCACGCACACATGGAATGTCGGACGGCCGCAAGACCTCGACCATCTTGCCGCCGTTGCGGCCCGTCAGCGCCACCACGTGCATGCCGTTTTCGTGCGCCGCGACGACCGCCGCGAGCACGTTCTTCGAATTGCCGCTGGTCGAGATCGCCAGCAGCACGTCGTTCTTATGGCCCAGCGCACGCACCTGTTTCGAGAATATCTGCTCAAAGTCATAATCGTTGGCGATCGACGTCAGCGTCGAGGAGTCCGTGGTGAGCGCCATCGCGGCCAGTCCCGGGCGCTCCATCTCGAAGCGGTTCAGGAGTTCCGCCGCGAAATGCTGCGCGTCGGCGGCCGAACCGCCGTTGCCGCAGGCGAGTATCTTGCCGTCGCCCCGCAGGCACTGCACCATGCATTCGGCCGCCGCGGCGATCGGCCGCGCGAGCGCATCCATGCTCTGCAGTTTGAGATGCGCGCTTTCGGAAAAGTTCTCGCTGATGCGGCTGATTAAATCCATTCATGGGTCCGTCAAATCGGCGGATTATCCCATAATCACTCTGCAAACGCATTTTTGAGCCACTCGATCGAATTGTCCGTGCCGTCGATGAGCAGCGCATCGAAGCGGCACGCGGGCGCGCGTGCAAGGCCGGCCAGATAGTGACGCGCGGTGCGCAACAACTTCGCGCGCTTGGCGGCGGTAATGCTGGCGGCGGCACCCCCGAAGCGGTCGTCCGAGCGCAGTGCGCACTTCGACGAATACCAGCGTTTTGCCGTCACGCGCGACGAGATCGATCTCGCCGAAGCGGCAGCGATAATTGCGCGCAACCAGCGTGAGCCCCGCTTGCTGCAGAAACGCGGCGGCAAGATTCTCCGCATCCCTGCCGCGCGCGCGCATCAGCGCCGGTTGCCAAGCACGACCGCCTTGCCGTCGATGAACTGGGCGGCAGTCAGTTCGCGCACGAACTGCTGATCGCGCGTAACGCGGATCTGGCCGGTCACGCCGTCGAGCACCGGATTGCGATTGTATATTCAGCAATTCGAGTCCGAGCCGGAACGCATCGATGCCGAGCGCGTACAGGCGCTCGAAGTCGACGGCGTCGCCAAACTGCGACACGCGGGTAGATCATCACCGCGGGGTGGTCCGGTTGCAGCAGCCACGGCATGTCGACGAAGTGCACGAGGTTCAGCTCGCGCGCGACGAGCGCGCCGCCGCCGGCGTTGACCTGCGACGTCGCATAAATCGCGAGCGCAGTGCCGAGATACGGCCGCACCATGCGCGCGCGCGCGGAATCGAGCGCCAGGAACACCATGTCGGCGACGCCCAGATCCGCCGTCTGGCGCAGCTTGGCGAGGCTGGCCTGGTCGGCGCCGAAACCCAGGTCGGCGACCGTAATGCCGCCGCGCCGCGCGAATTCCTCGACAAACGCCTGGCGCATGCGTTTGCTGAGCGGCGTGCCATCGCCCAGGATGTAGGTGTTGCGGCGGCCGTCGTCGCGCGCGAGTTGCGCGACCTGGCGCGCTTCCTGTTCGGCGCCGAGGCCGAAGAGATACAGGCGCGGAGGCTGTGGCGAGCCGGGATCCAGCGTGTTCAACGCAAGCGTGGGCACGTTCACCAGCGTGCTCGCCGCAATCGCGGCCACGCCGTTGCGGGTGAGCGGGCCGACGACCAGTTGCGCGCCGGATTCGATCGCCTGCTCGTATATCGTCAGCACGTTGAGCGTGTCCTCGTTGACCGCATAAACGCGAATCGGCGGCGTGTCTTTGGCGCCGGCTTTGGCGCCGGCCATGAAGCCCTGGCGCACGGCGTCGGCGTGGCGGCTGAAGGACGGGGATGCCAGCGGCAAGATCAGCGCGATATGCGGTTCGCGCGCGGCGGCGTGGACGGCTGTCGGTAGCGAACAGCGCCGCCGCCCCGTATAGTAGCGCCGGAAGCACAGCGAGGACGGCGGCCAGGCGATGAACGATACGGCGCATCAAGGGCAGGCGGCAGTGGAGCGGCCTTCATTATATGTAGTCGCCACTCCGATTGGAAATCTCGCCGATATCACGTTGCGCGCGCTGGACGTGTTAAGGCGCGTCGACGTTATCGCCGCGGAGGATACGCGCCTCGCGTCGCGGCTGACTCAAGCACCACGGCATTTTCACGCGGCTGATGGCGATGCACGAACACAACGAACGCAGCGCGGCGCAGAAGATCGTGCAGTTGCTGGTGCAGGGCAAATCCGTCGCGCTGGTCAGCGACGCCGGCACGCCGGCGATCTCGGACCCCGGCGCGCTGGCGGTGGCGGCCGCGCGGGGCGCGGGTTTCTGCGTGGTACCGGTGCCGGGACCGAACGCAGCGCTGTGCGCGCTGTCCGCCGCCGGCGTTGTGGCGCCGCATTTCCTGTTCTACGGGTTTTTGCCGCAGCAGGCCGCCGCGCGCAAACGCGCGCTCGCCGCGGTCAAGCCGCTGCCGTATCTGCTGGTATTTTACGAGGCGCCGCACCGGGTGGTAGCCAGCATCGCCGACATCGCGGCGGTATTGGGCGACACGCGCAGCATCACCATCGCGCGCGAACTCACCAAGCTGTTTGAGACGATCCATACCTGCCGCGCTGGACGAGGCGCCGGCGTGGTTCGCGCAGGACGCGAATCAGACCAAAGGCGAATTCGTTCTGCTCGTCGAAGGCGCGGCGGCGCCGCGGCGCCGGACGCCGGCCAGGGTGCGAGAGCGTGCTCGCAACGCTCATGCGCGAGTTGCCGCTCAAACAAGCGGTCAAACTGGCGGCCGAGATCACCGGATCGCGCAGGAATGAAGTTTACGCAATGGCGCTGCGCATGAAGAAGCCCGCCTGAATTTTACTAATTGCAATCGAGCGCTTAAGATTGACCTGGCGCCGATGTCAGGACGATCAGCGTGCGCCGCGGGAGCAGCGCGGCATGCATTGCTCAATTTGGAAGACGCGCATGATACGAAGGAATGATTCCATGAGCCGAATCACCATTACCCGGCCGGACGACTGGCATTTGCACCTGCGCGACGGCGACGCCATGCGCGCGGTATTGCCGGATGCGGCGCGGCGTTTCGCGCGCGCCATCGTGATGCCGAACCTGAAGCAGCCGGTAACCACGACGGACATGGCGCTCGGTTATCGCGAGCGCATCGTGTCGGCGCTGCCGCACGGCATGCGATTCGAGCCGCTGATGACGCTGTACCTGACCGACAACACAAGCGGACAGCGAAATCCAGCGCGCCAAGGCGAGCGGCGTGGTGCATGCCGTCAAATACTATCCGGCCGGGCGCCACCACCAATTCGGACGCGGGCGTCACCGAACTGATCAAATGCGAAGACGCGCTCGCGGCGATGGAGGAGTGCGGGCTGCCGCTGCTGGTGCACGGTGAAGTGACGTATCCCAACGTCGACATTTTCGATCGCGAGAAGCTTTTTATCGATCGCGTTTTGATACCCGTGCTGCAGAAATTTTCCAGATTGCGCGTGGTGTTCGAACACATCACGACGAAGGAGGCGATGCGTTTCGTGCTCGGTTCTCCGCCGCGCATTGCGGCGACGATCACGGCGCATCACTTGCTGCTCAATCGCAATGCGCTGTTTGCGGGAGGCATCCGCCCGCACCATTTTTGTCTGCCGATCTTGAAGCGCGAAGACGACCGCCTGGCGCTGATCGAGGCCGCCACCAGCGGCAATCCCAAGTTTTTTCTGGGCACCGACAGCGCGCCCCACGCGCGCAATACCAAGGAGGCGGTGTGCGGATGCGCGGGCATGTATACCGCGCACGCCGGGATCGAACTCTACGCGGAAATTTTCGGTGCCTACAATGCGCTCGAAAAGCTCGAAGGATTCGCCAGCGTGTTCGGACCCATGTTCTACGGACTGCCGCGCAACCAGGAGAAGATCACGCTGATCAAGGAGGTGTGGAACGTGCCGAAGGAACTGCCGTTCCATCACGGATACGCTGGTGCCGTTTCGTGCGGGCGGTACGGTGGGCTGGCGCATGTTGTAACGATCTGCGCGTCCGTCGCCGCGCAAAAAGCCGCCCGCGGCGTGGGGCTTCTGAGTGCCGCCGCGTGTTAAAATCAGCGCGGGAGTTGGCCAGACAGTCGCTGTCGGCGCGTTATCGTCACCGATAGAGGAAAGTCCGGGCTCCACAGGGTAGGGTGACGGCTAACGACCGTCCGCCGCGAGGCGAGGAACAGGGCCACAGAGACGAGTCCGCCGTGGCCTGCGCTGGTTTTATTGGCGCAGGATGCGGCGGGGTGAAACGCGGCAACCTCCACCCGGAGCAACACCAAATAGGCAAGCGATGACGTGACCCACCGAGCTTGCGGGTAGGTGGCTAGAGCGTGCGGGCAACCGTACGTCGAGAGGAATGACTGTCACGGCGGCGCAAGCTGCCGACAGAACCCGGCTTATCGGCTGACTCCCATTTCCATGGTCACGCGCGGGTCGCCGGCGCGGCGTGACGCATCAACGTTAATCAACTGGCCCAGTTAAGGACGCAACATGAAAAAATACAAAATCGCCTACATACCCGGCGACGGCATCGGCAAGGAAACCGGACCTGAAGGCGTGCGCGTGCTGGAGGCCGCGGCGCGCAAATTCGGTTTCGAACTCGAGTTCGATGAATTCGACTGGAGCTGCGACTACTACGCCAAGCACGGCCGCATGATGCCGGTGGACGGACTCGACCAGGTGCGCAAGCACGACGCGGTGTTTTTCGGCGCGGCGGGCTGGCCGGCGACGGTGCCCGATCACATTTCGCTGTGGGGGCTGCTGATTCCATTCCGCCGCAATTTCCAGCAATACGTGAACCTGCGGCCGGTGCGCCTGATGCCGGGCGTGAAATGCCCGCTCGCGGACCGGAAGCCGGGCGACATCGATTTCTGGGTGGTGCGCGAGAACAGCGAAGGCGAGTATTCGTCGATCGGCGGGCGCATGTTCGAAGGCACCGACAACGAGCTGGCGATGCAGCAGACGATTTTTTCGCGGCGCGGCACCGATCGCATCATGCGTTTTGCGTTCGAACTCGCACATGAAGGGCAAGAAGAAGCACGTCACCTCGGCGACCAAGTCGAACGGCATCTCGATCACCATGCCGTACTGGGACGAGCGCTTCAAAGCGATGGCGGCGCAGTATCCCGGGCATCAAAACCGACCAGTACCACATCGACATTCTGTCCGCGCACTTCGTGCTGCACCCCGACTGGTTCGACGTCGTCGTCGGCTCCAATTTGTTCGGCGATATTCTGTCCGACCTGGGGCCGGCGTGTACCGGCACCATCGGCATCGCGCCGTCGGCGAACATCAATCCGGAGCGCGATTTCCCGTCGCTCTTCGAGCCGGTGCACGGCTCGGCGCCCGACATCTACGGCAAGGGCATTGCCAATCCGGTCGGCCAGATCTGGTCGGGCGCGATGATGCTCGAGCACCTCGGGCAGCCCGCTGCGGCGAAAGCGATCGTCGACGCAGTCGAAGCGATACTCGTCGAAGGCCCGCGCACGCGGGATGTCGGCGGAAAATCGGGCACGACTGAGATGGGAAAAGCCGTCGCCGACGCGCATTTAACGCAGCCCACGACCCCGGCATGTCCGATTCAGGTTCGCCCCCGGCGGACGACGCTCGCGCACATCCGCGCCGCATGCGGTGTGCGCAGCGGCTAAGACCGGCGCAATCCTTGCGCGAGCGGCGAACCTTCGCGGCAAGATTTCAATTCCGCTGGCAACGTAAATTTTCGATTCGCACTGGCATTCGCTTCGGACCCTACCCGGCGCACACGTTAGTCAAGTCGCGCGCTCAGGCGCAGCCAGCGGCAACGGCCTCCCGAGCAGGCGTGGGTGTTGCTTTTTCGCAACGCCAAGACTCTGCTGTAACTCCTTGATAGTCAAAAACAAAGTTAAAGTATCACATTCAATTAATATTCTATATATATTGTTTATTAAACAATATTTATTTTAACAGACGTATATCGCAAGCGTGAATTAATACTCATAAGTCGTTGTCCTGAAAAAAGAAAATAGATTTTCTACGCTTGACCCTGTCACTCTGTTTTTCATATAGTGGGCGACGGTGGGAAAAAGTGGGAAAAATCTCACTCCCGCACCTCAAAAAGGGGGAGTCGTGTTTCGCGGTGTAGCTCAGCTCAATCTCGACAGCAAAGGCCGGCTCGCCGTGCCATCGCGTTACCGCGAGGCGCTGCTCGTGCGCTGCGCCGGCCGGCTCGTCATTACCGCCGATCCCGACAAGTGCCTGCTGATTTATCCGCAGCCCGACTGGGAACCGATCCAGCAAAAGCTGATGAGTCTCTCGAGCCTGAATCCGCGCATACGCGATTTGCAGCGTCAGCTGATCGGTTACGCCGAGGACACCGATATCGACGCCGCGGGCCGCGTGCTCATATCGCCCGCGCTGCGCGATTTCGCGTCGCTCGCGAAAAGCGCCGTGCTGGTCGGGCAGGGCAATAAATTCGAATTGTGGGACAAGGAGAAATGGGACCAGCGACTGGAAAGCAGCGCCGGTTTCAGTGACGGCAATCTGCCGCCGGAACTGGAGGGATTCTCGTTGTGAGCTTGGGCTCACATATCCCGGTTTTGCTGGATGCGGCAGTCGAAGGTTTGCAAGTGCGGGCAGACGGCGTTTACGTCGACTGCACGTTTGGGCGCGGCGGCCACAGCCGCGGGATTCTGGCGCGCCTTGGCGGGCGCGGGCGAGTGATCGCGCTGGATCGCGACCCGGCGGCGATCGCGGCGCGCGGAGGCATTGATGACGGACGGCTACATCTGGTGCATCGGAGTTTCAGTGGTTTGCGCGAAGTGCTGTGCGAGCAGGGTGTTGCGCAAGTCGACGGCATATTGCTCGATCTCGGGCTTTCTTCGCCGCAACTGGACGATGCCGCGCGCGGCTTCAGTTTTCGCGTTGATGCGCCGCTCGACATGCGCATGGATACGAGCCGTGGCATTACCGCCGCCGCAATGGCTGGCGGACGCGGACGAACGGCAACTAAGGGAGGTTATCCGCAACTATGGCGAAGAACGGTTTGCTAAGCAGATTGCAGCAGCGATTGTTGCAGCACGAGCGCGGAGCGCTGTCGCAACCACACTCGAGCTTGCCGGGATCGTGGCCACGGCTGTCCGCACGCGCGAGCCGGGGCAGAATCCAGCGACGCGCACCTTTCAGGCTCTACGGATTCACGTCAATCAGGAGCTTGAAGAGTTGACCCGCGTCCTGCCTCAATGCGTCGCTGCACTGGCGCCTGAAGGGCGGCTCGTCGTGATCAGCTTTCATTCGCTCGAGGACCGCATCGTCAAGCGCTTTTTGCGCGCGCAATCGCAACCGCCGCACATGCCGGCGCGCTTGCCGTTGCGCGCCGCCGATCTGCCGCAGCCGAAAATGCGCCTGATCGGCAGGCCGCAGCGTCCCGCGCGCGACGAAGTCGCGGCCAATCCGCGCGCGCGCAGCGCCGTGATGCGCATCGCCGAACGCAACTGGGAGTCCCCCGCATGATGGTGCGCGTGAACCTGGCCCTGCTCGCCATCCTTGTCGCCTGCGCGCTGTCGGTTGTGACCTCCCAGCACAAGTCGCGCAAGCTGTACGTCGAATTGCAGAAGGAAGAGGAACTCGCGAAACAACTCGACATCGAGTGGGGACAACTGCAGCTCGAGCAGAGCACGTGGGCGATGCACGCGCGCGTCGAGAAAATCGCGAGCAACCGGCTGATGATGCGCGTGCCGCCGGCCGCGCGCGTGCAGGTGGTGGCGCCGGAGACGGCGCCATGATCGCCGCCGCCCCAGCCGCAGTACTTGCCATTCCGGGCTGGCGGTCGCGTGTCGTGCTGCTGCTATTGCTGTTGGGTTTCGGGGTGCTGATCGCGCGCGCCGTATATCTGCAGGGACTGAACACCGATTTTCTGCAAAAAAAAGGCGCCTCGCGCTACGGCCGCGTGATAGAACTTTCGGCGACCCGCGGCATGATCGTGGACCGCAATCACGAACCGCTGGCGATCTCGACGCCGGTGGAGTCAGTGTGGGCGAGTCCGGCTGACGTCGCAATCACCTCCGGCGCAGATGACGCGCCTCGCGCAACTGATCGACGCTTGACGCAGGCGAAATCCAGAAACGGCTTGCCGATTTGAGTCGCGAGTTCGTCTACCTCAAACGCCACCTGCCGCCCGAGCAGGCCGCGAGAATCGTCGAACTCAATATTCCCGGCATATTTCTGCAGCGGGAATACCGGCGCTACTATCCGGGCAGCGACTACTGTCGCGCACCTGATCGGATTCACCGACATCGACGACCTGGGCCAGGAAGCCCTCGAGCTCGCGTTCGACCATCAGCTCGCGGGCAAGTCCGGCAGCCGGCGCGTGATCAAGGACCGGCTGGGCCGTATCGTGGAAGACGTCGAAAGCGTGCGCCTGCCGCAGCAGGGGCGAGATCTCGTGCTGTCGGTCGATGCCAAGATCCAGTACCTGGCTTACCGCGAGCTGAAAAACGCAGTTGACGCGCAGCGCGCAAAAGCCGGCGGCATCGTCGTCCTCGATGTGCGCACCGGCGAAGTGCTGGCGATGGCTAACGTGCCGTCTTACAACCCGAACAATCGCGGTCAAGCTCGAACCCCGGCGCACGCGCAACCGCACGGTAACCGACCTGTTCGAGCCCGGCTCGACACTAAAACCGTTCACCGTGGCGGCGGCGATCGAGAGCGGCCGCTACAAGTCCGCGAGCATCGTGCAGACCGGGGCGGGAGAACTCGTCATTGGCAGCGCGACGATACACGATGCGCACCCGTCGGGCGCGTTGACGGTCGCGCAGGTCATTCAGAAATCTTCCAACGTTGGCGCCGCCAAAATAGCGCTCGCGATGCCGGCTGAAGAACTGTGGGACATTTTCAGCAAAGTCGGTTTTGGCACGCAACCGCACTCGGGATTTCCCGGCGAGGTGTCCGGCAAGCTGCGCGCGTTCGCGAGCTGGCGGCCGATCGAGCAGGCGACGATGTCGTACGGTCACGGCATCTCATTGAGCCTGCTGCAGCTTGCGCGCGCGTACCTCGTCTTCGCGAGCGACGGCGAAATCAAACCCGTGACCGTGGTAAAGCTCGACGCGCCCGTCGAGTCCACGCGCGTAATCTCCGCGTCGACCGCGCTCGAGGTGCGCGGGATGCTGGAACTCGCCGTGCTGCCCGGAGGCACCGCACCGCGTGCGCAGATCACGGGTTACCGCGTCGCGGGCAAGACCGGCACCGCGCACAAACTCGACGGTGCGAGCTACGCCCCGAACAAATACGTCTCGTCGTTCATCGGCTTCGCGCCGGCGTCGGCGCCGCGCCTGATAGTCGCGGTGATGCTAGACGAACCGGGCGCGGGCCAGTATTACGGCGGCACTGTCGCGGCGCCCGTGTTCAGCAACGTGATGGCGGGTTCCTTGCGCCTCCTCGGCGTCAAGCCCGACGCACCGCTTAACAACGTGGTCCTGCCGCCGCCCGACGCGCCGGAGGTGCGCGAGGAAGTATGAACCTTCGCGGCGCTCGATCAGCTGGGCATCAGACGACTCGCCACCGACAGCCGGCGGGTTGCGCGCGGCGACACCTTTGTCGCCTATCCGGGCGAAACGCAGGACGGACGGCGCTACATCGCGCAGGCGATCGCGCGCGGCGCAAGCTCGGTGCTGTGGGAGAAGCGCGGCTTCCGGTGGAACCCGACGTGGCGCGTCCCGAATCTCGGGGTGACGCAATTGCGCGCGCACGCCGGCATCATTGCGAGCCGCGTTTATGCGGAGCCGAGCGCGCGACTGTGGATGATCGGCGTCACCGGCACCAACGGCAAAACGACGTGCAGCCACTGGATTGCGCAGGCGCTCAACCAGTGCGCAACGCGCACCGCGGTGATCGGCACGCTCGGCTACGGCATGTCCAAGAACGCTCCATCCGCTCGCCAATACCACGCCGGACGCGGTGTGGCTGCACGCGCAGCTCGCGAATTTTCTGCGGCGCGGCGCGCGCGCGGTGAGCATGGAGGCTTCGTCGATCGGGCTCGACCAGGATCGCGTCGCCGGCGTTGAGTTCGATGCCGCGCTGTTCACCAACCTCACGCGCGACCATCTCGATTATCACCGCACGATGCAGCGCTACCGGCGCGCCAAGCAGAAGCTCTTCGAGTGCGAATCGCTCACGCACGCGATCGTCAATCTCGACGACGAGTACGGCCGCGAACTCGCGCAGCGGGTGCGCCGGCGCGGATTGAACGTGCTCGGCTACGGATTCGCGCCGCACGTTCCGCTGGCTCGCCGCGTGCCGCGCGTGATCGGCGCCAACTTTGCCGCGGGTTCGCGCGGCATGCGATTCGAGGTGAGAACGCCATGGGGGCGCGCGACCATCGAGAGTCCGCTGATCGGCCGGCATAACGCTTCGAATCTGCTCGGTTCGCTGGCAACTTCTGCTCGCCAGCGATATCCGGCTGAAGGATGCGGTGGCAACACTCGGCCGGCTGAAACCGGTGCCGGGCCGCATGCAGAAAATCGGCGGCGGCAGCCAGCCGCTGGTGGTTGTCGACTATGCCCACTCGCCCGACGCGCTCGAGCAGGTGTTGCGCAGCCTGCGCGAACTCGCCGACGCCGCACGGACGCCCGCATCATCTGCGTGTTCGGCTGCGGCGGCGAACGCGATCGCGGCAAGCGCCCGCTGATGGGCGCACTGGCAACACGGCTGGCCGACCACGTCGTGATCACCAGCGACAATCCGCGCGGCGAGCACCCGCTCGCGATCATCGCCGACATTCGCCAAGGCGCGCGCGGCGATTACACCATCGAACCCGATCGCAGGCGCGCGATCGCGCGCGCGTTGCGCGTGGCGCGCCGCGGCGACATCGTGCTCGTCGCCGGCAAGGGGCACGAGACCTACCAGGAGGTCGAACGGTGTCAAGCGACCATTCAGCGACGCGGCGGTGGCGCGCGCGGCCTTGCGCAGAGGCGCACGCATGATGCGCGTCTCGCAGGCCGCACGAGGCGCTGGGCGCGCGCTACACGGGCGTTGATGCGCAGTTCACGGCGGTGAGCGCCGACAGCCGCGCGATCAAGCGCGGCGACCTGTTCGTCGCGATCAAGGGCGAGCGTTACGACGGACATTCGTTTCTCGCGCAGGCCGCCGCCGCGGGCGCGGCGGCGGCGCTGGTCGAGCGCGCGAGCGACGTTGATTTGCCGCAGATCGTGGTCGACGACACGATCCGCGCGCTCGGCCGGCTCGGCAACTATTGGCGCCGCCGTTTCGATATTCCGCTGGTCGCCGTGACCGGCAGCAACGGCAAGACCACCGTGAAGGAGATGCTCGCGGCCGTGTTGCGCGTAGCGGCCGACGCCGGCTCCGGTGTCGCGGACCCCGAGTCCGTGCGTGCTCGCCACGCGCGGCAATCTCAACAACCATATCGGCGTGCCGCTGACGTTGCTGGAACTGCGCAGCGCGCACCGTTACGCGGTGGTCGAAATGGGCATGAATCACGCGGGCGAGATCAGTTACATCACGCGGCTGGCCGAGCCGGACGTCGCGCTGATCAACAACGCGGGTGTTGCGCACATTGAAAACCTCGGTTCCACGGAAGCCATTGCGCGCGCCAAGGGCGAGATTTTCGAGGGACTCAGGCCCGGCGGCACGGCCGTGATCAATGCCGACGACCGCTACGCGCCGCTGTGGCGGGAGTCCGCGGCCGGCAAACGGCAACTCGAATTTGCGCTTGTCGGCCCCGGCCGCTGTGACCGCCACCTACCGGATACGCGATCTCGACAGCGAAATCGTGCTCCACACGCCGCTCGGAACCGCGCCGTGCGGTGGTGCCGGCGCCGGGCCTGCACAACGTGGGCAACGCGCTCGCCGCGAGCGCGGCGGCGACCGCGCTCGCGGTGCCGGCCGGAGACGGTCGCCGCGGGACTCGCGCGTTTCGGCGGCGTCAAGGGCCGGCTGCAGCGTAAGAGCGGCCTGAACGGCGCCACGCTGATCGACGACACCTATAACGCGAATCCGGATTCGGTGCGCGCCGCGATAGCCGTGCTCGCGCGGCTGCGCGGGAAAAAACTGCTGGTGCTGGGCGACATGGGCGAACTCGGGCGCGACGCGGCGGCGATGCACGCGCAGGTCGGCGAATTCGCGCGCGCGGCCGGCGTCGCGCACCTCTATACGCTCGGTGAATTGTCCGCGCACGCAACGCAGGCATTTGGCGCCGGCGCGCGGCATTTCACGCGCATCGAGGACCTGCTGGCGGAAATCGAGAACGCGCTCGCGCCGGACGTGACGATGCTGGTCAAGGGCTCGCGCTTCATGCAGATGGAGCGGGTGGTGAAGCGTTTGCGAGGCGACGACGCGGAGACGGCGAGAGGAGACCGAGGTGGCGCAGCCGTGACCCAGCGGCGCAGTCTCCGCCTCACCTCCTCACGCCTCACGCGCAACCGGAGGTTGCGCATGCTGCTAGAGCTCGTGTTCGTACGCCGCTCGCTCCGCGCAGCATTGCCGACCGGAGGTCATCAATGCTGCTAGAGCTCGCGCAGTGGCTGGCGAAGGACATCCGCGCGTTCAACGTGTTCAACTACCTTACGTTGCGCGCGGTGCTCGCCTGCCTCACCGCGCTGCTGATGACGTTCATGGTCGGGCCCACGATGATCCGCCGCCTGACGTCGTACAAGATCGGCCAGTCGGTGCGCGACGACGGCCCGCAATCGCACCTGCCCAAGGCCGGCACGCCGACGATGGGCGGCGCCCTGATCCTGGTCGCGGTGCTGGTGACGACGCTCTTGTGGGCCGATCTGACCAATCGCTTCGTGTGGGTCGTGCTCGCGGTCACCGTCGGCTTCGGCGCGGTCGGCTGGGTCGACGACTACCGCAAGGTCGTGCACCGCAATCCCAAGGGGTTGTCGGCGCGGGCCAAGTTTTTTTACCAGTCGTTGATCGGCATTACCGCCGCTTATTTCATCGCGTTCACGCACCAACCTGCCGGCACAGACCGAATTCATCGTGCCGTTTTTCAAGAACATCACCTATCCGCTCGGCGTGTTCGGCTTCATGGCGCTGACCTACCTGGTGATCGTCGGCACGAGCAACGCGGTGAACCTCACCGACGGTCTCGACGGGCTGGCGATCATGCCCACCGTGATGATCGCGGGCGCGCTCGGCATCTTCGCCTACGTCGCGGGCAACGTCGTGTTTGCGCGATATCTCGGCTTTCCCTCCATCCCGGGCGCCGGCGAACTCACCGTGTTTCTGCGGCGCGCTGGCGGGCGCGGGGCTCGCGTTCCTGTGGTTCAACGCCTATCCGGCGGAAGTCTTCATGGGAGACGTCGGCGCGTTGGCGCTGGGTGCCGCGCTCGGCACCGTCGCGGTCATCGTGCGCCAGGAAATCGTGCTGTTCATCATGGGCGGCGTGTTCGTCGTCGAAACCCTGTCGGTGATGCTGCAGGTCGCGTCGTTCAAGCTGACCGGCAAGCGCATCTTCCGCATGGCGCCGCTGCATCACCACTACGAATTGAAGGGCTGGAAAGAAAACCAGGTCGTGGTCCGCTTCTGGATCATCACCATGATGCTGGTGTTGGTTGGACTGTCGACGCTTAAGTTGAGGTGATGAAAGATGCGTGAAGCGGACTACGGGTTGGTTTCGGTGGAGGCTAACTTGCCTGGCAAGTTAAGCGCGCAGCGCGGCCGTAGCCACAACCGACCCGTCCGCTTCTGGATCATCACCATGATGCTGGTGTTGGTCGGACTGTCGACTTTGAAGTTGCGGTAGGCACCAGCCGCCGATGAACGCGCATGGATGTGAAAGGTAAAAAGGTCTTGGTACTGGGATTGGGCGAAACCGGGATGTCGATGACGCGCTGGCTCGCGCGGCACGGTGCAGTGGTGTCGGTCGCGGATACGCGCGACGATCCGCCGCACGCGGGCGCGTTGCAGCGCGAGATGCCCGGTGTTGCGCTCGAGCGCGGCGCATTTCGCGAGGCGAGCCTCGCCGCCGCCGACATGATCGCGATCAGCCCCGGCATCGACCGCCGCACGCCGGCGGTCGCCGCCGCGATCCGGCGCGGGGTGCCGGTGGTCGGCGACGTCGAGCTGTTCGCGCAGGCGCTTGCGCAACGCGCCGCGTCCGACAGCTCGCGCCACGCGCCGAGAATACTCGGCATCACCGGCACCAACGGCAAAAGCACGGTCACGCGCATGGCGGGCGACATCTGTCTTGCCGCGGGACTCGACACCGTGGTTGCCGGCAACATCGGCACGCCCGTGCTGGATGCGCTGACCGACATCGAGAACGGCCGGGCGGTGCCCGCCGTGTTCGTGCTCGAGTTGTCGAGCTTCCAGCTCGAAAGCACCGAAAGCCTGGATACGCGACGCCGCGACGCTGCTCAACGTGTCGGAAGATCATCTCGATCGCTACGACGGCATCGACGGCTACGCGGCGGCCAAGGCGCGCATATTCAACGGCAGTGGCGAGCAGGTGTCTGAACCGCGACGATGCGCGCAGCCAGGCGATGGCGCTGCCCGGCCGCGGCGTGCAGCGCTTCGGACTTGACGCTCCGCGCGGCGAACGCGAGTGGGGCATCGCGTCGCGCGCGGGCAAGGCGTGGCTCGCGCGCGGCGATCGCGAACTGATGCCGGTCGGCGAGTTGCCGGTCGCCGGCCTGCACAACGCGGCGAACGCGCTGGCCGCGGGCGCGCTGTGCCACGCCATCGGCGTCGGCGATGCGCCGCTCGTCGGCGGCATTGCGCGGCTTCAAAGGCCTGCCGCACCGCGTGGAAAAAATCGCCGCGATCGACGGCATCACTTTCTACGACGACTCCAAAGGCACCAACGTCGGCTCCACGGTGGCGGCACTCAACGGCTTCACGCAACCCGTCGTGCTGATCGCGGGCGGCGACGGCAAGGGCCAGGACTTCCGGCCCTTGCGCGAACCGGTCAAGCGCCGCGCGCGCGCGGTGGTGCTGATCGGCCGCGACCGCGAACAAATCGCCGCCGCCATCGCCGGCAGCGGCGTGCCGCTGGTGCGCGCCGCACGACATGGACGAGGCGGTTCGACTCGCGCGGGCCGCGAGCCGCGACGGCGACGCAGTGTTGCTGTCGCCGGCATGCGCGAGCTACGACATGTTCAGGAACTACGGGCACCGCGGCGACGTATTTGCCGACGCGGTGAGAAAAGAGGTGGCGCGTGGCGGACGCTAGCACGCTCTTTTATCGCCGACGTCAAAAGCCGCCCGCCGCCCGCGGAGTTCGACCGTGCGCTGGTGTGGAGCGCGGCGGCGCTGCTCGGCACTCGGCCTGGTGATGGTTTATTCGTCGTCGATCGCGATGGCCGAAGCAAGCCGCGTCAGCGGCCACCAGCCGACCTATTACCTGATGCGGCACGGCGTGTTTCTCGCGCTCAGCATTTTGTTGGCGACGCTCGCGTTCCAACTTTCCGACCCGTGCGTGGCAACAGGCGGCGCCGTACCTGTTCCTGATCGGCGCGGGCCTGCTGGTGCTGGTGCTGGTGCCGGGGGTGGGTCGCGAAGTCAACGGCAGCCAGCGCTGGCTGTCGCTGTATCTCTTCAATCTGCAGCCGTCCGAACTCATGAAGCTGTTCGCGGTGCTCTACGCCGCGGACTACACCGTGCGCAAGTCGGCGCATATGCACAGCCTTGCCAGGGGTTTTTTCCCGCTGTTCGCCGTCATGCTGCTGGTGGGCGGGCTACTGCTGCGCGAGCCGGACTTCGGCGCGTTCGCGGTCATCACGGTCATCGCCATGGGCGTGTTGTTTCTCGGCGGGCGTGAACTGGAAGCCGTTCGCCGGACTCATCGCGCTGCTTGATCGTCGGCTTCGTGCTGCTCGTCTGGCTGTCGCCGTACCGCATGCAGCGCGTGGTCGGTTTCATGGATCCGTGGGCCGACCCGTTCGGCAAGGGCTATCAGCTGTCGCACGCGCTGATCGCTTTCGGGCGCGGCGAGTGGTTCGGCGTCGGGCTCGGCGCGAGCGTCGAGAAATTATTCTACCTGCCCGAGGCGCACACCGATTTTCTGCTCGCGGTGATCGCCGAAGAACTCGGATTCGCCGGCGTAGCGCTGGTGATCGCGTTGTTCGTGACGCTCGTCGTGCGCGCTTTCGCGATCGGCCGCCAGGCGGCGTCTCTCGAGCGCAATTTTCCCGCGCTGGTCGCGCAAGGCATCGGCCTGTGGCTGGGCGTGCAGGCGATCATCAACATGGGCGTGAACATGGGCGTGCTGCCGACCAAGGGCCTCACGCTGCCGCTGCTTGTCGTTCGGCGGCAGCGGCATCGCCGCCAATTGCTGCGCGCTCGCCGTGTTGCTCAGGGTGGATTGGGAGAACAGGCAGCTCATGAGAGGGTTGACGGTATGAACGGCCCAAGCAATGCCGCAAAGACGCGTAGGCGCCATGGACTTCGCAGAGATTTGTAATTCTTTGCGTCTTGGCGCCGCGGCGGCGACAGGGTCACGCTCTTGAATCGCACCATCATGATCATGGCGGGCGGCACCGGCGGCCACATCTTCCCCGCGCTGTCGGTCGCCGAACATCTGCGCGCGCGCGGCTGGAACATCGTGTGGCTGGGCTCGCGCGCCGGCATGGAGGCAACACTCGTCGCGCCCGCGGGCTACACGATGGCGTGGATCAGCATGTCGGGCGTGCGCGGCAAAGGCTGCTGCGCATGGCGCTGTTGCCGCTGCAGCTGCTGATCGCATTCTGGCAGAGCGCGCGCGCGATTTTCGCGCATCGTCCGGACGTGGTGCTCGGCATGGGCGGCTACGTATCGTTTCCCGGCGGCATGATGGCCTCGCTCCTGAACCGCCCGCTCGCGATCCACGAACAGAATTCGATCGCCGGGCTGGCCAATCGCGTGCTCGCGAAAGTCGCCGATCGCGTGCTCGCGGGCTTTCCCGCGCCGTTCGGAAATTCGACCGCCGTGATCTGGACCGGCAATCCGGTGCGCGGCGACATCGCGCGGATTGCAGCACCCGCGGACCGTTACCGTGCGCGCTCCGGCGTGCTGCGGCTCACCGTCATCGGCGGCAGCCTCGGCGCGCAGGCCCTGAACGAGACGGTGCCGCAGGCGCTCGCCTTGATGCCGGCGGCCGAGCGTCCGCTGGTTACGCATCAATCGGGCGCGCGCCATCTTGCGCGAGGTCGAGGCGAACTATCGGCGCGCCGGCGTCACCGCGACGCTGACGCCGTTTATCGCCGACATGGCGGCGCAATACGCCGCGGCGGATCTCATCATCTGCCGCGCCGGCGCTTCCACCATCGCCGAACTCGCGGCCGCCGGCATCGCCAGCGTGCTGGTGCCGTATCCGCATGCAGTCGACGATCACCAGACGCATAACGCGCGCTTTCTGAGCGAGCGCGGCGCGGCGGTGCTCGTGCCGCAACACGAACTCACGCCGCAGCGGCTCGCGGAATTGTTGCGCGGCTTCACGCGCGAGGCCTTGCTCGCGATGGCGCAGAAGGCGCGCAGCGTTGCGCAAGCCCGACGCCACGCAGGCCGTCGCTGCGGAATGCATGAAGGCTGGCCGCATGAAAGAACAGAACGTGAACCGCAAAGGCGCCGACGCGCGCAGAAAACACGCGCTCATGTCGAGGATGGCCTTGCTTTGGCGCGTCCTTCGCGTCTTTGAGCCTTTGCGGCCGATTCGCGTTTATGAAATACAAAGTCAAACGCGTGCACTTTGTCGGCATCGGCGGCTCCGGAATGAGCGGCATCGCCGAGGTGCTGTTCAATCTGGGTTTCGAGGTGAGCGGCTCCGATTTGAACGACAACGCGGTGACGCAACGCCTGAAAAAGCTCGGCGCCAAAGTCGTGCAGGGCCACGCGGCGGAGAACATCGCAGCCGCCGACGCAGTCGTGGTGTCGAGCGCAGTGAAGGATGACAACCCGGAAGTCGTGGCCGCGCGCGCGCACAAGATCCCGGTCGTGCCGCGCGCGATGATGCTGGCCGAATTGATGCGCTTGAAGCAGGGCATCGCGGTCGCCGGCACCCACGGCAAAACCACGACGACGAGCCTGGTGGCGAGTGTCCTCGCCGAGGCCGGCATGGATCCGACCTTCGTGATCGGCGGCCGGCTCGAGGCGGCGGGTTCGCACGCTAAGCTCGGCAGCGGGGAATTCATCGTGGTCGAGGCCGACGAATCGGACGCCTCGTTTCTGTATCTGGCACCGGTGCTCGCGGTGGTCACCAACATCGACGCCGATCACATGGAGACCTACGGCCATTATTTCGGCCGCCTGCGCCAGGCGTTCCTCGATTTCGTGCAGCGCCTGCCGTTCTACGGCACCGCGGTGTTGTGCGTCGACGATCCGAATGTGCGCGAAATCATGCCCGCGGTAACCAAGCCGATCACCACCTACGGCCTGTCGGAGGCCGCGCAGATCCGCGCCGTCGATCTCAGGCCCGACGCCGGACGCATGCATTTTCGCGTGCGGCGCAGCGACGCGCGCGGGAAGCAGCTTGCCCGAGCTCGACGTCATGCTCAATCTGGCCGGCGCGCACAACGTGTTGAACGCACTCGCCGCGATCGCGGTCGGCATGGAAGTCGGCGCGCCGGATGCGGCCATCGTCAGCGCGCTTGCGGAATTCAAGGGAGTCGGCCGGCGTTTTCAGCGCTGCGGCGAAGTGGCGCTGGCCGCCGGCGGACATTACACGCTGATCGACGATTACGGGCACCACCCGGCGGAGATGGCGGCAACGCTGGCCGCCGCGCGCGGCGCGTTTCCGGGCCGCCGCGTGGTGCTGGCGTTCCAGCCGCATCGCTACACGCGCACGCGCGACTGCTTCGAGGATTTCGTGCGCGTGCTGTCGACGGTCGACGTGTTGCTGCTGACCGAGGTGTATGCGGCGGGCGAGTCGCCGATCGTCGCCGCCGACGGCCGCGCGCTGGCGCGCGCGGTGCGCGTGCAGGGCAAGGTGGAGCCGGTATTCGTCGAGCGCGTCGCGGATATTCCGGCCGCGGTGAGTCATGCCGTGCGTGACGGCGACGTGGTGTTGACGATGGGCGCGGGATCGATCGGGACGGTTCCCGCGTTGCTGGGCGGCGGGCAACGGTGATGCGAACACGATGAACATGGCGGAGCAGAAAAATCTGCTGCGGCGGCGAACTGCGGCGCAACGAGCCGATGGCGCGCCACACGAGCTGGCGCGCGGGCGGCGCCGCCGACCGCGCCTACCTGCCGGTCGACCTCGAGGACATGCGCCTTTTTCTCGCGTCATTGCCCGCGTAGCGAGCCGGTCTGCGTGGTCGGGCTGGGCAGCAATCTGCTGGTGCGCGACGGCGGACTGCGCGGCACAGTCGTCTTTACGCACGGCGCGTTAAAGAAGATCCGCGTCGAAGGCGACGCGATATTACGCCGAAGCCGGCGTGCCCGCGCCGAAGCTCGCGCGCTTTGCCGCGGTGCACGAACGAATCGGTGCCGAGTTCATGGCCGGCATTCCCGGCACGGTCGGCGGCGCGCTGGCGATGAACGCCGGTTGTTACGGCGGCGAGACGTGGGGCATCGTCGAGAGCGTCACTACATTCGACCGCGCGGGGCGGTTGCGCCGGCGCACACCGGCCGATTACGCGATTGGCTACCGCAGCGTGACGCTGCGCGACGGCGGCGAGGAATGGTTCGCGGCGGCGCGCTTCGGATTGCCGCGCGGCGACGGCGTGAAATCGCGCGCCACTATCAAGGAACTGCTGGAACGCCGCATTGCCGCGCAGCCGCTGAACGTGCCGAATGCCGGCTCGGTGTTCCGCAATCCGCCGAACGATTACGCGGCGCGCCTGATAGAAGCGTGCGGTTTGAAGGGCCGTGCGGTGGGCGGCGCGATGATTTCGGAGAAGCACGCGAATTTCATCGTCAACACCGGCGACGCGCGCGCCGCCGACATCGAAACCCTGATCGAGACCGCGCACCGCGCCGTGCGCGCAGAAATTCGGCATCGATCTCGAGCGCGAAGTGCGGATAGTCGGCGAGCCGGCCGGAGGTGCGCGATGAGCTCGGTGTTGGCCCCGCGTCCCGCGTCGCGCGACTTTGGAAAAGTTGCCGTATTGATGGGCGGCCGCTCGGCGGAACGCGAAATCTCGCTGATGTCGGGCCGCAACGTGCTGGAGGGATTGCGCCGCAAAGGCGTGGATGCGCACGCGTTCGATCCGGCAGAGCGCCCGCTCTTGGAACTGAAAAACGGCGGCTACGCGCGCGCCTTCATCGCGCTGCACGGCCGCTACGGCGAAGACGGCACGGTGCAGGGCGCGCTGGAGATGATGGAAATTCCGTATACGGGCAGCGGCGTGATGGCCTCCGCGCTGTGTCTCGACAAGCTGCGCACCAAGTTGATCTGGCTTGCCACCGGCATTCCGACGCCGCGGCACGCGGTATTGACCGCCGCCAGCGACTGGGCGGCGGTCGCGAAAGATCTCGGGCTGCCCGTGATCGTGAAGCCCGCGCACGAAGGTTCCAGCATCGGGCTGACCAAGGTGTCGTCGGTCGAAAAAATCGAAGCCGCGTACGAACTCGCGGCCGCCTGCGACACGCTGGTGATCGCCGAGGAGTTCATCGCGGGAAGCGAGCTGACTGCCGCGTTCCTGGCGGATCGCGCATTGCCGTTGATACGCATCGAGGCCCCGCAGGGCAACTACGACTACCAGCACAAATACTTCAGCGACGACACCCAATACCACTGCCCGTGCGGGCTGCCCGCCGCGCAGGAGCACGCGCTGCAGGCGCTGGTCATGCGCGCGGCCGGCGCGCTCGGTTGCGCCGGCTGGGGGCGCGCCGACCTCATGCTGCGCGCCGACGGAAGCGCGTTCCTGCTCGAAATGAACACGGTGCCCGGCATGACCGGGCACTCGCTGGTGCCGATGGCGGCGCGCGCCGCCGGCATCGAGTTCGACGACCTGGTGCTGAAAATCCTGGAGCTCGCGCATGTGGGATAGGCCCGACATCCTGAACGGCCTGGCGAGCGCGCTGTTCGCGGCGGCGTTCGCTGCTCGTCGCGTACGCGACGGTGCACTACGCCATGCGGCTGCCGGTGTTTCCGTTGCGTGAGGTGCGCATCACGCAGGAACTCGCACACGTGACGCCCGATCAGGTCGAGACCATCGTCGCGCACGAATTTTCGGGTAACTTTTTCACGCTCGACCTCGCGCGCGCGCGCGCCGGATTCGAGAAGCTGCCGTGGGTGCGCAACGTAAACGTGCGGCGCCAGTGGCCGGACCGCCTCGACGTGACCCTCGAAGAGCACGTTCCGCTCGGGCGCTGGGGAAGTGCCGCGCTCGTCAACACGTACGGCGAACTGTTTGCCGCCGCCTACGACGGCGACCTGCCGCTGTTCGTCGGACCGCCGGGCAGCGCCAAGGAAATCGCCATTCAGTACGGCTACTTCCAGAGGAGCCTCGGCGCGCTCGGCGTCGCGCCGGTGCAAGTGCAGGTGTCGGCGCGCCGCGCGTGGCAGGTGCGGCTCGCGAGCGGCCTCACGCTGGAACTGGGGCGCGAAAACGTCGAGGCGCGGCTCGATCGTTTCGTCGCGGTCTACGCCCGCACGGTCGGGCAATTGCAGCGCCGGATTACCTATGTCGACCTGCGTTACCCGAACGGCTTTGCCGTGGGCATACCCGAACTCGCGCGCGAGCCGGCGCCGGCGCCCAAGCGCAGGCCCGCGCGCACTACCGGATGAAAGCGAAGAGGATTGGATGAGCAAGGCCAAGGAAACCAAGAACCTGATCGTCGGTCTCGATATCGGCACGTCGAAGATCGCGGCGATCGTGGCTGAAGTCAAGCCGGACGGCACGTTCGAAATCATCGGCATGGGCGGCCATCCGTCGAAAGGTCTGCGCAAAGGGGTGGTCGTCAACATCGAGTCGACGGTCAACGCGATCCAGCGCGCGCTCGAGGAGGCCGAGTTGATGGCCGACTGCAAGATCACCGAAGCGTATACCGGCATCGCGGGCAGCCATATCAAGAGCATCAATTCGCGCGGCATGGTGGCGATCAAGGACGGCGAAGTGACGCGCCAGGACGTTGAACGCGTGATCGAGACCGCGAAAGCGATCCCGATCCCGACCGACCAGCAGGTGCTGCATATCCTGAACCAGGAATTCGTCGTCGACGGCCAGGGCGACGTGCGCGAGCCGCTCGGCATGAGCGGCGTGCGGCTCGAAGTCAACGTGCATATCGTCACCGGCGCGGTCTCGGCGGCGCAGAACATTTTGAAGTGCGTGCGGCGCTGCGGCCTCGAAGTGCGCGACCTCATTCTGCAGCCGCTGGCATCCGCGACCGCGGTGGTCTCCGAAGACGAAAAGGATCTCGGCGTGTGTCTCGTCGATATCGGCGGCGGCACGACCGACATCGCCATCTTCACGCAGGGCGCGATCCGCCACACCGGCGTGATCCCGATCGCCGGCGACCAGATCACCAACGACATCGCGATGGCGTTGCGCACGCCGACCAAGGACGCGGAGGACATCAAGCGCCGCCATGGCTGCGCGCTAAAGCAGCTTGCCGATCCGCAGCATATGGTCGAAGTGCCGGGCATCGGCGAGCGCAGCGCGCGCCAGTTGTCGCGCCAGACGCTCGCCGAAGTGATCGAGCCGCGCATCGAGGAACTCTATTCGCTGGTGCAGGCGGAATTGCGCCGCTCGGGATACGAGGAATTGCTCTCGTCGGGGATCGTGCTCACCGGCGGCTCAAGTTCGATGCAGGGCATGGTCGAGCTGGGGGAAGAAATTTTTCACATGCCGGTGCGCATCGGCCAGCCGCAATACCGCGGCGGGCTGTCGGAAGTCGTGCGCAATCCGCGCTACGCGACCGCGGTCGGCCTCTTGCTGATCGGCGTGCAGCGGCAGCGGCAGCACGATCTCGCGCAGGCGCAACTCGGCTCGCTCGCGGGACTCATCGAGCGCATGAAGAGCTGGTTCAAGGGAAATTTTTGAATGGCGTTCGCAGGGGCAACAACGGGGCGCGGGAATTGGGCATCAATGCAGTTGGCATAGTGCGGGTTTATGTTTTTACTTTAGTCACAGGAGGCAACTATGTTTGAAATCATGGAAGTTCCGTCGCAGGAAGCGGTAATCAAGGTGATCGGGGTCGGCGGTTGCGGAGGCAATGCGGTCGACCACATGATCGCCTACGGTGTCAAAGGCGTGGAGTTCATCTGCGCCAACACCGACATGCAGGCTTTGAAGCGCTCGCAGGCGCGCACGCAGCTGCAACTGGGCCCGGAAATCACCAAGGGGCTCGGAGCGGGTGCGAATCCCGAAGTCGGGCGGCAAGCCGCGCTCGAGGATCGCGAGCGCATCATCGATCTTATCGGCGGTGCGGACATGCTGTTCCTGACCGCGGGCATGGGCGGCGGCACCGGGACGGGGGCGGCGCCGGTGGTCGCGGAAATCGCGCGCGAACTCGGCATCCTGACCGTCGCAGTGGTCACCAAGCCGTTCGCGTTCGAGGGCAAGCGCCAGCGTATCGCGCAGGAGGGCCTCGACGCGCTGTCGCAGCACGTTAATTCGCTCATCGTGATTCCCAACGACAAGCTGATGCAGGTGCTCGGCAACCAGGTGACGCTCGACGAGGCGTTTCGCGCGGCCAACGACGTGCTGCACGGCGCCGTCGCGGGCATCGCCGAAATCATCAGCTGTCCCGGCATGATCAACGTCGATTTCGCGGACGTGAAAACCGTAATGTCCGAAACCGGCATGGCGATGATGGGTTCGGCCAAGGCCGCCGGCACCGACCGCGCGCGCATGGCGGCGGAGCAGGCGGTCGCGTGCCCGCTGCTCGAAGACATCGACATCGCGGACGCGCGCGGCGTGCTGGTCAACATCTCGGCGAGCAAATCGCTCTTCCAGCTGCAGGAGATGTACGACGTGATGGACGTGATCAAGGCCTTTGCGGCGGAATCGGCGACCGTGATCGCCGGCACCGTGTACGACGATGCACTGGGAGACGAATTGCGCGTGACCATAGTTGCGACGGGACTGGGCAAGTCGCAAACGCGCATGCAGCAAAAGCCGCTGCAGGTGGTGCAGGCTACCGGCACCGACGGCGCGATGGCGCCGGGCGCCGTGAATTACGAGGAACTCGACCAGCCGGCGATCATACGGCGCAATCGCAACCAGACCGTCGAAGCGATGCGCGCAGTCGGGCGTGGAAATGCTGGACATTCCGGCCTTCCTGCGCAAGCAGGCGGACTGATCCGCATGCACAGATCGAGTGTGCGCCGGCACGCGCGCATCGCGTGGCGACGGCATCGTTCACGCCAGGAGACCGACTTCGGAAATTAAAATGCCAAGGGCAAGAATGTCACAGCAGCGCGATACGCGCATAGGGCATTACTCGCGGTCGACCGAGCCACTGACCGCGCGGCGTGTGCCGAGGGGCGTCTGCGGCTTTTGCGGGCGCCCGGGCTAACGTGATAAAATCGTTTTTCGATCAGCACCAGAACCAAAAGTTCATTCGTGATCAAGCAGCGTACCCTGAAGAACATCATCCGCGCCACCGGCGTCGGCCTGCATACCGGCGAGAAAGTCTATCTCACGCTGCGTCCGGCCGCGCCGAACACCGGTGTCGTGTTCCGCCGCGTCGACCTGGCCCAGCCGGTCGATATCAAGGCGGACCCCTATCGCGTCGGCGACACGCGCTTATCGTCCTGCCTCGAACGCGACGGCGTGCGGGTGTCGACAGTCGAGCACCTGATGTCGGCGCTCGCGGGGCTCGGCATCGATAACGTTTACGTCGACGTGTCGGCGCCGGAAGTGCCGATCATGGACGGCAGCGCGGGCCCATTCGTGTTTCTGCTGCAATCGGCGGGCGTCGAAGAGCAGGCGAGCGCGAAAAAATTCATCCGCATACTGAAAACCGTGGAGGTCACCGACGGCGACAAGTCCGCGCGGTTCGAACCGCACAACGGCTTCAAGATCGAGTTCAGCATCGACTTCGACCATCCGGTGTTTGAAAACTCGGCAAAGTCGGTATGCGTCGATTTCGCGACCACCTCTTATATCAAGGAAGTCAGCCGCGCGCGCACGTTCGGCTTCATGCACGAGGTCGAATGGATGCGCGGCCAGGGACTGGCGCTGGGCGGCTCGCTCGACAACGCGATCGTGCTCGATGAATATCGCGTGCTGAACAGCGACGGCTTGCGTTACGACGACGAATTCGTCAAGCACAAGGTGCTCGATGCGATCGGCGATCTCTACCTGCTGGGCCATCCGGTGATCGGCGCGTTCGTCGCCCACAAATCCGGCCACGCGCTTAACAACCTGCTGCTGCGCCGGCTGCTCGAACAAAAGGACGCGTGGGAGCACGTGAGCTTTGACCGCATCGAAGACGCGCCCGCGTTTGTTGCCTCCACGCAGCCCGCATTGGCGTAGCTTGTTTTTGCGCGGCCGGCCGGCCCCCGCGAATTAGCGACGGCGAACGCGACGCACTAGCGCCATGTTCGTCCTGCGCCTCGTCGGTTTTCTCGTTCTGATCACGATCGGCGCGTCGCTCGTGACCTACCTGCTGACGAAGAACCGGCGTTACATCACCTTTGCGTGGCAGGTCCTCAAGTACGGGATGGTGATGGCGATCATCGTGCTCACCTTCGTACTGTTCGAGCGGCTGGTATTGGTGATTTGATTCGGCGGGCAGGTCGACGACCGTGTAGTCTCGCGCGTGCAGTCCGCGGCGTTCCCGCGAAACCACGTGCGAAATCAACTAGTTCTTCATGCGCTGGCGCGCCGCCAGCCGCGCCAGCGCCGCTTTGAGCGGCGAGTCTTCGAGCTGCCGGGCCAGACGTTCCAAATTCTCAATCGTTTCAATACTTAACGACTTCGGTTCGCGTTTCGCCGCAGGCGCTCGGACGGTCTGCGTGACTTGCACTTCAATGCGGATTGCAGTAACCTGCCACCGCTGTTTCTGGTAAGAAGTTAACAATCTAGCGGCGAGCTGCTTCAGTTTGGCGGCAATCGCGGCATTTTCAGCCAAAAGAGTGAGGGTTCCTTCGCGTAACTGCTTGACGCAGCAGGCTTGTGTCAATTCGGGTGGCGCGGAGTTGATGAGTACCTGGTTTAGTTCGGCGATGTGCTGGGCTGCCCGGGTCAACGAACGCAAGCGGTCCGACGAATTCAGATAGAAGTCGATTTTGCGCGCGGGCATGGCTGAGATTGTGGGGCAACGATGAACATAATTCTAGTTTCGGGGAAATTGACGAGGGCGCGGACGATCACGCTGTCGTTGTCGCACCTGGTGTTGGGGAGCGTGGCCGGACTGTGCGGCGTGCTGGTCTTAGCGTTCGCATTGCAGTACGTGCTTCTGCGGTATGCCCCCAGCCTCAACGGCCCGCTGCTCAACAACCTGATTCAGAGCGCGCAGCACGAGCAGAACGAGAAAGCGCAAAGCTATTTACGCGAGAATCTGAACGCTCTGGCGTCCAAGTTGGGCCAGATGCAGGCACAGTTGCTGCGCCTGGATACTCTCGGCGAGCGGCTCGCCAAGACCGCCGGATTCAAACCGCAGGAATTCATGTTCGACCAGATGCCCGGCCGCGGCGGCGCGCTGTCGACCATGCCCGCTTACGATTTGTCGCTCGGCGATGTGAACCGTCAGGTCGACCTCCTGACGCGGCAGATGGACGACCGCACCGAGAAGCTCGGCATTCTCGACTCGCTGATGATCGTCGACAGCGCGAAGAAGAAATTGCTGCCGTCGGTACTGCCGGTCGAAGGCGGCTGGTATTCCTCGAACTACGGATGGCGCATCGACCCGTTCAACAGCATGCGCACATTTCATGAGGGCATGGACTTCATGGCCGAGGTCGGTACACCCGCGCGCGCAGCCGCCGGCGGCGTGGTCGCCTACTCGGATTTCCATCCTCAATATGGTAATATGATCGAAATTGATCACGGTAACGGCCTGATCACGCGTTACGCGCATTTATCCCGGCGCCAGGTCAAGGTCGGCGACGTGGTGTTGAGCGGCGGCAACCTAGGTCAGGTCGGCAGCACCGGACGCGCCACCGGGCCGCACTTGCACTTCGAGGTCCGTCAGAGCGGCGCGCCGCTCAATCCGGTGCGCTTTCTCCGCTTGCCCGGTTAGCGCGCTTCAAGCTTCAGTTAGGAGGGGGTGGGGTGTTTCCCCACCCCTTTTTATTTAAGTACGGTATTCATGATTACAGGCCTCATCAGAAAAATATTCGGTAGCCGCAACGATCGCCTGTTGCGCCAATACATGCACGCGGTGCGCGCCATCAACGCGCTGGAGCCGGCCATCGCGAAATTGAGCGACGTGGCATTGAGGGTCAAGACCGCGGAGTTCAAGCAGCGCCACGCCGACGGCGAGACGCTCGACCAGCTGCTGCCGGAGGCGTTCGCGGTGGTGCGCGAAGCGGGCAAGCGTGTTCTGAACATGCGCCACTTCGACGTCCAGCTGGTAGGCGGCATCGCGCTGCATCAGGGCAAGATCGGCGAGATGCGCACCGGCGAGGGCAAGACGCTGGTGGCGACGCTGCCCGCCTATCTGAATGCGCTGGCGGGCAAGGGCGTGCACGTCGTCACCGTCAACGACTATCTCGCCAAGCGCGACTCCGAATGGATGGGGCGCGTCTACGGCTTCCTGGGACTTACGGTCGGCGTGATTTTGTCGCAGATGGAGCATGCCGACAAACAGGGCGCGTACGCCGCCGATATCACCTATGGCACCAACAACGAATTCGGCTTCGATTATCTGCGCGACAACATGGCGGCGACACCCGCCGAGCGTTTCCAGCGCAAGCTGAATTATGCGATTGTCGACGAGGTGGATTCGATTCTGATCGATGAGGCGCGCACGCCGCTCATTATTTCGGGCCAGGCCGAAGACACCACCGAGCTGTATTACCGCATGAACGAGATAGCGCCGCGCTTAAAGCGCCAGGCCGACGAGAACAGCCCCGGTGACTACACCGTCGACGAAAAACAGCACCAGGTGCTACTGTCGGAGGCCGGTCACGAGCGCGCCGAAGCCCTGCTCGCCGAAGCGGGACTGCTTCCCCACGGCGGCAGTCTGTACGATCCGAGCAACATCAACCTGATGCACCACCTGTATGCGGCATTGCGCGCGCATTCGCTGTTCCATCGCGACCAGCAGTACGTGGTGCAGGAAGGCGAAATCATCATCGTCGATGAGTTCACCGGCCGCCTGATGGCGGGTCGGCGCTGGTCGGACGGGCTGCACCAGGCGGTCGAAGCCAAGGAGGGGGTCGCGATCCAGCGCGAGAACCAGACGCTGGCGTCGATCACGTTCCAGAACTATTTCCGCATGTACTCGAAGCTCGCGGGCATGACCGGCACCGCCGACACCGAGGCCTATGAATTCCAGCATATCTACGCTCTCGAGACGGTGGTGATTCCGACCCACCAACCGATGGTCCGCGACGACCGCATGGACCAGGTGTACCAGTCCCTGCGCGAAAAATACGAGGCGGTGATCAAGGACATCAAAGGCTGTTTTGAGCGCGGCCAGCCGGTGCTCGTCGGCACGACCTCGATCGAGAACTCGGAATTGCTGTCGAAACTGCTCGACAAGGAGAAGCTGCCGCACAACGTGCTTAACGCCAAGCAGCACGCGCGCGAGGCCGAGATCGTGGTGCAGGCGGGGCGCCCGAAAACGATCACCATCGCGACCAATATGGCGGGTCGCGGCACCGATATCGTGCTCGGCGGCAACCCGGAGCCGGAGGTCAACGGCATCGAGGCCGATGCGAGTCTCGACGCGGAGGCCAAGCGGCGGCGCGTCGGGGAAGTGCGCCACGCGTGGCAGATACTGCACAACCAGGTCGTCGCCGCGGGCGGACTGCATATCATCGCCACCGAACGCCATGAATCGCGGCGTGTCGACAACCAGTTGCGCGGACGGTCGGGGCGCCAGGGCGACCCGGGGTCGAGCCGGTTTTATCTTTCGCTCGAAGACCCGCTGCTGCGGATATTCGCGTCGGACCGCGTCGCGGCGATCATGCAACGGCTGAAAATGCCGGACGGCGAGGCGATCGAGCACCCGTGGGTCACGCGGGCAATTGAAAATGCGCAAAGGAAGGTCGAGGCGCGCAATTTCGACATGCGCAAGCACCTGCTCGAATACGACGATGTCGCCAACGACCAGCGCAAGGCGATCTACGAATCGCGCAACCAGCTGCTTGAAGCGGTGGATATCTCGGAACGCATCACGACGATACGCGGCGAAGTCATCGGCGGGTTCATCACCCAGCACATCCCGCCGGAAAGCCTCGAAGAGCAGTGGGATGTCGAGGGGCTGGAAAAAACGCTGGCCGCCGAATTGCAGCTCGAGTTGCCGATCAAACAGTGGCTGGCCGACGAGACCGATCTTGACGAGGAGAAGCTGCGTGCCCGCGTCATCGAAATTGCAAACCGCAAATACCAGGACAAAGCGGCGCCGGTCGACCCGCCGCAGATGCGCCAGTTCGAGCGCGCGATCATGCTGCAAAGCGTCGATTCGCACTGGCGCGAGCATCTCGCGGCGCTCGATCACCTGCGTCAGGGCATACATCTGAGAAGCTACGCCCAGAAAACGCCGACGCAGGAATACAAGAAGGAGGCTTTCGAACTTTTCTCGCTGATGCTCGACATGATCAATACCGAAGTCACGCAGATCCTGATGAAGGTGCAGATTCGCAGCGAGGCGGAATTGCAGAAAGTCGAGGAGCCCGAGGCGCCGAAGAACGTGCAATACCATCACGCGGATTACGAGCAGGCGCTCGAAGAGGCAAATGCCGATGCCAATGCGTCCGCTGCGCAGACGTTCGTGCGCCAGGGGCAAAAGGTCGGGCGCAACGATCCGTGCCCGTGCGGGTCGGGCAAGAAGTACAAGCACTGCCACGGCAAACTGATCTAGCGGGAAGCGGCCCTCCGCACGGGGCGGCGCCTGCCGCGGTCGGACAGGGCGTCGCAAGCTATAATCGCGAACACCCCGATTCCCTCGTCCGCCATGCCCGTTAATCTTACCGCGCCCGATCCAAAGTCTTTGCTGCCGGTGCCCGGCGTGACGCTGGGCGTTGCGGAAGCCAACATCCGCAAGCCGGGCCGCAAGGACCTGCTCGTCATCCGGCTCGATGACGGGGCGCGGGTCGCCGGCGTGTTTACGCAGAACCGGTTTTGCGCGGCACCGGTAGTGGTCACGCGCCAGCACCTGTCGATGCTGGATCCGGCAGCGTCGATCCGCGCGCTGGTGGTCAATACCGGCAATGCCAACGCCGGCACCGGCAGGCAAGGGCTCGCCCACGCGCGGCAGACGTGCACTGACGCCGCGCAGTTGCTCGGCTGCGCCGCGGGTCAGGTATTGCCGTTTTCGACGGGTGTCATCATGGAGCCGCTGCCGGTAGAGCGAATCGCTGCCGGGCTGCCGGCGTGCGTAGCGGACGCGCGCGCGGACAACTGGTTCAACGCTGCGCAGGCCATCATGACGACCGACACGCTGCCCAAAGCCGTGTCCCGGCAGGTGCGGATAGGCGCGGCGACGGTGACGATCACGGGCATCGCCAAGGGCGCCGGCATGATACATCCGAACATGGCGACCATGCTTGGCTTCATCGCCACCGACGCGCGCGTGAGCCTGCCACTCGCCAAATCCGCCGTCGCGCACGCCGCGCAACACTCGTTCAACTGCATTACCGTCGACGGCGACACGTCGACCAACGATTCGTTCATGCTGATCGCAAGCGGGCGTGCTGCGATGGCTGACATTATTGACGCCAAGTGCGCAGAATTCGCCGCGTTTCGCGACGCGGTGACTGACGTGGCGGCGCAACTCGCGCAGGCGATCGTGCGCGATGGCGAGGGCGCGACCAAGTTCATTACCGTACGCGTCGACGGCGGGCGCAATGCGGACGAATGCCGCAGAATAGGCTACGCCGTGGCGCATTCACCGCTCGTGAAGACGGCATTTTTCGCGTCCGATCCCAATCTTGGCCGCATTCTGGCGGCCATCGGCTATGCCGGTGTTGCCGACCTCGATGTCGAGAAGCTCGATTTGTACCTGGACGACGTGCTGGTTGTGCGGCAGGGCGGGCGCAATCCCGCGTACCAGGAGGCTGACGGGCAGCGCGTGATGAAAGAAAGCGAGATCGGCGTGCGCATCAATCTCAATCGGGGTGCGGCGTCCGCAACGCTGTGGACGTGCGATCTCTCGCACGATTACGTCAGCATCAATGCCGACTATAGAAGTTAACGTTTAGCCGCCAAGCCGCCAAGGCCACCGAGAAAATCGATTGCAAGAACATCAAATGACGTATGACTACGGAGCGCGCAGAGAAAAGCTTCAATCCGCAAATCAGACCGCTTGCCTTATTTGTCGCCAGGGCGTGCTTAACCGGTAACGAATTGTGGCGGCATAAGAACTATTTCCCTGTTTTTCTTGGTGCACTTGGCGGTCTTGGCGTCCTGGCGGTTAGAATTGGTGTATGAGTGATATATCAAAATTGATTGCGAGCGCCGAGGCGCTGCTCGCGCGCGTCGAAAAGCTGCTGCCGGCGGCGCCGGTGGTCACCGACTGGAAATCGACCGCGTTTCGCTGGCGCAAGCGCAACGGTCGCGGCGGCATCGAAGCGGTACGGCACGTCCACCGCATCAGTCTCGGGGACTTGTGCGGGATCGACGGGCAAAAGAAAATCGTCGAGCAGAATACGCGCCAGTTTGTCGAGGGGCACCCCGCGAACAACGTCTTGTTGACCGGCGCGCGCGGCACCGGCAAGTCGTCATTGATCAAGGCGCTGCTCAACAAATACGCGCCGCGCGGCCTGCGCGTGATCGAAGTGGAGAAGCAGGACCTCGTCGATCTGCCTGATATCGTTGATTTGATCGCCGAGCGGCCCGAGCGCTTCGTACTTTATTGCGACGATCTGTCGTTCGACGCGGATGAGCCGGGCTACAAGGCGCTGAAGGTCGTGCTCGACGGCTCGGTCGCGGCGGCGTCCGAAAACTGCCTGATTTACGCGACCTCGAACCGGCGCCACCTGATGCCGGAATTCATGTCGGAAAATCTCGAAGCCAAGCGCGTGGACGACGAGATACACCCCGGCGAGACGGTGGAGGAGAAAATCTCGCTGTCGGAACGTTTCGGCGTGTGGGTGTCGTTCTATCCATTCGACCAGGATGAATATCTGGAAATCGTCGCGCAGTGGCTGGCGCATTTCAAGGTCGCGGGCGCGGGATCCGACGCGGTGCGCCAAGCCGCGCTGCAATGGGCGCTGCAGCGCGGCTCGCGCAGCGGGCGCGTGGCGTGGCAGTTCGCGCGCGATTGGGCGGGCCGCGCGCGCATTGCGCGCGGCAAGTCTTAGCAGTCTTCGTCTCCCTAAATGCCGGAAGCCATCCTTACGGCGCCCGCACGTGCGCGCATCGAAGTCGTTGCCGCAGTCATCTTCAATCCGCGCGGGGAATTTCTGCTGGCACAGCGGCCGCCGGGCAAGGCCTATGCCGGCTACTGGGAGTTTCCCGGCGGCAAGGTCGAGACCGGCGAGGATGCCGCATCCGCGTTAGCGCGCGAACTGCACGAAGAACTCGGTATTGAGGTGACGCTGGCCTATCCATGGCTCACGCGTGATTTCGACTATGTCCACGCCGCGGTGCGCCTGCGTTTTTTCCGCGTTCTCGGGTGGTCGGGCGAATTGCGCGGCAGGGAACTGCAGCAGTTTACGTGGCAGTCGGTTAGAACCATCACGGTCGCGCCGCTGTTGCCGGCCAACGGGCCTATTTTGCGCGCTCTCGAATTGCCGGCCGCATACGGCATTACCTGTGCCGGCGAGCTGGGTCGAGATGAATTTCTCACGCGGTTTACGCAATCATTGCGCAACGGCCTGCGGCTCGTGCAGGTGCGCGAGCATCAGCTCGCCGATCACGATCTAAGCACGTTTGCTGCGGACGTCGTTACCATCGCGCATTCGCATGGCGCGCGCGTCCTCGTCAACGGGACGCCGGAATCGCGGCGCGCAGCGGTGCGGAT
The DNA here is from genome assembly GCA_963778865.1 of uncultured beta proteobacterium. GTDB lineage: Bacteria > Pseudomonadota > Gammaproteobacteria > Burkholderiales > SG8-41 > PALSA-1004. Next base: position 517,299 of record CAVZWF010000003.1, on the reverse strand, counting down.
GGCGTGCACCTGACGTCGGCGCGCCTGATGGCGGCGGAGCGCCGCCCCGCGTGCGACTGGTGCGGCGCTTCGTGTCACGATGCCGCCGAACTGGAACGCGCCCGCGAACTTGGCGTGGATTTCGTCGTGTTCGGTCCGGTCAATGCGACGCCGAGTCATCCGCATGCGAACACCCTGGGATGGCCGGAATTTGCGCGGTTGATACACGGTTATCCGTTGCCGGTGTATGCGCTGGGCGGCCTGCAGCAGATGATCTCGATCGCGCGTGGCGTAGCGGCGCGCACGGAGTCGGCATGCTGCGCGGCGCGTGGTCGGCAGAGCGGCTCCACGCGGCGCGGGTGACGTCGTAAGCGGATGCGTTGCCGCCTACGCAGCGATGCATGCCCGGGTACCGAGCGGTTCAGCGGGTGGCAGCTATTGCTGCGCCCGCCCGGGGCCCTCTTCGACCTCGTCCTTGTTCTCCTCCACCGGAATGCGATAGCTCTCGGTCGCCCACGCGCCGAGGTCGATCACGCGGCAGCGTTCCGAGCAAAACGGACGGAAACGGTTGGCGGGGTCCCACTCGACCGGCTTGCCGCATTGCGGGCAGTTGACGATGCGCGCGTTCATGTCAACGCAAGGTGGACCGCTCAGAGGTTGCAGAACGTCAGCTCGAAATCGACGTCCGACTCGAATACCTTGGGTCGCTGCCCGGCTTCCTGGGTGGTGAAGCGGATATTGAGCGCGTACTTGTTGGCGCTGATCTCGGGCACGCAGTGGTAATCGAGTTTCAGCCGGATGCGCAGCATCTGCGCGATGCGTCCCGCCATCATCTGCTGGTAGACGCCCTGCACCGCGGTCTGGGTGGAACACTTGCCGCTTTCGCGCAGGAGCCGCAGCACGATGGCGATGCCGTCGCGGATCGGCAGAAAGGGCGCGAGCCAGCCTTCGAGATCATGGCGATGCTGCTCGGCGCTCAGATGCAGCCAGTAGTGATACGACGGCACGTCGAACTCGCACACGCCGCCGGGAATGTTGGTGCGCTGCTTGATGCTCATCAGCCATTCGTTCTCGCGCAGTTCCTGGCCGACCTTGCCCGACATCTGAAACAGCCGCGACGACGTGCGGTCGATTTCCCACAGGATGTTGTCGAGCGCTTCCTGCGAAATGTCGGGATTGTCGCGCAGCGATTCGAGCGACTGTTTCTGCCGCTCGAGTTCCTGCAAGAGATCGGACTTCAGATCGGCGCGGCCCGCGACTTCGAGAATTTCGAACATGCACAGGAGCGCGACGTGATGCTCCTGCGCATCGGCCTTGGCGATGAAATACAGCGCCCGCTCGTACAGATCCTCGAGCCGCAACAAAGTACGGATCCGCTCGCTCAGTGGGTATTCGTAGCTGATCACGGCGCGTGGGGAGGCGCAGGCGTTGTTAGTATGCGGCCAATTGTTCTACATAATCTGAAAAAAATAAAGACCTTATTGGGCATTTCGACGGTAATTTGGCGGAATTCATCGAGCCGCCGGCGGTTTTTCCGCGAGACCGAGGTATTTCCGGTGCAGCGCCGCGACCGCGGCACGCAGCGCCGGCAGGTCCGCCGTCGTTGCGCACGATGTCATCGGCATGGCGCAGCCGCTCGGCGCGGCTGACCTGGTTCGCCATGATGGCGGCAACCGCCTGCGGCGCGAGCTGCGCTGCGGCGGGATTACGCGCGCAATCTGCTGTATCTTCGGCGCTGTCGACGACCAGTACGCGCCGCGCAAGATCGCGGTAAGCGCCCGTTTCGATCAACAGCGGCACCACCAGCACGATATACGGTGGACGGGTTGCCTGCGGCGGCCACGATCCGCGCGGCGACTTCGGCGCGTATCATCGGATGCAACAGGGCTTCGAGCTTTTGCTTGGCCGGCGCATCCGAAAAAACGCGTTCGCGCATGCGCTTGCGGTCAAGCGCGCCGTCCGCCGCGAGATAGTCGGCGCCGAACTGCTCGCCGATCGCGCGCGCGCCGGGCTGTCCGGCGGCGGTCAGCTGGTGCGCGATTTCGTCGGTATCGATGACTGCAGCGCCCAATTCCGCAAGCATGTTCGCGACGCTGCTTTTGCCGCTGCCGATGCCCCCGGTAAGCGCGATCACGAGCGGCATGATGTTCGGTCTACAGCGTCTGCAGGTAGTACGCGAGGAGCTGGTCTCCCCAGAACAGCGCGATCAGGCCGCCCAGCACGAGGTAGGGTCCGAACGGGATGGGCACGTTGCGGCCGTGGCGTGCGAAAACAATCAGCGCAATTCCCACCATCGCGCCGACCAGCGACGACAGCAGGATCACGACCGGCAGCATTTTCCAGCCGAGCCAGGCGCCGATCGCGGCCAAGCAGCTTGAAGTCGCCGTAACCCATGCCGTCCTTGCCGGTGGCGAACTTGTAGCCCCAGAACACCAGCCCACAGCGCGAGATACCCGGCGACCGCGCCGATTACCGCGGATTGCAGATCGACGAATACGCCGCCCATGTTCGCGAGCAGACCCGGCCCACACGAGCGGCAGCGTGATGTCGTCGGGCAGATAAAAGGTGTCAAGATCGATGAACGCAAGCGCGATCATGGCCCACACGAACACCAGCGCGGCCAGCGTGTGCCAGGTGAAGCCGTAGCGCCAGGCGATGTAGCCCGACAGCGCGCCGGTCAACGCTTCCACCAGCGGATAGCGCGGCGAAATAGCGGCCTTGCATGCCGAGCATTTGCCGCCGAGCACGAGGTAGCTCACGAGCGGGACGTTCTCCAGCGCGCCGATCGGGTGGCCGCAGGCCGGACACTGGGAGCGCGGCAGCACGAGGTTGTAGCGCGGTGCCGCGGCAGCTTCCTGGCCGTTCAATTCGGCGAGTTCATCGCGCCACTGCCGTTCCAGCATTTTCGGCAGGCGATGGATGACGACGTTGAGAAAACTGCCGATCGCGAGCGACAGCACCGTCACGACGGTTACGAAAAACGCGGGATAGGACTGGAAAGACTGGAGCAGCGACATCAGAACGAGCCGCTTGCGGTGTAAAGCGTGAGGTGCGAGTCTAGGTATGCGGGGCGGGCGTTACGCCTCACGCCTAACCGCTCACCCCTCACCGCTCACCGTTCACGGAATCTAGACCGCCTGACCCAGCTTGAAGATCGGCAGATACATCGCGATCACCATGCCGCCGATCAGCGTGCCGAGCACGACCATGATCAGCGGTTCCATCAGGCTCGACAGCGCGTCGACGGCATCGTCGACTTCGGCCTCGAAGAAGTCCGCGACCTTGGAGAGCATGCCGTCGAGCGAGCCGGCTTCCTCGCCGATGGCGACCATCTGCAACACCATGTTGGGAAACATGTCGACGTTTTGCATGGATACGGTCAGGCTCGAGCCGGTGGAAACCTCGGCCTGGATCTTCTTGGTGGCGACGATAGTATTCGTGATTGCCGGCGGCGCCCGCCACCGAATCCAGTGCTTCGACCAGCGGCACGCCGGCGGCGAACATCGTCGCCAGCGTGCGCGTCCAGCGCGCGATCGTTGCTTTGCGCACCATGTCGCCGAAAACCGGCGCCCGCAACGCGATCCTGTCCATGACAATCTGCACCGACTTGGAGCGCTTCCACGCGTAGAAGAATCCCCACACGCCGCCGATGACCACGCCGAAGATCAAATACCAGTACTGGACGAAGAATTCCGAGATCGCCATGACGACCAGCGTCGGGCCCGGCAGGTCGGCGCCGAAGCTCGCGAACACCTGCTTGAACGCCGGGATCACGAAGATCATGATCACCGCGGTGATGATGAACGCCACCACGATAATCGCGATCGGATAAAACAACGCGGCCTTGATCTTGCCCTTGATGGCCTGGACTTTTTCCTTGTAGGTCGCCAGCCGGTCGAGCAGGCTGTCGAGAATACCGGCCTGCTCGCCGGCGCCGACCAGGTTGCAGAACAGCGCATCGAAATAGAGCGGGTGCTTCTCGAACGCCGACTTCAGGTTCGAGCCGGTCTCGACTTCGGTCTTGATGTCCATCAGCAGTCTTTGCACCGCCGCGTTGCTGTGGCCCTTGCCGACGATGTCGAACGCCTGCAGCAGCGGCACGCCGGATTTCATCATGGTCGCGAGCTGGCGCGTGAACAGCGTGATGTCTTTGTCGGTGATGCTGCCGCCGCGGCGCACGGATTGTTTCTTGACCTTGAGGACCTTGATGCCCTGACGGCGCAGCATCGCATTGACGACGGCTTCGCCGCCGGCTTTCATTTCGCCGCGCATCGTCTTGCCGGCCTTGTCGGTGCCGGTCCAGGAAAAAGTAAATTCCTTGACGTCTTTCTTGGTGGCGGTCGCGGCTGTGGTCGCCATGATGATTCTCCCAGAAATCCAATCTAACCAATTGGTTAGATTGCATACTCATCCAGCACAATAATGCCCGTGTGCGCGTGCTTTGTAAAGGCGCTTGCGGCGCGTGAGCTAGGCGCCGCCTGTCGGATTCGACCGTCGCGGTCGGTCGGCGGCGCCAGGCGCACCGCCTTGACCACGCGGTCCTGGGTTTGCACGATGTCCATGCGGATGGCCGGCGATCCTGACGCTGGTGCCGGGTTCCGGAATATCCCGCAAGTGCTCGAGGATCAGGCCGTTGAGCGTTTTGGGCCCGTCGAGCGGGAAATGGTAGCCGAGCTTGCGATTCAATTCGCGCAACAGGCTGCCGCCTTCGACCAGGTAGGAGCCGTCGGCCTGGCGGTGGAAGTGCGCGGGCTGCAGCGGCGAGTGCGTGGCGAATTCGCCGATCAATTCCTCGACGATGTCTTCGAGCGTCAACAGTCCCATGAGTTCGCCGTATTCGTCGACGACGAAGCACAGCCGGTCCTGGTGTTCCTGGAACTGCTGCAACTGCGTGAACAGCGGCGTGCCCGACGGGATGAAATACGGTTCGCGCATGATTTCGCGCAAATGCGCGGCGCTGATTTCGTCGTCCTGGCTCACCGCCAGCACTTTGCGCAGCTGTATGATGCCGATGATGTTGTCGGGCTGGCCCTGGTATACCGGCAGCCGGCGGTGGTAGGCGGTGGCGATCTGCTGGCGCAGGATCTCGGGCGGCGCGTCGATATCGATGGCCTCGATCTGGTTGCGCGGCGTCATGACGTCGTCGACCGTGATGCTTTCGAGATCGAACAGATTGAGCAGTATGCTCTGGTGCTTTTTCGGAATGTAGTTGCCGGCTTCGAGCACCAGCGTGCGCAATTCGTCGGGCGTCATCTTGTTCTCCGCCGTGCTTGCGCGGTCTTGAGGCGCAGCAGCCACAGCAGCGTCTGCACGAACAGATTGACGAACCACACCACCGGGTAGAGCGCTTTCAGCATGGGCGTGAGCACGAATGCGACCGGCAGCGCGATTTTCTCGGCGTACGCGGCGCCGATCACTTTGGGCGTGATCTCGGACACGATCAGCAGGGCGAAGGTGACGACGACGGCGCTCGCCGCCGGGACCCATTTGTGATCGCCCCACAGCGTGTGTGCGATGAGGGTGGCGAGCGTCGCGGCGCCCGCTGCGACCAGCGTATTGCCGAGCAGGATGACGCCGAGCAGCTTGTCGGTTTCCCGCAACAGCCCTGCGGTGAGCCTGGCGCCGCGGCTGCCGAGCCGTACCAGCGCCTTCAGCCGGTAGCGGTTCAGCGCCATCATGCTGGTTTCGGCAAGCGAGAAAAACGCGGAAATCAGCAGCAGCACGCACCAGCGCGGTGAACTGCGCGGATAACGGGATGTCGTCCATCAGGGTCAGGAGTCGAGGTCGAGGAGGCGAAGAGTGTGAGCAAGACAAGATCAAGCGTTTCTGAATCCGCGCGCCCGACGTCCTCACTCCTCACGTTCTGCCAAGTATGACTTCGAGCACGAACTTGCTGCCGACGTAGGCGAGCACCAGCATCAGAAATCCGGTCAGCGTCCAGCGCACCGCGATGCGCCCGCGCCAGCCGTAGAGCTGCCGGCCGCCGAGCAGTGCGGCGAAAATGAGCCACGACAGGATGCCGAACACGGTCTTGTGATTGAAGCGCATCGCCTTGCCGAACAATTCCTCGGAAAATACGATGCCGCTCGCGAGCGTCAGCGTCAGCAGCACGAAACCCGCGGTGATGATGCGAAACAGCAGCGTTTCCATGGTCAGCAGCGGCGGCAGTTTCTGCAGCGCGAACGGCAATTCGCCGCCGTGCAGCCGGCGCTCGAGCAGCGCCATCAACAGCACGTGCAGCGACGCGATGGTGAAAAGACTGTAGGCGAGCATCGAAATCAGCAGGTGCGCCTTGAACGCCGCGAGTTCCGTATTCGGCAGCGCGCGCGTGGCCGGAAACAGCGTCGGCAGCAAGACGCAGACCGCCGCCACCGGCATCACCATCGCCTGCAGACCTTCGACGTTGTAGACGAGGTTGCCCAGCCAGTAGATCGCGACCGTCAGCCAGACGATGGTCGATATCGCATTGCCGATGCCCAGATGCATGCCGTCGCCGGCGAACATCGACTGGTAGAGCAGCATTGCGTGCAACGCCATCGGCACCAGCACCACGAGGTGTTCGACGAGTCCGCGATTCGCGCGCGCGCGGCCGGCGCGGCCGCGGCGGGCAGCCAGTGCATGCGCCAGAAATACGCGGCAAGCGCCGCGTACATCAGCGAGGTGATCGGATAGAATACGAAGTCCAGCATGGTCGTTGGCAGCCAGTTTACACCAGTAGATTGCGGCCCTGCCCCATGCGACCAAATATGGATCCGGCATGTTTGAAAGTCTGACCGGACGGCTGTCGCAGGTCATGAAGACGCTGCGCGGCGAAGCGCGGCTGACCGAAACCAATATCCAGGACGCGCTGCGCGAAGTGCGCATGGCGTTGCTCGAAGCCGACGTCGCGCTGCCGGTGGTCAGGGACTTCGTCGCGCAGGTGCGCGAACGCGCGCTCGGCCAGGAGGTGATGGGCAGCCTCACGCCGGGCCAGGCGCTGGTGGGCGTCGTGCATCGCGAACTGATCGCGCTGATGGGGCAGACCGACGCCGCGCTCGATCTCGCGACCACGCCGCCGGCGGTGATCCTGATGGCGGGTCTGCAGGGCTCGGGCAAGACCACGACGAGCGGCAAGCTCGCGAAGCTGCTGCGCGAGCAGATGAAAAAGAAAGTGCTGCTGGCGAGCTGCGACGTCTACCGTCCGGCCGCGATCGAACAGCTGAAAACGCTCGCCGCGCAGGTCGAAGTCGATTTTTTCCCGTCGGCAACCGGCGAACAACCCGCGGACATCGCGCTGCCGCGCTTGATTTCGCGCGCAAGCATTATCACGACGTGCTGATCGTCGACACCGCGGGCCGGCTCGCGATCGACGACGCGATGATGCGCGAGATCCGCGAGCTGCACGCGGCGCTGAAGCCGATCGAAACGCTGTTCGTCGTCGATTCGATGCAGGGCCAGGACGCGGTCAACGTGGCCAAGGCGTTTGCCGACGCGCTGCCGCTGACCGGCGTCGTGCTCACCAAGCTCGACGGCGACGCGCGCGGCGGCGCCGCGCTGTCGGTGCGGCAGGTGACCGGCAAGCCGATCAAGTTCGCCGGCGTCGGCGAAAAGCTCGCCGGGCTCGAAGTCTTTCACCCCGACCGCATGGCGTCGCGCATCCTCGGCATGGGCGACGTGCTGTCGCTGATCGAAGACGCGCAGCGCACCGTCGATCGCGACGAGGCCGAGAAATTCGCGCAGAAACTGAAGTCGGGCAAGGGGTTCGACCTCGAGGACTTCAAGCAGCAGATCGGCCAGATGAAAAAAATGGGCGGCGTCACGGCGATGCTCGACAAACTGCCGGGACAACTGGCGCAGGCGGCCGGCAAGGCGCAGATGGACGACCGCCAGATCCGCCGCATCGAAGGCATCATCAATTCGATGACGCCGCAGGAGCGCGCGAAGCCCGAACTGCTCAAGGCCTCGCGCAAGCGCCGCATCGCGGCCGGCGCCGGCGTGAGCGTGCAGGAAGTCAACCGCCTGCTCGCGCAGTTCGAGCAGACGCAGAAAATGATGAAGATGATGGCCAAGGGCGGCATGGCGAAGATGATGCGTTCGATGAAAGGGATGTTGCCGGGCGGCATGCGCTGAGCGCGCGCCGCGCGCGGTGTTGTCAGCGTGCAGTCAGCATCCTTCTCTCGCCTGATCAATGTGTTAAGTTTTTCGTGCTGATGGCGGAATGCGCAGTAATCGCGGGACGCCGCGCCCGGTTCTTACCTTGCGCTAAAGTCAAAAACTAGCGTAAAATCACGCCCTTTCCGCATTTTCAGGGTCGGATTTACCATGGTAGTGATCAGACTGGCACGTGGCGGCGCCAAAAAGCGTCCGTTTTTTAATCTGGTGGTTGCGGATTCGAAGCGCGCGCGCGACGGCCGCTTCATCGAGCGCATCGGTTTTTACAATCCCAAAGCGCCGGCAGGCCAGGAAACGTTCCGCTATCAGGCCGAACGGCTTACTTACTGGCAGAGCAAGGGTGCGCAAATCAGCGACACTGCGGCACGCCTCGTCAAACAGTTCGGCGCCAAACCCGCTGCCTGAGCGCATGGTGGTGATGGGGCGGGTGACCGCCCCGTTTGGTGTCAAGGGCTGGGTCAAGATTTACACCCTGACCGCGCAGCCGGGCAATTTGTGCGATTACCCGGTGTGGTGGTTGCGGCGCGAGGGCGATTGGCGCGAAATGCATGTCATCGCAGCCAAGGTGCACAGCAACACGCTGGTGGCGCAGCTGGAGGGTGTCGAGAGCCGGGAGGCTGCGGTCGCGCTGAAGGGATTTGAAATTGGCGTGCCGCGCGAACAACTGCCGGCCGCCGCGGGGAACGAGTTTTACTGGGCCGATCTGATCGGCCTGCGCGTGGTGAATGCGGAGCAGCACGAATTAGGGCGCGTTGCCCGCATCGTGCAAACCGGCGCGAACGACGTGTTGGTGGTGGCGGGCGATAATGGTAAAGAGCGCGGCGACGCGCGCGAAATACTGATACCGTTTATCGCCGATGCGATTAAAGCGGTGGATATCGCGGCAGGAATGATCGCCGTGGACTGGGGCAGGGATTACTGATGCTTCAGTTTGACGTGGTAACGATTTTCCCGGCGATGTTCGACGCGGTAGCCGAGGCCGGGGTGATCGGGCGCGCGCGGGAAAAAGGGATTTACCAGCTGGTCGCGTGGAACCCGCGCGACTTTGCGCAGAACGCGTACCGCACGGTCGATGACCGGCCGTATGGCGGCGGTCCCGGGATGGTGATGATGGCCGAGCCCGCCGGGCGCGCGCTGGCGGCGGCACGGCAGCGGCAGAAAAGCGCGGGCGTGAAACAACCGCGCGTGATACACCTGACGCCACAGGGGCGGGTGCTGAATCACGCGCTGGTGATGGAATTGGCGGGACAGCAGGGGTTGGTGTTGCTGGCCGGGCGATACGAAGGGGTCGACGAGCGCGTGACAGCACGCGAGGTCGACGACGAAATATCGATCGGGGATTACGTGCTGTCGGGCGGCGAGTTGGCGGCGATGGTGTTGATCGATTGCATCGTGCGCCAGTTGCCGGGTGTGTTGGGGGACGCCGCATCGGCGAGCCAGGACTCGTTCGTGAACGGGTTGCTCGATTGCCCCCACTACACACGGCCCGAGGCGTATGCGGGGCAATCCGTGCCGCCGGTGCTGATGTCGGGCAACCATGCCGAGATCCGTCGCTGGCGGTTAAAGCAGGCGTTAGGCAGAACGTGGCAGCGCAGGCCGGATTTGTTGGAAAAGCGCGCGCTATCGGATGACGAGCGCAAGTTGCTCGAGGAATTCAAGCGGGAACTTTCGAGCCTTGCGTAACTACGTAATCGCTCGATCCCGCAACCCCGACCCCTCTCCCGGAGGGCGAGGGGAGCATCGAGCGAAACCGGACCACAGTCCGGTTTCGAATGGGTAGACAATTGGAGCATGACGATGGACCTTATACAGAAACTCGAAAGCGAAGAAGTCGCCCGTCTCGGGAAAAAAATCCCGGAATTCAAAACCGGCGATACCGTGGTGGTGAACGTCAACGTGGTCGAAGGCGACCGCAAGCGCGTGCAGGCTTATGAAGGCGTGGTGATCGCCAAGAAGAGCCGCGGACTTAACTCGGCGTTCATCGTGCGCAAGATCTCGTCGGGCGAGGGTGTGGAGCGCACGTTCCAGACTTACTCGCCCTTGATCGCGTCGATTGAAGTCAAACGCAAGGGCGACGTCAACCGCGCCAAGCTCTACTATCTGCGCAACTTGTCGGGCAAGGCGGCGCGCATCAAGGAACGCCTCGACGTTCCCGTCGAGGATGTGCTGCCGCCACTCGAAACCGATCAACCCCAGGGCGACGCCAAGCCCTAGGCGCGCGGGCGGGCAGCGGCAAGAAGGCGGCGCGAGCCGCCTTTCTTGTGGTACATGCAGTTTGGGGGCGCGCGGGCGATCGCCCTACAATAGGCGCATGCGCACCGTCGCCACGTTCACCCTGTTGATTTCGCTCGGCGCCCACGCCCAGGGCGTGCCGGATGCGCTCGAGGTCACGCAGCGCTTTGCTGATAACGATGCCCCGCTGCTTGCGCTCGCGCGCGTTGAGCAACTGCAACCCGCCGCGATGACGAGTCCGCGCTGGGCCGAGTGGGAGCAGTTACGCTGCGCGTTGCTGTCCCGCCTCAACCGCCATCAGGAGCTGACCAGGCGTGTCGCCGCACTGCCGGCGGGTGCGCCCGATATGCTCGTGCGGACGTGTCTCGTGGCGGGTGCGCGCGCCGCCCTGGCGAACGCGCAGGGCGCCACCGCGCGCGATTTTTTGGCGCGCCTGATGTGGCGCCACGCGATGTCTCCCGAAGAGATGCGCCAGGCGCGGCTGCTGGTGGTCGAGACTTATCTCGCGGACGGCCAGCCGCAGGTTGCTTTTGCGCTGATGCTGCGGTATCAGCAGGATTACAAACCGGTCGATCGGGATACGGCGGCGCGCTTCGTCGAGGCGCTGCTCGCGGCGGACCTGGAAAAGGAGGCCGTTAACTGGTTTGCGCAACTGGATGACACAAGTCCGCTCAAGTTGCTGCTGCGGCTTAAGACCAATCTGATCGCGCCGAACGCGGCGGTCGCGCAGGCGCGCGCCGCATTGGCCAGGAGCAATCAGGCCGCGTACTGGACTGTGGTGCAGCACGCGGCCGCAATGCAGAAAGACGACGTGTTGCAGGTCGAGGCGCTCGAAAATCTACTGCAACTCGCCAGCGACAAGCCGGCGGAGCGGCCCGTTGCGCTCGCCGCCGAACTTTGGAAGTCGTATGCGGTGGCAGCGCAGTCGGTCGCCAACCAGAACCAGCTGCTGGTCGGCGAGGACGCGGGATGGGAGGATTTGGCGGCGCGCCGCAGCGTTGCGAGCGCGATCGCGGGACGCGCGCTGTTCGCGTATCTCGCGCAACACGGCAAAATTCGTGCGACCCGCCTAAACGCGCAACTGCAACTCGCGTTCTCGTTGCAAAGTGCCAAACTCGCGCTGGCGGCGATCCGCTTGTTTGAAGACGCCACCCGGTTCCCCGTGGCGCAAATCGACGCGCAGGCGCGTTTTCTCTTGGGCGGGCTGGCCGCCGACAACCACTTGCCGGCGGTGGCCGCGCGCTACTGGCAGGGGCTTGCCACGCCGCCGACGCTGGAGCCCGATGAGTGGCGTATCCAGCTCACGTCGGTGCTGGTGCGCGCCGGCAATGCCGAACCGGCGGCCGAACTGCTGCGCACGCTGATCGCAGGCAAGAAGATACTTCCGGCAGACGTCATGCGGCGCGCGCTGGCGGCGGTGCAGGACCTGCAGGACGGCGGGTTTGCCAAGCCCGCCGGTGAACTGTACCGCGCACTGCTGCCGCTGGCGGCGGCACGCGAGCGGCGCGAAATCCTGTTCGCGCTCGGCCGCATTGCTGAGAGCGGCAACGATTTTCGGACCGCCGCGGATTATTTTCTGGAGGCGGCGTTGGCGCCGGACGCCCGCCCGCCCGACGCATTCGCCGTCAATGCCCGCATTGCCGCGGCATCGAACCTCGGGCGGGCAGGGCTGAAGGACGATGCACGCGCGCAGTTCGAGTGGCTGCGAAAAAACGTGAAGGACGCGGAGAAGCTCGAATTGATACGCCGTGAAATACGCAGGCTGTAGAGTCGGGCCGGCAGTCGCCGCCGCAACCGGCGCGGTTTCGCGGCAAAATCAGGAGGCATTGCATGCCGTTTTCGGCGCCTAGTTTCGACGAGGTTACAAAATCGATCGTCCAGATGCTGTCGCCGCAGACAGTGCTGGATATCGGGTGTGGAGCGGGTAAGTATGGCGAACTCGTGAGAGCGCTCGTGCCCGCGGCGACGGTGATCGGCATCGAGCCCGAGGCGGGCTATATCGAGCGCTTCAAGCTCGACCTGATTTACGACGAAGTGCGCCGGATTGACGCGCTCGATCTGATTGCGAGCGCGACGGAGGAATTCTACGATCTCGTCATCATCGGTGATTGCATCGAGCATTTGCCCAAATCGGCGGGCCTGGACTTGTTGAATTTTCTGACCTACCGCTGTAGTTATATCCTCGTAGTGTGCCCCGAGTTCGACGTGCAGAACGCGCACGAAGGTGTAAACGCGGAAGCGCACATATCGGTGTGGTCGGAGCGGGACTTCGCCTGGCACGACTTGTGGGCGGGGGCGGCGGTCATGAACATGCTGCTGTTCGTGCTGCGCGGCTACCTGAAATCGCCGGTAAGCTTGCCCGACATGGTGCAAAAACTGAACCAGCTTGAACTGCCGCTTTACTCGCGGACCGGTACACCGGTAAAAAAATGCGAGCTCCGACTCACGGCCAAATTGCGCACCGAACTTGTAAACGGTCAGGAACTGTCGTTTCGGCGCCTGTAGTCAGGCCTGCGGGCCGGCCGGGCGGCGCGGCGACTCTTCAGACATGGAAAAAAAGCCATTTCTCGAGCGGCAATTTGATGTTGCTTAGCCAGCGTTGCAACTCGACCGCTTTTTCAGCGGTGCGCCTGGCTTCGATGGCGGCATCCATCGTCGGGCCCGTCGCCGGCCGCGTGCCGAGGTAGTTGGTCAGGTATGCGTAGGTCAGCGCGTAGAACATGTAGCGGTAGACGAGCTTCTCGACCGGGAAACCGTGCAGCACCAATTCCTTGGCCTTGTACCAGTCGTTCTTGATTCGTGCGGCGACGGCGTCCGCTTTGTCCATGTGAAAATTGACCGCATGCGCGGGGTCCACGAACAGGCGGCGGCGCGGGCTGCCGTGCGGTAACCAGCCTCCGTGCAGATGGGCCTGCGCGTGCAAGGTGCGGCCATCGTCGGCGAACAGAAAGTCCCGCCAATGCGGCAGATAATAGTGCGACGCGGCCCATCCGCGCGTATTGGCGTAATCGATATATTCGCCTTGCGTGCCGACCAATTGCACGAGTTCCACGCAGGCCGTGTCGCCGGGCTCGAGCCCGGCCGCCACTTCGCGCAAGCGCTCCGGCGGCAGCGTGACGGCCAGCACTTCGTCGGCGTCGAAATGGCAGATGTGCGTCGCCCCTTTCGCCCGCGCGCGCGCGAACAACCCGTCGTAAATGATTCTTTCGTTGTATTCCGGCGTCGTCGAGCGTATGACCTCCAGCCGGCTGCGCTCGGCGTGCATCGCGCGTTCAAGCGCGTCGATCGAGCCGTCGTCGGAACCGTGATCCCACAGCACCACGTGATCGCAGAAAGCGAGCATCGAGCCCACGGTGCGAACGACCCGTTCGCCTTCATTGTGAACTTTCACAATACCCGCGATGCGGATGGCCGCGCGCCGTGGCGCACCGTCGTGGCGCGCGGGCAGAATATCCAGACCGGCGCGCACGCCGGCAGGAGCTGAGCGCGTCAACTGATCGAGCAGCGCGTGCAGGCCTGGAATCGGCAGATACCAGCTTTGCAGATTCTTTTTTTTCACGCAGTAATCCAGCAGCGGAGGCAGACTGCCGGCGTCGCGTGCCGCCATGATCAAATCGGGCACCATGGCGAGCACCCCGCCTTCGCGTGCCAGCATATCCAAGGCGGCGTTGGCGTCACCGCACGCGCGCGCGGCGGCAAACCGCCGGTCCAGCGATTCCTCGTTCGCAACTACCGCCGCCCTGACCTCGGCAAGGGCGGACCCGTCTTCCCGCGCGGCCAGAATGTTCAGCGCGAGGTAGAAGAGCGGATCGAGCGGGGTCGTGAGCGCGAACCTGACGAGTTCGCCGCCGGTGGTCGCGAAAATGCAATCCGGATTCGGTTTCAGGGCGGTGCTCGCGTTGGCGTTCAGTGCGTTCAGCGTGGCTCGCTCTTCCAGAGGTCGCTCAGGTACTCATGGCGCCGCGTATTGACCCAGCTCGTGCGCAGTTCGACGGGTTGCTCGTGATAGGTATAAGCGACGCGCTTGATGACGAGCACCGGGCTCGACGCGTTCACGCCGAGCACGCGCGCGATGCGCGCCGGCGGGAAGTGCCGCGGACAACCGTTCGCTGATGCGCACCACGTTGATGCCGTAGCGCGACTGGTAGAGCCCATAGATCGTGCCCTCGCGCGCACCGAACGCGTCGGCGTCCAAATCCGCGAATTGAGCGGCGGCGATGCGCAGCTCGTCGAATATCACCGGTGCGCCGCCAAGCTTCAGCACATTGTGTATGCGGTGAACGCGGTCGCCTGGTTTGAGCCCGAACTGCGCCATGGCTTCGCTGTCCGCCCGCGTAGTCTGCAACGACAGCAACTCGTGGACCGGCGGCTCTTTGCCGCCGTCCTTGCCCACCATATGGAAGAAATAATAAAACTGGCGGTCTTCGGTATGGGTCGTGACATAGGTGCCGCGGCCCTGCTGACGGACGACGATTTTCTCCGCCACCAGTTCGTCGACCGACCGGCGGATGGTGCCCACCGAGACGCTGAAGCGCGCGGCGAGGCGCGACTCGCTCGGCAGCGCGTCGCCGGGCGTCCATTCGCCGGCGATCAGGCTTTTCGTGATGCGGTTCTTGACCTCTTTGTAGCAGCGGATGCGATCTCGGCGCATCATTCGCCGGCGAGCGGACCACGGTCATCGGGCCGCAGACAAATCGTACGCGATCATCACGAGGATTCTAGCATCGGCGGCAGCGATATCATACAGGTCATCTAGTTGACTCATATTTAAAGCGGCGTGTAACATGACTCGCAGCCACGAATAATTACACTGTTGTCCCGCCCCGGGGTTTTCATCTATTCCGAGTTCAGGAGTTCGCATGATTCACTTTGTTTTGCACGATCCCAAGGACACCGTCGCCGTGGTCGTCGTCGAAGGCGTGAAGGCCGGCCAGGATTTGACCGGCTGGATCATGGACGAAGACCGCACCGTCGCGTTGAAGGCGCAGCAGGACATTCCGATCGGCCACAAGCTTGCGTTGAAAGACGTGAAAAGCGGCGAAACCATCATCAAGTATGGGCACGACATCGGCAAGGCCGTCGCCGACATCAAGGCGGGCGCGCACGCGCACGTCCACAACATCAAAACCAAGCGCTGGTAGACCGCGCAGAGGAGCGAGCATGATTTCAAGCCAAACGACTTTCTGGGGTTACCGCCGCGAAAACGGCCGCGTCGGCGTGCGCAATCACGTTCTCGTACTGCCGGTCGACGACCTGTCGAACGCCGCCGCCGAGGCGGTCGTCAACAATATCAAGGGCGCCATGGCGATTCCGCATCCTTACGGCCGGCTGCAATTCGGCGCCGACCTCGACTTGCATTTCCGCACGCTGATCGGCGCCGGCGCCAATCCGAACGTCGCCGCGGTGGTGGTGATCTGCATCGAGGAAAGCTGGGCCAAGCGGGTGGTGGACGGCATCGCCAAGACCGGCAAGCCGGTCACCGGTTTCGGCATCGAGCTGCACGGCGACCACGACACCATTTTGCGTGCCTCCAAAGTCGCCAAGGAATACGTGCAATGGGCGTCGGAACTCAAGCGCGTCGAATGCCCGATCAGCGATTTGTGGGTGTCGACCAAGTGCGGCGAGTCGGACACGACATCCGGTTGCGGCTCGAACCCGACGGTGGGCAACGCGTTCGACAAGATGGAGCCGCTGGGCGTCACGATGTGCTTCGGTGAAACCACCGAGATCACCGGCGGCGAAAAATTCGTCGCCGACCGCTGCGCGACCCCCCAGGTGCGCGAACAATTCATGGCGATGTTCAACCGCTACCAGGACGTGATCGAGCGCCACAAGGTCGACGATCTTTCCGATTCGCAGCCGACCAAGGGCAATATCGCGGGCGGACTCACCACGATCGAGGAAAAAGCACTCGGCAACATCCAGAAAATCGGCAAGAAGTGCAAGGTGATCGGCGTCATCGACAAGGCGGAAATCCCGACCAGACCCGGCCTGTGGTTCATGGATTCGTCGTCGGCGGCGGCCGAGATGGTCACGCTGTGCGCGGCATCGGGCTACGTCGTGCATCTGTTCCCGACCGGGCAGGGCAACGTGATCGGCAACCCGATCCTGCCCGTAATCAAACTCTCGGCAAATCCGCGCACCGTGCGCACGATGTCGGAGCACATCGACCACGATTGCTCGGGCCTCTTGCAGCGGCAGAAAAATCTCGATCAAACCGGCGACGAGCTGCTCGAGGTGATGTTGCGCACCTGTAACGGGCGCTTGACCGCGGCCGAAGCGCTCGGGCATCGCGAGTTCGTCATGACACGGCTGTACGAAAGCGCGTAAGGCAATTTAGCCGCCAAGACGCCAAGGCCGCCACGGAAATACAATGCAAGAAATCTTGCGCGACGTGGCGGAACAGTAAGCGTCAGCCTCGAAGATGGCTTCTTTGAAAGAGCAGGTGGACACAGCGATTCATTCGCATTTGTCCACGTTGCGGGTGCGCGTATGGCGCGGCCGGGAGTCCGGCGAATTCCACGCCTATGACGTGCCGCGGCAGGCGAGTCAGACCGTGCTCGATGTCGTCACGCATATTCAGCGCCATCTCGATCCCACGCTGTCCTACCGCTTTGCGTGCCGCGTCGGCATGTGCGGCTCGTGCGCGATGAACGTGAATGGCAAGGCACGCTGGACGTGCCGCACGCATGTGGCCAACGTCGCGATCGACGATGCGCTTGAGATCGCGCCGCTCAGCAACCTGCCGATGGTCAAGGACCTCGTCACCGACATGGCGCCGTTTTTCGACAAGATGGCGCGGGCCAAGAGCCAATTCAAGGGCGCGCGCACGCGCGCCGACGAATTCGCGCGCGTGATGCCGGATTCGCCCATGCGCAGGGAAGTCGATGCGGCGATTGAATGCATCGGTTGCGGCGTA
The DNA here is from genome assembly GCA_963778865.1 of uncultured beta proteobacterium. Taxonomy (GTDB): domain Bacteria; phylum Pseudomonadota; class Gammaproteobacteria; order Burkholderiales; family SG8-41; genus PALSA-1004. Next base: position 500,018 of record CAVZWF010000003.1, on the reverse strand, counting down.
TGTTATAGCGCGTGCGACGTCGTGGCGTGGAATCCCGCCTATCTCGGGCCGGCGGCGCTTAACCGCGCATGGACGCTCGTCAACGACATGCGCGACGTCACGAATGAAGAGCGGCTTGCCGCGGTCGCGGGCGACGCCGGCTGTCATGCGTGTCACACGCACATGAGTTGCAGCGAGCGCTGTCCCAAAGAGATTGCGCCGACCGCCGGCATCGCCGGACTCAAGCGCGCGGTGGCCGCGGCCGCGTTCAAGGGCGAACTATGAACATACGCACGCAAGTCCTGCTGTGGGCCGCGCAACGCATCAGCGCCGCGGTGCTCGCGCTGTGCATGGTCGTGCATCTCGCGACGGTGATTTACGCGGTGCGCCACGGCCTGTCCGGCGCGGAAATCCTCGGCCGCACGCGCGGCAATTACGCGTGGTTTGCGTTTTATGCGACCTTCGTGGCCGCCATTGCGGTCCATGCGCCGATCGGCATGCGCACGCTACTGGCTGAAATGTTCGCGTGGCGCGGCGTCCTCGCCGATGCGCTGGCGCTGGCGCTGGGCGTGGTGTTGGCGCTGTGGGGCTGGCGCGCGGTGCTCGCAGTATTCACCGCCTGAGCGGATGGCATGAAAAACGATATCCGCGCGCGCAACCATCCCGCCTGGTGGGCGTTTATCGTGCATCGTGTGAGCGGCGTGCTGCTTGCGTTGTTTCTGCCGTTCCACTTCTGGGTGTTGGGCAGCGCTTTACAGGGCGCGCAGGCGCTCGACGGATTTCTGCGCTGGACCGAGCAGCCGCTCGTAAAATTCGCCGAAACGGGGCTCGTGCTGCTCTTGGCCGCGCATATGACGGGCGGCGTGCGGCTCCTGATGCTCGAGTTCCTGGCGTGGCGCGACTGGCACAAAACCCTGCTCGCGCTCGCGGCGGGCGCAAGCCTCGCGGCGGGTCTCGCCTTTGCGCTGAATGTGGTTTGATCTCGCGCTGATCGCAGCGGGGGGATTTTTCGCCGCCATGGTGGTCGGCAGCGCGGGATTTGCTTTTGCGATCGTCGTCACCGGCGTGTGGATATACGTGCTGCCGCCGGCGCAGATTGTGCTGCTGGCGGCGGGGTGTGCGACGCTATTGCATATCGCGAGCATCTGGCGGTTCCGGCGCGAAATCGAATTCGGCCTGTTGTGGCCGTTCGTGATCGGCGGCGCGTTAGGCGTGCCGTTGGGGGTGCTGGCACTGCAGCGGTTCGACGCGGTGCTGTTTCGCCATGTGTTCGGTGCATTCATGATCGCTTATAGTTGCTGCATGCTGTGGCGGCCGCAATTTTCCGGGGTGCGTTTGTCACCCACCGGCGCGCGCTTTGCCGACGGCATGGTGGGGTGGGTGAGCGGCGCGCTCGGCGGGTTCGCGCTCCTGCACGGCACGCTGCCGACGATCTGGTGCAGCTTGCGCGGGTGGGACAAAGAGCGCAGCCGCCGCGTCTATCAGCCGTACATCCTGATTACCGGCATACTGGTGATGCTGGGCGTGGGCCTGAACATCGATGTCGACAAGACCCGGTTATGGCTGCCGCTGGCGGCGGCTTTGCCGGCGATAGCGCTGGGGTGGTGGGCGGGCACGCGCGTATTTGAAATGATCAGCGAAGCGAATTTCCGGCGCCTCGTGCGGTGGCTGATTTTGGCGTCGGGAATTTCGCTGCAGTTCTGACCGGCCGAGGGGGAAACGATGCGCCGCAACGACACGGGGACTCGCGCGATGCCGTTCGGTTTTGCCGAACTGCCGCCTGCGCGCAGCCTACGGAAGCCGCGCGCAATCCGGCTCGCGGTCATTTGCGGGCCCACGGCATCGCGGCGTCAGGGGTAGACGAAATGCCACATTCGACTTACTTCGCCGAACGCATGGGCCGCGCGGAGATCGCACCGCAAGGCGAATTCGAGGCGGGCAGCTTGCAGTCGTTCACGCTGACTTACACCGCGGGTTACTTCGGCATCGACGACACCGGTTCACTGAAGATCGTGCATCGCTTCGCATCCGACATGGGGCGTCCCCAGTTCACCGACCCCAAGGGCTGGAACTACACGACCGTCGAGGCCAGCAACGGTGCCGTGCTCGAGGTCAAGTACGACGGCAAGATGAACATCCGGCCGTGGGACAAAACGCTCTTCATCCGCGTGGTGCGCGGGTTCTTGCGCGAGAACGACCGGATCATCGTGCGGTTCGGCGATACGCGCCATGGCGCGCCCGGCATGCGCATGCAGACTTTCGTCGAGCCGACGTTCGAGTTCCGCGTGCTCGTTGACGCGTGGGCGACCTACAACTACATCGAGTTGCCGGTGCAGCCGTTTATCGCGGTCGTGGCGGGGCCGCCGGTGCTGTACAAGGCGGTATTACCGACATTGCGCAGGCGCGGCCAGCCGTTCAAGCTCGGTTTCAAGGGCGAGGACCAGTGGGGCAATCCCTCGCATCAGGTGAGCGCGACGTTCACCTTCAAAGCGAATTTGCCGGTCGACGGGCTGCCGGCGCCATTGACGATGCAACGCGGCGAACACGCGAAAGTCATCGACGGCCTGACGTGTAGTGCAACCGGCGATCTTTTGCTGGAAGTGCGCGATTCGGCCGGGACGGTCGTGTGCGTCAGCAATCCGCTGCGAATAATCGAAAATGCGGTCGACGCCGCGACTTTGTTGCCGTACTGGGCCGATCTGCACGGGCAGTCGGAAGAAACCATCGGCACGAATTCCGCGCGCGAGCTGATCGAATTCGCACGCGACCGTGCATTCCTCGACGCGATGTGCCACCAGGGCAACGATTTCCAGATCACGACACCGTTCTGGAACGAGTTGAACAGGCTGAGCAAAGAGTTCAACGCAGACGGCCGGTTCATCATGTTCCCGGGCTACGAATGGTCGGGCAACACGGGCCTGGGCGGCGACCGCAACGTGATGTTCATGCACGAAGGGCGCCAGATACACCGCTCGCATCACGCGCTGGTGGACGATCTCTCGGATGTGAAAACCGACGCCAACAGCGCGGCCGATCTCTTCAAAATGCTTAACGGCGAGGACTGCGTGGTGTTCGCGCACATCGGCGGCCGCTACGCCGACATCAAGATGGCGCACGATGCGCGCATCGAGCGCAGCGTTGAAGTGCATTCGGACTGGGGCACGTTCGAATGGCTGATCGAGGACGCGCTCGAACAGGGTTACCGCGTCGGCATACTCGCCAACAGCGACGGGCACAAAGGGCGCCACGGCGCGAGCCACCCGGGCGCATCGCTCTTCGGCGCGTATGGCGGGTTGTCGTGTCTCCTGGCGCGCGGCTTGACGCGGGCTGAATTGTTCGATGCGTTGCGCAAGCGCCATCATTACGCGACCACCGGCTGCCGGATGCTGCTCGATACGCGCGTCGAATTCGCCGGGGACGTGCAACTCTACGCCGACGACCCGAACCTCGGGCCCACGACCAGCAGCAAGGTGCGAAGCGCGATGATGGGCGATATCCTGCGTTCGTCCGCCACCGAGGTGACGTTCCGCATCGAGGCGGTCGCATCGGCGCCGATTGAGCGCATCGAGATCCGCAACGGCCTGACGACGCTCGAAACGTTCCGGCCGTTCGACGAGAAAGCGCTCGGCCGCCGCATCCGCGTAATCTGGGAGGGCTCCGAATACCGCGGTCGCGGCCGGCAGACGGTGTGGGACGGCGGCTGCACGCTCACGGGCAACGGTTTCGAAAAAGTGCGGACGATCAATTTCTGGAATCTCGACAAGACGCTCGAGCAGACCGCACCCGGCGAACTCAAATGGGGCGGGCTGACCACTGGCGGGTTTGCCGGTTTCGATGCGTGGTTGAGCGATGCGCAGGCGGGCACTCTCAGGATCGATACGGCGTTGGTCAAAACCGAAATCAAGGTCTCCGATATCGGACTGAACGACAGCGTGTTCGCGAACGGCGGCATCAAGCGCCAGCTGCGCGTCTTTCGCATGCCGGACGAGAACGCGCATCGTCACGTGAAAATCGAGCGTCGCATCACGCTCGCCGACCAAGCCGACAACGCGCTTTACGTGTGTATCACGCAGGAGGACGGGCACCTCATCTGGTCGAGCCCGATTTACGTTTTCCGGTAGCGCGGCCGGCGGCGGATGGATGTAAACTACGCCGGCATTGAATAAGGAGGGGTCATGCGCGCGCATCAAGTGCTTGTACTGCTTATCATCACGGCGGCTTCGGCATTGACCTGGGCGCAGGGTTATCCGAACAAGCCGGTGCGGGTGATCGTTCCGTTTTCCGCCGGCGGCGCGACCGACATCGTGACCCGGGTGATAGGCCAGAAGCTCGGCGATATCTGGGGCCAGCAGGTGATCGTCGACAACCGCGCCGGCGCCGGCGGCAATATCGGCGGCGAGCTGGCCGCGAGAAGCGCGCCCGACGGCTACACGCTGTTCATGACTTCAGGTTCGATCGTGACCGCGAACCAGCACATCTACAAGAAAATGCCGTTTGATCCGGCCAAGGACTTCCTGCCGGTCACCAATGTGGCGAGCGGTCCGCAGGCGCTGATCGTGACGCCGACCTTTCCACCCAAGACGGTCAAGGAGTTCATCGCGTTGGCGAAGGCGAGGCCCAAAGAAATCACGTTCGGCTCAGCGGGCTTCGGCACGCAGACCCATCTCGCCGCCGAGAATTTCATTTACACGGCCCGCATCGACGTCTTGCACATACCGTACAAGGGCGAGGCGCCGGCCATCGTCGACGTGATGGCCGGTCAGGTCCAGTTCGCCACGCCCAACCTGGCGGCGGCGATCAACTTCATTCAGCAGGGCAAGCTGCGCGCGCTGGGCGTCACGAGCAAGCTGCGCTCGCCGCAGCTGCCCAACATACCCGCGATCGCCGAGACGCTGCCGGGGTTCGAAAACCTGGGATGGTTCGGATTCATGGTGCCCGCCGGTACGCCGAAGGAGATCATCGACAAGATCTACCGCGACACGGCGAAGGGGCTCGAAGCGGGTGACGTGAAGAACCGTTTCGAAGGGTTGGGCATGGCGCCGGTGGGCAACAGTCCGGCTGACTTCGCGAAGTACGTGCGTGAAGAAACGGCGTACTGGGCAAAAATCGTGCACGAGCGCAAGTTGCAGGTCGACTGATTCCGGCATGCGCAAAGTTTGAATAAAATCCAGGAACGAACACCATGAATCCACCGAAGCCGCTGCTCGAAGTCAAGGGCGTGACGCTGCAGTACAAGACCAAGGAGCACCTGGTTACGGCGACGTACCGCGTCGACTTCGAGGTCTACAAGTCCGACCGCTTCGTCATCCTCGGGCCCTCGGGTTGCGGCAAGTCGACGCTGCTTAAGGCGGTCGGCGGTTACATGCCGCCGACGGAAGGCAGCATGAGCCTGAATGGCGAAATCATCACGCGGCCGGGCGCCGACCGCGTGTTCGTGTTCCAGGAGTTCGACCAGCTCCTGCCGTGGAAGACGGTCAAGGAGAACGTGATGTTTGCGTTGACCGCCAGCGGCAGGCTCGCGGGCAAGGAGGCCTCCGACAAGGCCATGCAGTACATCGAGAAGGTGAAGCTTACCCAGTTTGCCAACAGCTACCCGCACACGCTGTCGGGCGGCATGAAGCAGCGCGTCGCCATTGCGCGCGGCATGGCGATGGAGCCCGATATCCTGCTGATGGACGAGCCGTTCGCCGCGCTCGACGCGCTGACCCGGCGCAAGATGCAGGAGGAACTCCTGCAGTTGTGGGACGACACCCGCTTCACCGTGCTGTTCGTCACGCACTCGATTCCCGAAGCGGTGCTCGTCGGCAACCGCGTTCTCCTGCTCTCGCCGCATCCCGGACGCGTCAAGGCCGAGTTGAACAGCGACGGCACGGACCACGTCGGAGCGGACGGCAAGAAACTGTCGGACAGCATACACGACATGCTGTTCGCCGACAAAATCGAAGAGGAGGTTACCCCCAATGGCTGAAAACGTGCTGGTGCAACGCGCGGAGTTCGTGCGCGAAGTCGAGTCGAGCGCCTTCGGCGTGGTCGAGAAGCCGCTGACGACGCGCGAAAGGATATTCAATAACGCCGCCGTGCGCAAAGGCATCCTGCTGCTATTGCTGGCGGCGGTATGGCAGACCTATGCCACGATGCTGCAAAACCCGCTGCTGTTTCCGAAATTCAGCGAAACATTCGGCGCTTTTTACGAAAACATCATGAACGGCGTGCTGCTCCAGCGCGGCTGGTTTTCGATCAAGGTTTTGCTGATGGGGTATTTCTCGGGCATGTTTCTCGCGTCGGTGCTCACGGCGCTCGCGATCACTTCGCGCGTCGGCAACGATCTTTTAGAAACGCTGACCGCGATGTTCAACCCGTTGCCGGCGATCGCGCTCCTGCCCTTGGCGCTGATCTGGTTCGGCCTCGGCAACGGCAGCCTCGTATTCGTCCTCATCCATTCCGTGCTGTGGCCGGTGGCGCTGAACACGCATTCGGGTTTTCTGTCGGTGTCGCAGACCATGCGCATGGTCGGGCGCAACTACGGGCTCGCGGGGCCGCGCTACGTGATGAAGATATTGATCCCGGCGGCATTTCCGAGCATCCTGACCGGCATGAAGATCGGCTGGGCGTTCGCGTGGCGCACGCTGATCGCGGCGGAACTCGTGTTCGGCGTGTCGTCGGGCTCGGGCGGGCTCGGCTGGTTCATCTACGAAAACAAGAACCAGCTCGAAATCGCCAACGTATTCGCCGGTCTCTTCTCGGTCATCATCATCGGGCTCGTCGTCGAGAATTTCATATTTCGCAATATTGAATTGAAGACGGTGCGCAAGTGGGGCATGCAGTCATAGAAGCGTAAGCGGTAAGCGGTGAGGAGTAACGCGTGAAAGTCGATTTGAAGCAGGTCGAAGCAGCGTGCAAGGAACTCTACATCCGCGCGGTGAAAATATTGCCGCCGGACATCAAGGCGGGTTTTACGCGCCTCGACAACACCGAAACCGACGCCACCGGCAAGTCGGTTCTGGGCACCATGATCAGGAACATCAAGGTCGCGGAGGACACCAACAATCTTTTGTGCCAGGACACTGGCATTCCGATCTACAACATTGTGATCGGGCGCGGCGTGGAGGTCGACGGCCACGCGCTAAAGCAGGCGATCGCCGCCGGCTGCGCGCGCGCGACGCAAGAGCATCCGCTGCGCTCGAGCGTCGTGCATCCGGTCACGCGCAAAAACGAGCACACGTCGTGCGGACGGCTGGTTCCTGTCATCAATATCGATTTCTCGGATGAGGCCGACCATCTTTCGATCGAGATGATTCCGAAAGGCAGCGGCTCGGAAAACAATTCGTGGCTCAAGATGGCGGTGCCCGCCGACGGCGTCGACGCGGTAAAGACTTTCGTCATCGATTGCGTGCTCGATGCGGGCGGCAAGACCTGTCCGCCGACCATCGTGGGCGTCGGCGTCGGCGGCACCGCCGACCTGTGCGTGCACTTGTCGAAAGTCGCCGCGACCCGCCCGCTGGGTTCTCACTGCACCGATCCCGAAGGCGCGAAGCTGGAGTCGGAACTGTCGGCGGTCGTCAACCGGCTCGGTGTCGGCCCGCAGGGACTGGGCGGCGATTCGACGGCGTTCGCGGTGCACGTCGAAACCGCGGCGACGCATATCACGATGAATCCGGTCGCCGTCAACATGCAGTGCCACTCGGCGCGCCGCGCGCGCGCGACGTTTACGCCGCAAGGCGTGGCCTACGGCTTCTAGTATTGCATTTCCGCCACGATGTTCATCGGTCATTTTGCCGTCGGCTTCGCCGCCAAGAAAGCAGCACCCCAGGTGTCGCTCGGCACAGGGTTCCTTGCCGCGCTGCTGCTCGACGGGATCTGGCCGGTACTGGTGCTGACGGGCGTGGAGCGCGTCGAGATCGCGCCCGGTAATACCGCATTTACGCCGCTTGATTTTGTGTCCTATCCGTATTCCCACAGTTTGCTGACGACGGTCGTGTGGGGAGTGCTGTTCGCGATAGTCTACCGGGGTCTGCGCAAGAACTGGAGTGGCGCGATCTGGCTCGCGCTTGCGGTGACGAGCCATTGGGTGCTCGATGCGATTACGCACCGCCCCGATCTTCCGCTTTATCCGGGCGGCGGGCAGTTGATAGGTTTGGGCTTGTGGAACTCGGTCGCAGGCACGGTACTGGTCGAGGGTCTGATGTTTACAGGCGCGCTCGCGTTGTACGTCACGTGTACCCGCGCCATCGATGGAATCGGACACTATGCTTTGTGGGCGCTGATAGTTCTGCTCCTGCTAACTTATTTCGCGGGCATCGTGGGCCCGCCGCCACCGAGCGCCCTGGCAGTCGCCGTCGCGGGTATCCTTGGTGGCGCCTTGTCGGTGGCATGGGGCTACTGGATCGACCGTCACCGCGCGGCCGCCAGAAATCCAGGCTCTGGGTCCTGGCCATGACCCAACAGGTGGGGCGTTGGCAGCCCGTGATCTTGCGTGCGCGGGCGACATTGCCCGCAGGCGTGCTCAATTCCCGGCGTCGATTTAACTCCGCGGCACCGACGCCAGGAAAAACTCCTCGAATGCGCGAACCGATTTCAAGTTGTCAAATATCGCGTCCCGCCTTGCGGCGATGGACTCGGTAATATGCTCGCGGTAATCGCGCTCCTGCGCCAGGCGCAGGGCAATGTCTACATAATCCCGCGGAGTCCGGGCGACGCAGTCGTCCATTTCCATCTGCCAATAGCACGCGGCCGTGAACCGGCCGCGCAGATAGGCATGCGGCAGGGTCACGACCGGGGTAGCCATTGCGAGCGCCTCGCAACTGGTGTTGCCACCGCCAAAATGGAAGGTGTCCAGCATGACGTCGCTGATCGCCATCAGATTCAGGCAATCCGCCCATTGCATGCGCGGCATGAATCTGACGCGGTCCACGGCGTCGGGGAATTTGCGGCGGAAACGCTCGCGCAGCAAAGTCGCGTACTGCGGATACTCGTGGTGTATCAGCAGCACCTCGCCCACCGGATCGCGCAGCAGGATTTCGCCGAACACGGAATCAAAATCCGGATGAAGCTTGACCAATGACTGCGGGCAAACGTATAGGTGCCGGTCATCGCGCAGTCCAAAGTGCTCCCGCGACTTTGCGCTTGGCAGCGGGGGCGGACGCTCGTAAGCGGGCAGGACGAAGGCGGGCAGCCGCACGAGCTGTTCGGAGTAATGCGCGGCGCTGTCGGGCAATTCGATCGCGTCCGCCGAAATGAAACAATCGATGGTGTCGATGCCGGTGGTCACGGGATGGCCCCAGGTAACGCACTGCAGCGGCGCAAGCCGCGAATAGGCGAGAAAATACGGCAACGGATCCATGCCGATATCCGGATAAATCAAGACGTCAAGTTCCTGGCGCGCGATCACCGCCTCGATGTCGGCCAATGTCTCGTCCGCAAACGCGAGATAGTGGTCGGCGCCGGCGCGGATCTGCTCGGCGACGGTGTCCCGGTGCCGCGCGAAGGAAAACACGTAAACCTCGAAATCCCGCCGCGACAAGTGCGTGATCAGGCCCTTGGTGAGCCGGCCGATCGAGTGACTGTTGAAATGCTCCGAAAAAAACCCGATCCTGATTTTGCCGCGGCGCCGGTTTCCCGGCTGCCCGCGGTAGCGGGGCTGGTAGGCTTTGCGGCAGAGGCGGGTGACTTGCTGCAGGAGTTCCCGGTCGTTCTCGCCATGGTAGGCAAGGCCGAACATCGTGACGCCGATTTCCCGCGCGGGATCGGCGATGCGCAGCGGCGGTCCGTCGAGCAAATTCTGGACTTCGCGCGCCACGCGCCCGCGCGCGCATTGCATTTCTTCGATCGACCGATAAAATTGCGGCAACATCAACGCAAGCATGATGCGCCTGCCGTCAGTCGGGACCAGACTCTGCATGCGCATCTGATGTGCGATCAGATCGTCGAAACGCAGTTCGATGTCCAGCAGATAAGTCAGCCAATTTTCGGCTTCAGCCGACTGCGGACGCAGCCGTATCGCTTCACGAAAATGGCGCTCGGCGGCCGCGAAATCCCGCTTTCTGAATGAAATGCCGCCCGCGGCCAAGTGTGCTTCGAACAGCTGCGGGTCGGCATCCAGGGCCTGCAGGTAATAATCCAGCGCCTCTGCATCGCGCCCGAGTCCCTGCAATATCCTGGCCAGGCTCACGGCGGGTCCCGGGTCCGTCGCGCCTTGCACCGCGCGCGTCAACAGACTCACGGCATTTGCCGAATTGCCGCGCCGGTACGCGACGACTCCGGCGAAATGCAGCGCGCTTGGGTCTGCGCTGTGGTCTTTCAGAGCCGCATCGCAAAGCAATTGCGCGCGCTCGAGATCCCCGTCAGCAATGCAGCGATCGATTTCCGCAGCGTCTGCGCTGGCGATACGGCTTGTCGGCCTTGCCGGGCTCTTAAAAATGTCCCGCAGCAGTTTGATCAGCATTTTGCGCACCTAAAACAGTTGCGCCACGCCGCGCAATTCCGGCCCCGCCGGTGGCGGGAGAAATGTCCCGCCTGACCTACAGGAATGAACATTTATTGCACGGAACCGCGTCCAGCCGGCTGACGAGCGTTGCGCGCAATTTGCGGTAGGCGGGTGCGTTGTAGATCTCGAGTACATGTTGCTTTCGGGTGTCCCCGATCGGATACGCCGCCTGCCCGTCCATGCAGCAGTGTGCGACCACGCCGGTCGCCGTGATGGAAACATCGAACCAGCGGCCGCAACCCACTTGCGGCACCTCCCAGGGCACATCCGTGGTCACCTGCCCAATCCAGCCCCCGCGTTGAAAGATGGAGGTTTCGAATTTGGGGTAATGGATTGCCACCCACTGACAAAATTCCGCGTCCACCGCGCTGTTGTCGCCGACGCGGGACAATACTACGCGGTAGGGAATTTCTCCCGCCGCCTTGCGCGCGTGCAGATCGTCGAGGCGCCTGATGGTCCTGCCGTACGGCAGCCGCATGACTTTCTCGTATTCTTCCGGCCGGTGGTCGTTGAATGAAATCCATAAATAGCCGAGCTGTCCGACTTTCGACAGGCGGCGCAGGGTTGCGGCGGTAAGCGGCGAAGCATTGGTCGTCAGCGTGATGGTGGCGTTGGGAAGTTTCTCGTTGATGGTGTGCAGAATGTCGAACAACCGGGTATCGAGAAACGGCTCGTTGACCTTGAAAGGCGATAGCTGGAACGGCACGGTGGCGGGAATGTCGGTCAGGTCGTCGATGATTTTGGCGATCAATTCATCCGGCATTTTTTCGCCCTGCCGCTCGAGCGCCGGATAGGGACAGAACGAGCACGCGGCATTGCACAGCGCCAGAGTTTCCAGGTGGACGTGCGCGGGCCAATCCATGTACGGCGACTGCTTCATCTGCAGAACGCTCTGCTGGTATTCTTCCAGATGCGGAGGCAATGCCGTGCTCATCGGTACGGATGCGTGTCTTTGTGGAAATCCGCCAGCCGCCCCTGGTGCTCGATCAGCAGGGTTTGCGCGCGGATGCCGGCGCGCGTCATTTCCGTCACGATGTCCTTCGCCCGCCACTGGGTCGGGATGATGATGACGTCCGCCGGTTGCTCGAGCAGCACGTCGCGGAAGACGATTTCCTGGCCGGTGCCGGGAACGAACGTGCCGACCTTGTCGCGGTCGGAATCCACCACCAGCGGGAAGCGCTTCGCGTCGGCGCCGTAATAATTGATGAATGCCGCGCCCTTGCCCGTGCCGCCCCAGATCGCCAGCCGCCGGCCCGAGGCGTGCAGTTCGGCCAGTTGCGCGGCAATGGTATTTTTTGCGCGCCAGGCGCGCTCGCTGAAGTCGACCGCCTGCCGGGCGTATTCCACCTGGGTCTGGTTGCCCGCCAGCCTGACCAGCCCGAGGATCACCTCGCCGTTGTAGCCGTGCTCGATCATTTTGACTTCGGTGTCGCAGTTGCCGAGCATGCGTGAAAACGAATCGGTCGTAAAATGCGAGTTGTGTTCGTAATAAAAGTCGGCAATGCGGCCGCTTTCGAAAGCGCGGTCGATGCACGGCACCTCGATGAAGAGGCTCGTGTCGATGCCCAGCCAGCCGGCCGCAAAAGCCAGCCGCTGCAGGAAGCCGAGCGGATTGATGAGATGTTCCAGCACGTGCCGGCTCACTACCATGTGCGGCCGGCATTCTTTCAGGTGGACCGTGGCATCGAACAATTCCTTGCGCGTCTCGACGCGCCCGTCGGCGCTATCGACGTCGCCGTTGGGGTCAAAGCCGATGTAGCGTCCGTCCGGTCGGGCCTCGGCGAGCGCCCGCAACAAGTGCCCTTCGCCGCAGCCGATTTCCACCACCACCGGGCGCGCCGGCAGGTCGGCGAGGATCAGGTCGCGCACGCGGCGCAAATGCTCGTTCCAGATGAAGCCGCGATTGAACATGAGATTCGGCTTGTCGGAGTACGGGACCCGCGCGTACTCGAAATCCTTGTTGTACACATGCCCGCAGTCGACGCAGCGGACAAACGAGAGCGGCAGCCTGGGCATGGCGCGCGCCTCGTAGCTGCTGCCCGGCCAGGCGATGGTGGCAAGCGGCTGCGCGCCGCCGTCGAAGAAAGCAACCGCGACGTGATGGCCGCAAGCCGGACAGGTCGTCGCATTGAAAAACTCTGCGGGCACGGATTACTCTCCGGAATGGGAAGGCATGCGCGGCAGTTGCACGTTTTTTCCGCCACGGGCAACGCGCGCGGATATATTCTACGCCGTCCACCCTCGCGCACGCGCGTTGTCCGTTTATCCGGATGCCGATTAAGGGTAAACTTGCACGGTCATTTGCGCGCCATCCGCGCGCGCGGTCGGGTAATTTCTTGTCAGGGCGGTCAGGCTCGCGCGCGACGCGGCTGCCGCATCGAGGTCCACTAACCAGGGTAGGCCGATGGCCCAATACGATTTCGACATGCCGGTAACCGAGGCCGACGTGCGCAAGCTGCGCGTCAACGACACCGTCACGCTCAACCGCACGCTCTTCGGCATCCGCGACGCGACGCTGATCCACATGTTCGACCGCGGCCGCGCGACGCGCTTCGACCTCAATGGTCACGCAGTGATCCATACCGCGCCCAACGTCAAATGGATGGGCGAGACCGAGGCGCATCCGTCAGGTTACGCGCCGATCTGCATCGGCACCACCACGAGCGCGCGCATGGAACGCTTCACGCGTCCGCTGATGGAGCAATATGGCGTGCGCATCGTGATCGGCAAGGGTGGGCTGTTCGCCGCCTCGCAAGCGGCGTTCTCGGATCTGGGCGGCGTATATCTCGCGATTATCGGCGGCGCAGCTGCCTTGGAGACGACCTGGGTCGAGCAAATTGAAGCCGTGGACCTCGACGATCTGAATCCGGAATCCCTGTGGCAATTCCGCGTCAAGGGTTTCGGCCCGCTGCTCGTCGCGATGGATAGCCACGGCGGCAATTTGTACACGAAGGTGAACGACGCCGCGCGCGACCAGCGCGCCGGCGTGCTCGCCGCGCTGGGTGTGAAAAGCTGATAGCCCGCGAAGTCGCCAGGCACGCCAAGGGGACCGTAAAAATATTTATTTGCATGCTCTCTGCGCCTGATTCTGTTTCTGCTTTGAAGTTTCCTGGCGATCTTGGCGTCTTGGCGGTTCAACTAAATGAAAAAAATTAAAACTGACATTTTGGTACTCGGCTCCGGCGGAGCGGGGCTGTTCGCAGCGCTCCATGCGCACCAGGCGAATCCCGCGCTTTCCATCACGGTCGCGGTCAAGGGCCTGCTCGGCAAATGCGGCTGCACGCGCATGGTGCAGGGCGGATACAACGTGGCACTTGCGGCGGGCGACTCGATCGAGCGCCACTTCATGGATACGATAGAAGGCGGCAAGTGGCTGCCCGACCAGGACCTCGCGTGGACGCTGGTGAACGTCGCGGTCGAGCGCATTCATGAACTCGAAAACGAACTGGGTTGTTTCTTCGACCGCAATCCCGACGGCACTATCCACCAGAAAGCATTCGCCGGGCAGACTTTCGACCGCACCGTGCACAAGGGCGACCTGACCGGCATCGAGATCATCAACCGCCTCGCCGAGCAGGTGTGGGCGCGCGGCATAGCCCGGCTCGAAGAACATCGCGCGGTTGAGTTCGTGAAAAACAAGGCGGGCGATGCGCTCGCCGGCGTGCTGATGATCGATGTGCGCAGCGGCGAGTTCGTGTTCGTGCAAGCGCAGGCCGTGCTGCTCGGCACCGGCGGCGGGCCGACCATGTACAAGTACCACACGCCGTCCGGCGATAAGTCATGCGACGGCATGGCGATGGCGTTGCGCGCCGGCCTCACATTGCGCGACATGGAGATGGTGCAGTTCCATCCGACCGGATTGCTCGCGGGCACGGGCACGCGCATGACGGGCACCGTGCTGGAAGAAGGCTTGCGCGGCGCCGGCGGGTTTCTGTTGAACGGCGCGAACGAGCGCTTCATGGACAAGTACGACGCCAAGCTCGAGCGCGCGACGCGCGACATCGTCTCGCGCGGGATATTCGCCGAGATGCGCGCCGGGCGCACCACGCCCAACGGCGGCGTTTATATCAGCATGGCGCACCTGGGTGCTGAAAATAACCGGAAGAACTTCAAGGGCATGGTCGAGCGCTGCGCGGATTGCGGTTTCGATCTGGCCGGCGGTCTCGTCGAAGTGGTGCCGACCGCGCATTACATGATGGGCGGGGTCGCGTTCAAGGCCGATTGCACCACCGATCTGACGGGCCTCTTTGTCGCCGGCGAGGATTCGGGCGGGGTGCACGGCGCCAACCGTCTCGGCGGCAACGGCGTGGCGAACTCGACGGTGTTCGGCGGCATCGCAGGCGATGTGATCCCGGGCTGGGTCAAGGCCATGGGTGTGTTCCACGCGCCCGACGAGGAGGCGCTGGCGGCTGCGGTTGCGCGCTGCCGCGCACCGCTCGAGCGGCCCGCCGGCGATCTGAATGCCGTGCGCGAGGCACTGTACGAAGTCATGTGGGACGACGTCGGCATCGTGCGCGATGCGGCGAGCTTGCAGCGCGCCGCGCGCGTGCTCGACGAACTCGATGCAAGGCTCGACGGCATCGGCGTCGCGGCAGGCGATCTTGCGTTCAACCTGACGTGGCACGACTGGCTGAATCTCAAGAGCCAGATACTCGTCAGTAAGTCCATCTGCCGCGCGGCGGTCGCGCGCGAAGATTCGCGCGGCGCGCATTTCCGCAGCGACTTTCCCGACGTGGGCAATCTCGCGGGCTCGCATTACACCTGCGTGACGTGGGGCGACGGCCGCTTTCACGTCGGCACCAAGCCGGTCGTGTTCAGCCGCGTCAAGCCCGGCGAAACGTTGTTAAAGGACGCCGCCTAGCGTTGCCTGCACGCTGCGCTCACTCTATTTTCAGGAAGGATGGTTGCATGATGCGATTACGTGCAGGAGTCTGCCGCGTGCTGGCGCTGTGTCCCGTCACGGCGGCGGGTACTGCGTTGGCGCAGGAATATCCGGTTCGCGCGATTCGCATGCTAGTGCCGTTTCCCGCCGGCGGCGGCAGCGACACGATCGCGCGCGTGACCGCCCAGAAGCTCTCGCATTTGCTGGGACAACAGGTGGTCGTGGACAACCGCGCGGGCGCCTCCGGCAACATCGCGGCGGAAATCGCGGCCAGGGCGGCGCCCGACGGCTATACGCTGATATTCGCCAACTCGTCGCTCGCCATCAGCCCCGCGGTTTTCCAGAAGCTCGCCTACGACCCGGTGAAGGACCTGGTGCCGATATCAATGGTTTCGTCATACCCGTTCGTGCTCGTCGTCCACCCGTCGCTGCCGGTCACGAGCGTCAAGGAACTCGTAGCACTCGCCAAGGCGAAGCCGGGCGCGCTTACATATTCATCCGCGGGCGCCGGCACCATGTCGCATTTCGCGATGGAGCTTCTATCGCTGCGAACGGGTGTCAAGCTCACGCATCTTCCGTACAAAGGGGCAGCCCCGGCTTCGATCGGCCTCCTGTTGGGCGAGGCGCAGCTGGCGTTCATCGTGATGCCGGTCACGCAGGTGCAGATCAACGCCGGAAAAATGCGCGGGCTTGCCGTCGCCGCCAAAGCACGCGCGGCGATCCTGCCGCAGATGCCGACCATGCTGGAGGCGGGTGTTGCGAACAACGAAGCGGTGCAATGGAACGGTCTCTTCGCGCCGGCGAAGACGCCGGCGCCCATACTCGAGCGGCTGCACCGTGAAGTGGTGAAGGCGCTGGCCGCGCAGGACGTCAGGCAGCGGTTCGAGGCGGAGGGCGCGGACCCGGTGGGGAATACGCCGGCCGAATTCGCGGCGTTCTTCCGTGCCGAAGCAGAAAAATGGTCGGAAGTAGCCAAGCGGTCCGGCACCAAACTGGACTAGAAGCTATTTCAAAAATTCCCTCTCCCCAATAACGCGGGGGAGGGGGAGTTTTTGGAATTACTTCTAGTCAGAATGAATAGCAGATTGCCCGTCGATGAACTGACGCAACTCGTCGCGGCTGCGTTCGCACGCGCCGGCGCATCCGACGCCATGGCCCACGCGACGGCGCGCGCGCTGGTGGCGGCCGAGATGGCCGGTCTTGGCGGGCACGGCCTGTCGCGCGTGCAGCTCTACGCGCAGCACGTGAAGGAGGGACGCGCGAACGGTTGCGCCGAGCCGCGCATCGCGCACGAGAAGGGCGC
The DNA here is from genome assembly GCA_963778865.1 of uncultured beta proteobacterium. Taxonomy (GTDB): domain Bacteria; phylum Pseudomonadota; class Gammaproteobacteria; order Burkholderiales; family SG8-41; genus PALSA-1004. The sequence continues at coordinate 483,371 of CAVZWF010000003.1, read as the reverse complement.
GGCGTGCCTGATCGACGCGCAGGGCGGGCTCGCCTACCTCGCAATGGAGCTCGCGACGCACGAAGCGTTGCGCCGCGCGCGCGAATTCGGCGTCGCGTTCTGCGGGGTTGCGCACAGCCACCATTGCGGCGCCATGGATTACCACCTCGCGCCGCTGGCGGCGGCGGGACTGATCGGCATCGGATTTACCAATTCACCCGCGGCAATCAATGCGTGGGACGGCAGGAAGCCGCTCTTCGGCACCAATCCGATCGCCGCGGTGTTTCCTCGCGGCAATGCGGAGCCCTTGATTATTGATTTGTCGCTCACCGAGGTTGCGCGCGGCAAGATCATGGTTGCCGCGAAAGAAGGCAAACCGATCCCGGCCGGCTGGGCGTTCGATGCGGACGGCAAGCCGACCACCGACGCCAAGGCCGCGTTGACCGGCAGCATGGCGGCGATCGGCGGCGTGAAAGGCGTATTGCTCGCGTTGATGGTGGAACTCCTGTGTTGCGCGCTGACCGGCGCGCGTTTCGGCTTCGAGAACGATTCGTTCTTCGAGACGGGCCGCCCCGCTTCCATCGGCCACGCGCTGCTCGCGATCGATCCCGGCGCGCTGGCCGGCAGCAATGTTTATTTTGAGCGCGTCGAGACGTTGATCGCGGCGATGCTGGCGGACGAAGGCGTGCGGCTGCCGGGAGACCGTCGCCACAAGCTGGCAGCGGATGCGCGTGCGAACGGCGTTGCGGTTTCCGACGCGCTGCTCAGGCAGTTGCGCGAGCTCGCGCAGTAAGGCACTTTCGCTGGCGTCGTGTTCCCGCACTTGCTATAATGCATTGCAATTGCGATACATGGAGAATCTGGCATGAAAACCAAAACGCTGCCGCCCCTGAGGGTTACGCCGCTGCTGCGCCGCGAAGCGGAATCGGTCCTCGCGGAGGGTGAAACGTTGTCGGCTTTCATACTCGATTCCGTCGCACGCAACGTCGAGGCGCGGCGCGCGCAGCAGCTATTCGTTGCGCGAGGTCTTGCCAGCGCGGCCCGCTCCAAAAAATCCGGACGCTACGTAGCGGCGGAGGCGGTGATGCGCAAGCTGGCGCGGCGGCTTGCCGCGGCGCGCGTTAAGACGCGCGGATGAAAAAATACAGCGTCCGCTTCACCCCGGACGCTGAAAACGACCTCCTCAGACTGTATGACTTCCTGCTTGAGCAGGATCTTGGCGCGGCGGAGCGCGCGCTTGATGCGGTCCGCGCCAGCATTGAAGTTCTTTGCTTATCCCCGTTTTCCTGCCGCAAGGCGGTGCCGGACAACCCGCTTTTGCGGGAGCTCGTAATTCCGTTCGGCGCTGCTGGCTACGTCGCGCTATTCGAGATAGACGGGCCATCGACCGTCACCATAGTAGCGGTTCGTCACCAGCGCGAGGACGATTATCACTAGAAACGTTCTCAAAAATTCCCTCTCTACCTGCTCAGGAGGAGAGGGAGCGTTTGACATTGCTTCGGAGTAGTTCGCGGTGAGATTACCGCTTTCGGAACACGATCACGTGCTGCCACGGCAGATCGCGCGCCGTTCTGACCCATTCCAGCCGATGAACCGCGGCTTCGCTCTTCACCTGCGCTTCGGTCATGGTGTGCAAAGGCTTGATCGGCACCTTGCGGTCATTGCCGCGGAATTCGACGAACGCGAGCCGCGCGCCGGGCTTCAACGCGCGCACGATCGCCGGAGCATTTCGTGCGGATACTCGAATTCGTGATAGACGTCCACCATCACGCGCGAGATCGAGACTGTTCTGCGGCAGCTTCGGATCGTTCGCGGTGCCGAGCACGGGCTTGACGTTGGCAGCACCCCGCCGTGACATCTGCTTTTCAAGCAGCTTGATCATCTCGGGCTGCACGTCCACCGCGTAGACCGTGCCGCCCGCGCCCACGCGCTGCGCGATACGCCATGTGTAATAGCCGGTGCCGGCGCCGATGTCGGCGACCGTCATGCCGGGCTTCGATTTCGAGCGTGTTAAGCACCAGGTCCGGGCGTTCTTCGTCCATACGCTCGGTGCGCTCGAGCCATTGCGCGCCGTGAAAACCCATCACGTGCGAGATTTCGCGGCCCATGTAAACCTTGCCGATGCCGTCGGGCGTCGCCGGCACGGCGGTGTACCTGCGGCGCCGCAGTTTCGCCCGCGGCCGCGATCGCCGGCAGTGCCAGCGCGAGGATCAGCAGGAAAAAAAGTTTCAGGATTCCCGGCTTCATCGCTGCACTATGCATTTCGCGCGGGCGATATTCGCACCGTGCCGGATTACGTCGCAGTTATGTTAACGGCAGTTGCGTGAACTGTTAGTCTAGGCTGGAGAGTAGTCGCCGATTTACGTATCGCTAATCAGCGCGTGCTGATTTTGCGCGCGTCCGCGTCGGGCGTGTTGTCAAGCGGCGAGCAGCTCGCGCGGCTTTCAGACGACACGAAGGGCGTCGTTTACGGAGGCCGAGTTTGGAAAAGCCTTTGCTACATCCGGCTCAAGCACCACGACGTTTGTGCCTTCTGTCAGTGCTCGCTTGTAATATTTCCCGCGTACGGCTTTCGAATAATCGAAGGTATATTCGGGGCGCATATTGTCAGACTTCATAATGAAGTTAGGTTTCATGGCATTTGCGTTCACGCACTGTGGCTAGTCTAGCACTAATAATTCGGAGATTGTCCCCCCGCTCCACATGCACCACGACAAGCAGGCGCTCATGCGAGGAATGACCAACGGTTATGAAACGGCGTTCGCCGACAGAATTATCCGGATCGTCGAAAGTCGCCGCCAGCGAGTCGTAAAAGACCGTGACCGCCTCATCGAATGCGACGCGGTGCTTTTTGAGGTTCTGTTCGGCCTTCGCCCGGTCCCATTCGAATTGCATCCGGTAATTCTACGCTAACGGACTATGCGAGCCTGAGCCCCACGTTGAAGTTCGCTGAGTAGCCCGCGCCGCTCTCGACGACCGGCACGATCATATGGATCCCGCTGTCGCGGAAATTCCCGTCTCCCCAGTTGCGCACCGTACGCCGTCCCCTGCGCGCGTACGGTTCGCGGGCGTAAACGCGGTCGGAGAACGCGTCGTCGAAATAAAGTTGCGACGTGAACTCGTAGCCGCGCTTCGCTCCGGCTGACCCGCGCACCTTGAAGTGGATGTGGACGGCGCGGCCGTCGTACCAGCCGGGGTATACCGTGGTGAAGCGCACGCCGCCGTCGGCGTCCGTCATCTGGTAGCCGCGCAGGAATTTTTTCCCCATCGTGTTGAAACCCGGATCGCTGGCGTCCGAGTAACCACCGGTCGCGTCGCAGTGCCAGATATCGACGGTCGCGCCCGCCAACGGCGCGCACTTGGCGCCGGCGACCGAAGAGATTACCAGCCTGAGCGTCAGCGGCGCGCCTTCACGCACGGACCCGTCCGCGGGATCGGAGCGGATGTCGGAACGGTTGAGATGCTCATCGACAAAATACGGGCCTTCCGTTTGTTCGGGACTCGCGACGCATGCGAGCGCGGGCTCCGCGGCGGAAGACAACAATGCGCGGCCCGCGAGCATCGCGGCACCAGCAGTGCCGAGCAGCGCCACCGCTTCTCGCCGGCTCAGGATGCGGCCGGTTTGACGGCTATCGCTGTGCATGGGGTTTCAGGGCTCGTAACTTGAAGTATGTTGTCGAAAAAACGCTTTGCGTTCCAGCATATCCATTTCCTTGGATCCATATCCTACCCGGAATCAAAATATTGCATGCGATCGTGCAATAAAAACTCATGTTATTCGGGAAGAATTAAAAAGGTCTAGCCGCTTTTGCCATTTCCGGTGCTATTTTCGTTGTCGCCAGTAGCCAGGACGCCGCCGTTGATGAGCGATCGCAACAATGACAACCGCGTCGGGATCGCGCCGATAGATTACGGAATAAGGAAAGCGGGCGACAAGCACGCGACGGCGCGCTAGGCCAGTGGGTGAACCGGCATCGGGAAACTCACGAATGAGATAGATTGTGCGCTCGACCTCGGTGGCGAAGGATTTGCCAAGGCCGGGCATTCGGGATTCGTAGAAAAGCGAGGCGTCTTCAAGCTCGGCCTCTGCTTCGGGATGAAAGGAGTAGGCGATCAACCGAGCCGGCGGCGCAACCGCGCGAATACCTCGTCGCCAGGAATGAGCTGAACTTCTCCGCGCTCGATCTGGCCGATTCGACGTTCAATTTCGAGTCGCCAGGCTTCGTCAACGTCTGCATCGGCCGGGCCGTCAAGCGATTCGATCAGCGCAAGCGCGAGTTCAGCCCGTTCAGCCTCGGAGAGCTGCGATGCTTTCTCTTTCATTTCGGCAAGCACATTTCCCATATGGCACCTCGGCGCTCAGGAATTTAGTTGATTATACGCCGCCGCCCCGCTCCGGTGCTCGCCGGCACAATAAACGAAATCGACCGCACCCTCACGCTCTCCCGCTCTCACGTCAATCCAAACATTCCCATCCAGTAATGGATCTTGCCGCCGGTTTCGACGTCGTATTTCCGCACGAACGCGAGCTTGCCATCGTTGCCGATGCGCATCACCGATAATGTGGCCGGCACGTTGACGACCTTGTCGCCTTCGCGCACTGCTATGGGCGCGATACTCGCGGCGACCATCATGCGTCCGCTGGGATCGATGGCGAAGGTACGCACGTGTATCGCGTGGGTATCGGCGTGCTGTATCAATGTCGGCTCGCCGGTCTTGGGGTCGATCGCATAGACGGCAATGCTGTTGTCGCCGCCGGCGAATACTTTCTGGCCTGCATAATCGACTGTCCCGTCATTGCGGTTCATGACGTAAACAAAACGCCCGTTGGGATGCACGTGTATCGTGCCGGCGAGCTGGCGCAGCTTGACATTGACCGGATCAGCCAACGTGTCGCGCATGTAAGCCGCCGCGGGTTCGAGGCTGTCGCCCTGCATGCGGTACATGTAGAGCTTGTCCTGCCGTTCGAGCGAAACGTAAACCCACGGCTCGCCCGGATGAAAATCGATGTGCCGCGGACCGAATCCATAGCCGCCATTCGGCGCGATCGCCGCCAGATTAGCCAGCACGCCATGGTTGATGCGGAACAGCCGCAGCGCGCCCGGATCCTCGGGTTTGCCGTTTTTTGCATCGTTGCCGCGGTCGATCAGCATGACCGTCCCCGTGGAAGGGGATGCCATCACCTGATGCGGATAGATGCCGAACGCGAGCCCGTCGGGTTGTTTGACCTCGGCGCCGATGGTGCCGTCCGCGTTGATCTTATGGACCGTGATGCCGGCCCGCGGCAGGTTGTGTGCGTTCAATAGATGAGTAGCATCCCCAGTCAGGCACATATGAACGGCGCGCGCGGGCAGTGTAACGGGTTCGCCGTGGTAGGCGAGTTCACCGCTGGCGGGATCGATGCGCAGCGCGCTGACGTGGTTGAAATCGGCCTTCATTCCCGCGCCGCGGTTGCTGGTTGTCACGTAGAGGTAGCGCTTCGAACGGTGCGGCCATGCGTACTGCACGACCGCCGGCACCTTGATCGTTTTACGCTTGATGAGAACCGCCGCTTCGACATCGACATCGTAATGCGTGAGTTCTTCGCCGACGGCACTGTAGAGTTTTACGTTTGCGTTCATTCCGGCTTCCTCCTTGATTCTTACCGATATAGGATAGTCTGACACCCGCGTGCTGTGAGTTTTTGGTGCCGCCGCGTGCAGGTTCAGTAACTGAAATGCGGGTGGCGGAAAACCCGTAAAATAGCAGAATTCTGTTTCCGCTCTTATTGTTGTACTGAATCACATGGCAACGCCGTTATTTCACCTCGCATTTCCGGTCGACGATCTCACGGAAACGCGCGCGTTCTACTGCGGTCTCTTGGGCTGCGTCGAAGGCCGTTCCGACAAGGACTGGGTCGACTTCAATTTCTACGGTCACCAGATCGTTGCCTATCGCGTGCCGGGCGAGGCGCGCAAGCGCATCACCAGTCCGGTCGATGGCGACGAGGTGCCGGTTCGCCACTTCGGACTCGTATTGCCGCTGCCGGAGTGGGAGAAGCTGCGCGACAGGCTCGTCGCCGCCGGCGTCAAATTCATCATCGAGCCGCAATCGCGCTTTGCCGGCACGATAGGCGAGCAGGCGGCGATGTTTTTTCTCGATCCCTCGGGCAACGCGATAGAGTTCAAGGCGTTCAAGGACCCCGGCAAGCTGTTCGCGAAATGACTTAACAACGCTTGGCGGGCTCGCAGTGAGTCCGTATCATTAGCACCCGCTGGCAACAACCCTTATTACGGAGGAATCATGAAACAGCTGTTCAGAGGTATCGCGCTCATCGCTGGCGCGCTGTTCGCGCTCACGGGCTTCGCGCAAAGCAAAATCAACATTTTTGTGGCGACCGGGCCTACCACCGGCGTCTATTACCCGATGGGCGGGGGGCTCGCCGATGTGCTGACCAAGTACGTGCCCAATCTGAACGCGACTGCCGGCACCACCGACGGCTCGATGGCCAATTTGCTGTTGATCGGCCAGGGCAAGGCGGACGTTGCATTGTCGATGGCGGACGCGAGCTGGGATGCCTACAAAGGGCAGGGTAAGTTTCAGGACAAGCCGGTCGGCGTACGCGCGCTGATGGTAATGTATCCGAACCGCATGCACATCGTGACGGTCGAGGGCACCGGCATCAACAAGATGGCGGATCTGAAAGGCAAGCGCGTCTCCACCGGCGCGCCGAACAGCGCGACCCAGATCATGGCCTACCGCGTGCTTGAAGCGTACGGCATCGATCCGGAGAAAGACATCATCCGCGAACGCCTCGACCCGGGCAAATCGGCCGAAGCGATCAAGGACCGCAAGCTCGACGCGTTTTTCTGGGTCGGCGGCATACCGACTCCGGCGGTGACCGACCTCGGCGCAACCCCAGGCCTCAAGTTAAAGCTGATCGACCACACGGATGCCACCGACGCAATGGTCAAGAAATACGGCCCGCTCTATGTGAAGGACGTGATTCCCGCCAAGTCGTATCCGGGGCAGGACGCGGCCAACCAGATCACAACGGTATGGAACGTGCTGGTGGCGGACGCGAAGATGAGCGATCAACTCGCTTACGATATCGTCAAGACGGTTTTCGAACACAAGGACGATATGATCCGCGTGCACGCCGAAGCGAAAAACTTCGACTACAAATACCAGACACCCGGCGCCGCGGTGATCCCGTTCCATCCGGGTGCCAGGAAATACTTCGCCGAAAAAGGCGTCAAGCTGAATTAGCCGTGAGATGTGAGGAGTGAATGGCACGGTGCAAACGCAATCCGTCGCGTTACTACGCCCCCCATTCCTCCTTCATTCTTTGTGAGTAGGGAGCGTCATGGCGGAACATAACAACAAGAATGCGGACGATCCGGTCGTCTCTGCCGAGGCGCTGAAGAAAGCCGAGCAGTACATCGAGGAAGAAGAAGGCGCGATCAACAAGCTGCCGGGCGCGCTCGGCGTGGTCACCACCGCGCTGGCGGTGATCATGTCGCTCTTTCACCTGTATGCGGCCTACGGCATCATGCCGACGCACGTGCTGCGCGGCATCCACGTCGCATTCATTTTGTTCCTGGGTTTTCTGCTGTTTCCGGTCGCCAAGCGATTTCGCCACCGCGTCTGCTGGTGGGACTGGCTCGCCGCGCTGGCTTCGCTGGTGATCGTCTGCAACATGCTGTTCGGCGGCGACGCCTTCCTCGAGCGCGCGATCGATCCCAACATGTGGGACAAGATCCTCGGCATCGCGCTGATCCTGCTGGTGCTGGAAGCGGCGCGCCGCACCACGGGCTGGATCATGCCGGCGATCTGCGTGGGTTTCCTCGCCTATGCCGTGATCGGCCAGTACCTGCCGCCGCCGTGGACGCACTACGGCATGGATCTCGGCCGCATCGTCGGCCATATGTACATGACGCTCGAAGGCATCTTCGGCGTCGCGATCGACGTGTCGTCGTCGCTGATCATTCTGTTCACGATTTACGGCGCGTTCCTGCAGTATTCCGGCGCCGGCAAGTTCTTCATCGATTTTTCATTCGCGGCGATGGGCGGCAAGCCGACCGGCGCCGGACGCACCATCGTGCTCGCGTCGTTCCTGCTCGGCGGGCCGTCGGGCAGCGGTGTGGCGACCACGGTCACGCTGGGCACCGTCGCTTATCCGATGCTGATGAAAGCCGGTTACGGCAAGAACGCCGCGGGCGGGCTGCTTGCCGCGGGGGGCTTAGGCGCGATCATCTCGCCGCCGGTGCTGGGCGCGGCGGCATTCCTGATCGCGCAGTTTCTCAACATCTCGTACCTCGACGTGATATTGATGGCGACGATACCGACGCTGCTGTATTACTTCGCGCTGTTCCTGATGGTCGAAATCGACGCGCGCAAATTCGGCATGCCCAACGTCGTCATCGAAAAGCACGCGACCATCGGCATGCTGACGCGCAACTACTGGTTTCATTTCCTGTCGCTGGTCGCGATCATTTTTTTCATGGTGATCGGTTTTTCGCCGGCGGTGTCGGTGTTCTGGGCGACCGTCGTCGCGTTCGCCAGCAGTTTCCTGCACGTCGACTGCGCGCTGATTCCCTACGACGTGCTGCGCGGCAAGAAGCCGCTCGGCGCGGGGCTGTGGAATTCCGGGCTCGATCAAGGCGCTCGAAGCCGGCTCGGTCGGCATGCTGAGCGTCGGCGCCACCTGCGCCGCCGCCGGTATCATCGTCGGCGTCGTGACGCTGACCGGCCTCGGGCTCAAGTTCAGCTCCATCGTGCTGCAGTACGCGGATTCCGGCACGCAGCTCATCATGAGCGCGCTGGGTGCGGTGGGTTTCGAGCAGACCGCGAGTTTGCTGCACGACGTCAAGCTGCTGCTGACCGCGGTCATGACGTCGTTGATCGTGTGGATCGTCGGGCCTCGCGGTGCCGGTCACCGCGAGCTACATCATCTGCGCGGTCATCGCGGCGCCCGCGTTGATCCAGCTGGGTGTCGCGGATTACGCGGCGCACATGTTCATTTTCTATTACGCGGTGCTGTCGGAGGTTTCGCCGCCGACCGCGCTGTCGCCGTTCGCCGCCGCGGCGATTACCGGCGGCGACCCGTACAAAACGACGCTGCAATCGTGGAAGTACACCATGCCCGCGTTCCTGGTGCCGTTCATGTTCGTGCTCGATCCGGCGGGACTCGGGCTGTTGCTGATGGGCTCGTTCAAGAAGCTCGCCGTGGCGCCGTGGGGCGAAATCGCGGTGGTCAGCGTGACCGCGATGATCGGCATCGCGGCGCTCGCGGCCGGCGTGCAGAACTGGCTGTTCAGGAAAACCACCGTGCTCGAACGCTGGCTGCTGATCATCGCCGGTCTCGCGCTGGTCTATCCGAAGGCGCTGCTCGATTACATCGGCATCGCGCTGATCGTGATCGTCATCGTCATGCAGAAGCTGCGCAAAGAGGGCGCGCATGCTGCCGCGTGATCGCGTACTCGATGCCCTCGCCCTTGCGCAGCCGGGGCAAGACTCGAGCGCGCGGCAGCCCGGCGAAGCGCTTCGACGCCAGGCTCGCCACGCCATTCGCGGTGCTCGGCATCCGCACCGCGGGCGAACTGCTGACGGGGATCGAATACCTGCCGCGCGGCGTGGCGACGCTGGCGCCGATCAACAAATTCGCCGCGAAAGTGTGCCGCCAGATCGAAAACTATCTCGACGACCCCGAGTTCGAGTTCGATCTGCCGTTCGAATATCGCGGCACGGCGTTTCAGCAGCGCGTGTGGCGGGCGATACGCGGAATTCCCAGCGGCCAGCACGCTGACTTATCTCGACGTCGCGCGGCAATTGAAAAGTGCGCCGCGCCCGGTCGGCGGCGCGTGCGGCGCGAACCGCATACCGCTCGTGATCCCGTGCCATCGCGTCGTCGCGAGCGGCGGCATCGGCGGCTTCATGCACGCGCGCGGCGGCGAGCCGATTCAAATCAAGCAATGGCTGCTGCGGCACGAAAATGCCGGATGACGACGGCGCTCGACGAATTCTGCGATGCGTTGTGGCTCGAGGACGGGCTCGCGCGCAACACGCTCGACAGCTATCGCCTCGATCTCACGCAGTTCGCAGGCTGGCTGAACGAGCGGCACGAGAAGGCGCTGCTCGCCGCCGATCACGGCGATCTGCTCGCGTATCTCGCGCACCGCGTCGCCGGCAAATCCAAGGCCACGAGCACGAGCCGGCTGCTGTCGAGCCTCAAGCGCTTTTACCAGTACGCGCTGCGCCAGGGCAAGATCAAGGTCGATCCCACGCTCAACATCGACTCGCCCAAGCTGCCGCGCGGCCTGCCCAAGACGCTGACCGAGCAGGACGTCGAAAAACTGCTCGCCGCGCCCGACGTCGAGGACGCCGCTGGGCCTGCGCGACCGCACGATGCTCGAAACGCTGTATGCGAGCGGGCTGCGCGTCTCCGAACTGGTGACGCTGAAGGTTGCGCAAGTCAGCCAGGACATGGGAGTGGTGCGCATCATCGGCAAGGGCTCCAAGGAGCGGCTGGTGCCGCTCGGCGAAGAGGCGCTGAGCTGGATCAAGCGCTACCTCAAGGAAGCGCGGCCGCGGATACTCGGACAAGCGCGCGGCCGACGCGATGTTCGTGACCAGCCGCGGGCGCGCGATGACGCGCCAGTCGTTCTGGCATCTGTTCAAGCGCCACGCCGCGCACGCCGGGCTTAACAAGCCGATCTCGCCGCACACGCTGCGCCACGCGTTCGCAACCCATCTCCTGAATCACGGCGCCGACCTGCGCGTCGTGCAGCTACTGCTCGGGCACTCCGACATTTCAACGACGCAGATTTACACCCACGTCGCGCGCGAACGGTTGAAGCAATTGCACGCGAAGCATCATCCGACGGGGGTGAGAGCCGGTGACTCGTGAATCGTGAATCGTGAACTGAATCGCGAATCGCGAAGCGTGAAGCGTGATGCGAGACAACGAATTTCGCTGCGCTCACGCGCGCTTGCCGCGCTCGATAACAATGCCGAGTTTTTTGACGTTGCGCAGGGGTGCCAGCTTGGCGATGCTGACCTTGACCCACGGCGCCTTGAATTCGCGCACGATGATGTCGGCGATCGCTTCACCGGCTTTCTCCAGCAGCAGGAAATGCTCATCCTTGAACAATTGCTCGATGCGGCCGACGACGCGGCTGTAGTCTATGGTGTCGCCGATCTTGCCGCTTTTCGCCGCGTGTTCGCCGCGCAGCCCGACCTCGAGGTCGAGCTGTATCGTCTGCGGCACTGCTTTTTCCCACTCGTAGATGCCGATCAGCGTTTCGATCTTCAGTTCGCTGATGAATATGATGTCCATTTGGAATCGGTGATGAAGTGATCGAGTAATGAGTGATGGGGAAAAGCAAAACCTTCGGTCCGCGCGGTTTTTGGTTAGAATTGGCGCTTATTCTATTTGAATTCGCGCAATGACCATAGTTCTTGTACTGATTGCCTACCTCGATCGGTTCGGTTTCGTTTGCGGTGGTGGTGAGCCGCGCGATGGGGTTGCCCGATCCGCGCAGCTACGGCTCGAAAAATCCCGGCGCGACCAACGTGCTGCGCACGGGCAAAAAAGTCGCGGCCGCGCTGACGTTATTGGGCGACGCCGCCAAAGGCTGGCTCGCGGTTTTTCTGACCGATTATTTTTTCTGCGACGGCGGTGCCGGCGGCTTACAAGATGGCGGCGGTCGCGATGGCGGTGGTGGTCGGCCACATGTACCCGGTGTTCCATCGTTTCCAGGGCGGCAAAGGCGTCTCGACCGCGCTCGGCGTGTTGCTCGCGCTGAACGTGTGGCTGGCGGCGGGCGCGGTGTCGACGTGGATCATCATCGCGCTGTTCTTTCGCATGTCGTCGCTCGCCGCGCTCGTCGCGGCGTTGTCCGCGCCGGTGTTTTGCTACATGCTGTATGGAATACATCCGTATACGCTCGCGGTCGGCATCATCGCGCTGCTGCTTGATCTGGCGGCACAAAACGCAACATCCGTAACCTGCTCGCCGGCACGGAAGGGCGGATCGGCGGTGAAAAAACAGGATCCGAGGGAGCGGGACGAGCAACTAGCCCGGCAGCTCAGCGTGGCGAGATCCCAGCGTGGCCTGACCGAAAAACCTCTCGTTCGCGCGTCAGCCGCGATCCGCGTGAACCTGCTTTCGCAGCCGCATTGCTGCGGCAAACGCAATCATCGCGCCGTTGTCGGTGCAGAATTCGGGCGCCGGATAGTAGACCTTGAATCCCGCGCGATCCCCGGCCTGCGTCAGACGCGCGCGCAGTTCCACGGTTGGCGCCAACACCGCCCGCCACCACCAGGTGACTCACACCGCAGCGCTCGAGCGCGGCGAGTGATTTCGCCACCAGCACGTCGACGACGGCGGCCTGGAATTCGGCGGCGATGTCGGCGCGCGCCTGCGCGTCGAGTGCGCGGCCTTTCACCTGCATCACGACCGCGGTTTTGAGTCCGCTGAAGCTGAAATCGAGATCGCCGCTGTGCAGCATGGGCCGCGGCAGCTTGACGCGGCCCGGCGACGCCCTGCGCGGCAAGTTTGGCGAGTTCCGGTCCGCCCGGATAGCCGAGCCCGAGCAGTTGCGCGGTCTTGTCGAACGCTTCGCCCGCCGCGTCGTCGAGCGTTTCGCCGAGCAATTCATAGTCGCCGATGCCATTGACGCGCATCAACTGGCTGTGGCCGCCCGAGACGAGCAGCGCGATGAACGGAAATGCCGGCGCCGGCTTCACCATCAGCGGCGAGAGCAGGTGGCCTTCGAGGTGATGGATGCCGATGGCCGGCACGCCCAGCGCATAGGCGAGACCGTGCGCGATGCTGGCGCCCACCAGCAATGCGCCGGCCAGCCCCGGTCCCTGGGTGTAGGCGACGGCGCCGACATCGGCAAGCGCGCAGCCGGACTGTCGCAGGATGTCGCGCGACAGCGGCAACACGCGCCGGATGTGGTCGCGCGATGCGAGTTCCGGCACCACCCCGCCGTATTCGGCGTGCAGCGCCGCCTGCGTATAGAGCGCGTGCGCGAGCAGGCCGCGCTCGCTGTCGTAGAGCGCGACCCCGGTTTCGTCGCACGAGGTTTCGATGCCTAAAACGAGCATGGGGGAATGAGAAAAGAGCCTAAACGTCCGTAACCGCCTGAAACGCACCGCTGTTTCATCCGGTTATGGACTCCAAATCAATGCTTTGACAACGGTTTCGCCGCTGCTATAATACGCGCCTTTCGCAAATTCCGACTGGGTAGCTGCTTTATGCCGACTGTGCGTGTCAAAGAGAACGAGCCGTTTGAAGTCGCGATGCGCCGCTTCAAGCGCACCGTGGAAAAAACCGGGTTGCTGACCGAACTGCGCGCGCGCGAGTTCTACGAAAAACCCACCTCCGAGCGCAAACGCAAGCATGCCGCGGCGGTCAAACGCCACTACAAGCGCCTGCGTTCGCACATGCTGCCGCCGAAATTGTTCTAGGATCCCGTAGCGGGTGAAGAGTGAAGGGTGAAGGGTAACAACCTTCGCCCTTTTTGTTTTCTTCGACTCACGATTTACGATTCACCATTCACCGTATCATATGTCGCTCAAAGCCAAAATCACCGAAGACATGAAGGCCGCGATGCGCGCCAAGGATGCGCCGCGCCTGTCCGCCATCCGCCTGTTGCTGGCCGCGATGAAGCAGAAAGAAGTCGACGAGCGCGTCGAATTGTCCGATGCCGACGTCGTGACCATCATCGACAAGATGTTGAAGCAGCGCCGCGAGTCGATCGCGCAATACGAAAAAGGCGGCCGCCAGGATCTCGCCGACATCGAGAAATTCGAGATGGGCGTGCTGCAAACCTATATGCCGCAGGCGCTGTCGGACGCCGAAGTCGAGGCCGAGATCGCCGCGGCGATGCAGGCGACGGGCGCCAAAGCGATGTCCGACATGGGCAAAGTCATGGCGGTGTTAAAGCCAAAGCTCGCCGGCAAAGCCGATATGGGCAAAGTCTCCGCGCTCATCAAGGCCAAACTCGCCGGCTAAAGTCGTCGTTTTCGCGCGCGCTGGAACCCGCGCCGGAATCGTCTATCATTAAGATTGTGGAGGCAATGCGGATTGGGTGTTCTCCTATCCGCAATCCTCGATCCTCAATCCTCGAGACATTGATTCCCCAATCCTTCATTCAGGACCTCTTGAACCGCGTCGATATCGTCGACGTGGTCGAACGCTACGTGCCGTTGAAGCGCGCGGGCGCCAATTACGTCGCGTGCTGCCCGTTTCACAGCGAGAAGACGCCGTCGTTCACCGTCAGCCAGACCAAGCAGTTCTACCATTGCTTCGGCTGCGGCGCGCACGGCACTGCGATCGGTTTCATGATCGAGTACGCGGGCGTCGGCTTCATCGACGCGGTCAAAGATCTCGCGCAAAGCGCCGGCATGCAGATGCCGGAATTCGTCCCGGAACGCCCGCGCGGCAAGACCGAGGAGGGCGACGATCTCTACGCGGTGTTGCTGAAGGCCGCGCAGTATTACCGCCAGCAGTTGAAAAACGCGCCGCGCGCGATCGAATATCTGAAGCAGCGCGGATTGTCGGGCGAAGTCGCGAAGGATTTCGGCATCGGCTACGCGCCGGATGGCTGGCAAAACCTGCAGGCGGAGTTTCCCGATTACAATTCCAAGGCGCTGGTGGCCGCCGGGCTGGTGATACAGGGCGACGAAGGCAAACGCTACGATCGTTTTCGCGACCGCGTCATGTTTCCGATCGTCGATCAGCGCGGCAACATCATCGGTTTCGGCGGGCGCGTGCTCGACAAGGGCGAGCCGAAGTATCTGAACTCGCCCGAGACCGCGTTGTTCGAGAAAGGGCGCGAGCTCTACGGCCTGTATCCAGGGGCGGCGCGCGATCCGCGACGCCGGCCGCGTGATCGTGGTCGAGGGCTACATGGATGTCGTGGCGCTCGCCCAGCACGGCATCGGGTATGCGGTCGCCACCCTCGGCACGGCGACCACACCCACGCACGTGCAGAAACTGCTGCGCCAGGTCGAGGAGGTCGTCTTCTGTTTCGACGGCGACGACGCCGGCCGCCGCGCCGCGTGGCGCGCGCTCGAAAACAGTCTCGACCAACTGGCCGACGGCAAGCAGCTCTCGTTCCTGTTTCTGCCGCAGGGCGAAGATCCCGATACCTATGTGCGCAAGCTCGGCAAGGACGCGTTCGAGAAGCTCCTCAACGATGCCAAGCCGCTGTCGCAATTTCTGATCGATGAATTGAAGTCGCGCGTCGATCTTGCCACCGGCGAAGGCCGCGCGAGCCTGTTGAAGGAAGCCAAACCGCTCATAACCCGCATCAGCGCGCGTTTCCTCGGCCGCATCATCCGGCAGAATCTCGCGCAGGTCGCGGGCTTGAGCGAGCAGGATCTCGAGCGCGAGTACGGCATCGTGCAAGCGCGCACGTCGCGCGCCGCGCCGGCACGCAGCGCGGCGGCGCCGGTGCGCAGTCCCGCGCGCAAGGTGATCGAGCTATTGATGCTGCGTCCCGAACTCCACGAATTGGCGCAGCGGCGGGAACTTGCGGGCGCGCGGGGAGTCGCATCAATCCGGCCGGAAGAAATCGCGCTGCTCGATGCTTTGCTGGAGGTATTCAGCCAGTCGGTTGCCACGCGCGTCGGCGAGTATTTCCGCGGCACGGAGTTTGAAGCTGCCGTGCGGGAAATCGAAGCCAGCGTGTTGAATCGTCCCGAGGCCGGTTTCGAAGAAGCGGCGCTGAAGGAGCAGTTTGTGGACGACTGGAACAACCTGCGCGTGGCCATCGCCGCGGACTTGCGCGAAGCAAGACGCGGGGTATTGCAGCAAAAACAAAGTCTTAGTCCGGAAGAGCAAGCGGAATACCGGGCGCTGTTGCAGCCGCACCGCGGCAGTCCGGTGCCGTGATAAGTCGTCAATATTAAGGTATAATTTCCGGTTTTTCGGCGTAAACCACCCGACAGGTGAGATTGGCTATGGCAAAACCCAAGAAAGCGACGAAATCCCGCGCGGCGGCCCGGAAAAAGCCGGTGGCCAGGAAAAAGACCGCGGTCGAAAGCCAAAGCCAAGCCCGCGAAAAAAGCAGCAGCCCGCAAGGCCGCCGCGCACAAACCGGCGCGTGTTGAAGCGCCCGGCAGCCGAAGAAACTCACGCCCAAGCAGTTTGCGGCCAAGCTCAAGGCCGAGCAGAAACTGGCCAAGGCGCGCGCCAAGGCCGCGTTGAAGTCCGGCAAGGCAGCGCCCGCGGCGCCCGCTATCGCCGACACTCAAACCGAAGACCCGCCAGCGCCTGACCGCCAAGGAAAAAGCGCTGGTGCGCGAATTCGAGCGCAAGGAACTGTCGCCGGCCGAAGCCGAAGCGCGCCGCCTGCGCCTGAAGAACCTGATCGTGCTCGGCAAGGAGCGCAGCTACCTGACCTACGCCGAGGTCAACGATCATCTGCCCGACGACATGATGGACGCCGAGCAGATCGAAAACATCATCGCCATGATCAACGACATGGGTATCCATGTCTACGACGAGGCGCCGGATGCCGAAACGCTGCTGATGTCGGATGCGACGCCGCCGGTGGCGGACGACGATGTCGTCGAGCAGGCGGAAGCCGCGCTCTCGACCGTCGATTCCGAATTCGGCCGCACCACCGACCCGGTGCGCATGTACATGCGCGAGATGGGTTCGGTCGAACTGCTGACGCGCGAGGGCGAAATCGAAATCGCCAAGCGCATCGAAGACGGCTTGAAGCACATGATCCAGGCGATCTCCGCGTGTCCGACCACGATCGCGGAAATCCTGTCGCTCGCCGACCGCATCGAAAAGGACGAGATCCGCGTCGACGAAGTGGTGGACGGGCTCGTCGATCCGACGGCCGACGAACTCGCCGCCGAAGCGGCCGACGAAGAGGAAGAGGAAGCCGAAGAGGAAGCGGCCGAAGAAGAGGAAATGAGCGAGGAGGAACAGGCCGCGGTGCAGACCGCCGACCTGCTGCGCCTGAAAGGCGATGCGTTGAAGCGCTTCGCGGTCATCCGCAATCTTTACAACAAGATGCTGCGCGCATTGGCGAAGAACGGCCCGCGCAGCAAGGCCTACCTGCAGGCGCGCGACCAGATTTCCAACGAGCTGATGAACATCCGCTTCGGCGCCAAGCAGGTCGAGGCGCTGTGCGACGGCCTTGCGCAAGCTCGTCGACCGCGTGCGCAGCCACGAGCGCGAGATCATGGATCTGTGCGTGAACAAGGCGAAGATGCCGCGCCAGCATTTCATCAAGGAATTCCCGGGCAAGGAAAGCAATCTGCGCTGGGCGGCCAGCGAAATTGCCGCGCACAAGCCGTGGAGCGAAACGCTCGAGCGTTTCGAGCCGGCCATCGTCGAACAGCAGCAGAAACTGCTCGATCTGCAGAAGAAGGTCGGCATTCCGATCAAGGACCTGAAGGAAATCAACCGCCAGATGTCGACCGGCGAGGCGAAAGCGCGCCGCGCCAAGCGCGAGATGACCGAGGCCAACCTGCGCCTCGTGATTTCGATCGCGAAGAAATACACCAACCGCGGCCTGCAGTTCCTCGACCTGATCCAGGAAGGCAACATCGGCCTGATGAAGGCGGTGGACAAGTTCGAATACCGCCGCGGCTACAAGTTCTCGACCTACGCGACGTGGTGGATACGCCAGGCGATCACGCGTTCGATCGCCGACCAGGCACGAACCATCCGCATCCCGGTGCACATGATCGAGACCATCAACAAGATGAACCGCATCTCGCGCCAGATCCTGCAGGAGACCGGGCAGGAGCCCGATCCGGCGCTCCTGGCCGAGAAAATGGAAATGCCCGAGGAGAAAATCCGCAAGATCCTCAAGATTTCCAAGGAACCGATCTCGATGGAGACGCCGATCGGCGACGACGACGATTCGCACCTCGGCGATTTCATCGAAGACCAGGCGACCATGGCGCCGTCGGACTCGGCGGTCTACGCGAGCCTGCGCGACGCGACCAAGGACGTGCTCGACACGCTGACGCCGCGCGAAGCGAAAGTGCTGCGCATGCGCTTCGGCATCGAAATGAACACCGACCACACGCTGGAAGAAGTCGGCAAGCAGTTCGACGTCACGCGCGAGCGCATCCGCCAGATCGAGGCGAAGGCGCTGCGGAAGCTGCGCCACCCGTCGCGTTCCGAGCGGCTGCGCAGTTTTCTCGACACCGAGAGCTGATCCGGCAGGCGGCATGCGTGCCGCCTGCGACCCGCGTGCCGCGCATGCCGATACGCGGGTTGCGTCCGCGTAGAATCAGCCGCATCATGCTGTGGAAACTCCTGCGCTCCGCATTCCGCCGCCCGCGCTAGCCAATCCGTTCGTCACCCGCAGCCTGTCCCTGCGCAAGGAAGGCCGCCTGCGCGACGCCGAACAACTGCTGCGCGAAGCGGCGGTGCAGTTTCCGCGCGACGCGATAGTCGCAACCAATCTGGGCGTCGTGTTGCTCGAGCAGGACCGGGGCGAAGAAGGTGTCGCCTGGTTGCAGCGCGCGCTCGAATTCGATCCCGGCTGCGCGCCGGCGCATTACAACCTCGCCAACATCATGCGCGCATCCGGACGGCGCGACGCCGCGCTGGAGCACTACCAGGCGGCGGTCGATGCCGATCCCGCTTTCGCGCCCGCGCGCGAGGAACTCATGCACTGCCTGCTCGAAGTCTGCGACTGGGATCGCGCCGGGATCGCAGGCGGACGCATTGCGGGAAATGATCATGCGCGGGCCCGCCGCGAAGCGGATGCGTTGCGTGTCGCCGCTGACGGCGGTGTATCTCGGGCTCGACGAGCGCGCTGCTGAAGGAAATTTCCACGTATCACGCGGCCGAATGCGCGCGCGGCATCGCGCCGGTCGCGCGCGCCGCGGCGGCTGGCGCACAACCCGCCGACAACAATTCGCGCCTGCGCATCGCCTATCTGTCGCGCGATTTCCGCGATCACGCGGTCGGACACGTGCTCGCCAACGTGTTTGCGCTGCACGACCGCGCGCGCTTCGAGATCTATGCGTATTCGTACGGGCCCGATGACGGCAGCGCCTACCGCAAGGCCATCGCGGCCGGCGTCGATCACTTCGTCGATGCGCACGCCATGACCGATGGCGAACTTGCCGCTGACATCGCCGGGGCCGGCATCCACGTGCTCATCGATCTGGCCGGCCACACGACGGGCAACCGCATGCCGGTGCTCGCGCGCCGCCCGGCGCCGGTGCAGGCGCACTACCTCGGATTCGCCGCCACCACCGGCGCGTCCTACGTCGATTATTTCATCACCGACCGCGTCGCCACGCCGCCGGAACTCGCTGCCGGGTTCAGCGAAAAGCTCGCCTACGTGCCGCACTGCTTCATGGTGAGCGACGGCACCGACGCGCCGGACGCTGCCGGCGACGCGGGTGCTGCGACGGAGTTTTCCGCGGACGCCATCGTATTCTGCAATTTCAACAACGCATCGCGCATCACGCGCGGCGACTTCGGCGCGTGGATGGAAATTCTGCGCGACGTGCCGCAGGGCGTGCTGTGGCTGCAGGGCGCTGGCGAGCTCGCTGTGCGCAACCTGCGCAAGGAGGCGCAGGCGTGCGGCATGGATCCCGCGCGCATCGTGTTTGCGCAACGCGTGCCGTCCAAGCGCGATCACCTCGCGCGCCTGCGCCGTGCGGACCTCGTGCTCGACACCATAGGCTGGCACAACGGCCACAGCAGCACGAGCGACGCGTTGTGGGCGGGCGTGCCGGTGCTGACAGTGCCGTCGCAGCACTTTGCCGGCCGCGTGGCGGCGAGCCTGGTGACGGCCGCGGGCCTGCCGGAACTCGTCAAGCGCGACCGCGCCGATTACGTGCAGGCGGCGATAGAACTCGGCAACGACCGCGCGCGGCTGGCGCGCGTTCAAACGCAAACTTGTCGGCGCGTGACGCGCCGTTTTTCGATACGCGCGCGCGCGTGCGCGATCTCGAGGCGGCGTACGTCCAGATGTGGAACGATTATTTGCGGCGGCGCGAAGCAGTGATCAATTTGATAACATGGTCGCGGGCTTGGTAGATTGACGCAATATGCATCGTCATTCCCGCGCAGGCGGGAATCCAGAAGGTTTTAATTCGATAAAACGTTGTTTCCTGGATTCCCGCCTGCGCGGGAATGACAGAAAAGAACGTGGCATCGAACTTTTCATCACGCGGCCAGTTTGATTTCGCTTTCGAAGTTACGGAAATTCAATGACACTTCGCATGCTTACGTTGTGCGTTTCGTCCGCGCTGGTAGCTGCGGAGGCGGCCGCGCAGGATTACCCGTACAAGCCGATCCGGTTGATCGTTCCCTACGCGCGCGGGCGGCAGCTCGGACATACTCGCGCGGCTCTACGGGCAACGCCTGGGCGAAACGCTGGGGCAGACGTTCGTCGTCGACAACCGGCCCGGCGCGGGCGGCATGATAGGCACCGACATTCTTGCCAAATGCGCGGGCGACGGCTATTCGCTGATCCTGCAGGACATGCCGCACACGATCAATCCCGCGGTCTACGGCAAGGTGCCCTACGACCCGGTCAAGGACTTTGCGCCCATCACGCTGGTCGCGCGCGCGCCGCAATGGTTGTTCGTCTATCCCGGCGTCAATGCGAAAACCGTCGCCGAACTCGTGGCACTCGCCAAAGCGCAACCGGGCAATCTCAAAGTCGGCTCCGCCGGAAACGGCAGCGGCACCCACCTGATGGCGGAACTTTTCATGCGCGGCGCCGGCGTCAATCTCAACCACGTGCCGTACAAGGGCGCGGGTCCCGCGGTGACCGCGACGGTGGCGGGCGAAATGAACATGGTGTTCACGTCGATGCCCGCGGCGGTGGCGTTCGTGCAGTCGGGACGCCTGCGTCCGATCGGCGTCACCACCGCTAAGCGCCATCCGTCGCATCCCGAAGTGACGACCTTCGAGGAAAGCGGTGTTGCGAACATGGTGCTCACGCACTGGTTCGGCGTGTTGGCGCCGGCGGGACTGCCGAAGGCGATCCAGGACAAACTTTATCGCGAGCTTACCGCGGCGGTGAATCATCCCACCATAGTCGAACGCTACAAGACGCTCGTGATCGAAGCCGCAACGTTGACGCCCGCGGAATTCCGCGCGCTGATCGAATCCGATCTCGCGCGCTGGACCAAAGTGGTCAAGGAAGCGAATATCAAGGCGCAGTGAATGGCGGGTAACCGTAGTGCCCGGCTGGCCCGGGCACGTTCCCGGGTAATGCGTTCGCGGACGAGCGCGTCAGGCAGGCCGCGTGGCGGACCGCAAAGTTGTCGGTTCGCGCAATGTCCTGTAAGGTCGGTTCTGTTGCAACGCCAGTTTGCCACGGACCAAAAACACAATGCCCCGGCCACCGGGGACTGAACGGGAGGATAGCGGATCATGACTGTCAGCAGGATATTTCTACACGTACTGCTGCTCGCGTCGGCGGTGCTCGTTGCAGTGGTTCCGGCACGCGTTCACGCGCAGGGCGAAGCGGCATTTCCCGGCAAGCAGGTGCGTTTGATCACGACCTACCCGCCGGGCGGCGCCTCCGACATCATGGCGCGGATCGTCGCGCAGAAGCTCGGCGAAATCTGGGGCCAGACGGTGATCGTCGAGAACAAGTCGGGCGCGAACGGTTCGATCGGCCTCGAGTACGCCGCGCGCCAGCCTGCCGACGGCAGTTCGTTCGTGATCGGCAACATGGGGCCGGTGTCGATCAACCCGCTGATCAGCAAAGTCCCGTACGATATTGCGCGCGACTTCCTGCCCCTCAGCATGGTGGGCATCTCGCCGACCGTACTGGTCATCAACGCGGGTTCACCGGCGCAGAACCTGCTGGAATTCATAGCGCTCGCCCGCGCGAAACCCGGCACGATCAACTTCGGCACCGCCGGCCCGGGCACGCTCGGCCACTTGGGCGGAGAGATGATGAAGCGCCTCGCGAAGATCGATATCGTGCACGTGCCGTACAAGGGCGGTGTCCTCGCGATCCAGGACCTGCTCGGCAATCACGTGCAAATGGTGTTCGCCGATCCGCAGCCGATACTGCAGCACATCCGCGCCGGCAAGGCGCGTCCGCTCGCCGTCACCAGCGCGAAACGCTTGCCGATCGTGTCCGAAGTGCCGACGTTCGCCGAGGCCGGGCTGCCGGGATTTGTCGCCGAGAACTGGTGGGGCGCATTCGTACCTGCCGGTACGCCCAAGACCATCGTCGATAAGCTGCACGCGACTCTCACCAGGGCCATGAGCAGTGCCGACATCAAGCAGAGATTCGAAGAGATGGGCGTCGAGGCCCTGTCCGGCACGCCCGAGGCGCTGCGCGATTTCGTGCGCTCCGAGTCGGAGAAATGGGGCAAGCTGGTCCAGGAAGCGGGAATTCGAGCTGACTAGTACTGCGGTGAAGTCAGCGGACCTGCCTGACACTGTCGAAACCGCCGCGCGCCTGATCGGGGCGCGCGAACTGTCGCCGCTCGAACTCGTGAACGGGCTGCTCGCGCGGATTGAATCCATCGATCCCGTCATCAATTCGTTCATCACCGTCACGGCGGAGCACGCCATCGCGCAGGCGCGGCTCGCCGAAAGCGAAATCGGCCACGGCCGTTATCGCGGACCGCTCCACGGTATTCCATTCGGTGTCAAAGACATTTACGAAACCGCCGGCATCCGCACGACAGGCCATTCCAGGGCATATGCCAATCACATACCGCGCGCCGACGCGGCGGTCGTGGAGAAGCTTTACGCTGCCGGCGCCATCCTCATGGGCAAACTCGCGACCCACGAACTCGCGCACGGCGGCCCTTCGTTCGACCTGGCATGGCCGCCCGCGCGCAATCCGTGGAACCCGGAGCACTTCACGGGCGGGTCGAGCAGCGGCTCGGCGGCGGCACTTGCGGGCGGGTTGGTGCTGGCCGCCATGGGCAGCGACACCGGCGGCTCGGTGCGCACGCCCGCTTCGCTGTGCGGCCTCGTCGGCATGAAGCCCACGTTCGGGCTCGTCAGCCGCCGCGGCGTGATTCCGAATTCTTTCAGCCTCGATCACTGCGGCCCGCTCGCGCGCACGGTCGCGGATTGCGCGATCCTGCTCGATGCGATCGTCGGCTACGACTCGGGTGACAAGTCCAGCGTGCGCGGCCCACACCAAGATTTCCGGAAGGCATTGAGATCGGACTTGAAGGACGTGCGGATCGGGGTGGTGCGGTATTTCGGCGTGGAGGATGCCGCCCGCAACGACGAGTTGCGCGGCGCGACCGATGCCGCGGTGCTGGTGTTGCAGAAACTCGGCGCGCGCCTGCACGACGTGCGGCTGCGCCCGCTGCGCGACTACTACGACGTGTGGACGCTCATCGAAGAGTCCGAGACCTTCGCGATACACAGGCAGGCGCTCGCCGAGCGCGCGCGCGATTTCGGTTCGGTGTTTCTCGAACGCACGTTGATCGGCTGCCTGATCCAGGGCGCGGACTACGTGCGCGCGCAGCAGGAGCGCAGCCGCATGGTGGGCGGGATGCACGCGGCACTGGCGGATTGCGACGTGCTGGTGACACCCGGCACGGGCCCCGCGCCGAGGCTCCACCCCGGCCTTGCGAAATGGCCGAGCCCGAATATTTTCGTGCCGTTCGCAATCACCGGCAATCCGGCAGTCGTGGTGTGCAGCGGATTCAGCCGCGCCGGCCTGCCGCTGTCGCTGCAAATTGTCGGCAAGCCGTTCGACGACGCGACCGTGTTGGCAATTGCCCACGCCTTTGAACGGGCCGTAAGCTGGTCGGCGCGGCGCGCGGTGGTGGCGCCGGACGCGCGACCGGCGCCGATTGCGCACGGCGCGCCGCCGGTCGCGAGCGGGACGCCCGCTCCCGGGATCGTCGATAGCTGCGCGCACGCCGCGCGGAAGGCCGGATTGCACCTTGCCGACGAACACTTCGCGCTGCTGTGCGCCGCGGCGCCGCATTTGCTCGAAATGATCGAGCGCGTCCGCGGTTGGCAGGAGCCCGCGGTTGAACCCGCCGATGTATTCGTGTTGCCGCGAACGGAATAGTTCTACACCGCCGCAGATTTCTCGATGACGTCTTCCGCCGTCAAGGGGGAGGGCATCGCCGGCTGCAGCGCAACCGTCCCGAAAATCCGCTATCGAATTTTCATCGTCGTGCGGCCGCGGTTAATTGCTTGATGGGTTGCGGGAGGGTTGCCCGGTCATCTCGAGCGCGGTCGCGACGATGCGTTCGTCCGCGATCCGGCACTGGGTCTCCAGCGGCTCCGAAAAAGGTACCGGCGTGCGCGGCGCCGCCAGCCGGCGCGGCGCAGTCCGCAGTTTGCCGAACAGGTGCTGCGCGACTTCGGCGACGATTTCGCCGCCGAATCCCCCGACGCGCACGGCCTGATGGACGACGAGCAGGCGGCCGGTGCGCGCCACCGAAGAGAAGACGGTCTCGCGATCCCACGGCCACAGCGTGCGCAGATCGATCACGTCGGCGCCGCATCCGCGCGCGGCAAGTTTCCCGGCGGCGGCGAGACAGGCCGGCAGCATGCCCGACCAGGTGACGATCGTGACGTCGTTGCCGTCGTGCCGGATGGCGGCCCGGCCGAAGGGCGTCGGCGCGGCGTCCGCGTCCACTTCGCCGGTGACCGTCCAGAGTTCCTTGTGTTCCATATAGATCACCGGATCATCGCAGCGGATGGCCGCCTTGAGCAGCGCGTGATTGTCGGCGGGTGTAGCCGGGGCGACGACCACCAGGCCCGGAATGTGTATCCACCACGCTTCCGTCGATTGCGAATGCTGGGCGGCCATGCCGTCGCGCATGCCGATCGGCTGCCTGATTACGGCGGGTACGCGCACCTGGCCGCCCAGCATGTAGCGTATTTTCGCCGCCTGATTGACGATCTCGTCGGCCGCGCAGATGCCGAAATCCGCGTAACGCAGTTCGACCACCGGGCGCGTGCCGCAGATCGCGGCGCCGATCGCAGCACCCATGATCGTCGATTCGGAAATCGGGGTGTCGACGATGCGCTGCCTGCCGAATTGCTGCTGCAGGCCCAGGTACTGGCCGGCGACCCCGCCTTCGGGCCCGAGGTCTTCGCCCAGCGCCCACACCGTCGGATCGCGTTCCATTTCCTGCCGCAGCGCGAGCTGCGCGGCCTGCGCGTAGTTGATCACTGCCATACCGGCGCTCCCGCGTCCTGCACGTCCTCGAACAGCGTGCTCGCGTCCGGCCACGGCGCGGCCTCGGCCGTCACCACTGCGGCGTTTACACGCGCGGTGGCGTCCCGGCGGTCGGCAGCGAGGGCAGCGGCCGTGACACCTTGCGCGATGAGCCACGACTCGATGCGCGCAATCGGATCGTCGGCGATGCGGGCGGCGACTTCCGCGGGGTCGCGATACCGGCCCGGGTCGAGCGCGAGGTGGCCGCGCCAGCGGTAAGTTGTCGCGTGCAGGAACTGCGGCCCGCGGCCGGCGCGGGCCGCGCCGATGAAGCGGTGCGCTGCGGCGTCCACCGCCAGCACGTCATTGCCGTCTATCGTTTCGGCGGGAATGCCGAACGCCGCCGCCCGCGCGAGTATCCCGGGACCGCCGGTCACGCCGGCGGTGCGGGTTTTATCGGACCACGTATTGTCTTCGCAGACGAACACCACCGGCAGATCGAATACGCGCGCCCAGTTGAGCGCTTCGAGCGCCGGACCGCGATTGAGCGCGCCGTCGCCGAAAAAAGCGACGACCACGCGCTGCTCGCCGCGCAATTTGACCGCCTGCGCCGCGCCCACCGCGATGGTCACGCCGTCGGCGACCACGCCGTTCGCGCCGAGTATGCCGAGCGCAAAGTCAGCCACGTGCATCGAGCCGCCTTTGCCGCCGCAGACGCCGCCCGCCTTGCCGTACAGCTCCTGCATCATCGCAACGAGGTCGGCGCCCTTGGCGATGCAGTGGCCGTGGCCGCGGTGATAGCTGCTGATGTAATCGGTTGGCTGCAGATTGGCGCACACGCCGGTCGCAATCGCCTCCTCGCCGATGTATTCGTGCACCGAGCCGCGCAGCCTGCCGTCGCGGCGGGCCGCGCCCGCATGCTCGTCGAAAGCGCGGATGAGCAGCATGGTGAGAAACATCCCGTGCATGCGCTCGATCTGCGGTGTTGGCGTTTCGTTCACGGTGCCGTGCTCCGTTTCAATTGAGGGCCTGCATGGTGCGCCGCCGCGGCCAATCAATCCGGTTCGACGCCCGCCGCTTTCAGCACCTTGCCCATTTTCGGCGTTTCGATTCTGACGAGCTCCAGCACCCGCTCCGGGGTGGTGTGTACCGTGAACACGCCCAGCCCCGCGTATTTCTCCTGCACGTCGGGCAATTTCATGACCTGCGCCAGTTCCGTGTTGAGGCGGTTGATGACGGCGGCCGGCGTGCCTTGCGGCGTGAGCACGGCCCACCAGGTCTCGGGCATCGGTTCCGCCACGCCCGCTTCGACGATGGTCACGATCTCGGGCAGGGCGGGCGAACGCTGCTCGCTGGCGACGGCTAGCGCGCGCAACTTGCCGCTTTTGATATGCGGCACGGCGGGCACCATGTCCGAAAACACCATTTCGATTTGCCCGCCCACGAGATCAGTCACCGCCAGCACGCCGCCTTTGTACGGCACGTGGATGATATCGATCACGGTTGCCGCCTTGAAGATTTCGCCGGCGACATGCGAGGGCGTGCCCCTGCCGCCGGAGCCGAAGGTAAGCTGGCCGGGCTTGGCTTTGGCAAGCGCGATCAACTCCCTGACGCTGCGTGCGGGCACCGAGGGATGGACCACCAGCACCGGTCCGGCCTTGGCCACCACGGAGACCGGCGAGAAATCGTTCAACGGATCGAAGCCGAGGCGCTTGTAGAGATGTGGATTGGTCACCAGCGCCGCGTTGCTGCTCATCAGCAGCGTGTAGCCGTCGGGCGGCGTTTTCGCGGCGATTTCATGACCGATGTTGCCACCGGCGCCGGCGCGGTTGTCCACCACGACCTGTCGCCCCAGGCTGTCGGTGAGTTTCTGCGCGAGTATGCGGGACAGCACGTCAGAGGTGCCGCCGGCCGGGAAAGGCGCGATAAAGCGGATGGATTTGGCCGGGTACGCGTCCTGCGCGTACGCGCACGAAACGCCGAGCACGAGTGCGTATGCCACTACCAGGAATCCCAGGCCACGAGTTGCAGGGTGCATGCGAAATCTCCTTCGATTCAGTGTTCCGGAGCCGCAGCAGTTTAGCGCATGTGCGGCGCGCGGTGTTCGCGGCCGCCCGTCAGGAACCCGCTCGCCCGCCGCGTCTCGCGCATGCGGGCATAATAAGCGCGGAAATCGGGTGCGGGGAGTGTGGCAGACGTTTGCATCGCGGGGTACGCGCCACGGCGCACGCGCTGCGCGCCGCGTCGATACGCGATGCCGCGCGTTTTCTCACGGCAACGATCAGCCCGACAAACCGGAGTCAACACGCACGAGGAATCTGCCATGCCGAAAATGACCGGACACCGTTACTTTGCCGAAGCGATGCGCGGCTACGGCGTTTCGCATCTGTTTTACGTGAACACCATCATCCCGCCCGCCATGCTCGAAATCGACAAGGTGGGCGGCGTGCAGCGCGTCGTCACCCACGGCGAAAAAGCCGCCGCCTACATGGCGGATGGCTACGCGCGGGCGTCGAACCGTCCCGGCATCTGCCTGTGTCAGGACATCGGCACCACCAATCTCGCCGCGGGCCTGCGCGACGCGCACATGGCGGGCTCGCCGGTGATCGCCATCACCGGCGGCCAGAACGACCAGCCGCGCTATCGTCACGCCTACCAGAACGCGGAGGACCACACTGCATGGGACGGCGTGACCAAGGCCAATTACTCCGTCGACAGCGCCGCGCGCTTTCCCGATCTGCTGCGCCAGGCGTTTCGCGTGTCCACCAGCGGCGCGCCCGGCCCGGTGCATCTGGAACTGCGCGGCAACGCCGGGCAGATGCTCGATCGCGAGGCCGAGTACGATCTCACGTTCGAGCAGCGCTACACGCGCTATCCGCCGTTCCGGCCCGTGGCGGAAGCCGCGGACATCACGGCCGCGCTCGCTGAATTGAACCAGGCCGCCAAGCCCATCATCGTGGTCGGCGGCGGCGCGGTGGCGTCGGGCGCGGGCGCGCAAGTCGTGCAACTTGCCGAAAAACTGCATATCCCGGTTGCCACCAGCCTGCACGCGCGCGCTCTGGTGGCGGACGATCACGCGCTGGGCGTGGGCGTGCCGGGCAGCTATTCGCGCTGGTGCGCCAACAAGGCCGTCGCCGCGGCGGATCTGGTGTTTTTCATCGGCAGCCATACCGGCGGACAGGTGACCAACGGCTGGCAGATTCCGAAAATCGGCACGCGCGTGATCCAGCTCGATATCAATCCCGCATGAACTCGGTCGCAATTATCCGAACGTGGTGTCGCTGTGCGGCGACGCCAAGGTCACGCTGCAAAAGATGATCGCCGAAGCGGGTGAGTCACCGCCGCGCGCCGAATGGCTGGAACAGTGCCGCGGCTACGTCGCCGATTTCTGGGCCGAGAGCGATCCGCTGCGCAACTCGGACGACGTGCCGATACGCCCGGAGCGCATCGGCAAGGAACTGGGCGAATGGCTGCCGCGCGATGCGACGCTGGTCGTGGACACCTTTCATGCAGCGCTGTGGACCGCGCAGATGTCGCGCATGCAGGACGGGCCAGCGCTACATCCGCTGCGCGGGCTCGTTGGGCTGGGCTTTCCCCGCCACGCTGGGCGTGAAAGCGGCGCTGCCCGACACAGCCGGTGATCGGTTTCGCCGGCGACGCGGGCTTCTACTATCACATGGCCGAAATGGAAACCGCGGCGCGCTGCGGCCTCAACGCGGTGATGGTGGTGAACAATAATTACTCGGGCGGCGTGGCCGAATCCGCCGCTTTCGAGAAAAGCGTGAACTTCGCGCAAGGTCGCGGACTCGATGGGCTGCGCGGGCTTTCGCGTCGAGAAAGGCGCGGACATACGCGGCGCGCTCGACAAGGCGCTCGCCTGCGGGAAGCCGGCGATCGTGGAGATACTGGGCAATGCCGCGATACGCGCGAAACGCGGCTGGGCGCCCGCGGGCATCACCGGCGAGTAATGCGGGGGCGGGTTGATACACCGCGCGGCGGGGCTATGCGTCGGGAGAAAAGCAATGACTGATCGCGTGCACGCATCAGGCTGGCGGCCGTTTGGGGTAGCGTGCGTGTTGGCGGCGATTTCCGCCGCCTCGCAGGCGCAGGACACCTATCCCAGCCGAACTATCCGCATCGTCGTGCCGACCGCGCCGGGCGGTCCCAGCGACAACAGCGCGCGCATGATTGCAAACGAGCTGACCAAGCGCTGGGGGCGGCAGGTGATCGTGGATGTACGGCCCGGCGCCGGCACCATCATCGGCACGGATATCGTCGCGAAAGCGGTGCCCGACGGATACACGCTGCTCGTGTGCCCCAGCGCGATCGCGATCGTTCCGGCAAGCTACCGGAAACTGCCGTTCGATCCGCTGCGCGATTTCATCCCGGTCACCCAGACGCTGGCGGTGCCCAATCTCATCATCGTGCACCCTTCGCTGCCGGCGAAGTCCGTGCGGGAATTGATCGCGCTGGCCACGGCGCATCCCGGGGAAATTCTCTATGCGTCTTCCGGTCACGGCACCAACCCGCACCTGACCGTGGAACTGTTGGCCAGCATGACGCAGATCCGGCTCATGCATATTCCGTACAAAGGCACCATGCCGGGACTGGTCGAACTCATGGCGGGGCGCGTCGCGCTCATAGCGTCGAGCGCGATGCCGTTGACTGTGCCGCATGTGAAGAGCGGCCGATTGCGCGCGCTCGGCATCACCACCGCTAAACGTTCGCCGGCGCTGCCGGATATTCCCACCATCGCCGAATCCGGCGTGCCCGGTTACGAGGCCGTGCAGTGGTCGGGCTTGTTTGCGCCGACCGGCACGCCGCTGGACATCATCAACCGGCTGCACAAGGAAACCATCGAGATCGTGAACCTGCCCGATGTCAGGGAACGTCTTGCCGCCGACAGCGCGGATATCGTCGGCAGTTCGCAGGAACAGTTCGCGGCCTTCCTGAAGGCCGAGATCGCGAAGTGGGCGAAGGTCGTCAAAGCCGCCGGGATACAACCCGAATAGTCGCGCCGGAAAGTTCCCTGGCGGTCGTCCGCGGATCGTCGCGAGGCGACCGGTTGGCGTGGCGCGCCGTCAATCATTCTTTGCGCTCGCCAGTCGCGTCACTTCGCGGATCTCCTCGCGGCGTTTCAACCACCACGCATAGCCGTGCGGCAATAGATCGAGATAGTCCGGCACGCCGAGTTCGCGCGCGGCGTGCGCGGGCCAGTTCGGGTTCCACAGGAGTTCGCGCGCGAGCGCGATGAAGTCGGCCTGACCTTGCTGCAGAATGTCTTCGGCGTGCCGCGCTTCGGTGATGAGGCCGACCGCGATGGTCTTTACGCCGGCCTCGCGCCTGACGCGCTCCGAGTACACCACGTGATATCCGGGATAACGCGGCACCAGCGTCGCAGTTCCCGGACCATTGATGCCGCCGGATGATGTGGTTACCACGTCAGCACCGCGCTCTTTGGCCGCGCGCACGAGCGCGACGGTGTCATCGACGCTCCATAGACTGTTGGCGCCGTCGACCGCCGAGACGCGCATGAACACGGGCCGGTCAGCCGGCCACACTTTGCGCACGGTCTCGACGATTTCGAGGCACAGCCGCATGCGTCCCGCGAGATCGCCGCCGTACGCGTCGGTGCGCTGATTGGTGACCGGCGAGAGGAACTGATGGATAAGATAGCCGTGCGCCGCGTGCACTTCGACGATGTCGTAGCCGGCATCCAGCGCACGCAACGCGGCCTCGCGCCAGTGTGCGACGACCTCGCCGATCTCGGCGCGCTCGAGTGAATGCGGTACGGATGACGCCGCGCTGACCGCGACTGCGCTCGCCGAGACGGTTTGCCACGGCGGCTCGTTATGCTTCGCATCTTCCGCGGTGAGCGGCCGGTAGCCTTCCCACGGCGCGCAGCCGGAGCCTTTGCGCCCCGAGTGACCGATCTGGATGGCCGGCACCGCGCCCTGGCTGCGGATGAAGTCGTTGATGCGCCGGTACTGCGGGACGTGCGCGTCACTGTAAATGCCGGCGCAATGATAGGACTTGCGCCCGCGCTCCTCGACCGAAGTCTCCTCGCAAAACACGATACCGGCACCGCCCATCGCGAACTTGCCCAGATGCACGAGGTGAAAATCGGTCGGCCCGCCGTCCACCGACGAGTACTGGCACATCGGGGAAACGACGACGCGGTTGCGCGCGGTGACGCCGCGCAGTTGCGAGCGGCGTGAAAGCAGCGGCAGAGGACAGACAGCGGACATGCGATGGACGGCGTTCAAATTAATCAAACGCATTCTAATCCAAACGGTCGCGGTCCGACGCTGGTAAAATGCGTGCCTCGCGCGGGTCGTTAGCTCAGTTGGTTAGAGCAGGGGACTCATAATCCCTTGGTCGTTGGTTCGAGTCCAACACGACCCACCATTTTTCAATGACTTACAGCGCTGGCGCTTCGCGCGCTTCATCATCTGCTACCATTTTCCCACCAAGTGAGTGTGCGAGTCGATCCGCGACACCCTATGCATTGCGAGTATTACTTAGCCCCGGTTGAAACGTGTTCGAGTATGAGTGATGGGGCTCCGTTGCGCTGACCAGTGAGAAAGTATTCTGGGGATGAATACCCCAGCGCGATCTTCGAGGCGCAAATGGGATGGGACTATAAACGCCGACCGTGCGTTTGCCTGCGAGATGGTCGTAAATTACTGAATCTGACAGAGGGATCAATAGACGCTTGTCGCAATCCGAGCACTTGATACGAGGTTTTTCGCAAACGCCAGCGCGCCATTCATTTGCGCACGCAGGTGCGTAGCCGGATTTTCCAGTTGATTTGCTCTCCCACCGGACTGGGTAAACGTCGGTACGGCCACGGAAAAGGCGCCGAAAAAGTGCCACTTTCTCGTCTGTGCTGAGCCTTGATGCCTCTGCCTCGGAGGTATCCTCTGCCGCGGGCTCTGCCGGCAAACGCCATTCGATGCCATGGGCATCCAGCAATGCGGAGAGTCTGGCATTTTCTGCCTGTAAATTTGTGAGGTTTTCTTGGTCAGTCATCGCAATGGTTCATTGAGTTCGTACGCCTGAAGTTTTACCCACTCGTAGCCCTGACTGATCCAGTAATGCCAGTCGGCGACGGCCTCGTTGGTCGCTTTGTCATTGATCAGTGGCGCTAACTGGGACAGCGGTACGGCAAGCTTTCGCTTGGGCCAGCGTACCCACACCAACATGTCAGTTTCACACGCCTCTTCGGGCGCCATCCCCAACACCTCGACCTTATCGCCGATGTTCAGCGGTGAGTTGAGACGCTGGGTTTTGACACGCGCCTGGAAGGGAACAGCCAACTTCTCACCCAGGTAGTAGTACCACCCAATGGCACGCTCTTCGGGACCGTAGGCGTCCACGACCACTTCCATCTCGATACGATCTTCGCGGGAACGGTTGATATTTCGTTTGGACATGATTGTGCGAAAGAAGCACAGCCAACGGCGTCACCCCCCTCACGCCACGCCCATGTTCAATCGCTGCACCCGGGTGCCGCTAATGTGGAGGTTGCTATATTTTTATATATAAGTCAAAATTAATACTAATACAACATTTATTTGACGTATAAATCAAATGCAGACGCTCCAAGAACTCGGTGCGGCGGTAGCGACCCGGCGTCAGGCCCTCGGCCTGAAGCAAGGCGCCGTTGCGACTCAGGCTGGCATCACCCAAGAGTCGCTCTCGCGCTTCGAGCGCGGACGCGTGAGCGAATTCGGCGCCCGCAAACTGCTTGCCGTCCTGACTGTGCTCGGACTGGAACTGCAATTCACCGAGACCGGCGCATCTGGTTCGCTCGATGAGTTGCGCAAGGAGCGGGGCGGATCGTGAAGCTTGCAGTTTACGTCCTCGGCCGAGAGGTCGCCATCCTGGAGCAGGTGGGTGACTTCAAGAGCGTACTGACCTATCACGCTGGCACAGCCGCCAATGACTTCGTATCGCTCACGATGCCCGTACGCACAGAATCCTACGGCTGGGACGATCAGTTGCATCCGGTCTTCCAGATGAACCTGCCGGAAGGTTATCTGCTGCAAGTGCTGCAGGAGCAGTTCGGCCCGCACGTCGGCGCGAGTCCCACGGCGCTGCTGGCGGTAATCGGCCGCAACATGGTGGGCCGACTTCAAGTGGCTGCGCCCGGCGCAAAGCTCGATGAACCCGCCAAGCCGGTGGAGGTCAAGGCGCTGCTGCAGGGTGACAACTCCGAAGAGGCTTTCGCGGAACTGGTGCGCGAGCATGCGGCCAGCGGCGTCTCGGGTGTGGTGCCCAAATTTCTCGATGCGCAGAACGAGCGCATCAAACTCAGCCCGCACGGGAAAGCGACACTGCTTACGCGCCGTCACATCATCAAAGGCTCGTCGAGCAAGCTGCCGTTCGCAGCGCTCAACGAATACTTCTGCATGCAAGTGGCATCCCAGGTAATGCCTACGGCCAAGACCCAGGTGTCAAAGGACGGCCTGGCCCTGGTCGTCGATCGCTTCGATGTGGACGAACAGGGTCAACTTCATCTGGGCATGGAAGACTTCTGCGCCTTGCTGGGTCTGCGTCCCGCCGCCAAGTACGACACCACGTGGGAGCGCATCGCAAAGGCCGTGCGTGACCATGTTCCGGGCTCGCGTCAAAGAGAGACCTTCCACCAGCTTGCCACGACCCTGCTATTGACGTACGCACTGCGCAACGCCGATTGCCATGCCAAAAACGTTTCTCTGCTGTACACCACGCGCAAGGACGTGCACCTGTCACCCGTCTACGACATGTTGACGACCTCGGTGTATGCGGGATACCAGAACAGTCCGCCGGGCATTAGTTTCATGGGAAAGAAAACCTGGGCGCCGGGCAAGACGCTCCAGCGATTCATCACTGCCACGTTTGGTATTGCCGCAAAGGAGCAGGTAAAAATCATCGAGGCCATAAGTGATGCAGTATCCGTCACCGCGGTTCAGGTCCGCGAAGCCATGGCCGTGCATTCCGGCTTCGTAGACATCGGCAAGCGTATGCTGATCTCGTGGCACGAGGGCGTGTCAGGCCTGCGCAATTCACGCACGTACGCCATGGGCGAATGGAGTGCCAGCGAAGCGCTGACTGGCTTCTCGGAACCACCCAAGTTGGCGAATCCGAAGAAGGCGGCAAGCGGACGCTCAGAACTGCTAGGAAAGAGATGAGCACGCGTGGGCTGCTCGGCCTTCTGTTACTGCTACCAAACTTGCTACCAATCCCACCCGATTTGATATGATGCAAGCCGATTTAGCAGATAGACGCGGGCGCTGTTTTCACTCTGATTCGTTGCCTTGGGTTTTCTTGGGTTGGGTTTCGGGAGTGCTCATAATCCCTTGGTCGTTGGTTCGAGTCCAACACGACCCACCAGTAATCTGTAAACGATGACGCGAGCGCAGTGAGGAGGACGTCGTGGCGGACAGCACATCGGATGTCATAGTCGCGGGTTGCGGAATCGGCGGGATGGCGGCGGCGGTCGCGGCCCTCCAGGGCGGCGCCAGCGTCACCGTGCTCGAGCGCGCGCCGCAGGAGGAACGCGGCGGGCAGACGCGTTATACCGAAGCGTATTTCCGCATGAAGAGCGAGCATGAGGTCACGGACGACTTCGAAAGCCATCTCGCCGAGAATGCGAGCGGCTATCTCGACCCGTCGCTCGTGCATGTCACCGCGGAGCCGCGCGCGAACTGGCCGGCGGTCGTCAAGTCGCTGAGCTTCAACGATCCGGAACTGATTTCCACGTTTGCCGACGCGGCGGGGCCGACCATCCAGTGGCTCAAGCAATTCGGTCTGCGTTTCGATTTCCTGCCCACGCAGTTCCTCACCAAATCGCAGCCGCGCCTGCTGCCGGTCGGCGGCGGACTCGCGTTGATCGAGGCGCTGGGCGCCGCGGCGGAAAAAATGGGCGCCAATTTCGTATACGAAACCGCGGCGACCCGTTTGCTTCAGGACGACAGACGGCGCGGTCGTCGGCGTGCGCGCGATCGGCAAGGGCAATCGCGCGCAGCAATTCAAAGGCAAGGCCGTCGTGCTGGCGTGCGGCGGTTTCGAAGGCAACGCGGAGATGCTGACGCGCTACATCGGGCCGCGTTCCATTTATCTGCGCCCGGTGTGCCGCGGCGGCTACTACAACAAGGGCGAAGGCATCCAGATGGCGCTCGACATCGGGCGCTGCGCCGTGCGGCGACTTCGGCAGCTATCACGCGGAACCGGTCGATCCGCGCTCGGGCATCGCCGAGCCGTCGGTGTTCATTTTTCCGTACGGCATCCTCGTCAATCAGGAAGGCCAGCGCTTCACCGACGAGGCGCCCGGCACGGTCGATGCCTTTTACGAAAGAGTGACGCGCCAGATCTTCAACCAGACCAATGGCATCGCCTACGTCGTGCTCGATGCGCGCCATCTCGACATTCCGAATTACAGACTGGGATTGCGCACCGACCAGCCGCCGATCGCGGCGGACAATCTGCGCGAACTTGCCGCAAAGATCGGCGTTCCGGCCGCAGCCCTTGAAGAAACGGTGGCCGGACTACAACCGCGCATGCCGCGCCGGAGAATTCAA
Source organism: uncultured beta proteobacterium (assembly GCA_963778865.1). Classification (GTDB taxonomy): domain Bacteria; phylum Pseudomonadota; class Gammaproteobacteria; order Burkholderiales; family SG8-41; genus PALSA-1004. The sequence goes on along the minus strand of CAVZWF010000003.1, from coordinate 447,724 downwards.
GCCGCTCGTGCTCGACGGCCTCGCCACGCACGGACTCGCGCCCGCCAAATCGAACTGGGCGCATCCGCTCGACAAGCCGCCGTATCACGCCTATCCGATCATATCGTCGAATGTGTTCACCTTCGGCGGCCTGAAAGTCGACAGCAACGCGCGCGTGGTGAACCGCGACGGCGACGCGATTCCCGGCCTTTATGCGGCGGGTGAAATCATCGGTTCCTTTTACCGCAACTACACGGGCGCGACATCGGTGTTGAAAGGCGCGGTGTTCGGACGTCTCGCCGGTATCGACGCCGCACGGATCGATTGACAACGCGCGGCGACGCGCAGGAAAGCACACGATGGGCATGAAAATCTGGCATCAAAGTTTCACCGTGCTCGGCAATCTGCCGCCCTACGCGGCGGCCCTGCAGGCGCATTTCCGCAAGGTCGCGCGCCCCGATACGGAAGTGGTCCTGCACGGCATGCACGATGCGACCTACAAGACCAACTATCCGGGCACCGACATCCGCCACGCCTACATGCAGTACCTGCACGGCCAGCAATTCATTCTGGGCGGCATCGCCGCCGAAGAGCAGGGCTTTGACGCCTACGCGATCATGTCGATACCGGAACCCGCCTTGCGCGAAACGCGCAGCGTGATCGATATTCCCGTCGTCGGTTACGGCGAGAGTTCTTATCTGACCGCAAGCATGCTCGGGCAAAAGGTCGGCGTGTTGCTGTTCATTACCGAAATGGCGCCGCTCATCCGCGAGAACGCATTGCGCGCGATTCCGGCGGACCGCTTCGCCGGCGTGCGCCCGGTCGGCTTCACGTTCAACGACGTGCTGCAGGCGTTCGACAATCCGGGGCCGCTGCTCGACAAATTCCGCGAGTCGGCGCGCGCGCTGATCCGCGATGGCGCCGACGTGATCATTCCCGGCGAAGCGCCGCTGTGCGTGTTGCTCGCGCGCAACGGGGTGAATCGCGTGGACGACGTGCCGGTGCTCGACGCGATAGGCGCGACCATCAAGATGGCGGAGTCCATGGTCGATCTGCGCCGCAGTCTCGGGCATCACGCCATCGCGGCGCGGCTATTTCATGGAAAAGCCGCCGCGCGAACGCGTGAAGGAATTGCTCGACTTGTACGGAATTTCGCGGCTTGCTCCTCAAGCGGGCAAGTCCTAGCCGCCGGCGTTAATGACACTCGCAGGCAGAATAGCGCTCATCACGGGCGCAGGCGGCGGCATCGGCGGTGCGGTCGCGCGCGCGTTCGCGGCGGCGGGCGCGGATTTGAGTCTCGCCGATCTCAATCCCGTCGCGGCACTTGCGGATGAATTGCGCGCGACGGGGCGGCGCGTGCTCGATACGCCGACCGACGTCACGCAGTCCGCGCAAGTCAGGCGCTGGTTGAAGCGACAGTTAAGTCGCTCGGCAAAATCGACGTGCTGGTCAACGTCGCGGGCACCGTATCGTTCGGCGCCGCGGAGACTTTGCCCGAAGCGGAATGGGAACGCGTGCTGGCGGTCAATCTCAAGGGCACGTTCCTGTGCTGCCAGGCGGTGATCGGCGGCATGCGCGCGCGGAAATACGGCCGCATCATCAATATCGGTTCCATCCTCGGCAAAAACGGCGGCAATGCGCGGCCGTGGCTGGACCGCGCCGAGCAGGCGAACGCATCGAATGTCGCCTACGGCGTGTCGAAAGCGGGCGTGCACGCGATGACGATGTTTCTCGCGCGCGAACTGGCCGCCGACGGCATCACCGTGAATGCCGTGGCGCCGGGCCCGATCGCATCGGCGATGACGGCCAATTTTCCGCAGCGGCTGCGCGACCTGATCCCGGTCGGGCGCATGGGCACCGCGGACGAGGTCGCGCGCGCGTGTCTGTTTCTGGCGGACGAATCGTCGGGCTACATCACGGCGGAGATACTCGATGTGAACGGCGGCCTGTGGGGCGATTGATGATTCCGCGCAGCGCAAATCTTATCCTCCCTTCGCCCCGAAGGAAGTCCCCTTGGGGGACAAGGGGAGGACTGGGGTAGGGATGGGTGCATGATACGCGCGCTGATTTTCACATTGGTTATCGGACTTGCGGCCAGCGTGCGGGCCGTGGGCTATCCCGACAAACCGGTACGCCTGATTGTTCCGTTAGAGGCGGACGCGCCCGGACTCGTTAGCCGCAGGCCCGCTCGCGGGACGGGCGCGCGGCCCGCCGGGTTTTATCGCGCGGCGGTCACCGCTACGCAGACGTATCCGGTCAAACCGGTACGCCTGATCGTTCCGTTCCCGGCGGGCGGCGGAGTCGACGCGGTCGCGCGCGTGGTCAGCCAGAGATTTTCGGAAATTCTGGGGCAGCAGGTCGTGATCGACAATCGCGGCGGCTCGAGCGGCATCATCGCCGCGGAAATCGCGGCGCGCGCCGTGGCGGACGGCTATACGCTTTTTCTCGGCGTCTCAGCGAGTCTCGCCATCACGCCGCATCTCTATCGCCAATTGCCGTACGATCCGGTGCGCGACTTCACACCCGTCAGCCTGATCGGCGAGGCGCCGTACTTTCTGGTGGTGCATCCGGCGGTCGCGGCGTTGAGCGTAAAGGAATTGATCGCGCTCGCGCGGCGAGGCCCGGTCAACTCAATTATGCGTCCGCCGGGAACGGCAGCACGCTGCATCTCACGGCCGAGCTTTTCAAGCAGCATGGCGGGCATCGACATCGTGCACGTGCCGTACAAGGGGTCGGCGCCGGGGCTCACCGATTTACTGGGCGGCCAGGTGCAGATGACATTCAACCCGGCGACGCTGACGCTGCCGTACGCGCGCACGGGGCGCCTGCGTCTCCTGGGAGTGACCAGCGCGCAACGCGCGGCATTCGCGCCCGAAGTGCCGACGATCGCCGAGGCGGGCGTGCCGGGCTATGCCGCCACGGGCTGGTACGGATTGCTCGGGCCGCGCGGCATGCCTGCGCCAGTTGTAACCCGGCTTTATGCAACGATGACGGGCAGCTTCGCGGACCGCGAGTTTATCGAGCGTTTCGCCACCCTGGGTGTGGTGCCGCTGGCGGCGACACCGGCGGAATTCAGCGCTTTCATACGCGCGGAGCTGGCGAAATGGGGCAAGGTCGTGCGCGATTCCGGCGCGCGCGTTGATTAACGGTCATGCAAGGAACGCAGGTGACGCACTGGGATCGTGAAACGGATGTGATCGTGGTTGGCGGCGGACTCGCCGGATATTGCGCGGCGCTCGAAGCGGCCGCGGCCGCTGCGGACGTGCTCCTCTTTGAGAAGCAGCCGCAGGTTGGCGGCAGCAGCGTCTTGTCCGGCGGCTTCTTCGCGTTCGCCGGCACCGATATGCAAAAAGCGGCGGGTGTCGACGACACGAACGAGCGGCTACACGACGATCTGAGAAAGGCCGGCGGCGAGCAAAACGACGAAAGCCTGCTTCGCGTATACGTCGAGCAGCAGCTGGCCACCTACGAGTGGCTCAAGAAAATCGGCGTTGCGTTCAAGCCGCTGCAGTTGAGCTCCGCGCAATCGGTGCCGCGCACCCATCCCGTCGATCCGCAGGCGCTGATCGACCGGCTGCACGCGCTCGCGAAGCAGACCGGCCGCGTCACGACACTGCGTCGACTCACCGGTGACGCGGCTCGTGCAGGACGCGCCGGGCGGCCGCGTTACCGGCGTGCGCGTGAGATTAGAGGGCACGGACAAAACGGTGCGCGCGCGCCGCGGCGTGGTGCTGGCGGCGGGCGGCTTCTCGCGCAACGAGGAAATGCTCAAGCAATTCGTGCCGCACCAGGCGCGCGGCGTGCGCTACGGCGGCGCCGGCAACATGGGCGACGGCATCCGCATGGCGTGGGCGCTGGGCGCGGGCGTGCGCGACATGGTTTTCATCAAGGGCACGTTCGGCTTTCATCCGAATGCGCGCACCCAGGCCGGACGCGACTGGACGAAGCTCGCCGTGTACCGCGGCGGCATCGCGGTCAACCGGCACGCCAAACGCTATGTCGACGAATCGAAATCGTACAAGCTTCTGGGCGACGCCGTTTTGCAGCAGCCCGGCGGTATCGCGTACCAGATCTTCGACCAGGGCATCATGGACGGCGCCTCCGACGGCGTGCCGCCGTTCGACTTCAGGAGCGCGCAGAGGCGCGGTTTGTTGTTCGAGGCGGCAACTCTCGCCGAACTCGCGAAGAAAGTCGGCATCGATGCAACGCAACTTGACGCCACCGTCGCGCGCTACAACGGATACGTCGAGCAGGGTGTGGATGCGGATTTCGGGCGCGATGGACTGTCCACGCACTATGGCAAGCTCGTGAAAATCGAGCGCGCGCCGTTTTACGCGTATCCATCGACCAGCGGCATCATCGCCACGTATTGCGGGCTGACCGTCGATAGCGATACGCGCGTGCTCAATGTTTTTGGCGAGCCGATTGCGGGCCTCTACGCGGCGGGCGAATTGATGGGCGGGTTCCACGGTGTCGCGTACATGACCGGGTCTGCGCTCGGCAAATGCGTGATCTTCGGCCGTATCGCGGGCCGCAACGCCGCGCGCGATCATAGTCCGGCTTAACCGCGAACTCGATGCCATCGCGCGCAACCCGGAAGTCAAAGAGCGCTTCTTCGCGCCGGGGCTGGAAGTCGTCGGCGGCGGGTATCGAAGCCGAGTATTAGTCGGTGGCCAAATGAAACGCAAGGCTTTTAACCGGGCGGCCACCGCACTACAATGTGAATTCCCGCGGGTGCGGACGCAACGAACAACCGGGCTGACTATGTCGCGACCCCTACTGGTTAGTGTATTGATGATGTTCGCGTCGGCGGCAGCGGCGCAAGTGTTTGAATGCGCCGACGCCAAAGGGGTAAAGCAATATGCCCGGTTCTGCCCGCCGGGTACCGTGCAACAACGCCAGGTCGTGAAGGAAGGCGACGGCAGCGCAGCGGCGGCAAGTCCCGCGGGCGCCGCGCCGAAAACCCTCGAGGCGCAGGACGCGGAGTTTCGCAAGCGCGAGCTTGAGCGCCGGGAAGCCGCCATCAAGACTGCGCAGGACAAGGCGGAGGCCGAAGAATCCGAGCGTAACTGCCTCGATGCGCGCTCCCAGTTGCAGACGGCGGAGGAGGGGCTGCGCATGCAGCGCTTCGACCCGGCCACCGGTGAACGGATACAGTTCGGGGACGACGAGCGCGCGGAAGAAACCGAGCGCCAGCGCAAAGCGATCGCGCTATGGTGCAAGTAACAATGCGCGAATTGCTGCCGCAAGCCGAGAAAGTCGCTGCGCTCTTGATCGCGCGCAAGGAGACCGTCGCGGTCGCGGAATCGTCGGCCGGCGGCTTGATCGCGGCGGCGCTGCTCGCGGTGCCCGGCGCGTCGGCGTATTTTCTCGGCGGCGCCGTCCTGTATACGCGCAAGGCGTGGCACGCGCTGCGGGAATTTACCGACGAAGAGTTTGGCGGCGCGCGGCCGGCGACCGAAGCGAACGCGCTCGTCGCGCGCGCGCATCATACGCGCGCGGTTCGCGGCCGATTGGGGCATAGGCGAAACGGGCGCCGCCGGGCCGACGGGCGGACGCTACGGCAATCCGGCGGGAACGGCTTGCCTCGCGATTGCCGGCCGCATCGAACGCACGTCCACGATAGTGACCGGCAGCAGCGATCGCGTTGCCAATATGCACGCGTTCGCGGCTGGCGCGCTGGCGTTGCTGGCGCGGGGCCTCGAACAAAAGTAACCGCGCATGCTCCGCGTTTTCTCAGCCGTCTGCGCACTGCGCGTGCGCCAGCGGCATGTTGTGCTGCGTACTCGCCGGCGAACGTGGCGCACGCGCAAGCGGGCGCGTGGAAGCCCGAGAAGAACATCGAGATCGTGGTCGGCCTGACCGCGGGCAGTTCGCAGGACCGCGGCGCGCGCGCGATCCAGAGCATTGCGCAGGCGAAGTCGCTCCTGGGCGTGACGAGCTCGGTGGTCAACCGCGTGGGCGGCGGCGGCAACGTCGCGTGGTCTTATCTCGCGCAGCACGCGGGGGACGCGCACTGGCTGCAGATCGCCTCCCCCACCATACTCACCAATTACATCATCGGCACGTCCCAGTCCACGTACACCCACTACACGCCGTTGGCACTCCTCGGCAATCAGTACATCGGGCTCGCGGTGCGCGCGGATTCGCGGCTCAAGACCGCGCGCGACGTGGTCGAGCGGCTGCGCGCCGATCCGTCGTCGATCTCCTTCGGCATCAACAGTCTGGGCAGCTACCTGCATCTTGTCGGCGCGCTCACGGCACGCGCGGCGGGCATCGACCCGAAGAAGCTGAAGCTCGTGGTCTTTCAGGGCGGCTGAGTTGATGACCGCGGGGCTCGGCGGACACGTCGACGTGATCGTGACGGTGACCTCCAACCTGCTGCCGCACGTGCAGGCCGGCAAGCTGCGCATCGTCGGCATTTCATCCGCGCGCAGGCTGGGCGGCGCGTTGGCGCGGTGCCGACGCTGAAAGAGCAGGGCGTGGACGCCGTGCTCGCCAACTGGCAGGGCGTGTTCGGCCCGCCGAAACTGGCGCCGCCGCAGATCGCGTACTGGGACGGCGTATTCGGGCGTCTCGTGAAGACCGACGAGTGGCGTCGCGACCAGGAGCAGAACCTGTGGGAAAGCGAATACCTTGATGCGGCGGCCTACACGCGCTTCCTGAAAACGGAATACGAGCTGGCCAAGGCGATGTTCATCGAGCTCGGCCTCGCGCGCAAGGATTATAATGCGCGCACGCCGCCGGTCACCCGCGGGCTGTCAGCGCAAATACTCGCGCTGCCAATTCTTGTAGATTTCGGCGTTGGTGACTTTTTCCATCTCCTGCGCGGAGGCGATCGTCGCTTTGAGGTCGGCGGGCGCGCCGCCGTTGTACAGGTGCGAGTAGCAGGCGTGCAGCGCCTTGACGGCGGCGGCGACCGGCTGGTGGCCTTGCAGCACGATGCGCGCGCCGCGCGCGGCGAGATCTTCGCGCTTCAGGCGCGCGGGCGCCGAGCCGATGATGATGGGCAGCTTGATGGCGGCGTGAATCGCGTCGAGCTGCTCGAGTTTTTCCAGTCCGACGATGAAGATCGCATCGACGCCGGTCTGCGAATAGGCCTTCACGCGCGCCAGCACGCCTTCGACGCCTTCGATCTTGAGCGCGGAGGTGCGGCCCGCGATGATGAGCGACGGATCGCTGCGCGCCGCGACCGCCGCGCGCAGCTTGCCCACGCCTTCCGCGATCGAGGTCAGGCTTTCCTTGCCCTCGGCCTGGCCGAAGGGCGTCGGCAACGCGGTATCTTCGATGCTCATGGCCGACACGCCGGCGTGCTCGAGTTCCTGCACCGTGCGCATCGCATTCAGCGCGTTGCCGTAACCGTGATCGGCGTCGACGATGCAGGCTCAGGTTGCAGGCGCGCATGATGCGCCGCACCTGGTCGGCGAACTCGGTGAGCGTCAACACGATGAGATCGGGCGCGGCGAGCGTCGTGCTCGACGCCGTCGAGCCCGCGAGCATGCCGATTTTGTAGCCGACGGCCTCCGCGACGCGCGCCGACAGTGCGTCGTACACGCTGGCGGGCGACAGGCATTGTGAACCCGCGAGTATCGCGCGCAGGCGTTTACGTTGTTCCGTGTGATTCATGCTGGCTCCCTTGGTTGAATTCGTTGCGGAATAAATTTCGATAAGCGGGGGCGCGACGGCCGCCCGCCGGTCAGTCCCAGGCCCGCAAATCCCCGGGGAATAATGTCTCGGTTCGGGGTGTTAACGCTTGCGATCAGGGCGGCAGGCATAATAGCAAATCCCGCCTATCGCCGAGGCGGATATTGCATGGGGAGAGACGATGACAAACATCGATAAGCGGTCCGTATCCCGGCGCGGTCCGGCGTGCCGCAGCGTGGCGGCTGCCGCGTGCGGGGTGTGGTTCGCCGCGGTCATCGCGGCGAACGCGACCGCGGCGCCCGCCGCGGGCGACAGCTGGGTTTATCGCGTTGTCAACGGCTACAACAACGAGGTGCGCGGAAAAATTCAATACCGCGTCGACCAAGTCGATGCGGACCGCTTTGCGTTGCGTCTTGACGAGCGATCCCGCGGCGCTGGGCGGAACGCGTACCGAAGTCTATACGCGCGACGGGAACTGGCTGCAGGCACGCGGTGATCAATCACGATCAGCCCGTGGAATACGAATTTGCGCAACCTTATCCCGCCTACGATTTTCCGCTCGATGTCGGCAAAACGTGGTCGCTGCGCGTTAACGCCACCAATTCGCGCAACGAATAGACGCACGCGCGTGCGCGTTGACGGCGAGGTGCTGGGCACCGAGCGCATCACGGTGCCGGCGGGCGCGTTCGACACCATCAAGTTGAAGCGCCGCACCTACGCGGGCGACTTGGGACGGCGTGCGGGCAGAAACCGCCATCATCGAGATCGAATGGTACGCGCCGACGCTCGGGCGCGCCGTGCGCATCGATAGCAATTCGAGCTACTTGGATCTGGAGCGCTGCACCGACGAGATGTCGGCGCTGCTCGCCGGTTCGCGGCGACTGGAACATCTTCGAGCTCGTCGAGACGGGCGCCGCGGCGCGCTAAGGGGCGCGTGACGGCGCGCCCGGTTGCGCGGCCATCGAGCTCGCTAGGCCAAAAGGACTAGGGTGCCAGGCCGAATATAGGCCATCGGACGTCTGTTGCCGGCGCATTCATCGGACTACGATGGCGTCGTGGCGAAACCCTCGCTGTTGCCGATGGAGACATCCATGACCGAGATATTCGTCGTGCTGAGTTTGTTCGTAGCGCTGGTGTGGGCCATCGTTCGCGCGATGCTGATGCTTGTGCGCAGCGACGCGCCGGACAGCATTTCGGCCCTGTCGGTGGATCCGATTTCGACCTACGTCGATGAAAATTACGGGTCGCATTTCGTCGACGATCCGGTATCCGTCAACCACGGTTTGCGCCGGCGCTAGCCGCGCGCGGCAATAACCGCGATGTGCCGCGCGGCGCAGTAGCGGTCCGCGCACGCCTATTTCAAGTTTTGATAAGATGCGGGCCACGCCGCCGCGTATTCGCGGGCGGCGGGTCTAATTTTGATTCGCATTATCACGAGGGGAGCGCCGCGTGCAGGAAAATCCGGCACCGGCTTGAAGGCGGCCCGCGAGAGGAAATTATGCGTCACTTGATGATCTTCGCGGCGTGTGCGCTGGCCTTCGTGCATGCGAATGGTGCGTGGAGTCAGGCGTATCCCGACCGGCCGATCCGGCTCGTCGTGCCGTTTCCGCCCGGCGGCAACGTCGATTCGTTTGCGCGCGTGCTGGCGCGGCAGGTCGAGGCGCAGCTCGCGCAGTCCGATCGTGATCGACAACCGCGGCGGCGCGAACGGCATCGTCGGCGCGGATCTCGTCGCGAAAGCGGCCGCCCAACGGTTACACGCTGCTCGGTACGTCGTATCGCGTTCGTCGTCAACGCCGGCATGTACAGGAAGCTGCCGTACGACAGCGAAAAAGATTTTCTGCCGATCACCAACTTCGCGATGGGGTCTCGGTTATCTCCTGACCGTGAATCCGGCGGTGCCGGCGCAATCGGTGAAGGAATTGATCGCGCTGGCCAGGAGCAGCACCGAGGGGCTGCGCTACAGCACGCCGGGTATCGGCAACGGCCAGCATCTCGCGGGGGAACTGCTTTGCCACCAAAGCCGGCATCCCGCTGCTGCACGTGCCGTACAAAGGCGGCGGGCCGGCGCTCAATGCGGTGCTGGGCGGCGAAGTGCAGCTCTCGTTTCCGGCGGTCGCGGTCGGCGGCCCGCACGTGAAAGCGGGCAAGTTGCGCGCGCTCGGCTTCACGGGCGGAACGCGGGTCGCGTCATTTCCGGACGTGCCCACCGATCGCCGAGGCCGGCGTGCCGGGTTACCGCTTCGATTCCGGCTGGCACGGCGTGGTTCGCGCCGGCGAAAACACCCGCTCGCGATAGTGAATAAACTCTACACGGCCATCCGCGAGGCGTTGAAAGAACCGAAGCTGCGCGAGTACCTTGATCGCCGGCGGCTACGAGCCGCGCGGAGATCCGCCGGAGGAATTCCGCAAGATATTCGCTTCCGACGTGAAGCTTTATGCGGAGATCGTGCGCGCGGCCAAAATTGAGGCACAGTAAAGCGAACCGGTTGCGCGTCGCATCACCTCACTCCTTCACCGGTGTACTCAACGCAGTACCCTTGTCGTGTATAAGGAAAATTATCGCCTTGGCGGGCACGGTTGAGCTCGGATTTCGCGAGACGACGTGTATGTCGGAAGGCGACTCGTAGTACGTGCTGCCGGGATTGAGGACGGTGAGCTCGCCGCCTTTCACCTGCGCGTTCAGCTGGCCTTCGAGCACGTGCAGAAACACGTGACCGTTGTGGCGGTGCGGTGGATTGTTGGTTCCCGGTGGATACTCGACGATGTACACCATCGCTTCCTTCGCGGGAAAATCGGGCAGGTCCTTCGCCATCAGCGTTTTGCGGCTCGATTGCGGCGCCGCGCCGCCGGTCTGTGCCGCGGCCGGCAGCGGTACGAGGGCTAAGAGGGCAGCCACAACGACAAAATTACGCGTCGATTTTTTCATTTTTCCTCCCGTTATGTTCGTCAAGTCCTATAGGGATCCGCGCAATACGATAATCCAAAGAGGGGGCCGCGTAAAATGCGGGAACGGTTTTATCGCCGCCGATCGCCGGCCGCTCAGTCGAGATAGCGGAAGAGTTCCGGAGCGAGTTCCCGCCGGTATTTGTCGAGCACCGGCTGCACCGCGGCGACAAACGCCGCATGCTCCGCGGCGGTCAGGATAATCACGTCGTTGTCGCGCGGATTGAGTTTGGCGAGTATTTCCGCATCCTCCGCCGCCGCCAGGCGGTGCTGCAGGGACGTTGCTTCCAGCGCCGCGGCGTCCACGACATCGCGCACGTCCGGCGGCCAGCTTTGGTATGCGCTGTTCGTTGAACGCCATTGCGCTCGCGCCGAAGAAGTGGCCGGAGAGCGTGATGTAGCGGTGATGGTTGTGCACGCCGAAGTTGTAGATATTGGTGAGCGGGTTGTCCTGCGCCTGGAATCTTTCGGTGGCGATTTCTTCGACGAACTCCTTGACGTCCGCGGGTATCGGCTCGAAACCGAGCGTGCGAAAGACTTCTCCATGCAGCTCGCTCATCTGCGTGCGGATGCGCAGCCCCCGGCAGTCCGCCGGCGTGCGGATCGGCCGCACGCGGTTGGAGAAATGCCGGAAGCCGTTGTCCCAGAAACCGAGCGCGCGAAAAGGTGTGGCCTCGCGCACGCGGCGCTTGTAAGAACTCGCCCAGTTCCCCGTCGAGCGCTTTGATGACGGCGGCGCGGCTTTTGACCACGAACGGCAGTTCCAGCAGCTTGAACTCCGGCACCGCCCGGGTAAGGCGCACCGTTGATATATAAGCGCACGATAATTCCCCGCGCTCGACCATCGGCAGCAGTTCGCCCGACGCGTGGCCCAGCGCCAACACATCACCGATCAATTCGAAAGCGATGCGCTCGCCGAGCTTTGCCTTGAGTATCTCGCCGAAACGCGCAGCCGCGCGGTTATGGATGGAGGCCGGTTTCTGGTAGCCGCCGAATTTTATTAGGATTGGAGGCATGTGTCCTTTCACGCTTCACCTTTCACGTGCTTTTATCGGCACGCGCGGATCAACCGGCTCACCGCTTTCGTCGTGCCGCCCCACGTCGGCAGGTAAGCGGCTTTCACGCCGACGCCGCCGGCGACGACGATCATCACATCGTCCGCATTGCGCGCGACGCGCAGCGGGCCGTCGACGGTGCCGTCTTCGGCGGCGATCCGCAACGTGAGCTGGTGTTCGCGTATCGCCGGTGACAGGCGATCGAGCGGGAATACCGCGCGCTCCCAGATCGCCGCTTTCGCCTGCGCCTTGGTGCAGCCGCGCGCGATGAAAGGTATTGGCGATTTCGGGCGGCATGATGATCAGCGGTTCGCCGCCGCCCAGGAGACCGTGCCCGCCGCCGCCGGCGCTGCCGGCGATCAGCATCGACTGCGCGTAAGTTTGCGCGAGGTCCTGCGGCGTGTTGCTGACGGAGTCGACGATTTCGACCGACCCCGCCACGCCGACGATGGTGACGACACTCGCGTCCTTTGCGAAGCCGCGCTCGACGTGCAGCGGTGCCCACGGGCTCGCCGCTTCGTTCTCGGCGAAGCAGCAGGTGTACTTCGCCGGCTGGCCGAGGGTCGCCATGTCGAGTTCGCCGGGCTTCGCGCCCCCGATGTTGCGCAGCGCGAGACTCACCGCGCGGCCGATCGACGCGTTCGCGCGATTGCCGGGTCCGAGCGCGTTGCCCTCGGCGTTCATGCCGAGTTGCGCGACGATGGGACCGTTGACGATGACGATCGGCGTCGCCGAACCGGTGGTGGTCGCGATGCCGATCAAATTGAATTCGGCGGCGGCCAGCGCATCGACCGCGGCGCCGACGACCGGCAGATAAGCGGGCAGGCAGCCCGCCATCACCGCGTTGATCGCGATGTCGCGCCACGTCGCTGCTTCGAATGCCGGCGGCAGCGTGGTCACGACTTCATCGCCGTCGAATCCGCACTGCGCGAGCATCGCTGTCGCACGCGTTCGCGCGTCGGCGGCATTACGGGCAGGCCGTCCGTCAATGCCGGCGGCGAATAATTCCTCCTGCGCCTTGTCCCATGCCGCATCGTTGCCGCCGTGCCAGACATCCATGATAGTTTCCGCCGCTTGTGAATTGCCGCTATGATAACGCGATGAGAAAACAGCAGCGCGCGCTCGTGATCGGCGGCTCGCTCGGCGGCTTGTTCGCGGCCAACCTGCTGCATGCGATCGGCTGGCACGTCGAAGTATACGAGCGCGTCGCGGACGATCTCGCCACGCGCGGCGCCGGCATCGGCACGCACGACGAGCTCTTTTCCATCCTGCGCCGTCTCGGCATCACGGTCGACGCATCCATCGGCGTCGAAGTCCACGAGCGCGTGTGCCTCGATCACGCCGGCAGGGTGCTGCACGAGGTCGCGCTGCCGCAGATGATGACCGCGTGGGCGCGCATCTACCGGCCGCTGAAGGATTTGCTGCCGGCCGCGCAGTATCACTTCGGCGTGGATCTCGAACGCATCGAAGAGGATGCGGACGGCATCACCGCGATTTTCAGCGACGGCACCACCGCGCGCGGCGATTTGCTGGTCGCGGCCGACGGCATACGCTCCACCGTGCGCGCGCAGGTGCTGCCGCAGGCGCAGCCGCGGTACGCGGGCTATGTGGCATGGCGCGGCGTGGTCGATGAGTCCGCGGTGTCGCCCGCGACCCATGCGGCGATATTCGAGCGCTATGCGTTCGGCCTGCCCGGTCGGCGAGATGATGCTGGTTTACCCGGTGCCGGGACGCGACAACGACGTGCGGCCCGGGCGCCGCAGTTCCAATTTCGTGTGGTACCGGCCGGTCGATTTCCACACGAAATTGCCGCGCTTCGCGACCGATGCGACCGGACATTGCCACGGTGTCGCTATTCCGCCGCCGCTGATCACGCCGGAAGTGGTGGCCGAAATGCGCGCCGAGGCCAAAGCGTTGCTGGCGCCCCAGATCTACGAAATCGTCGAACGCGCGCCGCAACCGTTCTTTCAGGCGATCTTCGATCTCGAATCGCCGCGCATGGCGATCGGCCGTGTCGCGTTGCTCGGCGATGCGGCGTTCGTCGCGCGGCCCCACGTCGGCATGGGCGTGACCAAAGCCGCGCTCGATGCGCAGTGCCTGGCGCAGGCGCTCGCGGATGCGCCCGGCGACCTCGACGCGCGCGCTGGCGCGATACGATCGCGAGCGGCGCCTGTTCGGCACGCGGGTGGTGGCGCGCTCGCGCCGGCTGGGCGCGTATATCGAAGCGCAGTTGAAGCCGCCCGGAGTTGCGCACCGCCGAAGAATGCGATCAGCGGCCCGAGGTCGTGCTGCGCGAAATCGGCGCCAAGCTTGCCAACATCAGCGAACTTGCGGCGCCGATGGGTTTCGGTGCAATCTAGCGGCAACCGCGAAATAAACGGGTCGCTACGGGCACACGGGATGCGGATAGTCGTATTAGGCGGTTACGGAATCTTCGGTGCGCGCATCTGCCGCGCGCTCTGCGAGCGCGGCGGCGTGGAGGTGATTGCCGCGGGCCGCGATCCCGAGCACGGCCGGCGGATGGCGCAGCTTGATGCGCGCATAGGGCGGGCGCGCATCGATCTGACCGCGCGCAATTTTGCGGACGACCTTAAGGGATCTCGCGCCCGGCATCGTCATTCATTGCGCCGGGCCTTTTCAGGGGCAGGGCTATCACGTGGCGCGAGGCGGCGCTCGCGGCCGGCGCGCACTACATCGATCTCGCCGACGGCCGGGACTTCGTCGCGAACTTCGCCGAATACGTGCACGCGCCCGCGCGCGCGGCGGGCGTGCTCGCCGTCTCGGGCGCGAGCACCCTGCCCGCGCTGTCGGCGGCGGTGATCGACAGTGTTGCCAGGCGCCTCAAAGCAGATCAATGAAATCCGCATCGCGATTGCGCCGCCCCAGCGCGCGCCACGCGGCGCGGCGACGGTTGCGGGTGTTTTCAGCTACGCCGGCAAGCCGTTCAAATGGCTGGCCGGTGGCGAGTGGCGCGACGCCTACGGCTGGCAGGAATTGCGCCGGGTCGAAATCGCGGGGCTGGGCAGGCGCTGGGCGGCGGCCTGCGACGTGCCCGACCTTGCCTTGCTGCCGGCGCGCTATCCCGGCGTCGACACCGTCGAATTCCGCGCCGCGCTCGAGCTCGGCATTCAGCATCTGGGCTGTGGATCGCGGCCGCGCTGCGCCGCCGCGGCGTGAACCTGCCGCTCGAGCGCTGGGTGCGGGCGCTCGGCAAGATGGCAATCGCGCTCAACCGGTTCGGCAGCGAGCGCGGCGGCATGCTGGTGAGCATGATCGGCACGCGCGAAGACGGCAGCCGCGCGCGCATCGAATGGCACCTGACCGCGGACGCCAACCACGGGATCGAGATTCCATGCATGGCGGCGATCCTGCTCGCGGAAAAACTCATCCGCGGAGAAATTGCGACGCGCGGCGCGTTCCCGTGCATGGGTTTTCTCTCGCTCGCCGATTTCGAAGCCGAATTCATGCGCTGGCAGATCACGACCGTGGTGCGGGAAGGCGCGGCGTGACTGCTGTTGCGGACACGCAACCTCTGTCATTATGCGCAATCTGATCAGGCAGGCGCATGACGGTATTCCCGGGCAAGGGCTATAACGAGATCAAGGTAGGCGACACGTTCGGCGCCGCGGTCACGATCACCGACGCGCATCTGGTGCTGGCCGCCGGCCTCATCGGCGACGCGCATCCGCTGCATATCAACCAGCAATTCGCGGAGCAGACGCGCTTTGGCGGGCGCGTGCTGCACGGCGTCTTCACCGGCGCGCTGGTCGGCGGGCCGGTCGGCACTTTTTTCGCGGGCACCGGCATCGCTTATCTCGAGCACAACTGCCGCTTTACGCAACCCGGTGCGGCCGGGCGACACGCTGACGACGACGTGGACGATCGCGGGCAAGAGCGACAAGCCCAAACACGGCGGCGGGCTGGTCACGCTGACCGGCGTGTGCCGCAACCAGAAGGACGAGATCGTCGTCGAGGCGGACGCGAAAATGCTGGTGCGCAACGTCTGAAGCCTGTAGCGATCCGCGCGCGCGCCTTTTGTTTTACACTCCGCATTCCATGTGGGGGAATAGCGTGCCATGTTGAGGTTCGTCAGCGCATTGGTGCTGGGCTGTTGCACTGCCGTGAACGCGATGGTGGCGTTCTGCGCGGAGCCGTATCCGGCGCGGCCCATCCGCATGATCATCCCCGCGTCGCCGGGCAGCGGCAGCGATTACTTCGGCCGCACGGTCGGGCAGGGCCTGTCGGAGCTGTACAAGCAGCAGGTGATCGCGGACAACCGCGCCGGCGCGGGCGGATTGATCGGCGCAACCCTCATCGCGACGGCTACGCCCGACGGCTACAACATCGGCGTCGCCTCGTCCTCGCTCATCGTGGCGCCGCTTTTTCAGGCCCGTCCGCCGTACCGGCCGATCGAGGATTTCGCGCCGATCGCGCTGATGTCGTCGATCACGAGTGTGCTCGCGGTGGCGCCGGGAGTGCCATCGCGCACGCTGAAGGAATTCATCGCGCTCGTCAAATCGAAACCCGGCCAGTTCAATTACGCCTCGATCGGCGCGGGCACGGCGGCGCACCTGTCCGCGGAAATTTTCAATCGCGCGGCCGGGCTCGCCGTCGTGCATGTGCCGTTCAAGACGGTCGCCGATTCGTATACCGAATTGTTCGCAAGCCGCGTACATTACGTCGTGTACGTCGCGCCGGCGGCCATGCCGGGTGTGCGCGAAGGCAAATTGCGCGCGCTCGCGGTGACCGGCGCTAAGCGCTTCGCGCCGCTGCCTGACGTGCCGACGATGACCGAAGCCGGCCTGCCGGGTGCGGAAGTCGAAACGCTCTTCGGCCTGGTCGCCCCACTGGGCACGCCGCGCGCGGCGATCGTTAAATTGCACGCGGATGTCGTCAGCATATTGCGCCGTCCGGATACGCGGGAGCGTTTCGAACGCCAGGGCGGCGAACCGGCGGTGGACACGACCATCGCGTCGTATGCGAAACTCCTGCAGGCGGAGTACGCGCGCTTTCTCAAACTGATCCCCGAGATCGGCCTTAAGCCGCAATAGAGGACGTGCCGCTTGACCCGTCAATCAAACAGCAAACTCAATGAACTGACCGCGACCGAAATCGTCGCGGCCATCCATGCGGGCGAGACCAATTGCGAAGCGGTGGCGCGCGCGCCGCATTTACCACGCGCTTGCCTGATCGCGGGCGGCCGTTTCCAATGAGGAGAGCATCGTGACCAAACCGCTGTTGCAAACGACGATCGCCGGCAGCCTGCCGAAACCCGCGTGGCTCGCGCAGCCCAATCAATTGTGGGCGCCGTGGTTGCTGGAGGGCGCGGCGCTCGACGAGGCCAAGCGCGACGCGACACGGCTCGCCATTCGCGACCAGGAAATCGCGGGCATCGACATCGTGACCGACGGCGAGCAATCGCGGCGTCATTTCGTGACCGGCTACCTGGAACACCTCAAGGGCATCGATTTCAAGCATCTGGTCACGATGCACATCCGCAAGCGCTACGACGCGAAGGTGCCGCAGGTGGTGGGCGCGGTCACGCGCCCGCGCCCGGTGCACACGGACGACGTGCGCCTTCTGCGCGCGGCGACCGATCACCCGATCAAGTACACGCTGCCCGGCCCGATGACCATCATCGACACGCTGTATGACGGCTACTACAAGGACCGCGCGCGGCTGGCGATGGCGTTCGCGAAAATACTCAACAAGGAAGCGCGCGAACTCGCGGCGCTGGGCGCCAACGTGATCCAGTTCGACGAGCCCGCGTTCAATGTCGACGCCTATCGCGACGACGTCAGGGATTGGGGCATAGCAGCGCTCGAACGCGCGGCCGAGGGCATCAAGTGCAAGACCGCGGTGCACATCTGCTACGGCTACGGCATCAAGGCCAACGTCGACTGGAAAAAAACGCTCGGTTCGCAGTGGCGCCAGTACGAAAGCACTTTCCCGCTGCTCGCGCGCTCGACCATCGACCAGGTGTCGCTCGAGTGCCGGAATTCGAAAGTGCCGCTCGAATTGATCGGTTTGCTCAAAGGCAAGGATGTGATGGTCGGCGCGATCGACGTCGCGACCGACAAGATCGAAACGCCGGCGGACGTCGCGCGCACGATACGCGCCGCGTTGAAGTTCGTCGCACCCGACAAGTTATTTCCGTGCACCAACTGCGGCATGGTGCCGCTGCCGCGCGCGGTCGCGCTCGGCAAACTGAAAGCGCTGGCCGCGGGGGCTGCGATCGTGCGCGCGGAACTCGCCCGCGCGAAGAGCAAACCCCGGCGCGGAAATCGAAACGAAGGAAGCCATGACTAGTTCCTTAACCGTTCACCCTGGTAGCGAAGGCTGAACGCTTTCTCCCGGTAAACAAATTATAGTAGTCGCAACCCGGTCTGACAGACAAAACGTCCGCATCCGGGCAATTTTCGACTGACGAACGAAAGGCTCAAATCGGCCGGCGAGCACTTTAATTCGTCGGGCTAACCGCCTTTGCGTCGTCCCGCCGGCGGCAGCTTGGGCGGTTTGACGGGCTTGTGCGGCCCCCACAGCCGGCTGTAATAGCTGTCGGCGAGTTGCAATGCCGCCACCGGGTTGTGTCCGAGCACGCGATCCTTGGCGACCAGGACCGTGGTCAATCCCTTCGCATACTTGAAGAACAGGCTGTCGTGGCCGATGCACAATCCGAGCACGACATTGAATTCGCAACCATGCGCATTCAGCAGTTCGGCCTGGGCGATCGGGTTGCATAGTGCCTCGAATTGTCCCGGACGGATTTTTTCGTGGTCGGCGATCCCGAGCTCCTCTTTCGGGATGCTGCCGTTTTTGCATGCGACTGACACGACTTCAAAGCCGTGGCTTTCGAGGATGCCGCTCAAGACGTAGGCGTGATCGACAAAGCTGATGCAGTTAGCAATACCTATCTTCTTATATCCCATGCGGTGCGCAAACTGTACGACTTCCTCGACACGCGTCCATTTGCAGTATCCCGCGGATTCAACCAGCGCCGATTCGTGCGCGACCTTGCGCGTTTCCGGGTCGCCGTAAAGGGCGTGCGCGGCATGCTGCGTGTCCGGATCGACTTTGGTTGGGCAAAAGCCCGGCCCGCGCGCTTCGGCCTCGCCTTGGCGGCAGGCGCGCACATCCGGCGGGCAGTACGCGCAGGCGGGATCCGCGTATTTCATGATTCCTCCGACTCGTCTCTCGATTAGATGGAATTTAAGCGGCTTGCCGGCGGACGATTTGATCCACATCAATGACGGTTGCGGTGACAGTCGGAATTGATCAGGGTTTCCCTAGTTGGGGTAGACTATGCTTTTCGGTTTAACGGCACGCGCCGTCTGACGGAGGTTACATGCAATCCTGCAAAAACATTCTGGTGTCCGCGCTTGGGCTGGCGGCAACGGCGGCACCTTGCGCGATGGCCGCCGAGCCGACCGGGACATGGTACCTGGGCATAGGCGCCGGCCAGTCGAACGGCGACGTCGACAATTCCAGCGTCAGCGCGGTGCTGAACGGCACCCCGGCGACGGCGACCGGCACGAGCAGCAGCAACAACCCCGCCGCGGGCAAGGCCTTCCTCGGTTACCAGTTCAACAAATACATCGCGGCCGAAGGCGGGTATTTCAGGCTGGGCCAGTTCAACTTCAATGCGACGACCACGCCCGCCGGCACGGTGGCCGGCAGTCTCAGCAACACCATCGGCTGGAACCTCGACGCCGTCGGCACGTTTCCCATAGTCGCGGACCGTTTCCTGGTGCTCGCCCGGCTCGGCGTGCAGTCTTCGAAAACGAGCGATCTTTTTGCGGGCACCGGCGCCGCCGCCGCATTGCGCAACCCGGCGCCGAGCAAGAACCTCGTGAGCTACAAGTACGGCGCGGGCGCGGAATTCGATTTCACGAAGAACATCGGCATGCGCGCCGAGTGGGAACGCTATCGCGTGAGCGACGGCATCAGCGGCAACATCAACGTCAACATGATCACCGCGAGCGTGCTCTACCGGTTCTAGCGGCGCGCAATGTCAGGTCAAAAAAAGCCGGGGCGCCCCGGCTTTTTTGTCGCGCGCGCGCGCTGTGCATCAATCGGCGCGCAGCCCCGCCGTCTTCACCACCTTCGACCACTTGGCCATTTCGGCGTTGATGTAGGCGGCGAATTCCTCGGGCGTGTTGTTCATCGGCTCGGCGCCGATCGAGTAGAGGCGTTCGCGCGCATCCGGTTCGCGCAGCGCGCGCGCGACTTCGGAATTCAGGCGCTGGATGATGTCGCGCGGCGTGCCGGCGGGCGCGAGCAGCCCGTACCATGAATTCACTTCGAAGCCGGCGAGCCCCGATTCGGCCATCGTCGGGATGTCGGGCGTGCCCTGCCAGCGCTTGACCGTCGTCACGCCGAGCGCGCGCAGGCGCCCCGCTTTCACCGCCGGCATGCCGGTGACGATGCCGTCGAACAGCATGCTCAACTGGCCGCCTATGATTTCCGTGTGCGCCGGGTACCAGCCCTTTGTACGGCACGTGCGTGGTCTTGATGCCGCCCATCATGTTCAGCAGTTCGCCCGCGAGGTGCGATGCGGTGCCGTTGCCGGCGGAGCCCAGCGTAAGCTGGCCGGGGCGCGTTTTCGCGAACGCGATCAGCTCTTTCACCGAGTGCGCGGGAATCGACGGGTGCACGACGAGCACGTTGGCGATCGACGCGAAGAGCAGGATGGGCGCGAAGTCCTTCACCGCGTCGAACGGCAGCTTTGGATACAGGAACGGATTGACCGCATGCGCGAACGCCGGCTCGAGCAGCGTGTAGCCGTCGGGCGGCGCTTTCGCCACGATCTCGGTGGCGATATTGCCGCCGGCGCCGGGACGGATGTCGACGATCACCTGCTGGCCCCATTTCTCGGTGAGCTTCTGCCCGATGGTGCGCGCCCCGACGTCGCTCGGGCCGCCGGCGGCAAACCCGACGACGATGCGGATCGGCTTGCTCGGGTACTGCTGCGCGTGACCGGTAGCCGAAATGGCGAGAAGCGCCACGACCGCAGTCTGCACGTAACGTTCTGGCCAATTTCTTTTTCATCACTTGCACCTTACTTCATCGCTCGATTCACCATTCACGATCACGATTCACACGCTTCAGTCCGCTCTCGCGCCCGACGCTTTGACGACCTGCGCCCATTTTTTTATTTCGCTGTCGATCAGGCGCGCGAATTCATCGGCCTGCATGGGACGAACTTCCACACCGGAGGCGAACAGGCGGTCCTTCACTTCCTGCGTCTGCAGCGACGCCGAGCGCGGCGTTGCTCAATGCGGTGACCGCGACGGGCGGCATGCCGGCGGGGCCGAGCAGGCCGAACCACGCGCTGGCGGAGTAACCGGGCAATGCCGCTTCGGACATCGTCGGCATTTCCGGAATCGACGGCGAGCGTTTCTCGCCGGTCACCGCGAACGCGCGCAGCCGTCCCGCCTTGACGAGCGGGATCGCCGACGACAGGCTTGCGAACTGGAGATCGGTCTGGCCGGCAAGCAACGCGGTGAGCGCTTCGGTCGCGCCCTTGTACGGGACGTGCACCATTTTTATGCCGGCCATGGTGCTGAAAAGCTCTCCCGACAGATGGACCGTGGTGCCCGAGCCCGACGAGCCGTAATTGAGCTGGCCGGGCTTGGCCTTGCCGAGTGCGATCAGCTCCTTGATCGATTTCGCCGGCACGTACGGGTTGATGACGAGTATGTTGGGGCTTTCGCCGACCAGCGCGATCGGCGTGAAATCGCGCTGCGGGTGGTACGGCAGTTTCGAATACAGGCTCAAATTGATCGCGTGCGTGCCGACGGTGCCCATCATGACGGTAGTAGCCGTCGGGCGCGCTCTTCGCGGTCAGCTCCGCCGCGATGTTGCCGCCGGCGCCGCCGCGGTTGTCGATCACGAACGACTGGCCGAGCTTTTCGCGCATCTGCGGTTCCATCGCGCGCATGATGATGTCGGCGGCGCTGCCGGCGGTGAACGGGATGTACACGCGGACCGGGCGCACCGGATATTGTTGGGCAGCGGCGGGCGCTGCGACTACGGCGCATGACCAGCACGGTGAAACACGGCAACAATCGCATGACTTCTCCTCGCAGCGGCTCTGACGGCCGCCAAGGGTGGAAGCGTAGCACGGCGCGGCGCCGTCAACTAGGCGGCGCGGCGCGCATACGGTATTCTTCGCAGGTAAGGAATCGCGTGACATCGATATGCCGGCGGGCGCAAGCTTTGTTCGCGAGGAGGAGGCAATGAAAATGTCGATGGATCACGCGGCGTGCGCGGTGACGCACGACGACCGTTATCCGGCGCGCCGCGGCGCCAGTTTCTCGCGGGGCTTGCCGCGCTCGGCGCCGGCACGCTGCTTGCCCGGTTGCGTCACCGAAACCGCGGCACCGGTGCTGGTCGGCGGCAAGCCGCACCGCATCGACATCCATCATCATCTCGTGCCGCCGGGTTACGTCGCCGGCGCTTCCGCAGCACGTCAAGGGCGAGAATCCGCCGCCGCAGCTGGTCGCCCGCACAAGTCGCTCGAGGACATGGACAAGAACGGCATCGCGACGTCGATCACGTCGATCATTCGCCGACGGCGTGTGGTTCGGCGACGTCGCGCTCGGCGCGCCGGCTTGCGCGCGAGACCAACGATTACGCGGCGACGCTGGTGCGCGATTATCCGGGCCGTTATCGGCATCTTCGCCACGCTGGCGCTGCCGGACATCGAGGGCAGCCTGCGCGAAATCGAATACGCGCTCGACGTGCTGAAAGCAGACGGCTTCGCGCTGATGACGAGCTTCGGCGACAAGTACCCGGGCGATCCCGCGTTCTGGCCGGTGCTCGAAGAACTGAACCGGCGCCGGGCCGTGGTCTATACGCATCCGCTGGCGCCGAATTGTTGCCGCAATCCGATTCCCGCAATGGATGCCGAACTCGGCGATCGAATATTCCGCCGACACCACGCGCGCGATTGCCAGCCTGCTCTTTAGCGGCGCGGCGGCGCGTTATCCGGACATCCAGTGGATACACTCGCACGGCGGCGGCGTGCTGCCTTTCGTCTACAGCCGGTTCACGCGGCAGGAAGCGGCGATGAAGGATCGCGCGAAAGTCCTGCCCAATGGCGTGTCGCATGAGGTTAAAAAATTCCATTACGATACCGCCCAGGCGAATCACGCCGGCGCGCTGGCGGCGTTGCTCAAGATCGCGCCGGTCTCGCAAGTCATGTTCGGCACCGATTTTCCGTTCCGCCCCGGCGCCGAAGAGGTCGCCGGGCTTGCCGCGTACGGATTTACCGCGGCGGAGCTGCAGGCGATCGAGCGCGGCAACGCCCTGCGCCTGATGCCGCGATGGCAAAGCTAGCCGATTGGCGGGCGCGGCCGTGCATCGCGAGTTTGCTTTAGTCGGGCCACCCTGAGCCCGCGCTTATGCAACTATCCGGTTTCCCGTTTGCCGTCACCGACTGGTCGAAGATCGAGCGCACCGAACACAAGGGCGCGACCGGCACTTCGTTCTGGCGCACGCTGCAATGCGGCGACGTGCGCGTGCGCATGATCGAGTACACGCCGGGCTATCTGACCGGCTACTGGTGTTCCAAGGGCCATGTGTTTTTCTGCGTCGAAGGCGAACTCGAGATCGAGCTCGAGGACGGGCGCAAGTTCACGCTCACGCCGGGCATGAGCTTTCAGGTCGCGGACAATGCCGAGCGCCACCGCAATTACACCGGCACGGGCGCGAAATTCTTTGTGGTGGATTGAATAAACGTTACTGCGCGAGGGTCTGTCCAATCTTCGTGTCGATCCAGGTCCGGCACCGTCATCCGAGGCTCGTGGTGATAGGATAACCGCATGTCGGCCCCGCCATCCCTGATTCCGCCGCCCAAGGGCGAACTCAAACACCTCGCGCGCCTGTGGCGCTTTCTCGCGCCGTACCGCTGGCGTTTCGTCGTCGCGCTGGCGGCACTCGTGGTCGCCGCGGGTTGCGTGCTCGCGCTGGGCCAGGGCCTGCGCCACGTGATCGACGCCGGGTTCGGCAGCCGCGACCCGAATCTGCTCAACGTCGCGCTCGCCGCGGTGGTCGGCGTGTCCACGCTCCTGGCGTGCGCGACGTGGACGCGCTTCTACCTGATGATGAGCGTCGGCGAGCGCGTGATCGCGGACTTGCGCAATGCGGCTTACGCGCATGTGCTGACGCTGTCGCCCGCGTTCTTCGATTCGTCGCGCACGGGCGAGATTTCGTCGCGGCTCACCAACGACAGCGAGCAGTTGCGGCAGGTGATCGGCTTCGGATTTTCGATGTTCCTGAGGAACGGGCTGATGATGGCGGGGTCGCTCGTCATGCTGTTCGCCACCAGCGCCAAGCTTTCCGCGTTCATCGTGCTCGGCGTGCCGGCGACGCTGATCCCGATATTGCTGATGGGGCGGCGCGTGCGGCGGCTCTCGCGCGTGAACCAGGACCGTGTGGCCGACGTGTCGGCGCATATCGACGAGTCGCTGCACGAAATCCGCACGGTGCAGGCGTACCGGCACGAAGAGCGCGCGCGCGAGCGCTTTGCCGCGGCGACCGAAGCCGCGTACGAGGCGGGTGTCGACCGCATCCGCGTGAAAGCGTGGCTGATCTCGCTCGTGATGCTGATCGGTTTCTGCGGCGTCGGCGTGATCCTGTGGGTAGGCGGCCACGACGTGTTCGACGGGACGTCTCACCGCGGGCGAACTCTCGGCGTTCGTGTTCTACGCCGCCATCGTCGCCGGCAGCGCCGGCGTCGTATCCGAAGTGTGGGGCGAGATACAGCGCGCGGCGGGCGCCACCGAGCGCCTGATGGAATTGCTCGACGTGAAGCCCGCGCTCGTCATCGCGCAGCCGCCCATCCGCCTGCCGTCGCGCGTGACGGGCGCGATCCGTTTCGACGAAGTGACGTTTGCGTATCCGACGCGTCCGGAAACCACCGCGCTCGGCCCGGTATCGTTCACGATCAGCAGCGGCGAGCGCGTAGCGCTGGTGGGTCCGTCGGGCGCGGGCAAGTCCACCGTGTTCGCGCTGATCCTGCGCTTCTACGATCCGGTGTCGGGCCGCATACTCATCGACGGCGCCGACATCCGGCATTGCGATCCGCTTGACCTGCGCCGCGCCATCGCGCTGGTGCCGCAGGACCCGGTGATCTTCGCCGCGAGCGTCGCGGAGAACGTGCGCTTCGGGCGCCCGGAGGCGAACGACGCCCAGGTGCGCGACGCGTGCGTCGCCGCGCAGGCGATGGAATTCATCGAGCGCTTGCCGCAGGGGTTCGCGACCGATCTCGGCGAGCGCGGCGTGAAATTGTCCGGCGGCCAGCGCCAGCGCATTTCGATTGCGCGCGCGCTGCTCGCCGACCGCCCCATCCTGCTGCTCGACGAGGCCACGAGTTCGCTCGACGCCGAAAGCGAGCGCCAGGTCGCGGCGGCGCTCGAAAAGCTGGAGAGCGGCCGCACCACGCTCGTCATCGCGCATCGCCTGGCGACGGTGCGTCACGCCGACCGCATCATCGTCGTCGATCGCGGCCGCATTCACTCGGTCGGCACGCACGAAGAGCTGCTGCGCGCGAACGGCCTTTACGCGCACCTCGCGCGCCTGCAGTTCGCGGCGGAGGGCGAGGTCGCGGTGTAGGCGGCGCCCGCAGTATGCATGTCCACGCGAAATGTTGTCGCCACACAAGCAGGCAAGAGCGCGCGGGCTGATTTGGCGCGTGACCGCTTAGCTCAGGGTGCCTGACACAATGCAACGCACGCGTGTTTCATTGGGTCGGGCATTCTAATTATGAATCGGCGCTTGTTCCTTTGTGCAGGATTGTTGGCCGTCGTCGCGCTGGCGTGCGCGAAACCAACCTTGCTGTACGAAAAGACCTCGGTCTTCGGCACGATCGTCGTCACGGAGGACGAGCAGGGTCTGCGCGTTTTGCGTTTCGAGAAAGACGGCGCGCGGCAAAGCCTCGTGAAACCGGGCGATCCGGAATATCTGGGGCTGCCCTACGCGCAGGTCGTGTTCGTCGGACTCGCATTGTGCGCGGAACCGGGCCGCATCCTGGTCGTCGGGCTCGGCGGCGGTACGCTGCCCATGTTCCTGCGCAAGCACTACCCGGGCGCCGTGATCGACGCGGTGGACATCGATCCCGACGTCGTGCATGTGGCGAAGCAGTTTTTCGGCTTCCGCGAGGACGACCGCATGCGCGCCCATGTGGACGACGGGCGGCGGTTTATCGAGCAGTCCCGGCAGCCGTACGACATGATATTCCTGGACGCGTACGGCAGCGACCAAGTGCCGGCGCACCTGACCACGCAGGAATTCCTGCAGGCCGTGCGGCGGGCCGTCAAGCCGGACGGCGTCGTGATCGGCAACCTGTGGGGCCGCGGCTCCAACCCGCTTTTTGACTCCATGGTCCGCACCTATCGGGAAGTGTTCGACGAATTGTTCATCCTCGACGTCAGCGGCGCCAATAACAAGATTCTGCTCGCGCTGCCGCGCCCGCAGCCGCTGAGCCGCGCCGAGCTGGTGGAACGTGCCCGCAAGGTATCCACGGCCAAGCAGTTCCGCTTCGACTTGGGCGAGCGGGCCGGCTACGGCTTCACGCGCGCGCAGGCGAAGAATCGCGATGGACGCGTGCTGCGGGACCCGGACCCACCCAGGTAGGATACCTAGCCACGCTGGGTGGGCAACAAGTTGCCCACGCGATGCGTTGCTGCTAAACCACGGTTTAGTATCGCGGCTGCCTGTCGTCCCAGTCGGGATGGTATTTCTTCATCTGGTTCGTGTCGTTGCGATTCTGGATGCCGCAGCTCAAGTACAGCTCGTGCAGTTTCGCCAGCGCGTCCTGATCGATTTCGACGCCCAGGCCGGGCGCATCGGTGACGGCGACGCAGCCGTTCTTGATCGGGACCTTGCCGCCTTTGAGCACTTCTTCGTCCGCGTCCTGCCACGGATAATGCGTATCGCACGCGTAAGAGAGGCGCGGCACGCTGGCGGCGAGATGGGTCATCGCCAGCAGGCTGATTCCGAGGTGTGAATTCGAATGCATCGAGAGGCCGAGCCCGAACGTTTCGCACATGCGGGCGAGCATCTGGGTCTCGCGCAAGCCGCCCCAGTAATGGTGGTCCGA
The DNA here is from genome assembly GCA_963778865.1 of uncultured beta proteobacterium. Lineage (GTDB taxonomy): Bacteria > Pseudomonadota > Gammaproteobacteria > Burkholderiales > SG8-41 > PALSA-1004. The sequence goes on along the minus strand of CAVZWF010000003.1, from coordinate 420,997 downwards.
CAGAATGATCTGCACGGCATTGAGATGCACGTTTTTCTCGAACTGCGCGAGATCGGTGACGACCATGTTGGTCGCGAGCGGCATGCCGGTCGCGCGATGCAGCGCGGCCATGCCTTCGAGCGTGGGCGTCGGGTCCTCGTAATATTCGAGCACGCCTTCGAGCGTCTTGCCGATCTCGATCGACGTTTCAAGCGACCAGTTGCAATTCGGATCGATGCGCAGCGGCTTGTCCGGAAACACGCGCTTTAACGCCTTCAGGCAGGCGGCTTCCTCTGCGGGAGGAAACACGCCGGCCTTGAGCTTGATGCTGCCGAACCCGTACTCATCGACCATCGTCTTCGCCTCGTTGACCATTTGCGTTGCGTTGATCACCTCGCCCCAGCGGTCGGGTTTGTACGGGTGCCCGATGTGTTCGGCGTATTTGTAGAAGAGGTAGGCGCTGTACGGAACTTCCCGCCTGACCGCGCCGCCGAGGAGTTCGACCAGCGGCACGCCGATGGAGCGCGCCTGCAGATCGAGAAACGCGACTTCAAACGCCGAAAAAAGTTTGGCGACGTCCTTGCGCGGATCGGTGCCCGGCGCGAGCGCGTGCTCGATGCGCGCGGCCTTGGTGCCCTGCGCGACCGCGGCGACTATGCGTTGCCGCAAGCCATTGACGTCGAAAGCGCTGATGCCGGGCAGCAGCTGCGCCGTGCGCTGCAGCAGTTCCAGCACGGGCGCATCTCCGTACGACTCACCGAGCCCGACGTGCCCGTTGTCGCCCTCGATCTCGATAATGGAGCGCAGCGCGTACGGCTCGTGTATGCCCGCGGCGTTGAGCAGCGGCGGGTCCTTGAATGCGATGGGGGTGACTTTTACGCGTTTGATTTTCATCTGAATTGCCAAGTCGTTGTGACACAATAGCGGGAGGGGGCGGATATGACCCGCATGACGATTGCGGTAGGGAATTGAATCCCTGTATATAATTAGCGGCCGATCAAAAGTGTATACTAAAACACCAACAGGAGATCACCTTGAAACAGTTGTCGCATCTGTGTGTTTTCGTTTTTTGCGCCGAGCCTCGCCGGCGGCGTTGCCGCCCAAACCGCGCAAACCTACCCGACCAAGACGATCCGCTACATCGTACCGTTCGCTGCCCGGCGGCACCACCGATCTGCTGGGGCGCCTCGTCGCGCAAAAGCTGCACGACGCGTGGGGCCAGCCGGTGGTCGTGGACAACCGCCCCGGCGCCGGCGGCGCGCTGGGCGCCGAGCTCGCGGCGAAAGCGCCGCCCGACGGCTACACGATCATGGGCGGCACCATCAGCACGCACGCGATCAACGCGAGCGTATACAGCAAGCTTGCCTACGATCCGATCAAGGATTTCGAGGCGGTGACGCTGCTGGCGACGCAACCCAACATGCTGGTCGTGAATCCCGTCGATTCCCGCCAAGAACGTGAAGGAACTGATCGCGCTGCTCAAGGCCAGCCCCGACAAATACACCTACTCGACGTCGGGCAACGGCACTTCCGCGCACCTCTCGGGCGAGTTGTTCAAAAGCATGACCGGCACCAGCATGCAGCACGTGCCGTACAAGGGCAGCCCGCAGGCGCTCGCCGACGTGATCGGCGGCCAGGTCAGCATGTCGTTCGACAACATCAGCACCGCCTACGTGCAGGTCAAGGCCGGCAAGCTGCGCGGGCTCGCGGTGACCACGGTCAAGCGCTCGGACATCGCGCCTGAAATCCCGACCATGGCGGAAGCCGGATTGCCGGGTTACGAGTTGGGCTCCTGGCACGGCGTGTTCGCGCCGGCCGGCACGCCGAAGGACATCATCGAAAAACTGAACGCCGAAATCGTCAAGGCCCTGAAAACACCCGACATGCGCGAGAAGCTGCAGGCCCTCGGCGTGGAAGCGGTCGGCACCACCTCCGCGGCGTTCGCGGCTTTCGTCAAAGCGGAAGTTCCGAAGTGGGCGAAGGTCGTGAAGGAATCCGGCGCGAAGGTCGAGTAAGCGCATAGGCCGGGCAGGGCGGATAACCAATCGTTCGCTCTCCCGCGCCGCGTTCGCCATCAGCCGGGCGGCTCCAGGCCATTCGCTTTCATCACGCGCGCGGCATCGGGCGAGGCGAGATACTTGAGCAACGCCTTGGCGGCGTCGGCTTGTCTTGCGCCGGTGCTGACGGCGGCCGGAAAGTTGGTGTAATTCTGAATTTCAGGCGGCAGCGGGCCCGCCAGTTCCACGCCCTTCTCGTACAGGATTTCGCTCATCTGCGTCACGCCGAGTTCGACCTCGCCGCGGGCGACCGCCTCGGCGCCGCGGGCGTTCTTGTATTTGGATTGCATGTTGTCGGCGATGCCGAGGCGCTGGAACAGGACTTTGAGATAGGTCCCGGTCAGGCCGTCCATCCAGATACGCGATTGATTTCGCGTTGAGCAGCGTGCGCTTGAAGGCTTCCGTCGTGCTGACGTCGGGCTTGGGCGCGCCCTTGCGGATCGCCACGCCGAGGCCCGAGCGCGCAACGACGACACGCGTCGCCGCATCGAGCTTGCCCTTGTTTGACGAGGTCGTCAATCGCGGCTTCACCGAGTATCGTCAAATCGAAGGCCTCGCCCTTCTCGATGCGGGCCTTCAACGGATTGGTCGACCCAAAGGTGATCGCAAGCTTGTGCCCGGACGCCTTTTCGAACCGCGGCGCGAGTTCTTCCATCACCGATTTCAAGGCGTTGGAGCAGAGGAACGTAACCTCCGCGGCCTGCTGCGGCTATCGGAGCCAGCATCATGGCCAACGCGATCGCTGCGGCCTTCAAGACATGTATGTTCATGGCGATTGCTCCCGGGATGGACCTCGCTAGGGTTCTCAATTTGGCCCAGAAAATCTGCGTGCAAGCGTCTGGATCGCCTCCATATTACGTCAATATCTTCGGATCAATATATTGTGCGGGTCCGACCCCGGTCTCTCCCCGGACTCCACTGTGCTATAACCGGGGCATGATGTTCATCCGCTTCATCGGTACGCATCGCGAGTACGACAAGATCGACGTGGCCAATATTTGAGGTGAGTGAAATGAAATTGCGTCCGATTCGCACCAGGCGCGAGCACCAGGCGGCGCTCAAGGAAGCGGAAGCGCTGTGGAACGCTCCCGAAGGTTCGCCCGCAGCGGACCGGCTCGAAGTGCTGACGCTGCTGATCGAAGCCTACGAGCGCGAGCACTACCCGATCGCGGACCCCGATCCGATCGATTTCCTGCGGCACGTGATGGAAGCGCGCGAATTGTCGCGCAAGGATGTGGAGCCTTACATCGGCTCGCGCGCGCGCGTGGCGGAAGTGCTGAATCGCGTGCGCCCGCTTACGCTCGACATGATCCGCAGGCTCGCGGCGGGACTGAAGATCCCCGCCGACGTCCTCGTTCGCGCTTACAAGCTGAAGCGGGCGGCCTGAGAATATGCAATCTGCCAGCGGTGGGTCTGAAAAGCGGCTAGAAGGTAAAGCGTTGACTCCTAGTATTTGTCCGGCTGCAATCGTTGGAGTTTGAGCTGGGCCTGATTGAGCAAGCGCTCAAGAACCGCCTCCGCCGTGATTTCGAAAGCGATGAGGAATGAAAACGCTCGCCCAAATACAGCAACAGTTGGCCGCCGGCCAGTTCGAGTTCAGCCGGCATGCGTTCCACCGCGCGGTTGAACGAAACATCAGCGAGCAGGAAATTCGCGAAGCCGGTGTGCGGGCCGAGGTCATCGAGAATTATCCCGACGACAAATATTCGCCGAGCGCCCTGTTGTTGGGTTTCACCGAAGCTGGACGCCCACTGCATTTTCAGGTAGCGTCTGACGATTCGGAGATGTCAAAAATCGTCACGATCTATCAACCCGACCCGAATGAGTGGATTGAATTCCGAAAACGAGGCGGCCATGTTTAAATGTCATGTATGCGGGAATACATCTTCAAGGTCCAAGTTTGTGAGCGAGGTTTTCACGCTGGAGAATGAGCGACGCGTGCTGGTGGAGCACGTCCCCGCGCAGGTCTGCGAACGGTGCAGCGAGGCAACCTTTTCGCGCGAGACGACCGAGAAGATCCGCCGGTTGGTTCACGGCGCCGGGCGGCCGGGGAAAACCGTGCCGCTGGACGTGTTCGCTTTAGCATAAGGCCGAACACCACCCAGGTTACCCGCGCCACCCGGGTCGGACTTGGCTACGTTTTTCAATTTGGCCCAGAAAAGCTGCCTGCAAGCGTCTGGATCACCTCTATATTCCGTCAATATTTCTGCGGATCAATGTATTGTGCGGGTCCGATCCCAGACTGACTTACCTCCATGGAACACCAGCTACAGTGCAGGCGCAACCCGTAAACATGAGCCCCACGTGGACAACGACTAACAAGAAGGCCATACCAAAGCAAATGTGCCGACCCTTGATCGGGCCCGTCAGTACCTTGAACCGCGGAAACGTCCCATATTCATGTTTACAAATATCCTTATAGTAGTCAGCGGCGCGCAGATCGCGCTCTTGCAATGCAATTAAGCCAGCAAGCAACAGGAATGTAATCCAGAGAAGTCCTACTGCAAGCATTTGCCGATGATCCTTGCCGATGCGGCTATCCCGTATAGTAATCTCCGCCTTGCCGTCTTGGTGAACCCGTTGCACTCGCATGAAAAAACCTTTACCTGCTTTCACTCGCTGTCGTCGCCGCGGGCTTCTCTCGGCGGCCCGGCACGGTGTATTCGGCACGCCGACTTATGTCTACAATGACACCCGGTACGGGAGTCAGGACCGGCTGGAGTTACCCGACGAAGCGCTGGCGCTTAATACTGCGGATACAAAATACCAATGAAACTCCTTTTCCATTTAGGAGGGGGAGAGGGAATTGGTTTTCCGGCGCAGTCGAGTTAACAATTTTAGTTATGAATTTATGCGGTGAGTTTCAATTAAGGAGCCTCTGATTAAGTCGTCCCCGCGTAGGCGGGGATCCAGTAATTGCCTGAATATCCTGGATTCCCGCCTTCGCGGGAATGACGAAACCATACTTAATCAGAGCTTCCTTAACATTTCCAGGGGAGAGAAAGTCATGCAACGCAAGGACATCAAGATACGCGCGAGCGGCGGCGGCGAATTCGATTGCTATGTGGTGACGCCCGATGCGGGCGGCAAGGTGCCGGCCATCGTGCTCGCCTCCGCGATTCACGGCGTCGACGCGGACTTGCGCGCGATAACGGACGAGTTCGCGTCGCACGGCTTTGTTGCGGCGGCGCCCGACTTGTTCTCGCGCTCGGTGCCGGGCCCGCTGGCGCGCGACGACACGCGCACGACGGGGCGCGGTCAGCCGCGCCCGGAGAAAATCAAAACCGGTGAAGCCGACATGGCGGACACGCTTGCCATGCTGAAGAAAGAGCCGCAGTTCAACGGGCGCGCGGCCGCGATCGGCTTCTGCTACGGCGGTCCCTACGCGATACTCGGGCCCAAGCGCCTGGGCTATGCCGCCGGCATCTCATGCCACGGCACCAATCTCGGGCGACTACATCGGTGAACTCGACGGCGTGACGCAGCCCGTGTGCATCATCTGGGGCGACCAGGACCATGCAGCACCGCCCGCCGTGCAGGCAGCCTACCGCGCGGTGCCGGCGCGCATGAAGAACGTCGAAGTGCATATCTTCCCGGGCGTGCTGCACGGCTACATGATGCCGGGCAACGCGAAAGCGTTCCATGCCGAGACGCGTAAATTCTCGATGGATCGCGCGCTGGCGATACTCAACGCGCTGCGTGATTGAGACGTTTGCGGCGCGACTCACGCCGGTTCCATGCCCCACCGCCTGAGAACGGGCGCGGCGGCCGGCGCGGTGATGAACTCGATCAACTCGAGCGCCGCGGCGGATTGCTTGGCGCTTGCCTGCATTCCCGCCGAGAAGATGGTGATGCGCTGAATGTCCGCCGGCAGCGTGCCCAGAAAGTCGATGCCGGGCACGGGCAGCAGCTCGCTCACCTGCTGAAAGCCGATTTCCGCTTCGCCGCGCGCAACCACCGCGCCGACGGGTTCGCCTTTCACCTGCCGCGTTTTTGCTTTCAGTTCGTCGGCGATGCCGAGGCGCTGGAACAGCTCGATGATATAAACGCCGCTCGGTCCGGTGGAGTAAGCCACGCCCTTGGCGGCGAGCAGCGCGCGTTTGAGCGCATCGCTGGTGCCGATGTCCGGCCGCGCCGCGCCCGCGCGCACGGCGACGCCGACGCCAGACTTTGCAAGATCGACGCGGCTGCCGGCAACGATGCGGCCGCGCCGGATGAGTTCATCGATGTCGCGCGCCTGCATGATGACGAGATCGCTCGTTTCGCCGTCCGATCACGCGTTTCAATAAGTCGACACCGCCTATCCAGCGCGTCGCGACCTTGTGTCCGGTTGCGCGTTCGAATTCCGGAACGAGATCGAGATAAGCCGCCTTCATCGCGGCCGACGACATCACCTCGATTTCAGCGGCGCGCGACATGGTGCGGGGTTTTCAGCGCGGTTTCTTCAGATACTCGGCGTTCACGCAGTTGGCGAGCGTGCCGTCGCGCAGATAGTAGAACGCGGTCTCTATCGCCTTGCGCCGCAGGTCCGCGAGCGAATTCGCGCTGTAAAACGCCGCGTGCGGAGTGAGCAGCACGCGCCCGCGTATCCACGGCTCGTTCGCCTGCCATGCCGCGACCAGCGGATCGGCCGGCGCGGCGGGTTCCTTGGGCAACACGTCGAGCGCCGACCGCGCGCGAGCTTGCCGCTTTTGAGTCCCGCGAGCAGCGCCGCGGTATCGCAGATCGGGCCGCGCGCCGTGTTGATGAGGTAGGCGCCCGGTTTCATCGCGGCGACCGCCGCGTCGTCGATCATCGTCGCGCGTTGCGTCGTTGAGCGGCGAGTGTATGGTCACCACGTCGGCGCGCGCCAGCAGTTCGTTGCAGCGTGCGCGCGCGCGTAAACCCGAACGCGAGCTCGGCGCCGTTGGGCAGCAGCGGATCGTAGAACGCGACGTCCATGCCGAACGCGCGCGCGCGCAGTGCCGAGGCGGTGCCGATGCGGCCGAGCCCGATCACGCCATAGCAGGCGCCGCGCAGCCGGCGCGCGGTGACGTTGTGCACGTGCGTCCAGCCGCTTTTCAGGTCCACGCGCAGCGCGGCATCGAGCGCCGCGGTGCCGCGCGCGAAAGTCAGCATCAGCGCGATCGCCGAATCGGCGACCTCGGTGGTGCCGTAGTCGGGCACGTTGCAAACCGCGATGCCGGCGTCTCCGCAGGCCTTGAGATCCACCACGTCGAAGCCGACGCCGTTGCGCACCACGATGCGCGTGCGCTTCAAGTGCGGGACGACCTTGGCGTCGATCGGCACGAAGCGCGTGATGATGGCGTCGCATTTCTCCCACGCGGCGAGTTCGATCGCCTCGAAGCGGTCCTTGCGCGCGTTGACGAGCACGGTGTCGGCGCCCGCCACCTCCTGCTCGATGTCGAGAGGATCGGAGCGGCTGTCCGGAAAAAGTATGTTGAAAGGCACGAAGGATTTTCCTTCGGGTTGGTGGTGAGTCGGCGGGCGTGGCCGATTTTAAGCGTTTCCGTGCGAACGCGCGCCCGCCTTATTGCGGCGCGATGCCGGCCGCTTTGGCCGCTTTGCGATAGCGCTCGATTTCCTTCGGCAGGAGATCGGCGATCTGCGCGGGGGTGGCCACCCATGCTTCGGCGCTTTCGTTGTCGAGGAATTTTTTCATGTCGGGGCCGGCGAGGCTTTTGTTGACCGCGGCGTTGATGAAGTTCATGCGCTCCGCCGGCAGGCCGGCCGGCGCGAAGAGCCCCCACCACAATTCGTAGCTGTAGCCCGGCACGCCGGATTGCGCGATGGCCGGCAGCCCCGGCAGCAACGCGGAGGGCGTGGTCGCTGGTGACTCCCAGCACGCGCACGCGGCCCGCCCGCAACTGCGGATTGACCGCGGCCGCGCTCGCGATCACGATTTCGACTTCACCGGAGGCGAGCGCGGTCATCGCCAGCGCAATGCCTTTGTACGGAATGTGCGTGAGCTTGATGCCGGCGGCGGACGCGAACAGCGCGCCGGAAAAATGATTGTTGCCGCCGGTGCCCGACGACGCGTAGTTGAGCGCGTCGGGACTTTTTTTCGCGAGCGCCACGAGTTCCTTCACGGATTTCGCCGGCACCGACGGATGGACCGCGAGCATCATGGGCGCGCGCGCGATCATCGCGATCGGCACGATGGCGCGCGCCGGATCGAAGGGCAGCTTCTCGCGCACGGCGGCCGTCGCCGGATACGACGACGTGTGGCCGAGCAGCACGTAGCCGTCGGGCTCGGCCTTGGTCACGATTTCGGTACCTATCATGCCGCTCGCACCGGGGCGGTTGTCGACGACGACGTTTTTTCCCCACGCGAGCGTCAGCTGCTGCGCGACGCTGCGCGTCATGATGTCGATGGATCCGCCCGGTGTGTAGGGCACGATGATCTGCACGTTGCGCGCGGGGTAGGCGGGCTTGCGCGCCGGCGTGCGGCGCGATGCCGGCGGCAAGCGGCAGGAGAAAACATAAGAGTACGCGTTTCATCAGGATAGGCGCCCTTGGGTAATCGCGATTTCTCCATCATAACATCACGTGAGTTGACTAAAATTTTCGGCCGGCTCACGATAGCGGCCGGATTGCACGGGGTAAATATGACGCATCTCAGTCGACGCAATATCGGGGCGGTAGCGCTCGCGTTCGTCGCAAGCTCGTGCGTCGCCGCGGCGGTGCACGCCGCCGACGCCGGGGACGTTGCCGAGGGCCTGCGGCTATTCATGCAAAAAGGCAACTGCCAGGCCTGTCACGGCTGGTCCGGCGACGGACGCAAGACGGACAACCAGATGCCGGACGGCGCGAACCTGCGCGAAACCAAGCTCGACCGCAACACGTTCGTCATGATCGTCAAATGCGGATTGCCGGGTACGGGCATGCCGCCGTTCGACAAATTCGCTTACAGCGACGGGCGCTGCTTCGGCAGGAAGGAGTCCGACTTGAAGACGCTGGGACTCAAAATGGCCGATCCGCCCGCGACGTTGCAGCCGCGCGAAGTCGAGATGATCGCGGACTTTGCGTTTGCGAAGATCGTCGGCCAAGGCGCGATGGACCGCGCGAAGTGCGCCGACTACTGGGGTTCGGCAGTCGAGGTCTGTAACGGACTCAAGTAGTCGGCGTTGGGGAAGCGCTGAAAATCCCAGGTTCGTCGTTCCCGCGTACGCGGGAACCCAGGATATTCAATACGTCTGGACACCCGCCTGCGCGGGTGTGACGATAACCTAGTTCAGCGCAAATACGAACAAGTAGCTCGAATTCTCGAGCTTGTCGTATTTGACCGGATGCAGGTGACGGCCGCCGCTTTGCACCGCGAGATACTGCTTCGGCCCGATGGCATACGTCACCGGCGCGCCCTTCAACGGCGTGCCGAGGTTGAAGCGCCAGAGTTCCTCGAGCGTCTCGTCGTGATAGGCGACCACCCAGCCGTCCTGCAGCGCGGTGAACACCACGCCGCCGGCGGTCACCGTCGCGCCCGAGCGATTTTCGATTTCGGTGACCGCCTTCGCCAGCACTTTGTGGTTGACGGTGTCGAACGCGGTAATCGCGCCGTAGTACAGATCGCTGGAGTAGGTGACGTTTGTCGCTCGCCTTCATGTCGACGTCGCCGTCCTTGGATTTGGCAACGACCGCGGCGCCCGTTCTGCGTAAAGCAGCCTTCGGTGCCCACGCCGTAGGCGATGCCCTTGACCGGGTTGTAGGCGAGCGGCTGGTGCGCGACACCGCCGTGCCACGTCGGGCACGCGCGCTTCTTGCCGTCGCCGCGCAGCGCGCGTGCCTCGGGATTGTAGATTTGCACGTCGAGCCCCGTATCGTACTCGAGCGGCATCCCGGTGCGGGAATTGATGCCCTTTCGTCCAGTTCAGGTCGTTCACGTACTTCTCGGCCTTGATGAACTTGCCGTTCGTGCGGTCGAGCGTATAGAAAAATCCGTTGCGTCCGAAGTGACCCACCACCTTGCGCTTCTGCCCGTCGATCGTCGTGTCGTAGAGCAGATGCACGCCGACTTCGTCGTAGTCCCACGAATCGTTCGGCGTGTACTGGAAATGCCAGACGCGCTTGCCGGTGTCGATGTCGAGCGCGACCGCCGAATCGGTATACAGATTGTCGCCGGGCCGGAACTGCGGGTCGTAGATCGGATACGGATTGCCGGTGCCGAAGATGTAGAGCCGCGTCGCGGGGTCGTAGGAACCCGTTTGCCAGATGCCGCCGCCGCCCGTTTTCCACGCGTTGTGGTCGTCCTTCCAGGTCTCGCTGCCCGGGTCGCCCGGCTTCGGCACGACATACCAGCGCCACAGTTCAACGCCGGTCTTCACGTCGAGTGCCGCGACCCAGCCGCGCGTCCCGCCGTCGCCCGCGCCGTTCTGGATCAGCACCTTGCCGTCGGCGACCAGGGGCGCGGTCAGAAATTTCTCGGTGCTGCCGAATTCCGTTTTGCCGGCGATCTGTCTTGTCCCACACGATCTCGCCGTTGTCGCGGTTGATCGCGATCACGCGGCCGTCGGGCAGATTGGCGATCACGCGGTCGTCCCACAGCGCGATGCCGCGCGTGCGCGGCGCGTTGCCCTGGTGTTTTACGCCGGGGTCGGTGATCCAGACGAATTCACCTTTGTTCGGATTGCGCGCGTCTATCTTGTAGACCGTGCCCCAGCCGTCGGTCGTGTACATGAAACCGTTGTCGATGAGCGGATTGACCTCGTTCTCGGGACCGTTCGCCCCGACGTCCTGCATGCCGCCCAGCGACAGCGCCCACACCAAGCGCAGGTTCTTCACGTTGTCGCGGTTGATTTGCGTAAGCTTGGAGTAACGCGTCGAACCGTAATCGCCGTTCATCAGGAGCCAGTTCTGCGGCTCGTTCTGCGCGTTGAGCAACCGGTCCTTGTTGACGGTGATCGTGTATTCCGCGGCGAACGCGGGCGCCGCCAGACCCAGCAAAATGGCGCAAGCGAATTTGAGGCATTGCTGCATGATGTGATCCCCCTGATGTGATGTCCCGCGGCGGTCTTGTCTGAAGCGCGCGCCGGCTTGCGGTGACGGAACGTAATTTGCCACCGGCGATGCGCGTTGTCAAAGCGCGCTGCGCCGGCGAAAAACGGTGCACCGGTTCCAGCTTATACCTTCGCCGGAAACAACGCGAATGGCATTCTATGTGACCGGTGCGGCGGGCGAAACCGACACGCCGCGCAACTCACCGCTCGCCAGGTCCTTCGTCGCCGGCACCACGTTGCCGTAGTTGATGCCCGCGCGCAGCTTCCCGGTGGGAGCCAACTCGGCGCGCGCGGCGGGGGAAATCTGCGGCGTCGTTGCGCACGACGCAAGCAGGCACTGTCCAAACCACCGGGTGAAAGCCGCGGTGGCGCGTGATGGAATCATTATTCGAGCTTGAACCCGCTGTCGCGGACGACTTTGGTCCAGCGCTCTTTTTCGGCGGCGAGCCAGCGGCTGGTTTCCTGCGGGCCGGTGGCGAGCGGCGTGGTGCCTTGCGAGACGAGCACTTCCTTGACGTCGGGCAATTTCAGGATGCGCGCGACTTCGGCGTTCAGCTTCGCGATCACTTCCGGCGGCGTGCGCGCGGGCGCGAGGATGCCCTGCCACGTGCCGGTGACGAATCCCGGCAGCGTTTCCGCGACCGTCGGCGTATCCGGCAGAGTCGGCAGACGCTGCTCGCTCGATGCGGCGATCAGCTTCACCTTGCCGCGAGTTGATGTGCGGCAGCGTTTGCAGTATGCCGAGGAACATCACATCGGCGTCGCCGGTCGCGACCGCGTAGGTCGACGCCGGGCCGCCCTTGGTCGGAATATAGACCCAGTCGATGCCGGCGCGCTGCGCGAACATGAGGCCCGCCAGGTGCGGCATGCCGCCCAGGCTCGTCGCAAAATTGAGTTTGCCCGGCTTCGACTTTGGCGAGCGCGATCAGTTCCTTGGTCGTTTTTGACCGGCACGCTCGGATGCGTGGTCAGCAGATGCGGCGAATACGACACCGTGATCACCGGCGCGAAGTCGCGCAGCACGTCGAACGGCAGCTTCGCATACAGTATCGAGGTGGAGACGAGGTTGCCGATGTCCGTCAGCATCAGCGTGTAGCCGTCGGGCGCCGCGCGCGCGGTCAATTCCGCGGCGATGTTGCCGCCCGCGCCGGTGCGGTTGTCGGCGATGACCTGCTGCCCCCAGCTCTCGGTGAGTCTTGGCGCCGATCAGGCGCGCGAGAATGTCGGAGGTGCCGCCCGGCGGGTAGGGCACGATCACGCGGATCGGTTTCGCCGGATAGTTTTGCGCCGCTGCCGCGGATTGCACGCGTATGAGCGCGGCCAAGCAGGCAAGCCGCGGCGACAGGAACGGCGGCAAGTCTGGCTGGCGCGTCACGGTTGATCGTTTTCATGCGTGCTCCTCCTGAATACTGCGGATGTTTGCGCACGATACTGCGCTGCGCGGTCGCGCATTCATTCGGGTTTGGCGCCGGAATCGCGCACGACCTTCGTCCATTTCGGAATTTCGCTTTTCAGGTATGCGGCGAATTCGGCGGGCGTGCCGCCCTGCGCTTCGACGCCCTGCGTGGCGAGTTTCTCCTTGAGGTCGGCCGTCGCCAGCGCGTGATTGATCTCGGCGTTGATCTTGCCGACCACCGCGGGCGGGGTCGCCGCCGGCACGACGATGCCATGCCAGGTGATGGCTTCGAAGCGCGGCACGCCGGATTCATCGACCGTCGGCAGTTCGGGCAGCGTCGGCGAGCGCTTGAGCGATGTCACCGCGAGCGCGCGCAGGCGTTGGCTGCGCACGTGCGGAATGACCGACGCCGCGGTCGCGAACATGAATTGCACCTGGCCGGCGACGAGGTCGATCACGGCGGGGCCGCCGCCGCGATACGGTATGTGGACGATAACTCACCTGGGCGACGGCCTTGAAGAGCTCGCCGGTGAGATGCCCCGCGGTGCCGGTGCCCGACGACGCGTAGTTCAGCTGTGCCGGGTTTGGCTTTGGCGAGCGCGATCAATTCGCGCACCGACGTCACGGGCAGCGACGGATGCACCACCAGCACGCTGGGTTGCGACGCCACCAGCACCACGGTCGCGAAGTCCTTGAGCGAATCGAACGGCATGCGCTCGTACAAAGCCTGGTTGGTCGCGAGGATGCCGTTGTTGCCGAGAAACCACGTGTAGCCGTCGGGTGCCGCGCGCGCGGCGATTTCTCCCGCGATGTTGCCGCCGGCGCCGGGCCGGTTGTCGATCACGATGTTCTGTCCCCAGCCGGCTGCCGAGCGCCTGCGCGATGAGGCGCGCAACGGCGTCGCTCGCGCCGCCCGGCGGATAACCGAGGATCAAACGTATCGGATGCGTCGGGTACGCGGCTGCCGTGTCAGCCGCGCCGCGCGATGCGGTATGCCGGCCGCAAGCGTTAACAATATCAGCAGGGCGCGCGTGCGAATTCATGAACATGTATGCAGCTTCCTTGCCGGTGCGCAGACCGGCGTCAGGCGGTAACCGCAGCCACGTGCTGCCGGTACAGCGCGCGGCACGAAGCGAGTTCTTCGCAGCGCTTGAGATCTTCCAGCACGCCCGCCGCATCGGCGGCCGATCTTGCCGGCCGCGAAACAATCCAGAAATTTCGCGCGCAAGTTCGGCGGGCGCGAGCGGCCGCTGCGCATCGCCGAGCGCGCGATACACCGGCTCGCTGGTGAGCGTGTCGCCATCGCGCAGGCGCACGCGCACTTGATCGTAGCGCGACATCGCGGGCCACTCCGGATCGTAGTCTTCGTTGGCGACGACCGTCACGCGCTTGATGCAGCGCCTGCACGTCGGCGCGGCGCCACGAACTCGTCGCTCACTTGCGTAAGTCCGACGTTGCCGGCGATGAGCGCCGCGGCGACGGCGAACTCGGCGCTGAATATGGCGTCGAGTCCCGTCGCGGGCCGATGATTTTTCAAAGTGACGGCCTGGATTTTGCCGAGCCTGACTTCGATCGCTTCGATGTCGTCAGGCTTGGATGGCGCGTTGCGCCGTGAGGCCCAGCGTGGCGTCGATCGCGCGATGAGCGCAATAGCACATCGGGTAACGCTTGATGCTGAGGCCGTGCTCCACGCTGTGCCAGCGCGTGCCGAGTTGCGGCGCGCGTTTCAAGATCGACGCGGCCCGCCGGCGAAATCGCGCGCAAAAATCCGCGCTCGTGGTCGAGCGCATCGGGCGCGGCAGTCATGCCGGCTGGCGGCCATGCGCGCGCTCAACACGCCGGTGTACGCGGCTTTGCCCACCTGCATGGCCTTGGCCATCGTTCCGTAGCTGGCGGTGACGCCGCTCGCCTGCGCGGCGGCGAGGCCCAGCGCGGAAGTCGCGGCGGTCTGCAGTCAATCTCCGCAGATTTGCGCACGCGGCCGCCGCCGCCAGCGCGCCGATCAGCGGCGTCGGATGCCAGCCCTTCATCTGGTAATTGTCGCGCTCGCGCGTGACGAGTTCCATCCACGTCTCGAACCCGGCCGCATAGGCGGTCAGAATATCCGCGCCGCTCGCGTCGAGCGCCTCGCCTTCCGCGAGTATCGCGGGCACGATGACGACGCTGGGGTGGCCGAGCGCGACGTCGTCATAGTCGAGCACGTGGCCGGCGGTGCTGTTGATCCACGCGGCGGCGGGGGCCGGCATGCGTTCATCGCTGAAATACAAGGTGGATTCGGCAGGGCCGCCCAGCGTAGCGAGCGTTTTGCGCAGCGTCTGCACCGCGGGTTCGCGGCTGCCGGCGACCATGACCGCGATGCAGTCGGCTCAAGCCCGAGTTTCGCCACCGCGAGCGCAGCCGGCGGCAGCTGATCGAAACGCAGCTCCGCCGCGAACTCGCCCACATGCTGTGCCAGCGTCGTCTTCGCCACTACTCCTCCTGTCCATGACACCCGATCTTCGCGGCCTGCGCATGCAGTGCGTCATCGAATCACCGAATTTAGCGTTAGACAGCCGATCTCAAAAATCCCCTCTCCCCACTAACGCGGGGTGAGGGAGTATTTTTGGGACAGCTTCCTGTTTATTCTACCTTGGCTTGCGCGCCGCTTCCAACAGCGCGAACGCTTCGCCGAAAGCGCCCGCGCGCTTCATCGTGCAGCGGCTTCACCGCGCGCACGAACGCGGCGCGCTCGGCCGGCGTCAGCTCCACGATTTCGCCGCCGGCATCGATGATCGCCTGGCGCGCGATTTCCTCCTCGCGCACGGCGAGATCGCGCTGCGCGAGTACGGCCTCGCGGGTCGCCTGCATCATCGCGGTCTGCAGTGCCGCGGGCCAGCTGTCGTACGCCTCGCGGTTGCAGTAGATGCCGCGCGAGAGATAGCTGTGGCCGGTCAGCGTGTGATAGCGGTGAAATTTGTGCACGCCGTAATCGACGGTATTCGCCAGCGGATTCTCCTGCGCATCGAGTTCGCCCGCGGTGATCTGCGCGATCGCCGGCTTGAGATCCATGATGAGAGGCACCGCGCCCAGGAGCTCATAGGTGCGCGCGTGCATGCGGCTCGGCAGCGAGCGGATTTTCAGGCCGCGCATGTCCGCCGGCGCGTGGATAGGGCGCACGCGATTCGAGACATGCCGGTAGCCGTTTTCGAAATAGCCGAGCATGCGATAGCCGGGCACGCGCTCCTCGATCTTGCGGCTCAGATAGTCGCCGAGCGCGCCGTCCATCGCCGCGCGCGCTTCAGCGAGGCTCGCGAACAGAAACGGCAGATCGGCGAATTCGAGTTCCGGCACGCGCTCGGTCAGGTAGCTCGTCGATTGATAGGCGAGCGTCAGGAGGCCGCGCTCGCTCATCCACAGCACTTCCTCGGCCTTGTAACCGAAGTCCATCACGTTCCACACGTACTTGATGTCCACGTCGTCGCCGAATTGCGCGCTCAAGCGGTCGCCGATCATTTTGATCGCGCGGCTGTGGGTGGTGGTCGGCGGGCCGTAGCCGCCCATGCAGATCTGGATAGTCAATTGAAGCTCCGGGAGGTGGAAAGCGCAATGATAAAGGAAAGCGTCAGGCGCGCGCCGCCGTTATACGTCGTGCGGTTCCGCCACGCGTATCGCTTATCCCGCGCACGGGGAAGGGGCTGAAGCGGGAACGCGGATATGCCACAATGCGCTAAGAGCGCCTAACATAATGAAACGCGCACACGTGTTTCATTATGTTAGGCACTCTAAGTGCAGGCGCCGGTTGCGCCGAATACGGAGGAAATCATGTCTGTGTTACTGCGCGCTGCGGGCGCGAGCATGGTAGTGGCCGCGGCATTGCTCGCGTGCAATCCGGATCCGCGTGCTTGCGCAAGCGTATCCGGCGAAGCCCGTGCGCGTGATATTTCCGTTTCCGCCGGGCGGGCCCACCGATCTCCTGGGACGCGCGATCGCGCAGAAGCTCTCGGACCAGATGGGGCAACAGTTCGTGGCGGACACGCGGCCGGGCGCGGGCGGCAATCTCGGCCTGGAACTGGCCGCCAAGGCGCCGCCGGACGGCTATACGATAGTGCTGAGTTCGCCGTTGGTCGCGATCAGTCCTTCGCTGTACGCGAAGCTCAACTACGATCCGGCGAAAGATCTGGCGCCGATCGCCGAGGTCGCGGTGATCCAGAACGTGCTGCTGGTCCATCCGTCGGTGCCCGCGAAAACGTTGAAGGAGCTGATACAGCTCGCGCGCCGCACTCCCGGCAAATTCAGCTTCGGGTCGGGCGGGCGTCGGCACCACGACGCATCTCGCGCCCGAGCTCTTGCAGAGCCTTGCCGGAATCAGGATGGTGCACGTGCCGTACAAGGGCTCGGGCCAGGCGCTGATCGGATTGATCGGCGGCGACGTCGATCTCCTGATCATGGCGGTGCCGGCGGCGGCGGGCCAGATACACGCGGGCAAGGTGCGCGCACTCGCGGTGCTGTCGTCGCAGCGCTCGGTGGTGCTGCCCGACACGCCGACGGCGGCGCAAGCCGGCGTTGAAAATTTCGAAGTGCCGATCTGGTACGGCATGTTGGCACCCGCCGCGACACCGCGCGACATCATCATGCGCCTGAATGCGGAACTCACCAAGGCGCTCACCGCGCCCGACATGAAAGAGCGGCTTGCCGGCGCCGGCATCGAGCCGGTGACCAGCACGCCCGAGCAGTTCGCGGCTTTCATCAAGAGCGAAACCGCGCGCTATGCGAAGGTCATCAAGGATGCCGGCATCAAGCCGGAATGAGGCAATTGCAATCAATTGGACAATGCGATAAACGTGGATAATTCAAAAGCCTGACGCAGGTGGGAGACTGCCTGGATCTTTAGTGCGTTATCCTGGTTAATCTGTTCCGTTTTGAATTTCATCTGCGTGTATCTGCGTTATCTGCGCTAATTGTTCTATTTTTGAATTGTCCAGTAGGAGTGAATTTGCATGATTAACGCCGCCATAGTCGGTCTCGGCCGCTGGGGACAGAACCACGTCAATTCGGTGCAGGGTGTCAGCGAGCGCGTGCGATTTACGCGTGGCGTGGCGCCGCGCCCGGAAAAAGCGCAAGCGTTCGCCGACAAGCAGGGGCTGCGCCTGTCGAGCGACTATGCGGAATTGCTGGCGGACCGCGAGATCGGAATGATCGTGCTGGCGACGCCCAATTCGCTGCATCCCGCGCAGATTATTGCGGCAGCCGAAGCCGGCAAACCGGTGCTGTGCGAAAAACCGCTCGCCCTCACGCGCGCGGACGCCGAACGCGCGGTGGCCGCGTGCGCGCGCGCCGGCGTGCCGCTCGGCGTCGGCCAGGACAAGCGCTACTGGCCGTCGATGCGCGAGTTAAAGCGCGTGGTCGAGAGCGGCGTGCTCGGAGAAGTGCTGCACGTGGAAGGAAATTTCAGCAACGACAACGCGGCCCGCAACCTGCATCACGGCTGGCGCGAGTCCCCCCTCGAAGCGCCCGCCGGCAGCATGACTTCGACCGGCATACACGTGCTCGATGCCTTCATCAACATGATCGGCCCGGTGCGCGAGGTGCACGCACAGCATCTGGTCAGGCGGCCGCCGCCCGCGTCGCTCGATACGCTGGCCATCACGTTCGCGTTCGAAAGCGACGTGAGCGGCGTGCTGTGCGGCGTGCGCTCGACCCCGATGTTCTGGCGCGTGCACGTGTTCGGCGAGCGGGGCTCGGCGGAAGCGGTCGGCCCGACGGAACTGATCGTGCGCATGAGCGGTGCGCAACCCGCACGCCGCGCGTTCGAACCGGTGAACGCGCTGCGCGCGAATCTGGAAGCTTTCGCCGACGCGGTGGAAGGCCGCGCGGAATATCCGATTCCGGTGGCGCAGATGGTAGAGGTGATCGCCGGACTTGAAGCGATCGTCATGTCGATACGCTCGGGATGCGCGGTGACCGCGTAGTCGTGAACCGACGCGCGGCCCTGTCATAGGGGAATCAGCGGATCAGGATCGCGCGGTAGTCGTTGACGTTGGTGCGCGTGGGGCCGGTGACGACGAGATCGTCGAGCGCGGAGAAAAAACTGTAGCCGTCGTTGTTGGCGAGCAGCTTGCCGGCGTGAATTCCAAGCTTCGCGGCGCGCGGCGAGCGAATCCGGGGCGGCCACCGCGCCGGCATTGTCTTCGGTGCCGTCGATGCCGTCGGTGTCGCACGCGAGAGCGTGGATGCCCGTCGGCGCCCTGCAGATCGTTGACCAACGAGAGCAGGAATTCCGCGCAACGTCCGCCGCGTCCGTTGCCGCGCACCGTGACCGTGCATTCGCCGCCGGAGATCAACGCGACCGGCGGCTGCCACGGCTGCCCGTGCGCTTTGACTTCGCGCGCGAGCGCGGCGTAGACCTTGGCGACTTCGCGTGCCTCGCCGGTCACGCTGTCGCCGAGAATCGCGGCGCGCACGCCGTTGGCTTCGAAAAATTTTGCCGCGGCGGCGAGCGACTGGTGCGCGGTTGCGATCACGCGGTTTTCGGTGTTGGCGAACGCGCGGTCGCCGGGTTTCGGAGTTTCCGCGAGTTCGCCGCGGATGCCGCGCTCGAGTGTGGTCTGCACCGCCGCGGGAATTTTGCACTCGTAGCGGGTGAGTATGTCCAGCGCGTCCTGGTAGGTCGTCGGATCGGGCGCGCACGGACCCGACGCGATATGCGTCGGATCGTCGCCCGTCACATCCGAGATCACGAGCGCCAGAATTTTCGCCTTGCACGCGCGCGCAAGACGCCCGCCCTGGATCAGCGACAGGTGTTTTCTGACCGTGTTGATTTCCTGAATCATCGCGCCGCAGCGCAGGAGTTCCCGCGTCACTGCTTTGAGATCCGCCATCGAAATCGTCGCGACCGGCAGGCTCAAGAGCGACGATCCGCCGCCGGAAACCAGCACGAGCAGCAAATCGTCTTTCGACAGCCGCTTCGCGCCGTCGAATATGCGTTGCGCCGCGGTCTCGCCCGCTTCGTCGGGCACCGGATGACCGGCCTCGATCACGCTGATGCGGTTGGTCAAGAGTCCGTGCGCGTAGCGCGTGATGACGGTGCCGTCGAGCGGCGCATCGGCCGGCCAGTGTTGCTCGACCGCGAGCGCCATCGACGCCGCGGCCTTGCCGGCGCCGACCACCAGCGTGCGGCCTTGGGCGGCGCCGGCAGATGCTGAGGCACGATCTGCAGCGGATCGGCCGCCGCGACCGCGGCCTTGAAGCTGCCGAGCAATAATTCACGTGGTGACATTTAATAAACCGTGAAGGGTGAATCGTAAAACGTGAATCGTGAACGGGTGAGCGGGAAGGGTTTACGATTCACCATTTACGATTCACGAGCAACTGAATTACGCCAGCACGTTCTTCAAGTAACGCCCGGTGTAGCTCGCATTGTTCTTGACCACCGCTTCCGGCGCGCCTTCGGCGATGACGCGCCCGCCGCCGTCGCCGCCTTCGGGGCCGAGATCGATGATCCAGTCGGCGGTCTTGATGACATCCAGATTGTGCTCGATGACGACCACCGTGTTGCCGTGGTCGCGCAACCGGTGCAGCACGCGCAGCAGGAGGTCGATATCGTGGAAATGCAGACCGGTGGTCGGCTCGTCGAGGATATAGAGCGTGCGGCCGGTGTCGCGCTTGGAGAGTTCGAGCGACAGTTTCACGCGCTGCGCTTCGCCGCCGGAAAGTGTGGTCGCGCTCTGGCCGAGCGTGATGTAGCCGAGGCCCACGTCGAGCAGCGTGTGGAGCTTCCTCGCGACGACCGGCACCGCGCCGAAAAATTCCGCCGCCTGCTCGACCGTCATCGCCAGCACCTGCGTGATGTTCCTGCCTTTGTACTGGACTTCGAGCGTCTCGCGGTTGTAGCGCTCGCCGTGGCACACGTCGCACGGCACGTAAATGTCGGGCAGAAAGTGCATCTCGACCTTCAACACGCCGTCGCCCTGGCACGCTTCGCAGCGCCCGCCCTTGACGTTGAACGAAAAACGCCCGGGCCCGTAGCCGCGCTCGCGCGCCATCGGCACGCCGGCGAACAACTCGCGGATCGGGCGTGAAGAGGCCGGTGTAAGTCGCCGGGTTGGAGCGCGGCGTGCGGCCGATCGGGCTTTGGTCGACATTGACGACCTTGTCGAAATGCTCGAGGCCCTTGATCGCGCGTATGCGCCGCCGGCTCCGCGGTGCTGCCGTAGAGATGGTGCGCGGCCGCGGTATACAGCGTGTCGTTGATCAGCGTCGACTTGCCCGAGCCCGAAACGCCGGTGACGCACACGAAAAGACCGACCGGCACGTTGACGGTGACCTGCTTTCAGATTGTTGCCGCGCGCGCCCTCGATGCGCAGCACGCGCTTGTCATCGGGCTTGTGACGCAGTCCGGGCACTTCGATGCGCCGGCGCCCGGTGAGGTACTGGCCGGTCAGCGATTCGGCGTTGTTGCGGATGTCGTCGGGCGTGCCTTGCGCGATGATGCGGCCGCCGTGCTCGCCGGCGCCGAGCCCGATGTCGACGACGTGATCGGCGTGCTCGATGGCGTCCTGATCGTGTTCGACGACGATCACGGTGTTGCCGATGTCGCGCAGGCGCTTCAACGTATCGAGCAGGCGCGCGTTGTCGCGCTGATGCAGGCCGATCGACGGTTCGTCGAGCACGTACATCACGCCGGTGAGTCCCGAGCCGATCTGGCTCGCGAGCCGGATGCGTTGCGCTTCGCCGCCCGACAGCGTGTCGGCGGAGCGGTCGAGCGACAGGTAGTCGAGCCCGACGTCGTTCAGGAAAGTGATGCGGTTGATGATTTCCTTGACGATGCGGTCGGCGATCGCGCGCTTGTGGCCGGGCAGCTCTGACCGCGGCGAAAAACTGCGCGGCCTGCTTTGAGCGGCAGCGCGCTGATTTCGAAAATCGCCTTGCCCGCGACCCGCACGTGGCGCGCTTCGCGCCGCAAGCGCGTGCCGTCGCACTCGGGGCACATCTGGCTGTTCAGATACTTGGCGAGTTCCTCGCGCACGACCAGCGAATCGGTTTCGCGATAGCGGCGCTCGAGATTGGGAATGATGCCTTCGAACGCATGCTCGCGCTGCGCCTTGTTGCCGCGTTCGCCGACGTAGATGAATTTGATCTTGTCGCTGCCCGAGCCGTGCAGCACCGCGTTTTGCACCGCCGGCGTCAGGTTCTCGAACGGCGTTTCCAGATCGAAGCCGTAGTGGCTGGCGAGGCATTGCAGCATCTGGAAATAAAACTGGTTGCGCTTGTCCCAGCCGCGTATCGCGCCCGCGCCCAGCGACAGATGCGGATAGGCGACCACGCGCTTGGGATCGAAGAAGCTGATGTGGCCGAGGCCGTCGCAGCGCGGGCACGCGCCCATCGGATTGTTGAACGAAAAGAGCCGCGGCTCGAGTTCGGGCAGCGAGTAGGTGCACACCGGGCACGCGAATTTCGCGGAGAAGAGATGCTCGCGGCCGGAGTCCATCTCGACCGCCAGCGCGCGGCCGTCGGCATGGCGCAACGCGGTCTCGAACGATTCGGCGAGCCGCTGCTTCAGTTCGGCGCGCACCTTCAGGCGGTCGACCACGACTTCGACCGTGTGCTTGATGTTCTTCTTCAGTTTCGGCAAGGCGTCGATTTCGTGCACTTTGCCGTCGATGCGCACGCGCACGAAGCCCTGCGCGCGCAGTTCGTCGAACAGGTCGACCTGCTCGCCCTTGCGGCCGACGATCAGCGGCGACAGGATCATCAGCTTCGTGTCCTCGGGCAGCTGCAGGACGTGGTCGACCATCTGCGCGACGCTTTGCGCTTCGAGCACGATGTTGTGCTCGGGACAGTGCGGGTCGCCGACGCGCGCGAACAGCAGGCGCAGGTAGTCGTGAATTTCGGTGACGGTGCCGACGGTCGAGCGCGGGTTGTGGCTGGTGGCTTTCTGCTCGATCGAGATCGCCGGCGACAGGCCTTCGATCAGGTCGACGTCGGGTTTCTCCATCAACTGCAGGAACTGGCGCGCGTAGGTCGACAGCGACTCGACGTAACGGCGCTGGCCTTCGGCGTACAGCGTGTCGAACGCGAGCGACGATTTGCCCGAACCCGACAGCCCGGTGATCACGATCAGCCGGTTGCGCGGCAGATCGAGGCTGATGTTCTTCAGGTTGTGCGTGCGCGCGCCGCGGACGCGGATCAGCCCGGCGTTGCTGGCGGACGCGTCGGGTCCGGCGGTGGGCAGCCGCACGACGGTGGGTCGGTGGGTAGGCAAGGGGGCGGTCGGCTCAACTAAACCTGCTAATATACCGGACTTTCGCGCCTCTCCCCAAGTCGTATTTCATGACGTCACCCGCCAGCAGAATGAGCGCCGCCGAATTGCGCGCGAGCATCGAGTCTCGCCGGCATTTTCGGCCTGCGCATGCTGGGCATGTTCGTGATCCTGCCGGTGTTCGCGATATACGCCGAGCACCTCGAGGGCGGCGACAACCTGACGCTGGTCGGCATCGCGCTCGGCGCCTACGGTCTCACGCAGGCGATACTGCAAATCCCGTTCGGCTGGCTGTCGGACCGTTACGGCCGCAAGCCGGTCATTTACTTCGGTCTGGCGATATTCGCATTCGGCAGTTTCGTGGCGGCGGTCGGCGGACGACATCTACATCGTGATCCTCGGCCGCGTGCTGCAGGGCGCGGGCGCGATTTCGGCGGCGGTGATCGCGATGGTCGCCGATCTGACGCGCGAAGAGCACCGCACCAAGGCGATGGCGCTGATCGGCTCGACGATAGGGCTCACGTTCGCGGTCTCGCTGGTGGCGAGCCCGTGGCTCAATCACGTGATCGGCGTGCCCGGCATATTCGCGATGACCGGCGTGCTGTCGCTGCTGGCGATGGGCGTCGTTTATGCGCGTAATCCCCGACGTGCCGGCGCTCGACAGCGCGATCCGCGCCGCACGGCCGGCGCCGGGTTTTATCGAGGTGCTGCGCGACCCGCAACTCGCGCGCCTCAACTTCGGCATCCTCGCGCTGCACGCGGTGCTGATGGCGTTGTTCATCGTCGTGCCGCTTGTCGCTGCGCGACGCCGGGCTCGCGGTCGGCGAGCACTGGCAGGTCTACCTGCCGGTCATGCTGGGCTCGTTCGTGTTGATGGTGCCGGCGATCCTGATCGCCGAGCGGCGCGGCCGCGTCAAGGCGGTGTTCGTCGGCGCGGTCGCGCTGCTGCTGGTGGGCCAGCTGACCATGCCGTGGCTGCTCGGCGGCATCGGCGAAAATCAGCGTGTTCCTGCTGATATTCTTTACCGCCTTCAACGTGCTCGAAGCGATGCTGCCGTCGCTGACGTCGAAGCTGGCGCCGCCCGGCGCCAAGGGCACGGCGATCGGCGTCTACAGCAGCGTGCAGTTTCTCGGCACCTTCATCGGTGCGGCGAGCGGCGGATTTCTGTACCAGCATTTCGGCGCTGCGCGGCGTGTTCGTGTTCGACGCCGCGTTGCTCGCGGCGTGGCTGGTGCTCGCCGCCGGCATGCGGGCGCCGCGGCCGGTGCTGACGCGCGACTTACGCGATTCCGGCGCTGGACCGCGAGCAGGCGGGCTCGCTGCTGGCGCGCTTGCGCGCGCAGCCGGGCGTGCAGGAAGTGCAGCTGGCGGCCGGCGAGCGCACCGCTTACCTGAAGGTCGACGCGGCGGGCTTTGACGAGCAACATCGTGTTACGATTGATCGCAGAAGAGATCTGACGGGAGGTTGACATGGCATCAGTGAACAAAGTGATTTTGATCGGCAACCTCGGCAAAGACCCCGAATCGCGGTTTCTGCCGAGCGGCGACGCGGTGTGCCAACTTCAGCATGGCGACCACCGACAAGTGGAAAGACAAGAGCGGCGAGAAGCAGGAGCGCACCGAATGGCACCGCATCTCGACTTCGGCAAGCTCGCGGAGATCTGCCGGCGAATATCTGAAGAAAGGCTCGCAGGTCTACATCGAGGGCCGCATGCAGACGCGCAAGTGGCAGGACAAGGAGGGACAGGACCGCTACACCACCGAGATCGTGGCCGACCGCATGCAGACTGCTGGGCTGCGCGCGGCGGCGGTTCGGAGTCGATGGCGCGCGCAGCCGAAGGCGGCGGCGCGACGGCCGGCGGCGGCGGCCAAGCCCGCCGCGAAGAAAGGCGGCGGCGCGTCGTTCGACGACATGGACGACGATATTCCGTTCTAGCCCCGCGTAGTCCTGAAATCCGGTAGCCTGGCGGCGCGCATGCGCGCCTGGAGATAGTGCGTACGTCGATGATGAAAAAAGCCATTCGCTACGGCGAATACCTGGGTGCAGTGCGCGCGCGCCAGCACGTCATCGATTACAACTTCGTGGTCGCATGCCGACCGGAGCCGGCGCGCCGGCGCGGGCCGTTGCGCGTAAAGGACGTCTACCGGGTGCTGGCGCCCTTATGTGAGCGTGCGCTTCATCGAGCAATTCAAATGCGTGGTGCCGCTCGCGTTGTTTCTGGCGTTGTTCGACGCCGTTGTGCTGAATTCGTCGATTGCCGGGGCGCAGTCCGTTACGCTCGGCATTCTGGCGGTGATCGTCGGGCTCATGTTGTTTATCGAAGGCACGCAGCGCGGGCTGATGCCGTTCAGCGAAAACATCGGTTTTAATCTGCCGAGCCGCTCGACCTGGCCCGTGATTCTCGCCGTCGCGTTCATGCTGGGCGCGGCGACGACATTGGCCGAGCCCGCCATCGCCGCATTGAAGAGCGCCGGCAGTCTGATCGATCGTGAGCGCGCGCCTGCGCTCTACGCGTTGCTCAATCGTCATGGCGGCGCGCTGGTTGGCGCGGTGGCGCTGAGCGTTGGATGCGCGGTCATGTTGGGCATCCTGCGCATGCTCATGAACTGGCGGCTAAAGTCGCTGATCGTCATCACGCTGCCGCCCTGCCTCGCGCTGACCGCCTATATCGCGAACGACCCGCAACTGGCGCCGGTGCTCGGGCTCGCCTGGGATTGCGGCGCCATTACGACCGGGCCGGTCACCGTGCCTATCGTGCTGGCGCTCGGCATAGGTGTTACCGCCGCCGCGGGCCAGGAAGACAATGCGTTGTCCGGGTTCGGCATCGTGACACTCGCGTCGATGTTTCCCGCTTTCGCCGTCATGCTGCTGGCGCTGAGCGTGCCGCTCGACGACGTGCAAGCGATGGCGGCCGCCGCGGCAAGCAGCCCGTGGTATGACGAAAGCCCGGTGGCCGACATCATCGCCGCATTGCGCGCGATCGTGCCGCTCACATTGCTGTTGTGGCTGGTTCAGCGCGTCTTGCTAAAGGAGCCCGTCGCCAATCGCAGCGTCGTGGCCTACGGCGTTTCGCTGTGCGTGGCGGGCATGCTGTTTTTCAATCTGGGGCTCACCTACGGGCTCTCGCACCTCGGCAACGAAGCCGGCAGCCTGCTGCCGGCGGCGTTTGCGGAATTCGCGGCGGTGCGCGGCTCGCCGCTCTATCCGTACTGGATCGGCGTTTTCATCGTCGTCGGATTCGGCGCGGCGCTGGGGTTTGGCGCGACGGTAGCCGAGCCTGCGTTGAACGCAATGGGCACGACGGTGCAGACTCTTACCGACGGCGCTTTCCCGCGCGCCGTGCTCATGCGCGCAGTCGCCGTGGGCGTCGGCCTGGGCACCGCCGCCGGAGTCGTCAAAGTGGTATTCGATTTGCCGATCGCGCAGCTGCTGCTTCCCGCTTATGCAGTCGCGCTCGTCTTGACCGTGCTGTCGGAGGAAATCTACGTCAATCTCGCGTGGGATGCGGCGGGAGTCACGACCGGGCCGGTCACGGTGCCGCTCGTGCTGGCGATGGGTCTCGGTATCGGCCAGACGCTGCATTCGGTGGAGGGTTTCGGCATATCTGGCGCTGGCGTCCGTCGGGCCGATCATCAGCGTGCTGCGCGTGGGTTTGTGGATACGGCTGACCATCGCCAGCAGCCACGCGCTCCGGCGAGGAAGAAGGAGCATCGTGAGCGAGCATGGCATAGTGGTATTGACCGACGCGGTGCTGATTACGTGCATCGTGCAGCGCGGCGCCGCGGACGAGGTGGTCGACGCGGCCATGCGCGCCGGCGCACACGGCGCCACCATTTACTACGCGCGCGGCGCCGGCGTGCGCCAGCGGCATCTCGGCGTGCTCGGCATCGCCATCAGCGCCGAGAAGGAAATGGTGCACATCGTGGTGCCCAGCGAGCAGGCCGACCGCGTATTCGAAAGCATGTATGCGGCCGCCAAGATCGACACCCCGGGCATGGGCATACTCTACATGACGGCGGTCGAGAAGATGGCGACCTATGTGCCGCCCGAAGTGGTGGCCAGCTACCTACGCGATTGATCGGCCATGACCGCCGCGCGCATCGCGCACAAGCTTATTACCTGCATCATACCCGCCGGGCGCGGGCTGACTCTGATCGAGCAGTTGCGGGAGTTGGGGGTCGACAGCGCGCAGGTGCACCACGCGCGCGGCGTCGGCAAGAGCAGCCGGCGGCGGCGCGGCGTGTCGCACTATGCGGAGCGCGAAGTGGTGCAGGCGCTGGTGGCGGCGGCGCGCGCCGACGAAGTGTTCGAGTTTCTCTACGCGGCGGCGGGGATCGGGCGGCCGCACGCGGGCACTGCTCCTCATGGAAAAGGCGGTTCACGGCATTCCACTCAAGCTGCCGGACCTGCCCGACGAGCGCTAGCGCTGCCGCGATTACTGGGAATTACGAAACCGCATGACATTCCGGTTTCGCGCGGCGCTCCCCTCGCCCTCCGGGAGAGGGGTTGGGGGTGAGGGATCGGGCGGGGTACGGAAGTTATGTAAAGCTCGATTGGCACGGGCAATAAGGGCGCATGCAAATGAGCGACATCGTCGACGCATGGATGGAACTGGCGCGCGCGCGCGGCAAGCGCCTGGTTTTCCCCGAGGGCAATGACGAGCGCATCGTGGCGGCGGCGCGCCGGTTGCAGGACGCGCGCATTGCGGTGCCGGTGCTGCTTGGCACGCGTGCGGAGATCGGCGCCGCGGCCGCGCGCGCGCGGGTGTCGCTCGAAGGCATGGCCACGCTCGACCCGCAGGACAGCGAACGGCTTGAAGCGTACGCCGCGCTTTATGCGGCCGGCAGACCGGAAGCGAATGCCAAAGTCGCGGCGCGGCTGGTGCGCAAACCGCTGTTTCACGCCGGCATGATGGTCAAGGCGCAGGACGCGGACGCGATGATCGCGGGTGTCGCGAACACCACCGGGCGGGTTATCGAAGCGGGTCTGATGACGGTGGGGCTCGCCGAAGGCATGCGCATGCCGTCGAGCTTTTTTCTGATGATCGTTCCCGGGCGGGAAGGTGCTGCCGCCAGGAACTTCATTTACGCCGACTGCGCGGTCAACGTGGATCCCGATGCCGAGACGCTGGCGGACATCGCGCTCGCCTCCGCGGAAACCTGCCGCGTGCTGCTCGGCGAGGAGCCCCGCGTCGCGCTGCTGTCATTTTCCACCAAGGGCAGCGCGCAGCATGCGCGCATCGACAAGGTGACGCGCGCGCTCGCGCTCGCGCGCGCGCGCGCGCCGGATCTCGCCATCGACGGCGAGTTGCAGGCCGATGCCGCGCTTGATCCGCAGGCGGCGGCGAAGAAAATCAAGGGTGTGAGTCCCGTCGCAGGCCGGGCGAACGTCCTCGTGTTTCCCGACCTCGACGCGGGCAATATCGGCTACAAGCTCACCCAGTACCTGGCCGGCGCGCGCGCGGTGGGCCCGGTGTTGCAGGGATTCGCGCGGCCGCTCTCCGACCTCTCGCGCGGCGCGAGTGTCGACGACATCGTCGCCACCGCCGCGATCGTGCTGGCGCGCGCCTAACGTTGTTCGATCGGCACGTAGGGCCGCGGCGCGGGGCCGTTGTAGAGCGTGAGCGGGCGCAGCAGGATATTGTTTTCGATCTGCTCGATCACCTGCACCGTCCATCCCGGCACGCGCCCGACCGCGAAGATCGGCACGAACAGGTCCTCGGCGATGCCGTTCAGGAAGTAGACCACCCCCGCGTAGAAATCCACGTTCACGTTGACGCCGTGGCGCGCGTAAGGCTGCATCGCCGCCACCACCGCCTCGAGGATCCGGTACCAGTGCGGCTGGCCCATCTCGCGCGAGAGCTTTTCCACTCCGGCGCGCATGTGGCGCGCGCGCGGGATCCTCGGCGCGGTAGACGCGGTGGCCGAAGCCCATCACGGGCTCCTTGTTCGCGCGCTTCGTTTTCACGTAATCCGCGGCCTTCGATGCGTCGCCGATCTCCTGCGCCATGCGCATCACGTTTTCCGCGGCACCGCCGTGCGCCGGACCGGCGAGCGCCGCCACGGCGGCGGTGATCGCGCCGTGCAGATCGGCATCGGTGCCGGCCACCACGCGCGCCGCGAACGACGACGCGTTCGAGCCGTGCTCGGCATGCAGCACCATGTCGAGTTCCATCAACCGTGCCGCGTCCGCGCTGGGCGCCTCGCCCTTTAGCATGTAGAGGAAGTTCGCGGCGTGGCCGAGGCGCGCGTCGGGCGCCACGGGCTCGCGCCCATTGCGGATATGCTCGTGCGCGGTGACGATCATCGGCACCTGGGCGGTGAGCCGGATACCTTTGCGCAGCGTCGCCGCGGGCGATTTATCGGCGGTCTCGGGATCAAACGCCGCGAGTGCCGACACCGCGGTGCGCAACACGTCCATCGGGTGGGCGCGCCTGATCAATCGGATCACGTCGTAGACTTGCGCGGGCAACGCGCGCGCGGCCTTCAATTCCGCCGTGAATGCGTCGAGCTCCGCGCGCGCGGGCAATTCGCCCTTCAGCAGCAGGTAGCAGGTTTCCTCGAAGGTCGAATGCGCGGCAAGCTCATGGATCGAATAGCCGCGGTAACGCAGCTCGCCGTTGCGTCCGTCGATATAGCACACGCGCGAGCGGTCGAAGTACAGGCCTTTCAAGCCGCGATGTATTTCTATTTTTTCGGTGGTTTCGTCCATTGCGGTACCTTTTTTGTCCAGCGCTCTAAGCAGTCACGATTTCCGGCAGGCGACAGGTATGGCGAGCAATAACGATTTCGTGGCCGGCAGGAAAGACTTGCGCCGCGGCGCATGTTCCCCGCCGACGGGCGCGCCGCGTGGCGAAAATGCGATTATATCGGAGCGATAGGCGTACTCCGCATGGTGCCCGCCTTGCGTATTGGCATTTTTCACCCCATCTTACCGCGCAGCGGATAGCGCTTTCCGCTATAATCCAACCTTTTGAATTTGGGAGAATTTATGCCCATCTATGAGTATCGATGCGAGGCGTGCGGGGTGCAGCGGGAAGTCCTGCAGAAAATGAGCGACGCGCCGCTCAAGGATTGTCCGGAGTGCGGTAAACCGAGCTTTGAGCAAGATGGTCACGGCGGCCGGCTTTCACTTGAAAGGCAGCGGCTGGTACGCGACCGACTTCAAGCACGGCGCGACGCAGAAACCGAAGCGCCGGATGAGACGCAGGCGAAATCAGACGACGCCAAGCCGGGGCGGCGAAGGACGACGCCAAACCGGCGCCGCAGGCGGCGGAGAAAAAGGCCGACGCGCCCGCGGCGAAGCCGGCGCCCGCCGCGAGCCCGGCGACGAGTAATTAATTCAGGCGCCGCGCTGCGGCGTGCGCGCCAGGTCAACTCAGTGATTGTCAGGTGTTGCGCGCAGGCGCGCGCGCCGTTTATCAAGGTGTCAGTGTGAGGGTGCAATTGAAAAAGTATTTCATCACGGGGTTACTGATCTGGGTACCGCTCGGCATCACGCTATGGGTGCTGCATCTGTTGGTCAGCACCATGGACCAGACGCTCTTGCTGCTGCCGGAAGAGTTTCAAACCGAGCAGTGGCTGGGCATCCACGTGCCGGGCATGGGTGTCGTGCTCACCCTCGTCGTGGTCTTCGGCACCGGGCTTGATTGCCGCCAACATTCTCGGTCAGCGCCTGCTCTTGTTCTGGGAACGCATCTTAGGCCGCATCCCGTTCGTCAACGCCGTCTATCAACAGCGTGAAGCAGGTGTCGGACACGCTGTTTTCGTCGAGCGGCCAGGCCTTTCGCAAGGCGTTGCTCGTGCAGTACCCGCGCGAGGGCTCGTGGACGATTGCGTTTCTGACCGGCCAGCCCGGCGGCGACGTGGTGAATCATTTGCGCGGGCGAATACGTCAGCGTCTACGTGCCGACGACGCCGAACCCGACGTCCGGATTTTTCCTGATGATGCCGCAAGCGCGGACGTGATCGAGCTCGACATGAGCGTCGATGAGGCGCTCAAGTACATCATTTCGATGGGCGTGGTCGCGCCCAACGGCAACGGACGGCGCGGCGAAAACGTGTCCAACCGGCCGGAGTCCAGCGCGCCAGCAGGCAGTCAATCAGTAAGCGCGGGCGCCGCGCTGTGCGTCCGCTGTCAGTCAATCTCCATGCGAGTCGATGCCAATCATGCGTAGCGAATACTGCGGCTTGATCAGCCGCCAGCACCTCAAGCAGACCGTTACAGTCTACGGCTGGGTCCATCGCCGGCGCGACCACGGCGGCGTTATTTTTATCGATCTGCGCGACCGCGAGGGCCTGCTGCAGGTGGTGTGCGATCCGGATAATCCCGGCAACGCTGCAGACCGCCGAAACGCTGCGCAACGAATTCGTCGTGCGCGTGACGGGCAAAGTGCGCGAGCGCCCGCCGGGAACCGTCAACGCCAATCTCGTCAGCGGCGAAGTCGAAGTGCTGGCCGGCGAAATTGAAATCCTCAATCCGTCGCTGACGCCGCCGTTCCTGATGGACGACGACAGCCTGTCGGAAAACGTGCGGCTCGAATACCGCTTTCTCGATCTGCGCCGGCTGCAGATGCAGAAGAACCTCAGGCTGCGCTACAAGACCGCGATGGCGGTGCGCGTGTTTCTCGACCAGCACGGTTTCATCGACATCGAAACGCCGATGCTGACGCGCTCCACGCCCGAAGGCGCGCGCGACTACCTGGTGCCGAGCCGCGTGCACGCGGGAAAATTTTTCGCGTTGCCGCAGTCGCCGCAGTTGTTCAAGCAGTTGCTGATGATCGCGGGCTTCGACCGCTACTACCAGATCGTCAAGTGCTTCCGCGACGAGGACCTGCGCGCCGACCGCCAGCCGGAATTCACCCAGATCGACGTCGAGACCTCGTTCATGACGCAGAACGAGATCATGGTGCTGATGGAAGAATTGATCGTCAGCGTCTTCAAGAGCGTGCTCGACATCGACCTGCCGAGCCCGTTCCCGCGCATGACGTACGACGAGGCGATGCTGCGTCTACGGTTCGGACAAGCCGGATTTGCGCGTGCCGCTGAAGTTGACCGAACTCACCGACGCGATGAAGAACGTCGCGTTCAAGGTGTTCTCGGCGCCGGCGAATGCGCCGGGCGGGCGCGTGGCGGGACTGCTGCGTGCCGAAAGGCGGCGAGCTCACGCGCGGCGAGATCGACGCCTACACCGAGTTCGTCGGCATCTACGGCGCGAAGGGGCTCGCCTACATCAAGTTCAACGACATCGCCAAGGGCCGCGACGGCATGCAGTCGCCGATCGTGAAAAATATTTCCGACGACGCGCTGAAAGCCATCGTCGAGCGCACGGGTGCGCAAGGACGGCGACCTGATGTTCTTCGGCGCGGGCACGGCGAAAGTCGTCAACGACGCGCTGGGCGCGCTGCGCGTGAAAATCGGCCATGAAAAGGGCTACGCGCAAGCCGGCTGGCAGCCGCTGTGGGTGGTCGATTTCCCGATGTTCGAATGGGACGAAGACGCGAAGCGCTGGAACGCGATGCATCACCCGTTCACCGCGCCCGCCGACGGCCATGAAGATCTGCTCGATACCGATCCGGGCCGCGCGCGCGCCAAGGCGCACGACATGGTGTTGAACGGCTGGGAACTCGGCGGCGGCTCGGTGCGTATCCACACGCCAGGACGTGCAATCGAAAGTGTTCCGCGCGCTCAACATCAGTGCCGAGGAGGCGCGAGGCCAAGTTCGGCTTCCTGCTGCAGGCGCTGCAGTACGGCGCGCCCCCGCACGGCGGGATCGCGTTCGGGCTCGACCGCCTCGTGACCATGATGGCCGGCGCCGAATCGATCCGCGACGTGATCGCGTTCCCCAAGACGCAGCGCGCGCAGTGCCTGCTGACGCAGGCGCCGAACACGGTCGATGAATTGCAGTTGCGCGAACTGCATATCCGGTTGCGTCAGGAATCCCCGAAGCCTTAAAGCTTCGCCGCACAGGACGCGAAGGACGCGAAGGTCGCGAAGGAAAGCCTATGCGTTTGATGCGGTCTTACCTGATCAAAGTTGTGATCGTAGCGTCGACCGCGGCTTGTCTTGCATCGTCCGTGGTGTTGGCGCGAGATGACGCGCGTCGGCGGTAGCGACCACGGAGATTGCGCTTGCGGCGTTGCCGCGCGAGGCGCGGGAAACGCTGCAGACTATCAAGCGCGGCGGGCCGTTTGCGTTCGAGCGCGACGGCGTGGTGTTCGGCAATTACGAGCGCCGCCTGCCGCAGCGCGGCCGCGGTTACTATCATGAATACACGGTGCCGACGCCGGGCGCGAAAAGTCGCGGTGCGCGCCGCATCGTCAGCGGCGCGGGCGCGGAGTATTATTACAGCGACGATCACTACCGCACGTTCAAACGCATACGCGAATAAATGACGGCATCTGAAGCAGGCGCGCTGAGTGCGCTGCGGCCGGAACAGTCCGGCGTGTTTCTCGTTTCCCGCGCGCTGCCCGCATTGCGCAAGGCGGCGCAGCGCACGCATTGCGCGTGGCTGGAAGTCAGTCTGCACGGTGTGCGCGACAAAGCGGGATTTTTCGCGGCATGCGCGCGCGACCTCGGATTTCCGCCGCATTTCGGCGCCAATTGGGACGCGTTTTCCGACTGCATCAACGATTTCGCGTGGGCGGCGGCCGGCGGCTACGTGATAGTGATCGAGCCTGTCGAACCCTACGCGCGGGAGTCGCCGCAGGAGTGGTCGACGGCGCTCGAAATACTGCGCGGGGCGGCGCAGGCGTGGCGCGTGAGGAACAAGACGTTCATCGTGATGCTGGACTACGCGCCACCCGCGCTGGCGGTTGCGCGCTTTCCCGAGCCGCCGCTCGCTTGATTGTGGCCGGATCGCCCCCATTAATTTGCCTGGCGTCGATTGATCGGTGAGCACTACCTACAAGATTCCGGTATCGGTGCTGGTGGTGATCCACACGCCGGACCTTGAGGTGCTGCTGCTCGAGCGCGCGGACCGACCCGGGTTCTGGCAATCGGTCACCGGCAGCCAGGACGATGGCGAGACGCTGCGGCAAACCGCGCGGCGCGAAGTATTCGAGGAGACCGGACTCGATGCGGATCGCTTCGCGCTCATCGATTGGCGCACGCAGAACCAGTACGAGATTTACCAGCGCTGGCGCGGCCGCTACGCGCCGGGCGTTACGCACAACACGGAGCACGTGTTCGGCTTGCAGGTGCCGGCGGTATTGCCGGTGACGCTGGCGCCGCGCGAGCATCTGCAGTTCGTATGGTTGCCGTGGCGCGACGCGGCGGACAAGGTATTTTCGTGGAGCAATGCCAACGCCATACGGGAACTGCCGCGGCGCAATAACCCTTTGTCAAGGCAGGGCATCGCGGGAAATTGAATTCCGCGCTGGATTTTTTGTCATACTATGGTAATGTTCTAACCCCTCTACGAGTTAACGGGACCCAAAGTCATGCAAGTTGCCGCGATTGCATTTGACCGCTTCAAGCCCTTGCAGCGACGACGCCTGCGAAAGCCGCATCGTTGCCGCCAAGGCTGCGCTCGGCAAGCGCGCGGTGGTGCTCGGCCACCACTACCAGCGCGCCGACGTGTACAAGCACGCCGATCTGACGGGCGACTCGCTTCAGTTGTCGCGGCTCGCCGGGCAGACCGATGCCGACTACATCGTGTTCTGCGGCGTGCATTTCATGGCGGAAGTCGCCGATATACTGTCCAAGCCCGCGCAGGTCGCGATCCTGCCGGACATGAACGCCGGCTGCTCGATGGCGGACATGGCCAATCTCGCCAAGGTCGAGCGCGCGTGGCGCGAACTCGCGGAAGTGCTCGAGCCGGACGAGCAGATCACGCCCGTCACCTACATCAATTCGGCCGCCGATTTGAAGGCGTTTTGCGGCGAGCACGGCGGCATCGTGTGCACGTCGACCAACGCCAAGCAGGTGCTCGAATGGTCGTTCGCGCGGCGCGAGAAAGTCCTGTTTTTCCCCGACCAGCATCTGGGACGCTGGAGCGGCTACATGATCGGCATTCCGCCCGACGAAATGATGGTGTGGGATTTCGACGAGCCGCTCGGCGGCCTGACGCCGGAGCAGATCCGCAAAGCGAAAGTCCTGCTGTGGAAGGGCCATTGCTCGGTGCACCAGATGTTCCAGGTGCAGCACGTGCTGAATTTTCGCGCGAGCTACCCCGAAGGCATGGTGATTTCGCATCCGGAGTGCAATTTCGAGGTCTGCAAGCTGTCGGATTACGTCGGCTCGACCGATTTCATCATCAAGACGATCACCGAATCGAAGCCGAATACGCGCTGGCTGGTCGGCACCGAACTGAACCTGGTCAATCGCCTCGCCGACACGTTAAAGCCGCAGGGCAAAGTCGTCCAGTTCATGGCGCCGACCGTGTGCGTGTGCTCGACCATGGCGCGCATCGATCCGCAGCATCTGGCGTGGACGCTGGAAAACCTGGTCGACGGCAACATCGTCAACCAGATCAAGGTGCCGGCGCGCGAGGCCGGGTTCGCGCGGATTGCATTAAAGCGCATGCTCGAAGTAGTGTAGCGGTCCCGCCGCGCGGCGGGTGCGTTCAGCCCGCGGTTCGGCGCATTGAATTGCCGCACGGCGTGACCGCGTGGCGCCCGCATTCCTCCCCTGCGCCCCCGTCAAATGACCGATACGCTGCACATCGCGACTTACAACATCCACAAGGGGCTGTCTTTCTTCAAGCGCCGGCTGGTGATTCATGAAGTGCGCGAGCACCTGCGCCTGCTCAATGCCGATCTGCTGTTTCTGCAGGAGGTGCAGGGCGGGCACGCGCGGCAGGCACGCCGGTTCGCCGACTGGCCGGAGCAGCCGCAGCACGAATTCATCGCCGATTCGGTGTGGACCGACTTTGCGTACGGCCGCAATGCGGTCTATGACGCCGGGCATCACGGCAACGCCGATCCTGAGCCGCTTCCCGATCGTGCGCTGGGACAATGAGGACATCTCGGAGCACCGCTTCGAGAGCCGCGGCCTGCTGCACTGCGAAGTGGAGGTGCCGGGCTGGGACGCGGCATTGCATTGCGTGTGCGTTCATCTCGGACTGATGGCGCATCATCGCAGCCGCCAGATGCGCGCGCTGCGATTGCGCATCGAGCGCATGGTGCCGCACGACCGCGCCGCTGATTGTGGCCGGCGATTTCAACGACTGGGCGCGCCACGCCCACGACGAACTGGCGCGGCCGCTGGAGATGCGTGAGGTGTTCGAGCATACCTTCGGGCGGCCCGCGCGCAGTTTCCCGGCGGCGTTGCCGGTTTTTCAACTCGACCGCATCTACGTGCGCGGCTTTAACGTGAAGCAGGCGCGCGTGCACCACGGCCATGCGTGGGCGCGCATTTCGGATCATGCGGCGCTGACCTCGACGATCGTCAGGATATGAGCGATTTCGTTTCCGGCAACCGCATCGATCTCCTGCGCGCCGGCGCCGAATATTTTCCGGCGCTGGAAGCGGCGTGCGACGCCGCCTGCGACGAGATTTATCTCGAGACCTATATTTTTGAGGACGACGCGGCGGGACAGCGCATTGCCGCGGCGCTGTCGCGCGCGGCGCGGCGCGGCGTCATCGTGCACGTCATGATCGATGGCTTCGGGTCCAAGGATCTGGGCGATGATTTTCTGCGCGCGATGCTGGACGCCGGCGTGCGCGTGCTCACGTACCGTCCGCAGATTTCCCCGTGGACGCTGCGTCGCGAACGGCTGCGCCGGCTGCACCGCAAGATCGTCGTGATCGATGCGCGGGTGGCGTTTGTCGGCGGCATCAATATCATCGATGACATGCACACGCCCAAGCACGTGCCGCCGCGCTTCGACTATGCGGTGCGCGTCGAAGGCCCGCTGCTTGCCGTCATTCACCCGGTGGTCGGTGCGCTTGTGGACGCTGGTCATGTGGACGCAGTTTCACCAGCGCTGGGAGATGAATTCAATCGAGGTGCAGACGCAGCGCCTGCGGCACGCGGCGCGCCGCGTTTTTCGTTCGCGATAACCTGCGGCACCGCAACGATATCGAGAGCGCGTATCTCGACGCGATCGCGCGCGCCGGCACCGAAGTGGTGATTGCGAATGCCTATTTCTTTCCGGGCATCAGTTTCCGCCGCGCGCTGGCGGACGCGGCGGCGCGCGGCGTGCGCGTGGTGCTGCTTCTGCAGGGGCGCGTCGAATACGTGCTGCTGCATTACGCGTCGCGCGCGCTCTACCGTTATTTTCTGGAGGCGGGGGTCGAGATTTACGAGTATCACCGCAGTTTTCTGCATGCCAAGGTCGCCGTGATCGACGGCGCAGTGGGCCACGGTCGGATCGTCGAATATCGATCCGATGAGCCTGTTGCTCGCGCGCGAGGCCAACGTCATGATCGACGACGCCGGCTTTGCGGCGCGAGCTGCGTGACGAGTCTGCGCGACGCCATGGAGCTCGGCGCGCAGCGGGTGGAGCGCGACAGCTGGAAGCGCCAGCGGCTGCCGCTGCGCATCATGACGTGGATATGCTACGGCCTGGTGCGCTTTCTGACCGGCTGGTCTGTCCTATGGGCGCGCGCGGGAATTCAAGTGAAGCGTGAGGCCTAAAGCGAATGGAACGCGCCGGCACGCCGCGGCAAGGCAAGGCGCGCCGCATTGGTGCAGCAACACCCGGCGCGCGCCCACAATGGTGCGCGAACACCGGTTGGAAATCCGCATGCAAACAGTAAGTCTATGATTCTGGGTAATTAAAAACCTGGCATCGGGATTGCTATATAGATTAGTGAAGATACTGGACGGCAACATGTCCGGTGTTTTCATCCTCCTCCTTTGGTAATTTTGGGCGCTCTCATCAGCGCCCATTTTTTTGCCGGGGCGCATGCCGTGACATGTTTTCGGCGCCCGGTCTTTTTCGCGCGTGCCGCGGTTGCCGGGGTGACTTAAGCGATGCCGCGCGGCCTATATCGGCGGCCAAGGATCGCGCTGCAACGTGGTAGCATATTCGTGTCGATTGCCAGCCCACGTCGACCGGTCCTACAAACGATATCAGCGGCGCATACCATCGCACTATGGGTTCGACCGCGTGCGCGGTAACTCTCGGCGAATCAAACCCGAATAATGGCAACTTATCATCAATCCACGGCTGCTTCGCCGCGCGGGACGCCCACCCGCCGCGCCGGCTGGCGCACCGTCGCGCTGTTGCTGCCCTATCTGTGGGAATTCAGGGGCCGGGTGGCCGTCGCGCTCGTGTTCCTCGTTGCCGCCAAGCTCGCCAACGTGAGCGTGCCGCTGGTGCTCAAGGAGGTCGTCGACGCGCTCGACCCGACGCGGGCGGCGCTGGTGCTGCCGTTCATGCTGCTCGCTCGCCTACGGGCTGTTGCGGCTGTCGACGACGCTTGTTCGCGGAACTGCGCGACATCGTGTTCGTGCGCGTGACGCAACGCGCGGTGCGCCGCATCGCGCTGACCGTGTTCCGTCACCTGCACGCGCTCTCGCTGCGCTTTCATCTCGATCGCCAGACCGGCGGCGTGTCGCGCGACATCGAGCGCGGCACCCGCGGCATCGGCACGCTGATGAGCTACATGCTGTTCTCGATCATTCCGGTCATACTCGAATTCATGCTGGTCGCGGCGGTATTGCTGACGCACTTCGACTGGCGCTTCGCGGCGGTCACGTTTTCGGCGGTTGTCGGTCTACATGGTTTTCACGATCGGCATCACCGAGTGGCGCACCGCCATCCGCCGCGAGGCCAACGAACTCGATTCGAAAGCCAACAGCCGGGCGATCGACAGCCTGCTCAACTACGAGACGGTCAAGTATTTCAATAACGAGGAATTTGAAGCGCGCCGCTACGACGAAAGCCTCACGCGCTACGAATCGGCGGCGGTCAGGACCGAGGCGTCGCTGGGCCTACTGAATATCGGCCAGAGTTGCATCATCGCGATTGCGGTCACCATCCTGATGATCTTCGCAGCGCAAGGCGTGGTGGCCAAAACGCTGACGCTGGGCGACCTCATGCTCATCAACGGGCTCTTGATCCAGCTCTACATCCCGCTCAATTTTCTGGGCATGGTTTACCGCGAGATCAAGCAGGCGCAGATCGACATGGACCGCATGTTTCGCCTGCTTGCGGAAAACCGCGAAATCCAGGACCCGCCCGACGCGCGCGAACTTGCGGGCGCGCAGGCGGCGGTGCAGCTTCGAGGGCGTCGACTTCGGCTACGACGCCAACCGCCAGATCCTGTTCGGCGTGAGCTTCGAAATTCCCGCCGGTCACAAGGTGGCG
Organism: uncultured beta proteobacterium; assembly: GCA_963778865.1. GTDB lineage: Bacteria > Pseudomonadota > Gammaproteobacteria > Burkholderiales > SG8-41 > PALSA-1004. The sequence goes on along the minus strand of CAVZWF010000003.1, from coordinate 382,076 downwards.
GTCGTCGGGCACAGCGGGTCGGGCAAGTCCACGCTCGCGCGGCTGCTGTATCGGTTCTACGACGTCGGCGCCGGCCGCATCGCGGTAAACGGCACCGATATTCGCGAATCTGAAGCAGGCGAGCCTGCGCGGCGCGATCGGCATCGTGCCGCAGGACACGGTGCTTTTCAACGACACGATCTACTACAACATACAGTACGGGCGGCCGGCGGCCGGCCGCGACGAAGTCATCGCGGCGGCGCAGGCCGCGCATATACACGCTTTCATCGAGAGCCTGCCCGATCGCTTATGAAGCGCGGGTCGGCGAGCGCGGACTCAAGCTCTCCGGCGGTGAAAAGCAGCGGGTGGCGATCGCGCGCGCGATACTGAAAAACCCGCGCATCCTGATTTTCGATGAAGCCACGTCGGCGCTCGATTCGGCGACCGAGCAGGCGATCCAGGCGGAACTCGAGCAGATTTCCAAAGGCCGCACCACGCTCGTGATCGCGCACCGCCTCTCGACGGTCATGGATGCCGATCAGATTCTGGTGATGGATGGCGGGCGCATCGTCGAACGCGGCACGCATGGCGAACTCTTGGCGCGCGGCGCAGCCTACACCGAGATGTGGGCCTTGCAGCAGCAGGAGGAGGCGCGCACCGGCCCGTCGCCGCGGGCTGCCGGCACGCGCCGCGCCGCGCTGGCCTGATTTGGCGCGGCGTAACGGCGCGGTCAGCGGCGGCGCGTTTGCTCGTAGAGCGGCATCACCTTGGGCAGCAGCGACTCGATCTCGTGGATGCGGTTGGCTTCGGCCGGGTGCGTGCTCAGGAATTCCGGCGGCCGGCCGCCCTGGTTGGCTTTCACCATTTTCTGCCACAGCGTGACGCCGGCGCGCGGGTCGTAGCCAGCACGCGCGGTGAGTTCCAGCCCGATACGGTCGGCCTCGGCTTCGTCGACGCGGCTGAACTTGGTCGCGAAAAACGCCTCGTAGGCGGTATTGGCGGCCTGGGCCGAAGTCTCGCCCAGTCCCAGCAGCGCGGCACCTACGCCGATCAAGCCCTGCGCGGCGAGCGCCTGCGAGACCTGCTCGCGCGAATGCTCGCGCAACGCGTGCGATATCTCGTGCCCCATGACGATGGCGATTTCATCGTCGCTCAGATTAAGTTGCCTTGATCAGGCCCGAATAGAACACGATTTTGCCACCCGGCATGCAGAACGCGTTCAATTCGTTGCTGCTGATGACGTTGACCTCCCATTTCCAGCCGGGCGCATCAGCGCGGAATATCCGTGGTCTGCGGTTCGATGCGGGTGGCGATCGCGCGCACGCGCTGGGTGAGCGCCGCGTCGGTATTGAGAGTGCCTTTTTGAGAGCGTCGGCGCGCAGTTTGGCGTAGCTTTGCGCGGCCATCTGGTCGAGCTGCGTCCGACGACACCAGCAGTAGCTGCTTGCGCTCGGCACCCACTGTGCCGCTGTCGGTGGTGCTCGCGCATCCACCCAGAACAAGCGCAGTGCACGCGAGCAACAGCGCGTGTAGCGGCTTGCAGCTCACGGGGCCTACTCTTTGTACGCTTCCATCTGGATCGAAATCCGCACGTCGTCGCCGATACCGACCGCGCCGCGCTTCATGCCCCACTCGGAACGCTTGATCGCGGTGCTCGCCTCGGCGCCGCACATGTCGCGCTTGTTCGCCGGATGCTGAATGCAGCGGAAATGCGTCACTTTCAGGCTGACCGGCTTGGTGACCCCCATGATGGTCAGATCGCCGTCGGCGCCCACGAGATTGTCCCCGTCAAATTTGAAGTTGTTCGATTTGAAGGCAATGGTCGGGAAACTTCTCGACGTCGAGGTAATCGGCGCTGCGTACATGCTTGTCGCGCGCCTCGTGCCCGGTATCGACCGATGCGGTGTCGATCACGACATCGATGCTGCCTTTCTTGGCGGCGCGATCGAGCACCACTTTGGCGGTGGGGGTCTTGTTGAACCTCCCGTGCACCCAGGAGATGCCGAGATGCCCGGTCTCGAAGTAGGCGAAAGTGTGCGCCGGGTCCCCGACATAAACTTCCTGCGCCGCGGCGGGCAGGGCAATACCGATACGCAACAATGGCGAAAGCGGCTTTACCGTGCATGATTCTTCCTCCCTGTTGAACAATGATCGGAGACATCTATTTTTTTGCCGCCGGTTTGACGGCCTCAACCGCGATGCGAAACTTGATCTGCACGTCGTCGGCGACGGTATCGGTATCTTTCCAGACGCCGTCGCCGATATTGAATTGCAGGCGCTTGATCGCGAACGCGCCGTCGAATACGCCCACACCGCCTTCTTCCTTGTAGGTGAACGACGCGACGACGTCGTTGGTCTTGCCCTTGATGGTCAGCGGTCCGCGCGCTTCGAACTTGCCGCCGCCCACCGCGCGCATGCCGGTCGACACGAATGTCGCGCGCGGGAAATTGCGCACGTCGAACCAGTTCTTGCCCTTGGCGTCACTCGTTGTACTCGTCGAAGCCGATGTCGAAACTGTTAAGGTCGATCTCGATCTGCGCCTTGCCCGTCTCGGGCCGCGCGGGATCGAACGCAATCTGCGCGGTGAACTTGCGGAACAGCGCTTCGACCGGCACTTTTTCCTGGCGTGACACGCAGGAGATGCGGCTTTTGTCGTAGAGAACCGTCATCGCCGCGGCCGGTGCCGCGATCTCGAAGAGCACCGCGCCGGCGAGCGCGATCACACCGGTTGCGGCATTACGCATGGTTACCTTTCCTCCCGGGCTTTACCCATGGCAGCATGCGCGGGAGCACGTCATCGCGCGTCGACGAAATGGTGCTTTAGCGCCGCTAACGCGTGGAAAATGACCAGCGTCAGCATAGTATAGTTCAACGACACGTGAGCCAGCTTGAGCAACTCGGCGAGCGGGCTTGTCTTTGCCGACCAGGTCGGGCAGCTGCACGAGGCCGAGGTAGACAGTCGGCACGCCGGTTGCCGAACTGTAGAGCCAGCCGGTGAGCGGAATCACGACGATCAGCACATAGAGCAGCACGTGGGTGGCGGCCGCCGTGCGCTGTTGCCAAGCCGTCATCGCGGCCGGCAGCGGCGGTGCGGCGTGCCGCCAGCGCCACGCCAGGCGCGCAATTGCGAGCAGGAATACCGTCACGCCGATCCATTTATGCCATGAGAAGTATTTGAGTTTTTGCGGCGACAGCGGCAGGTCGACCATGTAGACGGCGAGCGGAAAACTGCACGCGATCAGCACGAAAATCAGCCAATGCAGAGCGACGGCGGTACGCGTAGTAACCAACGGGCGTTGCAATCGACATGAACCTAGCGGTATACCGCAAAATCAGCCAACAAGAAGAGCCTCGATTTTATTCCATCGACGTGACCGTACGCGACCGGGCCGTGCGGAGGGACTGGGACCCCGCATCATGACGCTCTGGGAAACATAATTGTAACCCGTGTGCCTTTGCCGTGTGCGCCGGGGGCCAGGTGGGTGTCGGCGGCGTGGCTTTGCGCGATCTCGCGCACGATCGCAAGCCCCAGACCGCAGCCTTCCGCACCGGTGCCGAGCACGCGGTGAAAGCGCTCGAACACGTGCTCGCGTTCGGCAGTGGGTATGCCCGGGCCGTTGTCTTCGACGCTGAGCAACACGCGGTTCCCGGTGACGCCAACGCCTACGGTGACCTGGCCGCCGGGCTGGGTATAACGGATCGCGTTATCGAGCAGATTGCCCAGCATTTCCCTCACCAGAAATGCGTTTCCCTCGACCGTGGCGGGAACGCCGTCAAACCCCAGATCGATATTGCGCGCCAGCGCGCGCGGCACCCATTCCGTGGTGGCGTCGCGCGCAAGTTCCTCGAGATTGAGCGGCTGCAGCGCCTGCGCGCGATGGTCGCCGGGTTCGGCGCGCGCCAGCGAGAGCAACTGGTTTACGAGATGCGTGGCCTGTCCGGTTGCCGTATTCAATTGCTGCAGCGTATGCCGCACATCATCGGGCCGCTGCTGGCGCAACGCAAGCTCGGTCTGGGTCTTGATGCCCGCGAGCGGCGTGCGCAACTGGTGCGCGGCGTCCGCGATAAACCGCTGCTGCGCCGACAGCGCGGACGAGAGCCGCGCCAGGAGGTCGTTCATCGCGCGTATCAGTGCGCGCACCTCGCCCGGCGCATTCTGCTCGGGCAGCGGACCCAGATCGCGGTGCGAGCGGCTGGCGATGTCCTGCTGCAGCGTGGCGAGCGGCCGCAAGCCGCGTTCGATGCCGAACCATACCAGCGCGCCGATCAGCGCGATCAGCAGGAGTTCCGGCAGCAGCATGCCCAGCAGGACCTCGTTGGCGAGCGCGCGGCGCTTGTTGAGCGTTTCGGCCACCATGATGAGCGTCGTCTGCTCCGCGGGTGCGCCGGCGACCACCGCGTATAACGCCGCGATGCGCACCGGGCTGCCGCGATACGTGCCGTCGTAATAGACCGGCTTGCCGGGCGGCGCGGGCCCGCTTGGCGGCGGCAGTCCGCGGTGGCCGGCGACGAATGCGCCCGCGGCGTCGCTGACCATGTAGTAAATGCTGTCGTGCGTGTCGGATTCCAGCATTTCGAGCGCGGCGCTCGGCAGGTCCATGTGCGCGGTGCCGCCGGTCACGCGGGTCTGGCGGCTGATATCGAGCGCGGATTCGAACAGCGAGTAGTCGTACGCGAGGGTCGCGAAGTTGAACGCGTAGTAATAGGTGACAACGGCGCTGATCAGGCTGACGAGAACGATGGGGGCGAGCAGCGAGACCAGCAACTGCCGGTGCAGGCTCGCGCGTTCGGCGCGCGGTGCGCGTGACTGCGCCTTGATTACCGCGCTCACGCGTCTTTCTCGAGCAGGTAACCCAGGCCGCGGATCGTGCGTATCACAACACCTGCGGGCTCGACCTTCTTGCGCAGCCGGTGCACGTAGACCTCGATCGCGTTGGGTCCCACTTCCTCTTCCCAGCCGTAGAGTTGTGCCGCGAGCTGATCCTTGTTGACCACGCGTCCGCTGCGCAGCATCAGCACTTCGAGCACGCCAAGCTCGCGCGCCGAAAGTTCTAGCGGTGCACCGTGTAGTGTCGCGCGCCGGCCGCTCGTATCGAGCGTGAGCGGCCCGTGCGTGAGTATGCGCGCTGCCGCCCGTCTGGCCGCGGCGTATCAGCGCGCGTACGCGTGCTTCGAGCTCGGGCAGATCGAACGGCTTGGTCAGGTAATCGTCGGCGCCCAGATCGAGCCCTTTGACGCGGTCCGGCAATGCGTCGCGCGCCGTCAGCACGAGCACCGGTACCGTTGCGCCCGCGCCGCCGCAGCCGTTTCAGGACGTCGAATCCGTCGAGCCCGGGCAGTCCGAGATCGAGTATCACCAGATCGTAATTCTGCGCGGCGAGCACGTGATCGGCCTCTACCCCGTCGTGAGCGCAGTCGACCGCGTAGTCGGCCTGGCGCAGCGAGCGCGTGAGCCCGTCGGCCAGCACCGGGTCGTCTTCGACGATTAGAATGCGCATTTCATTGGGTTACGGACTCTAAGTCCGTGATTCGGAAATTAATTACCACTGTATAGTGTAACGCAGTGGCAATTCCGGCGCGGCGTGATAAATTCCGCCTTCCTGCGGCATCGCGGATCGCAGCGTAAGGTAGGCGTAAGAAAGGGTTGGTAATGTCGGATCGTCAAATTGCGGCAGCGCGGAATATGGCAGTACGAAAGACGTGTCCCGCCGCGAATTTGTCAGTAGTGCGTAAGTTTGTTCTGGTATTCCTCCTCGGGGGCCTGAGCGTTGTTGCGTCCGGAGCTGAACCGGCGCCTGCCGCGGCCTCTTTAAGCTCCGACCTGGAGCAGTTAACGCTGCGCCAGGCGGAGATTTTTTTTGCCGCGCGCAATCGCGAAGTCCAGCTAGGCCAGCGCCTCATCGAAGGCGCGCAGGCCGACCGCCTGGCGGCCGCGGCGCGGCCCAACCCTAACGTTTTCCTCAACGCCACCCAGATCGGCAATCTGTACCCGCCCGGCTACGACTATGGCGGTTTTACGCGGCGTGCCGATACGACGATCGGGGTCAACCAGATGTTCGAGCGCGGCAACAAGCGCGAGCTGCGCATCGGCGCCGCCGACAGCAACATTACGGCGAGTCGCGGCGATTTCGCCGATATCCAGCGCCAGCAGAAAGTCGTTCTGTATTTCGCCTATTACGATCTCGTCGAAGCGCAGGAGCGGTTGCGCATAGCTTCGGACACCGCCGGATTGTTCCAGAAGACGATCGATGCGGTTGAACTGCGCTTGAAGGCCGGCGACATCGCGCGCTCCGAAGTGGCGCGTATCCGGGTCGACGCACTGCGCGCGCAGAACGACGCGCGCACGGCGCAGGCCGAGCGTCAGAAAGCGCAGACGATGCTCGCTTACGTCATCGGATTGGAGCGCGACGCTACGCGCATCAATGCCGTCGATGGCTGGCCTGAAGCCGGTGCTGTCGCCGATGCGGTCGAGACCGACAAAGCGCTCGGCGGGCGCGCCGACGTACAGGCCGCCCAGGCGCGGATCGCCGCGGCCGAAAAGAGCCGCGAGCTCGCGCGCGCACTGCGTACCCGCGACGTGACCGCGTCGATCCAGTTCGACCGCACTCCGTGGAACCCGCTCGCCAACCCGACGTCCGCCAACACCGTGGGCTTCGGCGTGAGCGTGCCGCTTTTTACGAACTATTATTTCGAGGGGGAGATACGCCGCGCGGAAGTCGAACTGCAGTCCGCGCGCGATAACCTCGAACGCGTGCGTGCGCTGGCGCTCGGCGAGATCGTGAAGAGCCGCGCCGACCTCGAATCCGCGCGCGATCGCGTGCAGCGCTTTCGCGAAGTGCTGCTCGCCGAGGCGCAGAAATCCGCCGAGGGCGCGGAATTCGCGTATAGTCGCGGCGCGATTGGCGTGATGGACCTCCTGGACGCGCGTCGCCAGCTTTATGCAACGCGGCTCGAGGCTTCGGGCGCGCAGGCCGACTACGCCAAATCGCTCGCCGCATGGCAGGCCGCGGTTGCCGCCGTCGAAATCACGCAGTCGAAGCAATAGGCATGCGCGGCGCGTCCTCGAATCTGTCACAAGAACATTGCAGATAATGAATACAAAAAGCCGGCAGCAGCAGCGCTGTGTGCAATTGCGATTCAACTGGTTCGCCGTGCTGCTGGCAGCGGCGTTGATCGCAGGGTGCGACAAACCCGCCAAAAACTCCGCCGTGCCGGACGCAAAAGTCGACGGCGAGACTTTAACTTTCCCGCAAGGCAGCCCCCAACTCACTTCGCTCGCCTCGGAGACCGCAATTGAACGCCCGGCGGCGGAATCCATCCTTAACGGCAGGCTCAGCTGGAACGAGGACAAGACGGTGCGCATCTATACCCCGTTTGCGGGCCGCGTCAGCAGCATCCTGGTGCAACCGGGCGAAAAAGTTCACGCAGGGCAGACGCTGGCGGTCATTGCTTCGCCGGATTTCGGCCAGGCGCAAGCGGACGCGCGCCGGGCGCAGGGCGATTACGCGCTGGCGCAGCAGAACCTCGCGCGGGTAAGGGATTTGCACGAGCACGGCGTGGCCGCGGCAAAAGATCTGAACGCGATGGAAGCGGATTACGCGCGCGCCGAATCCGAGCTGCAGCGCACGCAAGCGCGGTTGAAGCTCTACGGCGGCGGCACTCAGGTCGACCAGAGCTATGCGCTTAAGAGCCCGCTCGCAGGCGTGGTCGTCGAGAAAACCATCAATCCCGGCCAGGAACTTCGCCCCGACCAGATGGGCGCCGGCGTGCCGGCGCTGTTCGTGATTACGGATCCGGCCTATCTGTGGGTGCTGCTCGACGGGACGGAGAAGGATGTGCCGCGGCTCAAAATCGGCAATCTCATCAAAATCCGCGTGCCGGCGTTTCCCGATACCACGTTCGAGGCCAGAATTGCCGCGATCTCGGATTTCCTCGATCCGGCCACGCGCACGATCAAGGTGCGCGCAACCCTGAACAATGCGCAGCGCATGCTGAAGGGCGAGATGTATGTGACCGCGGCAATCAGCCGGCGACACCAGCGTAGTGCTGCAGGTGCCGACGCGCGCGGTATTTTTCCAGGGTGGCAGGCATTTCGTATTCGTTGATAGCGGCAACGGCAGGCTATACGCGCCAGGAGGTGAAGGTCGGCGATTCCTCCGACGGCAACATGACGATTATTGTCCGGACTGCAAGCCGGACAGAAAGTCGTAGCCGAAGGCGTCCTGTTGTTGCAGCAGATGTTGCAGCCGCGCCGCGTCGTGAATTAGCGATTTATTGAACGGCACGCCCCGGCATTCATGATCAGGAAACTCGTAGAGTTTGCGCTCACCAAGCCGCTATTCGTAATCCTTGGCACGGTGCTGTTCATCGGCGGCGGCGTGATCGCCTTCGATCAGTTGCCGGTGGAGGCGTTCCCGGACGTTACCGATACGCAGGTCACCGTGATCACGTTGTTCCCCGGCCGCGCCGCCGAGGAGGTGGAAAAGCAGGTCACGCTGCCGCTGGAAGTCGCCCTGGCCGGGCTGCCGAATTCAATCCGCATGTTTTCGCATACGCAGTTCGGATTGTCGTTCATCATCATCACGTTTAACGATGCCGCGAACGCCTATTTCGCGCGTCAGCAGGTGGTCGAGCGGCTGCGCGAAGTTGATCTGCCGGAAAACCTGCAGCCGCAGTTGGCGCCACTGTCGACCCCGATTGGCGAGATCTATCGATATCGCGTCAAGTCCGATCAGGTCGATTCGCGCGATTTGCGCACGCTTCAGGACTGGGTCGTGAGCCGCCAGCTGCGGCTGATCCCGGGTGTCGCCGACGTCGTGAGCTTCGGCGGTTTCATCAAGCAATACGAGGTGAATCCCGATCTCGCCAAGATGAAGTATTACAAGATCACGTTGCAGCAGTTGTTCACCGCGCTGCAGCGCGCCAATTCCAACGCCGGCGGCGGCTACGTCGAGGAAGGGCATCAGCAGTTCCTGATCCGTGGCATCGGCCTCTTGCGCTCCGCCGACGAGGTGCTCAGCGTGATGGTCGCCGAACGCAATGGCGTACCGGTGCTGGTCAAGGACATCGCATCGCTCTCCACCGGGTCGGTGCCGCGTCAGGGCGTCATCGGCCAGGACGACGACGACGATGTCGTAACCGGCATCGTGCTGATGCGCAAGGGCGAAAACCCGTCGTCGGTGCTGACCGCGGTGAAACAGAAAGTCGAGTTGCTCAATGGCTCGATGCTGCCGAAAGGCGTCGAAGTCGTGCCCTACTACGATCGCAGCTGGCTGATCGGCAAGACCTTGAAAACGGTGTTCACCAACCTGGTCGAGGGCGCGATGCTGGTGGCGCTGGTGCTGCTGATTTTCCTCGGCAACCTGCGCGCGGCGCTGATCGTCGCGCTGATCATCCCGCTCTCGCTGCTCGGAACGTTTCTGGGATTGACCTGGATCGGCATTCCGGCCAACCTGCTCTCGCTTGGTGCGATGGACTTCGGCATCATCGTCGACGGCGCGGTGATCGTGGTCGAGAACGTATTCCGGCGGCTTTCGGAAAGCAAGGAGTTTCACGGTGACCAGGTCGATAACCGCGAGGACCAGCACCGGCTTCAGGTCATACTCGAGGCCGCGGTGGAGGTGGGGCGGCCAACGTTGTTCTCGATGCTGATCATAATTGCCGCGCATATTCCGATATTCACGTTGCAGCGCCATGAAGGCCGTATTTTCGCGCCGATGGCCTATTCGGTAACATCGGCGTTGGTCGCGTCGCTGATCTTTTCGCTCACGCTGGTGCCGCTGCTGTGCTTCGGCATGCTGCGCAAGAAATTGCCGCACCACGACAACGCAGTGGTCGAGTGGTGCAAGAAAATCTACGAGCCGGCGCTGCAGTGGGCGCTCGGCCACAAGCGCCTGGTGGTGCTGGCGGCGGTCGGCGCGCTGGCCGCGAGCCTGGCCGTGACGCCGCAACTCGGCACCGAGTTTTTGCCTGAGCTCAACGAGGGCTCGATTTGGCTTAACGTGCCGTTGCACCCGAGCGTGTCGGTGACCGAAGCGTCGATCGAGATGGGGCGCATGCAGGACGTGCTGAAAAAAATCCCCGAAGTCAAAACCGTCGTGTTCAAGGCCGGGCGCCCCGAGGACGGCACCGATCCCAAACTGATCAGCATGGCGGAAATCCTGGTCGACCTGAAACCCGAATCGGAGTGGACGCGCAAAGTCACCAAGCGTGACGTGATGCTCGAGATGGACCAGGAGCTGTCGAAGATTCCCGGCATACAGGCGAGTTTCTCGCAGCCGATCCGCGACAACATTCTGGAAAGCATTTCGCAGATCGACGGCCAGATCGTGGTCAAGATATTCGGCGACGATCTCGACCTGCTGCGCGAATCCGCCGGCAAGGTGCTCAAAGCGATCTCGGATGTGCCGGGGGTTGCGCGCGCGATGATCGACCGCCAGGGCGAATTGCCGCAGACCTTGATCGAGATCGATCGCGCGCAGGCGGCGCGCTACGGGCTTAACGTCGCCGATATCGAGGACGTGATCGAGACCGTGCTTGGCGGCAAGGTCGCAACCAGCGTGTGGGAAGGTGAAAAGCGCTTCGGCATAGTGGTGCGGCTCAAGGAAGATCAGCGCGCCCTGGATGATTTGCCGAATATTCTGGTGACAACACCGAACGGAGTTTATCTGCCGCTGTCGCAAGTGGCGAAGATCCGGACCATCGGCGGCAGCATGAACATCAGCCGCGAGGACGGCCGGCGCGTGATCGCGATCGGCGTGTTCATCCGCGACCGCGACATGGGCAGCGTCGTCGCCGACATGAAGACGCGCGTGGCGAAGCTGCCCAAGCTGCCGCAGGGCTACTACATGAGTTGGTCGGGCGAATTCGAGAATCAGGAGCGTGCAATGGCGCGGTTGTCGGTGGTCGTGCCGTTGTCGGTGCTGCTGATCTTCATCCTGCTGTTCGACGCGTTCCAGTCGTTCAAGAGCGCGCTGCTGATCATACTCAACATTCCGTTCGCGATGATCGGCGGCATCTTCGCGCTGCTCTTTACCGGCATTCCGCTTTCGGTGTCGGCGGCGATCGGATTCATCGCGCTGTTCGGACAGTCGGTTTTGAACGGCGTGGTGATGGTGACTTATTTCAATCAATTGAAGCGCGCCGGTGCGACGCCGGTCGATGCGGTAATCACGGGCTCGCTCGTCAGACTGCGCACGGTATTGATGACCGCGATGCTGGCCATGTTCGGGTTGTTGCCGATGGCGCTGTCGCATGAGATCGGTTCGGAAACGCAGAAACCGCTCGCGGTGGTCGTGATCGGCGGACTGATTACGGCGACGCTGCTGACATTGATCGTGCTGCCGACGCTCTACGTGCTCTTCGAGCGCGGTTCACGCCAGCGCGATGCGGAGCCGGTGGCGTAACGCAGCGATGCCGGTTATCGCCGGAAGCGTGACGCACAACTGAAACAGGTGCGTTTTTTCAATAGTGCGTTGGCGTGCATTCGAACGCCGCACTTCGCCGCGCTATGCGTCGCAGCCGCATGGAAAATTCAATCCTCGCATTGTGTCCAAGCGCGACGTAATAGGCAAAAGAGGCAACGAGGCATTCAGCTTGCTTTCGTTTGGGGCCTGCCCGTTGCGTAGCGATGCCTAGCGCCGATCGCGGCCGCGCCCGCGATCGTATTCAAGCCGATGCTCGCGTTCCGATGGCCTGGTTCGAAGGCTGAGACTATTAAGGAGCCTCTGATTAAGTCGTCCCCGCGTAGGCGGGGATCCAGTAATTGCCTGAATATCCTGGATTCCCGCCTTCGCGGGAATGACGAAACCATACTTAATCAGAGCTTCCTTAACAAACGCCTTGCAGAGGTTTCGCCGGACCGAGCGATGCTGCCGGGACCGTGCTTACCGACGGGATAGACGTTACTTCAATTTTTCAGTGTTTGGAATCATTCAGGGTCCAGTCGTAATCCAGATAGCGGATTTGCGCCTGACCTTGACGCACCACCGCGCGCGCCGCGGCATCATCCGCAAGCAAATCGGCATAGCGTGCGAGAAACTGGCTGACCGAGTTGATGCCGCGATGGCCTTTTTCGAAGTCCGCGCCGTACCAGTCGAAAATCCGCGACACTTCCAGTTTTCCGGATGAGGCATCGTAACGGTTGCGGCTCCGGTCGCGCGAGAAAGCGGCGCGCGCCATCTTCAAGCTGCGCGTCAAGGCGCTCGGCGACATAGGCTTCGTTGCGCAGCATCGGGCAGCCGATGGAGGCGCAGTTGACCGCGAAATGGATGCGCGGCTCGTCGAACGCCCCCGGCGCGCGGATCAGGCCGTGCTCCACGTCGTCGAGACTGCGCTCGGTGCCGAGCAAATTGAAGAACTTTTTCTTCCACGGAGAAGTCAGGAACGAACCGAGGTCCTTGATCGATTTCAGATCCGGGTAGCGCGTCAGCACCAGTTTGACGGTAAATGCGTTATAGGCATTGATCAGAAAGGCGAGTCGCTGCTCGCGCGTCCAGTCGCGGTACTCGGTTTGAGTGACCGCGGAAAGGCCGTCAAGGTAGGCTTGCAACGCGCTTTGCTCGACGGTACAAGCCGGCATAGTCGACGCGCGACGAGTTGCCGTCTTTCGCGACTACCACATGGCGCTTCAAGAGCGCGTCCCAACCCGCATGACTTTGATCGAACGCGCAGGGCGGTTTGGGTTGCAGCCAGCAGCAGAGCGGCAACGATAATCCTTGCGAAGCTTCTCATGTGGAGCACGCCCGTCCGCATGACGCCATGGTGCCCGCCGTATTCGCCGCGATGAAGTTTTGCCGAAAATTCGGATCGAACCGATCCACGTTGCTCACTGCGGCGCAACCGATGTCATCTGTCCGCCGGGGACGACTTCAAACCGGCGCTCGATCAGAACCGCGTCATCGAAATGTCGCCGTCCGATGAACGCGGTCGCATGGGTTCCCCATTGCCGCATGGCGCCCGTAGTTGTCGATTCCCATCGGCCAGAACCAGAACCGCTCACCGCGTTCGGTGCCGGGCACGATGCCGTCGGGCCCGAACGCGCTGCGTGTTTCGTGGTCCGCGGCGGGCAGCGCGCGCAGATCGTTGTCGTCGGCGAATTGATAGGCGGTGCCGGCGGCGCCGCTATCCGCGCGCACATCGACGACATAATGAGTGCGGCTTGCAATGCGCACGCGACCCGCTGCGCCGCCGTCAGCGCCGGCAATTTCAACGGCACGAAGGCCCATTCGATGACGGGTTGCTGCGCGGGCAGCTGCGTCACCCGCGCGGTCGGAAAAAACATGTGGTAACAGCCGCACGGGTGCATGGTGTCGTACACGAGCGGCGCACCGTCGGTTCCGAGCGTCACCCTGAATACGACGCCGTCCAGCCTGCCCGCGAGAAGATCGGTCGCGCCGCTGGCGGGGCGCTCGGGAAACCAGATCGTATACACGAGCTGCACCAGCGTTTTCGAGTAATAGCGCGTAAATGCGAGGCGTCGATAGGCGAGCGGCCGGGTTGAATCGACTGCAGGCGCGCGGCCCGTGCGCCACGCAAGCGGGCCGAACCGGTCGTATTCGCCCGTGGTCTCGATCTCGAAATGCGGGCGCGTACGCCTCGAACAGCAAGTCGCGCTCCGCATCGGTAAATTGCGGTATTCCAAGCGCGTCCGCGTTCAGGTGCGAGAAGATGGCCGACGACTTGCTCCGCGGTCACGGATTTGGCGGCCGCTTCGTAGCGCACGACGCCAGTCGCCGGCGTCGGCTCCGCGGCGGCCTTCGCGAACATCTCAGTGGCTTCCTTGTGCCATCCTTCGACGCCCTTTGAAAACGGAATGATTGCAAGCGGGTAGAGACCGAGCACGCGTTTCAAGCTCGAATAGTTGTCCGGCACCTGCGCGCGGGCGACCAGCAGTTCGCGCTGCGTGGAGCTGCCGAAATCTTCGCGCGCCATCTGCGCGGCACACGCCTGCGATTTGGCCCTGGCCGCGGCGGGATCGCGCATGCCGGCGACGGGAAAGAATTGCGCGGGCAGGTTAGCGATTTCATACCTCACGCGCGCTGGCATCCAGCGCCTTCAGGCGGGCAAGCCACGCGTCGAAAGCCTGTGGAGTGTCGTTGGCCTGATCGCGAAACGAGGCGGTAAAGCGGTCGACGCGAAGATACGGGAAACCCGGGATGCGATAAGCGCCGGCATCGCGAACGCCCGCGCGATCTACAGTGGCATCCAGTTGTTCAAACCAGTTTGCGCACAGTGTCGGCGCGGAGCGTCGCGGTCCCAGGCTCCGGTTTGTGCGGCGCTTCTACGGTCGCGCAACCGGCGCCAAGCACAAGCAGGGACACGGCGCCCAGGCGCCGCAGGGTTCGAAAACTGATTGCCGGCCGACAACGCGATCATGCGCATGGAAGGCTCATTGGACAAGCCGCGCTTCGCGACGCGCAGGCCTTCTCTGCGCTCTATCTCCTTGACCATTCCGAGAAACTGGTCCGAAATATTTTCACGCATCAAGGGGGCGGTTATGAAAAGCGGCAGCGAGAGTGACGGTTCGATGATTCCGGACCAATGCAGTACGAATTCATGGTCTTTATCGTTGATGGTTTCGATCCGGTAGCCGCCATCGAGTTGTTTCAGATTGCCTTTGAGCACGTGTATTCCGATAAACGCAGGCGCTTGTTCGACGGATTCGACCACCACGTCGATGGCGTAGGAAAAAAACCAGAATCCGGCGCTCCCGGTCTGTTCGACTATCGCGGCGTTGCCGCGCCGCTCGATCAACGTGACTTTTCACCATGCCGGGGATGAATTCGGAGAGATGATCGTAGTCCGTCAACGTCTGCCAGATCAGCGCGTGCGGCGCCTTGACCGTCGCGCGGGCGATGATTTCTACCGCCGTTCCGCGGTGCGACTGCATCTATCGAAACGTGTTCGGCGCCGAACACGACTCCCACCCGGATCGTGAAGCGCAAAGAGCGTTGCCAACGCAGAATGCTTGAGGATTCCGATCATGCGAAATTCCTGGTTGGGTTGACGCAGGACAGCAGCGTCCCGCCCAAGAAAGCACGCAGCTACCCAATGTCCTGACCGGTGAGCGCCCATTTCCGGCCGCGTCACTTTTTCTGATCGTTGTTGTTGGTCAGAACCCGTACGCCGGCGCGGGCCACGTCGACTCCGGCGCCCACGACATTCGCCCCGACATTGACCGCGGTAGCCGCCCACGGTGACCGCGGCGTCGGTTACCGCCACCACCGCACAGCCGCTCATGGAAGAAGCGAGCATGGCGAGTAACGCAACTATCCGTGCCGCATGTTTCGTCATTCTGACACCTCCAGTCGGTAAGACAACCACGGCTAAGCACTGACGCGAATCCGCGCGCTACGGTTTCGCGCCCACACGCATGATATTCGTTTTCTCACGTCACACGAGTGCCGATCTACGCGAATTACACTGACTTACAATGCTTTCGCCAACCTTACGCGCAAGTGAACGTTCCGGCGTTCTCCGCGCGCAGATGTAATAGTTTGTAAGCCCGTGTCAACGTCGCTTCGCCGTGCTGTTTAATGACAACCGTACAAATACTCATGGAGTCGATTATGAACCGTAAGTCCATCATCGCATTGGCTGTGGCAATGATCGGCGGCAGCGCATATGGCGCCAGTGATTATGTCGACACGGCGCAGGTCATCTCGTCGAAACCCATCATCGAACGCGTGTCGGAATCGCGCCAGGAATGCGACCCCGCGCCCGCGCCGCAGAAAAGCGGCAGCAGCATAGTGGCGCCCATCATCGGCGGCGTCGTCGGCGGCTTGCTCGGTCACCAGGTCGGCCAGGGCAGCGGTCAAACGGCGGCGACCATCGTGGGTGCCACCGGCGGCGCAGTCGCCGGCTCGGTGATAGGAAACCGTCCCGGCGCGCAACCGGCGCAGCAATGCCGAACCGTCGAATCCTCGCGCGAAGTGGTCAACGGTTACGACGTCGTCTACCGCTATAACGGCCGCGATGTGAACGTCGCGCTGCCCTACAATCCGGGCAGAACGATCAAAGTCGGCGTCGCCGCCATCCTCGACGAGCGCGCCGCCGATGGGCGCCGGGACAACGACCGCGACGCGCGGCCGGTCAGTTCGGCGAATACCGGCGACAACTACAACGACCGTTCCCTATCGCGGCCGCAGCAGTCCGCAATAGTCGGTAGCGGCGGGCGGCGAGTTTTGAGCTTGTGCAGGTGACAGCAGTATTTTCCTGAGGACTGGCTATGCGTAGTAAGTTGCGGCAACTGGGAACTCTTGCGCTCGTGATACTCGCGGGCGCAGTGATTTCGTTCAATTTTCCGGTGCTTGCGCAACCGGCGAGCGCCGGGACCGCTGCCGATCGAAGAGCTGCGCGCGTTTACCGAAGTGTTCGGGCGCATCAAGAGCGATTACGTCGAATCGGTCGACGACAGGAAGCTCATCGCGCAGGCCATTTCCGGCATGCTCGCGGGGCTCGACCCGCACTCGGGCTATCTCGACAAGGAAGAGTTTCGCGAAATGCAGGTCGGCACGCGCGGCGAGTTCGGCGGCCTCGGCATCGAGGTCGGCATGGAAGACGGATTGGTCAAAGTCGTGTCGCCCATCGACGATACGCCGGCATCGCGGGCCGGCATCAAATCGGGCGATCTGATCGTCAAGCTCGACGATGTTTTCGTCAAAGGCATGACGTTGAACGACGCGGTCAAGCAGATGCGCGGCAAGCCCGACACGCAAGATCACGCTCACGATTGCGCGCAAGGGCGAAGACAAGCCGCTGGTTTTCACGCTCAAGCGTGCGGTGATCAAGATACAAAGCGTGAAATCGAAACTGCTCGAGCCGGGGTATGCCTATTTCCGTGTCACGCAGTTCCAGGGTCCCACCGGAGAAACTCTCGCCAACGCGATCCGGACCGTATTCAAGCAGAACCAGGGTCCGATGAAGGGCATCGTGCTCGATTTGCGCAACGACCCGGGCGGATTGCTCAACGGCGCGGTCGCGGTATCCGCCGCATTTCTGCCGAAGAATGCGCTGGTGGTCTACACCGACGGCCGCACCGAAGACGCGAAAATGCGCCTGACCGCGAGCCCGGAGAATTATCTGCCCACCGGCGCGCACAGACTATCTGTCCACGCTGCCGCCGGCGATCAAGGACGTGCCGATGGTGGTGCTCGTCAACGGCGGCTCGGCGTCAGCCTCCGAAATCGTCGCCGGCGCATTGCAGGACCATCAGCGCGCGGTGATCATGGGTACGCAAACTTTCGGCAAGGCCTCGGTGCAGACGATACTGCCGCTGGGCGACGGCACCGCGATCAAGCTGACCACTGCGCGCTACTACACGCCCAACGGCCGCTCGATACAGGCCAAGGGCATAGTGCCGGACATCGTGCTTGACGACGGCTCGCGCAGCGACGCCGATCTGAAGGTGCGCGAAGCAGACTTGAGCAAGCACCTCGCCAACGATCGCGAGCAGGACGCGGCGCCCGTCGCCGCCGTTCCGGCCGGCAACGCGTTTAATTTCATCCCGGCCGCGCGTCCGCAAAACGTGGACGACAAAGACCTCAAACCCGAGCCCGGCGAAATCGTCGCCAAGGGCGATTACGAGCTGGCGCAGGCCATCGCTTTCCTCAAAAGCCGCGCCACGGTGCGTGCCAGCGCGAACTGACCCGATCCTCACGATTCGTTTAATACCTTCCCCTAAGCGCTGATTTTTGTTATGTTCCTGCCTTGGCGGGCCGTGCGGCGGCGGGCACGGGGCCTAATCTTGGAGGAGCATGGGCATGACGCAGGCGATATGGCGGTTGGCGGGATGCGCGCTCGGCGTGCTGGCGTTGCTGGCCGCGCCGGCGCTTTATGGCGCCGACAACCAGTCCCGCGTTTCGGTCAAGTATCCGGCGAAATCGTCCGCCCCGCGCCGGCGCGTAAGCACGTCGCGGTAGCCCATCGGCAGCATGGCGAGCCTGACAGCGGCGCATACGCCCAATCTGAAATCCTCCGCGGCGCTGGTCGTAGACCTCGCCGACGGCCAGACGATATACGGCAAGAACACGCAAAGCAAAACCCCGATTGCATCGATCACCAAGCTGATGACGTCGATGGTGGTGCTCGATGCCAATCTGCCGCCGGACGAGACGATCTATATCGATGCCGCCGATTACGATTCGATCAAGGGCACGACGTCGCGCCTGGGCAAGGGCACCGGGTTGGCGCGGCAGCGACATGCTGCGCCTTGCGCTGATGTCGTCGGAAAATCGCGCGGCGGCGGCCCTCAGCCGCGCATATCCCGGCGGCAGTGAAGCATTCGTGGCGGCGATGAATCGCAAGGCCGTCGAACTGGGAATGTTGAACACGCATTTCGTCGACTCGACCGGATTGTCGAGCGAAAACGTGGCCACCGCGGAAGACCTCGTGAAAATGGTCAAGGCCGCCTACGAGTATCCGCTGATTCGCGAGTTCACGACGACCTCGGCGCACGAAGTGCAGACCGCCGCCGGGCGCAGCCTGCAATTTCGCAATTCCAACGGCCTGGTCAGGAATTCAACCTGGGACATCGGCTTGTCGAAAACCGGCTATATCAGCGAGGCCGGGCGCTGCCTCGTGATGCAGGCGAAGATTGCCGCGCGGCCGGTGATCATCGTGCTGCTCGATTCGTGGGGCAAGCAAACCCGCATCGGCGATGCCAATCGCATCCGGAAGTGGCTGGAAAGCCAGGTGGGTATAAGCCGTGGGTTGACGGCCGCAGGCCCGCGGTCAGCCGAGCTGCACCGCGTCGTACGCCGGTTTTGCCGCCGTCTTAACGCCGCCCGGGTTCCAAACCACTCTCCACTCGCGACTCCAGGCAGCGCTCTCATGGTGCGATCATCCGGGCGGATTTCGTTTCACGACCTGCTGCCGCCGCAGCAACGCATGCTCGATGAGGTGTGGGCCGGGCTCGGCAAGCCGCAAAAGGAGATTTCACCCAAGTTTTTCTACGATGCGCGCGGCTGCGAGCTGTTCGAGGCGATCTGCGGTCTTCCCGAGTATTACCCGACGCGCGCCGAACTCGCCATCATGCGCACGCACGCGCGCGCCATGGGTGACGCGCTCGGGCGCGACTGCACGCTGATCGAAATCGGCTGCGGCAACAGCGAGAAAACGCTCGCACTGCTGCGCGAATTGCGGCCGCGGGTATTTGTCGCGCTCGACATTGCGCGTGAACAACTCGAGGCATCGAGCAGCGCGCTGGCGCAGTCGTTTCCGGACATGTCGATCGTCGCTTTGCGCGCCGATTTCGCGCAGAGCGATCGAATTGCCGGACGCCGAGCTCGGCGCGGCGCGCCGCATCCTGTATTTTCCCGGGCTCGACGATCGGCAATTTCACGCCGGCCGAGGCGCAGGCGTTTCTCGCGCGCTGGGCGCCGCTGCTCGGCGCCGGCGGCGGCGCGCTGATCGGCGTCGATCTCAAAAAAAATCACGCGGTCCTCGATGCCGCGTACAACGACGCGCAGGGCGTGACCGCCGAATTCAATCTGAACGTGCTGCGCCATATCAACCGCGAACTCGGCGCCGATTTCGACGTGGCCGCATTTCGTCATCAGGCGCGCTACGTCGCGTCCCACGGGCGCATCGAAATGCACCTGGAAAGTCTCAAGGCGCCAGCGCGTGACCATCGCCGGCCGCGCCTTCGAATTTGGCGCGGGCGAGACCATCCACACCGAGAATTCGTACAAGTACGATATCGCCGAATTTCAGGCTCTGGCGCGCGCCGCCGGATTTCGCGCGCAGCAATGCTGGACCGACGACGACCGTCTGTTCTCAGTGCACTACTGCGCACTGCCGTGAGCGCCTAATACAATTTAACGCGCGTGGTTTAATATGCCGGTGGATACTCGATACAGGTAACGGAGAGATTATGCAGAAATTTTCGGTCAGTCCCGCGGATTATGGCGAAATCGTGCGCGCATCCGGGGCGTCGCCGGATTAGCGCGGCGTTCGCGCGTGCCTGATGCACGGCACGCGGTGGCGGCGACGGCGCGGCAGTCATGGCGATTTATCTGATCGTTCTGCTTGTGCGTACTCAATCACGCGGCGTTCACGGGCAGCCGCGTCGTGATCTCGCTGTACGCGATAGATCTGGGTGCCAATTCGTTCGCGATCGGCGTGCTGGTTTCGTTTTATGCGCTGTGTCCGCTGCTGCTCGCCATTTACGCGGGCAAGTTGATCGACCGCGTCGGTGCGCGCCTGCCGATGCTGGCGGGCACGGCGGGCCTCATGCTGGGATTGGCGCTGCCGCGTGGTGTCGCCCGGCTTGCCGACGCTGTATGTCACGGCGTTGCTGCTCGGCACGTCATTCATGTTTTTTTTCGTCGCCGTTCAGGGCATCACCGGCGCGGTGGGCAGGGCGCAGGACCGCGCGACGCAACTACAGTTTGCTCAGCATCGGCTTTTCGATCGCGAGTTTCGTCGGACCGCTGATCGCGGGATTTTCGATCGATCATCTCGGCTTTCGCAACGCGCTCGCTGGTATTGTCGGGCTGCATCGTGCTGTCGCTGCTCGCGCAAGGCTGGAGGGCGCACTGGATTCCGCGGCCCTCGCCCGATCCGGACAAGCCCGGCGAGCAGAGCGTGATGGACCTGTTGCGCATCCCGGCATTGCGGCGCATCTTCATTGCCAGCGGATTCATGTCCGGCGCGTGGGATCTTTATAATTTTTATCTGCCGGTATACGGCCACGGCGTCGGGCTTTCGGCGTCGGCGATCGGCATGATACTGGCCAGCTTCTCGGCGGCCACGCTGGTCATCCGCGTGTTTCTGCCGATGATGGTGCGCCACAGCGACGAAATCCGCATCCTGACCGCGGCGATTTTCACGGCGAGTGTCGCGTATCTCCTGTTTCCGTTCTTCGCACAATCCGTGGGCGCTGGGGGCGATCTCGTTTCTGCTCGGGCTTGGGATTGGGAACCGGTCAGCCGCTGTCGATGAACCTGATCTACAATCTCGCGCCGCGCGGCCGCACCAGCGAGGCGGCGGGGATACGCGTCACCGTGAACAACATGGCGCACGTCACGATTCCGCTCATATTCGGCGGCATCGGCTCGGCGCTCGGATTTACCGCGGTTTTCGTGTCGAACGCGGTGGTGCTGTTCGCCGGGGCGCTCGTCAACAATCGCTCGGCGCAGCACAAGTGACATCGCGGGCATTGACCGCGGCGCGCAATGTGTCTATTGTGGCGCGCTGGGATTTCCCGACACTTAATCGTACAGGAATGGCACATCATGGGTAAAGGCGACAAGCGCACTCTCAAGGGCAAGACTTTCAAGGGCTCGTACGGCAACACGCGGCCGCATCATCCGAAGAAAAAAGCGGCGGCCAAGCCCGCCGGCAAGAAAAGCTGAGTTTTGCGGGTGGCCGGCTTACGGCCGGCCGCCGGAAAAAGCCGTCCCGCCGCGCGGGGCGGCTTTTATTTTGACGCGCGTTCCAGAAACCCGAGCAGCGCGCGGTAAACGCCTGCGGTTGCTCGATGTTCGACAGGTGCGCGGCCGATGGAATGATGACGAGCTCCGAGCCCGGCTTCGCCTCGTGTATCTCGCGCGCCATCGCCACCGGCGTGCCCGGATCCTGCTCGCCGACGATGACGAGCGTCGGGCATTGGATTTCCTTCAGGCGGTGCGTGAGATTGATTTTCGGGATCGCGTGGCAGCAGCCGACGAAGCCCGCGACCGGGGTGGCGCGGATGGAGGCGCCGACGCGCGCGACGGCCGGCGGATTCGATTTGCGATACGGTTCGGTGAACCAGCGCGCGAGCGTGCCGTCGACGATCGCATCCATGCCCTTGGTTTGCGCGGTCTGGATGCGGTCGGCCCACGCGGCGGCCGCCTCGGCGGGATAGCGGCTGGTGGTGTCGGCGAGCACCATGCTCTTGAATACGCCCGGATACTTGAGCGCGAAGGTCTGCCCTATCATGCCGCCCATCGACAGGCCGGCCCAATGCGTTTGCTTGATGCCGAGCGCGGCCAAGAGGCCGTGCACGTCGTCGGCGAGTTCATCCAGCGTGTAGGCGCCGGCGGGCGCCTCGCTCTTGCCGTGGCCGCGCGTGTCGTAGCGCAGCACCTTGAATTTTTTGGTGAGCGCCTCCATCTGCTCGTCCCACATGTGCAGATCGCACGCGAGCGAGTGCGACAGCGTCACCCACGGGCCGGTGCCCGCGATTTCGTAGTTGATTTTGAGGCCGTTGACTTTGATTTCCATGGGGTGCGTCTCCCTTGATGTGGTTGTTTGCGGTTACGCATGCGCCTGCCGGCGCTAGCGCACGGTGAATGTCAGCACGAAATCGCCGCGCACCACCGTCATCGTAAAGCCGCGCTCGAGCCCGCGCAACGCGGCGAGAAACTCCGTGATGTTGCGCACGCGCTGGCGGTTGATCGCCGCGATCACGTCGCCGGCGCGCAGTCCGTAGCCGGCGGCAACGCTGCCGTTTTCAACGCCCACCACCAGCACGCCCTCGACGCGCGCCGCCTGCGGGTTGCTGCGATCGAGATTGGCGATCTTGAGGCCGGCCAGCTGCGGCACGACCTGGCTGTCGACCGCGGTGAGACCCTGCGGCGCCGCGATCTGCGTTTTGATGGTGAGTTGCCGGCCGTCGCGGAACACCGTGAGCTCGATGTCTTCGCCGACCGGCGTCAGTCCCAGGCGATTGCGCAGATCGGGGCCGCTTTTCACCGGCCGGCCGTTGAAGCCGAGCACCACGTCGCCGCGGCGCAGCCCCGCTTTGTCGGCGGGTGAATCCGCCTGCACGTTGGCGATGACCGCGCCCTCGGCGGTCGGCGCTTTGAGCTTGGCCGCGGCGTCCGGCGTCAGGTCTTCGATTTCGATGCCGAGGCGGCCGCGCCGCACTTCGCCGAAGCGCACGATCTGGTTCATCACCGCGCGCGCCATGTTCACCGGCACCGCGAAACCGATGCCGACGTTGCCGCCGGACGGGCCGATGATCGCGGTATTGATGCCGATCAGCTCGCCGCGCAGATTGACGAGCGCGCCGCCCGAGTTGCCGGGATTGATCGATGCGTCGGTCTGGATGAAATCCTCGTAGCCTTCGAGATTGAGCCCGGTGCGGCCCAGCGCGCTGACGATGCCGGAGGTCACGGTCTGGCCGAGGCCGAACGGGTTGCCGATCGCGACCACGAAATCGCCGACGCTCAACTGGTCCGAGTCGCCGAGCTTCAACGCGGTGAGGTTCTGCGCGTCGATTTTCAGCACCGCGATGTCGGTCGCCGGGTCGGTGCCGACGAGCGTCGCCGGGAACTGGCGGCGGTCCTTCAGCGTAACGATGACCTGCGCGGCGTTCTTGATGACGTGGTGATTGGTGAGCACTATGCCCTGCCGCGCGTCGACGATGACGCCGGAGCCCGCCGCCAGTTCCTGCGGACGGTCGGGCACGTTGAAGAAGCGGCGGAAGAACGGATCGCGCAAGCAGCGGATTGTCTTCGAGCGCCGAGCGCGATTTGATCGAGATATTGACCACCGCCGGCGTCACCTGGCTGATGAGCGGCGCCAGCGTCGGCAGGGCCTGGCGCGCAACGTCCGGCAACGGCTGCGTAGCGGCAGCGGCAACGAGGCAGGTCAGCGCAAGTGCCGCGCCCAGCAGCGAGCGGCAAGCGGCGGCGGAATATCGCGTGCAGGTCTGGACATGGCGGACCTCCTCGGGCTGAGGCCGTATTTTAAACGACGCCCGGCGCGTTGCATCGCGGCGCCGGCGGCTACTTCAGGATCTGGTAGAGGTTGTTGAAGTCGTCGGTCCACAGCCGCAGGCCGGGGATCACGTCGATCGCGGTGGATTTCTGCGCGATTGCCTCGTTGTCGACGAGCGACGGGTCGCGCGTCACGATCACCCAGTCGGTCTTGGAGAAAGCGGTGTCATCGGCGTCATCGATGATCAGCGCGGTGTAAAGGCCGAGATCGTCGGCGATGCTCTTGACGACCGGGGCGAGCTTCAGAAAGCGGTTGGTGACGTGAAATACGACCGCGCCATCCGGCTTCACGTGTTTGAGATACACCGCCATCGCCTCCTTCGTGATGAGGTGCACCGGAATCGAATCGCTCGAAAATGCGTCGACCACCAGCACGTCGAACTCGTGCGGCGCTTCGCGCTCGAGGCTCAGGCGCGCATCGCCCAGGCTGATGTCGATCGCGGCCTTGCTGTCCTTGAGATACGTGAACTCGGACTGCGCGATCGCGACGACCTGCGGGTTGATGTCGTAGAAGTGGTAGTTGTCGCCCGGCCTTGCCCCATACCGCGAGCGTGCCGGTGCCGAGCCCGATGACGCCGACGCGCTGGTTTTCCTGGTGCGTGTGCTTGATCGCCAGCGCGACGCCGGAGTCGGGGCCGTAATAGGTGGTGGGCATGTCGCGGCGTTCGGGTTTCAGATATTGCTCGCCGTGCAGGATCACGCCGTGGATCAGGCGCCGCACGCCGTCGTCGCTCGTCGCGGTGCCGATGTCTTTCGTGCGCAGCGTGCCGTAGAAATTGCGCACCATGACGCGCGTGTCTTCCCGCAGCTGCTCGACCTGCTTGTTCCAGAAATAGCCGCACACGCCGGCGAGCGCGAGCGGGAGGATCCACACGAAAAACGGCTGCTTGCGCAGCGTGAGCGTGGCGAGGATCGCGGCGATCACGAAGCCCAGCCCCAGCTCGAAGTAAGTCGGGAAGATGCGCGGCGCGACGAGGCCGACGAACATGCCGCCGAGCGCGCCGCCGAGCGAAATCATCAGGTAAAACCGCGTCAGGTGGCGCGGCGCCGGGCGCATTTTCGCGAGTTCGCCGTGAAAGAACATGCAGAGCATGAAGAGCCCCGTCAAATACAGCGGGATGGCGGTCTTGATGTCGAGCGTGACGTCGCTCGTCTGCAGGCCCCATGCGCAGAAGCCGAGAATCACGGCGGTCGGACCGAGCAGCCACGAGCGCTGGTACCAGCCGTCGCTTTCGAAACACAGGATGAACGTCAGCAGGTACAGCGCCAGCGGCACGAGCCACAGGAAAGGGATGGACGCGATGTTCTGCGTGATGTGATTGGTGATCGCGAGCAGCATCCAGGAGCCCATCGCGGAGAGCGCCAGCCACAGGAAAAGATCGAAGCGGCCGGGTGGCGGCTGCTGCGTCCTGCGCTGCCGCGGCGGCGGCAGCGGCGGGCGCGGCTGGGTATGCGCATGCTGTATAAGGCGCTCGCCGTGCACAGCACGGCAAACACCGCGTAACCGATCGACCACGCGTTCGCCTGCGCTTCCGTGGTCACCCACGGCTCGAACGCGAACGGGTATGAAATCAGCGCGAGCATCGACGCCAGGTTCGACAGCGCAAACAGGCGGTAGACGGTGCCGCGCGCAAACGTGCGCGCGAACCACGCCTGCACCAGCGGACCGGTGGTGGCGAGCAGGAAGTAGGGCAGCCCGATGGTGACCACCAGGAGGCCCAGAATGCGCAGTCCCGGGTCTTCGGTGCCGGCGGGCTTCCAGCCTGCGTCGGGAATGATGGGCAGCACGGCAAGACTGGCGGCAAGCAGCACGATGTGCAGTAGCGCCTGAGTGCGCGGCTTTAACCTGCGTGTCGTGAAATCGGAATAAGCGTAGCCTGCGAGCAGCGCGACCTGGAAGAACACCAGGCACGTCGTCCATACCGCGGCCGAACCGCCGAACCACGGCAGAATTTCCTTGGCGACTATGGGTTGGACGAGAAACAGCAGGAACGCGCTTGTGAAAATGGTACAAGCGAAAAGCAGCATGACGTGAATTATCGTTATCGGAGAGCCGCCATTATAGCGGCATGCCGGACGGCGCGGGTGGGTTCACGCCGTGCGCCCGGTGTAGAGCGCGGCGGTGAACAACAGCAGCAAAATCCAGCCGATCAGATTGAGCGCCAGTGGCGGCACGTTGCTGTTGAGTGCGCGCCGCGCCGCGGTACTCGCGCGCAACGCAGCCGTTAACGGTTCACTAAACCAGATAAGTGACAGGAGCCCGGCCAGTGCGAGCAACGCAATGCACGCAGCCACCAGGCCCTGGCGCTCGAAAACGCGCGCGCCGCACCATACTGCGACGGCAAGCGAGGCCAGGCGGTTGGCGTTGAGTCTCATGCACTCATCGCGCGGCGCCGGCGAGAGCGCATCTTTTGAGCGGATAATTCATTGCCGATACGATTCGAATCGGACACCATAGCGCCCATGTCGGCATTATACCAACCGGTTGCTCCGGCTTGAATTCGAGCGCTCTGCGCAACTGGGGCCTGCTCTTCGCGCTGGTTGCGATGTGGGGCTCGGCGTTACATGTTCATGAAGATAGGCGTGGCGACGGTCGCGCCGGCCACCCTCGTGGCGAGCCGGCTCGTGCTCGCCGCGGCGCTTCTGTACGCGCGTGATGCGCGCGCGCGGGCTCGCGTTGCCGCCGCCGGGCCGGCGCTGGCTGCCGTTCGCGGCGCTCGCGATTCTCGGCAACTGCCTGCCGTTTTATCTGATCGCGTGGGGCCAGCAGTTTATCGACAGCGCGCTCGCCGGCATCCTGATTGCGATCATGCCGCTCGCAACGCTGGTGCTCGCGCATTTTTTTATCGCCGGCGAACGCATGACCGCGCCACGCGCGCGCTCGGGTTTCGCGACCGGCTTCGCGGGCATCGTCGTCCTGATGGGTCCCGCCGCGCTCGCCGGCCTTGGCGGCTCACCCGTCAAGGCGCTGGCGCAGGCCGCGGTGCTCGCCGGCGCATTGTGTTACGCCGGCAACAGCGTGCTCGCGCGGCGCACGATTGCGACGGATTTTCTGGTGGCGTCGACCGCGGTGCTGATCGTGGCGGCCGCGCTGATGGTGCCGGTCGCGCTGGTCGATCGATTTCCCGTTGGCAGACAGGCCGAGCGCGGGTTCGATCGCCGCCATCGTGTGGCTGGGCATCGGGCCGACCGCGCTGGCGACCACTACTGTATTTTCAGCTGATCGCCGCGGCCGGGCCGACGTTTCATGGCGATCGTCAATTATCTGTCACCGGTAGTCGCATTATTGGCGGGCGTAGCTGGCTGCTGGGGGAGCAACCGGGCCCCACGGCGGTTGCGGGCTTGCTGCTGATTTTGCTCGGAATTGCGCTTTCGCGCCGGCGGCCGGCCCGCCGGGCTTGAAACTTGCTGCGTATTGCCCCCATCAAAGGTATGCAGGCGGACGTTGTGGCAGGGTGTGTGAATTCGGTCACAACGGCGGATTCAACCAAAATCGACTTCAGCCGTTATTGGACTTATGAACATCGTTTACAACAGCGACAATTACTACGTGGTCGAGTATCCGGTGCAACACGGATACGAAGTGGTCGACAAGCAGTCGAGCCGCGGCACGTACTTCCAGGGCGATGTCGCCGACAAATTCCGCGAGTCGATGCTGGGCGCGCTCGGCGAGGATCCGTCGCCCGAGCACGTCGACGAGTTTCTCTCGCGGCTTCGGCGGCCTGATCGACTTCCCGATGACGGTGCACTGACTGCCGCGCCGGCGGCGCGGCGGATTCGTCGATACGGGTAGTCGCTGGTCGCGCCATCACTTCAGGCGGCTCCAGCCCGGCTCATCACGGTCCAATATCCGCCGCCATGCCGCCAGGTGCAGATCCGATTGACGGCGCTCCGCATCCATTTGCGCGCGCGTCAGCGCGGCGATCTTTTCCGGGACGATCCTGAGCGGCCGGCCGCTTGCCGTGCGCGAGCACCTGCAGCATGCATGCGCGCTCGAGGTAGTAGAGATCGTCGAACGCGTAGGCGACACTGGCTCCGCACACGATGACGCCGTGGTTGGCGAGAAAGAGCACGTCTGCGTCGCGCAATTTGGCCGCCATGCGGTCGCCCTCCGCGTCGCTTAACGCCAGTCCGTTGTAGTCGCGGTCGTACGCAACGCGGCCGTGGAAGCGCAGTGCGTTCTGGCTCGCCCACGCGAGCTCGCCGCCGTCGATGATGGTGAGCGCCGTTGCGTACGGCATATGCGTGTGCAGCACGCACTGCGCGCGCGGGTTCGCGCGGTGGATGCGGCCGTGGATGAAGAAAGCGGTGGGCTCGACCGTGTGTTTGCCGGAAGACGTGATTGCCATCGCCGTCGACGACGACGAGATCGGCGGGCGTTACCTCCGACCAGTGCAGGCCCTGCGGATTGATCAGGAACTGTCCCGGTTTGCCGGGCAGCGCGAGGCTGAAGTGATTGCACACGCCTTCGGACAGATCCGAGCCGCTCGGCCGCGCGCAGCGCGCAGACGAGGTCGCGGCGCGCGTCGCGCTCGCCGTAGGACGTTGGGCGAGTCTTCATGCCGCGTCCTCCGCGGCGAACGTGCGCCAGCCGGCCGGTTGCAGTCAGCGCCGGCATGGCGAGATGTTCGATGACGAGATGCCGGATTTCTTCGGTCATGTCGGGGCCCCTGAGGCTGTCGGCGATGAGCAACGAGGCGGCCGGAACTTCGCGCGCGCGCAACCAGTCGATAGTAACGCGTCGCGCCGAACGCGCCGATGTATTTCGCGGCCAGCCGGCTGTCGATGGCGGCAATCTCTTCGCGCGGCCAGTGCGTGCCGCGCGACCGTGCAGCCGAACCAGCGCCGCACCGTGCGTCAGGCCCGCGCTGCTTACCTCGACCTGCAATGAATTGGCGGCGGTCCACACGGCAATCGCGATGAACAACTGGCCGAGCGCGAAGAGCGGCAGCGCGAATACGCCGGCGAACGCGAGCGCCAGCATGCTGGCCGTCGCGGACTCGCCGGAGCGCGCAAGACCCGAGATCGCGGCGAACCCGATCACGCTGCACGCGACGCCGAAGAGCGCGAGCATCAACGCGGAAGCGGCCGCGCGCAGCGGCGGAAAATACAGCCCGACGCCGCTCGCGCGCGGCGTGATGTGGATCGCGCCGACGGTGCGCGGACCGTCATCTATTCGACCCTGACCTTCGCGGCTTTCGCCACCTTCGCCCATTTCTCGGTCTCGCTTTTCATGAAGGCGGCGAACTCTTCCGGCGAATTGCCGCTCGCAATGCCGCCTTGCTGCAGGATTTTTTCCCGCATGTCGGGCGACCTTGAGCATTTTCGCGAGTTCCGCGTTGGCCTTCACCACCATGTCGCGCGGGGTGTTGGCGGGCATTACAACACCCTGCCACGAACTGCCGTCGAAGCCTTTGATGCCGCCTTGCTCGACCGTCGGCAGATCGGGCATGCGGCGGAAAGCGCTCTTTCGTCGATACCGCGATCGCACGCACCTTGCCCTGCTGCACGAACGGCAGTGCGGCGATCGCGGTGCTGAACGCGACGTCGATCTGCCCGGAAATCTGGTCGATCATGGCGGGAGAGGCGCCCTTGTACGGCACGTGCACGAGATTGATGCCGCCCGCCATCCACCTGAACATTTCCATCAGCATGTGCGGGCTGGTGCCGTTGCCGGTCGATGCGTAGGTGAGTATGCCGGGTTTCGCTTTCGCCAGCGCGACCAGTTCCCTGACGTTTTTCACCGGCAGCGAAGGATGCACCATCAAGAGGCTCGGCAATGTCGCCATCAGCGTCACCGGCGCAAAATCCTTCAGCGGATCGAAGCCGAGCCGGGGATAAATGGCCGGCGAGATGCTCTGCGCGACCGTCAGCATGCAGATGGTGTAGCCGTCGGGCGGCGACTTCGCGCACATCTCCGCGCCGATGTTGCCGCCGGCGCCGGCGCGGTTGTCGGCGACGACCTGCACGCCCCACGCTTCGGTGAGCCGCTGCGCGGCGAGGCGCCCCATGATGTCGGTCGGGCCGCCGGGCGGGAAAGGAACGATGAAGCGCACCGGTTTGGCCGGGTACTGCTGCGCTGCGGCCGGGATGGCGACGAATGACGCGGCGAACAGCGCGGCCAGTACGAATTTCGCTGCACGTTACATGCGGTCTCCTCCCAGAGATTTTGCGGCAAACGGCACGATCTCGAAGCCGGCGCGCCGGTCTTTGCAAAAAGCGTTTGAGGATTTTGTAGGTATCGAGGTCGAACGCCGGCCGCGCGGCGAGCGTATCGAGATCCTGTTCCGAGCGCACGGTGCCGAGATAACACCAGTGATCGAGCACGTGCAGGTCGGTGTGCTCGCCGCTCGCCTCGCGCACGCCGATGCGGCCCTTGAACGGCCACGCCGCGAGCTTCAGTTCGCACAGCGCCTCCATCAGCCGCAGATCGTGCTGCGCGCGCGATTCCTTGCCGGCGCACACGCCGCGGCAGCGCTCGATCTGGTGCGCGAAGCACGGGCCGCTGCCTTTCTCGAGCCCGCTTTCGATGTGGCACAGCTCGAACGCCTGCGCGAGCTTGCGCAGCGTGTCGAGCGCGCGCGCTTGGAGCGGAACACGCCGTAGATATTGGAGGTATCGCTGAAGTCGATGTCGGCCGCGGCCACGAGCTGCGGCGCCGCGCCTTGACCGGGACGCCACGTGAACGCGCACAAATCGGCGTTGCGCCGCAGTTGACGGTTCATGGTCGGCAGCAGATTGCTTCACCAGCCGCGCTTCTTCGAGCAGCGCGCCCAGTTCGCCGGCGGTCTCTTTCCAGTCGATGCGCTTGACCTGCTGGACGATGCGCATGTCTTTCGAGACTCGCACGTCGCCCGCAAAATGCGCCAGCACCCGCGAGCGCAGATTGACGCTCTTGCCGATGTAGATCGGCAGGTCGTTTTCGCCGTAGAAAAGATACACGCCGGGCGCTTCGGGCAGTTCGTCGAGCACCAGTTCGGACAAGCCCCGGCGGCAGCGTCGGCGATTTCAATCTGAGCCTGCGCGGCGGCGTTCACCGCGTCGGCGCCGAGCTCCGTGCGCCATTTCCGGACGAGGTCCCACAGCACGCGCGCGTCGCCGAGCGCGCGGTGGCGCGCATCGCAATTGACGCCGTGGCGCTCCATCAGGCTGTCGAGGTTGTGACGCGCATGGCCGGGGAAAAGCTTGCGCGAGAGTTTCACCGTGCACACGAGCTCCGACGAGTACTTGGCTGTCGAGGCGGCCGAATTCGGCCTTGAGAAAGCCGTAATCGAAGCGTGCGTTGTGCGCGATCAGGAGCTTGCCGTGCAGGCGCGCCTTCAACTCTTGCGCGACTTCGGCGAACGTGGGTGCCAGCGCCACCATGTCATTGCTGATCCCGGTCAGCGCTTCGATGAACGGCGGTATGCGCATCTCGGGATTGACGAGCGTGCTCCACTCGCGCACCAAGGCGCCGTGCTCGACTTCGATCAACCCGATCTCGGTGATGCGGTCGAAGCTCGCGGTGGCGCCGGTGGTTTCGAGGTCGAGAAAGGCGAGCGGACGGTCGAGCATTTGACGCGGATTTTACCCGCAAGTCGGGGCAATACAACAGAACGTCTGCAACCTGTCGAATACACGGTTCCGGACCACCAACGGCAGCCGTGTGGCGACCGGCGGCGGCATCAATCGTCCGATGGTCACCGATCTCGCCGGCCACATCCTGCGCAAGACCGAAAACGGCGCGCTCAGTTATTACTTCTACGCCAACGACAAGCCCATCGGGTCGACGAACGCGACGGGCGCGGCGGACTTCGACTTCAACTACACGCCGGTGTCGGAGCAGTTTCCGGCGACGACTCCCAACGGCTACGTCGTGACCGGCGGCGAGACGCTGCGCTCGATCGCGCTCGCGGTCTATGGCGACGCGCAATTGTGGTACCTGATCGCGGATGCAAACGGCCTGCACAGCGACGCGGATTTGAAAGTCGGCAAGAGCCTGACGATCCCGAACCGGGTCAGCAACCTCCACAACGACTACAAGACGTTCAAGCCGTATGCGCCGGGGCAGATCGTCGGCGACACGACGCCGAGCTTGCCGGATCCGCCGCCGCCGCCGGCGCATGGGGGTGGTGGGGGGTGCGGGGGGCTGGGCGGGATACTGGTGTCGATTGTGGCGATCGTGGTCACGGCTTTGGTCGCGCCGTACTTGGCCCCTTATTTGGGAGGTGCAGGCAGTTTAGGCGTAGCCGCCGGGGCGGCGGCAATTGGAAGTTTTGCCGGACAAGTTGCGGGCAACATACTTGGTGTTCAACACGGATTTAACTTCGCCGGCATTGCGGTTGCGGCACTGACCGCGGGAATTACGCAAGGCTTGGTGGGGGGAGTTGGTGGTACCCCGCCCACGGATTTTGGGAAATCTCTAGACGTCTTTGGCCGTGCCATCGTTGGGAACGTCATTGGTCAGGGTGTCGGCATCCTCACCGGCCAGCAGCATGGTTTCAGTTGGGCGGCGGTCGCCGGCAGCGCGGTTTCCGCGGCGGTGACGCAGGGCCTCACGACAGAGTCGGGCAGTTCGTCCGGCGATCCGGTGACGGCAAAATTGGGGATGGGATCGGGCAGTCCGGTGGCCGCGCTTGTTGGCGGGATCGCGGGTGGCGTCGTGAGCCAGGTGCTGTCTGGTGGCCGCGTGAATTTCGCGCAAATCGCGGCGGATTCGTTCGGGAATGTGCTCGGGGAGCACGATAGCCGGACACATTACGAATGGGGCGGAGCAGGAGGCGAAGTTGAGCGAGGCGTGGGCGAATGCCAGCGGCAGTGGCGTTGATCCCAACTCATTCGAAACGGCGGATTACAACGTGGTCCCTTGGAAGCACCTCTATTGTCTCCTGATGATTTGTTGGGGCCCGGACTTATCAAGTTAGGAACCCTAAGCACGAAGGCCGCTATTCTTGGGATTGGCGCACTCCGCGGTCTTGGCAAGGAAGCGGCTCTAATTCTTGAGAGAGATTCATTTTCTATCCAGGGCAAGATTGTCGGCGACGCAAAAGCTTTGCTTGCGTCGCTCGGCGCGTGCCGTGCGCACCTCTTCTACGATCTCCTGTTCTATTTCGGGCGTTAGCTCTTCACGCGGCATGCGCGCCCACATTGCGCGCAGGTTCTCGCCGGCGCGCTTTTTAAGTTGCTCACAAAGCATCGACTCAATCGCTTCGGACGTGAGCAGGCCTGCGTTCTGCGCGCGCTGTGCCAAATCGTCGGGCAAATTCAGCTTCAGTTCTAAAGTAGTCATATCGCTTTTCCTAAGCAGACTATAGCGACAATTCTACTCCTGATTCCGGGTCGGACCAGCGCAACTCATTGATCCGCAGATGTAAGACCGCCGAATAATGCCGCCGGCAACGCTTGGACGCGTGCTTTTCAGCGCCAAATCGATGCTCTAGGGAAACGTAACAATTTCCCGTGCCCTGCGGCAGTTTGTTGCCGGCACCTCGGCAATTCCCGCTTCGCGACGACCGGCGCTCGCTGATTCAACCACGGTCAGCACGGAATGGGGTCTTTCATTACCACATCGGCCGTGCGAGTCTTTAGTCCATCATCGAGAATCAATTGGGCAAGGCTGAGGTGCCCCGGGTTTTCCGGACACGCTAATCAAGATACACCATATCGTTGTTCGAATTGCATCGGGCTGACGTATCCGATGCGTCTGATGCTTGCGTGCGCGGGTATAAAATAGCTCGATGTAATCGACGATCGCCGTTCGCGCCACATTCCGATTTGCGAAGCTGCAATGAGGCGCCAACTCGTTCTTCAGAATCGAGTGGCGAAAGTATCCGCTTCTTGCCGATTGACGTTTGCCTTGGGGATTCAGGCCGTGGTGATGAATTGCGAAATCAAAGGGGCCAGGCTCGATAGGCTCAACGCGGCAAGACCTGGAACCCCATCTGGCGGAAATGGCGGTCGGTAGTCAGCACCTGCTTGATGCGCAATTCCTGCATTACCACGAGGCTCGTGCAGTCGGTAAAAGAATAACTCTTGTCACGGAAACGGAAGAACGCCTTGCGGGCCTTCTCCGCACGCTCTATCCCGACCCATTCCCACCGTAGCCGCGAACTGCCTTCGACCTGCTGCAACCACGCCTTCGCGGCCGGCAATCCCAAACGCATGCGGATGAGCGTCAGCATTTCGTCCATTACGTAGTCCGTCGTCACCAGCAACGCGCCCTGCTCCAGCGCGGTATCGCGTGCCTCGCAGGCAGGCGCGTGCGATGGATCCCCTGCATCTGCGCAGGCCATCCAGCCCGCGGTGTCAACGAACAGGCCCTTCATCCGCCGTACAGGATGGCATCGTGGTCGGCAGCTACCCGTCCGTCGGTCGACTTGCCAACCGCCTTGGCGCGATACAGCGGGTCGGCCTGCAGGGTGCCGCGCGGCGCCTCCGCTTCGTCAATCGGCACGATCTGAAACGCACGGCGGCTGCGGTAAAGCACGGTGAATCGCGCCCCCCGGCTTACGCGCTCGACCAATTTCGGCAGCGACGCCCGCAGTTGCTTGGTGTTAATTGTGATTGTCATCGCAGTTTCCGTATATTCAACTTAAGTTGAACATACGGCCGGACGGAAGTCAAGTGTAATCAGCCAAGTCAGTTTCTTTCGGGTCGGACCACGCTAACATTACGCAACCAAAGAATTTTCTGTCCACGGAACGACGTTTTCCGGCCTTAGCGTGTCATTTTCGGTATCGAAATCGCTGGTATAAGCGCCTCGTTGTTCTCGTAGTGCATGCACGCCGCCGGCTTCATTGACGTCGCGATGTGCGGCTTTGGCGCCGAGCTCACGCTGAATCCTCTCGACGAAATCATAGCCGCCCACAGCGATCGCTTCCGACCAACGAGCATCCCGTCTCATCGCCCCGCGCGCGAGCGCTTCTTCAATCCATTGGCGGTGCACCCGCTGAAAATCCGCTACGTTCGCAAAACCACATGACACGCGCAAGTCCGCCCTGTCGATTATCGTATAGCGCTCGGGCGGATTCTGAATTTCCCGATAACCGCCATGTGTCCAATCCGCGGGGTGCTTGACCACCCCGGCGCGCACCATGTTCAAGTCGATATAGACGAGGCAGCGTTGCAAATGCTCGCCGCCCTCGATTGCCGTGGAGTGATAGCGATCCTCCCAGAATGCGCCCTGCCGATGTTTTCGCTGGTTGAATTCCTGCGCCGTGCGCCCGGCGATCAGTTGCATGCTCTCCGCAATGACGCCTTCGCCGGTGTCTCTCACCAGAAGATGTATATGGTTGGATGTGACCACGTAGTTGAGAACGCGCAGTCCGAAGCGTTTTTTCGCCTCGAATACCCAACGCAGGTAACGGCGCCGATCACGCACGAACTTGAACAAGAACGACTTCTCGTGGCAACGGTGAGTGATGTGCCAGAGTTGACCGGGCAGGAAATGACGATTGGCGCGGGGCATGGCTGCGCTCCCTTAGAACATCGTTATTGCCCCTGATAACGCACGTCTAAGCCTTTCTGCCGACATGATTTGACGTTCTTGCTTCCTAAGATCAATGCGTTGCGCTGGTCCGACCCGGAGCGGCGCCCGGAGCGGCGACCCCTTCCTCGCAGGCGTCAGAATTTGCCGGTGGACCGGTGGCCTACCGCGCGCGAAATGCGCTCGGCGGTGGCTTTGACTTCGGCCGCCCACGCCTTGTTGAAACGCTCCGACGGCGCCGATACCGAGAGACCGGCAATGAGTTGCCCGTCGTCGCCGAAAATCCCGGCGCCCACGCATGACACGCCTTTTTCCGCTTCCTGATTGTCGAACGCGTAGCCGTGCTCGCGTGCGCGCTCGATCTCCCTCGCGAGGCTGGCCGGATCAACAAGCGTGTGGTCGGTGAACTTCGGCAATCCCGTGCGCTGCGCATACTCGCGGCACTTGTCCGGGCCGTCGGCGGCGAGAAAGATTTTGCCGGCCGCCGTGACATGCAGCGGCACGCGGCTGCCCGCGGCCTGCACGACGCGCATCATTTGAACGTCGGGTGCCGCGCGTTCGATGTAAACGACTTCATCGCGCTGGCGCACCGACAGATTCACGGTCTCGCCGAGTTGGCTCTGCAGTTCCCGCATAAAAGGCAGCGCTTCGTCGCGAATGCTGATGCGCGAGCGCACCAGCGCGCCGAGTTCAAGCAATCGCATGCCCAGGCGATAGGTGCCGGGCTCGACGCGGTCGACCATGCGCTTGCCGACCATTACGTTGAGTATGCGGTGCGCGGTCGACGGGTGCAGGTGGGTTTGCGCCGCGAGCGCCTTGAGGTTAACCGGTGCCGGTTGCCCTCGAGCGCCGTCGAGCAGGTTCATCATGCGGTCTATGACCTGGATCGATGAACGGGTAGCTTTTTCTTCCACGTCGGGGCGCCGGTTAGCCTCAGGGCGAGACGCCGCGAATCTTACATTATGAAATCGACGCCAACAAGCGGCGGACAATACACGCCATTGGCGCAATTGAATTTCGTGCAAAGTGGTGATTATTGAAATTTACGAGAGCGGACGACAATCCGATTCTGCTCGATGCGCCCGTCGCAGCGTCGTCAGCGCTCGATAATCGTGTAATTCACTGCGCGGCCGATGCCGCGGCGGAAGCCTTCGAGCCGCAATACCTGTCCGGGCGTGATGTTCGCGAGGTTGACGTCATTGCCGAAGGTGCCGATCAATTCCGCGTGCTGCTGCGGGAAACGGTAGGGGTCCGCCTCGATCAGCAGGCGTTCGAACCAGGGCTGCGCCTTCAACGCGGGAATCGCGTCGGCGCGCGCCGCAACCAGCATGTCGAAGTCGCTCTGCTCGACGATGACGTGGTCGATGCCCTGCTCGCCGACCGCGGCGACCACCGCGCCGAGCTCGTCGAGCGCGAGCGGCAAAGCGGGATTCTTGCGGCCGAATTCGTACTTGATGTAGATGCCGCGCTTCTGGAAGCGCTCGATCGAGCGCGCGCGCTCGTCGGGCGTGAGGGTCACGTAATTTTCGGAAATTTCGAGCCCGCCGATCTCCAGGTCGAGCGAGCAGTTTTTCCAGCCCGTCGAGTTCGTTCTTCTGCCACGCGTATTCGAACAGGATGCCGCCCGCGAATGGCGTCACGCCGTACTCGCGGTAAATGCGCGCCGCGGCCTTGACGGTGTCGCGCGGCATCAGGAGCGCGTTCAACGCGTAGATCTTCGCGTAATCGATGTAGTCGGCGCAGGCCGCAAGCAGGTTGCGGATGCCATCCGGCGCGCCGGTCCAGCCGAAAGTATCCGGCCCGAAGTCGATCATCGAGGTAATGCCGCGCGTGCGCGGCTTGGCGGCGCGGGGCGGCAGGGATAACGTCATGTGCGCGGTCGTGGTCGTTGGTGACTTGTCATGGCGGCTTTCCCATGTATTGTCTCCACGGTATTCATGAATTCCGTTACCATTATCGCTTCAATTCGAAGGTTTGGCGCAATGCGATCGCGATGCGGTATCCTGCGAGTCAACGGGATTAATCATGAGGGGAGGCGTCATGCGCATAACCGCGGCATTGCTGGTAACGCTGGGGCTCGCTGTAGCTCACCGGCGGCGCGTCAGCGCAAAATTATCCGAACAAGTCGATCCGTTTTCTCGTCGGTTTCGCGCCGGGCGGCTCGACCGACATCGTTGCGCGCCTGATCGCGCAGAAAATGTCGGAGAACATCGGCCAGCAGGTGGTGGTCGACAATCGCACGGGTGCCGGCGGCATCATCGCGGCGGAGGCGCTCGCGAAGTCGCCGCCCGACGGCTACACGATATTCGCGTGCACCACCGGCAACTTCGCGATCATCCCGTATCTCTACAAGAGCGTGCCGTACAACGCGGACAAGGACCTGATCCCGGTGACGCAGACGGGTTCCCTGCCGTACATCATCGTCGTGCACCCGTCGCTGCCGGTCAAAAATGTCAAAGAGTTCATCGCATTCGCGAAATCGCACCCCGGCCAGATCAATTACGCGTCGTCGGGCGTCGGCACGGCATCGCACCTGTCGCCGCGAACTGTTCGCGTCGATCGCCGGGCATCGACATCGTGCACGTGCCGTACAAGGGCACCGGGCAACGCGATGGGCGATCTCCTCGCCGGGCAGGTCGTGCTGATGTTCGACCAGCCGGTGAGCTCGATGCCGCATGGTCAAGGCCGGCAAGTTGAAGGTGCTGGCGCATCACCAGCGGCAAGCGTTTTCCGACGCTGCAGGAAATTCCGACGGTCGCCGAGTCGGGCATTACCCGGATTCGAAGCGGTCTCGTGGGCCGGCGTCTGCGTGCCGGGCGGCACGCCGAAAGACATCATCAATCGTCTGCAAGGCGAAATCGCCAAAGTGCTGAAACTGCCGGATATCAGCGAGCGCCTGATGCGCGACGGCATCGAGCCGATCGGCGGCACGCCTGAGCAATTCCAGGCGTTCATCGAGCGCGAAAAAATCAAGTGGAGCAAGGTCGTCCGCGATTCGGGCGCGCGGGTGGATTGAAGCCTAGCGCGCAATATGAGGGATGAATAAGAACGCTGCGTAATGGAGGAGAACATGAAAAAAATATTGTCGATTGTCGCGGTCGGCGGCGATGGCCGGTTGCGCGCAGGCGCCGATCGCGCTGAAAGACATGGGATCGTTTCACGTCGGCGGGCGCGAAGTGACGATCTCGGGCAAGCCGGTGAAGGAGGTCACGTTCACGCCGGGCGGGGTGCCGGCGAAAGTCGATCCCAACGGCGTCTATCAGGTCGAGAGCATGTACGTGCAGTATTTCGTGCCGCAGAACGGGCGCGGCTCGTTGCCGCTCCTGATGTGGCACGGCGGCGGGCTGACCGGTGTCACCTACGAGACGACGCCTGACGGGCGCGAAGGCTGGCTCAACTACTTCATCAAGAAAGGCTGGACCGTGTACAACTCGGACGCCGTCGAGCGCGGGCGCGCGGGCTGGGCGATGTATCCCGACGTTTTCAAGGGCGAGCCGATATTCCTGACCAAGGAAAATCCGTTCGAGCGTTTCCGCATCGGCGCCGGGCCCGGCTCCTACAACAAGGACCCGGCGAAAATGAAACTGCAGCCGGGCAGCCAGTTTCCGGCCGAGGGTTACGACAACTTCACGAAGCAGGGCGTGCCGCGCTGGACGACGACCGACGATGCGATCATCGCCGCCTACATCGCGCTCGTCGATAAAGTATGCCCGTGCGTGGTGCTCGTGCATTCGCAGGCCGGGTCGTTCGGGCAGAAGGTCGCGCAGGCGCGTCCCGACAAGGTGAAAGCGCTGGTGCTGGTCGAGCCCGCGGGCTACGGTGACCCCAAACTCGTCGACAAGCTGAGGAACACGCCGATCCTGACGGTGTACGGCGACTATATCGAGCAGGATGCGCGCTGGCCGACGATCCGGGCGAACGAATTGAAATTCCTCGAACAGGTGCGCGCCGCCGGCGGCAGCTTCGAGGTCGTCAACCTGCCGCAGGTCGGCATCAAGGGCAATTCGCACATGATGATGATGGACAAGAACAACCTGCAGGTCGCCGACGTGATACAGGGTTGGCTGGAGAAACAGGGGCTGTAGTGACGAAGGATGAAGCGAGCGATGCGAGGAACCGGTTGGTGGCGCGGAGTTAGGCCTCCATCGTCCGCAGGTCACATGCGCGTCGGATTGTTCGTCACCTGCCTCGTCGACATGATGCGCCCGCGCATCGGATTCGCGGCGCTCAAACTGCTGGAAGACGCCGGCTGCGAAGTCGTCGTGCCGGCGGCGCAAACGTGCTGCGGCCAGCCGGGCTACAACTCGGGCGACCGAAAATCCGCGCTGGCGCTCGCGCGCAAAGTGCTCGCCGAGTTCGAGGCCTGCGATTACGTCGTAGCACCTTCGGGTTCGTGCGCCGGCATGATACGCACGCACTATCCGGATGTGTTCGCCGATCAGCCGGAGGAGCTCGAGCGCGTCAAGCGCCTGTGCGCGAAAACCTTTGAGCTGACGGACTTCCTGTTGAACGTCGCGAAGCTCGACCGCATAGCTGCAAAATTCGACGGCACCGTCACCTACCACGACTCATGCTCGGGCCTGCGCGAGATGGGCGTGAAGGCGCAGCCGCGCGCGCTGCTCGCCAAGGTCGCGGGGCTGAAGCTCATCGAGATGAACGAGCCCGAAACCTGCTGTGGTTTCGGCGGCGCGTTCGCGGTCAAGTTCGGCGACATCTCGACGCGCATCGCCGACAACAAATGCGAGAACGCGCTGGCCACCGGCGCCGACGCCATCGTGCTCGGCGATCTGGGCTGCATGCTCAACATCGAAGGCCGCCTGCGCCGCCGGGGCGACACCAAAACGCAGGTGCTGCACGTCGCCGAAGTGCTGGCCGGGAACAGACGGCGTAAATGAAAATCGCGGTCATGGGTGCGGGCGGCGTCGGCGGCTTTTTCGGCGGCCGGCTCGCGAACGCCGGGTGCGACGTGCATTTCGTCGCGCGCGGCGCGCATCTCGCCGCGATGCGCGAGCATGGACTGACGATAGAGAACAAGGAGCAGGGCGACATCCACGTCGCGAAGGTCAACGTGACCGACGATCCGGCGACGATAGGCATTGCCGATCTCGTCATCATCGCCGTCAAGCTGAAGGACACCGAGGCGGCCGCGCTCGCGGTGAAGCCGCTCGTCGGGCCGCACACGGCGGTCCTGTCGCTGCAGAACGGCGTCATCAAGGACGACATCCTGCGCCAGCATTACCCCGCCGCGCAGGTCATGGGTGGTGTCGCCTACGTCGCGACGCAAGTCGCGCGGCCGGGCGTCATCCTGCAAGTGGGCGCCATGCAGCGCATCGTGTTGGGCGAGTATGACGGCAAGCGTTCCGCGCGCGCGGAGGCGCTGCTCGACGCCTTGCTGCGCGCCGGCGTCAAGGCCGAGTTGTCCGACGACATACGCCGCACGCTGTGGGAGAAGTACACGTTTCTGGTCGGCCTGTCGGGCACCACGACGACGATGCGCACGACGATAGGCCCGATTCGCAGCCATCCGCGCACGCGCGCTTTCCTGCACGAACTTTTCAAGGAAGTCGTCGCGGTCGGCCGCGCGCACGGCGTAGCACTGCCGGCGGACTATGCGGACGATCGATTGGCGTTCGCCGACAGCGTGCCGGCGACGATGACGTCGTCGATGCACCACGATCTCGAGCGCGGCAATCCGCTCGAAGTCGAATGGCTGTCGGGCGGCGTGGTCACGCTCGGCGCCGCGGCCGGCGTGGCGACACCCGCGAACCGCGCGGTGTGGGACATGCTCGCGCTGTACGCCGACGGCCGCCCGCCGTCGGCATGAGCGAGCCAGCGCTTACCGTACGCGTGCTGGACTGGCATGGAACCGGGATGCGGTGGCGCGTTACCGCATTCGGTAACGCGTCCTCACTCTTCTTTGTCGTGCTTGTTTCTCCACCACATGTAGCCGAAAAATCCGATGCACAAGCCGAAAAAGAGGACAAAGAAAATCGTGATGCCCACCACGTCCGTCGTGGCCGGAGGCGGCGCGTCTTTTACGTCCTCGGCGAACGCCGGACAAAATACGCAGCAATGGCAAAAGTCCTGCCAGCAGTCGAGTCATCGAAAATCTCCTTGTCGGTCATCGCGCCATCCACCGCCGCTCGCCGCGAAGCATGTAAGCCGGTATCAGATGCGTTGCTGCAACGTTTGCATACTCGCGCACCAGCCTTACGGCAGGCTTACAGATATCGCGCCACGCACCGGGTTGCGGCCGCGGCGGTTTGACCGGCTCTAAAACGCGATGGATGAAAGCGCGGCCACGCTCGCAATCAGGTGGGTATGCGGTTCTTTTTCCAGTTGCTCTTTGTTGTGCGCGCCCGACAGCACGCCAACGACGTAGCGCGCGCCGGCGTTGCGGCCCGCCTGAAGGTCGAGCACGGTGTCGCCGACGCACATGACCTGACGCA
Organism: uncultured beta proteobacterium; assembly: GCA_963778865.1. Classification (GTDB taxonomy): domain Bacteria; phylum Pseudomonadota; class Gammaproteobacteria; order Burkholderiales; family SG8-41; genus PALSA-1004. Next base: position 340,476 of record CAVZWF010000003.1, on the reverse strand, counting down.
CGCTGGCGACGCCGGTCTGCTCCATCGCCCGGAAAATCAGGTAAGGGCGCAGGGCGGCCCTGCGCGACGTCGTCGCCGCAGACGATGGCGTCGGCGACGCCGGTCTTCCAGCCGACCGCGTCGATGATGAGATCGGTCGTCAGGCGGTCGAAACCGGTCGTGAGCGCAATCTTGATGCCGCGTCCGCGCAGCCAGTCGAAAATTCCGGCGGCGCCGGCAACCGGCTTTACGCCGCCCGCTTTGAAAAGTCGCGACAGGTAATCGCGAAAGTCGTTGAAGATTTGGTCGGTCAGCGCCTCGACGTCCCGCGGTGTGATGCTTGGCCACGAAATGCCTGATGGCATCGCGCTTCGACGCGCCGCGCACCGCGCGCAGCGCCTCGTCGCTGATTTCGATGCCGTGCTTGCGCAATACCGCGGTGAAGGCCTCCGGCACCTGTCCGGAGTCCTCGATGGTGGTTCCGGCCATGTCGAAAACCACGAGTGCAATGTCTGTCATGGGTTTGCTCCAATTCGCGTCAGCCCGGTGACGGCACCGTAAATGTTATACGCAAGGTGCTTCGTCGTGCGATTTCTCGGTTACGATAGCGACCGGTGATTTGCGAGGGGAGTCGGTGCGCCCATGCATCACGACATGAATGATGCTCGGCCAGCCGGTGGGTTTTGCCGTGCCCGGCTGGAAATCGCCGCCGCCGCCGCGCGCGCCGTGATGGAAGGGCATTACTGCCGGCTCGAGCCGCTGGCGCCGGACAGCGCACGCGGCGTCGCTGTACGAAGCGAACGCATTGAATGCCGACGGCAGCATGTGGACCTACATGGCGTACGGGCCGTTCGACACCTTGGATGACTACCGCGGCTGGATGGACGGCGCGTGCCGCGGCAGCGACCCGATGTTTTTCGCGATCGTCGACCGCGCGACGGGCAAGGCGGTCGGCGTGGCGAGCTATCTGCGCATCGATCCCGGGCAATGGCTGCATCGAAGTCGGCCATCTCGCATACTCGCCGCTGCTGCAGCGCACGGCGGCGGCGACCGAAGCGATGTACCTGATGATGGAGCATGCGTTCACGCTCGGCTACCGGCGCTACGAATGGAAGTGCAATGCGCTCAACCAGCCGTCGCGCGCGGCGGCGCAACGCCTGGGCATTTTCCTACGAGGGAATCTTCCGGCAGGCCACCGTCGTCAAGGGCCGCAATCGCGATACGGCGTGGTACTCGGTTATCGACACCGAGTGGATTGCGCTCAAAGCGGCTTTCCTGACGTGGCTTGCGCCCGCGAATTTCGACGCGCACGGCAGGCAGCGCGTCGCGTTGTCTGCATTGACCGGGCCGCTGCTCAAGCAGCGCGGCTAGCCTGTGCAATCTGTCAGATCGCCGCAGATGACGTTTGAATGAGGCGTCAGGTCAATGCCGGCATTCCGACGGCACGTATTTCCATTGGTCCGAATTGCCGGCCGAGCACAGCCACGCTACGGCGCCGCGTGGCAGTGATCGACGGAGACAATATTACCGTCACGGCCGTGCCGAGGCTGGCTGGCTTCCAACCAGTATGATCACGCCGGCATCGGTAATCGAGCCGGCCGCCACGCGGCCGCCGGTAATGACGGTCAGCCCCACGCCGGAACTTACGAGCGTCCCGTCGGACGTGGCTTTCTCGGAGATCGTGGTTTTGTAGGTCCCGGTGGCCAGCACGATTTCCGATACCTTGGCGCGGACCGTGTAGTCCTGATACGCGGGTATCGCAATCGCCGCCAAAATGCTGATGATCGTTACGACGATCATCAACTCGACCAATGTAAAGCCGCGATTTAGACGCAGCATATTCATCCCTCCTCTTGCTGGCGGCGCCGCAATTTCTCGGATTCCGCAGGATACAACGTAACGTAGCACGATGCGTGCCACGACGTGAAGCCCGTTCCTGACGCGCGGCTGCGGACACAGCATAAAGCACTAATTTTAGTGACTAATAGCGGCCGGAATACGTCGCGGCTACGCGCATGTTCCGTGGCGGAATCCCGCGCGCATGAGATTTTTGCGGGCTAATAGTGACAAATCGCGGCCCAATGCATCGATGTGCGGCTTCCCCCCAATCTCAATTTGCGGCAAGCGGGGGCGCAACAGGCCTATTTCCCGTTCCGCCCGAAGCCCGCGGGCCGTGATTATATTGCGCCGCGTGGCGAATGCCGACGCCACGAAGTGGCCGCGAACGACGCTAGACGCGGCGGCAATCCGCACTCAACACGCGCGGTATACTAGCGCCCATCATGCAAGTCGCATCCATGCATTTCAAGGCGCGCGTCGGCGCGAAGCTTGCCGACGTGAAGCTGCAGGCCGCGTTGAAGAAGCTCCAGGGCAATTTCGTCAAGGGGCGCGCCGACCGCGTGGCGGAACTCGATAATTTCGAGGAGCTGCGCACGCACGCGGCCGCGATCCGCGACCGCGCGCTCAACAATCTTGACGTCTACCTCGAAGAGTTCGAGAAAAACGCGACCGCGCGCGGCGCGATCGTGCACTGGGCGGAGACGACCGCCGACGTGAACCGCATCGTGTGCGAACTCGCGCAGCAATACGGCGTCAAGAAGGCGGTGAAGTCGAAATCGATGGTGAGCGAGGAGTGCGCGCTGAACGACGCGCTCGAAGCCGCCGGCGTCGAGGTCGTCGAGACCGATCTCGGCGAATACATCCTGCAGCTCGCCAAGGAGCCGCCGTCGCACATCATCGCGCCGGTGATCCACAAGGGCCGCGACGAGATCTCGGATCTTTTCGCGGACAAGCACCGGCGACCGCGCAAGACCGACATCGGGGAACTCACGCGCGAAGCGCGCGAAATGCTGCGCTCGCATTTCCTGACGGCGGACATGGGCATCTCGGGCGCGAACTTCATCGTCGCCGAAACCGGCACGACGCTGATCGTGACCAACGAAGGCAACGGCCGCATGACGACCACGCTGCCGCGCGTGCACGTGGCGATCACCGGCATCGAGAAAGTGGTGCCGACGCTGGAGGACGTGACGACGCTGCTGCGCCTGCTGCCGCGCTCGGCGACCGGGCAGACGATCTCGAATTACATTTCGTTCACGACCGGCGTGAAAGACGATGCGCAGAAGACCGCGCGCGAAGTGCGGACGCGCAGGACGCGACGGGCGCCGAGCACTTCCACATCATCCTGCTCGACGCGGGCCGCACCAAACTGATCGGCAGCGACATGCAAGATGATGCTGCGCTGCATACGTTGCGGCGCGTGCATGAATCACTGTCCGGTCTATCAAAACGTCGGCGGGCATGCGTACGGCTGGGTGTATCCGGGGCCGATGGGCTCGATACTCACGCCGACCTATGTCGGGCTCGAAAATGCGCTCGATCTGCCGCACGCATCCACTTTGTGCAACCAATGCGGCGTCGTGTGCCCGGTCAAGATTCCGCTGCCGGATCTCGATGCGCAAGCTGCGCGAAAAGCAGGTCGAGCGCGGCCTGCGGCCGTGGCATGAGCGATTCGGCGCTGCGCGCGTGGAGTTGGGTGGCGCAGCGGCCCGCGTTGTACGCGGCTGCGACGCGCATCGGCGTCAGAATTCTCAAATGGATGGGCGGCAGCGCAAAGCTGATACATTACCTGCCTTTCGCGGGCGGCTGGACCGCGGGGCGCGACATGCCCGCGCCGCAGGGCAAGACGTTTCGTGAATTTATGGAGAACGCAAATGAACAAACCGGTTGAATTGAAGACCGTGCCGTCGGTGCCGCTGTGGATAGACGGCAAACAACAACAGGCGTCGAGCGCGCGCGCGGGCGACATCACCAATCCGGCGACGGGGCAGGTCACGCGGCGCGTGCCGTTCTGCAATGCCGCCGATATCGACGCGGCGGTGCAGGCGGCGCAGCGCGCGTTTCCCGGCTGGCGCGATACGCCGCCACTGCGCCGCGCGCGCATCCTCATGCGCTTTCGCGAACTGCTCGACGCCAACAAGGACGAACTCGCGCAGCTGATCACCGCGGAACACGGCAAGACGCTGGCCGATGCGGGCGGCTCGGTGCAGCGCGGCATCGAAGTGGTCGAGTTCGCGATGGGCATACCGCATCTCGTCAAAGGCGAATACAGCGAGGAGGTCGGCACCGGCGTCGACTGCCATTCGGTGCGCCAGCCGCTCGGCGTGTGCGCGGGCATCACGCCGTTTAATTTTCCGGTGATGGTGCCGCTGTGGATGTTTCCGGTGGCGCTCGCGTGCGGCAACACGTTCGTGCTGAAGCCGTCGGAGAAAGTGCCGTCGGCGTCGATGCTGATGGCCGAACTGCTGAAACAAGCGGGCCTGCCCGACGGTGTCTTCAACGTCGTGCACGGCGACAAGGACGCGGTCGACGCGCTGCTGAATCATCCCGACATCAAGGCGATCTCGTTCGTCGGCTCGACGCCGATTGCAAAATACATTTACGAAACCGCGGCGAAAAACGGCAAGCGCGTGCAGGCGCTGGGCGGCGCGAAGAACCATGCGGTCGTGTTGCCGGATGCCGATTTCGAATTCGCGGCCGACGCGCTGATCGGCGCCGCCTACGGCTCGGCGGGCGAGCGCTGCATGGCGATTTCGGCGGTGGTGGCGGTGGGCGAGTCGGCCGATCCGCTGGTGGCGAAGTTGAAGGACAAGGCGTCGAAGCTGAAAATCGGCGCCGGCGACAGCAAGGTGGACGGCAAGGAGATGGACATGGGGCCGCTCGTCACGCGCGTGCATCGCGACAAGGTGGCGGGCTACGTCGACAAGGGCGTCGCGGAAGGCGCGAAACTGGTGCTCGACGGGCGCACTTTCAAAGGCGGCGGCGACGGTTTTTTTCTCGGCGCGTCGCTGTTCGACAACGTCACGCCGGAGATGACGATCTACAAGGACGAAATCTTCGGGCCGGTGCTGATCGTGCTGCGCGTGAAAACGCTCGACGACGCCATACGCATGATCAACGCCAATCCCGTACGCAAACGGCACCGCGGTGTTCACGCGCTCGGGCGGCGCTGCGCGCAAGTTCGAGCGCGAGATCGAAGTCGGCATGGTCGGCGTCAACGTGCCGATTCCGGTGCCGATCGCGTTCTACTCGTTCGGCGGCTGGCGCTCGTCGCTGTTCGGCGATCAGCACGTGCACGGCATGGAAGGCGTGCGCTTCTACACGCGCGGCAAAGTGGTCACGACGCGGTGGCCGGATGCGAACGCGCTGCCGCAGGGTTTCAACATGCCGACGCTCGGCTGAGCGGAGCGAGGACTGAGGATTAGATCGAGAAATCCGCTTTTACGTTCGTCCTCAGTCCTCAAACCTAACATGACCGCCCGCGAAAACATACTTGCCCGCATCCGCGCCGCGCAGGGCAGAAGCGGCGCGCCGGATGCAGCGGAACGCGCGGCCGTTGCCGCGCATATCGCTTCGCATCCGCCGGGGCCGCGTCCGCAATCCGCCGCGGATCCGGTCGCGGGATTTTCGGCGTGCGCGGTGAAATTATCGACTACGGTCGATGCCGTCGGCAGCATGGCGGAAGTGCCGCGCGCGGTGGCGCGCTATCTCGAACAGAATAACCTGCCGAAGAGCGCGGTGTGCTGGCCGGAACTCTTCGAGCTCGAATGGCAGGCGGCCGGCATCGAGGTCGAGTCGCGCCCGGCGCGGGGCTCCGATCTCGTCGGCATTACCGGCGCGTTCTGCGCGATCGCCGAGACCGGCACGCTGATGACTTTGTCGGGACCGCGCACGCCGGCGACGACGAGCCTCCTGCCGGAAACGCATATCGCGGTGGTGCGCGCGGACCGCATCGTGCGCGGCATGGAAGACGCGTGGAAGTTACTGCGCGACGAACAGCGGCGTGATGCCGCGCGCGGTGAATTTCATCTCCGGACCGTCGCGCACCGCCGACATCGAACAGACCCTCGTGTTGGGCGCGCACGGCCCCTACCGCGTGCATATCGTGCTGGTCGGCGACCCGGCAATCAACTGAACCGGCAACCGCGGGCGATACGCCGCACGCAATCGTCTTAAGTCCGGTTTAAGCGTGGCGTGCCTAAAATGCGATATTCGGTCCACCGCGGCTTCGTCGCGTTGTCGATAAACGAATTCCGGGATAGTGCATGCGTTTATTGCTGGTCGAAGATGATGCGATGATCGGCGAGAGCGTGCGCGTGGGCTTGCGCCGCGACGGCTTCACCGTCGATTGGGTGCAGGACGGCCGCGCCGCCGGAACTTGGCGCTCGGCAACGCGGTCTACGATCTGCTGCTGCTCGACCTGGGCCTGCCCCGCAAAGACGGCCTCGAAGTGCTGAAAACCCTGCGCCGCAACGGCAACCGGATGCCGGTGCTGATTCTGACCGCGCGCGACTCCGTCGCCGACCGCGTCAAGGGGCTGGACGCGGGCGCCGACGACTATCTCGTGAAACCGTTCGACCTCGATGAACTGTCCGCGCGTATCCGCGCGCTTGCTGCGCCGGCAGGCGGGACGCGCCGAGCCGGTCATTCAGTTCGGCGAGCTTGCGTTAGATCCGGCCACGCGCGAGGTGACGTTCGAGGGGCGGGCGCTTGCGCTGTCGGCGCGCGAATTCGCCTTGCTCGAAGCGTTGCTCGACCGGCCCGGGGCGGTGCTGTCGCGCGAGCAGCTCGAAGAAAAGCTCTACGGCTGGGACGAAGAGGTCGAAAGCAACACGGTCGAGGTCTACATTCATTCCCTGCGCAAGAAGCTCGGGCAGGATTTCATCAAGAACATCCGCGGCGTCGGCTACATGGTGCCGAAGACGATCATGACCTCGATCCGGCGCCGCTTGCTGGTGTGGCTGTTGCTGGGATTGTCGGCGACCACGCTGGTCGCCGCGTTCGCGGTCTACGCGCGCGCGCGCCTGGAGGCGGGGGAGCTTTTCGATTACCAGCTGCAGGTGATGGCGGCGGCGTTTCCGCACGAGGGATTCGGTCCGGCGACCGCGCCGCGCTTGGATGAAGCGGACGCCGGCGACGTCGTGGTGGTCCAGATCTGGGACCAGAACGGCGCGCAGCTTTACCTTTCCCGTCCCGGTTCGCCGCTGCTGCAACGCGTGGACCTCGGGTTTTCGACCGTCGCGACGCCGCGCGGCGACTGGCGCGTCTTCAATACGCTCGTCGGCGACAACATCGTGCAGGTTTCGCAGCCGATGCGCGCGCGCGAGGAGCTGGCGGCCGGTCTCGCGCTGCGCACCATGCTGCCGCTGCTGATCTTGCTGCCCGTGCTGGTCGGCCTGATCTGGATTACGGTCGGCCGCGGATTGAGACCGCTCGACGCAATTGCCGTCGGCGCTCAACCGGCGGTCGCGAGGATGCGCTTGAGCCGTTGCCGTGCGATCGCGTGCCGGACGAAGTGCAGGCCGCTGGTCGCCGCGCTCAACGATCTGCTCGTGCGGCTGGGCGGTGCGCTTGACGTGCAGCGCTCGTTTATTGCCGACGCCGCGCACGAACTGCGCACGCCGCTCACCGCCGTCAGATTGCAGATACAACTCGCGGAACGCGCGGCGACCGGGATCGAGCGCGCCGCGGCCTTTGCGCAGCTGAAAGGCGGCGCCGAACGCGCGGCCCGCCTCGTGCAGCAACTGCTGACGCTGGCGCGCAACGAGCCGGGCGCCGCCGGGCGGGCGCTGGCGGCGGTGGACATCACGCGATATCGCGCGCCAGGTGGTGGCCGAGCACGCGGCCGCGGCGGAAGCGAAGGGGCTCGAGCTCGGATTGACGGCCGACATCGCCGTGTCCGTCGCGGGCGACGCCGATGCCTTGCGCACGCTGCTGGGCAATCTCGTCGACAACGCGATCAAATACACGCCGTCCGGCGGAGTCGTCGACGTGGCGGTGACGGCTGACGACGGGCAGGCGTGCTGGGTGGTCACGGACACCGGGCCCGGCATTCCGGCGGCGGAACGCGAGCGCGTGTTCGACCGCTTCTACCGCCACGAGACCGCCGGCGCGACGGGCAGCGGGCTCGGGCTCGCCATCGTGCAAAGAGTCGCGCAGCGGCATCGCGCGACGGTCGCGCTCGCCGACGGAGCGAACGGCCGCGGCTTGCGGTCACGGTGCGGTTTCCCAGGGCTGGAGCGTTAAAGGACTTACCGTCCTGCGCTGTGCCCGGGCGCGGATTCCTCCCGCGGATCCATTACTCGCGCGGACTACCCGCTTTAAGTCTGTCTTAAGTTTTCGCCTCCAGAATGCGCGGCGTAGAGAAATTTTGTCTACGGCGTATGTCACCAATCAAGGAGCGATACATGAGACAGAAAATGCTGGTTCGCAGTCTGATCGTGGCCGGGATGATTGTCGGCCGCCACGCTGGGCGGTTATATGGCCCAAAGCAGTTCGGTCTTTCACAACGCCGCTGCCGCCGGCGCGCTGGCGCCCGCCGCCAGCGTGAATGTCCAGCCCGGCGCGCGCGTTGCGGTGCCCGACTTTACGGCCATCGTCGAGCAGAACGGCGCGGCGGTCGTCAACATCAGCGTCACCGGCAAAGGCGAGCGGACCGCCGCCGCGGAAACGCCGCAGCTCGATCCGCAGCGATCCCTTCTATGAGTTCTTTCGCCAGTTCCGCGGGCAAATGCCGCGCGCGCAGAGCCCCACGCACGGCCTGGGCTCGGGTTTCATCGTGCGCGCGGACGGCGTCATACTGACCAACGCGCACGTGGTGGCGGATGCGACCGACGTGACCGTCAAGCTCACCGACAAGCGCGAGTTCAAGGCGAAAGTGATCGGCGCCGACAAAGCGAGCGACGTGGCGGTGTTGAAAATCGACGCCAACAATCTGCCCGTCGTGAAGCTCGATCGGCGCCGATGACGTGAAGGTGGGCGAATGGGTGCTGGCGATAGGCTCGCCTTACGGATTCGATAATTCCGTCACGTCGGGCATCGTCAGCGCCAAAGCGCGCGCGCTGCCCGGCGACACCTACGTGCCCTTCATTCAAACCGACGTCGCCGTCAACCCGGGCAATTCGGGCGGACCGCTTTTCAACATGAAAGGCGAAGTCATCGGCATCAATTCGCAGATCTACAGCCGTTCCGGCGGCTACCAGGGATTGTCATTCGCGGTGCCCATCGACGTTGCGCTCAAGGTGCAGGATCAGCTGCTGCAGCATGGGCGCGTGACGCGCGGGCGGCTGGGTGTAGGTATTCAGGACGTGAACCAGGCGCTGGCCGAATCGTTCGGCCTGAAGAAAACGGCGGGCGCGCTCGTGAGTTCGGTGGAAAACGACAGCCCGGCGGCGCAGGCGGGACTCGCGCCCGGCGACGTGATCGTGCGCTTTAACGACACGGAGATAACCAGTTCGTCTGAACTGCCGGTGCTGGTTTCGAACACCGCGCCGGGCAGTGTCGCGCGGCTCGACGTGATGCGCAAAGGCGAAGCCAAACGCATCGACGTGACGGTGGGCGAACTGAAAAACGCCAAGGTCGCGGCGACTGAGGCGACGGGCGAGGCGCGCGGACGCTTGGGCGTCGCGGTGCGGGAACTGAGCCGCGACGAGCAGAAAGAGGTCGGTGTTGCCGGCGGACTGGTGGTCGAGAACGCGAGCGGTGCCGCCGCGAATGCGGGCATACAACCGGGCGACGTGATCCTGTCGGTCAACGACACGCCGGTAAAAAGCGTCAAGCAGTTGCAGGCGTTGTTGGCCAAGGCGGGCAAGCGCATCGCGCTGCTGGTGCAACGCGAGGACGCGAAGCTGTACGTGCCGGTCGAGCTCGGCTGATCTTCGGGCAACACGCAGTCATTGCGGGGCCCGCCATCGGCGGGCCCCGCTTTCGTACGCGGAGCCGGGACCGCGGTTCTTTGCGCTGCCGACGAGGTGCTAGAATCGGGCCGGGAAATTTTCGGGGGGACTCGATGGCTGCCGCGCATTGTCACCACACGACCGGGCGACGGATCACAGCCGGCGCGCTCATATTCGGGTGCGCGCCGGCGTTCGCGGCGGGCGCCGCCGGTGGCGAAGGCCCCGCGTTGTTCGGCATCCCGGTTGATTTCATGCTGTTCGCCGCAACGCTGCTCGGTGTCGCGCTGTTCCACCATCACACGCTGCGCGTGGCGCTCACCGGGCCTCGCGGCGATCGTCGCTTATAAACTGCTGATCGTCGGTTTCAGGTTCGGGCCGGGCTTCGGCGGTTTCGTCGAGCACCTGCGGCACGAGTGGGTGATACTGACCAACCTCTTCATGCTGTTGATGGGGTTTGCGCTGCTCTCGAAGCACTTCGAGGAAAGCCGCGTGCCGGCGTGGCTGCCGAAGTTACTGCCCGACGACTGGAAGGGCGCGTTCGTGCTGCTGCTGATGATTTTCGTGTTGTCGAGCTTTCTCGACAACATCGCAGCGGCGCTGATCGGCGGCACCATTGCGGCAACGGTGTTCAGGCATAAGGTGCATATCGGCTATCTGGCCGCGATCGTCGCGGCGTCGAACGCCGGCGGCTCGGGCAGCGTCGTCGGCGACACGACTACCACCATGATGTGGATAGACGGCGTCGATCCGCTCGACGTGTTACATGCTTACGTCGCCGCGCTCTTCGCAATGGTGATTTTCGGTATTCCCGCGGCGATTCAGCAGCAGCGTTATTCGCCGATCCTGAAGGACGCGCCGCGCGGAATCCACATCGACTGGCCGCGTGTCGGCATCGTCGCCTTCATACTGACGGCGGCGATCGTCGCCAACGTGATCGCCAACGTCGAATTTCCCGAGATGTCCGACAAATTTCCGTTCATCGGCGCCGCGGTATGGGCCGCGATATTGTTGTCGGCGCCGCTGCGCAAGCCGGAATGGAGCCTGCTGCCGGAAACCTTCAAGGGCAGCGTGTTCCTGTTGTCGCTGGTGCTGTGCGCGTCGCTGATGCCGGTCGAGAAGCTGCCGCGCGCGTCGTGGCAGACCGCGCTGGGACTGGGCTTCGTATCGGCGGTGTTCGACAACATCCCGCTGACCGCGCTCGCCTTGAAGCAGGGCGGCTACGACTGGGGGTTTCTCGCCTATGCCGTCGGGTTCGGCGGCTCGATGATCTGGTTTGGTTCGTCGGCCGGTGTCGCGTTGTCCAATATGTACCCCGAAGCGAAGTCCGTCGGCTTGTGGTTGCGGCACGGCTGGCATGTGGCCGTCGCGTATGTGATCGGATTCGCGGTGTTGCTGTTCACGCTGGGCTGGCAGCCGCACGCGCCGCACAAGTCGAAGCCTGCGGTTCCGGTAGTCGCAGATCACCACGCCGCGTTAGCGGCCAGCCTGTAGTGAAAATCGTTCGCGACTGCTAAAAGGGCCCGTAAGGGTGTCGTAAGCATTGATCCGGCAGCGGCCACCAAAAGGGGCGACATTTCCTTGCCTCTTCACCCGTAACTTGCTTGATTTTGCGCATATCCCAGTATAGCGATTGTCGGCCTGTTGCGAGGCGGCACCGCGCGTTTTAAGGCACTGATAAAAATAAAGTTTCGCTGCCCTGTGACGAATTCGTAGTTTAATGATTTGAGCCACCTAGGAGGCATGATGAGTAAAGACGTCAAGAAAATTGCGCTGGCCAAACCCGACGTTTCACGCCGTAAATTCCTGTCCGGCGCTGCCGCGACGACGGGCGCCGCAGCCCTCGCGTTCCCGATGATCGCGAAAGGGCAGGCGACCCCGATCACCATGCGCTGGCAGAGCACCTGGCCGTCGAAGGACATTTTCCACGAGTACGCGCTCGACTACGCCAAGAAAGTCAACGACATGACCGGCGGCGATCTCAAGATCGAAGTGCTGCCGGCGGGCGCGGTGGTGCCGGCATTCGGCCTGCTCGACGCGGTGTCGAAAGGCACGCTCGACGGCGGCCACGGCGTGCTCGTCTACAGTTACGGCAAGCAAAATGCACTCGCGCTGTGGGGATCGGGCCCGGCGTTCGGCATGGACGGCAACATGATGCTGGCCTGGCACAAGTACGGCGGCGGCAAGGAGTTGCTCACCAAGCTCTACGCTTCGATCGGCGGCAATGTAGTGTCATTCCCGTACGGGCCGCACCCGACGCAGCCGCTCGGCTGGTTCAAGAAGCCGATCACCAAGCTCGAAGACTTCAAGGGCCTCAAGTACCGCACCGTGGGCATTTCGATCGACATGTTCACCGCCATGGGCGCGGCGGTCAACGCGCTGCCCGGCGGCGAAATCGTGCCGGCGATGGACCGCGGGCTGCTCGACGCAGCCGAGTTCAACAACCCGACCTCGGACCGCCTGCTCGGCTTCCCGGACGTGTCGAAGGTGTGCATGCTGCAGAGCTTCCACCAGAACGCCGAGCAGTTCGAGATCATGTTCAACAAGACCAAGTACGACGCGCTGCCGGCCAAGATGCAAGCGCGATCATCGCGAACGCGGTGGAGGCCGCTTCCGCGGACATGTCGTGGAAGGCGATCGACCGTTACTCGCAGGACTACATCGAGCTGCAGACCAAGACAGGGGTCAAGTTCTACAAGACGCCGGACGCGATACTGCAGAAACAGCTCGAGGTGTTCGACCAGATCGTGGAGAAGAAGTCGGTCGGACAACCCGATTGTTCAAGGAGATCGTCGAATCGCAGAAGAAGTTCGCCGAGCGCGCGGTGCGCTGGGACCTGGACACCTATGTCAACCGGCGCATGGCCTACAACCATTACTTTGGCGCCAAGAAGCCGGCTGCCGAAGAAGGCCTGATCGCGAGTGCGCTTCCAACGACACCATCCGGCACCGCCGGATGGTGTTTTTTTGTAACGGTGCCGCGCATCGCGGCGGAAGTGGCACAATAGCCCGCGTTCATACCGAATCCCAGAGGCATCCGAGCATGCAGAAACTGCTGTTGTTCGTCGACAAGGTGAGCACCTGGGTAGGGCAGGCCTTCTCGTGGCTTGTCGTCGCGCTCACGCTGCACATCAGTTGGGAAGTGTTCTCGCGCTACGTGCTCGACCACCCTCACGCGTGGGCGTTCGACGTGATGATCATGATGTACGGGACGCTGTTCATGATGGCCGGCGCGTACACGCTGTCCAAGAACGGCCATGTGCGCGGCGACGTGCATCTACGGATTTTTGACGCCGCGCGTGCAGGCGGGGCTCGACCTGACGCTCTATATCGCTGTTCTTCATTCCCGGCGTCGTCGCGCTCGTCTGGGCCGGCTACAACTATGCCGCCGAGTCGTGGGCGATCAACGAGCATTCGAACATCACCTCCGACGGCCCGCCGATCTACCCGTTCAAGACGATCATCCCGCTCGCCGGCGCGTTCATCCTGGTGCAGGGCATCGTTGAAATCATCCGCTGCGTGATTTGCCTCAAGGAGGGCGAGTGGCCGTCGCGCGAAGCGGACGTCCAGGAAGTCGACGTCGACAAGTTGAAGGCGATGGTGCACGTCAAGGACGAGGACATCGCAGAAGCTTGACGAGTTTGTCGTGCGCCAGGAGGCGGGCAAGTGAAGATGCGCAAAGAAGTCTGGTTCGGGCTTTCGATCATGGCGGCGATCATCATCCCGGTGTTCGTGCTGATGCCGTGCGCCGTCGCAGATGACCAACGGCCATCTGGGCCTCATGATGCTCGCGCTGATCGTGGTGGGCATCATGCTCGGCTTTCCCACGGCCTTCACGCTGATGGGAATGGGCGTGTTCTTCGGCTGGCTCGCCTATCGCAGCGTCGATCCGGCGACTGGCGAACCGGCAGATGCTCGATCTGATGGTGCAGCGCGCCTATTGCGTGATGTCGAACGACGTGCTGATCGCGATCCCGCTGTTCGTGTTCATGGGCTATCTCGTCGAGCGCGCGGCAGTTGATCGACCGCTTGTTCAAGAGCCTGCACCTTGCGACCGCGCGCGTGCCCGGGGCGCTCGCGGTGGCGACCATCGTCACCTGCGCGATTTTCGCCACCGCCACCGGCATCGTCGGCGCGGTGGTGACGCTGATGGGGCTGCTCGCGTTTCCGGCGATGCTCAAGGCCGGCTACAACACCAAGGTGGCGGCCGGTGCGGTCACCGCGGGCGGCTGCCTCGGCATCCTGATTCCGCCGTCGGTGCTGCTGATCGTCTATGGCGCCGTCGCCGGGGTGTCGGTCGTGCAGCTCTACGCCGGCGCCTTCGTGCCCGGCTTCATGCTCGCGGCGCTCTACATCGGTTACGTCATCGTGCTGGCGAAGTTGCGGCCCGATCTGATGCCGCCGCTTGCCGCGAGCGAGCGGCGTCGTGGCGCTGCCGCCCGTTTGCGCAGAAGCTGGCGCCGCATGGCAGCAACGCGTTGGTCGGACTGTGGCGCGCGCTTGACGCAGGCGGCGGCGCGGGCGTGGCGAAACGCACCGTGCTCGGGCAGTTGATCGTCACGCTGCTGCCGGCGCTGTTCATCGTCGCCGTGCTGGGCGTCACCTGGCAATGTCGCGACCGCGCCGGAGGCCGCGGTCGACACGACGGGGCTGGTGCGAGGCGGGCGGCGAAGTGACGGCCGACGTGAACGAGGAATCGGCGAGCCTCGATCGGTCAGTCCGAAGCGGACGAGAAGGACTACGGCGGACTGCAGGAGCCTCCAGCCGAAGACGCGAAGGAAGCGCTGCGCCTGCCGCAGCCGAGGCCGAAGACAGGTGAAGCCAGTCCGGCGCGTCGAACCCGCGGCCGCGCCGAAGCCCGCCGCAGCCGCGGTTGCAGAATCCGAGCGGCTGCCGATGCCCCTCTGGTTCTGGATCGTGTTCGGCGTCGGCGTCGGCACTGCTCGCTGTCCTCTACTGGTTCTGGAACTGGGAGCGGCTCGAGGTGTTCAAGATGCTGCTCACCTCGTTCTTTCCGCTGGCGGTGCTGATTACTTGCCGTGCTCGGCTCGATCGTGTTCGGCCTGTCGACGCCGACCGAAGCGGCGGCGGTCGGCGCGACTCGGCGGCTTCATCCTCGCCGGCGGTCTATCGCTTCATCAGCCTATTTGGCGTGAGGCGCCGGGCCGGGCGGCCCGAATCTCGGCGCGCGTGATCTGGACGACGGTGAAAGAACTCGGCGCGATCCTCAAGGAGTCGTCCTTTCTCACCGCCAAGACCAGCGCCATGGTGTGCTGGCTGTTCGTCGGCTCCGTCGATTTTCTCGGCGTCGTTTGCGCTGCTCGGCGGGCAGGAGATCATCGAGCACTGGGTGCTGTCGCTCGACATGACGCCGGTGCAGTTCATGATGCTCGCGCAGGTCATCATTTTCCTTCTCGGCTGGCCGCTCGAATGGACCGAGATCATCGTCATCTTCATGCCGATATTCATTCCGCTGCTGCCGCACTTCAACATCGATCCGCTGTTTTTCGGCCTGCTGGTGGCGCTCAACCTGCAAACGGCGTTTCTGTCGCCGCCGGTGGCGATGGCGGCGTTCTACCTGAAGGGCGTCTCGCCGCCGCACGTGACGCTGAACGCGATCTTCGCCGGCATGATGCCGTTCATGGCGATCCAGGTGGTCGCGCTGGTGCTGCTCTACGTGTTCCCCGGCATCGGGTTGTGGCTGCCGCACACGCTGTATAAGTAAGGCGTGAAGGGTGAGGCGTGAGGAGGTAATTCGCGTCGCGAATGCCGATCCTTACCTTGCGGTGAATTCCATCAGTAACGACTGGAGCGGTCGCAAGACCGCTCCATTTTTTTTGGCGTTCCCAGAATGAATGCGGATACCGACAATCCAGGCGCGCGCCAGCTCGCATGGTGGCGCTGGAGCGCGTTCGCGCTCGGCTGCTGCGCGTTCTTCATTTCGTTTTTTCATCGCGTGTCGACCGGCGCGATCGCCGCCGATCTGCAGCACGAGTTCGCGATCGGCGCGGCGGCGCTGGGCACGCTGGGCGCCACGTATTTTTACGTCTACGCGCTTGATGCAGGTGCCGTCCGGCGTGCTCGCCGACACGCTGGGCCCGCGCGTGACGCTGACCGTCGGCATGCTGATCGCCGGCGCCGGCTCGATCGCCTACGGGCTCGCCGAAAGTTTCACGACCGCGGCGGTTGCGCGCACGCTCGCGGGCCTGGGTGTCTCGGGCGTCTTCGTGTGCACGCTGAAGCTGCATTCCAACTGGTTTCACGAGCGGCGCTTTGCGACGGCGGTGGGTGCCGCCAATGTCGCGGGCATCGTCGGCGCGCTCGCCGCGACCGCGCCGCTCGCGTGGCTGATTACGCTGGTGTCGTGGCGCAGCGTCTTTATTGCGCTGGGTGCAGTATCGCTGGTCCTCGCGGCTGCGATCTGGTGTTTTGTGCGTGACGCCCCGCACGCGCCCGCCGCGCGCGCGGCGACGGGTGACTGGCGCCGCGCTGCTCGCGACGGTTGCCGCCAATCCCGCGACGTGGCCGCCGTTCTGGGTGAACGTCGGCATATCCGGCGCGTACATGACGTTTATCGGTTTGTGGGCGGCCCCCTTTCTCATCCACACGCATGGCATGAGCCCGGTCGAAGCGGGGCGTTGCACGGCGCTGACGTTGATCGCATTTGCGTGCTGCGCGCCGATGGTGGGCTGGCTGTCGGACCGCCTGCGCGTGCGCCGCCCGCTGGTCATCGCATTCGCCGTCGCGTACAGCGTGACCGGGCTCGTCTGGATTGCGCTGCCGACGCCCAGCGCGAGCGGTGCGGTCGTCGCGGCGGTGCTCACAGGCCTCGCGGTGCCGGGCTTTACGCTGTCGTGGTCGATTGCGAAGGAAGTCAATCCGCCCGCGTGCGCGGGGGTGGCGATCGCGATCGCCAACATCGGCGGCTTTGTCGCGTCCGGCATACTCCAGCCGCTGGTCGGCTGGGTGGTCGATCACGGCGCCGGCGTCGTCGCGGGCGGCAGCGCCGACGCCTACCGTCTCGGCATCGGCGTGCTGGTCGCGTGGTCGTTGATCGGTGTCGCCGCCGCGTGCCGGCTCACCGAAACGCGTTGCCGCAACGTCTGGCGCGAGCGCGTGAGCGCTATGCGATAATTGCAGTTTTTTTGAGACGCCCGCGCCCGGCGCGTTTTGTTCACAGGATCCGCAATGAAACCGAAAATTCTCGTCACGCGTGAAGTCTTCGATGAAACGCTCGCCTACCTCGCCGAGCATTGCGAGGTCGAGTCCAACCAGTCGGACCAGCCGTTCGACCCCGCGACGCTCGCGCAGCGCCTGAAAGACAAGGACGGCGTCGTGTGCTGCCTGACCGATCGCATCGACGACGCGTTGCTCGCGGCGTGCCCGCGCCTGAAGGTCGTCGCCAACATCGCGGTCGGCTACAACAATATCGATGTTCCGGCCTGCACCGCGCGCGGGGTGATGGCGACCAACACGCCGGGCGTGCTCGACGAGAGCACGGCGGACCTGGCATGGACGCTGATACTCGCGACCGCGCGGCGCCTGACCGAGGCCGAGGCCTATATCCGCGACGGCAAGTGGCAGGGCTGGCACCTGAAACAGATGCTCGGCGTCGACGTGCATCACGCCACCCTCGGCGTCATCGGCATGGGGCGCATCGGGCAGCAGATCGTGCGGCGCGCGGCCGGGTTCAAGATGCGCGTGCTCTACCACAATCGCAACCGGCTGCCGGCGGACGTCGAGCGCTGGCTCAACGCCGAATATGCGACCAAAGACCAGTTGCTTGCGCAGGCGGATTTCGTCGTGCTGCAAATGCCCTATTCGCCCGCCACCCATCATTACATCGGCGCGGCGGAACTGAAGAAAATGAAACCCGGCGCGATCCTGATCAACTCGACGCGCGGCGGCGTGGTCGACGATGCACGCGCTGATCAGTGCGCTCAAGAACGGCACCGTGCGCGCGGCCGGGCTCGACGTGTTCGAATTCGAGCCCAGGCTCAATCCCGGCTTCCTGGAGCTTAAAAACGTGGTGCTGGCGCCGCACGTCGGCAGTTCGACCGAGGCGACGCGGCGCGCGATGGCGATGACTGCGGCGCAAAATGCCGTCGCCGCGCTGACGGGCGGCGCGCCGCCGAATCTGCTCAATCCCGACGCGAAGAGCAAAGTCTAGCCGCCAAGGACGCAGCATAGCTTCGCCCCGAGGGAGTAAGGACTCGAAGCTCCCCCTGCGAGGAGAGGACGGGTGAGATCGACGCCAAAGAGGCATTGGAATCAAAACTGTTTCGGTCCTCGAATTGGTTTTCCGTTCGCGTCCTTGGCGGCGAGGTTTTTGAATCAATTCTGTCGCGCGATGCTGACGTACGCCGGTTCAATTTGCGTCCGCGCCCGGCGGCCTCTGAACCATTGCATGACGCAACTATTCAACCTGATGATCGAAGTCATGCTGCCGCTGGCGCTGCTGGTGGCGGCGGGCGCGGCGTGGCCGCTGATCTTTCGCGACGCGCCGGTGGAAGTCATGCGCACGCAGTTGAACCGGCTCGTGCTCTATGTTTTTTATCCGTGCATTCTGTTCGCGGTCGTCGCCAACACGCCGATTACCGCCGAATCTGCTGTCGGTACCGCTGCTGGTCGGCATCGGCACGCTGGCGTCCGGCGCGCTGCTCTACGTGCTGCTCTACGTGTCGCCGCTGGGGCGGGGGCTCACCGACCCGACGCGCGCGGTGCTGATGCTGGGCGGCATGTTCGGCAACACCTTCAACATCGGCGCCCCGGTGCTGATGTTTTTCTTTGGCCGCGAGGCCGTGCGCTACGCGGTGTTCAACGACATGCTGATGACGATGCCGTTCATCTGGAGCCTCGGCGTGTGGATTGCGACGCGCCTGGGATCGCACGAAAAACCGGTGTCGTATCCGTCATTGTGGCGCATATTGCTGTCGCTGCCGCCGTTGTGGGCGTTCGCGCTTGGATTCGCATTGCAGTCGCTGGGCCTCGCCTATCAGCCGCTCATCGCCGCCGCGCATATGATAGGTCAGGCGACGATACCGGTGACGCTGTTCGTATTGGGCATGACGATACCGTGGCGCAATCTGACGCCGCGTCCGGAAATTCTCACGGCGGCGGCGGTCAAGCTGTTGATTGCGCCGCTCGTCGTAACGTGCGCGGCACGCCTGTTTTACGCGCCGATGGGCGAGGCGCAATACGCGGCGGCGATCGAGGCCACCACACCCGCCATGATGTCGGCGCTGCTGCTCGCCGACCGCTTTCGCCTCGACGGGGAGTCGGCGGCGCTCCTGATCGGCTGGAGTACAATCCTGTTCTGGTTCAGCCTGCCGCTGACGCTGGCGCTCGGCCTGATCCGTTAATCGTGCCGCGCTCGAGCACGCGGCGGGTCAAGCCGTCGAATAGTATCATTGCACTCTGCCTACGCCACCGGAAAGTCCGCCATGAGCCTTACGTCGTTCGAACCCGCCACTCCCCGCCTGCACCGTTCGGAGCTTGCCGCGCCGGCATCGAATCCGAAAATGATCGACAAGGCGAGCCGCTCTCTGGCTGACGTGGTGTTCCTCGATCTGGAGGATTCGGTCGCGCCTGACGACAAGCCGCGTGCCCGCAAGAACGTGGTGGCGGCGCTTAACGATATCGAGTGGGGCGGCAAGACGGTCAGCGTGCGCGTCAATGGTCTTGATACGCAGTACACTTATCGCGACGTGATCGAGATCGCGGAGGCGTGTCCGCGCCTCGACCTGATTTTTCTGCCCAAGGTCGGGGTGGCCGCCGATGTCTACGCGCTCGACGTGCTGGTGACGCAGATCGAGCGCGAGTGCAAGCGCGAGAAAAGAATCGGGTTCGAGGTGATGATCGAAACCGCGCTGGGCCTGTGCAACGCCGAGGCGATTGCGCAGGCAAGTCCGCGCCTCGAGGCGATGTGTTTTGGCTCGGGAGATTTCGCGGCGTCGACCGGCGCGCGTTCCACCACCATCGGCGGGCTCAATCCGGATTACGGCGTGTTAAGCGAGCCGGACGCGGGCGGTGCACGTGCGTATTTTCAGCTTGACCCGTGGCACGCCGCACAGGCACGCATAGTGGCCGCGTGCCGCGCCTACGGGCTGCGTCCGATCGACGGGCCGTACAGCGATTTCAAGGACGCGCAGGGGTTGCGCGCCTCGAGCCGGCGCGCCGCGGCACTCGGGTTCGAGGGCCGCATGGCGATTCATCCGGCGCAAATCGAGAGCATTAACGCGGTGTTCAGCCCGGCGCCCGACGAAATTGCGCGCGCGCGCCGCATCAAGGAGGCGATGGCGCAGGCCGCGCGCGAAGGACGCGGCGCGGTGGTGCTCGATGGGCGCATGATCGATATCGCGAATATCCGGATGGCGGAGCGCCTGCTTGCCAAGGCCGATGCCATTGCGCGCGCCGGGCACTAGGCGCAGGCCGCTGCACATTCTGTCACAATAGCTGCATTGTTTCCTGCCAAGACAAGTGCAGATGACGCCCAACGCCGGTCCGGCTGAGATAGCGCCGCACGTCAAGCCGGACGACGCGGCAGCCGCGTTGTTCGCGGAGCAGGTGCGCCTGTTGTACCGGCTGTCGCGCCCGGGCTTTGGCGGCACTTTGGCGGTCGCACTGATCGCCCTGTGCGGGCTCTGGAACGCCGTGCCCGCGGCGCTGCTCGTGGGCTGGTCTGCGCTGGTCGCCACGATTACGGTGGCGCGCTATTTTCTGTGCCGGCGATATGACCTCTTTGAACACACGCATGAAACGGCGTACTGGGTCCGCTGGTTCGTCGCCGGCGCGGCGATCATGGGCGGTATGTGGGGCGTGCTGGGGTCGTTGCTGTCGCCCGCCGAATTCGGGTATCAGCTGCTGATTATTTTCGTGATCGCCGGGCATGGTTGCAAGCGGCTTGATCGTGCTGACGCCGGTGAAGTCGGCATTTGTCGGGTTCATGCTGCCGGCGTTGCTGCCGCTGATCGCGGCGATGTTAGCGCACGTCGATCCGGTCCATGTGTACACCGCCGCGGTCCTGACCGCTTTCGCGGTGGTAATGCTGGCGGCGTGTCCGATCGTGCATAACACCCACGTCACGTCGCTGCGCATGCGCTTCGAGAACGCCGACCTCGTCCAGCGTCTGTCGGACGCCAACCGGGTCGCGGACGACGCCATCCGTCGAGCTGAACCTCCGCATCGAGGATCAGAAAAATATCGAGGAGGCGCTGCAGGAGGCGACGGACCGCGTCGAGGCGCTGATCGCCGCGTCGCCGCTCGCGATCGTGGAGTTTGACGTCAACCTGACGGTGACGCGCTGGAATCCCGCCGCCGAGCGCATACTCGGCTGGACTTCGCGGGAAGTGCTGGGTGAGCCGACGCCGCTGGTGCCGCCCGACCTTGCGGCGGAGGCGGACGCGCACAGGACGCGCGTAATCAACGGCGAGAGGTTCGAGAACGTCGAGACCGTGAGGCTCCGGAAAGACGGCACGCTGATCGACGTCAGCATCTCGGCTGCCGCCATCTATAACAGCGCGGGTGAAGCGGTCGGCATGGTGGCGATGTTCGCGGACATCAGCGAGCGCAAGCGCGACCGCCTGGCCCTGCAACAGTCGACGGCGCGCCTCGAGGCGCTGGTCGCCGCCTCCCCGCTCGCCATCATCGTGCAGGACCGGCAGGGCATCATCAAGCGCTGGAATGCGGCGGCGGAGCGCATATTCGGCTGGACCGAGCAGGAAGCGATCGGCCAGAACATGCTGGCGGTGCCCGAGGACAAGAAAGCCGAGGGCGCGAGCTTTCGCGAACGGATTTTGCGCGGCGAGCATTTTGCCGACGTCGAAGCCGTGCGCCAGCGCAAGGATGGCTCGCACATACCGGTCAGCCTGTCGGCGGCGGCGCTGCGCGATGCCAGCGGCATTGCCAACGGCATGGTGCTGTTCGCCGCGGATATCAGCGAGCGCAAGCGCGCGGAACTGCGCCAGAACATCCAGAACGCCGTGACCGTTTTGCTCGCCGAGGCGAACAGCGTCGAAGAAGTGATTCCGCGCGTGATTCAGACGCTGTGCGAGGGGCTGGGCTGGGTGGCGGGCGCGCGCCGGATCGTGGCGAAAGACGACGGGCACGATGCGCCACGCCGAAGGCTGGGGGATGCCGGCGCCGGAAATCGACAGCGTTCCTGCGGCAGATCGGCGCTGCGCGTCGAGCACGCCCGGCGAGAACGCGGGCCTGCTGCGCCGGGTGTGGGCGGGCGGCGCGCCGGTGTGGATCGCGGATATCGCGCAGGAACCGACGTTTCGTGCGCGGCGCGTCGGCGCTGGCGGCGGGCCTGCACAGCGCGTTTGCGTTTCCGATCATGGTGAGCGGCGAATTTTACGGCGTGATCGAACTGTTCGGCCGCGAAGTCCGCGCGCGCGACGAGGAGGTCGTCACGATCGCGACCGAGATCGGCAGCCAGATCGGTCAATTCATCGCGCGCAAGGAGGCCGAATCCCACCTGACGTTCTTCGCCAACCACGACACGCTGACCGGGCTGAACAACCGCGCGATGTTCAACCGGCGGCTGACGCAGGCGCTGGCGCGCGCGCGGCGTCTTGCCAAGATGGCGGCGGTGCTGTTCATCGATCTGGACCGTTTCAAGGTGATCAACGACACGCTGGGCCACGACGCCGGCGACCGGTTGTTGAAGCAGCTCGCGGAGCGGTTGCGCGATTGCCTGCGCGAGGGCGACACCATCGGGCGGCAGGGCGGCGACGAGTTCGTGGTGCTGATCGAGGACGTGGCCGACCCCAACCAGGTTGCGGGCGTGGGGCAGAAGATACTCGAGACCGTGGCGCGTCCGTACCTGATCAGCGGCCAGGAATTTCACGTGACCGCCAGCATCGGCATCAGCATTTATCCCGACGACGGCCACGATCAGCAGGCG
This sequence comes from uncultured beta proteobacterium, assembly GCA_963778865.1. Lineage (GTDB taxonomy): Bacteria > Pseudomonadota > Gammaproteobacteria > Burkholderiales > SG8-41 > PALSA-1004. The sequence continues at coordinate 317,860 of CAVZWF010000003.1, read as the reverse complement.
CTGCTCGAAGAACGCCGACATCGCGATGTATCGCGCCAAGGAACAGGGCAAGAACAACCTGCAGTTTTATTCGGCGCAGATGAACCAGCATTCCTTCGAGCGGCTGGCGCTCGAAACCAGCTTGCGGCGCGCGGTCGAGCGCAACGAATTCCTGCTGCATTACCAGCCGAAGGTCGATATGAAGAGCGGCCGCATCACCGGCGTCGAGGCGCTGGTGCGCTGGCAGCATCCCGAACTCGGCATGGTGCCGCCGGCGCAGTTTATTCCGCTCGCCGAGGAAACCGGCCTGATCGCGCCGATCGGCGAGTGGGTGCTGCGCACGGCGTGCGCCGAGGCGCAGCGCTGGGTCGAGCAGGGCTTGCCGCCGATCAGCGTTGCGGTCAATCTCTCGCCGCGCCAATTCGCGCGCGACGAGCTCGCGGCCGCCATCATGCGGGTACTGCGCGAAACCGGCCTCGACCCGCGCCTGCTCGAGCTCGAAATCACCGAGAGCACGGTGATGCACAATGCCGACCGCGCGGCGGGGGTGCTGCAGGAGTTGAAAGCAGCTCGGGGTGCGCGTCGCGATCGACGATTTCGGCACCGGCTACTCGTCGTTGAGCTACCTCAAGCGCTTCCCGATCAACAGCGTCAAGATCGACCGTTCATTCGTGCTCGATCTGCCGGACGACAAGGACGATGCCGCGATCACGCGGGCGGTGATCGCGATGGCGCACAGCCTGCGCCTGCGCGTGATCGCCGAAGGTGTCGAGACGCGCGAGCAATACCGCTTCCTGCAAGAGCATCATTGCGATGAAATGCAGGGCTATTACTTCAGCAAGCCGGTGGACGCGCCGAGCTGGCGCGCCTGCTGGCCGGGCGCCGCGAGCGACGCGAAGCTCGCCTGATCGGCGCTGAATTCCGTCGCGGGCCGTTGCGTGCCCGCCGCTACGCCGCTCACGACGCCCATGCGAGCGTGCCCGCGCCGCGCCGGCTTGCGGATTTCGAGGCGCCGCGCATGCAACTGCCGCAGATTCGCGCGATGGCCGATGCTGACGATCGCGCTGTGCGGCAGCCGTTCGCTGAGCAGCTGATAGAGCGCCGTTTCGGTCGCCTCGTCGAGCGCGGAAGTTGCTTCGTCCATGAAGAGCCACGCGGGCTTGTGCAGCAGCGCGCGCGCGAACGCGATGCGCTGTTGTTCGCCGCCGGACAGCAACTGCGCCCAGTGCTGTTCTTCGTCGAGGCGGTCGACGAGATGGCCGAGCCTGCAGTCGACGAGTGCCGCGCGCAATTCGGCGTCGCTGTATGTCCCGCTGGCGGCCGGATAGCACAGCTGCTCGCGCAGCGTGCCTATCGTCAGGTAAGGTTTCTGCGGCAGGAACAGCACGCTCGCGTCCTGCGGCCGCGACACGGTGCCGCGGCCGAACGGCCAGATGCCGGCGAACGCGCGGAACAACGTGCTCTTGCCGGAGCCGGAAGGGCCCGTGACGAGCACGCTTTCGCCGGGCTTGAATTCAAGGCTGAAGGGCGCGAGCAGCGGCTGTCCGTCCGGCAGATCGATGTTGACGTCGCGTCGCCGTATAACCGCCGTCGGGGTGCGTCGCGGTCGCCACGCCCGCGTTTGCCTGCGCGTCGCGGCGGGCGCGGTGGGTGGCGTTGCGGAACGTGGTCAGACGGTCCACGGTCGCTTTCCATTCGGCGAGCTGGGTGTAGGCATTGACGAACCACGACAGGGCGTCCTGCACCTGGCCGAACGCGGATGCCGTTTGCATCAATCCGCCGAGCTGGATGCTGCCGGCGAAATAGCGCGGCGCGGCAACGACGAACGGGAAGATGGTTGCGATCTGGTTGTAGCCGGCGCGAAACCAGGTCAGCGACTTCTGGCGCTTCATGATCGCCCACCAGTTGGCCACGACGTCGGTGAAGCGATGCTCGAGGCCGCGTATTTCATCGGCTTCGCCGGCATAGAGCGCGATGGATTCCGCGTTCTCGCGGAACCTCACCAGCGAAAAGCGGAAATTGGCCTCGAATTTCTGCTGGTTGAAGTTCAAACCGATCAGCGGTCTGCCGATGAGATGGGTCAGCACGGTGCCGGCGATCGCGTACACGAGCGCGACCCATACCATGTAGCCGGGAATTTCGATCGGGCTGCCGTTGAACGCGAAGCTCAGCGTGCCCGACAACGTCCACAGGATGGCGACGAACGAAACCAGCGTCACGATCGCAGGACATCAAGCCCAGCGTCAGGTTCAATGTCTTGTCGCAGAAGTCCGCGAGATCGTCGGCAATCCGCTGGTCCGGATTGTCGGTGCCGCGGTCGGTGAGTTGCAGCCGGTAGTAGGTGCGCTCGCCGATCCAGTCGGCAAGGTAACGGTCGGTCAGCCAGCGCCGCCAGCGGATCTGCAGCATCTGGTTCAGATACAGCTGGTAGACGGCGACGACGATATACGCGGCGGCAAGCACGCCGAACTTCGCCAGCTGGTGAAAAAAACCGTCCTTGTCCATGTTCTGCAGCGTGTTGTAGAAATCGTTGTTCCACTGGTTGAGCTGCACGTTGACGTAGACGAGCCCGAGATTGAGCGCGATGATGACGGCGAGCAGCCCGCGCGCCGCCCAGCGCTCCTCGGAAAACCAGTACGGCTTGGTCAGCGCCCACAGGTCGGCGAGAAAAGTCTCTGGTCGTGGCAAGCATGGAGGGCTCCCGGATGGTGGCGGCGTGCGATCGTAGCGCCGCGCTGCGGTCAAGCCGTGGCAGGCATGGCGAGGGTGTGCCGCGCGGAATGATAGCGTGAAACCGCCGCCGGCGTTTGCGTCGGCGCCGTGATTGGATTACACTGGAAACAAAATCCGCGGGAATCGCAGCGGATCTAACCGGCAATGGAGGGGGCGATGAAAACAGTCAAGCAGTTGTTGCAGGGCAAGACCGGGGGGCTGTGCACGATCAGCCCGATACGCGCTTGTTCGAGGCGCTCGAAGCAGATGGCGGAAAAAAACATCGGCGCGCTGCTGGTCGTCGAGAACGGCAAGCTTGCCGGCATCCTGTCCGAGCGCGATTTCGTGCGCAAGATGATCTTGCAGGGCAAATCGTCGCACGACACGCCGGTGAGGGAAATCATGACCGAGCGCGTGGTCTGCGTGCAGCCGAAGAATACGGTGGAAGAGTGCATGGCGTTGATGACCGACAAGCGCACCCGCCATTTGCCCGTGATCGAGAATGACGAGCTGATCGGCGTGCTGTCGATCGGCGACCTGGTGAAGGAAACGATCTCCGAGCAGCAGTTCATGATCAAGCAGCTCGAGTCCTACATCCACAGCTGAGTAGCATTTGCCGCCAAGGCGCCAAGGTCGCCAAGAAGATCGAGGCGCAAGACGGAAAACGAAAGCCGTAGCCCCTCGCGAGATTGCCGCTTACCGTTGTCGTTCATGCTCGCCAGCTTTTCTTGGCGGTCTTGGCGCCTTGGCGGCCGATATTCTTGTTTTTAGGAAGTAGATGCAATTCGGTGCGATCATCATCGGCGACGAAATCATGTCCGGCAAACGCGAGGACAAGCACATGGCGCGGGCGATCGCCATACTCGGCGAGCGCGGTCTGGAACTCGCCTGGTGCCAGTATCTGGCCGACGATCCCGCGCTGATCACCGCGACGCTCAAGCGCACCCTGGCAACGGACGATGTCGTATTCAGTTTCGGCGGCATCGGCGCCACGCCGGACGATCATACGCGGCAGTGCGCGGCGCAGGCGGCGGGCGTGGAACTCTACCTGCATCCCGATGCCGAGGCCGAGATCCGCGCGCGCTTCGGGGCCGGAGAAGTCACGCCGCAGCGCCTCGCGATGGGCGAATTTCCGCGCGGCAGCCGCATCATTCCCAATCCCTACAACCGCATCCCGGGCTTCAGCGTGGGCCATCATCATTTCGTGCCGGGCTTTCCGCAAATGGCGTGGCCGATGATGGCGTGGGTGCTCGACAACTGGTATGCGGACCAGCATGCCGCGGGGCGCGTTGCAGAAAGCGCAATCGTCGTGCGCGGTGCGGGCGAGAGCCAGTTGATCGAATTGATGAATCAGACGCTCGCGAGTTTCCCGGGATTGAAGGTCTTCAGTCTGCCGCACATGAGCGAAAACGACCGCTACATCGAACTGGGCGTGCGCGGCGACGCGCAAAGAATTGCCGCGGCGATCGCGGAACTCAAAAGCGGTGTGATCGGGCTGGGATTTGCGTGGTCGGATACGCCCTAGTTGGCGGCGGCGAATGGACGAAAAAAACCCGGGTTCAACACCCGGGTTTTTTTACGTGCGGTTTGAGACTGAATTACGCGGCTTTTCTTTTGGTCGAGTGCACGGCCTGGGTCGTCGCGGCTTCGACATTCGCCTGCGTCATTTCGGCGAATTGCTTGGCCGATTTGGACAGGTTGTCATAGGCCGAGTTGACCGCGGTGATCGCCGATTTGACGGCGGCGACGGCGACTTCGGAACCGGCCGGGGCCGATTTCACGACCTTGTCGAGGCTCGTCACCACTTGCTTGTTGAACTCGGCGACTTGCTCTTCGACCAGCTTGTTGATTTCCGACTGGGTCGCGGAGGCGACGTCATAAACGCTCTTGACGTAGCTGGTCGCTTTTTCGAGCGCGGGTTGCGCCAGCGTGTTCTTCAACTGCGCGAGTTCCTGCACGTCTTTGATTTCGGTGAACGCCTTGGCTTGCTGCACGCCGTCGGCAAACGCGCTTTTCGCGGTTTTCAGTTGCAGTTCGAGCATGCGCTCGGCGCCTTCCAGAGCGATGCCCGCAAAACGGACTGCCGCTTCCAGATTGGCTTTGTTCAGTGCCATGAATTGTTCAGGGGCTTGGAACATTTGAGTCTCCTTGTAAAAAATGCGCTAAAAAATCGTTTGCCTGCTTCAGTACCGGCTGCTGTCATGCGGCCTTATTGCTGCATTGCACAATTCCAATTATATGGGGTGGAATCTGAGAAGTCAAGACTTTTTTATTGCATTGCACCAAAAAGCCTGGCAGCAGTCGAATTTTTGACTTATTGTGCTAGACATGGATAGGATAAAAACGTTTCCCAATCAGGTAGCTACAGTGGGAAATCCGACCTGTATCAGAAAAAAATAAGCACTCACTTATGCCACATTCCGCGTCCGCGGCTTCCCCGGAACCCGCAGTCAGGTTAGTCACGGCGGCAGGCCGCGCGCGCTGCCTCGTGCTGAGCGGCGCGTGGAATTTGCGCGGGCTCGAACGCCGTCTGGTCGAACTGACGCCGCGCTTGGCCGAATATGCCGCCGACCGGAACTCGCTGTGGGATTTGCGTGAAGTCGACGTGATCGACCACGCCGGAGCGATGCTGCTGTGGCGCGCGTGGGGCCGGCGGCGTGCCGCCAACCTGGTGCTCAAACCCGAGCACGAAGCGATCTTCAGCCATCTCGAAATACCGGCGGAGCCGGCTGTCGCCCGACGCGCCGCGCGATCCGCTGTGGATCATCGTGGCGGTCGGACGCAAGGTGCTCAGGGTGGTCGACCATCTCGCGACCATGGTCATGGTGCTGGGCCAGGTCGTGCTGGATGCCGCGTATCTGGTCCGGCGGCCCGCACGCATTCCGTGGCGCGAGATTTCCTCCAACATTTATCGCACCGGCACCCAGGCGCTCGGCATTACGGCGCTGGTCGGCTTTCTGGTCGGCGTCGTGCTCTCCTATCTGTCGGCGCAGCAGTTGAAGCTGTTCGGCGCGGATGCGTTTATCGTCAACATCCTCGGCATCAGCGTGGTGCGCGAACTCGGCCCGGTACTGGCGGCGATACTGATCGCCGGGCGCTCGGGTTCGGCGATTACCGCGCAGCTCGGCGTGATGCGCGTTACGCAGGAACTCGACGCGATGGCGGTGATGGGCATTCCGCAGACGCTGCGCCTGATCCTGCCGAAAATGCTCGCGCTGGCCGTATCGATGCCCTTGATCGTATTGTGGACCAACTGCCATCGCGCTGCTCGGCGGCATGGTGTCGGCGCAGGCCGAACTCGGCATCGGCTATAGCCTATTTCCTGTCGAGCCTGCCCGACGCGGTGCCGATCGCCAATCTGTGGCTGGGACTCGGCAAGGGCGTCGTATTCGGGTTCCTGATCGCGCTGGTCGCGTGTCACTTCGGCCTGCGCATCGAGCCCAATACCGAGAGCCTCGGCATCGGCACCACCAATTCGGTGGTAACGTCGATCACCGTGGTGATCATCGTCGACGCGATTTTCGCGATCATGTTCAAGGATGTGGGGATCAGCTGATGGACGACTGCATCATCGAGGTGAAGGGCCTGTGGACGCAGTTCGGCGCCAATGTCGTGCATCGCAATATCGATCTGTGCGTGCGGCGCGGCGAGATCATGTCGCTGGTGGGCGGCTCCGGCAGCGGCAAGACCACGATGCTGCGCCAGATGCTCGGCCTCGAGCGGCCGGCGCGCGGGGAAGTGCGCGTGTTCGGCGTTTCGTTGCACGGCAGCGACGCGGGGCAATTGCGCAAGCTGCGCGACCGCTGGGGCATGCTGTTCCAGGAGGGCGCGCTGTTCAGCGCGCTTACGGTGTTCGACAACGTCGCGCTGCCGCTGCGCGAATTGCGCGCGCTGGACGAAGAGTTGATCCACGACCTCGTCATGATGAAACTCGACATGGTCGGCATCGAGCCGCGCCACGCGTCCAAGATGCCGGCCGAATTGTCGGGCGGCATGGTCAAGCGCATCGCGCTGGCGCGCGCGCTTGCGCTCGAGCCCGAGCTCCTGTTTCTCGACGAGCCGACGGCCGGCCTCGATCCCGACCGCAGCGAAAGCTTCGTGACGCCTGATCAAGGAATTGCATCGCGAGCTCAATCTGACGGTGGTGATGGTGACGCACGATCTGGATACGCTGGTGGCGCTTTCGGACCGGGTCGCGGTATTGTGCGACCAGCGGCTGGAAATCGTCGGCACGCTGGACGAAGTGGTGGCCAACCCGCATCCGTTCATCTGCAATTTTTTCATGGGCGAGCGCGGGCGGCGCGCGCTCGAAGCGGTAAAGGCGGTCAAGGACATCATGTCGATGACGTGAGAACGCCGGCGGCGCACCGGCGCCCGGCTGGAGTCATGAAGGGGAGTGGCAATCATGGAAAACAGGGCTTATGCGCTGGCGGCGGGATTGTTCACCCTGCTGCTCGGTATCGGGGTGGTCGCCGCGGCGCTGTGGTTCAGCGGCGACACCGTCGAAAACGACGAATACCTGCTGGTGTCGCGCTATCCGGTGTCCGGACTCAATGCGCAGGCGCCGGTGCGCTATCGCGGCGTGACGGTCGGCAAGGTGGTGGACATCAATTTCGATCCGAACGACCCGCGCGCGATCCTGGTCAGGATTCAGGTGCGAACCGGCACGCCGTTGTCGCAGGGAACTTACGCGCAGCTTGGCTCGCAGGGCGTCACCGGCCTCGCCTACGTCATGCTCGACGACGACGGCAAAAAGCCCGGGCAGCTCGTGGGCGAGGGCGACCAGCTTGCGCGCATCGAGGTCAGGCCATCGTTCATCGACAGCCTCAGCGCGTCCGGCCAGGACATGATCGTGAATTTCAATCAGGTGGCGCAGCGCGTCAACACGCTGCTCAGCGACGACAATCAGAAACAACTGGTGGGCACGTTGCGCAATCTCGATCAGGCGACGCGGCAAATTCGCTTCCCTCGCCACCGCGATCGAACCGACGGTCAAAGCGTTGCCGGCGCTGCTCAACGATACCGGTATCGTGCTGAAGCGGGCCGATACGCTGCTCGCCAACCTGAACCAGCGCGTCGAGTCGTTCGAGCGCGCCGCGAAAAGCGCCGAGCAATTGGGCAACAGCGCCGCCGCGCTGTCGGACGCCATGCTGACGGAGTCGGTGCCGCGGCTGAACGTGCTGCTGGAAGACGTGCAGCGCTCGTCGCGCGGGCTCGAGCGCCTGTTGAACGAAATCAACGACCAGCCGCAAAGTCTCGTCTTTGGCCGTAGCCCGATGCCGCCGGGTCCCGGCGAACCCGGCTTCGCGGCGCCGCGGGGGGCGCAATGAAACCGGTTATCGCCGTATGGCTGGCGCTGATGCTGGGCGCCTGTTCGCTGGGGCCGCCGCAGAAGGATGCGGCCGCAACCTATGACCTGGGCGGGCTATCCGCTCCCGCGTCGGGCCAGCCGCGCATACGGGCAAGCCTCCTGGTGCATGCGGTTGCCGCGCCGAGCTGGCTCGAATCGTATTCCATCGTTTACCGGCTGAACTATCAGGATGCCGCGCGACAGCACACCTACGCCAACAGCCGGTGGGCGGCGCCGCCGGCGGCATTGCTCACGCAGCGGCTGCGCGCGCAACTGGCGGCGGCCAGCGACGGCGGAATCGTGAATGTCGCCGACGGCGCGCGCGCCGATTACGCATTGCGCGTCGAGCTGGAGGATTTCAGCCAGGTCTTCGACTCCGCCGATGCGAGCCGCGGCGGTAATCATCGCGCGCGCGAGCATCGTCAGCGTGACGCGGCGCACGCTGCACGCGCAGAAGACTTTTACGATCGACAAGCCGGCGCCGAGCGCGAATGCCGATGGCGGCGTGCGCGCACTGGCGGGCGCCAGCGGCGAACTGGTCGATGCGATCACGGCGTGGACGGCGGCGAGCCTCGCCCAGGACAGGAAGTAGGGCGCTGCGGGATTTTTCGGGCCGGCAGGAGACAGCGATGGCGGATACCCTCTTTACGCAAAATCATCAATCGGCAGATTCCGGCCGACATCGTTTACGAAGACGAGTTGTGTCTCGCGTTCAGGGACGTGAATCCGCAGGCGCCGGTGCATATCCTGCTGGTGCCCAAGAAGCCGATCGACATGCTGTCGAATGCGCGGCGCAGGACCAGGCGCTGCTCGGACACCTGCTGCTGGCGGCCGGCAAGATCGCGCGCGAACTCAAGATCGACGGCGCTTTCCGGCTCGTGATCAACAATGGCCAGGAAGGCGGCCAGGCGGTGTTTCACGTCCACATGCACATACTGGCCGGCCGCAAGTTCCGCTGGCCGCCGGGTTGATAGCGATTGAACGCAAACGGCGCACATGGCGCGTGCGGCGCGCGGTACGTTTGTGCACTGTTCGCGGCAATGGCTCGCGCTCATCACCGCCGCGCCGCGTACGTCGCGGCGGCGCCGGAAGAAATCCAGGTCTATACGGACGACATTAACGAGCCGGGCGAGTTCGGGCTGGAGATGCACGTCAATTACGTGGTGGACGGCTTTCGCGCGCCGGCCTATGCGGGCCAACTGCCGACGCACCACGTGTTGCAGGTGACGCCGGAATTTTCCTACGGCCTCGCCAAGAACTGGGAAGCCGGACTGTACCTGCTGTCGGCGGTTGCTCCCGACGGGAATGTCTACGGCAACGGCGCCAAGCTGCGCGTCAAGTACATCGCGCCCGCCGAGCGGCGCGATTTTCTGGGGGCTGAACGTGGAAATCGGGCGCACGTCGCAGCGGGTGACGGAAAGCAACACCAATGTCGAATTGCGGCCGATCATCGGCTGGCGCGGCGGCAAGTGGCTGGTCAGCTTCAATCCGATTGTCGGCGCCGCGCTATCCGGCGATAACGGTCACGCGCCGGCGTTGGCGCCGGCCCTCAAGATCGCGCGGTCGGTCGGCGAAGGCGTGCAGATCGGGATCGAGAATTACGCCGACATGGGCCCGATCCACCGCAGTCCCGCATTCAACCAGCAGGACCACATGATCTACGGCGTCGTCGATGTGCAAAAAGGCGGGTTCGACCTGAATTTCGGCATCGGCCGCGGCGTTACGAGCGCATCCGACAAGTGGGTCGCGAAAATGATCGTCGGCATCCCGTTCAAGTGAGATTGCCCGCATGCCGTGCCGGCGGGCGCCAATGCGCGCCGTGCCTTTAACGCTCGATGCCGGCGTCGTTCTTGTCGTGCAGCGTCATGAGGTCCATGCCTTCGATCCACACGTTGGGGCACAGGAAACCTGCGCTGATGATGAATACGAACAAACGGCCGAAACGGGGCAGGTCCCACTTCGCGCCCTTGCTGGCCGCGGCTAACTTGGATTGTTCCATCGTGATCTCCTTGAATGAACCACGATGACCGCCTCGTGGGAGAGCGAGACGGGAGTGTGCGTGAGCAGGCTTACATCAAGCTTACGCGAATGTTGCCCCAGCCGAGCGGCCAATATACACGCTTAAAGCGCGCAACGCGTATCAACCGGCGACCTTCAGATGCTTGATCTCGGCGGTGCCGCCCTGCGCTTCATCGAGCATGCGGAAAATATCGGTCGCTTCCTTGGCGATCGCATCCGCAATGTCGTTGAGCATCTTCAGTCCCTTGGCGACGGTCGCGTGTTCGGGCGCGCCGTACCAGCCGGTTTCGCGCGATGGTGCGGATGTCGGTCAGCACCGGCTGGTAGCTGCGCGTGCGGCGCAGTTTGTCCCACTTGCGGCCGTGCGAGTGATCGGACGAGTAATCGATGCGGTCGAGATGCACGAGGTCGGGCCGGTACGCGAGCACCGCCAGCGCCTCGATTTCGCCGCCGTGCGTGAGCCCGCCGCAGTCGTGGCCGTAGAGTTCCGCCGCCACGTAGCACGCCTGCACGGTGAGCACCGTCATGCCGTGCTCGCGGTGCAGCGCTTCGGAGGCGATCGCCAGCGACGGAATGTTGCCCTCATGCCAGTTGATGATCAGCAGGTACTTCGCGCCGTGCTGCGCCGTGGACTGGCAGGTTTCGGTCACCACGCGCATATAGGTGTCGGTCGACAGCGTGATGGTGCCTTCGAACGGCATGTGCATGGGCGTCACGCCGAACGGTGTCGCCGGCAGCAGCAGCCCGTCCATGCGCTCGGCGACCGCGTTGCCGATGACCTGGCTCGCGTAGATGTCGGTGCCGGTCGGCAGATGCGGGCCGTGCTGCTCGACGCTGCCGGCGGGCAGGATCACGAGCGGATTTTTCTTCAGTTGCTGCGCGATCTCGGGTTGCGTGAGATCGATGAAATGGCGGGTGGGCAGCATGCGGTCACTCCTTGAATACCAAGCTGGCCTTCAGATTTTAGCCTTCGTTTCGCTGATGATATCGGCGATCTTCACCGCCTGCCCGTTGCGCTCGATCGAGCGCAGCGCCGCGTAGACGACCGCGACGGCGACGTTGCCGTTGTGCGCCGACAATTCGCGCACTTTGCCGGTCACGCAGCTCTCGGCGAACATCTCGAGTTCGGCGCGGAACATGTCGCTCGGCGGCAGCTTGATTTCCTCGCGCTTGCCGTAGCCGTCCTTGCCGCGCTGGATGTAGAGCGTGGACGTCGTGTGCAGCTTGTCCGGCGTGTCCCACGTGCCGAAATCGATTTCGTAATGCATGAGCCCCTTGGCGCCGAACACGCGCACGGCGAATATGCCGGGCGACGTCCAGCACGAACCGACGTAGCCGATTTTGCCGTCGGCGAATTTCATCAGCGTCATCGACTGGTCGTCGACCTCGGCGCCGACCGGCGAGAGCTTGGAGGCCATCGACGTGACTTCGCTGATCTCGCCGCCCAGGTAATGCAGCACGTCGAACTGGTGGATCGCCAGCTGCGACAGCGGGCCGCCGGGCGCGCGGTCCTTGTACCAGCGCCACGTCTGCGGCGTCAATTCGAGCGCGCGCTCGTTCGAGAAATTGGCTTCCATGAAAGCAACGCGGCCGAGTTCGCCCGCATCGATCTTTTCCCGGATGATGCGGATGCCCGCCATCAGGCGCGCGCTGTGGCCGACGGTCACGCTGACGCCGTATTTCTCTTCGAGCGCGGCGATCCTGAGGCCGTCCGCGAGCGTATTCGCGATCGGCTTCTCGGTGTAGACGTGCTTGCCGGCCTTGGCGACCATCTCGGCCAGCGGCAGATGCTGCTCGTTCGGCACGGTCAGAATGACGCCCTTGATGTCGGGATCGGCGAGCAGCGTTTGCATGTCGGGCGCCGCGGGCACGCCCATTTCCTGCGCGAACGCGCTGCGTTTTTCCGCGGAGCGGCTGAAACCCGCGACGATTTTGATCTTGTCGGATTTGCTGCGCGGCGCGCGTCAGCACGGTGGCCCAGCGGCCGAGGCCGACGATGCCGACTTTGACGGGAGGGTGATTCGTCAGATTCTGATTTCCTTCGCGTGGTTGATTGATCGAAGCCGGCTATTCTATTCGAGCTTCACGCCCGCGTCCTTGACGGCCTTGCCGAAGCGCACGTATTCGTCGCGAATGTGTTTGGCGAATTGCGCGGGGGTGCTGCCGAAAGTTTCGGCGCCCTGCGCCGCGAACAGCTCCTTGAGATCGCCGGAAGCGAGCGCCGCGGCAATCGCCGCGTGCAGTTTATCGACGATGGGCTTGCGGCATGCCTGCGGGGCCCATGACGCCGTTCCAGCCGCTCGAGTTGTAGCCGGGCAACCCCGATTCCGCGACGGTCGGAATGTCCGGCGCGACGGGCGAGCGCTTGCGCGCCGCCGACGGCAAGTGCGCGCAGGCGTCCCGCTTTCACTTGCGGCAGCGGTCCCGCGATCGGCGTAAACACCCATTGCGCTTCACCGGCGACGACCGCGGCTATCGACGGTCCGCCGCCCTTGTACGGGATGTGCACCGAGTTGATGCGCGGCGAGCGATGTAAACATGATGCCGGCGAGATGGCTCGTCGATCCCGCGCCGGCGGACGCCATGTTGAGCTGCCCGGGTTTGGACTTGGCGTAGTCGATGAATTCCCTGACCGATTTGACCGGCACCGCGGGATGCACGGCGAGCAGGTTTTGCGTAATGACAAACAGCGAAACCGGCGTGAAGTCCTTGTTCGCGTCGTAGCCGAGCTTGCTGTAAACGTGCGGCGCGATCGAGTGCGTGGCGCTCGACGCGGAGACGAGCGTGTAACCGTCAGGCGCCGCGCGCGCGGCGGTTTCAACACCGATAGTGCCGCCGGCGCCCGCGCGATTGTCGATGACCACCTGCTGTCCGAGCAGGTCGCCGAGCTTGATCGCAAGCAGCCGGCCCAGGACGTCGTTCGAACTGCCCGGCGCATTGGGCATGATGAGCCGGATGGCTTTCGCGGGAAAATCGCGTGTCGCGTCCTGCGCGATTGCGGGCACTGGCCGGCGCGGCCAGCGTCAGCGCGCAGGCGACATGGATTATTCGGGTAATCATCGATTTTCTCGGAATTCGGCGGGCCAGATTACGGGTCCGGTGCGCGTAAGCGCGCAATTATGCCGCAAGCCGGCGGCAAATCGAAATTTTGGAATGGCGGCGTTTTTCGGATACCCTAGTATCCATGTTGCGCAAGACACTTTGCTTATTGCTCGCACTGGTGCTGGCCGGCGTGCGCGAGCGGCCCGCGCGAATATCCGGAGCTCGCGCCGCCGCGCGCCGCGGAAATCACGCGGCTACACGCGGCGCGGCCGCTGATCGCGCTGGTGCTCGGTGCGGGCGGCTCGCGCGGATTCGCGCACGTCGGTGTCATCAAGGCGCTCGAAACCGCGGGCATCCGTCCCGATATCGTCGTCGGCAGCAGTTCGGGTGCGGTGGTCGCCGCGCTATACGCCGGCGGCAACGACGCGCAGGCGCTGGAAACCATGGCGCTGAGTATCGCCGACAGCGAACTCATCGATTTCACCTTGTTCGGCCCGGGTCGCGTCGCAGGGCGAGGCATTGCAGGATTACGTCAACAAGGCGCTCGGCAACCGTTCGATCGAAGCGCTTGACCGCGCATTCGCGGTGGTGGCGACCGAGCGCGCGACCAATGCCATGACGGTATTCAATCGCGGCAATACGGGGCTCGCGGTGCGCGCGTCGAGCAGCATTCCCGAACGTGTTCTGGCCGGTATTGATCGAAGGCCGCGAATACGTCGACGGCGGGCTCACGAGCCGCGTGCCGGTGCCGGTCGCGCGCCGCATGGGGGCGGATGTCGTGATCGCGGTCGACGTGTCGTGGCGCGGCACGAGCGAGGTGGACGCCGCCGATATCGCGATCCGGCCGGCCACGCCGCGCACGCGGTCGCTCGATTTTTCGGCCAAAGTCGAAGCCATCGCCGCCGGTGAGGCGGCGACGCATGAGGTGATTCCCGCCATCCGCGCGCGCATTGCGGCGGTCGACGCGCGCAAACGCGCGGCAATCGTCGCCGTCACGCGTTGAGTTATATTATTTTTGTCGCGACTGGTACTGTTTAAGCGCGGCCGCGGCGATTTCGCGCTGTTCGGCGATTTTTCGTCTCATACGCCGGATTGTTGGTCGCGAGATAGTCGACGACCGCGCGCATGCCGTCGCGGCGCGCGGTCGCGTAGCGCAGCAGAAGTTCGTAATCCTGGCGAGCCGGCGCCCTGGCATCGAGATCCACGCGCGCAAGCCGCGCGACCGCGGCGTCCCATGCCGGCAGGATGCGGGTCTGCAGTTGCGCAAGTGCGGCGGCGGCATCGAGCTTTTTCGCGCGTGATTGCTCGACGATCTCCATAAACGCGGCCTGCAGTCGTTTTTCCTCGGCGCTGAACGCTTCGATTTCCTTCTGCAACTCGCGCGCCTGGCGGTAAACGCGCGACGTGTCGGGCGTGAACAACGCCGCGGTGGGCAGCGTGACGGCCGCGAGCAGACAGCGCGAGGAAGGCGCGGCGCGCCTGCCCGCCCGCGCGCCGCGGCTGGTCGAGCGGCCGCGCGAGGATCAATCCCATGACGAAACCGCCGGCCAGCCCGCCGAGATGCGCGGCATTGTCGATGCCGGACTGCACGAAGCCGTAGAACAGCGAATAGACGACGAACGTGGACGTGCTCACGCGCAGGTGATTGAGCGTTTGCGGCGGAATCGAGCCGCGCTCGGCCGTCATGTAGGCGAGCAGCGCGCCGTAGACGCCGAACACCGCGCCCGAGGCGCCGCCGCTGATGACGTTCTGGTTCCACAGCATGCTGGCGCTGCTGCCGGCGAGCCCCGCGAAGACGTAGAGCACGGCAAACCACGCGTTGCCGAGCAATCTTTCGGTGAGCCGGCCGCTGTCCCACAGCGCCCACATATTGAACGCCAGATGAACGATGCCGAAGTGGATGAACGTGCAGGTGAAGAGCCGCCACCACTGCCCGCCGGTGGTGAGCGGCGCGAAATTCGCGCCAAAATGCAGATACTCCTCGGCGCGTGCGCCGAGCACGTTGACGCCGAGTGCGGCCATGGCCGCAAACACCACGACATTGGCCGCGATTAAGAGCGGCGTGACATAAGCGCGCGGCGTCGCGGCCACGAGCCGCTGATAAAAATCCTGTTCTGCCTGCGCGTGAACTGCCGTTTCATCCATGTCCGGCATTATGCCCGACATGAACGAGCGGGATTCGGGACTGGCGATTCAGGATTCGGTTTCCGCCTTGCTCTTCGCGCCGCGGCTTACGACTTCATAAGCGGATAGACAACCATGCCGGTCAGTGCCGCCGCGGCGACGATGACCGGTTCGGGAAGTTTTTTGAACTTCCAGATCAACACGACCGTGACCACGGCAAGCAGCACGGTCGGCAGGTCCGTGATCGAGCGCTTGCCCAGTACGACGACGGCGCCCGTGATCGTTCCGATCGCGGCCGCCGTGACACCGTCGACGAAGGCGACGATGCCCGGATGCTTGCCGTGCTTCTTGAAGTAGGGCGCGGGGATGATGGTGAAGAAATAACACGGCAGAAACGTGGCCAGCGCCGCGACCGCCGCGCCGGAAAACCCGGCAACCAGATAGCCGATGAAGCCAACCGTGATGACCACCGGCCCGGGCGTGATCATCGCAACCGCGACCGCATCGACGAACTGGCGCTCGTTCAGCCAGTGATATTCATTGACGACGCCGCCGTACAGGAACGGCACGATCGCAAGGCCGCTGCCGAACACGAAGGCGCCGGCCTCGGCAAAAAAAATGCCGATCTGCCGTAACACGGACCAGTCCGAGCCGGCGGCGAGAACGGACGCGGTCGGAAGTTGCGCCGAAACGGCGAGTATGCCGGGCGTTCCTCCCGCGCCGAACCATTTCTTGGGCGGCGCCCTGACGAGCCATGTCAGCACGCCCGCGATCAAGAAACAGCATGACGAGCTCGGATTCGCGTGATGATTGTCACCGCGGCTGCCGGTCAAGTAAATCGCCCACAGCAACTTGTCCTTGCCGATGCTTTTCGTCGTGAGCTTGTAGGCGCTGATGGTGATGATGCCGATGACGGACGCGCCGACGCCGTAGAACACCGCCTGCATCCACGTGAGTCCGCCGTACGCGACATACGCCGCGCCGATGGCCACGACCATCAGGAATGACGGCACCACGAAGGCAATTCCAACCAGTGTTGCGCCGAGATTGCGGTAATGCACGTAGCCGAGGTACATCGCCAACTGTGCGGCCAGCGGTCCTGGCATGAGTTGAGCGAGCGCCAGCCCTTCCTTGTAGTCCGTTTCGGAAATCCACTTTCGATTCTCGACCAGATCGCGATGCATATAGCCGACCAACGCAACCGGTCCGCCAAACCCGAGTGCGCCTAGCCGTAACGCATACTTGACGAGTTGCCAGAGCGAATACGCAGGTGCCGGCGCTGGCTCGACGGTAGAGGTATTGTTTTCGGATTGCATCACGGAACTATCCTCGCTCTTCGCTAAAAACTGCCATAAGCAAAATCGTCGAATGCCGTGACGCTGTCCGCCTTGGTCCAGACACCGACCGCGCCTGCACCAGTGATATGCCGGTCGTCGAGCTCGATATACAGTTTGCCATCCAGCATCACTTTGATTCTTTCGCCGAGAAAATTCGACTCTTAACGTATGCCAGACGTTGGTGGGTACCGGCGCATCGACGTACTTGAGCGTCTTGCGGCTGCCGTTCTCGGTGTAGTAAAGCGACACGTTGTCTTCCAGCGCGTTGGCGCGCGCGACGTAATAATTGTCGCCGTTCTTGAACCGCCACACCAAGCCGCCGGCCTGGTCTTCACGGCCGGACAGCGGCTTGAATTTGACTTCGACGTAGCCGTCGGCCAGCGAACTTTGCTTCAGCACGCAATACGGAAAAGTCCCGCTGCCGGATTGCTTGAGCACGTTGGGTTTGCTCGGCGCGGTCGGATCCTGCTCGACGGCCCACTTGGGCGTGCCGCGCCCGGTAACGCCGGCGTTCCACGCCGCCGGCAGGCTGCCGGTCTTGTCGTTGTCGAAGTTGATGGTTTCTGCCATGGCGGCTCCTGTCAGTAAGGTCATTGCGATCGTTGTTGCGATGAATTTCATGTTGCGCTCCACGTAGAAAACTGCAGCGCTTGCGACGCAATAGTCGTTTTGTACCGGGTGTCTGCCGGACCCGGCCGGGCGCCGCACGCTGCGCGCCCGCACTTCGCGTCCTATACGTGCTGCTTCACCGGCCCGCCGAACGCCCGCCATCCCGAATGGCCGCCTTTCATGTAACTTCGCGTCGAAACCGGCATCGCGCAGCGCGATCGCGGTCTTGCATCCGATGTGAAAGCCGTAGGCGCAGAACACCACGACCGGATCGGACTTCGACAGCTCGCCTGCCCATTCCTGCACGCGCTCGGGATCGCGCCACGTCGCGCCGTCGATGATGTCCTGCGTGCGCGAGACGAAGTGCCGCGGGCGCGCGTCGATGAACTGCACCGGCTTGCCGGCATCGAGCATCGCCTTCACGTCCTCGACTTTGACGCCCGGCAGATCGCCGAACTCCGGCTGCTCGAGCGGTCGCGGCGGCGCGACCTTGGCGGCGTCATCAAAGCGGGCCTCGACCGCCTTCCAGTCGAGGTTGCGCATGAACGTGTCGACGTATGCTTTCACGTTGGCGCCATAGTCGATGTGGTAAGCGTGCTCGTACATGTCGAGCGCGAGGATCGGTATGCCGCTCGCGACCGCCTGCGTGTGTTCGGACGCATACTGATTGATGAGTCGGCGGTCGCGCGGTATGTAGGTGAGCAGCACCCAGCCCGAGCCGCCGCCAAGCGCGTTGCCCATCGCGACGAACTCGCTTTTCCAGCGGTCGACCGAGCCGAAATCGCGCGCGAGCGCTTCCGCGATCCGGGCGGGCGGCTTGCCGCCCTCGCCGCCAAGGCTCGCGAAATACAGCTCGTGCAGCAGCGTCGAATTGAGCGCGACGAGCTCCTCGCGCTTCAGACTGTTGATCACATAGCCGGGCGTCTTGTCGAAATCGAGAGACTCCAGCTTCTCCGTGATTGCATTCAGGCGCCGGAGCGCGCCGCCGTAGTTGTTTTCGTAGTGGCTCTCGATCAGCTTGAACGAAAGGGCGTTCAACAGCCAGGGACGGCAGTGGATCGGTGTGAGTTGGTAGCGCATGTCAGATTCTCCACGTAAAAAGAGTTTTTGGTTCGCGGGCAATCAGGACGTTTGCGCATACGCCGCCGGATTCCACGTATGCGTCTCGTCCTGCCCGTCCTTGCACCACGCGTAGAGCGCGTCGTACATCACCATGCCGTGCTTGAGCATCTCGTGATCGTCGGCGAATGTGCGCGACAAGCCGAGCGATATTGCGGCGAGTCCCGCCGCCTGCGGTGCGAGTTCCAATTTTGCGGTGTCGGCGCCGCGCACGATGAGCGCCAGCCGCGCTAGCGCGGGATCGACACAGGTGATAGGTCTTGAGAAAAGCGTCGAAGCTGCAGAGATCCCCGTCGTGCGAGAAGTCCACGTCCGGAATATCGTAGGGAATGGCTTCTTTTTCCTGCGCGGCGTTCAGTACGTTGCCGGTCGGCACGTACAGGAACTCGGCGGCGGGATCGACAAAGCGCGCGATCAACCACGGACACGCGATGCGGTCGATCTTCGGGCGCTCGCGCGTGACCCAGCGCGTGGACGCGTTACGGGCTTTACGCATGAGATTGCCGCCCGCCTGCTTCCAGCCTTCGTCGATGCCGTCGGCAAGATAACGCGCGGAAATTCCGGCCGCTCGAAGTGCCTGGGCCACGCCCTGGCTCACTTCGTGCCCGTGCACGCAGTAGACGACGACCGAACTCGCGGACGGCAGTTCTTTCACCCACGACGCAACGTGAGCGGGATCGCGGCGCAATGCGCCGGCGATCATGTCGGGAGCGGCGTGAAAGGTGGGCGTTTTACGTACGTCGATCACCAGCGGCGCGCGGGCTCCGTTGAGATCGGACTGCAAAGTGCTGGATTTGATTGCTGCGTCCATGGCTTCTCACTCCGTAAGTAACGAGTAGAAGCAGAATTTGGACGCGAGGCGTCTTAACGGCGGCGGGGAATCTGCATTGACCCCACGAGTTGGAGAGTAATCCCGATGCCGGGTGCGAGTCAAGACGATCGCTCGCGTTGTCGCGTACGCGCGGGATTGATTGAGAAGTTCCATGATTGTTATCCTCGACCTAGCGCTTTTATTCTTGCGAGCGCAGCTTCGGCAACCAACGCTACCGCGGAGTCCGGGAATGGCGACACACTGCTCACGTTTATCTCGCAGAGCACATAAGTGTCTTCGCCCGGTCCGCTCTTCGGGCCCAGCAGAAAATCGCAATCCCAAAGTACCGGCAGCTCATTGGTATCGATGTCGAGCAGTTGTTGCATGGCCGGCACCCATTCCTGTTCCAGTTGAAACTTGAGCGACTGAAACTCCGGCATGGAGGGTGGATGGTACAAACGCGGGGTGGTTTGGGGTACCGCATCCGGTGGCGCACCGGGAGGCGCCGGACAGAGCGCGTTGATGGCCTGATGCCCGAAGCCGGCCACCTTGTCATGCACGAGGTAACAGCGGATCATGCCTTCCGGCAAACGCGGTTGGTACGCCTGGTCGATCATCCTGCCATCGCCTGCAAAATACGGCTCGCAGCGTTTAAGAAACTCGTCTAACGGCATCTTTTCTTCGACGCATCCTCGCTTCGCGTGCCGGACGCGAACCCGTGTTTCACGCGAGGATAATGTCGCGCGACCGTGGCCCTGTCCGACATCGGCGCTGCCCGCGAGCTCAACCTTCCACACGCCGTCGCCGCCATTGCCGCGGTATTGCTTGAGGACTCGGGCCTCGCCGCCGGAGAGTCGCGCAGAAAGGTCCCGACGCAATTGATCCATGCTGCGGTACAAGTGCGTGTCGCATCCCCATCCAATATCGCGCGTCTGATGCAAAACCTCCTTCGTTCCCAACTTCAGGATGATGTCGGGATGCGCGCTCACAAATACGCCCGTTGCCGCAACTTCGCGCAGCATGGCGTCCAGCACCGAGCGGTCGCGTCCGCCCTCGATGGGATTTACCCACACCAGTACGCCATCGACTTGCAAGAGCTGCCGGCGAACCTCATCATGAAAATCGTCGTGATACACGGCCGGTTCCGCATGCACCCCTAAGTCAGCCAGTGCCTGGAACACCTTTGAAAAGCGGCTTTTCTCAGGTGCCGGATTTTGCCTTGCCTCGCGGTCTCCGGCGTAAAGGATCGCCAGGCGGTAACGTGAATTGTTGCTCATGGTTTATGGCCGTCCATTGCCTTGAGTTGTCGTGTCATGGGTGAAATGCCGTGCCGCTGTCATCGCCGCTAACTCCTTTCAAAGCCGTTCAGTAATTGTGTCGTAATTGATTGTGTCGTAATAGCGCATTCGTCCACGGGGAGTTTCGTATTGACCTCGGCCATCGTCGCAGTTGCTTTGGCAATGTCAATTTTCCACAACAATCCACCGGGGGTCGTCCGCGCAAACAGAGTACCGTCCGCCGCAAACGCGACAGCGCCAATCCCGATATCCAGCCCCTGCCTTTCATGGAAGCTGATTGCGTAATCTTTTACATCGAAACGGTCCGCGTCTATCCGCAACAATCGCGCCTGTCCGTTGCTGGAGATGTAGGCGGACCCCGCCCGATCCAACGCGAGGTCAGGCATACAGACATTGCGAAAGCCGACAACGGACCAGTTCGGCAGTGCTATTTTCCGTATCAGCCTCTTCCCTGTGGTTGCGGTGTTGTAAACCCGCACGTCCTCGAGAGTAAGCACCCAAAGCCGGTTGCGTGGCAGGTCTTGTCTGATGCGAACAACGTCCCGCTCGCTTGTCACCTGCGAATCCTGCCGGAGATCGGCGCTATCTGCGCGGCCTGCCGACGAATATTGAGAAGGTTTTTCAGAATCGCCGCAGCCTGCGATTGCGGTGACTGTATAAAGCAGGATTAGCCGACTACGAATTGAAACGATTCCCGTGTTCATAAGCACACTCCTTTTTACCGAGATCGGAGCAGCACTTGAGACGAAATCGTCCTGGGTGACCGGGTGTCTGCCATAAACCCGGTTGGGTAGTTCAGCCGCGGACATCGTGGCGGCACTTCAATAGTTTTTATGCCAATAGTGGATTCCATAGAAGCTACCGATGGCGCGAATATTCAGGCATACTGGGTTCATAAGCAAAGCATCATTTCTTCCCCTAGACGTAGTTTTTCTAATGATCTGAATCAGGCCATGCGAAGACGGCTGCCTTCCCTCAATGCGCTCAAAGCCTTCGAGGCCACCGCTCGTCACGAGAGCTTCACCAAGGCGGCGCACGAGCTGTGCGTGACGCAAGGCGCAGTCAGCCAGCAAGTCAAGGCGCTCGAAGCCGAACTGGGGGTTCGGTTGTTTGGCAGGGAGCGTCAGAGGCTGGTCATTACGGATGCGGGGCGAACCTATCTCGAGGTGGTGCGCGACACTTTCGACCGCCTGGCCATGGGTACCGAGCACCTGTTGCAGCGGCAAAAGTCCGGCACTTTGACGATCACCACATCCCCCAATTTTGCCGCCAAGTGGCTGGTGCACAGACTCAGGCGTTTCTCCGAGGCGCATCCCGGGATCGATTTGCGCGTGAGTGCTTCGCTTCAGCACATTGATTTCGCGCGCGAAGATATCGACTTGGCAATCCGACACGGAGACGGACTATGGCCCGGAATGCACGTGACACGGCTGTGCACGGAGGAACTCTTCCCGGTGTGCAGTCCGAAGCTGACGAGCGGAAGCGGCGCGCTGCGCTCACCTCGCGATATCAAGCATCACACGCTCCTTCACACCAACGGCACGGGTGACTGGGCAAACTGGCTGGAGCGGGTAGGCGTCGACGGCATCGACCTTAAGCATGGAGTCGTTTTCAATCAGGCCAGCATGACTATCGATGCCGCGGTCGACGGGCAGGGCATCGCGCTGGCGCGCACGGCGCTTGTTTCGTGGGACCTGATCTCCGGGCGCCTCGTCCGGCCGTTCGTGCAAACTCTCGAAGTGCCGTATGCCTTTTGGATCGTGTGTCCAAAATCGGCGGCGGACCTGCCAAAGATATCGACGTTTCGCAGCTGGCTGCTGAAAGAGGCCGCGGAAGACGCCCGGCGTATCGCTGAGCTTGATTCGCCCCCTCGTGCCGGACGGCGTACCGCCCGGCGCTGACTCGATAAGCAGCTGATTCCATCCGCCGGTCAGCCGCGAGTCTGCAAGATTCGAACTCGCGTGTGACCAAAACAACGGCAATCCTCGGCCGCGCCGAGCCGGCGCGTCTTAGCGACTCGCACGCGGAATATCCGGTGGCCCCTTCACGCCGGAATCTTATAGTTCTTCTCGCGAAAGAGCCGCAGGCAAGCATCCGCCACCGCCGGGTCGTAAGCGCTGCCACGCCCGCGCTCGATCTCGGCGAGCGCTTTTTCGATCCCCAGCCCGGGACGGTACGGGCGGTGCGAGTACATCGCCTCGACCGTGTCGGCCACGGCGAGTATGCGTGCTTCGAGCAGAATCGCGTCGCCCTTGAGTCCGCGCGGATAGCCGCTGCCGTCGAGCCGCTCGTGGTGCTGGTAGGCGATGTCCGCCACCGGCCACGGAAACGTCACGGGTTTCAGCACTTCGTAGCTGGCCTGCGCATGCCCCTTGATCAGTTCGAACTCGATCGGGGTGAGTTTCGTGGGTTTGGACAGAATCTCGGCCGGCACCGTAATCTTGCCGACGTCGTGCAGATAACCGGCGACCCGCAGTCCCTCCAGCCGGCGCGCGTCGAAGCCGAGTTCGGCGCCGATGGCAACCGATAGTTCGGCCACCCGCCGCTCGTGACCCACGGTGTACGGGTCGCGCATCTCGCATATCGTCGTGGCAACCGTGACGGATTGCATGAACGCGCTTTCAAGCTCGCTGACGTAGCGTTTGATCTCGTCGTCGGCACGTTGTTTCTCGGTAATGTCCTGCGCCACCGCGATGATCGCCGGCTTGCCGAGGTACGACGCCTGTTTCGCGTTTACTCCCATGGTGAAAGCGGTGCCGTCCTTGCGCACGGCGGCCAGCGTGTAGGTGCCGACCAACTCGCTGTCCAGCCGGCGGCTCATCTGCTCGACTAGATGTGCGCGCTCGGATTCCGCGATATGCACCAGCGGATCGGGTTCGAAGGCCTCGCCGGGCGCATAGCCGAAAATCTCGCGCATGTGCGGGTTGACGTAGACGATTTCCCAGTCCTGTATGACGTAGACGGCGGCGATCGACTGCTCGACCACGGCGCGGAAGCGCGCCTCGCTCTCCCGGATCGCGCGCTCGGCGCTCAGGCGCGCCGTCGCGTCGCGTCCGTTGATCACGATCGCGCGCAGCGCGGGATTGGCGAGTTCGTTTTTGGCGACCGACTCGAGGATCACAACGTGGCCGTTCTTGGCTTGCCAGCGCATTTCCGCGTGATACGGTTCGTCAGGTTTCTGCAGCACGGTCGCGAGCGCCGCGGCGGCTGCCGGCAAATCGTCGGGGTAAGTGAAATCCATGATGCTGCGGCCCAACACTTCGCGCAGCGCGTATCCGCCTATCCGCTCCAGCGCGGGGCTGGCATACGTAATCATGCCCGCGGCATCGATCATGATGATGAGATCGGATGCATTCTCGATCATCGAACGAAAACGTTGCTCGCTTTCTTCGAGCGCTGCGTGTGCCCGCTTGCGCTCGGTGATGTCCTCCATCGTGTGTATCGAATAGAGGTACTCGCCCGCATCGTTCTCGACTGCCGTAGCGCGTGAAAGAAAGGCCTCGCCGGTTTCGAGGACGATCTCCTCCTCTATGGATCGGCACGAGTGCAGGGCTTCACGGCACCCCGCGAGCGGGCCGTCGCCCCGCGGAAATACCTCCCAGTAGACCTTGCCGATGATGTCCGCTGAACGGCAAGTCCCGCGCGCTCGCGCGTAGGCGCGGTTGGCGCGCATGATGCGGAAATCCTTGTCGTGCAGGAACATCGGGTCGCGCACCGCATCGAACGCCATGCGCCACTCGATCTCCGCCTGCCGCATCCCGCGCCGCGCCGCGGCGTCGGCCAGCTCGTGCTTCACCACCGAACCGAGGCGGCCGAGGTGGCCCTTGATGAGAAAGTCGGACGCGCCCGCCTTCATCGCCTCGACCAGCGTCTGCTCGTCGACCTTGCCGGAAACGAGGACGAAGGGCAGGTCGAGGCCGCTTTCCTGCGCGATCTTCAGCGCCTCCATGCCGCCGAAACCCGGAATCACGTAGTCGGAAAGAATGATGTCCCACGGTTTGTCCTTTAGCGCCGCCCGCATGGCCGCGGCGGTTTCGACGCGCTCGGACGCCGGCGCGTAGCCGCTCTTGCGCAACTCGCGCAGGACGAGCGCCGCGTCGTCGGCGGAATCCTCGACGATCAATACGCGCAGATTGGTTTCAGCGTCGGGCATGATTTTCTCCTGTTCGCGGACTCCGGGCTAGCGGCTGCCTGACGGCGGCGGCTCGTTGATCACCAGCCAGTACAGTCCGAGCTGGCCGACTGCCTCGACAAACTTGTCGAAATCGACCGGCTTGCGGATGTAGCTGTTGCAGCCGAGGTTGTAACCGGCGATCAGATCCGTGTCCTCCTTGGACGAGGTCAGGATCATGACCGGAACGAGTTTGGTGCGCGCGTTCGCGCGCACGCGCTTCAGGACCTCGAGCCCGCTGATCTTGGGCAGCTTGAGGTCGAGCAGGATGATTGCGGGCAGTTCCTTGCCCGGGTCGAACAGGTAGTCGACCGCCTCCTGGCCGTCGTGCGCGACGATCACCGGATTGGCGATCATGTTCTTGCTGAACGCCCGCAGCGTAAGCTTCTCATCGTCCGGGTTGTCTTCGACCAGCAATATCGCACGTGTTGTCCATCGTCTGCTCCTTCAGGCTGCAAGCGTGAAATAAAACGTCGCGCCCTTGTCGACCGCGCCCTCGGCCCACACGCGTGCCGCCGTGGCGCTGCACGATGCGCCGCACCGTGGCAAGGCCGATTCCGGTGCCGGGGAATTCCCTGATGCTGTGCAAGCGCTGGAAGGGCGTGAAGAGGTTCGCGGCGTGGGCCATATCGAAGCCGGCGCCGTCGTCGCGCACGAAGTAGGCGGGCTTGCCGTCCTTCTCGCGTGACGCCGAACTCGATGCGCGCGGCTCGCACGCTTGCCCGTGAATTTCCACGCATTGCCGAGCAGATTTTCGAGCAGCACGGTCAGCAGCCGACTGTCGCCGCGCACCTCGAGCTTCGGCGTTATCGCGAAGTCGACGCTGCGCCCGGGTTCGCGTCTCCCTGAGTTCTTCGGCGATCGCGCGGGCGAGCGCGCTCAAGTCGACCGTCTCCGTGTTCATGTCCAGGCGCGTCAGGCGCGAGAGCTTGAGCAGATCGTCGATCAGCTCGCCCATTCTTTGCGCCGCGCTCCGCACGCGGTGCAGCGCGTCCTTGCCCTCTTCGTCGAGACGCGCCGCGTAGTCCTCCTCGAGCACCCTCGCAAACCCGTCGATGCTGCGCAGCGGCGCGCGCAGGTCGTGCGAGACCGCGTAGGCGAAGCTTCGAGTTCCTTGTTGGCCGCGGTCAGTTCGGCGGTACGCTGCGCGACGCGTTGTTCGAGGCTCGCGTTGAGTTCGCGCAGCGCCTCCGCCGACTGGTCGAGCACGCGGCGTACGGCGGCGATTTCGGAGATCGCCGGGGTCAGGGCACCGTGGGCGGGCGTCGCCACCAGCGATGCCACTGCATTGCCCAGACGGCGGCTGGCGCGCATGTCCGCCGAGAGCGCCGACGATAGTGGCGCCCAGGATCGTGATGGCCAGGCCGGTGGCGGCCTTGACCAGCGGCGCGCGATAGACATCGCGCGGAATCTCGAGCACGACCGACCACGGCGATAACTCCGACTTGACGACGAATCGCGCGGTGGCATCGACGTCGGACGCGGCATCAAAGCCGGGCGGCGCGCGACGGGCGATCACCGCGTTCTTGCCGTCGTGCAGGGCGAGCGACCAGCCGGCGGGCAGCGCCACCTGGTCGAGTCGCTTCTGGAACATACGGGTTTCGAAGGTGGTAAGCAGGAGAAAAGCGGTCTTGCCTTCGCGCAGGCCGGGCACGGCGACGGCGATCAGCGGTTCGTTGGCGATTGGGCCGACAAAAATATCGCCGACCGCAGGCTTGCCGGTTGCCAGCGCGGTCGGCGCCGCGGCGTGGCCGGCGGGCCGTGGCAGCATCGGCAGCTTGGTTCCGAAGGGCGCGCGCGTGTTGAACAACATGCGCATCTCCCGGTCGGCGAAAATGACATGGCTGCCAAAGTTATCGTGAAAGCTTTGCGCTTCCTGGTAGAGCTCCATCCAGTCCGCCTCGTGGTCGGCATGCGGCGACATCGCCAGAATTTGCAGGGCACTGATGCGCGCGATCAAGTTCTGGTCGATCGCGGTGGCGAAGTTGTGCGCGAGATTGGTGGCCTCGAGGTCGTTTTCCGCTTGCATGGTGTGGACCCGGTCGACGGCCAGGTAGGCCGCGAGCAGCACCAACGGCAGCATGCACAGCCAGATCAGCCGCGTCAGGAAACGATGCAGCGACATGCGCGCCTCCCGCAGTGCCGTCGTTGCCCGCGCGCACGGCGGAATCCCGAAGAAATCGGCGCGATTCCGGCCAGCAAGACCGGCGCCCGCGGGTGCGCGTACGTTAGAAATTCAATCACAGGATAGTCCTCAGCCCACGGCCGCGACGCGCGTATCGCGGATGGTGTGCCGGCCTAAACTCCCCGGGAATTAAATTAGCGGCTTGGGAATAACAGCGCGGCGCGACCGGATCGCATGGCTTTTTCATTCTCCGTGCGGGATAGGCAAAAATACAAGATATGCCCCTGCCGCGGGAGGCGGTTGATTTAGATCAAATACATGGCGCCGGCACGGCGCTGAAAAAACCTCTCGCCCACGAGTAGGCGTAATCCCGGGAAATGTACGCTCGTGGAATCAACAGCTTCGGGGTACCGCCTGCGCGGAAACGGCCAACGACGCCCGTCGGCGGATTTCGCGGGTAGCGGTTGGATGACCGGCGCACATTCCCGGGAAAACGCTGACGAGGGCAAGATTCGTACATTCCGAACGCCGGAATCCAGTTCATTCAATTCCCTGGGCACCGGCGTGACGAACTTAATCCGGGTTTCCCTAACCGTGAATATCCCTACTGCTCTTGCATGCGCCGGCGCGGCACGCGTTCGATGCGCCAATTACCGATCGCCCAATCCCAGAATTCTTTGATGCTCGCATTGGCCAGCGCGTCCGGCGGTTGCTGGCCGAGAAAACGCAGCGCAGCGATCAGCGCCGGCAGCGGTCTGCGCGGCATCGAATGGCTGCGCCTGCGTCTGCTTGCTCAGTTTTTCGCCGTCGGCATTGACCGCGACCGGCACGTGGCAATAGCGCGGCGTCGGGAACTTCAAGCAGCTGTTGCAGATAAATCTGGCGCGGCGTCGAGTCGAGCAGGTCGGCGCCGCGCACGACGTCGGTGATGCCTTGCTCCGCGTCGTCGACCACCACCGCCAGCTGGTACGCGTAGACGTGATCCGCGCGCAGCAGCACGAAGTCGCCGATGTCGGTTTCGAGGTTCTGCTGCACGCGGCCTTGCACGGCGTCGTCGAAACCGATTTGCGCGCCGCGGGTATCGATGCGCCACGCGCGCGCGGTTTTCCCCGGCGCGAGCCCGTCGCGGCAGGTGCCGGGATAGACCGGACCCTCGATGCCGCTCACCGCGGAGTCGGCGATTTCGCGCCGGCTGCACGCGCACGGATAGACGAGCCCGGATGCGCGCAGGCGATGCAGTTCCGCATGGTAGGCGTCGGTGCGCGTGCTCTGATTGACGATCGCGCCGTCCCACTGCATGCCGCAAGCTTCGAGCGCGCGCAGGATGTCGTCGGCGGCACCCGGCACGACTGCGCGGCGCATCGAGAGTCGTCCATGCGCACGAGCCATTCGCCGGCGTGGCATTTCGCTTCGAGGATAACTCGCGACCGCCGCGACCAGCGAACCGAAATGCAGCGGCCCGGTGGGCGAAGGCGCGAAGCGGCCGCGGTAGGTGGGGGTCATTTTATTTGAGTGATGGGTAAGAAGTAATGAGCGATGAGTCAAGGAGTAAGGAGTAGTGAGTATCGAGTCGATCGCTGTGACGTTGCTCTCACGATTACCCATCACCATTATTTTGCTAGTATAGCGATCATCAGCGGATTTTGAACGGGAGGAAACCATGCAAGTCAAAGCCGCGGTCGCGCACAAAGCCGGCGCGCCACTCACGATCGAAACGGTCGATCTCGATGGGCCGAAGGCCGGCGAGGTGCTGGTCGAAATCAAGGCGACCGGCATCTGCCACACCGATGAATTCACGCGCTCGGGCGCCGATCCGGAAGGTTTGTTTCCGGCGATACTCGGTCACGAGGGCGCGGGCGTCGTGGTCGACGTGGGCAAGGACGTGACGAGTCTGAAGAAAGGCGACCACGTGATTCCGCTCTACACGCCGGAGTGCCGCCAGTGCGAATACTGCCTCTCCGGCAAAACCAACCTGTGCCAGGCGATCCGCGTCACGCAGGGGCAGGGCGTGATGCCCGACGGCAGCAGCCGCTTTTCGCTCGGCGGCAAGAAGCTTTTTCACTACATGGGCACATCGACATTCGCCAATTACACGGTGGTGCCCGAAATCGCGCTGGCGAAAATCCGCGAAGACGCGCCGTTCGACAAAGTCTGCTACATCGGCTGCGGTGTCACGACCGGCATCGGCGCGGTGATCAACACGGCGAAAGTCGAGCCGGGGGCGAACGTCGTGGTGTTCGGTCTGGGCGGCATCGGGCTGAACGTGATACAGGGCGCGCGGCTCGCCGGCGCGAACATGATCGTCGGCGTCGATCTGAATGCATCGCGCAAGCCGCTCGCCGAAAAATTCGGCATGACGCATTTCGTCAATCCCAAGGAGGTCGAGGGCGACCTCGTGCCGTACCTCGTGAATCTCACCAAGGGCGGCGCGGATTACAGCTTCGAATGCATAGGCAACGTCGACGTCATGCGCCAGGCGCTCGAATGCTGCCACAAGGGCTGGGGCGTGTCGGTGATCATAGGTGTCGCCGGCGCCGGGCAGGAAATCAAGACGCGGCCGTTTCAGCTCGTCACCGGGCGCGTGTGGAAGGGCACCGCGTTCGGCGGCGCCAAGGGCCGGCGCGACGTGCCGAAAATCGTCGACTGGTACATGGACGGCAAAATCAACATCGACGATCTCATCACGCACAAGCTGAAACTCGCCGACATCAACCAGGGCTTCGACCTGATGCACGCGGGAAAGTCGATCCGCAGCGTGGTGGTGTTTTGAGCGGGCATTTGCCCGAGAACTTATAAAGGACTATATTCAGTCCGATGCAACCAACCGGAAGCGGCCATGCGCTACTCGTCCCAGATCAAGCCCATTAGTTATCTCAAGGCCAACGCCGCCGAGGTTCTGCATCGATTGACCGAACAGCGCAAACCGCTGGTGATTACCCAGAACGGCGAAGCCAGGGCCGTGATGCAGGACGTCGCCTCCTATGAGGAAACCCAGGAAACCCTTGCGCTGCTGAAAATCCTGGCGCTGGGCAATCGCGACGTCGAGGCGGGCAGGGTCAAGCCGTTGGCCGCTGTCGCGCGCCGGCTGCGCGCCAAAAAAACCGGCGCCTGATGCGCTACGAGGTTTTGCTCACGGCGGGCGCGGAGCGCGACCTCGAAGAGATCTACGACTACATCGCCGAGTTCGATTCTTCAGCCAAAGCGGCATACGTGCTCGACCGGTTGCTCGCGGTCGCCGACAGCCTGGCCGCTTTTCCGGCGCGCGGCTCGCGTCCGCGGGAACTGCAAGACCTCGGCATCCGGGAATACCGCCAGACGTTTTTTAAACCCTATCGGGTTATCTACCGGGTGACCGGTAAGCAGGTGATTATCTACCTGATTGCCGATGGCAGGCGGGATTTGCAGTCGTTGCTGTCGCGCCGTCTTCTCGGCGCATAACGACTTTGCGACTCTGCGCGGACACCTAGTCGATCTCATCATGCGAAACAAACTGGAACGTGCGGACATCAATGAGGTCTTCGACCTGATGCACGCCGCTACTTCGATCCGCAGCGTGGTGGTGTTTTGAGCGGCATGGCGCCGCAGGAGGTGCTCGATTTCTGGTTCGGCGCGCCGGGTTCGCCTGAGCGCGGCAAGCCGCGCGCCGTGTGGTTCAAGAAGACGGATGCGTTCGACCAGGAGGTGCGCGCACGGTTTCTTGCCGTGCACGAACTCGCTGTGGACGGCAAGCTCGAGGCGTGGCAAGAGACACCGCATGCGCTGCTCGCGCTGATCATCGTGTGCGACCAGTTTCCGCGCAACATGTTCCGCAACGATGCGCGTGCGTTCGCCACCGACGCGCGGGCGCTGGCTGCCGCGCAACTCATGGTGGAGCGTGGCTGGGATATGCGGATCGCGCCCATCGAGCGCCAGTTTGTTTATCTGCCCTTCGAGCATGCCGAAGACCTTGCAATGCAGCGGCGTTCGCTGGAATTGTTCGAACGCGTCACCGAAGACCCCGCGCTGGCGGATTTGCCCGCATGGGCGCGCAAGCATTTTGATGTTATCGCGCGCTTCGGGCGCTTTCCCCACCGCAATGCGATCCTCGGGCGCGTATCGACGCCCGCGGAACTCGAGTTCCTGCGGCTGCCGGGATCTTCCTTTTAGGCGCCGTGCCTTCGGCGCAACGCCACGACGCCGGACGGAATGCGCAGCGTCGCCTCCAGTTGACTGAACTTCGCTGCGCCCAGCGACATCGTTTGATCGAGGCCGAGTGCTGCCAGCGTCGCCGCGATGGCGGCGGGTGTGGGGTGCAAGCCAGCGAGCGCGGCCAGTTCACAGCCACTATCCTCGAGCTTTTCCGCCGGATGCGCGTCGCCATCCCATTGTATGAGCGTAGGCATCAGTCCGTCGCAAATGTAGCGCGCCGTCGTCGGGTATCGTGATGCGCCACGAGTACGCGCCGCGGCTCATCCGATGTATGGTGCCGGGCGCGATCGGACAGTTCTTCGCCGCGCTCTCGATATCCGCAGTGCGCACGACCCATGTCAGAAGGCTCGGTCGGTCGCGCAACTCGCGTCGCGTTTTTTCGGTGTCGAGTCCGAACCAGCGCGGACGCGCCGGCGCGGTTGCCGTCAGGATCGATGGCGATGATTTCGAGATAAACGCGCGCGCCGAGCCGCAGCAACATATTGTGCGTGCCCATCGCGACATGCGCGCCGCCGGGCTGCGGTCTTGACGCCCAGTAGCTCTTCGACAAAGGCAGCGCCTTGCGCGAGCGTATGCGCGCCGACGATCAGGTGATCGATTTCACAGGTCGCGTTCATGGGCGATGCGCAGGTGTCGTGGCGGAGATTCTATGCTGTTGAGCTTTACGCAAATTACAAGTGATTGACAATGATACGTCGTCCCCGCGCAGGCGGGGACCCAGATCGGCGGGAGGTAGTTGCTGGACTCCCGCCGTCGCGGGAATGACGGTTTGGCACTTGCAACCCAGCAGCTTTTTTTGTAACGCGCGGTAGTTAGCGCAAGACCGGGCGCGCCATAACATGGATGACAGCGTAGTGACGCTTCGGGCACAATATGCGCCCTATGTTGCTGCGTTCCGAATTACCGTATCGCGACGACAGCGCGGTGCTGTTCGAGACCGTCGCCGATCTGCCGTGGGCGGTGTTTCTCGACAGCGGAAGCCACCATCTCACGCAGTCGCGCTACGACATCATCGCGGCCGAGCCGCATACCACTCTCGTGACGCGCGGCAAGCTCACGGAAATCCGCAGCGACGCCATCGAGCTGTCGCGCGAAGACCCGCTCATGCTGCTGCGCCATATCTGGACATCGATCCCGCCAGCGCCTGCGATCTGCCGTTTACCGGCGGCGCGCTCGGCTATTTTTCGTACGATCTCGGGCGCCGCTTCGAGCGCCTGCCGGCGCTCGCCGAAGACACCGACAAACTGCCCGAGATGGCGGTCGGCATCTACGACTGGGCGGTGGTCGTCGATCACCTCGATAAGCGCAGCTGGCTCGTGGCGCAGGGGCGTTGTGTCGACACGCATGCGCGTTGGCGCGAACTCGTGGCGCGTTTTAGTGCGCCGCCCGTTGA
Source organism: uncultured beta proteobacterium (assembly GCA_963778865.1). Classification (GTDB taxonomy): domain Bacteria; phylum Pseudomonadota; class Gammaproteobacteria; order Burkholderiales; family SG8-41; genus PALSA-1004. The sequence continues at coordinate 285,583 of CAVZWF010000003.1, read as the reverse complement.
GCGCGCGCGCGTGCCGTTTCGCATTACCGCACCGCTTGCGTCTAGTCTCACGCGCGACGCCTATGCGGCGGCTTTCACGCGCGTGCTCGAATACATACGCGCCGGCGATTGCTACCAGATCAATCTCGCCCAGCGCTTTGCAGCACCCGCCACCGGCGACCCGTGGCTCGCCTACCAGGCGCTGCGCGTCATCAATCCCGCGCCGTACGCCGCTTACCTCAACACTCCGCACGGCCAGGTCCTGTCCGCGTCGCCCGAGCGTTTCCTCAGGCTCGCGCGCCGGCAGGTCGAAACCAAGCCGATCAAGGGCACGCGCGCGCGCGCCGGCCATCCGCGCGTCGACGCCGAACTCGCGGCCGCATTGAAGGCGAGCGAGAAAGACCGCGCCGAAAACGTGATGATCGTCGATTTGCTGAGAAACGATCTCTCCAAGAATTGCGAGCCGGGTTCGGTGCGGGTGCCGAAGCTGTTTGAAGTCGAAAGCTTCGCCACCGTGCACCATCTCGTCAGCACGGTCACCGGCACCCTGCGCCAGGGCCGCGATGCGCTCGATCTTTTGCGCGGCTCATTTCCCGGCGGCTCGATCACCGGCGCGCCCAAACTGCGCGCGATGCAGATCATCGAAGAGCTGGAACCCCACCGGCGCGGCGTTTACTGCGGCGCCATCGGCTATCATCGGCGGCGACGGCAACATGGATCTCAACATCGCGATCCGCACGCTCATGTACGCGCGCGGCACGATCAGCTTCTGGGCGGGCGGCGGCATCGTCGCCGATTCGCGGTGCGAAGACGAGTATCAGGAGACGTTCGACAAGGCGGCGGCGATGTTGAAACTTCTGCAGCAGACCGCGGGGGTGAATGCCGTGAATCGTGAATCGTGAATCGTGAAGCGCAAATCGTGAATCGTAAATCGGCGGCGGCGCGCGGGCGGCGTTATGCGGCGATGGGTTCCGGCGCCCGCAGGCGCGACAGCGTAAACCGGATATATTCAGAGGCAAGGTTGCCGTCCAGTCCCGGCAGATGCCGACGCAGCGTCTCGCCGATATGCCGTAGCGCGGTGCCGCCGTCCACCAGGCTGAGGTTTGACGATTGCGGGCAGTGCGCTGCCCTTCGCGACGACGTTGGTGAACAACTCGGGTTGTTCGAGCAGCAATGCCGTGCTCAGGTTCGAGAGCAGCGTTTCGACCGCGGCACGCAGGCGCGCGGGGTCTTCATTGCCACGGCGCCTGCGCAGGGCCGGCTGGTGCTCCTGAAGACCCAAGGCGATCAGGGACGCGAGTTCCGCGCGGCGTTCGTATAGCGCGCTGCCGGTTTCTTCGCTGAGGTTGATGGTGGTCATGCTCGTACTCCTTCAATTTGTCGGATGCTCGCTCTGGTGCCGGCTGCCGTATCACCGCGTCGTACGAAGTGAAATACGCCACTTGCGTCGGCGCCAGAATCGAGCACGCTTGCGCTTCCGAGAACAGACCTTGCGTTGGTGTCGAATCGGCTAGCCCAAGCATCATGGTCGGCAACGCGTCGTGCCTGGCAACCAGCCCGGTCACCCGGCTCACCTCGGGTAGCAGATTCATGGCGAGTGGCGTTTCGTCGCCGGTCCTCGTCGTGACGAGATCCCCGCGTTCGACCGCGATATTCGCCGGCACCCGCACGAGTTCGCTTGGCGGCTCGCCCGGGAGCGACGTTGCGAAGCGAACGTCCGCCCACACTTCCTTGTTCGCGGTCCTGGGCACAGCTTTTTCTCGACATACAGCCCGCGCGATTCGCGTACATAGACTGTTTCTACCTTGCCCGTCACGCCGACCGGCTGCGCTAACGCCGCGGCCGCCGTACCTGCAATCAGCAACGCCGTAATGATTTTGGTGGCTCTCATGATGTGTCTCCTTGACGATTTTCGTGTTTGCCTGGTCTACGAAAATCATTCTAGAGACGCGGGGCGCGGCCCGATATCCGCAAATGTACCTACCGCCGCATGCGTACAACTACCTAGGAGCGTTGTGCAAGGGAAGGGGCGCGGCGCCGCATGCTTCCCGGGGAATCGGCGAAATTCCGCTTAGTCTGTAACAGGAGTCGAGTCGCCCGGCGCCGCCGGCGCGGAATCGGCCGCGAGTGCGCCGTGATGGTCCAGCACCATGCGCACCAATTCGGCCAGCGAATTCGCCTGCATTTTTTCCATGATGTGCGCGCGGTGATTCTCGATGGTGCGGGTGCTTGCGCCGAGCAGGTAGGCGATCATCTTGTTGGCTTTTCCGGAAATCAGTATGTTCAGCACTTCGCGCTCGCGTGGCGTCAGGCGGGCAAGCTTTTGCTCGATTTCAGCGTGGCGCAGCGCGTCGCGCTGCGTTCTGAAATCGAGCTCGGGCGAATAAAACCGGAAGTTGTTGCGTTCGTGGTCCTTGGCATCGCACATGGCGGCATCGGCGGTGCGCAGCAACCCGTCGAGGTCCGGCACGTCCTGCGGGTAAAGCGCGATGCCGATGGTGGCGGTAATCGTGATTTCCACGCCGTCGATCAGCATGGGTTGGGACAGCACTTCGAGCGCGCGTTGCGCGGGCACCACGGCGCCCTCTTTGCCGGTCAGTCCCTCCAGAATTACTGCAAATTCATCGCCGCCCAGGCGGGCGACCGTATCGCTCTTGCGTGTGCATTGCTTCAGTCGCGCGGCCACCTGCTTAAGAACGATGTCGCCATTGTCGTAGCCGTGCTTGAAGTTCACCGCTTTAAACGAGTCCACATTCAGCAGCATGATCCCGACCACTTGATTGTGACGCGCCGAGCGTGCCATCGCGCCGATCAGGCGATCGTGAAACTGGCTGCGATTGGGCAATTCCGTCAGGATATCGTATTGCGCCAGATGACCGAGGTAGTACTCCAACTGTTTGCGGTCGGCGACTGCGCGCGCCGGTTTTTTTGCGCCGCCCGTCGTTGCCGTCGCCCGGTTGCGTGTCGGCAATTCAGGCCTCCCCCGATTCCGGGGAATGGTTCTTTCCTTGCGTGACTGGAGTTGCATGACTATGACTCCTGACGAATATCCTCGAGTCGCTCAATCCACCAGCATTCTTGTCAATACAGGACGGCAATATTGAGATGGATCAATGTGCACGCACGTGAGCCGAGCGAGAATAGGCCGCAGGTGTCCGTGGTTGCGGTTTGCCGATGCCGATCCCCGTGCCGATGGCCGCCGCCGGATCAGTCTGAGAACGCAAACCGCTTTTCCCGGAACAGTGTCGCGCACGCGTCGGCGGTCGCCGCATCGTATGTCACGCCGCGTGCGAAAAGTTCGGCCGCGGAACCGCGATAAGCCCTTGTTTACAGGTCACACGGTGTCTGGCAGGCCAGCATCGCGCGTGTTAGATTGACCGCTTGGCAGACGCAACGCGTATGCACCACATAGTGATCGTCGGCGGCGGCGCCGGCGGGCTCGAGCTCGCAACCCGGCTCGGCGACACGCTCGGGCGCAGGCAGCGCGCGATGATCACGCTCGTCGACCGCACGCGCACGCACCTGTGGAAGCCGCTCTTGCACGAAGTCGCCGCCGGCAGCATGGATCCCGACCAGCACCAGCTCGATTACCTCGCGCAGGCGCGCTGGCACCATTTCCGTTTTCAGCTGGGCGAGATGGAGGGGCTCGATCGCGCGCGCCGCCGGGTTGCAGTGGGGCCGTGGCTGGACGAGAGCGGAACCGAGATCATCCCGCGCCGCGCGATTCGCGTACGACACGCTGGTGATCGCGGTCGGCAGCCATACCAACGATTTCGGCACGCCGGGCGCGCGCGAGTTCGCGCTGGCGCTCGACACGCCGCGCGAGGCGGAACGCTTTCATCAGCGCCTGCTCAATGCCTGCCTGCGCGCGAACGCGCAAAGCGAACCGCTGCGTCCCGAGCAGTTGCAGGTCGTGATCATCGGCGCCGGCGCGACCGGCGTCGAGCTCGCCGCGGAACTGCACAAGACGACGCGCGAACTCCTCGCCTACGGGCTCGACCGCATCAACCCCGAGCGCGACGTAAAATTCAGCATCATCGAGGCGGCGCCGCGCATCCTGCCCGTGCTGCCCGAGCGTTTATCCGAGGCGACGGAAAAGCTGTTGCGCGCGCTTAACGTCGAGGTATACACCAACGAGCGCGTGACGGAGGTGTCCGCCACCGGGGTGCGCACCGCGGCGGGCAGATTCGTCCCCGCCGAACTCGTGGTGTGGGCGGCGGGCATCAAGGCGCCGGAATTTCTGCAGGACGTCGGCGGGCTCGAAACCAACCGGCTCAATCAACTGGCGGTGAAGCAAACGCTGGCCACCACCCGCGACGCGGATATTTTCGCGTTCGGCGATTGCGCCGAATGCCCATGGCCGGGACATCCGCGCCCCGTGCCGCCGACCGCGCAGGCGGCGCACCAGCAAGCGTCGCACCTCGTTGGCACGCTCACGCGCCGGTTGCGCGGCTTGCCGCCGCGGCCGTGGACGTACCGCGATTTCGGCTCGCTGGTGTCGCTGGGGGAGTACAGCACCGTCGGCAGCCTGATGGGAAAGCTCATCGGCGGCGCGCTCTTCATCGAGGGCTACTTCGCGCGCATGATGTATATATCGCTCTACAAGCAGCATCTTTATGCGCTGCACGGATTTGCCCGCGTGTTTTTCGAGACGCTCGCGCGCATGATCACGCGGCGGACGGAACCGCGCGTCAAGTTGCACTGACGTCGCACGGACGACGGACTATGCTCGCCATGGCGCCCACGTTAGCGCTAAACTCATCCGTGCGCGCTATGCCTAACCAAGGAGAGTAAGAAATGGACTTCGCCCCCGACCAGTACCTGTACTTCACCCAGCCGGGATGAAGTAGCTGTCTTCGAACGAAAGAGTTTCTTTCGAAAAACGGGATCGACATGGTCGTGATCGACGTTCTCAACGACGCCGGCGGCCGCGAACTTCTGCTCAACAAGTACGGGCTGCGCAAGGTGCCAGTCCTTGCGAAGGGCGACCAATACGCATTCGGCCAGATGCTCGACCCGTTCGCGAAGTTCGCCGGTCTGCCCATGCCGGGCGCTGACAGGTTGTCGCCCGCGCAGCTCTACAGGAAGTACGCAATGGTGTTTGCCGCGGGGCAGCGTTACGCGCGGCAATTTCCCGCCGGGCGTTTGCGCGAGCGCGTGATCCCGCATCGGGAACGCGTGATCGGAACGCTGTGTTTCCACGTGTTCCGGATCGGCGAAGCATTTCTGGAAACGTGGAATGGCGCGGAATACTCGGTGAAAATCGCCGACAACGAACCTCCGGATTCGATGCAGACCGGCGACGACGGTCGCCCGCTACGGCGCCGGCGTCTGGCAGCGCTACGAAGCGTGGTGGAGCGGGCTTGAAGACCGCACGCTATCCCGCGTGCTCAAGACTTATTACGGCGATACGGTCGCGCACAAGGTGTTCGAGCGCGTCACCTGGCATTCCGCCCAGCACTGCAGGCAACTGATTGCGGTGCTGGACCGCATGGGAATTGAGGCCGACGGGCCGCTCACACCCGCGGATCTTGCCGGGCTCCCGCTGCCGGAGCGGCTGTGGGAATAACGCGCCGGCGCTGCAGCCTTAATTGCAGGAGCGATGCGCGGCGGCCCGCAGTTGACGCCGCGCGCCGGGGTGAACATGCCGACGATTGAAATCACAAAAGATAATTTCGATGAGGTCATTACCCAGAATGATTTTGTAATTCTCGATTTCTGGGCGGCGTGGTGCGGGCCGTGCACGGCGTTCGCGCCTGCGTTCGAGGCGGCATCGGAGAAATATCCCGACGTGGTGTTCGGCAAGGTCAATACGGAAGAGCAGCAGGAACTCGCCGGGCATTTCCAGATCCGCTCGATACCTAACGTCATGCTCTTTCGCGAGCAGGTGGTGCTGTTCGCGCAACCGGGCGCGATGCCGGCCGCGGGCATTGACAGCGTGATCGCGCAGGCAAAGGCGCTCGACATGGACCAAATCCGCGCCGAAATCGCCGCGGCTGCGGCGCAGGGCGGCGGGGAACCAAAAATTTAAGAAAAAGGCGTCAGACCCTGACGCCCCATTCGAAACGTGACCGACCGGCCCCGCCTAGATTCCGCGTCAAAGTTCCGGACGCTTCTTGAGAAGCTCCACAATCCAGATCGGCACAACCGTAACGTTATTCACCACCCACCACCGTGACAGGCGCATCCGAAACTGCTCGGCCACTATCCGCATAACCGACCGATTCTCGCAACCCTCGCAAGCACTAAACTTGTTCTTGAGAATTTCCCGCACTTTCGTCGGTGATCCAGCCCACCCGAAACAACTGCGACATGATTTCAATTTCACAAACTTTTCCTATAAATTGTTGATGCGGCGACGGACCGGTTCGTGAATCCGAGCGCATTGTGACCACACAGCAGCAAGTTACGTGCCCGCTCGCTCTCGATCATGTCATAGTGAAACGATCCCGCATTGAGGAAAATGTCACGCTGCCGACAATAAATTCACGGTAAATGAGAAGCGGGCGCATCCGATACGAAATCTGCGCTAGAGAACGCCGGCAATCCGACAGTTGGAACCAATGGCATATCGCCTACTCGTTCATCATTCACGTCGCGCGGCGTGCCAAAACCTCACTGCCCCTACGCGGCGCTTGTATCAATAATTTCGGCGAACTGGCCGGGTTTCAGAAGGCCGTTGCCCCACGCGGCGGCGTAGTTCCTGGTGGGTTTCGCGGCGGCGGCGAGGCTGCACAATACGGACAGCAGCGTGACGGCATGTTTCATGGGGCCTCGCGGGCTAAATCTCTTAGTCTCATGCCAGCACGGCAACTTATGCGCCGATGGTTTTGCTAAACTGCACGGCTCCACGCACGGAAAGCGATCATGTTCAAAGCGATAGTCATCAGCAAGACGAATGAGGCGCAGCAGTGCGTCGTGCGCGACGTTAACGACACCGAATTGCCCGCCGGCGATGTGACGATCAAAGTGGAATACTCGACCGTGAATTACAAGGACGGGCTCGCGATCACCGGCAAGGGGCCGGTCGTGCGCAAATTTCCGATGGTGCCCGGCATCGACGGCGCGGGTGTCGTCACCGCGAGCGCGCACGCGCAATTCAAAACCGGCGACCAAGTCATACTCAACGGCTGGGGCGTGGGTGAAACGCATTGGGGCTGCTTAGCACAACAGGCGCGCCTCAAGGGCGATTGGCTCGTCAAATTGCCCGCGCAATTCACGACGCGCCAGGCGATGGCGATCGGCACGGCAGGCTATACCGCGATGCTGTGCGTGCTCGCGCTCGAACAGCATGGTGTTACGCCTGACAAAGGCGAGGTCCTGGTAACGGGCGCGGCGGGCGGGGTGGGCAGTGTCGCGATCGCGGTGCTTGCGCGTCTGGGTTACCGCGTCGTCGCATCGACCGGGCGGATGGGCGAAGCGGATTATTTGAAGGGACTCGGCGCGGCGGAAATCATCGACCGCGCGACTCTGGCGGCGCCGGGCAAGCCGCTCGCGAAGGAACGTTGGGCGGGCGCAGTCGACACGGTCGGCAGTCACACGCTTGCGAACGTATGTGCGGCCATGCGCTATCGCGGCACCGTTGCCGCGTGCGGCCTCGCCGGGGGCCTGGATTTTCCGTCGTCGGTCGTCCCCTTCATACTGCGCGGCGTGACGCTCGCGGGCATCGACAGCGTGATGGCGCCGCGCGCGTTGCGCGAGCAGGCGTGGTCGCGGCTTGCGCGCGACTTGGAGCCCAAGAAGCTCGATGCGATGACGCGCGAGATTTCGCTGGGCGCAGCGGCGCCGGCCGCTGCGGACCTCATCGCCGGCAAGGTGCGCGGCCGGCTGGTCGTGAATGTGAACGCGGCATGAGCGAATTTCAATTTACGCGCGACGAACTCGATCGCGCGGCCGGAGTCGTCTACCGGACGCTCGCGCCGACGCCGCAATTCGCGTGGCCTTTGCTCGGCGCCGAGCTTGGCGCCGAAGTGTGGGTCAAACATGAAAACTTCACGCCGACCGGCGCCTTCAAGGTGCGCGGCGGACTCATTTACTTCGATGAACTCATCGCACGCGGCGCGCGTCCCGCGGGGGTGATCAGCGCGACGCGCGGCAATCACGGGCAGTCGGTCGGTTACGCCGCCCGCAAAAACAGCATTGCCGCGACCATCGTGGTCCCGGTCGGCAACAGCCTCGAGAAAAACGCGGCGATGCGCGCCCTGGGCGTGGAACTCATCGAGCACGGCGCTGATTTTCAGGAATCGCGCGAACACGCCGCGCGCATTGCGCTCGAGCGTCACCTGCACATGATACCGGCGTTTCATCCGCATCTCGTGCGCGGGGTCGCGACTTACGCGCTGGAACTGCTCAATGCCGTGCCCGATGTGGCGACGGTCTACGTGCCGATCGGTCAGGGTTCCGGCATCTGCGGCATGATCGCCGCGCGCGACGCGCTGCGACTGAAAACCGAAATCGTCGGCGTGGTGTCGGCGCACGCACCGGCGTACAAGCTGTCGTTCGAGGCGCGCAAGCCGGTTGAACACGCGGTCACGACCGAGCTTGCCGACGGCATGGCGTGCCGGGTGCCGGATGAAGCCGCACTCGAAATCATGTGGCGGGGTGCCGCGCGCATGCTGGAAGTGACGGACGACGAGGTGGCCGCCGCGATGCGCCTGTATTTCAGCGCGACTCACAGTACCGCGGAAGGCGCTGGTGCCGCGCCGCTCGCGGGTGCTCTACAGGAAAGCGCGCGCAATCGCGGGCGCCGCATCGCCGTGGTGTTGTCCGGCGGTAACGTCGACCGCGACATGTTCGCGCGCGTGCTCGCCGGCTGACGTATTGCCCCGGCCAATCGAGCCGCGGGATGTGGCATTCCCGCCCTTCTGTCACAATAACGGCTTTTTTTGGGTCGGCCGCTATGGCAACGCCGCAATTCGCCAGGGAGAGATTCTGTGAGTGCATTGTCTGATCGTATCAACCGGCGCGGCAGCGTGCCGGCGCTAAGCGTGATCGCGGTTGCCGTGCTGGCGCTGGCCGGGTGCAACGGCAAAGGGCCCAACCAGGCGCCGCCGCCGCCGGAAGTCAGCGTGATGAAGGCGGTGCGCCAGCCGATCCAGGTGCTGGAGGAATACGTCGGGCAAACCGAGGCGGTGGACACGGTCGAAATCCGCGCGCGCATCAGCGGCATATTGGATCGCCAGGGGTTCGAGGACGGCGCGCGCGTCAAGCGCGGCGATCTCCTGTTCGTGATCGACCCGCAGCCGTACATCGCGGCGCTGGCGCAGGCGAAAGCGGCACTCGCGCAAACCCAGGCGGCGCATTTGAATTCGAAGCAGAACCTCGAGCGCATCCGGCCGCTCTTGGCCGACAAGGCGATCAGCCAGCAGGACCTGGACACCGCGATCGCGCGCGAAGCGACCGACGCGGCCAATGTCGATGCGACCCGGGCGCAGGTCAAAACGGCGGAACTCAATCTCGACTATGCGACGATACACGCGCCGCGCGACGGCGTGATCAGCAAGGCGCTGGTCAAGCCGGGCGGTCTCGTCAATGCGTCCACGACCTTGCTGACGACGCTGTATTCGGTCGATCCGATCTACGTCAACTTCACGTTCAGCGAGCAGAAGCTCCTGGAACTGCAGCGCCAGTTGAAAAGGAATCCCGGCGAGGACAACACCCGGTTGCCGCCGTTCCGCCTGCGGCTCGCCGACGGCAGCGAGTACAAGTCGAGCGGCAAACTGAATTTCGTCGATGCGGCGGTGGACGCGAAAAGCGGCACGCTGCAGGTGCGCGTGAAGGTGCCCAATCCCGACCGGCTGCTGCGCGCGGGGCAACTCGTGCGCGTGATTTTTCCGTCGCTGCAGGATTTGAACGCGATCCGCATCCCGCAGCAGGCGGTGCAGGAACTGCAGGGCAAGCGCTCGGTTTACGTCGTCGATGCCGAAGGCAAGGCCGCGTACCGCGAAATCACCGCGAACATGCGGCTTGGCAACGACTGGGTGGTCGAGAGCGGCATTGCGGCGGGCGACACTGGTGATAGTCGAAGGCACGCAAAAAGTGCGGCCGGGCGCGCCGGTGAAAATTGGCGTCGCGGCAAATGACGCGAAAGGCGATGCGAAAAAAGCGGGCGACGCCAAGGGCGATGCCGCGAAAAAAAGTGACGCGAAAAATGACGCGGCGTATGACGCGAAAGGTCCCGCGCCTGCAGCCGATAAGGGCGCGAAATAGGCATGTTTAATTTCTTCATCGACCGCCCGGTTTTCTCGTCGGTCATTTCGCTGATCATCTCGCTCGCGGGCGGCGTAGCCGTGCTCGGGCTGCCGATCACGCAGTATCCGGCAGATCGTGCCGCCGCAGGTGCTGGTGTCGACCGCGTTTCCCGGGCGCGAATGCCACGGTAGTGGCGCAGTCGATCGCCGCGCCCATCGAGCAGCAGGTCAACGGCTCGAAGAACATGATCTACATGGACTCGAAGAGCGCCAACGACGGCACCTACACGCTGACCGTCACCTTCGATGTCGGCACCAACCAGGACCTGGCGGCGGTGGACGTGCAGAACCGCGTGGCGGTCGCGCAAAGCGTGCTGCCGCCCGACGTGATCCGGCAGGGCATACAGATACGCAAGCAGTCGACGGATTTTCTGAGCGTGATCGCGCTCACTTCGCCCGACCAGCGCTACGACTCGACATTCCTCAGCAATTACGCGCTGCTGAACATCCAGGACGCGATGGCGCGCATACCCGGGGTCGGCTTCGTGCGTCTATTCGGCGCGCGCGATTACAGCATGCGCATCTGGCTCGATCCCGACAAGATGGCGCGCCTCGGCGTGACCGCGGGCGATGTGGCGCGCGTGGTGCAGGAGCAGAACGTCGTCGCGCCCGCCGGGCGCATCGGCGTGCCGCCCGTCGCCCGCGGGACTGCAGATGCAGTATTCGGTGACGGTGCAGGGCCGGCTCGTCGATGTGACGCAATACGAAAACATCGTAGTGAGTGCTGCGCCCAACGGCCAGATCGTGCGCCTGAAGGATATCGCGCGCATCGAGTTGGGGGGAGCGGACTATTCGATCAACGTGCAGGAAAGAGATCTGCCCGGCGTATTCGTCGCGATTTTCCTGCAACCCGACGCCAACGCGCTCGACGTTGCCAAGGGCGTCAACAGCACCATGGAGACGCTCGCGCAAGTCGTTTCCGCCCGGCATGGTCTATTCGGTCCCGTACACCACCACGCCGTTCGTCACCGAATCGATGAAGGAAGTGATGAAGACGCTTGTTCGCGGCGATCGTGCTGGTCGCTGATCGTGGTGTTCGTGTTCCTGCAAAGCTGGCGCGCGACGCTGATCCCGATGCTGGCGGTGCCGGTGTCGCTGCTCGGCACGTTCGCCATATTCACCGCGCTCGGTTTCACCATCAACACGCTGACGCTGTTCGGCCTGGTGCTCGCCATCGGCATCGTGGTCGACGACGCGATCGTGGTGGTCGAGGCCGTGCAGCACAAGCTCGACTCGGAAAATCTGTCGGCGTCGGAAGCGACCAAGGCGGCGCTCGCCGACGTCGGCGGACCGGTGGTCGCCATCGCGCTGGTGCTGTCGGCGGTGTTTATTCCGGTCGGCTTTCTCGGCGGCCTGACCGGGCAGCTGTACAAGCAGTTCGCGCTGACGCTCGCGACCTCGGTGATACTGTCGGCGGTCGTCGCGCTGACGCTGACGCCGGCGTTGTGCGCGTTGTTGCTGCATCCCGCGGCGCACGGCAAGCCCGCGGGGCTGCTGGGCCGTTTCTTCGACGGGTTCAACCGCATGTTCGCGGCGTTTACGCGCGGCTACATCGGCGTCGGTGGCGGTGCTGATCCGGCGCGCCGTCCTGGTCGCGCTGACCTTCGCCGTGATGCTCGGCGTCCTCTACGGGATGCTGACGACGCGGCCGACGGGCCTGGTGCCGGACGAGGACCAGGGCTATATGTTCGCCGTCATGCAGTTGCCCGCCGGCGCGTCGCTCGAACGCACCAATGCGGTGGTCGACAAGCTGACGAAAATCATCAACGAACAGCCCGGCATCGGCGGTGTTGCCTCGATCTCGGGATTCAATCTCCTGACCGGGCTGTCGACGTCCTACAACGCGACGGCGTTTATCCGCATGAAGCCGTGGGACGAGCGGCACGCCGCCGCCGAATCGGCCGGCGCGATTCTGCGCGCGCTGACGCAGCGGCTTAACAGCGAAATCAAGGATGCCAACATCCTGGTGTTGAATCCGCCGCCGATCCGCGGCCTCGGCACCACCGGCGGCTTCGAATTCATTCTGCAAAGCCGCGGCGGCGGCGACCTCGCGGAATTCTCGCGCGTGCTGCAGGGCTTTCTCGGCGAGGCGCGCAAGCGGCCCGAACTGGGTTTCGTGTTCGCGAATTTCGACGACCGCGTGCCGCAGATCGAGTACGAGGTCGACCGCGACAAGGTCAAGACCTACGGCATCAGCCTGTCCGACGTGTTCTTCGCGCTGCAGACCTTCCTCGGCGGCTACTACGTCAACGACTTCAATCTCTATGGCCGCACGTTCCGCGTGCAGGCGCAGGCGGAGGGTTACGCGCGCGCCTATCCGGAAGACGTAAGGCGCTATTACGTGAGGAGCGGCAGCGGCGACATGGTGCCGCTTTGCACCGTGTTGAAACCGCGGCCGATCAACGGGCCCGAGTACTTCCAGCGCTACAACATCTACCGCTCGGCGAGCATCAACGGCGCCGCGGCACCGGGCTACAGTTCGGGCCAGGCCGCGCAGGCCATGGAGGAACTCGCCAAGACGCTGCCCGCGGGTTACAGCTACGAATGGACCGGCGCCACGTTCCAGGAAAAGAAGACCGGCGGCCAGACCGGCTACATCTTCGCGCTGTCGCTGCTCTTCGTGTTCCTCGTGCTCGCCGCGCTGTACGAGTCGTGGGCGATGCCGGTCGCGATCCTGCTGGTCATTCCGTTCGGCGTGTTCGGCGCTTTTTCGGGACTCATCGCTGCGCGAATTCGCCAACAACGTGTACGCGCAGATCGGGCTCATCATGCTGATCGGGCTGGCGGCGAAGAACGCGATCCTGATCGTCGAGTTCGCGAAGCTCGCGCACGAGCGCGGCGAATCCATCGTCGACGGCGCGCTTGCCGGCGCGCGGCTGCGCCTGCGGCCGATCCTGATGACCTCGTTCGCGTTCATCCTCGGCACCGTGCCGCTGGCGATCGCGACCGGCGCCGGCGCCGGCGCGCGCCAGTCGCTCGGCACCACGGTGGTGTTCGGCATGTTGGCGGCGACCATGATCGGCATCTTCGTGATTCCGGTGTTTTTTGTCGTGATCCAGCGCATCAGCGAACGCAGGTGGCCATTCGCGCGGGATGATGAGCCGCGACGCCCGGGGGGCGGCGCATGAAACGACTGCTGATTGTGGCGCTCGCGTCGCTCGCTCGCGGCGTGCGCGCTCGGTCCCGAACTACAAGCGGCCCGAGGTGAAGACACCCGCGGAGTTTCGCGGGCAGGCCGCGCCGCTCGACGGCAAATCGCTCGCCGATCTCGCGTGGTGGGAGCTTTATCGCGACCCGGTGCTGGACAAGCTGATCAAGACCGCGCTCGCGCAGAACTACGATGTCAGGATCGCGATCGTCGCGCGTCGAAGAGTTTCGCGCGTTCGTCGGCATCAGCGGCCTTGGGCTCGATACCGCACGATAGTCGGCGGGCGGTTACGCGACGCGCTCGCGCATTACGACCGTCGGGCCCAATCCGCTGCCGTCGAGCGCGGCGCCCGTGCGCTCGACCTACAACGCCGAGATCGACGTGTCCTACGAAATCGATCTGTGGCGGCGCATCGCCAATCTCAACGCGGCGGCGCGCGCCGATCTTCTGGCGTCCGAATTTGCGCGCGACGCGACGCGGGTCTCGGTCGTCGCCAGCGTGGCTTCCAGCTTGGTTCGACCTGCGCGCGCTCGATCAATAGCTGTTCGTAACCGAGCGCACGGTGGCGGCGCGCGAGAAGTTTCTCGATCTCACGCGCGCGCAGTTCAAGCGCGGCGTGGTGTCGGGGCTCGACGTCAATCGCGCAGAGGCGAGCCTCGCGACGGCGCGCGCCGTCGCTTCCCGAGTTGAAGAGCCAGATCGCGCAGGCCGAAAACCTGCTGCAGATACTGCTCGGCGAAAACCCCGCGCCGATCGTGCGCGAAGCGGCACGGACGCAGAATTTCTTTCCGGCGCCGCCCGAGGTGCCGACCGGCTTGCCGGCGGCACTCCTTGAGCGGCGGCCGGACTGCGCCAGTCGGAAAATATCCTGATCGGCGCGAATGCGCGGCTGAAGGCGATCAAGGCATCGCTGTTTCCGACCATCTCGCTGACCGGATACCTGGGTTCGCAGAGCGCGGCGCTCTCGGATCTGTTCAGCGGTCCCGGCCAACATCTGGTCGTTCGGTCTTGAGCCTCCTGCAACCGATCATCGACGTCAATCGCAACGTGTACCAGGTCGATATTTATACCGCGCGCGAGAAGCAGGCGATATTGCAGTACCAGCAGACCGTGGCGCAGGCGTTCCGCGAAGTGTCGGACGCGCTGGTCGCGCGGCAGGGTTACAGCGAATCGCTGCGCGCGCAGGACGAGCAGATCGCGGCGCTGCGCGACGCGCACGAGCAGGTGCTGAAACGCTACGACGTCGGCTACTCCTCGTATTTCGAGGTGATCGACGCGGACAGCGCACTTGTTCACCGCCGAATTGCTGCGCGTGGCGGTGTACCGCAATACGCTGACGTCGCTGGTGCAGCTTTACAAGGCGCTGGGCGGCGGCTGGCAGATCGCTGAAGGCGCATCCGCCCCGCCGGTTGCTGCGCCATCCCCGGCGTCCCCGCGCTGACATTCGGGAACCACCCAGCGTGCAGGCGCCGCAACAACGAGCATGGTGGCAGCGCCCCAACCGCGTGCTCTGATCAATTTGCGCGAGGGCGACGAGGCGCGCATCGATCCGGACGAGTTGATCGCGGAAGTCGAGGGTTTTTCGGCGACGGCGTTTTGCATCAACGGCGGCGGCATCGTCGCGTTCTACCAGACCGACATAGCGGGTCATCCCAAGAGCGCGGGACTCAACGGCCGCGACCTCCTGGCCGAACTCGTGCCGCGCGCGCATGCCAAGGGGCTGCATGTGCTTGCGCGCATCGATCCGAGCTGCGCGCCGCAGGCGCTGGCGGCAAAACACCCGGACTGGTTTGCGCGCGACCGCAATGGTGCGTATTACCCGGTCAACAATTTTTTCGTGACCTGTCCCAACGCGGGCTACTACCGCGAGCCGCATGGCGGAAGTGGTGCGCGAAATGCTGACGCGCTTTGATGTCGACGGCATCTGGAACAACCAGGGCAAATTCGCGGCGTGGGACACCGACGGCTGTTTCTGCGACACCTGCAAGTCGCTGTTCAAGACGGACAGCGGGTTTGATCTGCCGCTCGCCGAGGACTGGGGCGACCCGGTGTGGCTCGCGTTCAACGAATGGCGCTATCGCCGCATCGCGGCGTGGGTCGCGCATATGCACGGCGTGATTCAGCGCGCCAAGCCCGCCGCCATTTTCATCGCCGCCGTGCAATTGATGGAATCGCTCGAAACCATACGCCCCGGCGGCTGGGACATCGATTACTGGCTGGACCATCAGCACGTGCCGACGTTCGAATGCCAGCGCCGCAACACGGCACCGTGGTGGCCGGGCTTGCAGGCGAAATACCTGTCGTCGGTCGCGCCCGGCCAGCAGCGCTGGATGACGGTGAGCTATTTCTATCCGTGGTGGCGGCTCTACGCGACGCCGGAAGCCGAGAACCGCGCGTGGATCGCGCAGCAGTTCGCCAACGGCGTGAACAGCTGGCTGCACATCAACGGCGGCTATTCGGAGCTCTTCGACCGCCGCGGCCTGGCACCGATGCGCGAAGTGTTCGCGCGGTTGAAGCGCTGGGAGCCGTATTTCGACGGTGCCGAATCGGGTGCGCGGGTCGCACTCGTGTATTCGCGCCATACGCAGGACAACTACGCCGGAGACGATCCGCACGGCGCGTATCTCGACGCGGTGCGCGGCTATTACTGCGCGCTGCTCGAAGCGCATGTTCCGTTCGACGTCATTTCCGACAAATTCATCGATGCCGCGCGATTGCAGCGCTACCGCGTGCTCGTGCTGCCGAACATGGCGTGCGTCGATGACGCGGGCGCGGCGGCGATCGAGGAATTCGTCGCGGCGGGCGGCGCGCTGGTCGCCACCTTCGAGACCGGCACGCGCACGCGCGAGGGCGTGGCGCGCGCGGAACCGGCGTTCGCGAAACTTTTCGGCGTGACGGTGCGCGGACGGCGCACGGACCTCAAGTCCTCCTATGCGCGCATCGAGCACGCCGCCGATCCGCTCGTCGCGGGCATAGTCGACACCGATCTCATTCCAAACGAAGGCGCGCTCATTGAAGTCGAGGCGGCGGCGGACCGCGTGGTGCCGCTCACGTTGATTCCGCCGGTGATCGCGCATTCGGGCGCCACCATCAGCATTCCGGAATACAGCGCCATTCGCGCCACCACCGAAGTTCCGGTCGCGGTGCACGGCGCTGTACGGCAAGGGCCGCACCGGTGTACTTCGCCAATGCGATGGACGCGCTCTTCTATCGCTACGGCTTTCCCGATCTGGGGCGGGTGCTCGCGAACGCGGTGCGCCACGCGTTGGGTGGCGCGCACGACTCTCGAAGTCGACGCGCCGGAATTCGTGGACATCTCGCTGCGCGTGCAGCCGCGCCGCAAGCTCGTGCATCTCATCAATTTTCCGGTGGGCAAACAGCTGAATACCGGCTGGCGGCACGCGGGGCGCACGATAGTGCCCGTGCCGGACATTGCGGTGCGCGTAAAACTCGCGGCAGGCGAGCGCGTGCGCGCAGCGCGCGTGGCATCGACCGAAAACGCGATCGCGGTTCGCACAAGACGGCGCGTGGGCGTGCGTGACGGTGCCGCGGCTGGACGATCACGAAATCGTAATTTTCGAATTGGCATGACGGAGGGGTGGGGCGTGATGAAATATCGACAGGGTGCGTTTCTGCGGCTGGACGGCGATCGTCGTGACCGGCGCCGCGTGCGCGCCGGGCGCGTGGGCGCAGGCGGCGAGACGTGTATCCGGCGAAACCGATCCGCCTGATCGTGGCACTCCCCGCGGGCGGGCCGACCGACATCCTTGCGCGTTTGATCGCGCAACCGCTCGCGGTGAATCTCGGCCAGCCTATCGTCGTCGACAACCGGCCGGGCGCCGGCGGCAACATCGGCGCGGAAATGGCGGCGAAGTCGCCGGCTGACGGTTATACGCTTTTCATGGGCACGTCCGGTCCGCTCGCGATCAACGCAAGCCTCTATAAAACGATAGGGTTCGATCCGCTGCGCGATTTCGCGCCGATCATACTCGCCGCGTCGGCGCCGTTCGTGATCGTGGCGCACCCCGCGGTGCCGGCCGCCAACCTGAAGGAACTCATCGCGCTCGCGAAAGCGAAGCCCGGCCAGTTGAACTATGGCTCGGTGCAGGGCAACGCTTCGCATCTCGCCACCGAGCTTTTCGCTTACATGGCGGGCGTCAAGATGACGCTGGTGCCGTACAAGGGCGCGGCGCAGGCGACGACCGACGTGATCGCGGGCCAGATCCAGGTGAGTTTCGCCTCGACGCCGGGTTCGGTGGCGCTGCTTAAGGCAGGCAAATTGAAAGGGCTCGCGGTCACCAGCGCGAAACGCATCGCCGCACTGCCTGAATTGCCGACGGTTGCTGAATCCGGCGTGCCGGGCTACGAAGCGAGCGTTTGGTATGGTGTGGTTGCGCCGGCGCGCACGCCGCGCGATATCGTGACGAAGCTGAACGCGGAAATCACGAAAATACTTCAGGAGCGCGGCCACCGTGAAAAGCTCGCCGCGAGCGATTTCGAGGTGACCGTGAGCACGCCCGCCGCGTTCGGCGAATTCATACGTGCTGAGACCGCGAAGTGGGCGCGGGTCGTCAAGGCCTCGGGCGCGCGCGCCGAATGAACGCGGCTTGATTTCACGCGCATCGACCTCATCTTTGCCCGATGACTACGCCTTATCCCGAATGGCTGCCGGTGCTCGACGCGAGCGTGCGGCGCGCGACGGCGCATAACCCTGTTGGCGACAGGGACGAGGATGAATTACTCGATGCGTATTCGCGCGCGGTGGCGGGCGCCGCCGATGAAGTCGGTCCCGCGGTTGCGTTCATCGAGGTCAGGCGCAAGCTCGCGCACGCGGGCGGGCGCGAGGTGCAAGGCAGCGGTTCGGGATTCGTGTTCACGCCCGACGGACTGATCGTAACCAACAGCCACGTCGTGAGCGGTGCTACGGCGATCGCAGTCACGCTGCCGGACGGCCGCGCATTCGACGCCGGCCTGATTGGTGACGACCCCGATACCGATCTCGCCGTCGTGCGCATCGACGCGGCGCGGCTCGCCGCCGTCAGGCTCGGCGACTCGCACCGTATTCGCGTCGGCCAGTTGGTGGTCGCGATCGGCAACCCGTACGGTTTCCAGTGCACGGTCACCGCCGGCGTCGTGTCGGCGCTCGGGCGCTCGCTGCGTTCGACCACCGGCCGGCTCATGGACGACGTGATCCAGACCGATGCGGCGCTCAATCCGGGCAACTCCGGCGGGCCGCTCGTCAATTCGCGCGGCGAAGTGATCGGGGTCAACACCGCGATCATCGGCGGCGCGCAGGGCATCTGCTTCGCGACCGCGATCGACACCGGCAAGATCACCCTCACGCAGCTCTTGCGCCACGGCCGCGTGCGGCGCGCGCAACTCGGCATTTCCGGGCAGAACGTGCCGCTTCCGCGGCGCATCGTGCGCCACTTCGAGCTGACGGCGGCCGGCGCGTTGCGGGTGATTGCCGTCGAACCCGGCGGCGCCGCCGCGCAGGCGGGTGTTGAAAGCGGCGATGCCATCATCGCGCTCGACGGGCAACCGGTGGCGGGGTTCGACGATCTGCACCGGCTGCTGTCGGACGAGCGCCTGAACAAGACGATCGAGCTGGTGGTGTTGAGGCGCGGGCGCCGCCTTGCGCTCGCCGCGGTGCCGCGCGAGCACGTTGCGCACTAAGCGGGAAATTCATGTACCTGAACCGATGAACTGGAGAACCCTATGATCACATTGCGCAAAGCCGGCGAACGCGGCCACGCCAACCACGGCTGGCTCGACAGCCATCACAGCTTTTCATTCGCCGATTATCACGACCCGCAGCACATGGGCTTTGCGAGCCTGCGCGTGATCAACGAGGACGTGGTGCAGCCGGGCCAGGGCTTCGGCACGCACGGCCATCGCGACATGGAGATCATCACCTATATTCTCGAAGGCGCGCTGGAGCACAAGGACAGCATGGGCAACGGGTCCATCATCCGTCCCGGCGACGTGCAGCGCATGAGCGCCGGCACCGGTGTCCGGCACAGCGAATTCAACCCGTCGTCAGACGAACTCGTGCACCTCCTGCAGATCTGGATCCTGCCGAGCGTTACGGGCATCGCGCCGGGGTATGAAGAAAAGCATTTCGACGCGGCGAGCAAGCGCGGGCGCCTGCGGCTGATCGCATCGGGTGATGCGCGCGAGGGCTCGGTGCTCATCCATCAGGACGCGTCGGTGTACGCGGCGCTCGTGGACGCGGATGAGCGCGTGAGCCATCCGCTCGCAGCCGGGCGCAACGCCTATGTTCACGTCGCACGTGGTAATGTTACAGTCAACGGAAACGCGCTCACCGCCGGTGATGCGCTGAAAGTGAGCGGGGAGGCGGCGGTGGTTGTCGAAAAGGGCCATGCCGCGGAAATTCTGCTGTTCGATCTGGCGTAATTGATGGAAAGGCGGTGACACATGACAAAAAAATGGATGCAGGTTACGCACTATGTGATGGCTGCAGCGTGGGGAGCGCTGGGCATGGGCGGCATCGCGTTCGCCGCGGATACCTATACGCTCGATTCCAGCCACACGTTTCCGCGCTTCGAGATCAATCATTTCGGCTTTTCGACGCACCACGGGCAATTCAACCGGACTGCCGGCAAGCTCGTGCTCGACCGCGGTGCCAGGACGGGCAGCATCGACATCGTGGTGCAGACGGCGTCGATCGGCACCGGCGACCCGAAACTGGAAGAGCACCTGCGCTCGCCGGATTTTTTCAACGTCGAGAAATTCCCGTCCATGGTGTACCGATCGAAAGCGATAAAATTCAGCGGCGATGCGCCGGCGAGCGCCGAGGGCGAGTTGACGTTGCTGGGAGTGACTAAGCCGTTGACGCTGACGATTTCGCGCCTCGTCTGCGCACCCCACCCTTTTTACAAGAAAGAGGATTGCGGCGCGGAGGTCACCGGCACGCTCAAGCGCTCGGATTACGGCATGACGAAATATCTGCCGGCGCTCGGCGACGAGGTGACGCTGCGCATCCAGGTGGAGTCGATCAAGGACTGACGGTTCCCATGTCGTTACTCGCGCAACGGGGCAATGCCGCATGATCGATCAACTGAGCGCGCTGCTCATGCAGCACGGACTCCTCCTGGTGTTCGTCAACGTATTCCTGGTGCAGGCCGGGTTGCCGGTGCCGGCGGCGCCGACGCTGCTCGTGGCCGGCGCGCTCGTCATGGGCGGGGGCACCTCGCTGCCGATGATCGTGCTGGTGGCGGTGGCGGCTTCGCTGCTCGGCGATCTTATCTGGTACGCGGCGGGGCGCGTCTACGGCTTGCGCGTGCTGCAACTTCTGTGCCGCATATCCATTTCGCCCGATTCATGCGTGCGGCAAACCGAAAACCGCTTCACGCGCTGGGGCGCGCCATCGCTCATCTTCGCCAAGTTCATCCCGGGCTTCAACACCGTGGCGCCGCCGCTCGCCGGCGCGTTGCGCGTCGCCCTGGGCCCTTTTCTCGGTTACAGCGCGATCAGTGCGGCGTTGTGGGCGGGACTCGCCGCCGGCACGGGCATGGTGTTGTACCGCCAGATCGATTGGGCGCTCGCGAAACTGACGCAAATGGGCGAGTATGCGCTGGTGCTGATCGTGACCGCTCTCGCCCTCTTCGTCGCCGTCAAGTGGTGGGAGCGCCGGCGCTTTTTCAAGGCATTGCGGATGGCGCGCGTTTCAGTGGCGGATCTTTACCGCATGATGGAAGACGGGCAGGTGCCCGTGGTGGTGGATGTGCGCAGCGCGTCGGCGCGCGAGATCGATCCGCGGCGCGTGCCGGGCGCGATCGCCGTCGATATTGAAAACCTCGATGCGCATGTCGCCGCACTGCCGCCGGATCGCGATATCATTCTTTACTGTACGTGACCGAACGAAGCCAGCGCGGCGCGTGTCGCCCGCATGCTGATGGACCGGGGCTACGCGCGCGTGCGTCCGCTCGAAGGCGGGCTTGAGGCGTGGGTGAGCGCCGGTTTCGAATACGAGCTTATCAACTGACACCGATTGTCGTGACAATCAAATTGACGGGACGGCCATGCATCAGGTGCAACGGTTAAGATACGGGGTGCGGGCGACGTGGCTTTACGCCGTTGTTCTGGCCGTGCTGACGCTGCCGGATTCAGCTCCGGCGGCCGGCGTCGAAAAGCGTTATGCGCTTGCCGAGCACGGTTTTTTCCAGTTGAGCGTGCCTCCCGGCTGGACCGACCAGATTGACCAGAATTCACAGCCGCCCCTCATCAGTTTTCGGCAGGGCGCGGGACCACCCTTCATCGTTTCGATAACTCCCGCATGGCAGGCGGCGAAGCCCGCAGCGACGAAGGACGAATTGCGCGTTGACGTCGGGAGAATGGCCGAGGCGATACGCCCGTTTGCGGTCGAGCAGGACATCAAGTTGAGCGAGTTCGCCGGTGCCGCCGGTCCCGGCTACTATTTTTTCGCGACTGACGCGGCGCCCGGGCCGGGGGAGTTCAAGTTCATGCACCGCGGCATGCTCAAGATCGGCGACTTGTCGGTGATTTTCACGATACTCACCAACGAAGGCCAGGAGGCGATCGTCCGCGCCGCGCTCGAAATGCTGAAAGGCGCGGTGCACGTTGCGCGCTAGGCGGTCCGCGGCGCGTCCCTGATGGTCTTGCCTTTATCTTCGCGTCCTTGGCGGTGAGGCATTGATGTTTTTCTCTGCGTCTTGGCGGTGAAGAAAACGAACCCGCCGCTCGCGCGGCGCGTAGCCGGAAATCGCGCCGTTTCACGTGATGGAGCTGCTCGCGCGCGCCCGCGAGCTCGAAGCCGCGGGCCGCACCATCGTGCACATGGAAATCGGCGAGCCGGATTTTCCGACGGCCCAACCGATCTGCGACGCCGGCATGCGCGCGATCGAGAGCGGCAAGCTCTTCTATACGCCGGCGCTCGGCATTCCCGAACTGCGCGCGGCGATTTCGCGCTTTTATCGCGAGCGCTACGGCGTCGAAGTGCCCGCGTCGCGCATCATCATCACTTCCGGCGCGTCGGGCGCGCTCCTGCTCGCGATCGGCGTGCTCGATCGATCCCGGCGACGAAGTGCTGATGGCCGACCCCGGCTATCCGTGCAACCGCAATTTCGTGCGCATGATGGGCGGCGTGCCGGCCGAGGTGCCGGTCGGCGCGGAAAGCGCGTATCAACTGCTGCCGGAAATGGTCGCGCGCCACTGGACGCCCGCGGACCCGCGCGGTGATGGTCGCTTCACCGTCGAACCCGACCGGCACGCTGATGCCGCAGGAGTCGCTGCGCGCGATCGCAGAGATCACGCGCGAGCGCGGCGGCGCGCTGATCGTCGACGAGATCTACCACGGCCTGGTGTACGACGGCGACTACACCACCGCGTTAAAGCACAGCGACGACGTGTTCGTCATCAACAGTTTCTCGAAGTATTTCAACATGACGGGCTGGCGCCTGGGCTGGATGGTGGTGCCGCGACGGTTACGTGAGCGAATTCGACAAGCTCTCGCAGAATATTTACCTGTCGGCGCCGACCGCGGCGCAACATGCGGCGCTCGCCGCGTTCGAGCCGGCAACGCTCGCGATCCTCGAAGCACGCCGCGATGAATTCAAGGCGCGCCGCGATTTTCTGGTGCCCGCTTTGCGCGAACTCGGTTTTCGCATTCCGGTCGTGCCGCCCGGCGCGTTCTACATTTACGCCGACTGCAGCGCGTTGACCGCGGACAGCTTCGCGTTTCGCGCGCGACCTGCTCGAACATCGCCGGTGTTGCGATCACGCCGGGCGTCGATTTCGGCGCGCATGACGGCGCATCGCCACGTGCGCTTCGCCTATACCAATTCGATACCGGTGCTGGCCGAGGGCGTGAAGCGCATCGGCGAATTCATTGCCCGCGGTTAGCGCTGTACGCCGGGTCAACTCGCGGTGTGCTCGAACGTTAAGGGGCTCAGGCGGAACATTCCGCTGCCACCCACAGGAGAAAGCGATGAAAATGAGCCACAGTATCGTTGCCGCGGTGATCGCCGGCGTGTTCGCGCTGCCGGCCTTGGCGCAGACCCCGGCCCCGTCCCCGGCCAAGGATGCGGTCAAGGCCGACCGTGAAAAGCTCAAGGCCGACCGCAAGGAAGTGAAAGAGGACAAGGGTGCGGTCAAGGCCGATCAAGCCAAGCTGAAAGCCGATAAAGGCAATAAGGACGCGATGAAGGCCGACCGCGAGAAGTTGAAGGCCGACCGCGCCGAAATGAAAAAAGACGAGAAACAGATGCACAAGGACAAGCAGCAACTGCACAAGGATATGAAGGCAGCGCACCCCGAAGGCAAGAAGAAGTAGGCGCGGCGGCATTTCGACGCGGCCGTCCGGTTGAAAAGCCGGGCGGCCGTTGTCATGTTTTGTCGAAATTCAACTCGTCACGCAGGCGCAGGCCGGCGTCCAGGCGATTTCGTATCCCTGGATTCCGGTTTTCGGCGGAATGACGGCGCTGAAAAATTGACGGGACGGGAAACGGCCTGCGCTCAGGCGAGCGCGCGCACGATGAGCGATCCGCCGCTCAGGATCAAGAGCGCGCCTATCACCTGAAAGAGGCGCCGGCGCGTAAGATTCACGTGCATGTGATGACCTATCCACAGTCCGGCCAGCATCGGGACCGCGAACACGGCGGCCGACGTCAAGCACGCCGTCCTGCGCGAACAATCCGGCGAGCGCGAACAATACGATGCGCGTGCCGGTCGTGATGATGAAAACCACCGCCATCGTCGCGCGCGTCTCGCCGGGATCGAGCCCGCGGGCGCCGAGGTAGATCACGTACAGGGGGCCCGCCGCGCCGAACAGCGCCGAAATCATGCCGCCGATCGCGCCGACCGGCAGCGCCCACAGGCGGCCGAGCCTGAACGTCGGCTCGCGCCCGCTCGCGGCGTAGGCGCCGTAACCGAACACAAACACGCCGAGCGCCAGCAGTATGGCCTCGCCGGGCAGACTGACGAGCAGGAACACGCCGACCGCGATGCCCGCGAACATGCACGGCACCAGCCACTTGAATTCGCGCACCGCGATGGTCGAGTGAAACTTGAACCCCGTGCGCAACGCGGCGGCGAAATCGAGCAGCACGAACATCGGAATCACGAACTTGAGCGGCAGCACGTGCGCGAGCAGCGGCACCGCGATGATGGTCGAGCCGAATCCCGTTACGCCGAAGATAACGAATGCGCCGGCGACGACCAGCGCGGCGAATACGAGCGTGTCAGGGGGCAGCGGCATGACTGAGCGTGTTGCGGTCGAGTATAGCGCGTTGTTGGTAGAATGCGGCGTTGCCGGCAGTGAGGTCGTGAGTGGTAAATGAGTGAATGGCGTAATCGTGATCCGCTCACCCTAACCCATTTCACCGTCATCGACTTCATCGACTCATCACTTACGATTCACGCATTCACCCCTCACTAAGCATGACACAGACTCAATACCTCATCCGCCACGGCGAAACCGTGTGGAACCGCGAGCGCCGCATGCAGGGCCAATCCGACAGTCCGCTCTCCGACACCGGCGTGCGCCAGGCGCAGTTGCTTGCGCAGCGCATGAAAGAGATCGCGTTCGATGCGCTTTACACCAGCGATTCGGGGCGCGCGCACCACACCGCGAAGAGCGTCGCTGAAGTTACCGGCCACGAGTTGAACGTCGAGCCGCGCCTGCGCGAACGGCATTTCGGCGTGTTCGAGGGACTCACCGGGCCGGAAATGCAGGAGCGCTATCCTGAGGCCTACGCGCGCTTCAAAAGCCGCGACCCCGATTACGTGGTGCCGGGCGGCGAGAGCGCGCAGGCGTTTCGCGACCGCGCGCTCGCGTGCCTCACCGAAATCGCCGAACGCCATGCCGATGAACTGGTGGTCATCGTCACCCACGGCCTGGTGTGCGACGTCGCCTACCGCGCGGCGAACGCAATCGAGCTGATGGCGCCGCGCACGTTCGATCTCGTCAATACGGGCCTCAATCGCTTTCGCTTCGAGCGCGGCGCGTGGCACATCGAAGCGTGGGGCGACGCCAGCCATCTCGATGCGGATATCGCGACGATCTATGGAGGCTCAACCGCGTGACGCGGCACTTCGAAGGGCTCGCCGACGCGCGCGTGCAGGTCGACTGATGGCGGACGGGCGCGCGATCACCGTACTGGTCCACGGTTTATGGGTGCACGGCGTGTTGATGGAGCTGCAGCGCCACTATCTCGCGCGCATGGGCATTCGAAGCGGTGTGTTATTCCTACCCGTCCGTGCGCCTCACGCTGACGGAAAACGCGGACCGGCTCGCGCAGTTCGCGCGCACGCTGAACGCGTCCACTCATGCACTGGGTCGGCCACAGTCTCGGCGGGCTCGTGATCCTGCGCATGCTCGAACGCGACGCTGCGCTGCCGCCGGGGCGCGTCGTACTGCTCGGCACGCCGTACGGCGACAGTCACGCCGGGCGCGCGCTCGCGCGCAGCGCGCTGGGTGCGCGCATGCTCGGCCGCAGCATGGGCGAATGGCTGGCCACGACGAAGCCGGTCGCAGTTTCCGGGGCGTGAAATCGGCGTCATCGCCGGCACGCTGCAGCATCGGGCTGGGCCGCGTTGTCGCGCCCGATCTGCCGCGGCCCAACGATGGCGCGGTGACGGTCGCCGAAACCCGGCTCGCCGCGGCCTGCGACCGCATCGAGCTGCCGGTCTCGCACACGGGCATGCTGTTTTCGCGCCGCGTTGCGCGCCAAGTCGGCGCGTTTCTGCGCGACGGCAGGTTCGAGCACGGCGTAGCGGGCGGCTGACGTGCGAACATTCGCATGGCTGCTGCTCGCTGGTCGCGCCGCTCATGGCCGGCTGCGGCAATTTCGGTTACTACCTGCAATCGATCGACGGGCAGCTTAGCCTGCTGCACAAGCGCGCAGCCGATCGCGCAGGTGCTGGCCGATCCGGCGACGCCGCCGGCGCTCAAAAGCCGGCTCGAGCGCGTGACTGCGATCCGCGATTTCGCGAGCACCGAATTGAAGCTGCCCGACAACCAAAGCTACCGCAGTTACGCGGATTTGCAGCGGCCGTTCGTGGTGTGGAACGTGTTCGCGGCCGCCGAGTTTTCGATCGAGCCGGAGCAATGGTGCTTTCTGAT
The DNA here is from genome assembly GCA_963778865.1 of uncultured beta proteobacterium. Classification (GTDB taxonomy): domain Bacteria; phylum Pseudomonadota; class Gammaproteobacteria; order Burkholderiales; family SG8-41; genus PALSA-1004. Next base: position 259,101 of record CAVZWF010000003.1, on the reverse strand, counting down.
CGCCGGCTGCGTCGGTTACCGCGGTTATTTTGCGCAGGAGAACGCGGAAACATTCGCGCAGGAGCTGCGCGAACGCGGGCTCGACGTGTTCGTCGGCGGCGTGCCCGCGTATTCGACGCTCGGCTGGTTCGACGATCCGGTGCTCAACACGTTCATCAATTACCCCGACTACGAGCTTGCGCGGCTGATTTTTCACGAGCTCGCCCACCAGGTCGTGTACGTCAAGGGCGACACCGAATTCAACGAATCGTTTGCCGCCGCGGTCGAATATCGAGGGCGTGCAGCGCTGGATCGCGCGCAACGGCGACGACAAGATGCGCGCCGACTTCGCGCGTTCGCAGCAGCGGCGCGCGCAATTCGCGGCATTGGTGCTCAAACATCGCCGCGAGCTCGGCGCGCTTTATCGCACGAAACTCGCGCCCGCCGCGATGCGCGAGCGCAAGGCCGGCATCTACGCCGCGCTGAAAGAGGATTACCAGCAGCTGAAGAAGCGGAGTGGGGCGGTTTTGCCGGCTACGACCGTTTTCTGGACGACCCCAACAACGCCAAGCTCGCGTCGATCTCGATTTACAACGCGCTGGTGCCGCAATTTCAGCAACTGATCGCGCGCTACAACGGCGATCTCGCCGCGTTTTACGCCGAGGTCAAACGGCTCGCGGCGCTGGACGTGACGGCGCGTGAGTTGGAGCTCGGGACCGCGCCGCCGGAGCGCGTGGACTTCTAACACTGGGTGCTCGCCGCAATCCGCGGCCACGTGCTCGCGCAGGCGGTCCTCATGGGGGTCTACAGCCTGAATCCGGCCATTAAATTTTGAGCGTTGGATATTTTAGGAAACCTGGCCACGGGTTCTTGACCCTGGGAAGACCGCCAGGATTATTCCGATGGCCATGGCATTGATCCAAATCAATGTCGCTTACCGTGCCGCGATTAGTATGTACCTCCTAATTGTCGGAACTCAATTCGTGTCAACCATTCACACAAATCGCGGTAACCGGGCCGCAGCGCACTCGAAACTGATGATCGAACCCGAGATCGTGTCAAAGTCGCCGGGGGAATCCATGCCCGTGGAATCGTGCCGTCATTGCATCGAGTCGGTAACATCGGTCCATGAGGCTCTCGCGATCCTGAATAGCCCGCCGCGCCGGTGCGAGACTTGCTCTCAGGCGAAGACCATGCGCAATGTCGTCGAGCAATTCAGAACGCGTCAGCCGCACTGGTGGGTAGTGGACGGCGCCGTCGTGGTGCCGATCTGGATCGTGGAACTCCTCAAGAAACATCGCGGAGAAACCGCGTAACGTTGCAGGAGTCGTCCGCGCGCGGCGCGAATGATATCGGCCGCCCCGCCCGGCGCCAAGCCGTCGTGGAGGGTATTCAATAACGCGGCCGGTTTACCCGCGCAACTCCGGAAAAGTCCGCTCCTCGTCGAAGACCCCGGTCTTCGTTCTCAGCACGACCGTTCCGCCGAGCTTGCCCAGGGCCTTTCTTAAAATGCCGGCGCGGCCGCCGTCTTTCTTCGATTTAAACGTGCGCACGATTTTGTTGGTGTCGTCGTGCTTCAGCACCCATTGAGCCTTGGTCTTATCAAAGCACAGCGCGTATTTTCTCTTCACTTGCGAGCTCCCCCTTTGGTTGACAGGCCCCGAAACTTTACCACGTCATTCCAACGCGTGCTGGCGGTGGGCTGGATGATAATCATTGTTTGAGCCGGGCCTGAGGATACTGATGGCGTAACCTGAATCGGCCTCCCGTTGAATGATACCCGGGTTGAAAGTCCGCGTCGCGCGAAGTGGCCGTCGCCGAATAGTCGGACGGTTTCCGGCCAACCTTGATGGGTCGCCGCGTGTTTCCAATTGAAGGCCGTATCCGCCTTTGAACTGCACGTTGTGATGTCCCTCCAATTGGCGTAATTTCGCATTTTGCAGAATGCTGACGCGCGCATAACGCGCACTCGAACCCCGTTACATCGGCGCAAACGGGTGATCCTTACGCGAAAGGTGGCGGATATGGATGGTTTCCAGGGCATTTCGTTGTCCCTTCTACTCCATAGACGCGTGCGATTGACGGCCGGCACGCAGCGGCCGGGACGTGCATTTACCCTGTCCGTTGCCGTGTGGGCAGCAGTGACAATGACGGCCGCCGCCGAGTACCCCGAACGCCCCATTCGTCTGATCGTTCCCTCCGGCGCGGGCGGGGGACCCGACATAGGCTCCCGTCTGATCGGCGCGCAATTGAGCCGGCAGATGGGGCAACAGGTCGTCGTCGACAACCGGCCGGGTGCGAGCGGCACCATAGGCACCGAGGCGATCGCACGTGCCACTCCCGACGGCTACACGCTCGGTCAGGGCAACTTCACGAGCCTCGGTACCAATCGCATTCTGCTGTCAAATCTGCCCTATAACCCGGACCAGGATCTGCAGCCGCTCATACTCACCTATCTCAGCCGCAACATGCTTGCGATCAATCTTGCGTTGCCGATCACATCCGTTGCGGATTTCGTCGCATACGCGAAGCGCAACCCGGGCAAGCTGATGTACGGGTCGAGCGCGGTGGGGTCGAGCATGCACTTTAGCGGCGCGTTGTTCGGGCTCATGGCTGGCGTCGAGATGGTGCACGTTCCGTACAAGACCGCGCAGGCGGCGATCACCGACATCATCGCCGGACAAATCCATCTGATGTTTGACAATATTCAGTCGATCAGTCCACATGTAAAGGCCGGGCGCCTGCGCGGTCTGGCTGTCACCAGCCTTGACCGCGTAGCAGCATTTCCGGACCTGCCCAGCGTCTCGGAGTCTGGCGTAGCGGGCTTCGAGGTGACGCCTTGGGCGGGCTTTATCGCGCCCTCTGGCCTGCCGAAACGCGTGCTCATCAAGCTCAATGCGGAGATGAACAAGGCACTGAATGTTCCCGCCGTTCGCGAGAAGCTGATCGAATTGGGACTCGAGCCGCGCGGCGGCACGCCCGAGCAGTTCGCCGATTTCATCCGCAGCGAGACCGTCAAGTGGAAAGACGTGGCAAAACGCGCCAATGTCAGGCTGGAGTGAAGCACAGCGGCAACGCAGAGGTGGCGGGGTTCGTACGCTGACACCGGCGATTCAGGAATGCCGCCAGACACAGCGCGCGGGAGCCTGCTGGTGTTACTTCAGTTCTTCGGCGCGTTCCTGCTTCTTGTGGTCCTGCACGATGGTCGCCGTCGGCGTCGTGACCCGGTAACCCTCGCGATTGGCGCGTCCGATATAGCCGGTGACCGAACGCAGCGCGCCTTTCAAGAGCGACAATACGCTGCTGTTTTTCGCCGGTTCGCCCTCGGGGTCGTAGCGGTACGTGTCCAGCCGCAATTGCGATTGCGGGCGCACCGTCATGCTCGCGCTGGCGATATGGACCCGCGTCTATAGCCTTAATCGGTAAGTCAAAGTTTAGCCGGCGCACGCCGCAAGTAGCCTTGGTGTACCCGGGCTTTCTTGCTTTTCCTTAAGCGGCGACGTGCCTGAAACAGTCCCTATCTGTTGCAAATCCGCAACGCTCACTGACGTCGGCGTGCATGACGGGGGAATATTGTATGGACTAATACCCGCTTAGCTCCTTAAAATCGGCGGGGTGGGCAGTTGTATTGATGATACCAACGGAAAGGAATACCCCATGAAAACGCGCGATCTTATCGTTATTTCTGCGGCATTGGCGGCTGCGGCAATCTCAGCACCGGCGTCTGCCGCCGGATTCGAGCCCGGGTTTTACGTCGGACTCGGCTTCGGCCAAGCTCATACGAGCGGGGGGAATAGTTCGGCCGTCATTGGCGGCACTACGTATACCGCCTCGGGCTTTGACGGCAATAAAACCACCTTTCAGCTGACTGGCGGTTATCAGTTCACGGAAATCTGGGGCGTTGAAGTCCAGTACACCGACCTTGGCAGCCATAGTGGTACGATCAGCGGGAGCAACGGCACCACCGTGGGGACGCAAGATATCAGCGCCTATCAGTGGGGAATATCCGGCACGGGCACTTATATGTTCACCCCCGAGTGGTTCGCGCGCGGCAAACTCGGCGTTTCGAGCAACCATATTGACAACCTCACCGTCGCTGTTCCCGGGGGTTCGCTCCAGATCGGTGGCGGGAGCAAAACCGACCTGCTCGCGGGTATTGGGGTCGGCTACAAGTGGAATGAAAACTTCTCGACGCGGCTCGAGTTTGAGTATTTCGGTAAATTCGCGTCGAACAACGGAACCTCCTCCAACGGCACGGCCAGCAACATCGGCCTGAGAATGCAATACAAGTTCTGACCGACTGTAGTTGAAAAAAAGCCGGGCTTCGCGCCCGGCTTTTTTTGTCCGCGCATTTCCTGTGGGCCGGCGCTCTGCTTAAGTCGCGCCTTAATCGACGGACGCCGCGCTACAATCCGCCCCTCCCATGCCCCGACCCCACGCCGATCCGCAGCGCCGCCTCGCCAATCTGCCGCGCCCGACCTATCCCGACGAGCTGCCGGTGGTGGCGAGGCGCGACGAGATTGCGCGCGCGATTGAAGCGAACCAGGTCGTCATCGTGTGCGGCGAGACCGGCTCGGGCAAGACCACGCAACTGCCGAAAATCTGCCTCGATATCGAGCGCGGCGTCAACGGCCTGATCGGCCACACGCAGCCGCGCCGCATCGCCGCGCGCACCGTCGCCTCGCGCATCGCGCAGGAACTGAAAAGCCCGCTCGGCCATGCGGTCGGCTACAAGATCCGCTTCTCCGACCGCATCTCGGCGGACACTTACGTCAAGCTCATGACCGACGGCATCCTGCTCGCCGAAACGCAGGGCGACCGCCTGCTGAAAGCCTACGACACGCTGATCATCGACGAAGCGCACGAGCGCAGCCTCAACATCGATTTCCTGCTCGGCTACCTGAAGCAGATCCTGCCGCAGCGGCCCGATCTCAAAGTCATCGTCACCTCCGCGACCATAGATGCCGAGCGCTTCGCCAGGCACTTCGGGAGCGCGGACAAGCCGGCGCCGGTGATCGAAGTGTCGGGGCGCATGTATCCGGTCGAGCTGCGCTACCGGCCGCTCAAATCGAAAGACGAGGACGAAGAAGAGCAGGACATGGAGGACGCGATCGTCGATGCGGTGGACGATCTCGCGCGCACCGGCTCCGGCGACGTGCTCGTGTTTCTGCCGGGCGAGCGCGAAATCCGCGAGACGGCCGAGACTCCTGCGCAAGCATCATCCCAAGGGCGCGGAAATCCTGCCGCTCTATGCGCGGCTCTCGTTCGAGGAGCAGGACCGCGTGTTCAAGCCGCACGGCGCGCGCCGCATCGTGCTGGCGACCAACGTCGCGGAAACCTCGCTCACGGTGCCGGGCATACGCTACGTGATCGACACCGGGCTTGGCGCGCGTCAACCGCTACAGCTACCGCAACAAGGTCGAGCAACTGCAGGTCGAGAAGATTTCGCGCGCCTCGGCCAACCAGCGCGCCGGCCGCTGCGGGCGCGTCGCGGCCGGCATCTGCGTGCGGCTCTACGCGCGAGGACGACTACGCGGCGCGTTCCGAATTCACCGATCCGGAAGTGCTGCGCACCTCGCTCGCGGCGGTGATACTGCGCATGAAGTCGCTGCAGGATCGGCGAGGTCGAGCGCTTTCCGTTCCTCGAGGCGCCGAGCTCGCGCATGATCGCCGACGGCTATCAACTGCTCGCCGAACTGGGCGCGGTCGACGACGCGAACGCGCTGACCGACGTCGGCTGGCAGCTCGCGAAGTTCCCGATCGACCCGCGCGTCGCGCGCATGATACTCGCGGCGAAAGCAGCAGAACTGCCTCGCCGAAATCCTGATCATCGCCGCCGCGCTGTCGGTGCAGGACCCGCGCGAGCGCCCGTTCGAGCGCGCCGACGCGGCCGACAAGGCGCACGAGCGCTTTGCCGACGAGCGCTCGGATTTCCTGGCCTACCTCAAACTGTGGGAGTTTTTCGAGCGAGGCGGTGAAGCACAAGAAGTCGAACCGCAAGCTGATCGACGAACTGCACGCGTCGTTTCTCTCGCACCGGCGGCTGCGCGAATGGCGCGACATCCACGGCCAGTTGCATGCGCTGGTCGGCGAACTGAAAATGCACGTCAACGCAACGCCCGCGACCTACGAGCAGATCCACCGCGCGCTGCTCGCGGGCCTGCTCGGCAATATCGGCTTCAAGAGCGAGGAGGGCGACGAATATCTCGGCGCGCGCGGCATCAAGTTCGCGATCTTTCCCGGCTCGGTATTGCGCAAGGCGAAGCCCAAATGGGTGGTCGCATCCGAGATCACCGAGACCACGCGGCTCTACGCGCGCTGTGTCGCGAAGATAGAGCCCGAATGGCTGGAGACGATGTCCGGCCATCTCGTGAAGCGGCACTACTTCGACCCGCATTGGGAGAAGGAGCGCGCGATGGTGACGGCGTTCGAGCGCGTCACGCTCTACGGCCTGACGATCGTGGCCAAGCGGCGCGTGCATTACGGCCCGTTCAATCCGCCGTGAAGCGCGCGAAATATTCATCCGGCAGGGGCTCGCCGCCGGGAATTTCGAGACGCGCGCGCCGTTCTTCGCGCACAACCAGCGGCTCGTGAAGGAAGTGCAGGAGCTGGAGCACAAGGCGCGCCGCCGCGACGTGCTGGTCGACGAAGAGACGATCTTCCGCTTCTACGACGAACTCGTGCCGCCGGACATCTACAACGGCGCCGGCTTCGACAAATGGCGCGAAGACGCGGAGCGCGCGAACGCCGAAGCTGCTCTTCATGACGCGCGAATACCTGATGCGCCAGAACGCGGCGGGCGTCACCGAAGAGCAATTCCCGGAACACCTGACCGTCGACGGCACCCAGCTCAAGCTGCGCTATCGCTTCGAGCCGGCGCATCCGCTCGACGGCGTCACGCTCACGGTGCCGCTGGCACTTCTGAACCAGCTCGACGCCGCGCACTTCGAATGGCTGGTGCCCGGGCTCATCCGCGAAAAAGTCGCGGCGTACTTCAAGGCGCTGCCGAAAGCGATCCGCAAGAAGCTGTTGCCGCTGCAGGACCAGGTGACGCGTTTTCTTGAAGAGAATGACCGCCGATATCTCCCTTGGAAGGGAGAAGGTTGGGATGAGGGTGAGCAGTGCCCCCACTGCCTCGCTCACCGCTGCCCTCGCGCACTACGTCAAAATGCGCAGCGGCGAAATCATCTCCGCCGAAATCTGGGACGACGCCGACATTCCCGCCCACCTCAAGATGAACTACCGCGTCATCGACGATGCGGGACGCGAGCTCGCGACGGGACGCGACCTCGCCGCGCTCAAGGCCCAGCTCGGTCAGGCGGCGCAGCTCACGTTCGCCAAGGCCGAGCCCGGCATCGAACGCGCGGGCCTGACGTCATGGGACTGCGGCGACGTGCCCGAGCAGATTTCGTTCGAGCGCGCCGGGCGCAAGCTCACCGGCTATCCCGCGTTGGTGGACGAAGGCGAAAGTGTCGCGATCCGGCTGTTCGATACCCGCGACGCCGCGGATGCGTCGATGCGCGCGGGCGTGTGCCGGCTCCTGCGCATCGAACTCAAAGAGCAGATGAAGCAACTCGACAAGACGCTGCCGGGCCTCACGCAGGCGGTCATGCAGTTGCGCGGCGTCGCGAATGCCGACGATCTGAAAGCGGATCTGGTAACCGCGATCTGCGACCGCGCATTCATCGGCGACGACGAATTGCCGCGCAACGAAAAAGAATACGCAGCGCAAAAGCAGCGCGCCCGCACGCGGCTGCCGGCCGTGCGCGATGCGGCGTGCCGCATGTTTGCCGCCATCGCCGAAGAACATCATCGCGCGAGCCTGCGCCTTGGCAGCGCGCCATCATCGCTCAATCGCGTTGCCGCGGACCTGCGCGCGCAACTGCAGCGGCTCGTCTACAAGGGGTTCGTCAGCCGCGACGCCGTGGGAGCAGCTCCAGCATCTGCCGCGCTATCTCAAGGCGATGACGGTGCGGCTCGACAAATTCCCCGGCAACCCGGAGCGCGACGAGAAACACGCCGCCAGCATCGCGGAACTCGTGGAAGCTCTATCAGGAGCGCAGCGACAAATTGCGCAAGGCGGGCGGGCACGAACCGGCGCTCGAGGATTTCCGCTGGCAGATCGAGGAACTGCGCGTGTCGCTGTTCGCGCAGGAACTGAAGACGCCGTTTCCGGTGTCGGTGAAGCGATTGAGAAAGATCTGGGAAGCGCTTTTGCGCTAGCTGCGCTGTTACTCCCTCTCCCCTTGTGGGAGAGGGCGGGGGTGAGGGGAAAGAATTACGATTCAGTCGTGATAGGCTGACACCAGGCGCAAGAACGCGTGCGCGACAACTATTCCGGCGACTTCGGAGCCGACGGGTTTGAATTTTCGCTTTCAGTGCTCTCCGGACGAACGGTCAGGACCTGTGCGGGCTCGACCGTGTACGCCCCGTCGATAACGTCCTTGTCCCGCTGCACCCGCAATTTTCTCCTTAACCACCACAACCGGCCGGCGATCAACGCTGCGACTGTCATTCCCGCGACCAATGCAAAGGCGACGAAAAAAACCGAGACCACTGCGAGCATGATTGCAAGCAGCGCCGCAAACAGCCGCCCGTACCAGGTGGCCGGGAGGATATTGATGCGAATGCGTGTTCGGGATCTCATGAGTCGCTATTGGATAGCAAAGGGAAAGCAAAGTTCATATTGCGCAGCGCTCGAAAATTTTCGCCAGTACAGCGAGGAACTACGCTTTTTCTCCCTCTCCCCTTGCGGGAGAGGGCGGGGGTGAGGGGGGGACTTTAGCCGCGTTAATTTGCCTGGCCATCCTTGGCGTTGTGCAATTCCTGCGTCCCGCACGATGTTGCAGTGGTTTCAGAATATCTGGACCGGCGTCAACGCGTTCATGGCTTCCAGATTTTCACGGCGCGCGAGCGGCGGATTGCGGCGTCATGCGTGGCGAGCGGCATCGCGTGCGCGCGGGCGGTGGCGACTATGAGCCGGTCTGCCGGATCGCCGTGAAACGATGCCGGCAACGCGTCGAGAGCGAATATCACCTCGATACTGAGTGGCAGCACGGAGATCACCCGCTCATCGGTCGCGCGCGTGAGCCATTCCGCAAAGGGCAGCGGCAGTGCGAGCCGCCGCTTGACGTGCAGCACCTGCGCTTCCCAGAGGCTAATTGCAGGAATGAACAATTCGCGGCGGGCGGCTATTGCATCGAGCGCATCACGCTCGGCGCGGGAGAGCGGCGAATCCGGCGTCAACCACCACACCCAGATGTGGGTGTCGAGCACAACGCTCAACGCAGCGCCTCGAAATCCTCGTCACGCAATACCGATTCGCCCGGCTTCGCCAGCAGGCGACCGCCGAGGGCGCGCAACTGCTCCCACGGCTTCAAGCCGCCGTGCCCCGCCGGTCCTGATGGATTCAGGCGCACGACCACTTTTCCGCGGCGCGTGATGGCGACCGGCTTGCCGGTCTTCTCCACGCGGCGGATGATCTCCAGGCAGTGGTGTTTGAACTCGGTAACTGAAATGTTCATATTGGTATTATAAATGGCCATATTCGGTTACTCAAGCGTCAGCAACGGCGCTCGTTATGCGCTGGCGCGCTTGCCCCTAAATGCCTGTTCGAGGACGGCCTTGCGGAGGCGGGTGGCGCGCTGGAGGTTGGCCGCTGGCAGATCGAGGAGCCGTGCCTTTACTCCCTCTCCCCTTGTGCGAGAGGGCGGGGGTGAGGGGAAGCAAAATTAAGTGCGCATTTCAGAATGAGGGTACCAATTGCCACAACTCGGCTGATAAGTAAGTGCCATTCGGATCAGAGTGATCTTTTTCTTCATGCGATTAAGTCACACGGGAGACCTTTAAGCTAATACTTCCATGGTTGTTACGATAAAACCACGTCTTGTCGCCAAACAAGCTCACTGCATCATTTGCGAAGCAGTGTAGATAGCCGTCTCCCGTCACGCGAATTTGCAGGTTCGATCCAATGAGAAAAGTTGTCATCGGTTCCGGATCTCCGCCGATATCCGGATTGCCGGAGTCGCCGATCGCACCGATCAGTGAAAACCATGGGTAATGCTTGATTCGCTTCAGTGGATAAGCCAGCCAGTACACTAAGCCTCCGCTTAATCCGTCAGGACCGGCGTTGTTGCTGGCATCTTGCCATTGGCCCGCGGCTGTAAAATCATAGACTTCGTCTTTGAACAGATAAATTCCAGTCCATGCCCAAAAATCCCGCGCGGTAATAGATACCTGAATCGATTCGCCGGGTGCCAAGTGTCGCGAGGGTCGGTAAGGCACTTGTTCTATTGGCGGGACGCGTTGCCGTTGAAGTCGCGCTTGCATGGATTGATTGGTTGGTTGGTTTGTGGCCGCTTGCCGATATTTCCGGAAATGATCTTGGCTCGCTGTAGCCCAAGGCAAAAACACCCTTGTTGGAATCGTGGAGAACGCCAGTCGTCTTTGGCGCAATTTGCTGGATCAATTCGTCACGAAATTGCGCGCCGGTACTTTGCGCTTTCTCGATCATCCACTTGAGTGCTGCATTGGAAAGGCCGGCTTCCTGATAGCCACCACCAACATCGGCATGCACTCCGGGAAACCAGACTTGCTCCACAGTTTGGCCGGTAGCCGGGGTTCCAGTCCAAAGCGTTGGCGCAAAGTTTGCTCTCATTTCGTCAATTGCTAACGCGTGAAAAGCATTTTTCACGATTGAGCTGAGCGTCGTATCGTGAAATTGACTGTTCTTGAGTTGGAACCCCAGAGGGTTTACGTCCCGCGGTATGCCGAGCGCGCCCACGGTATCCCACACGCCAATAAAATAAATGGACAGGGACGGGTCGGAAGCGTGTTCCTTGCGAAATTCGGCCTTTTTTTGTTTTTCAATGGCAGATTCCGGATTGAGCCGATACACGCTGTAAGCATTGCCTACGGTCGACCAGTCGATTCCTTGCGGCAGCCCGCAGCGGTTGATCAAGCCGCCGAGACTGCGAACCGTGAAGGCGCCCCGGCTGAATCCGAGTAGGTAGATGAGATCGCCAGGCCGGTAAGTGTCACAGAGCCATTTGTAAGCGCTTTGCACGTTCGCACTTAAGCCGCTGCCAGTGGCCCCTTCATAGGCTCGTTTAAGCCATCCACCATCCGTGCCAACGCCGGTATGGTAGTAGGTTACCTGCGGGTTACCTCGCGAGTCCGACTCCGCTAGTGCATTGCGAAAGCGCGTAACGTTGGTTGGTACGGGGACCCCATCGTGCAGGTCGGTTGGAGAATTCCACGTTCCATCGCAACAAACAAATAATCGCTTCACTTCATGGGCTCACTAAAGTTATCTTCCAAAAATCCGCCGCGAGATTGTCGTCAGTCAGATACGCATTCAGAATCGTAAAGTAACAGCGCATGCCTCAATTATTCTCACAGGATTGCATTCCGTTAAAACGGATTCTTCCCGAGGTTGGTTTCGCAACGAGAAATATAATTTTTGATCAAATGATCATCGAGCACCGCAACCTTGCCGGTAAGAAACCCCTCGACGTCGCCTTTGACTGAATCGAGGAACTGGTTCCACCGGTGCACGTCGGACGTAATTTTGCCGTCGGCGTCGAAATACACGAGCGTACCGATGTGCCGGTAGCCCATTTCCCTCGGTGGCACCCGCGTAACGCCGTCCGCGTTGTTTACATAGCGGAATGTCGTTAGCTCGCAGAGCTGGTTGAACCGCATCTGGAAGTCTGTGTCGCCGACCCGTGGGGAGCCGTAGGTGTAAATGCCGTTCACCGGCTTAGCGAGTTGCAACCGGAAGCGGGCGGCCGCGAGCGTCGCCAGCGCGGCGCCTAGACTGTGGCCGGTGACCCAGACCGACTGCGCGCTGGTTTGCAGGGTGGTTATTGCGGAGGTCAAGTCGTCCCAGATATTGTCGAGGGCGCGCAGAAAGCCCGCGTGCACCTTGCCACCCAGAAAATCAGCCATTGCAATCTCGGCATCCGTCATCCAGTCGAGCAATTTTTTCGGCTCGGTCCCGCGAAACGCGATCAGGATCATGTCGCTGTTCGATGTGATAAACCCCTGCGTTTCGCGGTGGTCGAAAAATACCGATTGGGCAAATCCCCAGTTTTTCGCCGTCGTCGCAATCGCCGCACTGTCGGAATAGGCGAGCTGCGAGGCCATGGCGCAGGCGAGCGCGTTATTGCTGCTCCACTTTGTCTGGTTCGGATCAAATGTGAAATTCGGCATGGATTTCTCCTACGTTAGCGAACTGGCGCAAGACACGGACACGAGATCAGCGTTTAGGGGGGCGTACACTCGCAATAAATATCTAGACGTGGGTACTGGGCTGCGTACGATAATGTTTCCAGAGTTTTCGAAGTGCTGCACCGATGCCGCCAATCACGCCTAGACCGATTAGTGCTTGATATATGCCATCGATACTGTCGAGAATATCGTTAAGGTTCTTTAAGCGCTCGGCCCATGTCTTCGCGCGCGCGGTTACGATCACGCGTTCCTCGATACTTGGAATCGAGCCTTTCCCCGGGCCCGGATCGATCCAGACATCCATGACTAGCAAGAGTCCTTGGCCTTTGTCCGCGGCGCGCAGCGGCGTTACACGCCAAGTCCACCTTACCCGATCGGTACCATCCATCAATCGCCAAGTGGCATCTTTAGGATCGATATCAAAGTCAGCGCCGCCGCGAAGCTGCGCGAACATTTTTTCCCCCACCAGCACATTTTCCAGCCCTTGCACATCCCCTGCGATATTTTCGCCGCCAACGCCCGGTATGTGTCCCAAGCGCGTCTTAATATGTTCCAGGTTGATTTGAAGTTGTTTCGCTAATTCTTGCTGGAGCTGGAGGACTGGCGTCGCGCGATCGATCCATAAATCCACGGTGGATGGATCTTGTTCGACCATCTGTTTCGGGACGTAATAAGCGGCGTTTCCATTGCTGGATTTCGCCTGGGCTACGTGGACTGGCCCTGCTCTGTTCGAATCGGCATTTACCGCAAGTCTTGCGGCCGCATGAGTTGCTCGTTTCTTTGCTTCGACCAATTCTGCGCGACTAGCAGAGCTGGCTATTGCCGCGGATTCTGCACGGACTGGGGCGGAATCCGTGGGTGCGGCAGGCCGAGGAGCGGGGGCCGGTCTCGGAGGCTCAGCTCTTGATGGATGTGGCGCTGGCGCGGCCTCCGGTCTTGGTGGAGCGATGACGAATTTGTCGGGCTCCCCCGAAGGCTCAGTTGCGCAAGCGGTCAATCCGATCACTGCCACAACACACGCAAACCACCGATACATGGGTCTCCCTATTGTTGATAGGACAACCGTGTAGTTCAAAGATAAAGGAGCGCGTCAAGCTTCGCGAGTTCCCGGTTGCTCATCCGGTACGGTCGAGAGGACTTCGACTTGCCGCAATAATCCAATATCGGCCATCCGCGCCAGCACGCCGATGTGGAAAAACGAGGCGCGGAATCCGCCACCGGATAATGCTAGCCCGAGTTTTGGACGAGTGGTCGTTTCGTTACTCACGATGTTCTCCTCCAACCGCGGTTATGTGTAATTGAGCGGTGTCGGCTACCGCAGTTAGGCGCGACGTTGTAATCGAGCAATGCGCTTCACGTCGGCCATATCCCGCTTTTTCCTCTTGCGGATCTCGCTCCGGTGTCCGCGCCGGTCTTCGCGCGCAAACTTCTTCTTCTTTGAGACGGAGCCGTGGATCTGCGTCCATTTTCCGTTTTTGAAGATAATCTGATAGCCGCCGGCTAGAATCTGAAATGGCCTGCTCACTTTGTTGAGTTGGTCGAACTTCACTGAGCCGGCCTTGTGGAAGACTTCAAAGTACGCCGGATATACAAAGTCGCTCATCGGGATGCCGTTGACCTTGAAACTCAATGCTTCCACCGGATCTGCGCTCTCATACGCATAGATGATCTTTGGATCGGGGCCGGTGGTCATCAAATTGATGGCCGGGTCTACCAGCATCTCTACCAGTTCGTGCGATGCCGACACGCTGACCAGGTCGCCATTGTCTAACGTCGTCTTGACGAAGACCTTGGAAATCGGCAGTCCCTCCGGCGTTAGCTCGTGATACGCGAGAGCGCCTGGCGCATCAGCATTGTCGAGGAAGACCACCGCCCAAGCGCCTTTGAGGAACCGATTGGACTTGACCAGTTTCGCGGGCGTGCCCCATACGGGTGCCACGTATTGATTTACATACACCTGCATTGCAGCGATCAAATCGTCCAATTTCACGCCAAGCGGAGTTACTGTGGTCTTGTCGATGAAGCATGCAATCGTAGGAATTATTCCCTGGTTGAATGCACCAAACTTCGGTTTATTTGTTGGCATATAGCCTCCGTCGTTGAATGGTTGTTCAAAGGAGCTTGGTCGTAAATGACCTTAATGGCATTGAAGGCGCAGATCGACTTTCGGCGGGAGTTTATTGAAATGAACGACTGGAGCGGCGTACGCAGGGTCGCGCTGGTCGGGGGTGTCGGCCACCTAGCCGTAGTGTTTGATCGAATGCCTGACCAGTGGCATTGCAGCCTCCCTCGTACCGTCCGGGAAATCCGCTTCTGGATACTAACTCTTCCGAACTCTGCTGAATTGTTGCTGGTACGCGACGCGGCGTATATACGTCTTATGGCCTAGAGGCTAATTTCCCCTCACCCCAACCTGAATGCCGATGGCTCATCGCTGCGCCATGTACGACTTGGCGCGCGCGAGTTCGGGCCGGGAGCCGTCGGATTTATTCGCCAGCGCAAGGAGCTTGGCGTAGTAATCCGCGGCTGTCGGCCGGTCGCCGGCGGCTTCTGCCGCGCGGGCCGCGCCGTAATAGCCGCGGAAGCGGTTGGGTTCGCGTTTCTGCGAAGCTTCGTATTCCTTGAGCGCGGCTGCCGGCTGCTTTAATTCGAGCAGCATGTCGCCCAGCAATTCGCGCGCGGGGACCAGGCGGCCGGGCGTTACGATGTGTTTCTCGCTCTTGTCCTCGATGTCGGCGGCGGCGCGCATGAATTTGAGCGCGTCGTCCGCTTTGCCCTGGGCGAGCGCGATCCATCCGGCCACGGCCAGCCGCTGGATCTCGACTTCGTTCGCCCAGTAGTTATTGTTTTCCGCCTGCAGCGCTTTGTGCAGCGATGCAAGCTGCTCAGCGTCCTTTTCGGCTGCGGCCGGATCGCCGCTGCGGGCCGCGCCGAGCGCCCTCGCAAAATAGGTAATGGCTTCGGGATAGAGAAATTTCGACGGCTTGGGCTGCAACTGCATGGCTTCGCGCCACGCGCCGCGCTCATATGCGTAGCGCGCCGGCATCGCGGCCGTCGCGTACGGCGTGGTATTGCGCTGCGGGTTGGTCCTGTCGATCAGAAGCGCCTGCTCGATCGTGCGCCGCGCGTCGCCGTCGCGCGCGAGTTGCAGGTAGGCGTAGGTCATGTAATCGCTGGCGTGATAGGCCTCGTCCGGCTCGCCGCCTTTTTTCGCGACTTCCGCCGAACGTGTATTGGTCGCCGCCGAATCCTCCCACGCGCCGACGCGGGTGAAGATGTGCGAGGGCATGTGCAACGCGTGCGGCGCCTCGGGCGCGATCGCCGCATAGCGGCGCGCGGCGATCAGTCCCTGTTGCGCGATGGGCGGCGCATCGTAGCTGTGTATCAGGTAGTGCGCCACACCCGGGTGGTCGGGGTATTTGACGAACTGCTTTTCGAGGATCGCCGCCGCCTTGAGGTACGCCGAAAAGGTCTGATCGGATTGCAACTGCGTGCCGGCCACATAGAGTGCGTAAAAAATCTGCGCTTCGTCATCCTGCGGATAGCGTGCCGCCAGCGCTTCGTACGCCTTGGCGCGCGCCAACTGGCGCGCTCGCTCGGGACGGTTCGACCAGTCTTCATAGTAAGCGGCGACCGCCTCGATGTAGTCGCGTTCGCGCGGGGTTTTGGCGCCGAGCTTGCGGCCTTGCTCGATCATCGCCCGCGACTGCTCCGCGCCCTTGGCGGATGCGCCCACGCCGGCGAGCGGATTCGACATCATGATGGAAGCATAGCCCCAGGTCGCGATCGCGCAGGTGGGATCCTGCGCCAGCACGTCGCGGAATGTTTTTTCGGCGGCGCTGTACCAGAACGAGTGCAGCATCGCCACCCCGCGCAGGAACAGCGGCTGCACCTTGGGATCGCAGGAGTTCTCGAAGGTAACCTTGCCGAGCCGGCCCTTGACTTCGTCGTCGTCGTGCGACAGCGCGATGGCGGGGCAGAGCGTGGCGAGCGCGAATACGCACATGCGAAACTTGATTGAATTCACGGCATCCTCCTCGGTTTACCAACAAGGCAAGCGGGTCTGAAATTGAGACCGATCGATTGCGCGGTGGAAAAGTATCATAAAACATCGGCGAACGGGATGGGTTTGCGCCTGCGCGCTGCCTTCAGTACATTCACGCAGCGTTAATGCAAGAAGGAGAGTTGGTCACAGGATGGTGATGTGACAGGATACTATCTTGTTTTCCATCATGAACCGGAACGAAATCATTTCCCCTCACCCCCGCCCAGTCCCTCACCCCCGCCCAGCCCCTCACTCCCGCCCAGCCCCTCACTCCCGCCCTCTCCCCGCTAAAGCGGGGCGAGGGAGTCGCCGAGGAGTATTCGGGCGGGGCGAGGGAGTGTTTTATTGCTGGCGCTTGCAATCGTATCCGCTCCACCGTGCGCGCAGCCGCAAACGGGCGCGTCCGGGTACCCGTCGAAACCGATCCGGCTGATTTCTCCATTCGCGCCGGGCGGCGGCGCGTCCATCGTCGCGCGTCTCATCAGCGAACCGCTGACTGAAACCTGGAAGCAATCCGTGGTCGTCGACAACCGCGCGGGCGCGGCGGGAACGATGGGCACCGAAATGGCGGCGCGTTCCGCGCCCGACGGCTATACGCTGGTGATGGCGACGGCGAGCACCGTGGTGGTCAATCCATTGCTGTCGAAAGTGCCGTTCGATCCGTCCAGGGATTTTGCGCCGGTGGTGCGCACGACGACCGTGCCGCTGGTGCTCGTCGTGCCGGCGGCGATTCCCGCGAAGTCCGTCAAGGAGCTTATCGCGCTTGCGTCGTCGCGCGCGGGCGGGTTGAGTTACGCGTCGTCGGGCGAGGGATCGATCAGCCATCTGGCCGGCAGAACTGTTCAAGCACGCCACCGGTGTCGTCATGGTGCACGTCCCGTACAAAGGCGGCGGCCAGGCGTTGATCGATATCATCGCGGGGCACGTCGAGACCGGGTTCGTGAACATACTCGAAGCGCAGCCCAATGTTCGCAGCGGGCGCTTGCGCGGACTCGCGGTGACGAGCCCCGCGCGCTGGCCGACGATACCGGACATTCCGACGGTCAGCGAAAGCGGCGTCGCGGGTTACGACGTCATACAGTGGAGCGGGGTGCTGGCGCCCGCCGGCACGCCGCGGGCCGTCGTCGCCAAACTCAACGGCGAAATTCTGCGCGTCCTCAATCGGGCGGACATGCGCGAGCGCTTGATCGAAAGCGGCGCGCAGCCCGGCGGCGGAACGCCGGAGGAATTCGGTGCGTTCATCAAAGCGGAAATCGCCAAGTGGTCGGCGGTCGTCAAGTCGGCGCAGCTGCGCGTGCAACCCTAAAGTGGAAACGAAGTAGAATTCCAATCGCCCCCACCCCAGCTCTCTCCCGCGCATTGCATGCGCAGGGGAGGGGGGCGAACGCTTGCCGGATTATTTTGATGGTCCCTTCCCCGGCAGTCGCGGGGGAAGGACAGGATGGGGGCGTAGGACTAACGGAACTCGATTAGCGCGTGAGGGAGCAATCGAATTGGGCAAGCAGATCGACGAATTCGAGTTTTTTTTCGCGAAGGAATGGTCGGACGGTTTCCCGATGGTTACGCCGACCGAGGAGCGTATCCAGTGGATGCTGACGGGCACCCAGCGCGATCCGGATGAAGTCGTCGGGCGCGTGCCGCCCGCGTTGGAAACCGCCACCGTGCGCGCGGTGGCGATCCACGCGCTGATGGCCGGATGCAAGCCCGCGTATCTGCCGGTCGTGCTGGGCGGCCTCGCGTTGATACTGCGCGAGGAATTGAACATGGGCGGCGTGCAGTGCACGATGCACGGTGTGGCTCCCATGATGATCGTCAACGGACCGTACGCACAAAACAATCGGCCTGCACGGCGGCAACGGCTGTCTCGGTCCCGGCTTTCGCGCGAACGTGGCGATCGGCCGCGCGATCCGGCTGATGCTGCTCAATCTGGGCGGCGGCATTGCGGGCCTCGCCTCGGCGACGATATTCAGTTCGCCCATGCGCTACACGGCCTGCCTCACCGAAAACATGGAGCGCACGCCGTGGGAAACGCTCGCGGTGTCGCGCGGTTATGCGCCGGACGACAACGTGATCACCGTGCGCGATGGTCGAGTGCCCGCGCCTGCATTTCGACGACGTGAGCACCGAGCCGGAGCGGTTGCTGACGGGCATCGCGGACTCCATGACGTCCACCGGGTCGTGGAACATGTGGTTCAAGTCGAACGAAGTGGTCGCGATGAGCCCGCAGCACGCGAAGCTATGCGCCGACGCCGGCATGGGCCGCGCCGAGGTGCATGCGCGATTGTGCGAACTCGCATCGCGTCCGCAAGGCAATCTGAAGCGCGGCGGCAACTGGCGGCCCGAGCGCGCGATCGCGATGGGTGTCGATCCCAATGACGACAATTTTCCGATCAAGGCGGTAAAGGATCCCGCGGGCCTGCACCTGATCGTCGCCGGCGGCTTCGGCCCGATCACCGCGGTGTGCCATGGATGGAATGAGACGAGCCGGGCGGTGCACGGCAAGTACACGGTTGATTAGGAGACGTTGATGCCTAACGAATTATGGTTTGTCGATCCCACCGCGGGCGGCAACCAGACGAAGATCGCTCGCGCGCAAAGGCCGATCGATCTCGTCGGCAAGGTGGTGGGACTCATCGACAATACGAAAGAGCAGGCCGACGTGATTCTGGAAACGATCGCGCACGAACTGCGCGCGCGCTACGGCGTCAAGGACGTCATCATCGAGCGCAAGGAAGCGTTCTCGAAACCGGCGACGCCCGCGCAGATCGATGCGATGGCGAAGCGCGTGCAGGTGGCTGCCGCCGCGGTCGGCGGATGAGGGTCGTGCACGTTGTGCAGTGTGCACGACGCAGTGGAGTTCGAGAAGCGCGGCATCCCGGCGACGGTGTTTCTCACCTCGACCTTCAGGAACGCCGCCGTTCATTCGTTTCGCGCCAAGGGCATGGACGGGCATCCGTTCATCGAACTGCCGCATCCGATCAGCAATCTCACGCCGGAGCAAATGCGCGCGGTCACGCTGGGTTTCGTCGATCAGTTCGTCAAGCAGCTCACTGACTAAAGATTCGAAAATAAACATCCCCTCTCCCCGCTTGCGGGGAGGGTTAGGGTGAGGGGCAAGATTGAAATTGTTTTTGCAGTGATCATGAGCAATATCGCGTCCCCTCACCCCGGCCCTCTCCCCACTGATGTGGGGAGAGGGAGCATTTTTACGCTCGTCGTCATCGCCGCTCTTTTGGGTATTGCGGGTACGGTAGCCGCGCAGCAGTATCCGACAAAACCCGTCCGTTTAATGGTGCCGTTCGCGGAGGGGGACGCGTCCGGACTCGTTAGCCGCAGGCCCGCTCGCGGGAAGGACGCGCAGGCCGCCGGGTTTAATACGGTGGCGATGACGACTGCACCATCGTATCCGACAAAACCCGTCCGTTTAATGGTGCCGTTCGCGGAGGGGGACGCGTCCGGACTCGTTAGCCGCAGGCCCGCTCGCGGGAAGGACGCGCAGGCCGCCGGGTTTAATCCGGTGGCGATGACGACTGCACCATCGTATCCGACAAAACCCGTCCGTTTAATGGTGCCGTTCGCACCAGGCGGCGCCAACGACGTCGTCGCGCGTATCGTCGCGGTCAGGTTGAGTGTATCGCTCGGACAGCCGGTGGTGGTCGACAACCGCGGAGGCGCCGGCGGCACCATAGGCGCTGATATCGTCGCGAAAGCGCCGCCCGACGGTCATACACTATTAATCGCCAGCATGGGCCTCGCGGTCAATGCCGCGCTTTATCCCAAACTGCCCTACGACACGCTGAAGGATTTGGCACCCGTGACGATGGTCGGCGAGCAGCCCAACATCGTGGTCGTGCATCCGTCGGTGTCCGCGAAATCGATGAGCGGGTTGCTCGCATTGGTACGCGCGCAGCCGGGGCAGGTCAGTTACGGCTCGGGCGGAATCGGCAGCACGAGCCATCTCGTTACCGTGCTCTTCGTGCAGATGGCCAAGGTCGACATGCTGCATGTGCCTTACAAGGGGCTGGGCCCTGCGATGATCGATTTGCTCGGCGGGCAGGTGCAGCTTTTGATCTCGAATGTATCGACGGCGTTGCCGCACGTGAAAGCGGGCAGGCTGCGGCTGCTCGCGGTGACAACGGCCAAGCGCTTTTCGATGTTTCCGGAAACGCCCACGGTCATCGAATCCGGCGTGCCGGGCTACGAGAGCAGCGGCTGGTACGGCATGCTGGTCACCGGTGGAACTCCACAACCGGTAGTCGCCAAGCTGCACCGGGAAACGACTGCGATCCTGAATTCCGCCGCGATCAAAGAGCAGTTCGGCGCACAGGGGCTGGAGCCGCTACCGACGTCGCCCGCGGCGTTCGGAAAAATTCTGCGCGCGGACATCGGGAAATGGGCAAACGTAATCAAAGCATCCGGCGCCAAGCCCGAGTAGCGTTATACTTCAACGCGTATGGACGACATCCCGACGCTGCGCCGGATTCTCAAAGACAATCGCGTGATCGCGGTCGTCGGGTTATCTGCGAATTGGTACCGGCCGAGCTACTTCGTGGCGAAGTACATGCTCGATCACGGCTACCGGGTGATTCCGGTGAATCCAACGTATCAGGAAGTGCTCGGGCAGAAGTGCTACGCGAAGCTACGCGACATCCCGGAGAAAGTCGACATCGTCGACTGCTTCCGCAAGAGCGAGGAGATCCCGCCGCTCGCGGACGAGGCGATTGCAATCGGCGCGCGCGTGCTGTGGATGCAGATCGGCGTGATCAATGAGACCGCGGCCACTAAGGCAATCGCGGCCGGTCTCGACGTCGTGATGAGACCGTTGCGTAAAAATCGAACACGCGCGCTTGTTCGGCGGGCTTAACTGGGCGGGTGTTAATACCGGAGTGATTTCCGCCAAAAGGCGGTGAGCCGCGGAGCGGCGGTTGTGAGTGATGGGTAATGAGTAATGGGTAATGGGATTAAACCCATCGCTCATCACTCATTACCCGTCACACGTCACACGTTACTGTCAGGAGGCTTGATGAATAATTTCGACTGCGGCCGTTACGTGATGTGGGGGCTGGTTGCCGGACTGGTGGCGTGGGCGATCTTCATCGCGACACTGGTCTACGCGGCGTTTTTCGTGGACAACGTACCGGCTCAGGCGAACCAGCTCTTCACTCCGCGCGCCGGCGTGCAGGCGGGCGGCTTCATCGCGGGCTGGTGGCTCGCGGTCGGCGGGCTCGCGTCATGCGTGATCGGTTACATCAAGGAATTCAAAGGACCGAACTGTTTGATCGGTGTCGCGCCCGCCGCGTTGTACGTCGCCAATCCGTGGTCGGCGATGGTGTTTGTGAAGTTTGTAGGAGGCTAACCGCGGTGAGCGGTGAGCGGTGAGCGGTGAGCGTGAGAGGTGAGGGGGAATGAGCAATGGGTAATGAGTAATGAGTAATTAGGCCGTGCGCGACAATGTCGCGCAGATTGTTTGCACCGTTCACCGCTTCACCGCTTACCAGCGAAGCTAACAATGGATCGAAAATTCGGAATCGAAACGCTGTGTCTGCACGCCGGCCAGTTGCCCGACGCGGCGACGGGGTCGCGCGCGGTGCCGATTTACCAGACGACTTCGTACGTGTTCGACAGCGCCGATCACGCGGCGAGTCTCTTCAACCTGCAGACGTTCGGCAATGTTTACACGCGCATTTCGAATCCGACCACCGCGGTGTTCGAGGAGCGCGTGGCGGCGCTCGAGGGCGGACGCGCGGGGCTTGCGCTGGCAACCGGCCAGGCGGCGGAAACGACCGCGGTGCTCACCCTCTGCAGCCAGGGCGATGAAATCGTCTCGGCGAGCACGCTCTACGGCGGCACCTACGCGCTGTTCGAAGTCAATCTGCGCAAGCTCGGCATCAACACCACGTTCGTCAATCCGGACGATCCGCAGAATTTCAAACGGGCGATCACCAAGAAGACCAAGCTGCTCTACGCCGAAACCATCGGCAACCCGCAGATCAACGTGCTCGATATCGAGCCTGTCGCACAGATCGCGCACGATGCGGGCATTCCGCTCGTCATCGACAACACGTTCGCGTCGCCCTATCTGTGCCGCCCGATCGAGTTCGGCGCCGACATCGTCGTGCATTCGGCGACCAAGTACATCGGCGGCCACGGCACGACCATGGGCGGAGTGCTCGTCGAGTCCGGCAAGTTTCCGTGGGACAACGGCAATTTTCCGGAAATGACCGAGCCCTCGCGCGGTTATCACGGCGTGCGCTTCTACGAAACATTCGGCGACTTCGGTTTCACGATGAAAGCGCGCATGGAAACGCTGCGCACGCTGGGCGCAGCCCTTTCGCCATTCAATGCGTTCATGCTGCTGCAGGGGCTGGAGACGCTGCACGTGCGCATGGACCGCCATTGCGCGAACGCGCTCGCCGTCGCGCAGTTTCTCGAAGCGCATCCGCGCGTGTCGTGGGTCAACTATCCGGGCCTGAAGAGCAGCAAGTATTACGCGCTGGCGCAGAAGTACCTGCCCAAGGGCGCGAGCGCGGTCATGACTTTCGGCATCAAGGGCGGGGCGGCGGCCGGCGTGAAGTTCATCGAGGCGGCGCAGTTCATGAGCCATCTCGCCAACGTCGGCGACGCGAAGACGCTGGTGATACATCCGGCGTCCACCACGCATCGCCAGTTGTCGGAGGAGGAGCAGGTCAAGGCCGGGGTTACGCCCGACATGATCAGGCTCTCGATCGGCATCGAAAACATCGACGATATTCTGTGGGATATCGGTCAGGCGCTGGATGCCGCCGCGCGGCAGCCGTGAGCGCGGCTGACTCTGATACGCGCGCGCTGGTCGTCGCGGTCGCGCTCACCACGCTGGTGCAGGCGCTGGTGTCGGTGGCGGTGTTTTCCCCGCCGTTGCTGGCGCCCGTGGCGCAGGCCGATCTCGGCGTCAGCGCCAGCGCTATCGGCATCGTCATTTCGCTGATGTACATCGCGGCAAGTCTGTCGGCGCCGCGCGGCGGCGCGCTGGTTGCGAGGTACGGTCCGCTGCGCGTGAGCCAGCATTCGCTCGTCTGGAGCGCAGCCGGCATCGCGCTCTTCGCACTGGCCTCTCCGCTCGTATGCGTGATCGGCGCGTTCATGCTCGGCGTGGGCTACGGGCCGGTCACGCCGGCGAGTTCCACCATACTCTCGACGCGCGCGCCCGAGCGCCTGCGCAACGTCATCATGTCGATCCGCCAGACCGGCGTGCCGCTCGGCGGCGCCATGGCCGGCGCGCTGGTGCCGATGCTGATCGTCGCGTACGGCTGGCGCGCGGCCGCGCTGACCGTCGGCGGCCTGTGCGCGTTGACGGCGCTGGCGGTGCAGCCGTGGCGCGAACGTTACGATGCGGGCCGCAGCCCGTCGCCGCCGTCGGCGCGCGTCTCGCATGTGGCATTGCTGCGGCTGGTGTTCGCCGCACCCGCGTTGCGCGATCTCGCGCTGATCTCGTTCGTGTATGCCGGCCGTGCAGGTGTGCTTCACGAGCTATCTCGTCGTATTTCTGACGGAGCGCGCGGGGCTTACCCTCGTGACCGCCGGCGCGGTGTTTTCCGCCGCGATGATCGCGGGCATCGTCGGCCGCATCGCGTGGGGCGCGGTCGCCGATTTCGCGGGAAACGCGCGCCAAGTGCTGGGCGCGCTGGGCTTGATCATGGCGGCGTGCGCGTTCGCGATAAGCCAGGTGTCTGCGCAGTGGCCGTATGCGGGCGTGGTGGTGCTGGCGGTCGTCTTCGGCGCGAGCGCGATCGGCTGGAACGGCGTGTTCGTCGCGGAAGTCGCGCGCATCGCGCCCGACGGCGACATCGCGCAGGCCACCGGCGCGACACTCGGCATGACTTACCTCGGCGTGGTGGTGGGGCCGTTCTATCTACTGGGCGATCGTCACGCGTGACCGCGAGTTACGCGATTGCATTCGCGGCAATGGGCGTGTGCGCGCTGGTTGCGGGGCTCGCGTGTTTTCGCGCGCCGGAGCGGCGATGACGGCGACGCTGACGCACGTCGTGTTCAAGGTCAGCGGCGAGCCCGCGCAGCTCGCGGCGTTCGATGCGCGCCTGAAGGCTCTTGTTCGCCGAGCATGGCGTCACGGGCGAGTGCGAGGAGCAGCATGCGGCGGGCGCATTGCATTACGACCTCAAGGTGAAAGGCGGAATTCCGTTTCCGCCGTTCGCGCTGGCGTCGGGCGAATTTCCCGATCTCACCGTCGTGGCGGAATGGGTGGATGCGGGCAGCGGCGTGCGCGGCACGGCGACGATCGCGCGCGGCACGCTCACGGAGCAGAAAGTCGAGAACGTCGCCGCCGCCGGCGCGGGCCACGCGGTGGCGATCCGGGTGAATGCCGACGGCTATCTCGCGCTGGCGCTTGCCGCGATACGCACCGGGCGCGACGAGTGCCGCGGCTACATGCTGACCGGCAGCGCAGGACGCGCTGTTTCGCATTACGCGCGGCGCGGACGGCGCGATCGAGTTATGGGCGACGCAGGGTGCGGCGGAATGGAGTCGCGCGTGGCGTTTGACGGCTGCCGGCGCGGTCGACTATCGCGAGATCGATCCGGCGCAGCCGATTGCGGACGCCGATTTTCGCGAACTCGAAAAACTCGCGCAGGAATTTGTCGCGCAATGGGTGTGGTTCGGCAGCGGCCCGCGCGAGGAAATCGCGATCGAAGCCGAGCGCTACGAGCGCCTGGGTTACGCCGTCAGCGACGCGAACCTGAGATCGGCCGCGCTGCATCGTATCAAGGGCAGCGCGGGCAACGGCGATGACGGCAGTTCGCTACAGCACGCTGGCGCCGGACATCGCGTGGATCGAAGATGCGATCGCGCGTTGCTGGCCGCGCGGAAATTGATCAGGCGAGCACCGGCGGCAGCTGCTGCGTCAAGTGCCGCGCGTTCCGCGGTGGCCTTGCCGTTCAGCGCATAGCCAACCAGCTTGCCGGACGCGTCGTGGAATAACGCTTTCACGCCTTCCGCATCGGCCGTCACCGTCCACTTGCCGTCGACTCCGGCGGCCGGCGGCGAGACGATGGTCGGGCACGCCGGTGTCTTGACGAGCACCGGCATCGCCGGATAGCTGACCGGTGTAGCCTTGCCGGCGAGGGTTGCCGCGAGCGCGCGCGCCGAGTGCATGATCGGCATCACGAACGGCAGCACCAGCCCTTCGACCTCGGCGCAATCGCCGAGCGCGTAAACATCCGCCGCGCTGGTTTCGAGATTGCGATTGACGACGATCCCGCGATTGATCTTGATGCCCGCGGCAAGTGCCAACGCCACGCGCGGCTTGAGGCCGACGGCAGACAGCACGACGTCGGCGACGAAACCTGTGGCCGTTCGCGAGCGTGACGCGCAGTTTTTCGCCATCGGCATCCAGCGCGGACGACGCTGGTGCCCAGATGCCAGACGACGCCGAGTTCCGCGAGTTTGCGCTGAAGCAATGCGCCGCCTTCGGGCGTCAGCAGGCGCGACAGCGGATGCGGCGCGATGTCGATGACTTCGACCTTGTGGCCGCCGGTCGTCAGGTCGTTGGCGAATTCGCTGCCGATGAGTCCCGCGCCGATCAGCGCGACGGTGGATTTGTCCTTGAGCGCCGCGCGGAAGCGCGCGTAGTCGTCGAGATCGTTGACGGTCAGTATGCGGTCGGCCGCGTTGCCCTTGATCGGCAGCCGGATCTGGTCGGCGCCGAGTGCCAGCACGAGTTTGGAATAATTGATCGTTTCATCGTTGATGCGCACGGCGTGGTTCGCCGGATCGATCGCGGTGATGCGCGTTTTGGTGCGCACGATGGCGTTCAATTGCGCGGCCATCTGTTCCGCCGAGTTCATCGGGATGCTTTGCGGCGTCTTGCCGGTGCCGAGCGCGCTCGACAGCATCGGCTTCGAATAGAAGTGTCCGCTGTCCGCGCTGATGAGGGTGAGCGGAGTTTCCTTGTCGAGCTTCCGCAGTTCGCGCGCGACGTTGTAGCCCGCAAGCCCGCTGCCGATGATGACGATGGGGTTCATAGAGATTGCCGATCAATGACTGTGTCTGAAAACAGCTTTGCCGGCTGACACGCCGGCAAAGCTGGGGCCGCTATTCTACTGTCAAGCCATGCGCTACGCAGCGAGCAGCACCATCTCGAAGTCGGCTTTCGCCACGCCGCAGTCGGGGCACGACCAGTCGGCGGGGATGTCTTCCCAGCGCGTGCCGGCCTTGATGCCGTGCTCGGGATCGCCGACGGCTTCGTCGTAGGTGTAACCGCAAACGATGCATTGCCACTTTTTCATGTCGAGTCTCCTGTTGTTTGATGGCCGGTCAGGCGGCGATTTTGGCGAGCGTCGCGCGGTAGTGATTGGCGTGGCGCTCTTCCACTTTGGCCAGCGCGGCAAAGCGCTTGGCGGCCTTGGCGAGCGTCGTCTGGAAGCGCTGCGCGTGCTCCTTCGATTCCACGATCTGCTCGTCCATTTCGGCGACCGCTTTCTGGTTGCCTTCCTGCTCGGCGAGATGGCGGAACTGCGGGTACATTTCGGTGTACTCGTAGGTCTCGCCGGCGATCGCCATTTCGAGCGCCTTGGCGGGCGTCAATTCGAGCGGCCGGGTAGAGCAGGTCGAGGTGGCCGAACGCGTGCTGCACTTCCTGCGCGGCGGTTTCCTCGAATACTTTGGCGGATTCGATGTCGCCCGCGGCGCGGCAGATCTTCGCGAAATACAGGTACTTGATATGCGCCATCGACTCGCCCGCGAAGGCGGCTTCGAGGTTCTTGATCGTTACGGATTCCGGTTTCATTGAAGTTCTCCTGGTCTTGGTTGAATACGATTCCTGTACTGCACGGAACGCATCTTAGGGCCCGGAGCACGATTGATCCAATGAATTGTTATGTATCGTATCGATAGTAATTACTATCTTATCGGTAAGCTAGCAGTGAAGGGGTGAATGAGTGAGGAGTGAGGAGTGAATCCCACTCACCCTAGCCGCTACTCACCCGGTGTCCGGGACCCAGTGAACTCATTCACGCCTTCACCCCTTCACCCTCACCTCTTCAGCCGTCCGCGACCGCGGCGGCGGGAAGCAACGTGACGCCGGGCAGCTTGCACGCGAGCACCGCCTGGCGCAGTGCTTCGACGGCCTGCGGGCGCGGAAAGCTCGCGCGCCACGCGAGCGCGATGCGGCGGCTGGGTTGCGGCGCGCTGATGGGCTTCACCACGATCAGCGGGCTTGCCGCCGACTTGCTGTCCGCCGCGGTCGACGGCAGCACCGTGATGCCGACACCCGAGGCGACCATGTGGCGTATGGTTTCGAGCGAACTGCCTTCGAGCGCCTGCTGCAGTTTGCTCGCGCCGGAGCGGCGCATGCGCGGGCAGGTCTGCAGCACCTGATCGCGGAAGCAGTTGCCGGCGCCGAGCAGGAGCAGCGTTTCGTTGCACAGTTGCCCGGCGGGAATTTTCGCTTTCTTGCTCCACGCGTGATTCGCCGGCATGACGACGCGAAAGGGTTCGTCGTAGACCGCCTGCGTGACGATGCCGGTATCGGCAAACGGCAGCGACAGGATCGCGACGTCGAGTTCGCCGGTCTTGAGCAGCTCGCCGAGTTTGGCCGTGAAGTTTTCCTGCAGGAGCAGCGGCATGCGCGGCGCGCGCTTGTGCACGATCGGTATCAGTTGCGGCATCAGGTACGGGCCCACCGTGTAGATGGCGCCGACGCGCAAAGGGGTCGCGAGCTGGTCTTTGCCCTGCGCGGCGATTTGCTTGATGGCGGCGGTTTCCTCGAGCACGCGCTGCGCCTGTTCGATGATGCGGGCGCCTAGCGGCGTCACGCGTGACGTCGGACGTGTGGCGCTCGAAGAGCGTGACGCCGAGCTCTTCTTCGAGTTTCTTGATGGCAACCGACAGCGTGGGCTGGCTGACGAAACACTTCTGCGCCGCGCGCCCGAAATGGCGTTCGCGCGCGAGTGCGACGATGTAGCGCAGTTCGGTGAGAGTCACTCGTGAACTATGCCCGATTCACTCGACGCGCACGCCGGCTTCCTTGATGACTTTGCCCCAGCGCACGATTTCCGATTTCACGTACGCCGCGTGCGCTTCAGGCGTGGCGTGCATTCCGAAATCGATGCCCTGGCCCGAGCATGCGCTGCTTCACCTCGGGCAGGTTGAACACCTTGTTGACGTCGGCGTTGATGCGCATCACGATCTCACGCGGCGTGGCCGCCGGGCATATACAGACCGCTCCAGGTCGCGGTGTCGAAATCCGGGATGCCGGATTCGGCGATCGTCGGGTATTCGGGCGCGATGGGCGTGCGCTTGCAAGCTGGTCATCGCGAGCCCGCGCAGCTTGCCGGCTTTGGCAGCGGCAGCGACACCGGCAGGTTCGAGAGCATCAGCGGCAACTGCCCGCCGAGCACGTCGGCGAGCGCCGGGTTCTCGCCCTTGTACGGCACGTGCACCATCTTGATATGAAGCGACAGGTTGAGCAGCTCGCCGCCGAGGTGCGGCGTCGAGCCGAGCCCGCCCGAGCCGAACTGAAAGCTGCTGCCAGTTGGCTTTGGCGAATGTCATGAACTCCTTGAATGTTTTTCGGCGGCAACGACGGATGGATCACGAGCAACTGCGGCGACGAGCCGATGACGCCGACGGTTGCAAAGTCCCGATCGAGTCGTACGGCATTTTTGGAAACAGCAGCGGTCGCGACCGACGATGCTCGTCTGCGGCGACACCAGCAGCGTATAGCCGTCGGGCGCGCGCCTTCGCCGCGAGGTCGGCGCCGATCATGCCGCTTGCGCCCGGACGGTTGTCGACGACGACCTGCAGGGTCCAGAGTTTGGTCAGTTCCTGCGCCATGATGCGCGCGGTGACGTCGGTCGAGCCGCCCGGCGCGAAGCCGACCACCACGCGCACCGGGCGCGCCGGGTAGGTTTGGGCCTGGGCCAGCGTGATGGTACCGAGCAATGCCGCGGCGAGCAGATGGGTGGCCGATATCGTCATGGGGGATTCGATGCGCCGGATAGTTGAACGGGTTTGGTCTGGATATTCGCTTGCGTATTGTGAGCGAGCGCACTAGATTGTCAACTCGCTTCTTATCCACAACGAGGTTTGCGTATGACAGTGACGACGAACACGCCGGTGGGCTTCATCGGGTTGGGCATCATGGGCGGCGCGATGGCGAAGAATCTGCTGAAGGCCGGATTCAAGGTCGCGGTGCACAATCGCAGCCGCGGCAAGGTGGACGAACTCGTCGCCGCCGGCGCGCAGGATGGCGGTTCTCCCGCAGGGGTAGCGCGCGCGGCCGAGATCGTGCTCCTGTGCGTGCCCGATACGCCGGACGTCGAGAAAGTGATTTTCGGCGACGATGGGGTGATGCACGGCATCAAGCGCGACGCGGTGGTGATCGACTGCAGCACGATCTCGGCGACGGCGACGGTCGAATTCGCGAAGCGCCTGCACGATAAAGGCGTGCACATGCTCGATTCGCCCGTCAGCGGCGGGCCCAAAGGCGCAATCGACGGCACGCTGTCGTGCATGATCGGCGGCGATGCCGCAATCCTCGAGCGCTGCATGCCGGTATTCAAGGCGATCGGCAAGACGTTCACGCACATCGGCGCGAGCGGCGCGGGTCAGCTGTGCAAATCGTGCAATCAGCTGGTGATCGTCGGCACGCTGATGGCGGTATCCGAAGCGTTCGCGCTGGCGAAGAAAATGAACATCGATCCGTACAAGGTGCGCGACGCGCTGCTCGGCGGCACGGCGAAAAGCTTCGTGCTCGAGAACCACGGCAAGCGCCTGCTCGACGGCGCGTTGGCGCCCGGCTTTCGCGCGAACCTGATGCTTAAGGACATCAAGCTTGCGCTCGGCGCCGGTACCGCGTGCGGCTCTTACATGCCGGTCACGGCACTCGGTGCGCAGATGTTCGCCGCGCTGTGCGCGACCGGCCGCGACGGCCTCGACAATGCGGCGCTCGGATTGCTGTTCGAGGAGTTGTCGGGCGTTAAACGCTAGCGCGGGAATGGGTTGAACTCCAGCTGACAGACCGTGTTCGCTCGCAGCCCGCAAGCTGCCATTTCCGCCGGAGACTAACGGCCCTGAGTCAACGGCCTGGATGCGTCCTACGGATGCGTGCGCTCTTGTCTGCTAGGCAAGCCATTCCGGTTTGCTCGAACCCAGCGTCGGCGAAGGCTTGTCCCAATACGGCTTGGTTTCGGACATTCTCAGCACGGGGCCCAGGTGCTTCAGCGTGCCGTGGCCGCCTGTGGATTCGATCATGATCGAATCCAATTCGGCGTCGGTCAGTCCCATATCGGCTTGCGGATAGTTCACGTGGCCCTGCTTGTAGATATACATGCCGGAGCGGCAAAGCGAGACCCGCACGTGGTAGGAACCGCCTTCGCGCGCGCGTCGCGCCAGCGCGAGCAACACGCCGTAGGCGCCGTTGTAGCCGGTCGTGTAGTCGCAGGCGGAGGCCGGCAGCAGCTTCGGTCGTTCATCGCCGTTGTCGAGGCATATCCCGGTTGCGCATTGGCTGATCTGCTCCCATCCGCCGCGGTTCGAGAACGGGCCGCCGTGGCCGTAGCAGCTGATGGAAAGATAGATGATCCCGGGGCGTTCTGCGGCAAGTTGTTCGGGACTCAGCCCGTGCTTGTCCATGATGCCGGGGCGGTAGCCCTGGCTGAATACATCGGCATTGCGCACAAGTTTCTTGATCGTCGCCACGTCTTCGGCCTTGTTGAGGTTCAGGAAACAGCTGCGCTTGCCGTGGCTCGTATCCATGACATGCTCCGGCACCTGCGGCAGATGCTCGGCCGTGACCATCAGTACGTCGGCGCCATTTTCGGCCAGGGTGCGCGCCGCGATCGGCCCGGCGAGTATGCGCGTCAAATCGAGCACCTTGATTCCCGCGAGCGGCCTGCCGCCTTTGGGGAAAGGGATCGGGTCGCTGTCGCCGATCTTCGTGATTTCGATCAGCGGCTTGCCGGACAGCATTTTTCCGTGCGGATGCTGCGAGCCATTCCGCGTTGGAGCGCACGATCGAGCCGCAGGCCCGCGCTGCGGCGACCGCTTCTTCCAGATCGTGCGAATCCCATTGCGCGATCGCTTTGGCGACGGCATCCGCGTTGGATTCGCAGCCGAGCACGCCGATCACCCGGTCGTGCAGATGGGGCAGATTGAAATGCGGCAGGTACCAGCGGCCGTCCTTGCATCGCCACGGCTGCGTGATGGACCGCATATGCTCCATGGACGGCGAGTTCACCGTTTTCCAACCGCCCCCTGCGGCACGCTGGCGCAGGAATTTGGAGCTCTGGCAGGTGGCCGCCGCATGACGGACGTCGATCGCGACTTTCTGGCGCCTGCCGGTCTTCATCTCGTGAATGTCGGTGACCGCGACGCCGACACCGGCGAGGATGTTGGCCGTCGTCTCGCCGATCTTGAAGCGCGCGGAAAAGACGGGATCATGTCCCGTAATCGTTACTTCGCCGTCCGCGGGCATGCCGCGGCCGCGTATGCTCATGACTTCTTCGAATCCCGGGTTCATCAAGTTCTAGTTCCTCGCAAATGTCTGCCCTATTGTGTGCGTGCGGGCGGGGACTTGTCCAGACAGGTCGCGAGGATCGCTGCCAATCTGTTGAAGTGCGCCACGCCGGGACGATGCGGGATCGAATATTCAGCGGGCGCGAAAGTTTCACCAAACACCGCGCGATTGACCGCTTGCCGGGCCGGCGATATCGTCGCGGAAAGTGAAAATAGTGGTTTGAATTTCCTATTGGCATGTCGGCTGCGCACCGTTACCAAATTCGTAAATCGATTGTTGATCCTGAGCATGAAACGGTGACCGCAATGAGTCGACCGCGGTTATTCGCAGAGTGGCGCCGGCCGGAGCGTCATGGCGCGTTGCGCTATTTCTTCGCTGCCTCCATCTCATATACGGCGTGCACCGGCCAATGCTCGGAAGGCGCGGCATCATTCAAATAGAAGTGCGTCGCGCCAGTAAATATTGCTTTCAGTGATCCAGCCGCGGAATGGATCTTCAATGCGTTTATGCGCGGGCAGCGTCTCGTCGATGAAGCCGCGCGATTCCGGTTGCACCTCCTGCAGGCACGGGATATCGGGGTTGAAAGATTCGAGAAATCCGCGCAGCGCCGGTGCGCGCACCGCCCAGCGTTGCGTGAGCCAGATGTTGTAGGTGACGATGGAGACTCTGAATGGATGCATGGTTTCCCTCGCTTATTGATAATAAGCGGCCGTTGAGCCCGGCGGCGGCGAATAGCGGAACGTACCGCGCTTCAATATTGCGTCCTTGCCGCCGACCGCGGCGATTTTCGCGGTCTGGTCGGACTTGGCGAGCTTATCGGCCGCGTCGGGATCGACGACCTTGCGCAGCGCCGCTTCACACTCTTTGATTGTGGCGGCTGAACCCGCGTCGCGTCCGAGGTCGTTGCGCTCGTGCGGATCGGCGGCCAGATCGAACAGCATGGGCGGCATCCCGGCGTAGTGGATGTACTTGTATTGGCCGCGACGGATCATGTAGGCGCCGGTGATCGCGCCCGCCGCATGGTACTCGGACAAAATCGTGCGCGTGGGAACATAGCCTTGCGCGATGTCGATCAGCGAATGGCCCGGCAGCTCGGCGTCGCGCGCATCGATTTTCGCGCCGGAGCCTGCGATGAGCGTCTGGAATGCGTCGGCCAGCGTGACCGGCACGTCGCATACGTTGCCGCGCGGAATTTCCGGCCCCGCCAGTATCATCGGGATGCCCGCCGACTCTTCATACATGGTCGACTTGCCCCACATTCCGCGCGTGCCAAGGTTGTCGCCGTGGTCCGACGAGTAGAGCACGCGCGTGTTCGCGGCGAGCCCGGTGGTTTCCAGCGTCGAGAGGATCTTGCCGATGTTGTCGTCAAGGAACGAAGTGAGCCCGAAGTAGGCGGCGATCGCGCGCCTCACCATGGGTGCGTCGAACGGCTCGTCAAAGCACTGGCATAGCCTCATGGCGTCGGTGAACGGATGGCGCGGGCGCTCGTTATGGTCGTACATGAGCGGCCACGGCACGTCCTTTTCCGGGTACAGGTCGAAAAACTGCAGCGGCGCGATCAGCGGAAAATGCGGGCACACGAAACCGACGTAGAGCACCCACGGCTTGGCGCGGTATTTGGGAGCCTCTTGTTCCAGCCACTGCTGCGTGTGCGCGGCGATGTCGCGGTCGTACTTCGTGTATTCGGATTCGCCGGGACCGGCCTCGGGCCCGAGTTTTTTCGAACCCTGGCGCACCGGCAGTTCGTCCCGTATGAGGCCCAGCAAATCGCCAACGCCGTTGACGATATGCATCGGCAGGATTTCCTCGCTAAAGCCGTTGCGCCCGGGATCGGAGTCCTGGTAATGCAGTTTGCCGATCGACGTCACGCGATGGCCCTGCTCCATGAGGCGGTGGCCCCACGTCGCTGGCGTGCCGCCGTAGGCGATCGCGTTGTCCCAGCAGCGGTGCTTGTGCACGTACTGGCCGGTTGCGAATGACGCGCGCGCCGGCACGCAGATCGGGCAGTTCGTGTAAGCGGAAGTAAAGCGCGTGCCGCGCGCCGCGAGCTTGTCGAGATTGGGCGTCTTGATCAGCGGATGGCCGTAGCAGCCGGTGACGCGTTTGTTGTGCTCGTCGGACAGGATGACGATGAGATTGGTCCGTTTCACTTGTACTTCCGTTGCAGAATCTCCACGAGCGGAACACCGCTGTCGATATCGGCTTTGCGTTTGGTATCGGCGCCGTCGATCTTCCGCGACGCTTCGAGCACGGCGGCGGCCTGCGCGTAGGGCACGAACGCGATTCCCGCTTCGTCGGCGCAGACGAGGTCGCCGGGCCGCACGGCGATGCCGGCGATTTGCACGGTGCCGTTCACTTCCACGGTCTGCATGCGCCATTTGCCGGTGATGGGCGTAAAACCGCGGCACCACACCGGCCAGCCCATCTGGCGGTACTGATCGGGATCGCGCAGCGTGCCGTCGACGATGGCGCCGATGCAGCCTTCGCGCCGGCTCAAGGTCGCCGACTGGCCGCCCAGGTTGGAGCAGCCCAGCACGCCTTCCATCACCAGCACGTCGCCGGGAGTCGCGAGGTTATGCGCTTCGGTTTCGCCCTGGCCGCTGGCTTTGTCCTGCGCCGCTTTGTGGATCTGGGTCGCGTGGCGGATGTTGCGCACGGTGAGCGCGGGCCCGACGATGCGCTTGCCGCGGTTGACCGGCGGCAGCTCAAACGCGGGAATCACGCCGACGATACCGAGTTCGTCGAACGCATCCGAAATCGTGCCGGTCAGATCGACGAGCGCTTTAAAACCGTCGATGATATTGGCGGGCAGACGCGGCAATTCAAGCATGCGTATCGCGTCGCGCGGCAGTTTGCCGAGGGTTTTCTTGTCAGCCATGGGAGTTCAATCGCGGTCGGGGGAAGGGAGGCGATTGTAGGCACTCATTCGACCTTGCGTCAATTTGCCGCATTCGCTATCGTGAGGGGAATCCAACCACCTACGATCGGCTTCCATGGCAGTCAAGAAACGCGGCATGCGGCGCGGGCTCACGGCGTACGGCGACGAGGAATTCTCGCTGTTCCTGCGCAAGGCCTTTATCAAGGCGATGGGTTACACGGACGACGCGCTCGACCGCCCCATCATAGGCATCACGAATACCTTCAGCGGATTCAACGCGTGTCATCGCAACGTGCCGGAGTTGATCGAAGCGGTGAAGCGCGGCGTCATGCTCGCGGGCGGACTGCCGGTCGAATTTCCGGTCATCACGCTGCACGAATCGTTCGCGTTCCCGACCAGCATGTATCTGCGCAACATGATGGCGATGGACACCGAGGAGATGATACGCGCGCAGCCGGTCGATTCGACGGTGCTGATCGGTGGCTGCGACAAGACGGTGCCGGCGTTGCTGATGGGCGCGGCGAGCGCCAACCTGCCGGCGATCATGCTGGTGACGGGCCCGATGCTGACGGGCAATCACCGCGGCGAGCGGCTCGGCGCGTGCACCGACTGCCGGCGCTTTTGGGGGCGCTTTCGCGCGGGCGAAATCGACCAGCAGGAGATCAACGAGGTCAACGCGAAGCTGGCACCCACCGCCGGCACCTGCATGGTGATGGGCACCGCGAGCACCATGGCGTTGTGCACCGAAGCGCTGGGCATGATGTTGCCCGGAGGTGCGGCGATTCCCGCCGTGATGGCGGACCGCATCCGCAATGCGGAGGCCACCGGCGCACGCGCGGTGGCGATTGCGAAGGAAGGGCTCGCGCCCGCGAAAATCATGACGCCGCAGGCGTTTGAAAACGCGCTCACCGTGCTGCTCGCGATCAGCGGCTCGACCAATGCCATCGTGCACATCGCCGCGATGGCGGGACGGCTCGGCATCGAGCTCGATCTCGACGCGTTCGACCGCATCGGGCGCGAGACGCCGGTGCTCGTCGACCTTAAACCGACCGGCCAGCATTATATGGAAGACCTTTATCGAGTGGGCGGGCTGACGACGATATTGCGCGAAATCAAGCCGCTGCTTCATCTCGATGCGCTAACGATAACGGGTCGCACGCTGGGCGAGGAAATCGATGCCGCTCCCGCCACCATCAAGCAGGACGTGGTGCGGCCGTTCAAAAATCCGATCTTCAAGGAAGGCGGCATGGCGGTGCTGCGCGGCAATTTGGCGCCCGGCGGCGCCATCGTCAAACAATCGG
Organism: uncultured beta proteobacterium; assembly: GCA_963778865.1. GTDB lineage: Bacteria > Pseudomonadota > Gammaproteobacteria > Burkholderiales > SG8-41 > PALSA-1004. Next base: position 223,159 of record CAVZWF010000003.1, on the reverse strand, counting down.
CGGCGACCGCGAAATTGATGCAGCACGAAGGGCGCGCGGTGGTTTTCGATACGCTCGAAGATCTCGCTGCGCGCATCGACGCTCCCAATCTCGACGTGACGGCGGACGATGTGCTCGTATTGCGCAACGCCGGCCCCAAGGGCGCGCCGGGCATGCCGGAGGCGGGTTACATTCCGATTCCGAAAAAACTCGCGCAGAAGGGAGTCAAAGACATGGTGCGCATCTCGGACGCGCGCATGAGCGGCACGGCGTTCGGCTCCATCGTCCTGCACATCACACCCGAGTCAGCGGTGGGCGGGCCGCTGGCACTGGTGAAAACCGGCGACCGCATCCGGCTCGATGTCGCCAAGCGCCGGCTGGAACTGCTGGTTTCCGCTGCGGAACTTGCGGCGCGGCGAAAAAAATGGCGCGCACCGAAGGCGCGTGCCGGCGACGAGCGCGGTTACCGCAAGCTTTTTCTCGATACCGTGCAGCAGGCCGACCGCGGCTGCGATTTCGAATTCCTCGCGCCGCCGGTCAAGTCGCGCACACCGTCTAAGGCTAGTTAAGGACGCGCGAAATCCGCGCGTCCGCCATCGCGAGGCGGTCGATAAGCGTGTTCAAAAGCGCCAGCACGATATTCAGGCGCCCCGTCGCATTGACGCGCTGCTCGATGGCATCGCGCTTAAATTCGGCCACCACGACCTCGGTCAGCGATTCGACGGTGGCCTGGCGCGGGGTCGCGCTGCCCTTGATATAGCTCATTTCGCCGAAACACTCGCCCGCGCGCAACACGTTGAGCAGGCGCCCCTGCTTGGTGATTTTCACTTCGCCGCGCGTCAGCATGAATAGACTGTCGCCGCTTTCGTTTTCGCGAATGATCGCCCGCTGGGCGGGCAGGCGTTCCCAGCGGCTGGCGTGCACGAGCTCCCAGATGTCGGGATCGGCAAGCGGCTTTAACATCGCAAGCGCGCGCAGGTGGCTGAATCTTTCGCTGTCCGGAATGCTTTGCTGGTAAACAGAGAGGCGTCCCAAACGCGCCAGTTCGAGCGCGAACTCGGCCCACGTCGGGTAGCGCTCGTCGGGATTCTTTTCCAGCGCGCGCGCGACCACCTGGCCGAGTTCAGCCGGCAGGCCTTTGCGCAGGCTCGCCATCGGCGCCGGCGTCTCGAGCCGGATGCTGTTGACGAGGTCCATGTCCGTTTTGCCGTTGAACGGTTTGTGTCCCGTCAGCAATTGATAGAGCACGATGGCGAGCGAAAACATGTCGCTTTTCGGTCCCAGCGGGTCGCCGCTGATCTGCTCCGGCGACATATAGGACGGTGAGCCGATTTCCACGACCTGCGTCATGTCCGACTTTTGCAGGAGTGCCGCGCCAAAGTCGGCGACCTTGATTTCCGTGTCCTTCACGACGAGGATGTTGGCGGGCTTGATGTCGCGATGAATGATACCCGCGCGGTAGGCATAGTCGAGCGCGCCGCAACACTTGAAGCCGATTTCTATCGCGTGCTCGAACGGCAACAGGTTGTGCGGGTAGGTGTACGGCATGAGGCTGCCGCCCGGCACGTATTCCAGCGCGATGTAACTGGTCTCATCGCTGACGACGGCATCCAGCATCGTCACGATGTGCGGGTGGGAGAGCTTGCCCACCAGCGACGCTTCGTTCAGAAACTGGGTGCGCACCGGTTTGCCGTGATGCGGATCGCGAAAGAGGCTGATGTCGATGACCTTCAACGCGACGTCGTCGGTCGTGAACGTGTCGGTGGCGAGGTACACCGTGCTCGATGCGCCCTTGCCCAACTGCGTCTTTAATTCGTATTTGCCTATCATTCCAAGCATTGATCCACTCCGGGTTTCCGCGCCTGGTAGTATTGCGCGGCAATGTGGCAAGCGTAACATCCTATCGAGAATCGCGGTTTGCAGGCAAGTCGGACGGCAATGATGAATTCGCAGTGGTGGTGGCTCCCGCTGTCGTTTATCGTGTTTTTCGCCGGAATTTGATTGGGCGTGACGTTACTGTTGAGTTACTTGAGCGACTGGGCGTTCCTGGCCCGGCATTATCGCGCCGCGCGGCCGTTCGCCGGGCGGTATGAGCGCGCGCAGCGTCGGCAATGCGGGGACAGTCATCCGCGCGCGCGCCGGCGCGGCGTGGCCGGCGAAACCGCCGCACGACGGCGCGCAGCGCCCACGCCTAATCAACGGACACCGGTTCGCGCCGGTTGTCCAGTGCCGCTTGCAGCGTAACCCACGGCAAAACGGCGCAGCGCGTGCGCGCGGGGAATTCCTGAACGGTTTTCAGCAGAGCGTACTGCGCGGGTTCCGCCTGGCGGGACGCCGGGTCGGCGCGCGCGTTGAGTGCCGCAACCAGGCCGGCGAGGAGCGCGCGAACCTCGGCGGTAAGTTGGCCGCGCACGCTTTCGGTCATGATGGAAGCGGACGCCATGGAAATGCCGCAGCACTCGCACTGAAAGGAAACATCTTCGATGCGGTCGCCGTCGAGCCTGAGAAAGACCGCGAGTTCGTCTCCGCACAGCGGGTTGCTGCCGTTCCCCTGGTGGGTCGCATCGGCAAGCGCACGGTAGTTCCGCGCATGCTTGATGTGATCCATGATGAGGTCGTCGTATGCTTTCGAATCGGCCATACCGTAGCGCTCTCGCAATTCATTCTAGCGCATTGCGACGACGGTCCGCGCGGCGCGCGCGCGGATCAGGGTTCAGGTGCCGTGACTGTGTGTTTGCGGACCACCCGCGTGTGGTTTTAGGCGGCCGCGCGGGACGCGCGTTTCCTGTCCTGCTCCAGCAGGTAGCGCTTGCGGATGCGGATCGACTTCGGCGTGATTTCAACGAGTTCATCGTCGGCGATGAATTCGACCGCGGACTCGAGCGTCACCTGGATCGGCGGCGTGAGACGCACCGCTTCGTCGGTCCCCGAGGCTCGCACATTGGTCAGTTGCTTGCCCTTGATCGGATTGACGACGAGATCGTTATCGCGGCTGTGGATGCCGATGATGATGCCTTCGTACAGCGGATCGCCGGGACTCACGAACATGCGTCCGCGCTCCTGCAGTTTCCACAACGCATAGGCGACGGCTTCGCCGCTTTCGGCGGAAACCAGCACGCCGTTGCGGCGTTCCGCCATGTCCGGCTTCATCACGCCGTAATCGTCGAACACGTGGCTCATGATGCCGGTGCCGCGCGTCATGGTCAGGAAGTCCGACTGAAAGCCGATCAGCCCGCGCGCCGGAATGCGGTAGTCGAGCCGCACGCGGCCCGAATTTCTACCACTCGCGTCGGACTGCATGTCCACGAGGTCGCCGCGCCGGCTGCCTAACGCTTCCATCACCGCGCCCTGGCTCGTTTCCTCGACGTCGACCGTGAGCATTTCGTATGGCTCTTGTTTCTCGCCGTCGATTTCCTTGATCACGACACGCGGACGCCCTACCGCGAGTTCGTAACCTTCGCGGCGCATGTTCTCGAGCAGGATGGTGAGGTGCAACTCGCCGCGGCCCGACACTTCGAATATATCGGCGTCGGCGGTCTCGACGACTTTCAGCGCAACGTTGCTCATCAACTCGCGCTGCAGGCGCTCGCGCAACTGGCGGCTGGTCACATACTTGCCTTCGCGGCCGGCGAGCGGCGAGGTATTGACCTGGAAATTCATGGTCAGCGTCGGCTCGTCCACTTTCAGCAACGGCAGCGCTTCGGGATGCTCGGGGTCGGTCACGGTGACGCCGATGCCGATTTCCTCGATGCCGTTGATGAGGACGATGTCGCCGGCCTGCGCCTCGTCGACCACCACGCGTTCGAGGCCTTTGAAGACCTGTACCTGATTGACTTTGGCGGTGACGGGCGCGATAGGGCCGCCGTCCGGGCCGTGCAATACCGTCACGAGCTGGCCCGATTTTATGCGCCCGCGAATGACGCGGCCGATGCCGATACGGCCGACGTAGCTCGAATAATCGAGCGAGCAGATCTGCAGTTGCAGCGGGCCGTTCGGATCGTCGGCGCGCGCGGGCACGTGCTTCAAGATCGCCTCGAACAGTGGTTTCATTGTTCCTTTGCCAGCCGCAGGCTGCACGACGTTGCCCTCCCCGTCATTTGAGGGGGAGGGGCTAGGGGTGGGGGCGACTGGCGCGTCTTTGAGATCCGTTACCGCCCAGCCTTCGAGCGCCGAGGCGTAAATGATCGGGAAATCGAGTTGCGCTTCGGTGGCGCCGAGTTTGTCGAAGAGGTCGAAGGTGTGATTGACGACCCAGTCCGGACGCGCGCCGGGACGGTCCACCTTGTTGACGACGACGATGGGTTTTAAGCCGAGTGCCAACGCTTTGCGCGTGACGAAGCGCGTCTGCGGCATCGGGCCTTCGACCGCGTCCACGAGCAGCAGCACACCGTCGACCATCGACAGCACGCGCTCGACTTCGCCGCCGAAGTCGGCATGGCCGGGCGTGTCGACGATGTTGATGTGCGTGCCCTCGTACGTGACCGCGCAGTTTTTCGCGAGTATCGTGATGCCGCGCTCGCGCTCGAGGTCGTTCGAATCCATCACGCGTTCGACCAGGTGCTGGTACGCAGCGAACGTGCCGGACTGGCGCAGGAGCTTGTCGACGAGCGTGGTCTTGCCGTGGTCGACGTGGGCGATGATGGCGACGTTACGTATTGCGCGCATGGTGCAACCCTTGGGGGGTAAATTGAAAAGCGCGCGAGTATAGCATAAGCAGATGATATTTCATTGAAACTATCCGCTCATGACGCTTTGAGCGCAAGCGCGCTGCGTGCGACGAAATGGTTGAACGATGGGAACGCCCAGCACCATGCAGGTTCCGCGTAATTTCGGGTAACCGGTGAGATCAATTGGCTATTTTATCCCTTTGCCTGTATAGTGCGCGCACCTCGAAGCAAGCCGGCCCGTAATTCGGCTTGAAAATATTCGAGATGCATCTGTCCCTGACCCCTTCGTTTCAGCTCCCTTCTCCGAATAGCTGCTTCAGCCACGGTTAGCGACGAAGCCCGTGCGCTGGCGGCGTGTGCCTGCCTTTTGCAGCAGCTTTTTGCCTGCGCGTTTGTGTTGTACCACTATGAAAGTTCTATCGATGTCATTTTTATCATTGAATCTGAATCCCGCGATCGTGCAGGCGTTGACTGCGTCCGGTTATACCGAACCGACCCCGGTGCAGGCGAAAGCCATACCCGAAGCCGTTGCCGGCCATGACCTGATGTGCTCGGCGCCGACCGGCACCGGCAAGACGGCGGCCTTCGTGCTGCCGGCGCTCGCGCGTCTCGCGCACCCGGCCAAACCCGGACGCGGGCCGCGCGTGCTCGTGTTAACGCCGACGCGCGAACTCGCATTGCAGGTCACCACCGCGGTCGAAAAATACAGCAAGTTCATGCCGCGCGTGCGCACCGGCACGGTGTTGGGCGGCATGCCCTACCCGAAACAGCGCAAGCTCCTGGAGTCCCCGCTCGACATCCTGGTGGCTACGCCCGGCCGCCTCATCGATTTCATCGATCAGGGCAAGGTCGATTTCTCGCGCCTCGAAATGCTGGTGCTCGACGAAGCCGACCGCATGCTCGACATGGGGTTCATCAAGCCGGTGGAACGTATCGCCGGCGCCACCCCCGCGGGACGCCAGACGCTGCTCTTCTCGGCCACGCTTGACGGCAATATCGCCACGCTCGCCAAGCGCCTTCTGAAACAGCCGAAGCTGATCGAATGTGAAGCGACCGCGGCAAGCCATGCCAATATCGAGCAACGCCTGCACTACGTCGACGACGGCAGCCACAAACACCGCATCCTCGATCATCTGCTGCGCGATGTGGAATTGACGCAAGCCATCGTGTTCACGGCCACCAAGCGCGGTGCTGACCGGCTCGCCGAAAAGTTGAACGACAGCGGCCATACCGCCGCGGCGCTGCACGGCAACATGAACCAGTCGCAGCGCAACCGCACGCTGGCGCGCATGAGGAGCGGCAACGTGCGCGTGCTGGTGGCGACCGACGTCGCGGCGCGCGGCATCGACGTGTTGAGCATTACGCACGTCATCAACTACGATCTGCCGAAAGTGGCCGAAGACTACGTGCACCGCATCGGCCGCACCGGCCGCGCCGGCGCGTCCGGCATCGCGATTTCGTTCGCGGCGCCGGACGAAGGCCAGCAGTTAAAGCAGATCGAGCGTTACACCGGCAGCCAGATCGAGCGTCACGTGATCGAAGGCATGGAGCCCAAGGTCAAACCACGCAGCGGCGCGCCCAGCGGCAATGATCGCAAGCGCTTCGGTGGCGCGGATAAACCGCGCCGCGGTTCGAGTTGGGGCGGCAAGTCGTTCGGCGGCAATGGCGCGCGTCCGTCGCGCGATAGCGGCGGTTATCGCGGCAACTACAGCGGCAATCGCGGCCGCGGTTAGCGGCAGGATACCGGCGAATGCCGGGGCGAACGCAAGAGGGGCCGGCGCTTTATCAACGCCGGCCTTTGTCATGGCGGGTGCGCCGCGCGTCAGACGTCGCGGCGCAGTTTGCTCAGCCAGTATTCCATCTGGCGCCCGGCGGCTTCGCGGCCGCCTAGACCGAACGACAGCGCAACCGCGATCGCCACCGCGCCCAGTGTCAGTCCGAAGGCGAGATTGACGATGTCGTCGGCGATGCCCATCGCGCGCAGGCCCATCGCGATGACGAGCCCGAGTATCGCCATGCGCGCGATACGCGCAAGGCCGGTCGTTTGATCGCCGCTCGCGCGCCGGATCGCGTCATAAGCCACGTTGGCGAGCCAGAAGCCGATCACGAGGATCACGCCGCCCAAGAGCACCTCGCCGCCGAACTTGATAAACGTGGTGACGACGTCGCGCACCTGCGTGAAATCAAGACGGTTGGCCGCCTCGACCGTGGCGAACAGCATCGCGAAAAAGAGCACGAGCCTGCCCGTCAGGATGGACGGCAGGAGGCTGCCGCGGAATTGCATGAGCCCGAGTTTTTCCGGCAGTGCATCGAAACCGATGCCGTTTAAGAGCCTGGTGATCAGCGCCGCGGCGAAACGCGCGACGTAGTAGGTGATGACCAGTATCATGGCGGCGGCGATGAGATGCGGCACGGCATTCAGGATGATTTCGAGCATCTCAGTCGCCGGGCGTGAAATCGCGTCGATTCTGAGCGCGTCGAGTGCCGCTATCAACGACGGCACGAAGACGAAGATGAAGACGAGCGTGCCGGCCAGCTGCGAGAGCTGCACCGAGTCGGCAAGGCCCACCGATTCATTGATCTTGTCGCTGCCCGCCGCCGCGAGCAAATTGGTGACGAGGCCGCGCAGTACTTTCGCCACCACCCAGCCGACAAAACCGATGGCAAGCGCCGCGGCGACATTGGGCACCATGTCAAGCGCCTTGTTGATCATGCCGCGCACCGGATCGAGCAGGCCTTGCAGATCGAAAGTGCCGAGGATGGCCGGAATGAACAGCAGCACGATCAGCCAGAAGAGCACGTTGCCCACACTCTCGGCTCATCGGCGCCATGCCGGCCTCGGCGGAGAGCTTTTCGTCCCAGTCGGTGGCGCCCAGCGCTTTCGTGATCAGCATGCGCGCGGCACTGGCGATTATCCACGCCAGGAGGAGCAGCAGCACGCCGGCGGCAAAGCGCGGCAGGTAGCCCAGGACCTGGGTAAGCAGGGCATTGAACGGGTTCGAGACCTGATCGAGATGCAGCGAATTGAAGACGCCGATCAGCGTGACCAGGATCACCAGCCAGAATACGCCGATCGCGGTGCCGCCCTCGACGTCTATCTCCTGCTGCGTGCTCTCGGCGATGCGCATGTTCACCTTGAGCAGGCCGAGACTTTTGCGCACGGTGGCGCGCGCGACGACCGCGATGATCCAGCCGACGATCAGGATGCCGAGCGCGCCCAGGATGCCGGGCAGGTGCTGGCCGAGTGTTAGCTGCAGCGATTCCGCGAAGCTGGAAAAGTCCATGGTATCCCCCTCCTTAGTGGTGAATGATCCACGGCCTGCCGGCAACGGCATGTAGCGGTAGTGCAGGACGTTGCCCGCAACCCGACGCGGCTATCTTATCACCAACGGTTTACGAATTTGCGATTTGTCGGCGCACGTCGATTACATCGTGGTTGACGTATGCCGCCGGCATCGACAGAATGCGGCAGGATCGGGATGCAGGAGGAAGTATGCGACTTCGCGCGTGGCTGTTGGCGGCCGTGCTCGCGGCGGCGGCGGCCCAGGCGCAGGAAGCGCCGCCGGGGTCAGCCGGGCGCGGGGAGCGGATATTCATTGACCAGATGTGCCACAACTGTCACGGCACGGTCGGGCACGGCGGCGGTGTCGCGGGGCCCAGAATCGCGCCGCAACCTTCCCCATGGACGGCCTTTGCGCGCCAGGTCAGGGCGCCGCACCAGGTGATGCCGCCCTACAGCGCGAAGAATCTGCCGGACCAGGATCTCGCCGATGTTTACGCGTATCTCGTCTCGATCAGGCCGGGGCCGCGCGCGCAGGACATTCCGCTGTTGAGCGGGGACTAGAAAACCCGCAATCTAGAACTCGGCTTCGGCTTGTGCGCGGGTGCGGTGTTCGCGCGCATCGTTGCATGTCGTACGGTGCGCGGCCATCAGGTCCTGCGCGATCGCGAGCCGCCGTTCCTCACTGGCATCGACATAAACGCAGAGGCAGTTGGCGCCGTGCTTGTCGAAACACGCGAGCTGTAACGGGGTGGCGAGCGGGCCCGTGAGATCGGCCGTCTGGCCGATGAAGATGCTTTCGTGGCTGGCCCGGCGGTAGGTCTTGTCGCTGAATACGCGCTTGGTGACGAAATAGACCGCGCCCAGCGGATTGAAGCGCGTCTGCAAGGGCCACGCCTTGAAATAGTATTTTTCGCCCGACTTGCCGTTAAACGTAATGCCGCCGTAGGTCGCCATGTGTGCTCCACGTCTCGATTGAGCAGGGCTTGGATACTACGCACATTACTTGTGCATGGCTAATGACATCGAAAATGGCGCGCAGCGCGTCAAATCAGGGCGCGCGAAATAGTTTGACCCGCCCGGTTTAGTCGCGTATAACGGGCGGCGCAGGATCTCCAAGCAGTGAAATTGCCAGTCCGTAGTGGCCGCGAAACTAGCGGTTCTCCTCAGGTTGTTGTTACTTTCCTCTTGAAGTTCTCGCACCCGGGCGCGAGCCTTTCATTAATTATTGGGAATAACACACATGAGTAACGGTACTGTTAAGTGGTTCAACGACGCCAAAGGTTTTGGCTTTATCACGCCGGACGATGGCGGCAAGGACCTCTTCGCGCATTTCTCGGCGATCCAGGGCAATGGTTTCAAAAGCCTGCGCGAAAACCAGAAAGTAGCCTACGACGTCACGACCGGCCCCAAAGGCGATCAGGCGACGAACATCCGGCCGCTCGATTAATTTCGATCGCTGAATGAGAAAAGGCCCGCGCAAGCGGGCTTTTTTTCGCCCGCGAAAAAGCGCGAGCTTGCCGCTACAATGCTGGCGCCGACTTCTTGATTTTCAGAAAGCGATGTCACTTGCGCACCGAACTCATTACCGTCCCGACCGCCACCACGCCGCTCGACGGCGCGTTCTACGAGCCCGACGGCGGGGCAACCGCGGGTGCCGTATTGTTTTTTCACGGCAACACGATGAACTTCTATGTCGGCGCGCCGCGCTTTTTGCCGCCGGCGCTGACGCGGCTGGGTTTGGCGTGCCTCGCTTTCAACCGCCGCGGCCACGATATTCTTTCCGTGCGCAACAGCCGCGCGGCCGAAGGCGCGGCGTTCCAGCTCACCCGTGACGGCATCGAAGACAACCGCACCGCCGCGCAGTGGCTCGCCGCGCGCGGTTATGCGCATCCGGTCATCATCGGCCACAGCAACGGCGGTATGCTGGGCGTGCGGCATGTCGTCGATCACCCGCAGACCCCCGCGCTCGTTCTGCTGTCGGCGGGGCGCGGCGGCAACACATCGTTGACGGAAGGCAGTTCCGCCGGGCTGCTTGCCGGCGACCGCGTGGAAGAGTTGACTGCGCAGGCGCGCGCGCTGGTGGCGGCCGGCCGCGGGCGCGAACTCATGTTCATGCCGGGCTGGTGGTATGTGATCAGCGCGGAAAGCTTTCTCGACCGCATGACCGAAGTTCCCGACACGCTCGCATTGGCGCCCAAGATCACCTGCCCCGTGCTGTGCGTGCGCGGCAGCGCGGAATCGCGCGAGCGCTACCCGGCGGAAGAATTTAAGAGTCGGGCGTCGGGGCCGTGCGAGGTCGAGATCGTGCCCAATTGCGACCACTTCTACAACGGATGCGAAGACCAGGTGGCCGCTAAAGTTTCATCGTGGCTTGCGCAAACGCTCAAGCTGCCGCGCGAATGATGCGCGCGCGTCAGCGCGGCTGACAGACGACGTCGACGAGCGCGGGTTTGCCGTCCTTGACGACGGCGAGCGCGCGTTTGATTGCCCCACCCAGTTGCGCGGGATCGGTGATCGGGCCTTCCGCCCACACGCCCATGCCCTGCGCGACTTTCGAAAAATCGACGTCGGGACCGGTAATCTCGGTACCGATGCGCGCGGTCGCCTGCGGCCGGTCGTGCATCGCCGCCATGCGTTGCACGTGCATGATCTCCTGGTGGTAGCAGCGGTTGTTGTGCATCAGCCACAGGAGCGGAATCCGGTGATGCGCCGCGGTCCATAACGCGCCCGGCGCGTACAGCATGTCGCCGTCGGGCTGGATCGTGACGGTGACCAGTCCCTTGTCCTTGTTCGCCAGCGCCGCGCCCAGCGCAATCGGCGAGTAGCCGCCGAGCCCGTAGCCGCCGTTGCCGCCCAACGCCTGATGATACTCGGTGACCGGCCACAACCTGCGCGGCCATTGCACGCGGTCGCTCACCGCGAGCACCCACTGCTCGTTTTTTACGGCTTGCCACAGCTCGGTGGCGAGCCGCGCGGTCGATATCGGGCGCGCGTTCCAGCCGAGTGCCGCGGCTTCTTTGTCGCGTTGCTTCATTCCGCGATGCAGCTTGGACACCGCCATCGCGCGCTCGGCAAAGGCCGCCTTGCGTTCGGCAGTGGTGGCGCGCTTCACCGCGGCGATGAGGTCCGGCAGCGTTGCTTCGACATCGCCGCCGATCGCGAGATCGGCGGGCATGAAGCGCTGCGAGTCCTGGTAGTTCGATTTTAGATAGACGTCCTGCATCGCGATCGTGATGACCTTGGTGCCCGGCTTGATGACGGGCCGATAAGTCTTGTAGGGGTCGGCAAACGAGTTGAGGTTGCCCCACGCGTCGTTCACTTCGAGCAGCAGCACGGCGTCGGCGTCGCGCAGCAGGGTCTGCTTTAACCAGGAGCAGTCGAGATCGTGCGTATTGGGGAAGTTCATGCGCCCGCCGAGATCGACGACCGGCGCGCCGAGCGCTTCGGCGAGCTCGACCATGAGTTTCACACCGTTCTGCGAGCGCACCGCGCGATCCGCGAGTATCACGGGCTTGTCCGCCGCCACCAGCAGTTTGGCGGCTTCGCGCAGAGCGGCGGTGTCGCCCTGCGGCTGCGCGAGCCGCGTGATCTTTGGAATGCGCAGTTTTGCCGCGTGCTCTATCGCATTTTCCTGTAAATCCATGTCGACGCAAACCACCACCGGTTCCATGGGTGCCGTCATCGTGTATTTGTACGCGCGCACGGTCGATTCGGCGAAATGCTGCAACGAGGCGGGCTGGTCGTCCCACTTCACGAATTCGCGCACGAGCGCCACCGGATCCTGCGCGCTGTGTATCCATTCCACGCCCGGGCGGCGGGTTTCGGCATCGATGCCGTTGCCGGCGAACACCAGCATGGGCACGCGGTCGCACCACGCGTTGTAGATGCCCATCGCCGCGTGCTGGAGACCCACGGTGCCGTGCGCCATCACGCCCATCGGCTTGCCCGCGGCTTTGGCGTAACCGTGCGCGAGGCCCACCGCGGACTCCTCGTGCAGACAGGTGAGGATTTCCGGATTGCGGTTGCCCGCGTAATTGATGATGGATTCGTGCAGGCTGCGAAAGCCGGCGGCGGGATTGATCGCGACGTACTGCAATCCGACCGCTTTCAACACATCCGCCATGAAGTCCGATCCGGGACGCGTGATGAAGGTTTCGCTCGGCAATTTCGCCGCCACGGGTTTGGTTGCGGGCTGCGCACCTTCGGCAGTGGCGTCGGCCGCCGCCGCAATGGTGGTGCCGGCCGCGACTGCGGCGCCCGCCGCCGCGGCGCCTTTCAGGAACGCGCGGCGGTTAAGTTTGCCGGCGTCGTCAACTTTGTTCATAGTTTTCCCCGACTATCACGCATTGCGTAACTTCGTCCTATTGCGCGACGCCTCACCTCCCTCCCTACTCCCCCGAGGGGCGAGGGGAGCGTCGCGCGCAACCGGAGGACGATCCGGTTGCGTAATCTTCAAGACGGCGCGTCGTTCAAATGGCAGGCCGACCAGTGACCCGGAGCGGTTTCCCTGAAGTGCGGCTGCTCGCGGCGGCAGCGTTCCATTGCATGCGGACATCGCGGGTGGAAATGGCAGCCGGACGGCGGCGCGATAGGCGAGGGGATTTCGCCCTTGATCGGCGTGAAATCGTAGCCGCGCCGCTCGAGCGACGGAACCTCCGCGAGGAGCGCCTGCGTGTACGGATGATTCGCGTGATTGAAAAGCTCCAGCGTCGGCGCGGTCTCGACGATGCGCCCGAGGTACATGATCACCACGCGATCGGCCAAGTGCTCGACCACGCCCAGATCGTGGCTGATAAAGAGGTACGTGAGATTGAAGTCGGCGCGCAGCTGCATGAAGAGGTTCAGCACCTGCGCCTGGATCGAGACGTCGAGTGCGGCGACCGCCTCATCGCAGACCAGGAGCTCCGGTTTGACCGCCAGCGCGCGCGCAATGCCGATGCGCGCGCGCTGGCCGCCGGAAAACTGGTGCGGGAAGCGGCGCCGGAACAAGGGATCGAGCCCGACCTTGTGCATGAGCTGGTCGACGTAGTAGTCGATATCGTCGTCGGCGTCGATGCCGTGCACGCGCGGCGCCTCGCCGATGATGTCGGCGACGCGCATGCGCGGATTGAGCGAAGCGAACGCGTCCTGAAACACCATCTGTACGCTGAGCGCGGCGTTGCGGCGCGCGTCCGGCGCGAGCATGTTGACATCGGTCCCGCGCCACGCGCGCACGCCCAGCGTCGGTGCCAGTATGCCCGCCGCGATTCGTCCAAGGGTCGATTTTCCGCAACCGGATTCGCCGGCGAGGCCGACCACTTCACCTTCAGCGATCGTCAGGCTCACGTCGTCGAGCGCATGCACGACGCCTTCGCGCACTTCGGCGCCGGCCATGCGCGCGATGCGGGCGGCAACATCGAGCGGCCGCGAGAAATGCTTGGTGATATTCCTGAGTTCGAGCAGCGCGGTCATGGTACGGGTGCCGTCGCGGCGACGGGATGAAAGCAGCGCAGCGTGCGCGCCGGCGCCGGGTGCGTGATGTCGGGTGATGCGCCGCATGCCGCGTCGGCGCGCGCGCAGCGGTCGCGGAACGCGCAGCCGGGCCTCAACCTCAACAACGACGGCGTCATGCCCGGAATCTGGGCCAACGGCTTGCCGCGCTGGTTGCGGCTGGGAATCGATGCGATGAGCCCCGCGGTATACGGATGCCGCGGATGGTCGAGCAGATCCGCGGTCGGCCCCGACTCGACGATGCGGCCCGCGTACATCACGCAGACTTCGTCGGCAAGCCCGGCGATCACCGACAGGTCGTGCGTGATCCACACCATCGCGGTGCCGGTTTCGCGCGCAAGCTTCTGCGTTTCGAAGATTATCTGCGCCTGTATCGTGACGTCGAGCGCGGTGGTCGGCTCGTCCGCGATGATGATGCGCGGGTTATTTAAGAGCGCGATCGCGATCGCCACGCGCTGGCGCATGCCGCCCGAGAGTTGATGCGGATAGGCCGTGAGCCGCTCGTCGGGCGACGGGATGCCCACACGGCCCAGCGCGTTGCGCGCGAGTTCGTGCGCTTTCTCGCGGCTGACGGCCTGGTGCGCGTGCACCGTCTCCGTCATCTGGGTGTCGATGCGCAGCACCGGATTCAACGTCATCATCGGGTCCTGGAAGATCATCGCGATGCGGTTGCCGCGCAATCCACGCATCGCCTCGTCGGTGCGGTCAAGCAGATTGTGGCCTTCGAGCAGCACGCGGCCCGCCACGGTGCGCCCCGGCGGGTCGACTAGCCCCATGATCGAAAAGCCGGTCACCGTTTTGCCGGATCCCGATTCGCCGACGAGGCCCATGACCTTGCCGGCATCGACGCCAAAGCTCACGTCGTCAACCGCTTTTACGACGCCGGCCTTGGTGAAGAAATGGGTCTTGAGATTTTCGACGGTCAGGACACGCATGATTCAGTAACCCCGAAACTTTTCTACGGAGCAAATCCAATTTAACGCCCCTTTGAGAAATATAGGCGTCACGGCGCGAAAAAAGACAACCGCACGAGTCGATTTTCTAGTGTCCTGCATTTCTCTGCGTTCTCCGTGCCCGCGGCGGCCGACCGGTCATCGTTGCAGCCGCGGATTCAACACGTCGCGCAACTGGTCGCCGACGAGATTAATGCTGACGATGGTGATAAGGAGCGCGATTCCCGGGTAGAGGCTGATCCAGTACTTGCCGGACATCAAGTGCGTGAAGCCATTGGCGATCAAGAGCCCCAGTGACGGCGAGGTGATCGGCATGCCCAGCCCGAGGAAGGACAGCGTGGCCTCGAGCGCGATCGCGTGCGCGACCTGCACGGTGGCGATCACGATGAGCGGCGGCAGCACGTTCGGCAGCAAATGGCGAAACAGGATGCGCGGCGTCGACAGCGCAAGGCAGGTTGCGGCCTCGATATATTCCTTGTTGCGCTCGACCAGCGCGGCACCCCGCACGGTGCGCGCGTAGTACGCCCACTGCACCGTGATGAGCGCGATCACGATCTTGTCGACACCCTGCCCCAGCGAGGCGAGCAGCACCAGCGCGATGAGGATCGAAGGAAACGACAACTGAAGGTCAACGAGCCGCATGATGATCGCTTCCACCCAGCCGCCGAACCACGCTGCGGTGAGTCCGACGGTCAGTCCGATGGCCAGCGCGCACACGGTGGCGAGCGTGCCTACACCCAGGCTGATGCGCAGTCCATAGAATATGGCGGACAGCATGTCACGCCCCTGATCGTCGCTGCCGAGCCAGAAAGTCATGCCGTCCAGGCTGTGGCCGCCGGGCGGCATTTTAGAATCCATGATGTCGAGCGTCGCGAGATCGTATGGATTTTGCGGCGACACCAGGGGGGCGCCGACCGCCACGATCAGAATCATTATCAGGGTGGCGAGCCCGACCAAGGCCAATCGGCTTTCCGCGAAGTCGGCGGCGACGCGCTTGAATGGGGACTCCACACCGGGGCTGATCATGCCTGCGCCTCGGCCAGTCGCACGCGCGGATCGAGCAGCGAATACAAGAGATCGACCACCAGATTGATGACCACGAACATGCATACGATGATCAACACGTAAGCGACGATGACGGGGCGGTCGAGCACGTTGATGGAGTCGATCAGGAGCTTGCCCATGCCCGGCCACGCGAATATCGTTTCGGTGACGATCGCAAAGGCGATCAGCGAGCCGAACTCAAGCCCGATCACGGTGACGATCGGGATCAGAATATTCTTCAGCACATGCACGCCCACGATGCGCCGCATGGCCAGTCCCTTGGCGCGCGCGAATTTCACATAGTCCTGCAGCATGGCCTCGCGCGTGCCGGCGCGCGTAAGCCGGATCAAGAGCGAAAGCTTGAAAAGCGCAAGGTTAATTGCCGGCAGCATGAGATGCGTGAGCCCGTCCCAGTTCAGAAAGCTCACCTGCACGCCGAGGAGGAGCGTGGTGTGGCCGCGCCCGGTCGACGGCAGCCAGCCCAAGAGCACGGAGAACACCATGATCAGCATGAGGCCGACCCAGAACGTCGGCAGGCTGAAGCCGAAAATGGAACCGGCCATGATGGTCTTGCTGTACCAGGCATGGGGCTTGATGCCGGCGATGAGGCCCAGCGGTATGCCGAGCATGATGGCGAGCAGCATCGCGCACAGCGCGAGTTCGACGGTCGCCGGCATGCGTTCGAAAATCAGCTGCACCGCCGGAATATTGTGCGAGAACGATCGGCCCAGATCGCCGGTGAGCGCGTGGCGCAGGAAATCCCAGTACTGCATCCACATCGGCTGGTCGAGACCGAGCGCTGCGGTCGCGCGCGCGATTTCCGCCTGGTCGGACTGCGGATTGATCAGGATATCGACGGGATTGCCGATCGCGAACACGCCGACGAAAATAAGCACCGACATGACCAGCAGCGCGACCGCGCTTTGCAGCATCCTGCGTATGATGAAGACGAGCATGGTTGATTACGTGTGAACGAGGACCGGCAACGGATGCAGACGCCGCTCTCGATTTTCCTCAAGCCCAATACTAACGGCTTTTGCGTTTATTTTCATCCTGCATACCGGATCACGGCGCCGCGCGCACTTCGTGCGCATAGGTGCGCTCGTCCGTGCGCGGCGTGTAGACGAGGCCCTTGCGCGCGGCCCAGGTATTGACCTGGTAATGCAGCGGTATGAGTCCGGTATCGTTGATTACGAGCTCGGTCGCCTGCTGCAGCAGTTTTTCGCGCTTCGCGTTGTCGACCGTGGCGAGTCCCTGCTCGAGCAGCGCGTCCATCTGCGGATTCGAATAACGGCCCCAGTTAAAGGTGCCGAATCCCTTGGCCTGGCTGTAGGTTGCGACCAGTGAGCGCAACGGGTACGTTGCCTCGCCGGTGGTAACACCCCAGCCGAGGAGTGCTACGCTGAATTCGAGTTTGTGCGCGCGCGACAAGTAGACCGAGAACGGCAGCGCCTCGACGCGCGTCGCGATGCCGACGCGCGTCAGCATCTGCGCGACCGCCTGCACGACCTGGTCGTCGTTGACGTAGCGGTTGTTGGGGCCGTGCAGGGTGATGCCGAACCCGTCCGGGTATCCGGCTTCAGCCAGCAGCTTTTTCGCGCCTTCGGGATCGAACGCTTCGGGTTTCAGGTTGGGGCTCACGCCGAAAAACCCTTCGGGCATGAGTTGGCCGGCGGGTTGCGCGAGGCCCTCCATCACGCGCTCGACGATCGCATTGCGGTTGATCGCTTTCGAAAATGCCTTGCGCACGCGCGCGTCCTTGAACGGATTTTTCTCCAGCGGTTTGCCGGCGCGGTCGGTGATGAACGGGGACTTGTCGCGATTGGAATCGAGATGCAGGTGGATCATCCGGTTCGATATGGTGGTAAAGATCGTGATGTCCTTGTGGGTCTTCAGTTTGGCGTAGTCGGCGGTGGGCACGACCTCGATCATCTGCACGTCGCCCGACAGCAGCGCCGCGATACGCGAGGGGTCGGAGGTGATGAGGCGGAACGTGACCTTGTCCCACGCCGGCTTGCCACCCCAGTAGTTGTCATTGCGCGCGAGCTCGATGCGGTCGCCTTTGACATAGCGCACGAATTTCCACGGGCCGGTACCCACGGTAGCCTTGCCGGAATCGAAGTCCGCGCTGGCGGCGCCTTTTGCCGCCTTGCTCGATACGATGATCAGACCCGCCATGTCGGTCGGCAGATTCGGATAGGGTGTCGCGGTCCTGAGCCGTATGGTGTACGGGTCGACGATGGTCTTGTCGACGATCGAACGCGTGTAAATGGTGAAGCCGCCGGGACTGTTGAGGATGGCCGGCCGCTCGATCGAGAACGCGACATCGGCGGCGGTGAAATCCGCGCCGTCGTGAAATTTGATTCCTTTGCGCAGCTTGAATTCCCACGTCAGGTCGTCGACCGTGCGCCACGCTTCGGCGAGCCCCGGCTTCAGGTTCTGGCGCGCATCGTTCTCGATCAGCTTGTTGAATATCTGCTCGGCGATGCTGTTATTCGGCGCCGCGTTGTTGGAGTGCGGGTCGATCGAGGTAACGTCAGCGCCAAGCGCAATGACGAGCTCCGCGGCGGTGGCGGGCGCGCAGAGCGCGAGACCCGCGGCAACGAGCACCGCCGCTGAGAGTAAGCGGGTAATCATGGAGGCCTCCCTTTAGCGCCGTGAATCGTGAATCGTAAGTCGTGAGTCGCAAAAGCAAGAGCGCTGACGCGCGTCTAACCGCTTACCGCTTACCGCTCACGGCTTTCTACTGCGGCCGGAATTCGTGGGCGAGCGTGCGTTCGTCGGTGCGCGGCGTATACACGGTGCCCTTGCGCGTTCCCCACAAGTTGACCTGATGATGCAGGGGAATGATGCCGAGATCATTGATCCCGATCTCGGTCGCCTGCTGCAACAGCTTTTCGCGTTTCGCATCATCGACGGTCGCCAGCGCCTGCTCGAGCAGCGCGTCCATCTTCGCGTTCGAATAGCGTCCGCGGTTGGCGGTGCCCATGCCTTTTTTGGCATCGTAAGTCGCGAGCTGCGCCTTCAGCGGGGACGAGGCTTCGGCGGTATCAGCCGCCCAACCGACCAGCATGAGGCTGAATTCGAGCTTGTTCGCGCGCGAGAAATACACCGCCGAAGGCAGCGTCTCGACGCGCGTCTGGATGCCGATGCGCGAGAGCATTTGCGCAATGGCCTGGCAGATCTGGTCGTCGTTCACGTAGCGGTCGTTGGGCCCGTGCAGCGTGATCGCGAATCCGTCGGCGTAACCGGCGTCGCTGAGCAGCTTCTTCGCGCCGTCGGGATCGAACGGTTCCGGTTTTAGCGCCGGCGTGTAGCCGAACATGCCTTCGGGCATCAGCTGGCCGGTCGCGACCGCGGCGCCGTCCATCGTACGCTCGACGATGGCCTGGCGGTTGATGGCCTTGGACATCGCCTTGCGCACGCGCACGTCTTTCAACGGGTTCTTGTCGAGCGGCTTGCCCGACTTGTCGGTCACGAACGGCGACTTGTCGCGGCTGGTGTCCAGATGCAGGAATATCAGGCGGTGCGACACCGTGCGCGAAATTACAATCGAAGCGTCTTTAGAGAGCCGCGCGAGATCGGCGGTGGGCACGCTCTCGATCGCGCGCACGTCGCCCGCCAAGAGCGCTGCCACGCGCGAAGGGTCGCTCGGAATCACGCGGAACGTCACCTTGTCCCACGCCGGCTTGGCGCCCCAGTATGCATCGAAGCGCGCGAGCTCGATGCGGTCGCCTTTGGCGTAGCGCACGAATTTAAACGGCCCGGTCCCTATGGTTGCCTTGCCGGAATCGAAGTCGGCGGTGGCGGCGCCTTTCGCGACCTTGCTGGAGACGATAAACACGGTGCCCATGTCGTTGGGCATGAGCGGGTAGGGGGTTGCCGTCTTCAGCCGCACGGTCAGCGGATCGACGATGATTTTTTCGGTGATCTGTTTCGTGTAGAGCGTGAAGGGCGACGGACTGTTCGGCACCTGACCCGTGCGGTCGAGCGAGAACACGACGTCGGCGGCGGTGAAGTCGGCGCCGTCGTGGAACTTGACGCCTTTACGCAGCTTGAATTCCCACGTGAGATCGTCGACCGCCTTCCATGAAACGGCGAGCGCCGGCTTCAGCGCCGAGACCGGGTCCTTGGTGACGAGCGTCTCGAAGATGTGCTCGGCGATGTTGTTGTTCGGCGTGAGGTTGTGGTAGTGCGGATCGATCGAGGTTACGTCCGCGCCGACGGCGACGGAGAGGTCGGCGGCGGCGGCGGACGCGACGCCGAACAGCACCGCAATCGCGGCAGCCAACAAACGTGACGGCATAATGCTTCCCCCCTCACAGACGAGCGCTTTGAGCATACCGTAAATCGCCTCCCTTGTGATGTCGCAATGCGGTTCGACCTTCGTTACGCGAGGGGTTAATTGACACCTCCGAACCCCGCACCTATTCTGTGATCTTTTCGGCAGAGACCCATTTCATGGCAGCCACCCGTGCCGGTGCGCCCGACAGCATCGAAATGATACGCACGCTGGTTGGTTTTCCCACGGTCAGCCGCGATTCGAACCTTGAGCTCATCCATTTCGTGCGCGATCGCCTGACGGCGCTGGGCGCCGACGCGCGCTTGACATACAACGACGCGCGCAGCAAGGCCAACCTGTTTGCGACGCTGGGCCCGCGTGCGGCGCCGGGCATCGTGCTGTCCGGCCACACCGACGTGGTGCCGGTGGACGGGCAGGCGTGGGACACCGATCCGTTCAAGGTGGTTGAAAAAAACGGCAGGCTCTACGGCCGCGGCACGGCCGACATGAAAAGCTTTGTCGCGGTCGTGCTCGCGTTGGCGCCCGAGTTCGCGCGGCGCGGATTGACGACGCCGATCCACTTCGCTTTTTCGTACGACGAGGAGGTCGGCTGCATCGGCGTCGGCCGGTTGATCGCCGATCTCGCGCAGGCGGGAATCAGACCGAAGTCCTGCATAGTCGGCGAGCCGACGCTGATGCGGCCGGTCATCGCGCACAAGGGCAAACGGGGTTTTCGCTGCAGCGTGCGCGGCCTCGCGAGCCACTCGGCCTACGCGCCGGCGGGAGTCAACGCAGTGGAGGCGGCCGCGGAGGCCGTCGCCTATCTCAAGTCGATGGCGCGCCGCCATCGCGATCACGGTCCTTATGACCGCAGCTTCGACGTGGCGCATACGACCGTGCACACCGGCGTGATGCACGGCGGCACCGCGCTCAACATCGTGCCGCACGAGTGCGCTTTCGATTTCGAATTCCGGCATCTGCCGGGGGACGATCCGGATGCGCTGCTCGCCGAGTTCGTGACTTATATCGACACCCGGCTCGCGCCGGAGATGCGCGCGGTGCACGCGGACGCGGGGTTTACCATAGTGCCGCTGTCGGCGTTACCCGCGCTCGATAACGGGCCCGAAGTCGAGGTGGTGGGGCTTGCGCAGGAACTGTCAGGCAACAACGAAATCGGCAAGGTGTCGTTCGGCACCGAAGGCTCGCAGTTTCAGCGCGCCGGTATCCCGACCGTCGTGTGCGGCCCGGGTTCCATCGAGCAGGCGCACAAGCCCAACGAATACGTCACTATCGAGCAGGTGCTGAAGTGCGAGCAGTTTATGCGCAGGTTGGTGGATCGCGTGTGCGCGGCCTGACCGGGCGGCGCGGTATTCAACTCGTCAGCGCCACCCACGTCGGGTCGTCCTGGTGCCCGCGCTCGAACTTGAGAAATTCATAGTAACCGCAATAGGGCTCGTTGGGATACGCGCGGCAAAGGCCGGGCCGGGCGTCGTATATCGTGCACGCGCGTTTCTGCGTGTCGAAGAACGTGCATACCTTGCCGAATAATTTGTCCTTCTGGTGGCGCAGCGTGCGCACTTTCTCGTCGCGGTCGTACTTGGTGTATCGATCCTCCGCCTGCTCGTAGGTCACGTCAAAATGCCTGGCCAGGCGCGCGATGTCGCGCTTGCCGACCTCAAGCAAGTCATAGCTGCAGCAATAGCCGGGGCATTTCGCGCAGTCGTAGTGGACGCGGGTTTTGGCGGCGGGGGCGGTTTTTTTTGCGATAGGGATGACGCGGTACTGTTTGGGCATGACTCTCTACGATAGATGGACACGCGCAGCAATTTTGGCGCGCAGGTGATTGTACGACAAGCGATGCGCCGTTGAAACTCCGTGGCGGGCGCGGCGTGCCGGGCATAGCCGCAACTCAAAAGCGCCTGGCGCGACGGCACCACGCACATCAAGATGTCGCCGCTGGAATTCATGCAGCGCCTGGCCGCGCTGGTGCCGCGTCCGCGCCTGCATCTGATCCGTTTTCACGGCGTGCTCGCCCCCAATGCCGGGCTGCGCGCCGCGATCGTGCCGGGCCCAGCGCAGAAACCCAGCGATGCATGCCGACGACGCGCACGGCGCGCCGGCGCGCATGGGCTGGGCGCGCCTGCTCAAGCGCGTTTTCGAAATCGACCTCGAACACTGCCCGCAGTGTGGCGGCGACTTCAAGATCATCGCCGCCATCGAAGAGCCTGCGGTGATTGTCAGGATACTCACGCATCTGGGTTTGCCTGCGCGCGCGCCGCCGCGCTCACCGGCGCGGCCGCTGACTCTCTTCCGAGGCGGCCTGATCCTCAAGCCAACAACGGTTCCGCAACAGGGCTGACGATCCCGCTCGGCCCGCGCTCGCGCGAAGCGGTCAAACTGCGTCGGTGTGAGGCGATTCGGGCCGATGTAGGGCTCGAATGATCATCGCGAGAGGGGAATTTTCAGCAAGCACCGTGCGATTGACCGCTTGTCGGGCCGGCGATATAGTCACTCAGGGTGAAAAAGGTCTTTTGAATTTCCTATTTGCCAATCTCTGCCGCACCCCAAAATCGTGACGAGTTTCTAAAATGGCTGCATGAAGATCGCTGAACTGCTCAAATCCCTATCTGAGGCGCGCGTCGGCTACGTATTGGTAGGCGGGCTGGCGGTTCAGCTGCACGGCTATCTGCGTTCGACGTTTGACATCGATCTTGTGCTTGCAATGAGCGACGAGAATCTCGCCCGCTTCATTGACGTCGCAAAGCGCTGCGGGATGAAACCTGTGATTCCCGTGGCTATCGACGCGCTGCGCGACGCGCGACAGATCGAGCAATGGCACCGCGAAAAAGGGATGCTGGCATTCGCGCTGCGCGAGCCGCAGGCGGGCGGCAACGTCATCGACATTCTAGTGCGGCCGGAGATCACTTATGAACGGTTGCTGGAGAATGCAGTTGAAGCCGAACTGTCCGGCAACAAGGTGCGTATCGCGGGCATTGACGATTTATTAGTGATGAAGCGCGCCGCCAACCGTCCGAAGGACCGGCTCGATATTGAGGCTTTGGAAAAGATCTTGCGCGGAGAGGATCCGAATGCCTGACGCACAACCGCCGCGGCAACATATTCCAGAGGCGCTGCTGCAGGAGCGGCTCGCGCGCGCCGATGAGTTGCGCGAATTTTTTGTTCAGATGTGGCTGCAAAATCCGGCGCTGGCGCGTCAGGGGGGCGCGAAAGTGCGGGAGATCATTGCGCCCCTTGAGTCGCAAGCCTGGCCCGATAGAACGCGTTAGCCCCGGTTAGCTCAGCCCGTCGCCGTAAATCGACGGCGGACATCGACCAAACAGTTCGGCATCACTTAGAGTGCCTAACATAATGAAACACGTGTGCGTTGCAGCCAGAATTGGTGATGGCAAGGCGCCCGGCGCAGGCAATAGTCATTCTATTGCCAAGACGAGCAACGCAGATAGCGCCGATTCTGGCTGCAACCCTTCGGGCTGGCACGAGTTTTGGCCCATAACATTGTCGCAAGCCACTTGCTTAGAATGACTAAGCCGCGTGCCTTGCTTCGCGTTCTGAGCCAAAATCGTGACAGCGCATCACGCGTTTCATTGTGTTAGGCACTCTTAATATTTTTGGACGCACCCATTACTCATCACCCGCATCAGTGATGAAGAATCTTTGACAGGAATTGCACCGCGCGCTCGGAACGGGGTTTGCCGAAGAAATCGTCCTTCAGCGCGTCTTCGACGATTTCGCCCTGGTCCATGAAGATCACGCGATGCGCGACCTTGCGCGCAAAACCCATTTCGTGCGTGACCACCATCATGGTCATGCCTTCCGTGGCGAGCTCGACCATCACGTCGAGCACTTCGTTGATCATTTCCGGGTCGAGCGCGGAAGTCGGCTCGTCAAAGAGCATGGCGATCGGATCCATCGACAGCGCGCGCGCGATCGCCACGCGCTGCTGCTGGCCGCCCGAGAGCTGGCCGGGATACTTGTCCTTTTGCGCAATCAACCCGACTCGGTCCAGGAGTTTAAGGCCGCGCTCGGCGGCTTCTTCCTTGGGGCGACCCAGCACCTTGATCTGCCCGAGCGTCAGGTTTTCGGTGATCGACAGGTGCGGAAAGAGCTCGAAATTCTGAAACACCATGCCGATGTGCGAGCGTAGCTTGGAAAGGTTGGTGTCTTTCGCGGTCAGGGAAGTCCCATTGACCACGATGTCACCCTGCTGAATGGGTTCGAGCCCGTTCACGGTCTTGATGAGCGTGCTCTTGCCCGAACCGGACGGCCCGCACACCACGACGACCTCGCCTTTGTCGACGTGCGTCGTGCAGTTGGTCAGGACCTTGAAGCTCCCGTACCATTTGGCTACGTTCTTGATTTCAATCATGGCGGTCATAGCGGAACCTTAACGGATGATGGCCATCCTGGCCTGCAGCTGTTTCACGACGTAAGACAGCGAAAACGAAACGATGAAATACACCACTGCGGCAAACGTGTACATTTCCACCAGCCGGTAGTCGCGATTCGCGATTTTCGCAGCCGCGCCCAGAAAATCAGTAACCGAGATGACGTACACCAGCGAAGTGTCCTGGAACAGAATTATGGTCTGAGTGAGCAATACCGGCGTCATGTTGCGGAACGCCTGCGGCAGCACGACCGTACCCATGGTCTGCCAGTAGTTGAGTCCCAACGCCTGGCCGGCCGCAACCTGACCGCGCGGGATCGACTGGATGCCGGCGCGCATGATCTCGCAGTAATATGCGGCTTCGAACAGCGTGAACGTGATCACCGACGACAGGAATGCCCCCACCTGGACCGGTCGCGCGGCGCCTATGACCCACGCGCCGATGTACGGCACCAGGAAGTAAAACCAGAAAATCACCAGCACCAGCGGCACCGAACGCATCATGTTCACGTAAGCGCCCGCCGGCACGCTGAGCAGCCTGAAGCTCGACATTCGCATCATCGCGAGCAGCGTGCCGAAGACGATGCCGCCGGACATGGCCAGCGCGGTCAGCGTCAGCGTGAATGTCATGCCCTCCCTGAAGAGGTAGGGCAGCGCGCGCTGGATGACGTCGAAATCGTAGCCGGAATTCATCGGCTCAATGTCCGGGCGTGATCTGGTTCGCGCTGCCGATGAAGCCCGGCACGCGGATTTTATTCTCGAGCATGCGCATCAGTAGCACGATGACGAGATTCGTGATCAGGTAGATCAGCGTCGCCGCGGAAAACGCTTCGAACACCTTGAAGGAGAATTCCTGCATAGCGCGCGCGCGGCCGGTCAGTTCGAGCAGGCCTATCGTCAGCGCCACCGACGAATTCTTTATGATGTTGAGGAATTCCGAGGTCAGCGGCGGCATCACGATGCGAAACGCCATCGGCAGCAGCACGTAGCGGTAGGTTTGCGGCAGCGTGAGTCCGAGCGCGGTGCCGGCCATGCCCTGTCCGCGCGGCAGCGACTGGATGCCGGCTTTCACCTGCTCGGCGACGCGCACCGAGGTGTAGATGCCCAGGCACAACACCGCCGGCAGATAGGATCCCCACGGCGGCGGCATTTGCTTGACGGCGTCGCCGATTTTCTGTGGCAGGAATTCGGGCAAGACGAAAAACCACAGAAACATTTGCACGAGCAACGGAATATTACGGAAGATTTCGACGTATAGATTTCCGCAGCGGACCACCCAGAGCATGGGCGTGGTGCGCAGCGTGCCGACCACCGAGCCGATCGTAAGGGCGAGCACCCATGCCGCGAGCGCGGTGACCATGGTCCAGCCAAGGCCGCCCAGCAGATAATGCAGCCATGTTCCCGAGCCGTCCGCGGCGGTCTGGGTAAAGATGCTCCACTGCCAGTCGTACTTCACGCCAGACTCTCCCTAAGAGCCCCTAAATTAATGTAACGCACACGTGTTTCATTGTGTTAGGGGCTCTAAGAAAAACGGGGGACTTCCAAGTCCCCCGTGCGACACGCGGTCTATTCCTTATAGGCAGTCGGATCGCCCGAGTCCGTCGGGTGCGCCACGACGTTCTTTAAGAGCCCGGACATGGGCACGTTATAGTTGAGACCTTTGGGAGGGGTTGGCTGCAAGAACCATTTCGTGTAAATCTTGTTGACCTCGCCGCTCTTGTAGATCGCCGTCATCGCGCCGTCCACGACTTTCTTGAACGCGGGATCGTCCTTGCGCATCATGATGCCGTACGGCTCAGGCAGCGAAAACGCATCCGACGAGATCACGTAGTCGCCCGGCGTGCGTGATTGCGCGATCAGGGAAGACAGAATGATATCGTCCATCACGAAAGCCACCGCGCGCCCCGTTTCGACCATTTGGAATGCTTCCGGATGGCCGTTGGCCGGGATGATGTTCATGCCCATGTTCTTCGCGGTGTTCATATCCGTCGCCTGCTTGATATTCGTCGATCCCGCGGTCGATACGATGGTTTTGCCCTTGAGGTCGTCGATCGACTTTATATTCGACGATTTCTTCGTTACATAGCGACTCGCGGTCAGGAAATGGGTGATGGTGAAAGAGACCTGCTTCTGGCGTTCGATGTTATTGGTCGTCGAGCCGCACTCCATATCGACCGTGCCGTTGGCGATCAGCGGAATGCGATTGGCCGACGTCACCAACTGGTACTTGACTTCGAGCTTGGGCATTTTCAGGTCGGCTTTGACCGCATCGACGATCTTCGCGCACAGGTCCATCGCAAATCCGATCGGCTTTTGCTGGTCATCGTAATATGAGAACGGAATCGAAGCGTCGCGATGGCCGATCGTGATCGAGCCGCCGTCCTTGATTTTCTTCAACGTGCCTTCCTGCGCGGCGGCGGGCGCGGCGCAGATCGCGCACGCGGCGAGCGCGAGAAACAGTTTTGCAATACGGCTCATCATGTTCTCCCAGGTTGAAAATTCTTGGCGTGGATTTTTGGCTGCCGGAATCAGCGCAATCCGCTGAGGCTAGGGCAACAATCTAGCCCAACGGTTTAAGCTTGTCCAGTGCGGCCCCGCGGCCGTGTAGCGAGCGGGCGAAGATCAGCTTCCTTCGCCCATCAGCAGGCGGCGCCCGTGGTCAGATCAGGTTGCGCAATTCGCGCAGCGCGACCGACAGCATCGCAAGATCGAGACCGGGGGCAGCATGCTGGTCGGCGAGCACCTGGCGGCAGCGCTCGAGCCCGCTGCGCTTACGCTCTTCCCAGGCGTCAATCAGCGCGTCAGCGGCATTCCCGCCGGGACCGGGTTGCAGCACTTCCGCGGTAAGCGCGCGCTGCAACGAGGCAAGATCGTCGCGCAGCGCCGCTTTGGCGAGCGTCTGCCAATGGCTGTCCGTGGGAAGTCTGGCAACCTGCTGGCGCAGCCACGCGAGCTCGAGCCTGCCGCCGAGCGTGAAGTAGACCGCCGCGACCGCTTCTACCGCGCAGGTCCTGGCGGTCGAGATCTCCACGATATCGAGCGCCGCAAATACCGCATCGAGGCTCGCGACGCGCGTCGCAAGCGCGGGCGGAACCTCCTTGGCCGCGAGCTGCTGTGCGGATTGTTCGAGTGCAGCGGCATCCGCGGCGATCAGCAGCTTGGGCAGGCTCGCCGCGAGCGTGGCCGCCGCGGGACTGAAATACGCGAGCGCATGCGTCATGTCCTTGAGGTAGTGGCGGTTGCGCAAAAACCACAGCGTTGCGCGCACGACCAGTCGACCCGCGCGGATCAGCATGTCGGCCTGCACCGCGTCCGCCACCTTGTTGTCGAGCGCATCGACCGCCTGCCACAGCCCGACAAGGCCGAACACCTCACGCGTCAGGATGTAGGCGCGCACGATCTCGGCCGGCGTCGCACCCGTTTCTTCCTGCATGCGGTGCACGAACGTGCTGCCGACGCGGTTGATCATGCTGTTCGCGACGTGGGTGGCGACGATTTCACGTTTGAGCGCATGGCGCCGGATCTGGTCGCGGTAGCGTTCGCGCAGCGGCAGGGGGAAATAGCGTTCCAGCGCGGTCGAGATGTACGGATCTTCCGCGATATCCGACGCGAGCAGCTCGTCGTAGAGCGCGATCTTGCTGTACGCGAGCAATACGGCGCGCTCCGGCGAGGTGAGGCCGGTTTTGGCCGCGCCGCGCTCGGTGATTTCGTCGTCGGACGGCAGAAACTCGATCGCGCGGTTGAGCTTGCCGGCGCGCTCCAGGCTGCGGATGAAGCGCGCCTGGGCATCGAGCAGCGCAACGCCCAGCCGTCCGCTCACGCTCAGCGACTGGGTCTGAAAATAATTGTCGCGCAGCACGAGTGCTGCGACTTCATCGGTCATCTCGGCGAGCAGCTTGTTGCGCTGCTCTTCGGTCAGCTCGCCCCCGGCGACCACGGCGTTGAGCAGAATCTTGATGTTGACTTCGTGATCCGAGGTGTCGACGCCGGCGGAATTGTCGATCGCGTCGGTGTTGATCCGGCCGCCGGTGAGCGCGTATTCGATGCGGCCGCGCTGGGTAAAGCCGAGGTTGCCGCCTTCGCCGACGACCTTGCAGCGCAGCGCCCGGCCGTCGACTCGCACCGCGTCGTTGGTGCGGTCGCCGACCTCGGCGTTGGTCTCGGAACTCGCCTTGACGTAGGTGCCGATGCCGCCGTTGTAGAGCAAGTCGACCGGCGCCTTGAGAATGGCATTGATCAGTTCGGTCGGCGTCAGCTGCGCGGCGGCGTGGCCCAGAATATTCCTGACTTCCGGTGAGAGCGGGATGGATTTCGCGCTGCGCGGATAGATGCCGCCGCCCGTGGAGATCAGTTTCGCATCGTAGTCCGCCCAGCTCGAGCGCGCGAGGTTGAACAGGCGCTCGCGCTCCTGGAAGCTTGTCTCGGGGTCGGGATGCGGGTCGAGGAAGATGTGGCGGTGGTCGAAAGCGGCGACGAGCCTGGCGTGGCGCGAGAGCAGCATGCCGTTGCCGAACACATCGCCCGACATGTCGCCGATGCCGACGCACGTGAATTCGGCCGCCTGCGTGTTGATGCCGAGCTCGCGGAAATGCCGCTTCACCGACTCCCACGCGCCGCGCGCGGTAATGCCCATTTTCTTGTGGTCGTAGCCGGCCGAGCCGCCGGATGCGAAAGCGTCGTCGAGCCAGTAACCATATTCACGGGCGACGCCATTGGCGATGTCCGAGAACGTTGCGGTACCCTTGTCCGCGGCGACGACCAGGTACGGATCGTCGGCGTCGTGGCGCACGACGTCGCGCGGCGGGACGATCTTGCCGCCGCCGGCCAGATTGTCCGTGAGATCGAGCATGCCGCGCAGCAGCGTCTGGTAGCAGGCGATGCCTTCCTTCAGCAGCGCCTCGCGGTCGCCGGCGGCAGGCGGGTGCTTCAGGACGAAGCCGCCCTTCGAGCCGACCGGCACGATGACGGTGTTCTTCACCATCTGCGCTTTCATCAGGCCCAGCACTTCGGTGCGGAAGTCCTCCCTGCGGTCGGACCAGCGGATCCCCCCGCGCGCGACCTTGCCGCCGCGCAGATGAATACCCTCGACGCGCGGCGAGTAGACGAAAATTTCAAAGAGCGGGCGCGGCTCGGGCAGCCCCGGTACGCGCGCCGAGTCGAATTTGAACGAGAGGTAGGGTTTCTGCGCGCCATCGGCCGCCGGCTGGAAATAGTTGGTGCGCAGCGTCGCCTCGGTCACCGCCAGGAACTGGCGCAGGATGCGGTCTTCGTCGAGATTCGCCACCGCTTCGAGCGCATGCTCGATCGCTGCCACGAGTTGCTTGCAGCGCTCGGCGCGGCCGGCCGCGAGCGCGGGATCGCAGCGCTGTTTGAACAACTCGACCAGCAGCCGCGCGATCGCCGCGTTATTGGTCAGCGTGCTCTGGATGTAAGCCTGGCTGAAAGTGAAGCCCGCCTGCCGCAGATATTTGGCGTAGGCGCGCAGCACGGTGATCTCGCGCCACGTCAACTGCGCGCGCAGCACCAGGCGGTTGAAATCGTCGCTGTCGACCGCGCCGCTCCACATGCGCTGGAAGCTGTCCTGGAAGAGGCTGCGTACCGCATCGATCGCGAGCTCGCCGTCCGCGGCGAAGGTCATGCCGAAATCGTCGATCCACACCGGGGCCGCGCCCTCCGGCTCGATCGCGTAAGGACGCTCGTCGAGCACCGTGACGCCCATGTGTTCGAGCATCGGCAGGCTTGCCGACAGCGCCACCGGCGTGCCTGCGTGGAAAATCTTGAAGCGCAGCGTGCCGGGCGCGGCCTCGGCGGGAACGTAAAGATTCATCCCCACGCCGCCGCCGGCGCCGAGCGCGTCCATCATTTCGACGTCATGGACCGCGCTCTGCGGCGCGTAGTCGTCGCGGTAGCCGGCGGGGAACGAAGTGCCGTAGCGGCGGAACAATTGGTTGCCGCGCTCTTCACCGCAATGCTCGATGAGCGCCTGCTTGAGCTCGTCCTGCCAGCGGCGCACGACCTGCGCCAGCCGCGCCTCGAGCTCGCGCACGTTGTATCCCGGGTTGCTGCCGGGCGGGGTGCGCACGACGATGTGGATGCGCGCCAGCACCGACTCGGACAGATGCGCGTTGAACTCGGCGCTGCTGCCGCCGAATGCCTGCATCAGGACGTGCTGCATTTGGATGCGCAGCTCGGTGTTGTAGTTTTCGCGCGGCACGTAGATCAGGCACGAGAGGAACCGGCCGTAGCTGTCGCGGCGCACGAATAGCCGCGTGCGCTGACGCTCGCCGAGCCGCAGGATGCCCATCGCATGGTCGACGAGCTCGTCGACCGGGATCTGGAACAACTCGTCGCGCGGATAGGTTTCAAGGATCGTGACCAAGGCCTTTTCCGAGTGGCTGTTGGGCAGCAATCCGGCGCGCGCGAGCACTTCCTTCAGCTTGCGGCGGAGCAGCGGGATGTCGGCGGGATTGGCGTTGTACGCGGTCGACGTGTAGAGCCCGAGGAAACGCCGCTCTCCCGCCACCTCGCCCTTCGCATCGAAGCGCTTGACGCCCACATAGTCGAGATAGCCGGGCCGGTGCACGGTCGTGCGCGAGTTTGCCTTGGTCAGTATCAGCAACTCTTTTTTGCGCGCCCGCGTTCGCGCGTCGGGCGGCAGCGCGGCGAAGCTGACCGATACCGTCTCACGCGTCTCGCGCAAGATGCCGAGTCCCGAGCCGGGCACCACGCGCAGCACGTCTTCGCCTTTTTCCGTGACCAGGTCGTAGTCGCGGTAGCCGAGGAACGTGAAGTGATCGTCCGCGAGCCAGCGCAGGAACGCGAGATCTTCCCGCGTTTGTGCCGGGTCGAGCGGCGGCGGTTTTTTCTTGGTGTAGGCAATCGCCTCCTCCATGCGCTTTACCAGTTTGGGCCAGTCATCGACGGCGCGCCGCACGTCGGTGAGCACGCTCACAATGCCGTCGTGCAAGCGCTGCAACGCTGCCGGCTCGGTGAGCCGGTCCACTTCCATGTGGATCATCGATTCGGAATGCGCCTTGCCCTTGCTCTCGCCCGCGATAATTTCGAGCAGGTTACCCGTGCCGTCGCGGCGTACTTGCAACAGCGGGTGAACCATGAGGTGCAACGTCAGTGCGTGGCGGTTTGCTTCCATGATCATGGAATCGACCAGGAAAGGCATGTCGTCGTTGACAATTTCGACGACGGTGTGGGTCGATTGCCAGCCGTGTTCGGCGAATACCGGGTTGTAGATGCGTACTTTGGGCGTGCCTGGAGTGAAATGGCGCGCGAATTGCAGATGACGCAGGGCCGCGCCGTAAAGGTCGGGAATGCCGCGTTCGCTGAGGTCCGCGGGGTCGGCGTCGCTGTAATAGCGGCGCAGGAAGGGCGCGGCCTGCTTCATCTCTTCCGCCGTCAGTTTCGCGCGCGCGTAGTCGATCAGGTTTTCGATCAAACCGGTTTTTTTTCCTTCTGCTTGGCGCAGCATCACTGTGTCCTCCTATTGATTATTCCGGATGCGGTCAGGATTTGCCGCGGCGCAGGACCATGGTCAGCACGTTCTTCTTGTCGCGGTGCCGGTAGTACAGTTCGTCCATGAAGCCGCGCATCAGCACTATGCCGCGCCCGGTCGGCCGCGATTTCTCCAGAGTTGCCGGCGGATTTTCGGCGGGCACTTTGAGCGGATTGAACGCCACCCCGTCGTCTTCGACCTCGACGAGTATGCGGTCCGCTTGCGCGCGAAGCTTGACGACGATGGCATGCGGCGCGTCGTCACCGTAGGCATAACTGATGGTGTTGGTGAGCGCTTCGTTCACTGCCAGCTCGAGCGCGTGTGCGAGTGGGTGCGCGAGCTTGCGCGTGTGCGCGAAGGCGCGCACCCACTCGCACACGCGCCCGAGCTCGGAGAATTTATTCGCCACCACCAGACGGTGGCCGTCAGCGCTGCCGATACGAGCCGGCATAGTACCGTGGCCACGAATTCGCTTTGTCACTCGCGGTGCGCGCAGAGATCAACTCTTCTGCGCGTGCGCCGGCTGCAGCGCCATGCGGGCCAGAGGCAGGTCGTAGTAGACGGGAATCAGGATGTCCGTGCCGCTGGTCTTCAACACCATCGCCACCATCGTCTCCGGGCTGAAGAGGATCATCTTGCCGCCCCCTTCTCTTACCGCCTTCGCCGCCATGATCAGCGTGCGGATTCCCATGGATGCGAGGAAGCTCACCTGGGACACGTCCACGAGCACGAATTTTTCGCGACCGGCAAGCTCCATGAACCGCGCGTCGATCGCGGTGGCGCCGGCGTAATCCATGCGCCCCGTCAGCCTGACGCAGGTAATGTCGCCGTCGAGTTTCTCGATGTGCATTTCCATGAGCGCCACCTCGTGTCTTTCCGCGCGCGCGGCCGGCGCGATCCGCCCCGCAACATTTCTTATGAGCGCCCGTGCGCGGCCCGGTCGCCGAAACGCACCGGTTCGCCTGCGCTCGCGTATCATAGCACCGGCGCTGCGTGCAGATCGAGTGCGGCGCGATACTGCATGACGGGCGCGGTGAACGGGACGATACAGGAAAGCGGCCGCAGGACTGAGCGCAGACAGCAGCCGGCGGTAGCGAGCTTTCCGCTGCTGCTGGCCGGCGGCGTTCGCGTGCCCGCTGACCGGCGCGGCACTAGCCAGCGCAGACGCAAGCCGTTCATCGCCGGGCTGCTGCTGTTCAGGGACATCCACGACGAGCGTCTGGTAGAGGTACTGGCGGGCTGCCCGGTGCGGGAGTGCGTGGAAGGCGAAGTGCTGCTCGCGCCCGGCCAGGTCAACCACAACATCTACCTCGTGCTTACGGGCAATCTCAGCGTGCGCATCGGCACCGAGGGCGCGGCGGCGCCGCTCATCATCGAAAGCGGCCAGTGCGTCGGCGAATTATCGATCATCGACGGCAAGCCGGTGTCGGCGTCCGTAGTGGCGGAGCACCGCTGTCGGGTGCTGGTGGTGTCGGATGAGGTGTTCTGGACGCAGATCATCGGGCTCCCCGGTATCGCGCGCAACCTGCTCACGATCCTGTCCGAGCGCATGCGCCAGGACAACGAGGTCATCATCCGCAACGTCAAGCAGCGCCTGCACTACGAGCACATTGAGAAGGAATTGCAGACCGCGCGCTCGATCCAGGCCAGCATGCTGCCGCGCGGCGACCCGCTCATCCCGGGGCGCGATGAGTTCGACGTGTGCGCGCTGATGGATCCCGCGAAGGAAATCGGCGGCGACTTCTACGACGCATTCATGATAGGCGCGGACAAACTGTTCTTCGCAATCGGCGATGTTTCCGGCAAAGGCGTTGCGGCCGCGCTGTTCATGGTCGAAACGGTGACCCTCCTGCGCATGGAGGCCGCGCGCGATATCCCGCCGCACGAGGTCGTGGCCCGCGTCAACGACCAGCTCTGCCGGAACAACGATCAAGGCATGTTCGTCACCGTGTTCTGCGGCGTCCTCGACGTTGCGCGCGGCGCGCTCGCCTACTGCAACTGCGGTCACGACGCGCCGCTCGTCGGCCGGGCCGGCGCGGGCTTCGACTTCATCGCGTGCTCCGGCGGCGTGATGCTCGGCGCCGTAGCGGATGCACCCTGCCAGTCGGGCAGTCTTGCGCTTAAGCGAGGCGACGTGGTGCTCTGCTACACCGACGGCGTCACCGAGGCGATGAACCGGGAGCAGGCCATGTTCACCCAGCGCCGTTTGCGCGAAAGCGTTGCGGGGATGGAGGCGGTCGAGGCCGCCCAACTCGTGCGGGCGTTGCACGCGGAGATCAGAGCGTTCGCGCAAGGCGCGCCGCAATCGGACGACATTGCCGTGCTGGCCCTAAAGTATCGCGGCGGGGCCTAGCCAGTACGCCGCGATGGCGCATTTGCGGCGCGTGCACGGCGGTTGCGCGCATACCGCCGTGCACGGCTTGCGGCGCGCTGAAGCCCGTATAATCAGACAGATTTCAGGGGGAGATGCATGACGACACGGCGGAACTTGTTGATCGTTCTTGGTGTGACTCTACTCCTGGCGCCCGCTGCCGCGAATTCCCAGCAGCAATCCAGAATATGGAGCATTGCGGTTCTGGCCGCCGATTCGTCGTCGACCCGGGTTTACGAAGGATTTCGGCAGGGCATGCGCGAGCTCGGCTACGTCGAGGGCAAGAATTTCACCATCCAGTGGCGTTTTGCGGATGGCAATTACGAGCGCCTCCCGCGGCTGGCCGCAGAATTGGCGCAGCTGAAGGTGGATGTCATCGTGGCCGGGACCACGCTGAGCGTGCAGGCGGCGCGTCAGGCGATGCGCACGACACCCATCGTGATGGTGGCGGTTCCCGATCCAGTCGGCGAGGGGTTCGTCGCGCGGCTGGCGCGGCCGGGGGGAACTATCACCGGGCTCTCGAATATCGTGACCGAGGTGAGCGCCAAGCACTTGGAACTATTGCGCGCCGCCGTTCCCAAATTATCACGCGCGGCGGTGCTCATCAATCCGCCCAATCCGAGCGATGCCCTGATCCTGGAACAAATTCAGGGCGCCGCATATTCGCGCGGCGTGAAAGTCAACGCGGTTGAAGCGAGCACCGCGCGGCAGATCGAGGCTGGCTTTGCGGAAATGACCCGGACGCGCACGGAAGCCCTGATCGTCGCGGCGGACTCGTACTTCGACGTGCAGCGGGAGCAGATTGCCAAGATTGCCATCAAGAACCGCCTGCCGACGATATCTTCGAACCGGGAAATGACCGAGGCCGGCGGGCTCATGAGCTACGGGCAGGATCTTACCGAGCATTACCGGCGCGCCGCGACCTACGTGGACAAGATATTGAAGGGCGCGCCGCCGGGCACTCTTCCCGTGGAGCAGCCTACATTGCTGGAGTTTGTGATCAATCATAAGACCGCCAAGGCGTTGGGCCTCACCATTCCGCAGGAACTCCTGCTGCGCGCGGACAAGGTGATCGAGTGAAACGCAAGACGCCGCCACGTCGCCCGGTCCCGCGCAAAACGGGCGGCGCCTCCGCCGAGAGCGTGACCGCGCTCAAGCGGGCGCTTAAAGTTCGCAACAGCGAAATGCGCGAGTCGCTGGCGCAGCAGGCGGCGACCAGCGAGATCCTGCGCATCATCAGTGCCTCCCTGACCGACACGCAACCGGTGTTCGACGCCATCGTGAAGAACTGCGGGAATCTGTTCGAGGGCAGTCGAGTCAGTCTGTGGCTGATCAATAACGACCGGCTTGATTCCCACGCGAGTACCGGCGAAAACACCCGGGAGGCGATGCCGATCGATCGCGGGAGCGCCATCGGGTTGTGCGTGCTCGACGGGAAAATGGTCCACCTGCCGGACCTGGAGAAGGTTGCATTGCAAATTCCGCGCGTTCGCCAGCTTGCCCTGAAGTATGGATACCACTCGGGGATTTATGCGCCGCTCTTGCGCGAAGGCCGGGCGATCGGGGGCATCTCCGTCGTGCGGCGCGAGGCGGGAGCCTTCAACGACAAGGAAGTGGCGCTGCTCAAGACTTTCGCCGACCAGGCGGTGATCGCGATCGAAAACGTGCGGCTTTTTAATGAAACGAAGGAGGCGCTCGAGCAGCAGACGGCGACGGCGGATATATTGAAGGTCATCAGCAGTTCGCCCACGGATATGCAGCCCATCTTCGACGCCATCGTGCAGAGCGCCGTGCGGCTGTGCAACGGGGTGTACAGCGCCGGTATGCGGCTTGAGCGCAGCCTCATTCATCTCGTCGCGCATCACAACTGGGTGGGCGAAGGACTGGCTGTCGCACAGCGGTTGTTCCCGATGCCCGCGGACCGCGACCACCTCACGGCGAGCGCCATTCGGGAAAGCCGGATCGTTCACATGCAAAACATGCAGAGCGATCCGGAAGTGCCCGCCTCGTCCCGCGAGCTGGCGATCGCCACGGGCTACCAGACGCTTCTGATCGTGCCGATGCTGCGCGAGGGCCGCGCAATTGGCGCGATCGTCGTGGCGAAAGCGGAAGGGCCGTTTTCGGACAAGCAAGTGGCGCTTCTGCAGACCTTTGCCGACCAGGCGGTGATTGCAATCGAGAACGTGCGGCTCTTTAACGAGACGAAAGAGGCGCTCGAACAGCAGACGGCGACTGCCGAAATCCTGCGCGTGATCAGCCGGTCGCAAACGGATGTTCAGCCGGTGTTCGATATCATCGCCGAGCGTGCGGGGAAACTGTGCGGCGCCGAGTACAGCGTTGTGTCGAGGTTCGACGGTGAAATGATCCATCTGGTCGCGCTGCATGGCATGAACCCGCAGGGCGTGGCAGAAGTGCGGCGTGTGTATCCGATGCGGACCACTGATGAAACTGTAACGGCACGTGCGGTCCGGGCCCGTGCCGCCGTGCAGGTTCCAGATGTGCTCGCCGATCCGCACTACCAGTCGAAGGGTGCTGCGCTTGCGGCCCGCTACCGCAGCGGTCTTGGAGTGCCGATGCTTCGCGCGGGACAGGTCATCGGAGGAATCTTCGTTGCGCGCGCGAAGTCGGGATTATTCGACAACGCGCAGATCGAGCTACTCAAGACCTTCGCCGACCAGGCTGTAATCGCGATCGAGAATGTGCGGCTGTTTAACGAAACGAAAGAGGCGCTCGAACACCAGACAGCGACCGGCGAAGTGCTCGCCGCGATGAGCGGTTCGATGGCGGACACGCAGCCGGTGTTCGATGCGATCGTGCGCAATCTGCTGCGCCTTTTTGGCACGCAGTTCGCGGTGGTCCAATTAGTCCAGGACGGCATCGTCAATATGCCCGCAGCGGGCGGCAGGCCGGGATTCGAGAGGCTGACCGAGCGCTATCCGCGCCCGATGGATGCCAACACGCTGGGCGGCCAGGTCATGTTGTCCCGGCAGGTTCAGCAGGTATTGGCACTCGATCCGGCGGCACCCGCAGGCACGCAGCAGTTCGCGCGCGATTTCGGTTTCAATTCGGCGATCTTTGCGCCAATGGTCCTCGGACAAAAAGTCGTCGGCGCCATCGGTACTGCGCGTGCCGACGCCGCGGTGTTCGACGACAAACAGGTCGCGCTTATCAAGACCTTCGCTGATCAGGCGGTGATCGCGATCGAAAACGTGCGATTGTTCAATGAAACCGAAAGAGGCGCTAGAACACCAGACGGCGACCAGCGAAATTCTGCGCATCATCAGCGCTTCCCCTACCGACACCCAGCCGGTGTTCGATGCGATCGTAAAAAGTGGCGTTCGCCTGTTCGGCGGCCTGAACGTGACGCTCCGGCTTGTCAAGGGGGATCAGGTCGAACTGGCGGCAAGCACGCTACCTATTGACGCCGGTGTCGAAGTTCCCTTCCCGCTCAATGACGATCAGTTTGTTTCCAGCCGAACCATTCTGCGCCGGGAGGTGGTGCAGGTTCCGGACATCCCAGCGGAGGAGTGGGTTAGCGAAACGTTCAAGCGTCGAGCCGAACGCAGGGGCTTTCGCGCGACGTTGAGTGCGCCGATGATGCGGGAAAACACTGCGATCGGGGCGATCGTCGTAACCCGCGTTGCGCCCGGACCGTTTACGGAGAAGCAGATCGCGCTGCTCAAAACCTTCGCGGATCAGGCGGTGATCGCGATCGAGAACGTGCGATTGTTCAATGAGACCAAGGAGGCGCTGGAACACCAGACGGCGACCAGCGAAATCCTGCGCATCATCAGCGCTTCCCCTACCGACACCCAGCCGGTATTCGATGCAATCGTAAAAAGCGGAGCCCGTCTGTTCGGCAGCGTGAACTCGACGCTCCGGCTCATCAATGGAGATCGGTCGGAGTTAGTGGCAAGTACCTCGTCGCTGCGCGAGACTGGCGGAGATTTTCCCATGCCGCTTGACGATGATAGCCTGCCCGCTTCCCGGGCCATAATGCGCCAGGAGGTCGTGCAGGTTCCCGACGCAATGGCGGAGGAGTGGGTTAGTCCGAGTTTCAAGCAACGAGCGCAGCAGAGAGGTTTTCGCGCGATCATGATCGCCCCCATGCTGCGGGAAGACGATGTGATCGGTACTATCAACGTGAATCGCTCGACCCCGGGGCCGTTCACGGACAAGCAGGTCGCGCTGCTCAAAACCTTCGCCGATCAAGCGGTGATCGCGATCGAAAACGTGCGGCTATTCAACGAAATCCAGGACAAGAGCCGCCAGCTTGAGATCGCCAACCAGCACAAGTCGGAATTTCTCGCCAACATGTCGCACGAGCTGAGAACGCCGCTCAACGCCGTGATCGGCTTCTCCGAAGTGCTGCAGCAGCGCATGTTCGGCGAACTGACCGACAAGCAGGGCGAATACATCGACGACATCCACTCCTCCGGCCAGCATCTCTTGTCGCTGATCAACGACATCCTCGATCTCTCCAAGGTCGAAGCGGGCCGCATGGAG
Source organism: uncultured beta proteobacterium (assembly GCA_963778865.1). Lineage (GTDB taxonomy): Bacteria > Pseudomonadota > Gammaproteobacteria > Burkholderiales > SG8-41 > PALSA-1004. Next base: position 184,672 of record CAVZWF010000003.1, on the reverse strand, counting down.
CTCGACGTCACGACGTTCAGCGTGCCGATGGCGATCGACAACGCGATAACGCTCGTCAAGGAGCGCGCCGGCCGCCACGGCATTATTCTGGAGTGCGTCGTCGATCCTGCCGTGGGCGACATCAATGCCGACGAGCGAAAAATGAAGCAGATACTCTTGAACCTGCTTTCAAACGCGGTAAAGTTTACGCCGGAGGGCGGACGGATTTCAGTTGCCGCGGGTCCGATTGCGGGTGGGATCGAGATAAGCGTCAGCGACACCGGCATCGGCATTGCGCCGGAAGACTGCGCGGCGGTGTTCGAGGAATTTCGTCAGGTGGGCCAACAGTCGGACGCCAAAGCCGAAGGCACGGGCCTCGGTCTCGCGCTGGCGCGCAAGTTTGTCGAACTGCACGGCGGCAAGATCGGCGTGACGAGCGAAGTCGGCAAAGGATCGAAATTTACTTTTTCGCTGATGAATTGCGCGCCGCAACCACCCGGCGCGGCCGCCGACTAGTGCCGCTGCGTCACAAATCACCCACGCAACTCCTTTCCGTCTGACGGGCGAGGGGAGCGGTATTTCCCAACGCCGCAAGGCTATGGTTTGATCTGGCCGCGAATTTCGCCGGCTTTGAAGGCCGCGCTGTGGATATTGAAATACAGATTGCCCGCCCGGTAACTCTCGTACTGCGCATCGGTTAATTTGGCGTCCGCCGGCACCGTCCACACGGTGTCGGAATTCCTGACCAGGGGAAAGACGATCGGGCCGTTCTTGCCCACGGCCGCGTCATGAATATGCGCAACCGTTGCCGACATGCCGGAGACCGTCACGCTGCCGCTGATGGATTTGTCCGCTCCGACCGCGATGGTGCCGGTGCCGGTGGCGGCCGTCGTCACCGGGGGGATCTCCTGGCTGCCGCTCAGCGCGACCTTGACCTCGTCGCTGAATACGGGACCCGCGTAGGCTGCGGCCAGGATTGTTATTGCACTGACGACGATCCATAACCAATGCCCGGCGCATTGCCTTGCTGCATTCATGAGCTTGTCTCCATTTGGGTGGCAGTGCTTAGTCGGCATATTGGCCCGCCTTCTTGATGATCGGTCCCCATTTGTCTATTTCAGACCTGAGCATGGTGCGCAGTGCTTCCGGATTCGCTTTCGATACCGGCACCGGTTCCGCGCCGAGATCGGCAAGGCGCTGCTTGAAAGTCGCATCCTGTACCGCGGCCTGCAGCGCGGCGACCAGTTTATCCAGCACCGGCTTGGGCGTGCCTTTCGGTGCATAGAGGCCGTGCCACACAACCACTTCGAATCCTTTCATGCCCTGCTCGGCTAGCGTGGGAACGTCTTTGAGCGACGGCACGCGCTGCGCCGAAGTCACGCCATAAACTTTGACCGTGCCGGCCTTGATCTGCTGACTCGTGTTGGTCGTCTGGTCGCACATGAGATCGATCTGGCCGCCGATCAAATCTGTCATCGCCGGTGCGGTGCCTTTGTACGGCACGGTCGTGAGATCGACCTCGATCCGGCTCATGAACAAGAGCCCGCACAGGTGCGATGCCGCGCCGAGTCCCGCATTCCCGTAGCTGAGCTTGTCCTTGTTGGCTTTGAGGTACGGCAGCAGTTCCTTGAAGTTGTTCGGCGGCAGCGTCTTTTTGCCGAGCATCGTCATCGGGACATCGGCAACCTGGCCGATAAATTCGAAGTCGTTCATCGTGTCATACGGCAGCTTGCGGTAGAGCGCCGGCGAAGTCGACATGCCGATGTGCATCAGCAGCAATGTATAGCCGTCGTTTTTGGCTTTGGCGACCTTGTTGATGCCGATCGTGCCGCCGGCGCCACCCGCGTTATCGATGATGATCTGCTGCTTTAGCAGATTGGTGAGCGTCACGCCGAGGTTGCGCGCGAGCGTATCGGTCGGGCCGCCCGCGGCGAACGGCACCACGACCACGACCTGCTTGTTCGGGAAGTCCTGCGCCAATGCGCCGGCGGCTGCCGTCACACACAGCGCACTCAGGAAACTCAGTATGTAGCGAGGCATATTGCGCTCCTTAACGGCCTGACATGTCAGTGCCAAGTTGCACATGGCGAATGCAGGGCGTGATTCTACTCCAATCAACGCGCCGCGCGGCTGGGCTTTATCGTTGCGCGAAAAACTCCTCGATGACCGCGGCGAGCCGCGCGGGTTGATCGTGGTGCATCATGTGGCCGCAGTCTTCGAGCACGATCTTGCGGAAATCCGCGAACGCGGCGTTGCGCTCGGCAAGCTGTGCCGCGGAATCGGCGCGCCAGCCGGGCGCGCGCGACTGGGCGCCCGCAGACCCACAGCACGGGTGCGGTGATGCGCCGCCAGCACGCGAGGACTTCCTCCAGGCGGTTCAATACCGGATTGACGATTTTGTGTTTCGGATCGCTGTGCAGTGCAGACGACGCCGGGTGCGGTCTCCTTCGCCCAGTGCTGGGCCAGAAAGCGCGCCTTATCATCCGTCAGGCGCGGGTTATTTTTCTTCAGCCGCGCGGCGACCTCCTCGAACGACGCATAGGTCTTGAATTCCGGCGGCTCGCGCAGCTCGTTTAGCCAGCGCGAGTAGCGCGCGGGCGCATCCGAGGATTTGGTGCGCGACGCACCGAAACCCTCCAGCGATATCAGTTTCGCCACGCGCTCGGGACGCACGCCCGCGTAGGTGGTGGCGACATTGCCGCCCATGCTGTGCGCGACGAGATACGCGGGCGCGTCCGGCTGGTAGATGTCCAGCAGCGCGTCAAGGTCGGCGTAGTAATCGGGAAACCAGTAACCGCCGGCGGCCCATGCGGTGAGTCCGAAGCCGCGCCAGTCGGGAGCGACGACGTACCACTCGCGCTGCAGGCAATCGACCAGAAACTGGAACGACGCGGACACGTCCATCCAGCCGTGCAGCAGAAACATTTTCGGCGCCCGCGCATCTCCCCACGTGCGCACGTGGTAGCGCAGGTTGCGGATGGTATGAATGTGCGACTGGCTCGGTTTCATTTCAAGGCCGTGAATTCGTAATTCGTGAATCGTGAATCGTGAGTCGTGATTGCCTCGCTGCATCCGCCGGTTCGGTCATCCTAAAAAAGCCGCAGCGCAAAACCAAATGGCAATAACGTTGGGATAAGAATATCATTGAAGCCTATGCCAATTGAACATTCGGCACGCGGCATAGGCACGGAATAGTCAGCAGGTATTCGAATTTCACGGGAGTGGACTCCGCCCATTCCGGTCGAAGGAGACAGGGATGCCGAAAAGTCTGACCGCGGCGCAACTTTCCCAGTTTCGCAGCGAAGGTTATGTTTTTCCTCTGCGGGCCGTGAGTCCCGGGCAGGCCGCCGAGTACCGCGCGCGCATCGAGGCCTACGAAGCGCAGGCGGGCTTTGACGCCAACCGCACGCTTAAGATCAAGGGCAATCTGGCCTTTCCTTGGCTCATGGAGCTCGCGCGCAACCCGCGCATCCTGGATGCGGTTGCGGATGTCATCGGGCCGAATATCCTGCTGTTCGGGGCCTCGATCTTCGCCAAGAATGGCCGCGACCCCCGCTATGTGTCGTGGCATCAGGATTCGGCCTACTTCGGGCTCGCGCCGCATGAGGAAGTCACTGCGTGGGTGGCCTTTACGGAAAGCACGGTAGCGAAGGGTTGTCTCAAAGTCATGCCGCGCACGCATCTCGGGCCCGACCTGCATCACGTCGAGACGTATGCCAAAGACAATATGCTCGCGAAAGGCCAAAGCATCGAGGGTCTGGACGACAATCAGGCGGTGTGCATGGAATTGGCGGCGGGGGAGTTTTCGCTGCACCACGAGCGCATGGCGCATGCCTCCGGTCCGAATCGCGGCGCCGATCGCCGCATCGGCTTCGCATTCTTCTACATCCCGACCCACGTGCAGTCGACCCTCGGCCGCAGGCAGGCGACGCTGGTGCGCGGCGTCGATGACTTTGGGCACTGGGACCCGGACCACGTGCCGCGCGTCGATCTGGATCCGCGGTCCATGGCGCAGCTCTCCGCAACGTGGGGCGAGTACAAGGATGGCGACGTCAGGCAGGCAGCCGATATGGCGGAAAAATGAGCGTCGCGCTCGACTACGGCATTCCGACCGACAAAGAGGCGCTGCAGCTGCGGCTGGGAATCGCGCGCGGTTTTTTCCGTGAGGAGGGGATAGCTCTTGCGCTGAAGATCGTCTTCGGCGGGCCCGAGATCGCGCGCGCCTACGACGCGGGCGTGCTGAAAATTGGCGAACTCGGATCGCCGCCGGCAACCACCGCCATCGGCCGCGGCGCACGCTTCAAGATCGTCGCCAGCAGCGTGCGACGGCGTGCGGTGCAGTACTTCGTCGCCGCCCCTGCAATCGGCGGCTGGACCGATCTGCGCGGGAAGACGGTGGCGGCGCTTTCGATCGGCAGTTGCAGCTACTGGTTCATGCGCGAGGTGCTGCAGCACCATGGGCTCGATCCCGATATCGATCTGCAGATCGTGGGCCTGGGCGAGCGCTATCCGCACGTTGTCGACCTGTTCCGTTCCGGCGAGCTGGCCGGGGCGGTGCTCTCGGAGCCGAACGTCTCGATCGGCGAGGGCAGTGGCGCGTATCGGGTCATGCTGGGGCTTACGGACCCGGCGTTTTGTCCCGGCATGCAGTGGAGCGTGGTGGTCGCCGGACCCGCGACGATTGCCAACGATCCCGAGCTTATCCGGGCGGTGCTGCGGGGCTGCCAGAAGAGCTATCACTATGCGGCGGCCCATCCCGACGAGTGGATCGCCTTCGGCGCCGATTATTTCGGCATCGAGCGCGCAACGATGGCAAAATCTATCGAGCGCGAAATGAGCGGTCTGCACTTCGATGGAGAGATCGACATGCGCGGGCTGCAGCAGGCGATCGACCTGCAGGTGCGGCTCGGTGCGCTCAAGCAACCGATGCGTGCGCAGGACATCGTCGATTTGCGGTTTATGCCTGCACGGCTCGAAATGCATGGGCGCGCGGCCTTGGGGTAGCCGATAGCGGCCATGTCTGCTTCCGCCATGATCCGGTCCAGCCGGGGAGTCCTTTCAGGCCGTTCATCAGGAGTCGCGCCATGACGTTGAAATACCATCGTGCCCTGTGTGTCGTCGTCACTTGCGCGATCGGCGCAATACCGGCATTGTCGGCCGCCGCCTCCGCGTCGGCGCAAACCGCACTCCCGGCCGCCGGTGCTGCGCCGGCGTCCACCTATCCCGCGAAGCCGCTGCGATTCGTCGTGCCCGGGCTGGCGGGGACCAGTCCCGATCTCTTGGCGCGCACCATTGCCCATCATCTGAGCCCCCGCCTCAAGCAGCAGATCGTCATCATGAATCAGCCGGGAGGCGGCGGCAACATCGGCCACGGCACGGCGGCCAAGGCGACGCCGGACGGCTACACGTTGCTCGTGACCAGCGACCAGCTATCGATCAATGAAACGCTGTTCAGCAACCTGCCGTTTCACGCGGTCAAGAGTTTCGCGCCGGTGGTGCAGGCCATCGTGTCGCCGCAGGTACTGATCATCAATACGGGGCTGCCGTTCAAGGAGGTAGCCGGATTGCTTGATTACGCGAAGGCCAACCCCGGCAAGATCAATTTCGGCTCACCACAGATCGGCACGGTCGGCCATCTCGCCGGGGAGCTGCTCAAGCGCACGCAGAAAATAGAAATCGTGCATGTGCCGTTCCAGGGCGCTACCGCGGCAATTCGGGAAATCATCGCCGGCCAGATCCAGATGATGTTCGTCACGTTGCCGCCGGCGCTCGGGCATATCCAGCAGGGAACGGTGCGCGCTCTCGCCGTGACTACGGTTGAGCGTTCGACGGCGATTCCTGCGGTACCGTCGCTGTATGAGCTTGGCATGAAGGATTTTGACTTCGGTGCGTGGCAGGGCGTCCTGGCGCCCGCTGGTACGCCCCGCGCGATCATCATCAAACTGAACGCGGAAATCAACGCTGTGCTGAAAGACCCGGAGGCGAGCAGCGCACTGGTCAGAATCGGATTCACGCCCGTCGGCGGCAGCCCCGAGCAGTTTCGCCAGCTGATCAGCTCGAACATCGACAAGTGGGGACGGGTGATACGCGAAGCGAAAATCAAGGCAGACTGAATGCCCTGCGCACGCGTCGCTGCAGTTTCCGACCGGGAACAAGGTCCTCTCTGGGGAACTGCTCGTGTAGCTGCGCGGCGGGCGATGCTGCGGCGGGATCGCCGCGCACAATCGGGTGTGCGTGGCGGCCGCTGACCGGGACGGCCGATTCGATGCTAAGATATATTGGACACGATTGAATTCCGTCACGCTTGGTTGTCACCCGCTGCGAAACCGTTTAGGAGGATCTGATGAACCGCACACTATGGACATCTATCGGCGCCGCCTCGTTGGCGCGGCGTTATTGGCCGGCGCGGCCGTCGCGCAGGACGTCATCAAGATCGGCGTGACGCAGCCGCTGACGGGTGCCTTCGCCGCCTCGGGCAATTACGTGACGCAAGGCGCGAAGATCGCCGAGGATCAGATCAACGCGGCCGGCGGAGTGCTGGGCCGGAAAATCCAGCTTGTCGTCGAGGACAACAAGTCCAACCCCACCGAGGCGGTGGCGACGGCCGAGAAGCTGATCGGCAAGGACAAGGTGCCGGTGATGATGGGCGCCTGGAGTTCGACGCTGACGCTCGCGGTGATGCCCAAGCTCATGGAGTACGGCGTACCGATGCTGGTGGAAACCTCGTCGTCGGGGAAGATCACCACTTCGGGCAATCCGTGGATCTTCCGTATCAGCCCCACCTCCGAGATGGAGGCGCGGGCCTTCGGCACGATGACCAAGTCGATGGGCATCAAGAAAGCGGATTTCCTGGCGACGAACAACGACTTCGGTCTCGGCGCGTCGAAGGAATTCTCCGAGATGCTCAAGGGCCAGGGCGTGCAGATCGGCGTCATGGAAACCATGGATCCGAAGGCGACCGATTTCTCGGCGCAGCTCGCCAAGATCAAGGCATCGGGCAGCGACACGCTGTTCGTGACCACCGCCGTGGAGCAGATCACGCTGATCCTTAAGCAGGCCAAGGAACAACAGTTGAAGGCGCGCATTATCACGACGGGCGGCTCGAATTCCCCTGACCAGTTGATCCAGCAGGCGGGCGACGCCGCCAACGGTTCGCTGCACCTGGTGTTCTTCACGCCGTGGTTCCCGGAGGCGGTCAAAAACCCCGATGTCGCCAGGAAGTTCGTGGCCGAGTGGAACGCGCGCAAGTACCCCGTCGGCGGCCTCACTGAGGGGTTCCGTGGCTGGGACGGCATCAACACCATCGTCGAGGCCATCAAGGCGGCGGGCAAGGCCGAGCCGCAGGCGATCCAGAAGGCGCTCTGGAACGTGAAGGTCAAGGGCATCAACGGCGACATCGCTTTCATCAAGCAGGGCCCGGCAGGCCAGGAGAGCGCGCAGAACGTCCCGAGCGTATACGTGGTCAGGATCGACAACGGCAAGGTCGTCAAGAACTAGGTAATCTCCGTCGTCCCCGCGCAGGCGGGGACCCAGGTTTTTCTTCGACGATGGGCCCCTGCCTACGCGGGGGCGACGTCTTTTTTTCTATTGCATGGACCAACTCCTTCAGCACGGCCTTAACGCGCTGATGCTGGGCGGCACCTATGCGCTGCTCGGCATCGGACTGACGCTGATCTTCGGCATCATGCGTGTGGTCAATTTCACGCACGGCGAGCTCTACGCGTTCGGTGCGTACATGATGTACATGCTGGTGATGCTCACCGGTGCTAACTTCTTCGTTGCGCTTGTGCTGGCGGTCGCGCTCGGGGTGGCGCTGGGCGCGGCGCTCGAGTTCGTGCTCCTGCGCAAGCTGCGCGGCGCCGACATCGACACCACCATGCTCGTGATGATCGGCGCCTGGATTGCGCTGCAGAACTCCGAACAACTCGCCTGGAGCGGCGTGGCCCAGTCGATCGACAGCCCGTTTTCGTCAGCGCCCCTGGTGATCGGCCCGGTTTCGGTCGCCTGGGGACGGGTCTTCGTGTTCTGCGTCGCACTCGTCCTGATCGGCGCGACCTACGCGCTCATCAACCACACCCGGCTCGGCAAGGCGATGCGCGCGACGTTCCAGGACCGCGACACGGCGGCGCTCATGGGCATTCAGATCGGGACCATCAATACCGCGACCTTCGCTCTTGGTTCGGGACTGGCCGCGGCCGCCGGCGCGCTGCTCGGACCGGTCTACGTTGCCTACCCGACCATGGGCGATCTCGCCGCCTTGAAGGCGTTCGCCATCGTCATCCTCGGCGGCCTGGGCAGCATCGCGGGTGCAACCGCCGGCGGCTTCATTCTGGCTCTGGCGGAGGAACTCGGCGCGGGTTACATCTCCTCGGGTTATCGCGACGCGATGGGGTTCGTGCTCATTATCCTGATCCTCATCTTCAAGCCGACGGGTCTGTTCGCGCAGAAGGAGCGCATCGGGTGAGTAAGCTCGTCACCGCGCTGTGGGTGCTGTTCCTGTTCTCGCTGCCGCTGTGGATGGGCGACCAATACGTGCTGCACGTCCTCGTCGTCACCGGCATCTTCATCGTCGCGGCCATGAGCCTGAATCTGCTGCTCGGCTACGCCGGGCAGCTTTCGCTCGGCCACGTCGCCTTTTTCGGCATCGGCGCCTATGCGAGCGCGCTCACCTCGCTCGGATTCAGCGTGCACATCACGCCGGGATTTGTATTCGCGATGGAGCCGCAGCCGGTGTGGTGCGGCATCCTCGCTGCGGTTCTCGCTGCCGGGGCGTGCGGCTGGTTCATCGGCCGGCTGTCCTTCAAGGTGCGCGGCGCCTACTTCGTCATCGTCTCGATCAGCTTTGCCGAGGTGGTGCGCCTCATCGCGCTCAACTGGGTCGAACTCACGCAGGGCCCGATGGCGCTCAACAATATCCCGCCGCTGACGCTGTGGCTGCCCGGATTGGGCGAGCACGCCTTCTGGAAGAAACCCGAGAACTACTGGCTCGTCCTGAGCACCGCCGTCGTCAGCCTATATAATCGTCCGCCGCCTGGTCTACTCGCGCGCGGGCCGCGCGATGGTCGCATTGCGCGAAAACGAGCCGCTTGCGACCTCGGTCGGGATCGACGTTACGCGCTATCTCGTGCTGGCGACCGTAGTGTCCGCGGCGATGGCGGGCGCGGCGGGCGCGCTTTATGCCCACTACATCCGCATCGTCGATCCGGACGTGTTCCTGTTTATCTACACCGTGACCATGGTGATCATGGTCGTCGCCGGCGGCAAGGGCACGCTCGCGGGCCCGGTGGTCGGCGGGCTGATCTTCGGGCTAATGCCCGAGACGCTGCGCGCGCTCGCGATCAAGCCCGAAGCGCAGTGGATCGTCTATGGTGTGTTGTTGGTGCTGGTGGTGTTCTTTCTGCCTGAGGGCATCGTGCCGGCGGTTCAGCAGTGGTGGTCGCGGCGGCGCCAGGGCAACGTCGCCGGCAATGCGAAGACCGCGCTGTGACGGCGGCGCTGCTTGCGGTGAACGGGCTGGCGGTCCAATTCGGCGGGCTGACTGCCATCGCAGACCTGAGCCTCGAGGTGAGGAAGGGCGAGGTCCTCGCGCTGATCGGGCCGAACGGCGCCGGCAAGACGTCCGCCTTTAATGCGATCACGGGCTACCTCGCGCCGAGCGCGGGCGAGATCGTCTTCGGCGGCGTGCGCCTAAACGGCCTGAAGCCGCATCGCATCGCCGAACTGGGGCTGGTGCGCACCTTCCAGAAGACGAGCGTATTCGGCCGGCGCAGCGCGCTGGAGAACATCCTGATCGGCTTACACCTGCGCTCGACGCAACAACCGCTCGCGATCCTTCTCGGCTTGCCTTCGGTGGCACGCGAGGAAAAGCGCCTCGAAGCGCAGGCGCGCGAGATCCTTGCGTTCGTCGGCCTCGGCGCGCGCGCGGACGATCTGGGCGGCGCGCTGCCCTACGGCGAGCAGCGACTGCTCGAAATCGCGGTTGCGCTGGCCGCCAAGCCGCAGCTCCTGCTGCTGGACGAGCCGGTATCCGGCATGAATCCGGTGGAAACGGACGAGCTTCATGGCCAAACTCGCGCGAGATCCGTGCGCTTGGCATCACGGTGCTCCTTGTCGAGCACGACATGAAGATGGTCATGGGCGTCTCCGACCGCATCGTGTGCCTCTCCCAGGGCCGCGTCATCGCGAGCGGGACGCCGGAGCAGATCAAGCGCGACCCCGAGGTGATCCGCGCCTATCTCGGTGAAAGATACGCGCGTGCTCACGGTTGAGGGATTGGAATGCCGCTACGGCAAAGTAGCGGCGGTGCGCGATCTCTCGCTCGAGGTGCGCAAGGGAGAACTCGTGAGCCTGATCGGCGCCAATGGCGCCGGGAAGACCACCACGTTAAAGGCGATATCGGGCGTGCTCGCGCCGAGCGCCGGGCGCATCGTGTTCGAGGGCGAGGACATCACGGGCGCCACAGCGCGCCGGGTGCTCCAGCTTGGCATCGCGCATTGTCCCGAAGGCCGGCGCATGTTTCCCTACATGACGGTGCGCGAGAACCTCGAAATGGGGTGCTACTTGCGGCGCGACAAGGCCGGCATCGAGGCCGACATGCAGCGCCTGTACGAGCGCTTCCCCATTCTGCGCGAACGACGCGCCCAGGCGGCGGGCACGCTGTCGGGGGGCGAGCAGCAGATGCTCGCCATATCGCGCGCCTTGATGTCGCGGCCCAAGCTCGTCATGTTCGACGAGCCGTCGTTGGGCCTGGCGCCCAACATCGTCGAACGCACGTTCGACATCATCCGGCAGATCCGCGCCGAGGGCGTGACGGTGATCATGGTCGAGCAGAATGCGGCTGCGGCGCTGGAACTCTCGGATCGATCCTACGTGCTTGAGCAGGGCCGCGTGAGTCTCACCGGCACGGGCGCTGCGCTGCGCGACGACCCGCACGTCAAGCAGGCCTATCTCGGCGTTTAGGCGCCGCGGGGAAACTGCCGCGCGGCGACGGCATAGCGAAGAAGCGGAGAATTACTAGCTATTGATTCCGGCCGGCGGGAGGACCTTGATCCGTTTGCCGCGCGCGTGTTCCGTCCAGAACAACCTGCAGCTGCTCCAGCGCGCAAACTCGCGTTTCGTCCCGGTCGATCACCCTGCGCTGAATGATCGACCCTGTCATCCCGCTGCCGACGCATACCCTATGGGCAAAGACCCGTGTGCCAAGATTCCCCCATGTTATTATGATTGGTATGACATACACAATCAGTTGGGTTCCGGAAATTGCCGACGCGAAGATACGCCAGCGTGCGGTGGAACGCTTGCGCGAGCTGAAGGTCGCGTTGCCCACGCTGAGCGAACTCGCCGATCCGGACCGCATTCCGGACCGGCAGCGGGCCGCCCTTGCCGGGATCGATCCTGATGCGCCGCTGGCGGCCAATCTGTGGCGTGTGCATTGGTTCAACGATCGAGCGCGCACGGGTCGCGCCGAAGTTCCGGGCTACCTCGTGCTGCCCGAGGCTCTCACCGGTGTGAAGGCCAGAATTGTCGTGGCTCTCGGCGGGCGCTTTCCGATGATCGGCGCGCACAAGGTACTGGCCGCCTATGGCTGCCTGGTTCCTCGTCTCGTCACCGGCCGCTTCGATCCGACGCGCGACAAGGCGATCTGGCCGTCGACCGGCAACTATTGCCGCGGCGGTGTGGCGATCTCGCGCACGCTCGGCTGCCGCGGCGTCGCCGTGCTGCCTGCCGGCATGAGCCAAGAGCGCTTCGACTGGCTCGAGCACTGGGTGAGCGATGCAGCGGACATCATCCGCACGCCCGGGAACGGAGAGCAACGTCAAGGAAATCTACGACAAGTGCGCGGAACTCTCCCGCGACCCGGAAAACGTGATCGTCAACCAGTTCTCCGAATTCGGCAACTACCTCGTCCACTACCTATTGCACGGGGCGGGCGCTGGACCGCGTATTCGCTGATCTGCGCAGCCGCGAGCCCGGGCTACGCCTCGCGGCTTTCGTCGCGGCCACCGGCTCGGCGGGCACCATCGCCGCGGGCGATTATCTAAAGTCTCTACACGGCACGAAAATCGCGGCCGTCGAAGCGATCGAATGCCCGACCATGCTGTACAACGGCTATGGCGAGCACAATATCCAGGGCATCGGCGACAAGCACATTCCGCTCATCCAGAACGTGATGAACGCCGACCTCGTCGTCGGCGTGTCGGACCGCGGCTCCGACGCGCTTAACCTGCTGTTCAACGACAGCGTCGGCCGCGCCTACCTTATCCAGCGGCAAAAATTAGCGCCCGCTCTGGTGGATCGAGTTCGTCAACATCGGCATGTCCGGCAACGCCAACATCGTCGCCGCGATCAAGATCGCCAAACATCTCGAACTCGGTGCCTCCGACGTAATCGTTACCATCGCGACGGACAGCGCCACGCTCTACGACAGCGAGCGCAAATCTTACCTCGGACGTCATTATCCCCGCGGTTTCGACGAGGTACACGCCGGCGAAATCTTCGGACGTCACCTGCAGGGCGTCGCCGACGATCACCTGATCGAGCTGACGCATGTGGACCGGCGGCGGATTTTCAACCTCGGCTACTACACCTGGGTCGAGCAGCAGGGCGTGTCGGTCGCTGATTTCGACCGCAGAATGGACGCCGCATTCTGGACGACGCTACAGGCATCGATTCCCGCCTGGGACAACTCATTACCGATTTCAACGAGGACACCGGGGCGATGCGCGCGCGGCTAGCTCGCGCGGGAACCCGCTCCGCACGAGAAATACACTGGGAGGCAGATGGCGAGTCAGTCATATCTCGAACTTCGGCGCCAGCTCGGCGGGCGCGATCGAAGTCTCCACGAGAAGGTCATTTCCCTCGAGGAGGCCGCTGCGCTCGTCACGGACGGCGCAACGGTCGGCATCGGCGGCAGCACACTGTCACGCACGCCGATGGCGATGATCTGGGCGCTGATCCGCGCCCGCAGAAAGCGGCTGACGTGCGCCCGCGGCATCACCTCGAGCGAGGGCGATCTGGCTCTTCGCGTCCGGCGCCTGCGATCACATCGTGACGAGTTGGTTCAGCCAAGGCATCGTGTGGGGCGTGTCGAAAGTGATGCGCCACTACGTCGAGAGCGGCAAGGCGCGCTTTGACGAGTGGAGCCACATGGCGATGGGCCTGCGCTTTCGGGCCGGCGCGATGGGTGTTCCCTTCCTGCCGATGCGCTCGATGCTCGGTTCAGACGTCGCTGCGACTGCGGCCCGGAGGCGCGTGAGATTCGATTGCCCCTTTACCGGAGACAAGCTTGCTGCTCGTGCCCGCGCTCAACCCGGATGTCGCGCATCATCCACGTGCAGCGCTGCGACGCCTACGGCAACGCGCAAATCGACGGGCTGCAGTTTCTGGACATCGATCTCGCCATGGCTGCGAACCGAGTCATCCTGACGACCGAGCGCATCGTGTCCAACGACCAGATCCGACGCGCGCCGGACCAGACGAAGATTCCGTTCTTCGCGGTCGAGGCCGTCGTGGAAGTGCCGTTCGGCTGCGCTCCGCACGAATGCGGCGGCATCTACGAGCCGCTGTTCCGCCACATGGATTACTACACCTCGCTCGTCAACAAGGACCCGGTCGAGCGGAATGGCCGAGTACCTCGAACGCTTCGTCTACGGCCCGCAGTCCTGGACCGACTATCTCAACCTGCTGGGGCTCGACCACCTGCTCGACGCCGCACGGCACGGCCGGAGCATCTCGAATGCATAGTCCGCGGGATTACACCGCCAGCGAACTGCTCGCGGTGATGAGTTCGCGGACTTCTAAAGGACGGGCAGATCGTATTCGCCGGCGTCGGCATTCCGCTGCTGGCGGCGACGCTCGCGCAGGGTCTGCACTGCCCCGGGCCTCACGATCCTGTTCGAAGGCGGCGTCATCGGACCCATCATCGAGCCGGGCAAGCTGCCGCCTTCCACCAACGAACAACGCTGCACCAAGCGCGCCAACATGGTGCTCGGCAGCACCGACGTACTGCTGCTGCTGCAGCGCGGCTACGTCGATGTCGGCTTCATGGGCGGCGCGCAGATCGATCAGTACGGCAATCTGAACTCCTCGTACATCGGCGACCCCGCCAACCCGAAGACGCGCCTGCCCGGCACCGGTGGCGGCAACGACATCGCGAGCCTCGCCCAGATGATCGTCGCGATGAAGCACGAGAAGCGTCGCTTCGTCGAGCACCGTCGACTTCGTCACGAGCCCGGGCTTTCTGCGCGGCGCGCACGACGCGCCGCGACGCGGCCTGCCCGTCGGCGGCATGTATCGCGTGGTCGACGGATCTCGGAATCTTCGGCTTCGACGACGACGACGAAGCGCATGAAGATCGTAGCACTTCATCCGGGTGTCACGGCTCGACAGGTGCAGGACAACACCGGATTCGAGCTCGCCGTCGCGCCGGATATCGCGGTCGACCGAGCGGCCGACCGAGCGCGAACTCGACGTGCTGCGCAAACTCGATCCCGCCCGCCTCTACACGGCGAGCCATACGTGCATACGATTCGGAACTCCTTCCCCCTTGCGAAGGTTGGGATGGGGGTGCAAACGTTGCGCGTTACGGAATTGTCACCCCCGCCCTAGCCCTCCCCCGTCAAGGGGGAGGGGAGTATCGCGAAATTTCGAAGGTGACCGAGGAGGACAGGTATGACCAGTTTGCACAACACGTACGGAATCGCCGTTCGCAACTTCACGGCCTATCCGGAGATGCCGGACGCGCGGGCGCTCGTCGACTACGGCGTCAGGATGGAGGAGATGGGCTTCGACTCGCTGTGGGTCTGGGACCACATCCTGCTCGGCGTGGAGCCGAACTTTCCGATCATCGACTCGCTCACGCTGCTCACCGCCATCGCCGCGCGCACCACGCAAGATCAAGCTCGGCACCGGCATTCTGGTGCTGCCGCTGCGCAACCCCGTCGTGCTGGCCAAGCAGTCGGCGAGCATCGATCAGCTCTCGGAAGGCCGTCTCCTCCTGGCGATGGCCGCGGGCTGGTACAAGCGCGAGTTCGATGCCGTGGGCGTGCCGTTCGAGCAGCGCGGCAAGATCATGGACGAGAACCTCGATATCCTGAAGCGCTTCTGGACCGAGGACATGGTCAAGGGCGAGTGGCCCCATCACAAGATTCCGGCCGGCGTGATGTATCCGAAGCCGGTGCAGAAGCCGCGCCCGCCGCTCTTGATCGGCGGCTATGTCGATCGCGTGTCTGAAGCGCGCCGCGGTGTCGCCGGCGACGGCTGGCTCACCTATTTCTACCGGCCGGAGAGCTTCGCCAAGTCGTGGGCGAAGGTTCGCGACTTCGCCGCAGGAAGCCGGCAAGGATCCCGACACGCTGATGAACGGCGCGCAGCTTGCCGATCATGATCGGCAAATCACGCGCGGCGGTCGAAAGCCAGATGATGGAATGGCTCGGCAAGGAATGGGATTATGCAGTCGTGGAGCGACTCGACCAAGGACAGCGCCATCATCGGCACGGTCGACGAGTGCGTCGCACAGTTGAAGGAGCATCTCGCCGCCGGCGTGCAGAAACTCATCTTCGTCCCCTACCAGTACGACATGCGCCAGATCGAGATCATCGCCAACCGAGATTATCCCGCGGCTCAAAGCATTCCAAAGGTGATGCGCGCTCCGCAGCGGAGTTGTTGCTCCGCTCAAACACGCGCCACTCAAGGTTATTTCTACCGTGCGGGAATTGGGACGTTTCTACTCGGCGTTGGCATGCGCGTGCTCGCGGCGTAGAGCGTCGTCCGCTCGCGCGGTGTGCGGCCGCTGGAACGGATCAGCTCCTCCATTTTCGCGGGCGCCATTTCCGGCCCATGGGAGGCACCTGCCGCGCGGGAAATCGTCTCGTCCATGAGTGTGCCGCCGAGATCGTTAACGCCCGCATGCAGGCAGGCCTTGCACGCCTGCCGGTCCCATCTTCACCCATGACGTCTGGATGTTCGGAATGAGCGGGTGCAGAGCCAGGCGCGCCACCGCGTGCATGAGCACGGCCTCGCGGAACGTCGGCCCGCGGCGCGCCCTGCCCTTGCGATAGATCGGCGCCTCCATATGCACGAACGGGAGCGGCACGAACTCGGTGAAGCCGCCGGTGTCGGCTTGGAGCATGCGCAGCCGCAGCAGGTGGCGCGCCCAGGACTCCAGCGTTTCCATATGGCCGAACATGATCGTCGACGTGGTGCGCAATCCCATCTGGTGGGCAGTTCTCATGACCTTTAGCCATTCGCCGGTCTTGATCTTGTCGGGACACAGGACGGCACGAACGTCGTCGTCCAGGATCTCCGCGGCGGTCCCCGGCAGCGTGCCGAGGCCGGCTGACTTCAACTCGGCGAGGAAATCCTCGAGCGAGACGCCCAGCGTCCGCGCACCCTGCCATACCTCGAGTGGCGAGAAGGCATGGACATGCATGTCGGGAACCACGGCTTTCACCGCCCGGCAAATATCGAGATAGGTCGCGCCGGTATAGGCGGGGTGGATCCCGCCCTGCATGCAGACTTCGGTCGCGCCGCGCTCCCAGGCTTCGCGCGCCCGGCGCTGGATCTCCGCGAGCGGCAGGTCGTAGGGCTTGCCGCGCAAGTTCTCGCTCGTCCTGCCTTTCGCAAAAGCGCAGAACTGGCACCGGTAGCCGCAGATGTTGGTGTAGTTGATGTTGCGATTGACGACATAGCTAACCGTGTCGCCGTTCATCCTCGCCCGCAACTCGTCGGCCGCCGTGCAGACGGCGGAGAACTCGTCCCCGCGTGCGCGAAAGAGCCGCACGATTTCCCCCTCGCCGAGAGTCTCGCCCCGCGTTGCCTTGGCGAGGATGGCGCCGACCTCGCCGTGCGGGGCGGCGTGCCGGGACGCGTTGGTCGACGCGAGAACCGCTGCTGGAAGGCGATCCTGCATGCCCGGCGACCAGTCGTCGGTGCGGGGAAAGCCGTCGCTGTCGATCCGGTGGAGCACTGCGGTGCGCAATCCTGGATCGATCCAGCGCTCCGCTTCGCGCGCATAGGCCGGATAAATGGCCAGACGCTCGACGAGTTCCTTGCCCGCGTTCTTCGTCGCACGCGTTAAGCTGTCCAGTTCCGGCCAGGGTGCTTCCGGATTGACGTGATCGGGGGTCACCGGCGATACGCCACCCCAATCGTTGATACCCGCAGCGACGAGCTGTGGCAAAGACCCGGGGCTGAGATTCGGCGGCGCCTGGATGTTCATCGCGGGCTCGAACAGCAGCCGTGCGACGGCAATGGTCCACAGATGTTCTTCGAGCGGGGGCGCGGGAGCCTCGGCCATGCGGGTTCCGGGCTTCGGCCGGAAGTTCTGCACGATGATCTCCTGGATGTGGCCGTAACGATCGTTGAGGTCCCGCAGCGCCAGCAACGCTTCGATGCGTTCCGCGCGCGTCTCGCCAATGCCGATTAGTACACCAGTCGTCAAGGGCACGCGCGCTTCGCCGGCGAGCCGTATGGTCGCGAGGCGTGCCGCGGGCCTCTTGTCGGGCGAACCGTGATGGGGACCGCCGCGCTCGCACAGCCGCGCCGCCGCGCTTTCGAGCATGATGCCCTGGGAAACGGCAACCTTCCGCAGCGCGGCGACGTCCGGGGCGTCGAGAACTCCTGGATTGACGTGCGGAAGCAGCCCCGTCTCCGCCAGGACCGCGCGAGCCGCCGCGGCGAGATAGGACAAGGTAGTCGGATGCCCGAGTTGGCACAGCTCGATCGCGCGCCGTGCGATAGCGCAGTTCCGGCTTGTCGCCAAGGGTGAACAGGGCTTCCTTGCATCCCGCCGCCGCGCCGGCCCGCGCGATGGTGAGGACCTGGTCGAGCGTCAGGTAAGCAGCCTGTCCTTGGCGCGGCGGCTGGGCGAAGGTGCAATAGTGGCACACGTCCCTGCACAGCTGAGTCAGCGGGATAAATACTTTGCGCGAATACGACACGACGGCGCCGTGCGCCGCGTCTCGCCGCGCGGCCGCCGCCCGCATCAGCGCGGCGAGATCAAATTCGAAGCGAGCGCGTAAGCTTCGTCCCGCGATGGCCGGCGGTCCGGTGCGAGGCTCCGCGAGTTGCCGGTTGTCATGGGCGTATTGTCCATTCGGTCATTGTGCCACTGAATCGGCGCAGGGTTCCTTGCAGCGATCTCGCTGCATGCGAAGCCGCCGTTCCGCTATTCCATACGGGGTCAGTTCGGTTTAGGTTCGCGTCGCCAATGGACGCATGCGAGAAGTAGCGGCATCAGAGTCCATGGATTTTAACTTAGGCGTCGACTCGACATCATTCACGCGGTCTGCGCTATCCGGTGAGCCGCTTGGCGAACGCCAGCACTGCTCGCGCAAGATTGCACCTGTCATCGAAGTTTGCCATCAGCGTGCGGGTAACTGCGACTTGGACGCCAATACGATCTGCATCGGCGGCGTCGGTGTCGTCGATGACGAGGCCATCGATCAGGCCCCCGTAATGATCCGCAATCGCACCGGAAGTGATGGCTATGCCCAACTCGCTCATGATCTTTGCGGTCGGCCCTTTTACCGCCTTGCCGCCGATGATCGGCGAGACCGCGATCACGGGAACCGTCGCGCGTCGGAGCGCTTCGCGTACGCCGGGCACGGCGAGGATCGGATCGATGCTGAGATACGGATTGGACGGACAGATCACGATCGCAATGAGGTGCGGATCGGCGACCGCGTCGACGAATGCCGGGTTCGGTCGCGCCGCCGCGGCGCCCGCGAAGGAGATTCCCGTGACGGCCGGCACGCAGCCAAGCCTGACGAAATAGTGTTGAAAGGGCAGCGGGCCGTCCCGGGTGTGAACCATGGTGCGCACCGCATCGTCCGTCATCGGCGCAATCCGTGCCCCGACGTTCAGCCGGTGCGCCATATCCGCAACAATGGAGGTGAGAGTCTCGCCGGCCCGCAGGCGCCGTGTCCGTTCGACGTGGACCGCGAGATCCCGGTCGCCGAGGGCGAACCACGCCTCGCCCCCGAGTTCGCGCAGCGCACCCATGAAATTCCAGCTTTCATCGACACGGCCCCAGCCGCGCGCCGGATCGTTCAAACCGGCGAGCGTATACAGCACAGTGTCGAGATCCGGCGCGACGTGCAGGCCGAGATGTTCGAAATCATCCCCCGTGTTCACGATCACCGTAAGTCCGGCTGCACCGTGCGCCGCATTGAGCCCGCGCACGAGCTTGGCCCCGCCGACGCCGCCGCACAGCGCAAGAATGCGGCCTGCCGGCGGCGGGGGTGCCGCGGTACCTGCGCTCCCGGCCGTCACCGCCTAACCCGCCGCATTGTCATCGGAATACGTCGTGCTGGTCTTGCCTTAAGCGCCGCGGTGTTGCGCGCGAGTGACGCGACGTCGCGCAGATCGACGTCACGCCATGCCTACTTGCCGGCAGCACTGCCGAAGGTTCCCGTGATCCGGATGCCGGCGCAATCGACTTTGTAGCGCCGGTTGATGCCGATCAGGACAGACGTCAAAGCCTCTCCCACAACTGAATTGGCGAGGGCTCCCCCATCGATGCCACGCGTGCCGATGGCGTCGGCGAGCGCGATGACGGTATCCCGTGCGGCCCGGTCATTGCCAAAGACCAGCACGTCGCAATCCACCGTGCCTCCGGTCCGCAGTTTGGCGGCCCCGACGTTATGAAATGCCGATACAACCTGTGTGCTGTCGCCGAGTCGCGCTTGCGCCATCTGCGCGGCCGAGCCTTGCGCCGGCAGCTGCACGAGCGACACCTTGGGGGGCACGAGGGGAACTACGGCATCGACCACGATCTTGCCGGCGACTGCATCCTTGATCTCGTCGAGCGTCGCATCGTGGCTTGAAAATGGCACCGCGATCACAACGATGTCACCCGCGCGCGCCGCACCTTCATTGCTGTCGCCGCGCACCGGCGGCGCGCCGTGTCCGGGTTTGATCTCGCGGGCGGTGGCTTCCGCCTTCGCGCGCGAACGCGAGCCGAGCACGACCCGATAACCCGCCGCCGCCCAGCGTATGGCAAGGCCCGAGCCAAGCGCGCCGGTGCCACCGATGATAGCGAGCGTGGGGCGATCCTGCATCGACGTACTTTCCTAATTGTTTTTGTGCCGCGCGCTGGGCCGGCGGAAAGCGGGCGGCCTTACCCGAGCTTCATTTCCGGAAGCCGCACAATTTTCACGCCGGCGGCTTCGAGGCCTTCGCGCACCGCCAGCGCGAGCGCAATGGCGGTCGGCTCGTCACCGTGCACGCACAATGTGTCGACGCGCCCGGGTATCCGCTTGCCGTTGCGCGAGATGATCTCGCCATCGACCACCATGCGAACGACGTTCTGCGTCGCGACCGCCGGATCATGGATCACCGCCCCCGGGATTTTCCGGGAAGTGAGGCTGCCATCGTCATCATACAGACGGTCGCAGTAGCCTTCGCGCGCGACCCTGAGGCCGAGCTTGCGGCCCGCTTTCTCCATCTCCGAGCCTACATTGGTGACATAGATGATGTCGCGATCGACGGCCTTGATCGCGCGGCCGATAGCCATGGCGTAATCGGCGTTCTCCGCCGCCATGTTGTTGAGAGCGCCGTGCGGTTTTAGGTGCGTGACTTTTTCGCCCACATACGCCGCCATGCCCTGCAGCGCACCGATCTGATAGGCGATCAGGTATTCGAGGTGTTCCGGGTTCATGTCGATGCGGCGGCGGCCGAAGCCCCAGAGATCATTGAAACCCGGATGCGCGCCTATGCTCACGCCTTCGTCCTTCGCGCGCTGCACGATGCGCCGCATGGTGAGCGGGTCACCGGCGTGGAAGCCGCACGCGATGCTCGCCGAGCGGATAATCTTGAGGATGGCGTCGTCGTTGCCTATGTTGTAGGCGCCAAACCCTTCACCCATGTCCGCATTCAGATTGACCGATATCGTCATCGTTGGCCTTTCAAGCTCGAGGTCATCCGGCGGACTCAATTTTTCGCAACAAAGGGTGTAAGTCAGCGAGCGCACCGTTGCCGGCACCCGCTCCAGCGATGGCGTAACCTAATGGAGTTGGGCAAATTATATGATACTAATAATAGAATGACAATTTGATCGCCATGGCCCGCCGGCAAACCGGAGTTGATGCCGACGCCGGGGCTGCGTAGCCTATGCAGGCAATTGCGTCAGCCCCGAGCCGCAACTGCAGACCGGACATCGCACCATCGAGAACGTAAAGCCTTACATTGAACTTGGATTCAGACATTGCGTTTTGCATGCGAGCGGAACCGCGCAAAAACAATTGCTGCGCCTCTGTGCGGAGCAAATGATGCCGATACTGCGGACCCGGTTCGGTTGCGCTCACGCATGAGTATGTCGTCCGCGGCCCACCTCGAGTTAACCGCCCTGCCGGATTTCCCGCGGGTAAAGCCAGGGGACGATCTCGCCGAACTCATTGCGGTCGCCGCCAGTGGATGCGGCATGCCGTTGGTCGAGGGCGACATCGTCGTAGTGGCGCAAAAGATTGTCTCGAAAGCCGAGAACCGCATAGTCGATCTCGCGACGATCAACCCTTCGGCGCGGGCGGTTACCGTTGCAGCGGAAATCGGGAAGGACCCGCGCCTCGTCGAGGTCATCCTCGCGGAATCGCGCCGCGTCGTGCGCCGCGCGCCGAACGTCCTGATCGTCGAGCATCGCCGTGGTTTCGTGATGGCAAACGCGGGTGTCGACCAGTCGAATATTGGACCGGCCGACGGCAGCGAGCGCGCTTTGCTCTTGCCCGAGGATCCCGATGCGAGTGCCGTCGCGTTAAGGACCAAGCTGGAAGCGCGGTTCAGGGTCCGGATTGCGGTGGTTATCAATGACAGTTTCGGGCGCGCATGGCGTCGCGGCACAGTTGGAGTGGCCCTCGGTGCGGCAGGAGTGCCCGCGTTGGTCGACAAGCGCGGCGATCAGGATCTGTACGGCCGTCGCCTGCGCGTAACGGTAATCGGCTTTGCCGACGAGATCGCGGCGGCGGCATCTTTACTGATGGGACAAGCCGACGAAGGCCGTCCTGTCGTCATCGTTCGTGGTCTGCGCTGGTCGGCGCGCGCTACTTCCGGCGCGGAACTGATGCGCCCCGCATCGGAAGATCTTTTTCGCTGATGAGCGATGGGCCGCCACGCCGAACCCTTTAGTTGCATTGAGGCCGTGGACTCGCTGGGAGGGGCTACTTGGACTAAACTCGATGGCGGCGATCTCGCGGCCCATCTCGTACGCACGCGCCGCCTCGCCGCCGGTGCGTGCGCGCTCGAATTTCTATGACAGTCGCTCAGATGTTGATGGTGATATTAGAGGATCGCGCGCGTCTCGCCCGTGTCGTAGAGGACTTCGCTGGCCGGTGCGCTGCACTCAGCATCGCCTGTTTGTCTAGGCAATATCCGCAATGAGAGACGCCGGTGACATCTGGGCGGTGGTACCTGTCAAGGAGATCGACGGAGCGAAGAGCCGGCTTGCGCATGCGTGCTCCGCGGAATTTCGTCGGGACCTGGCAAGAGCAATGGTGGAGGATGTGCTCCAAGCCTTGGCGAACGTGCCCGAACTGGCGGGAATAGTGGTCGTGACGCTCGATCCGGACGCCGCCGTAGTCGCGGCAAAATACGGTGCGCGGGTATTCGAGAATGGCGCTCGCGACGGTCACACGGGTGCGGTGATGGCTGCGGCGCGGCGCCTCGCCCGCGAGGGTCATGGTGGTATGTTGACGGTGCCGGGAGACATTCCCTGCGTTACCGCCAGCGAAGTCTCCCGGTTCATTGCGGCCCATCGCGACGCGCCAGCCTTCAGCATCGTGCCGGCGCACGACCGCCGCGGCTCAAACGCGATCATGATGACGCCGCCGGACGCCGTGCCGCTCGCGTTCGGCGACGACAGTTTTCTGCCGCATCTCGATACCGCGCGCCGACTCGGCATCGAACCGACGATAGTGGCATTGCCGGGCATCGGTCTCGACATCGATACTTTCCAGGATCTCGCGCTGCTCATGCAGAGTCCATTGCCTACGCGTAGCCGGGCTTTGCTGGCAGCGCAGGGACTCGCCGGGCCGCTACCGCCCGACTCATCCGTCATGCGGAACGCTCAATATGACCCGCGGTAAAAGCGGTTCCGGCCCCACGCATTGCGCTCGCGCTAATGTTACCGGACGCACGCGGCCAGCGCAGTTGCCGCCGGGTGTCGCCGGGTGATCGCAGCATGAACGCGCGGTTTCTTCCCGCCGGCGATACCGCGGTTATTGTCGAGTTCGGCGACTGCATCGATCGCGTCGTGAGCGATCGCGTCCTGCGCTTGAGCGCGCTGGTGCGTGCGGCGAACCTGCCCGGTGTAGTCGAAACGGTACCGACGTTTCGCTCGCTGATCGTTCACTACGATCCGTTGGTCACCACCAGCTTGAAACTGAACGCCGCGGTAGAAAAACTTGTTGATAGTAGCCGCGCCGATGCGAAACCGGTAAAACTGTGGCGGATTCCGGCGTGTTATGCGAACAGCCACGCCCCCGATCTCGCGGAAGTGGCGCAACGCACCGGCCTTAGCACCGCAGAGGTCGTTGGCCTGCATACCAGCACGCGCTTTCATGTTTACATGATCGGCTTCGTGCCAGGATACCCTTACATGGGTGACCTTCCGGCGCCACTGGTCCTGCCGCGGCGGGCCGATCCGCGGATCCGCGTTCCCCCCGGATCGATCGCCATCGCAACTAACATGACCGCCATCTATCCGCTGGAGAGCCCAGGCGGATGGCATCTGATCGGCGCGACACCCATACGCCTGTTCGATCTAGGCTGGCTGCGACCGGCCTTGCTCAGTCCCGGCGACGCGGTTCGGTTCGAGCCGATCACCGTTCGCGAATTCGATTCCATTCGCGCTGCGGTCGCGGCCGATGCCTACCAGGTTCCCGCCGAAATGACAGCCGCATGATGCCGGCGCTTGAGGTAATTGCACCCGGTCTACACACGACCGTTCAAGACCGGGGACGGTTCGGTTTTCAGGACGTCGGCCTGCCCGCTTCCGGCCCGCTCGACCGCGTCAGCCTCAGCCTGGCGAACGCACTGGTCGGCAATCCGCCGTCTACACCGGCGCTCGAGCTATTGCTGCAGGGGCCGACCTTGAAGGTTTTGGCGGAGTCCGTGCGCGTCGCTCTCGTCGGCTGCAACGCGGGTATCGAGATTCGCTCCGGCAATGCGGCTATCGTACCGGCCGGCCGCAGCGTGAGACTCGTACGCGACGACGTCTTTCGGATCGGGGCGCTGCGGGACTCCGTCTGCGCTTACCTCGCGATCGAAGGCGGCCCCGCTATTGCGCCGGTCCTGGGTAGCGCCTCGACCTACGTACGCGGCGCCATCGGCGGCTTTCAGGGGCGCCGTCTCCAGGCGCACGACGTCGTTCCTCTCAAACTTACCGGCGTGGAGGCGCGCACCGAGTATGCGCTGTCCCGGCCTCTCGACTTAGCCCTTGACCAACCGATACGCGTGGTCCTCGGCCCGCAAGCCGATTATTTCACGGACGGCGCCGTGAAAACATTTTTGTCGTCAGACTACACCGTGTCGCCCCAGGCCGACCGCATGGGCTACCGTCTCGAAGGACCGGCGCTTGCGCACGCGAAAGGCTATAACATCGTCTCCGACGGCATAGTCGTGGGAGCGATTCAGGTTCCGGGTTCGGGCCTGCCGATCGTTCTTCTGGTTGACCACCAGACGACAGGCGGATATCCGAAGATCGCGACCGTGATCTCCACCGACATCCCCGTCATCGGGCGCCGCAAGCCCGGCCGCCCGGTTCGCTTCGTCGAGGTCGACGTGCACGCGGCCGAGTTGTTGCGCAAGGGGCAGGAAGCAGCGCTGCGACTGGAGATGGAAAATTTCCGGGCTGTTTGACCGCGGCGGCAAGCGTCGATTCTGCGGCGCATTTCCCAGCGGTGTTCCCCGCTGCGATCGTGGTTTATTTCCCGCGCCGTTGGCGCTTGCCGCAACAAGTTACCGCGTCATTTCAAGGCTAGAATAGCCGGCATGTCAAAACTGAAAACCACCTACGCCCGCAGTCGCATACCGCTCTACATTCAGGTTGCGTCCGCGCTGCGGCAGCGCATCGAAAACGGGCTATGGCAGCCGGGACAGAAGATTTCAACCCTGGAACGGCTTGAACGGGAATTCGAGGTTGCACGCGTCACCGTCCGGCAGGCGGTCGAAATGCTTCAAAACGAAGGGCTCGTGCATCGTCAACAGGGCCGCGGTACGTTTGTCGCCGACAAGCTCCAGGACAAGCACTGGCTCAGGCTCGAGACGACGTGGGAGTCCCTCATTGCACCGATCAAGGATAACGTTCTGAAGCTCATCAAAGTCGATAACCCGCCGGCAGTGCCGACGTTGACGAGGGGAGAAGGTAAGCTCGCGCCGGCGTACGTTTTCCTGCGCAGCGTGCAGCTCAAGGACGGCGCGCCCTATGCAATCGTCAATCTACACCTCGAACGCGGAATCTACGATCGCAATCAGGACGCGTTCCTGACGCATACGGCGCTACCGGTGTTGGCGACGCTCAGCGGGACCGAGATCGAGCAAGCGCATCAAACGCTGGTCATCGGTAGTGCTGACCCCGGCGCGGCGAGCCTGCTGCAGGTTCCCCTGGGGACATCCACTGCCGAATGCCATTGCGTGGTTACCGATCCCGAGGGTGTGGCGATCTACGTCGCCGAAATCATTTACCGCAACGATTGCGTGAAGCTATACATCAATCTGCTCGACGGGTCGCGATCCCGCGCGCAGTCTGCCGGCCGGAAAATACGCGCCGGGCCGGCCTCGTCCAGCGGCGGCCGCAGAAAGATTTCGCGGGGCCGCAAGGTTTCCTGAAAGAGGCAGGCTAATGTCGGAACATGGTATCGGTGCTCCCGTCCTGCGCAAGGAAGACGACCGTCTGATGCGGGGCCGAGGCCAGTTCGTCGCCGACCTGCGGCTGCCTCGCCTGCAGGATGTCGCCTTCGTGCGCAGCCCGCTCGCGCATGCGGAGATCCGCGGCGTCGCTATCCCTCCCGCGCATCGCGGCGACGTTTTCACGGCGGACGATCTCGTCGGCGTCAAGCCGATCCGCGCCGTATCGGGTCTACCGGGTTTCAAGATTTCCGAGCAACCGCCGCTCGCGGCCGGCAAGGTCCGCCACGTAGGCGAACTCGTTGCGATGTGCGTTGCCGCGACGCGGGCCGACGCGGAGGACATTGCGGCATCGGTGCGGCTCGATCTTGACGAGCTGCCCGCCGTTCACGACATGCTGGCGGGCCGCGCGAAGGGCGCGCCGCTGCTGCACGAAGCCTGGGGCGACAACATCTTTCTCGAAACGAATGTCGAGGTCGACATCACGAAGGCTCTGCATGCCCCGATCAAGGTTACCCGTGAGATCAACACCGCCCGCCAGTGCATGGCGCCCCTCGAAGGGCGCGGCGTCGTGGTGCATTGGGATAGCCGCCTCGAACAGCTCGTCGTCTACACGGCGACCCAGATGCCGCACATCGTGCGCACGGGCCTGTCCGAATGTCTCGGCCTCGATCACGGGCAGATCCGCGTCGTCGCGCCGGACGTCGGCGGCGGCTTCGGTTACAAGGGCATCCTGTTGACGCGAAGAGGTCGCTCTTTGCTGGCTCGCCATGCGCTGCGGGCACCCGGTGCGCTGGATCGAGGACCGGCGCGAGCATCTGACGGGCAGCGCGAATTGCCGCGAGCACCATTACCGCATCACCGGCTATGCCGACCGTGACGGCCGGCTGCTGGGAATAGATTGCGAGGCGACCGTCGATTCTGGAGCCTATTCTTCCTATCCGTTCTCGGCCTGCCTTGAAGCCGCACAGGTCGCGAGCATCCTGCCGGGGCCTTACGATTTTCCCGCGTATCGCTGCCGAACCTTTTCGGTGGCAACCAATAAATGTCCCATCCTTCCCTACCGCGGCGTCGCCCGCACCGGCGTCTGCTTCGCGCTCGAACTGGTGCTCGACGCGATCGCGCGGGAGGCCGGGATCGAGCCTTACGAATTACGCCTGAAGAACCTCGTGCAGCCCGAGCAAATGCCTTTCGACAACATCACGAATAAGCATTTCGACAGTGGCGATTATCCGCAAGCCCTGCGCCGCGCGGTCGCTGCCATCGACCTGCCGGCCATTCGCGCGCGCCAATCACGCGGGGAGGCCGACGGCCGGCTGATCGGCGTCGGCATCGCGATCTATTGCGAGCAGGCGGCGCATGGCACGTCGGTCTACGCCGGATGGGGCATACCCATGGTGCCGGGCTACGAGCAGGCGACCGCGCGCGTCACGCCCGACGGCGGTCTCGAGCTGCGTGTCGGCGTGCATTCCCACGGCCAGAGCCTCGAGACGACGCTCGCCCAGGTCGCACACGAAATCCTCGGCATCGACATCGCCAGGATCAACGTCGTGCACGGCGACACCGCGTTAACGCCGTACTCGACCGGAACCTGGGGCTCGCGCTGCATGGTGATGGCCGGCGGCGCCGTCGCGCGCGCCTGCCAGGAGATCGCGCGCCGCGCCGCGGAGATTGGCGCCTGGCTCCTGAAGACCGATACCGGCCAGGTGCAGGTTCGCGACGGCCGGCTAATCGGCCCCGCGGGCAGCGTTACGCTGAAGGAAATCGCGCGCGTCTGGTATCTGCGCCCGCAGGACCTCCCGGCCCACGTAAACCAGGGCGGCCTAGAAGCGACCGTCGGCTACAAACCCGCGCGCGATTCCGGCACCTTCAGTTACGGCGCACACGCCGCGCTGGTGGCCGTCGATCCGGAAATCGGCAATGTCGAGATCCTCGATTACGTGATCGTCGAGGACGGCGGCAAGCTCGTCAACCCGATGGTAGTCGATGGCCAGATATTCGGCGGCGCAGCGCAGGGCATCGGCACGGCGCTCTACGAGGAAATGCCGTTCGACGCGTCGGGCCAGCCGCTGGCCTCGACCTTCGCCGATTATCTGCTGCCCGGGCCGACCGAGGTTCCGAACGTGCGCATACTGCATATGGAAACCCTGTCCCCCTATACGGAATTCGGCGTCAAGGGGATCGGCGAAGGCGGCGCCATCGCGCCGCCCGCCGCCATCACCAACGCGGTGAACGATGCGCTACGGCCGCTCGGGGCCACTGAGCTTCTGCAGTCCCCGACTTACCCCGCAGCGTGTCATCGCGGCGATCGCCGATGCAACCGGCGGCGCGCCAATTTCGGCGTCGTCGCGTGGCGGCCCGGCGAGGTACTCGTGAAGCCGTCGCGTTTCGAGTACGCGCGCCCGGCCGATCTCGCCGGTGTTATCGCGCTCACGCAGCGCGAAGATATCGCGGTCAAAATCCTGGCAGGCGGCCAGTCGCTTGGCCCCATGCTCAATCTGCGTCTGGTGCAACCCGACGTGCTCGTGGACATCACCGGCATTCCCGAACTCAAGCGCGTCGAAGAAAACACCGACGCGATCATCGTCGGCGCCTGCGTGACCCACGCGGACATCGAGGACGGGCGCGTGCCCGACGTGACCGGCGGGGCGCTGCCGGGTGTTGCGCGCGGCATCGCCTACCGCGCCGTGCGCAATCGCGGCACGCTCGGCGGCAGCCTTTCCCACGCCGATCCCGCCGCCGACTGGGTGGCGAGCCTGGCGGCCATCGGCGCTGAAGTGTTGATCCGCGGTCCGGCGGGGAGCCGCAGTCTCGCGATCGAAGACTTCGTGACCGGCGTCTTCGAGGTCGCCCTCGATCCGGGTGAGATCCTCGAAGCCGTGCGCATTCCCCGCGTGTCACGGCGCGCGCGCTGGGGCTATCTACAAGATTTGCCGCAAGACCGGCGAATTGGCGCAGGCCATCGGTGCGGTTCTCCATGACCCGGAACGCGCCGTCTTCCGGGCCGTGATCGGCGCAACGGAATCAAGGCCGATAGTCCTCTCCGATGCGACATCGCTGATTGGCGGCAAGCCGCGCGCGGGACTTTCCGCAGCGTTCGACGCCGGCGCCGTTGCGCGCATGCTCAGTGCCGCGGGTGTGACCGATCCCTACGACAACCGGATCCACGTCGTCGCCTTGAAGCGCGCGCATCGACCGGGCTTACCTCGCATGAAGACGATCAACGTGACGGTCAACGGGAAAGCCGTCACGGCGAGCGTCGAGCCAAGGACGCATCTCGCGGACTTCCTGCGCGACACGTTCAATCTCACCGGCACGCACCTCGGTTGCGAGCACGGCGTATGCGGCGCCTGCACGCTTTTCATCGACGGTGTGCCGGCGCGCTCCTGCATTACCTTGGCCGTCGCATGCGATGGCGCCAGCATTACGACTATCGAAGGGTTCGACGACGACGAGATCATGCGCACGTTGCGCGAGGCGTTCTCGCGCGAACATGGCTTGCAATGCGGCTATTGCACGCCGGGCATGCTGGCATCGGCCCGCGACATCGTCATGCGCATGCCGGACGCCAGCGAGCATGATATTCGGGTGGCGATTGAGCGGCAACCTGTGCCGCTGCACCGGTTATGTCGGTATCGTACGCGCGATCCAGAGCGTCATCGCCGAGCGCAAGGCCAAGGGCTGGTCGTCGCCGGACGATGCGACGACTGCGCGCGGACCCGCCGGCTCGGGCCATGCGAAGCCGACGACGGCAAGCGGCGCACCCGCTACGCCAACTGCGTCTCCGGCGACCACGCGCGCGCCACCCGCTACCGTGCAACGGCCCGCGGCGGCAAGCCGGACCGCCACTCCCGATATGGGCAAACCGCAAACGACGCTGCGGCTATCCTTCAGCGTCGAGCATAGTCGCGACAAGGTCTGGGACTTCTTCGGTCGCCTGGGCGAAGTCACGGCCTGCCTGCCGGGAACATCCCTCATCGGCACGCCGACGGATGACCGCGTCGAGCCCAGAATCCGCATCAAGGTCGGGCCTATCGTCGCCGAGTTCGAAGGCGTGGCCGACGTGGTCCGCGATCCGGCGAACCATGCGGGAACGATCCACGGCAGCGCGCATGATACGCGTTCGAGTTCGATGACGCGCGGCGAAATCCGCTACGTGCTTCACGAGGACCAAGGCGGCACCGCAACGCGGGTCGACCTCGAGGTCGGTTACACGCTCACCGGCCCGCTCGCGCAATTCAGCCGGTCGGGCATCGTCGAGGACATCGCCAGGCGCATGACCGGATCGTTCGCACGGAACCTTGAGGCGCGCCTCAACCAGAGCACCAGCGGAGCACGCACCGGCTACGCGGCCGGGGCGTCGGTTCCCGAACTTGACGCGGGCTCGCTCATCTTCTCGGTGCTCTGGGACCGCATCAAGACCTTCTTTCGCGCCCTGCGCGGACGTTGAGCGCCGGACAGTGCCGGAAAAAAGCGGGGGCGTATCGTTTTGCGACTGCGAAAACCGCGTGCTATTGTCCGTCGCACGGTCGATACGCAAAAGGGGATAGGCGATGGGGCACAACGCTGACGAAACCGCACGTCAAAGCCTGCGAGGTTTCCTCGGCATGGTGGAACACGAGTTCCCCGACGAAATTCTGCGCGTCCGCGTCCCCGTCCGCACCCATCTCGACATCACATCGCTAGTCTTCGAGCTCGAGCGCGCCGGCAAGAGTCCGGTGGTCGTCTTTGAAAACGTCGAGGGACACAGCATGCCGGTGGTCACCAACATCGCCGGTAACCGCAAGCTGCTGGCTGCCTGCCTCGGCGTGGAGCCTGCGAACCTGCCGACCGCTTTTCGCGAGCGCTGTCAAAAATACATTCCTTGCGAGGTCGTGAAGGACGCGCCCTGGCAGGAGGTGGTGCTCGAGGGCGACGAGGTCGATCTGACGAAGCTGCCGATCCCGCTGCATTTCGCGGTCGACGCTGCGCCCTACATCACGGCGGGCCAGATCACGGCGCGCGATCCGCTCACCGGCGTCGACACTACCGGCTTTCATCGGCTGATGGTCAAAGGCAAGAACCGCCTGGGCGTCTCGCTGCACTCGCGCCGGCGCATGCACGAGTTTCACCGCCGCGCCGAGGAGCGCGGGCACGCGCTTCCCGCCGCGATCACGCTCGGCGTCCATCCGCTCCATTACATGGGCTCGATGGCCTACGCCTATCCGCCGCACGTGCGCAAGTTCGAGATCATCGGCGGACTTTTCGGCGAACCGTACCGGCTCGCGAAATCCGGTGTTGAGGACATCGAGGTGCCGGCGGGCGCCGAAATCATCATCGAGGGCGAAATCCTGGCCAATGTCAGGGAGCCCGAAGGTCCTTTCAGCGAATTCACCGGCTACGCGTCTTACCGCAGCACGCAGAACGTGTTCGTTGCCCACCGCATGCGCATGCGCCGCGATGCCATGTACCACTCGATCGTCTCGGGCATGTCGCAGGATCACCTCCTCGTTTCCTGCGTGACGCGCGAGGGCGAGATCCTGAACACGCTGCGCCGCAACCTGCCCAATGTCATTGCCGTGCACGTGCCGCATCGGACGTGCGGCGCATTCCTGGCCATCGTCAAGATGAAGAAAACGGCGCAGGGAGAGCCGCAACAGGCGATCATGGCAGCACTCGGCACGGAGTACTACACCAAGTATGTGATCGTCGTCGACGAGGACGTCGATATCTTCGACATGAACGACGTGATGTGGGCGGTGGCGACCCGCGTCCACGCCGACAAGGACGTCGTGTTTATTCCGGGCTGCAAGGGTGCAATCCTCGATCCGACCTCCGATCCGGAAACCTTCACCGTCACCAAGATGGGTATCGACGCGACGCGTCCGAGCGGCAAGGAATTCGCCGAGCGGCTCGTCATTTCCGAGGAGCAGCGTGCACGCGTGCGCGGCATACTCGAGGCCGCGGGTGTGAAGCTCTAGCGCCTCGCCGCGGGGAATCGTGCAATTCAGTTCGCGCGTCCGACTGCAACCGGCCCGCCGAAGCACGCCTTACTGCTTCGCTATGCCTGCGGTCTTTATGACCCGTGCGTACTTTTCGATTTCTTCACGCAGGAAGCTACGGAAAGACTCCGGCGAACCGCCGATGGTCTCGAGCACTTCCTTGTTAAAGCGTTCGCGGAATTCGGGATTCTTGATGACGTTGTCGACGGCGATATTCAGGCGGGCGATGATTTCTTTCGGCGTTTTTGCCGGGGCAAGCAGGCCAAACCAGTTAGTGGATTCGTAGCCTTTGACGCCCGCCTCATCGAAAGTCGGCACGCCAGGCATGGCGGGCGAGCGCTGCAGGGTGCTGATCGCAATGGCGCGCAGGCGGCCGGATTCGAGGTGCGGCAGCAATGAAGGGCCCCCGCTGAATATCATGTGAACGTGCCCGCCTAGGGTATCCGTAAGCGCCGGATTTACACCCTTGTACGGTATGTGTCGGAGGTCTATCCGCGCCATCAGCTTCAAAAGTTCGCCCGCCACGTGATTCGAGCTGCCGAGCCCGCTCGTCGCGTAGGTGAGTTGGCCGGGTTGTGCTTTCGCGAGGGCGATGAGTTCTTTCAGGTTGCGCGCAGGCACAGAAGGATGAACGGCAAGCACGTTCGCGCCTTTGTAACAAAGAATCACGGGTTCGAAGTCACTCAACGTGTCGTACGGCGGACTCGCGAGCAAACTCATGTTGATTGCATTCGAAGCACCACCCATGAGCAACGTAGTGCCGTCGGGGGTCGATTTGACGATGTACTCCGACGCGATGTTGGTCATCGCGCCCGGGCGGTTCTCGATGATGAACTGCTGCTTCAGGATAGGCGCCAGCCGGTCGATCAACGCGCGCGTCACGATGTCCGTATTGCCGCCCGCCGCGAACGGATTGACAATACGCACTACCTTGCCCTGGAATGTCTGGGCTAGAACGCTGGATGAGAACGTCGCGGCAATACACGCAACAAGAAAACCTGTTGTCAGCCGCATTGCTTACCTTTCAGCGTTGCCCGGCCATCGACGGCCACCACGCCGCCGGCGTCCCGGCGAACGATCAGCGGATTGACCTCCAGGTCGACGAGGCGCGGGCCCAGATCGTGGGCGAGCCAGCTCATCCGTTCCACGGCACGGGCAATCGCTGCGACGTCGAGCGGCGGCCGGCCGCGTGCACCGCTGAAGAGCGGCGCTGTTCGCAATCCGGCGATCATGCCGCGGACCCGGGTGGCGGAAACCGGCGCCATGGCCACCGCCGCGTCGTTGAGGATTTCCACACTGATCCCGCCGAGACCGACGATCACGATCGGTCCGAACTGATCGTCGCGGCGGATGCCGACGATCACCTCGGCCGCGCCGCGCACCATTTCCTGCACTGAAAATCCCTCGATGCGGGCGTTGGGCAACTCAGCCCCGATGCGCCGGATCATTTCCTGCGCGGAGGTAAGGACAGCCGTGCGGTCGGCGAGGCCGACGCGCACGGCGCCCACCTCGCTTTTGTGCACGATGTCCCGGGATACCGCTTTCAGTACCGACCGGGAACCCGATCGCGCTGGCCGCGGCGGCGGCGGCCTCAGGCGTCGCCGCCGGGACCTCGCGGGCGACCGCAATGCCGTACGCTGCAAGCAGCCGCTTTACTTCACTTTCGGTTTGCGGACCCGCGGCGAGCGCATCGAGCGTCGCGGATGGGGGCAGCCCTGGCGGCCGCGACGGCGGGTGCACCGTATCGCGGCGCAAGTGGTCGTGGTCGGCAATCAGCGACAGGACTCGCAGTCCTTGCTCGAAGCTGTCAAAAAAGACCAGCCCCATTTTCCGCAACTCCGCGCGCGCGGGATCCGCTGCCGCGCCGGGCGTACACACGATCACCACCGGCTTGCCGCTCGCCCGCGACGCCTCGGCGATTGCAATCGTGCGCTTCAGATAGAACGGCATCGACATCAGAAATGCGAGTCCGTAGTCGACCGACCGGTCGGCGAGCAGAATACGGGTGGCGTCTCCCGCGATCTCGACGTCCGCGGGTACTTTGCGTCCGCCGAGGTCGACCGGATTGCCGGCTTGCGGCGGCAACAGCATGCGCCCCAACTCAGCGCGCGTTTCCTCGCCCAACGGCGCCAGCTCCAGCCCGACCTCGATCACCCGATCGCTGGCGGTAGCGGCGCCACCGCCCGAGGACGAGAGGACGCCAACCCTGCCGCCATGGCGCGCACCGGGATGATGTGCAAGGACATGCGCCGCCCGTATCATGTCGTCGGGATCCTTGGCGATCACGACGCCCTGCTCGCGGCATGCGGCGGCGAACGCCTCCCACGAACCCGCGAGACTGGCGGTATGCGACTGCGCCGCGATGATGCCCGCCCCGGTGCGGCCCGTTTTCAGCACGAGCAGCGGCTTGCCCGCGCGGCGGCATGCGGCGGCGGCCTTGGTAAAAGCGCGCGCCGTCGAGCACGCCCTCGATGTAAAGGCAGATCGCCTTCGTCGCGGGTTCCTCGATCATGAACTCGAGGAAATCGCAGATTTCGAGATCGCTTTGATTGCCGAGCGATATTCCATAACGCAGCCCGATGCCGTCGGTCTTGGCGCGATCGAACACCGAGACCATGAGCCCGCCGCTCTGGCTGATGAGGCCGATCGCGCCGTCGCCCAGCGTATCGGTATTCAACACGACCGAGGAGCAGAGCGCCATGTGGTGGTGCGGGACGATAAAGCCCATGCAGTTCGGGCCGACGATGCGCATGCCGGTGCGCGCCGCGAGTGCGACCAGATTCGCCTGTTGCGCCGCTCCCCCCGTGCTTGCTTCGGCAAAGCCGGTGGAAATGATGACGCAACAGCCGACGCCGACTTCCGCGGCCTCATTCACGGTGTCGAGCAGCCGCGCCGTCGGCACGGCTATGATCGCCACATCAGGGGCGGCGGGTACCGACCCGATGCGCGGATAGGCCTTGCGCCCGGCGATTTCGGCGCGGCTGGGGTTGATGGGATAGATGTCGCCGGCGAAACCATGCCGGGTCAGAAAATGGATGATGCGGCCGCCGAACTTGTCGAGGCTCTCGGACGCGCCGAACACCGCCACCGAGCGCGGATGCAGGATGCGCTCGATGGAAACGCGTGGGTCCGCGCCCCGGTCGGCGCGGTGCGCGGTATGCAGAATCATGCGCGCTTGCTTTCTGTATGGATGGGATTCACACGCCTTTGAACACCGGCGCGCGCCGTTCCCGGAAAGCCGCACTTCCCTCCTGAAAATCCTGCGAGGCGTCGTTCAACTCAGCCCAGCGCGTCTCCAGTTCGTGCGCGGCGGGCGGCGAGTTCCAGTACTGCGCGCGCACGGTCTCCTTGATGGCGCGAAAAGTGATGGGGGCGCCGGAGGCCACGCGGGCGGCCACTTTCGCGATTTCGGCCGCGAAGTTGGCATCGGGAACCACGCGGGTCACGAGCGCGAGTTCAAGCGCTTTCTCCGCCGCGAGGTCTTCGCCGAGGATCAGCATGTCCAGAGTGCGATTGCGGCCGATGTAATGGACGAGCCGGGTCAGGCTCATGCCCCAGGACGGGACCACGCCGAGATAAGCATCCCCCGTGCGAAATTTCGCCGTCGTCGACGCAATGCGCACGTCGCAGGCCATCGCCAGCGCGAATCCGCCGCCGATGCACCAGCCGCGCAGCGCGCCGATGACGGGCTTCGGATGCGTCTCTACGCGCTCAAGCGCGGCACGCCCGAGCGCGCGGAAGCGCTTGTTGCCGTGCGCCTGGCTGCCCGTGCCCGAGAGGTCGGCACCGGCGCAGAACGCCTTGGTGCCGGCGCCCGTGAGCACGATGCAGCGCGTTTGATCGCGTGCTTCGAGGGTGTCGAGCGCGTGCAGCAGCTCCTCCAGGAGTTGCACCGTGGCGGCATTGACCGGCGGACGGTCCAGCGTTATCCACGACGCACCGCCGACGTGTTCCAGCTTGAGTGTAGCGTATTGCATCGCTGCTCCTAACCTTGCTGTGCGTAGCCTAAACCCGCCATCAGCAATCCAGCCTCGACCATGGCGATCGGGTGGTTGCCGTTCATGCCACGCTTGATAATGGCGGTGCGAATCACCGGTTTATTGCGATGATGGCGTCGATCGCCTGTTCGAGTTTGCCGGTAGCCGTGGCAAGCCGCGCGTCGATGCCGGCCACGATCGTCTCGTCCGCCACGGTCCCTTCTTCGAAAACCCCGGCCTGCCGCAGCGACTCCGTTTTCGCCGGGCCGCCTTGCAGCGTGCGCACGGCGATGAATCTTTCCGGGACCAGGGCTTCGTTAATCGCTTGCTGATCGAGCCCCGCCGGCACTTCGTGGTAGAGAATCGCCGCCTCGTCCAGCAGTTCGGGCGTGACGTCAGCCGGTCCGAGCCGGCGCTCCTCGCACAGCCGCACCATGATCCCGACGATCTGATGCGCCGTGCGCCACGGCAGGTCGCGCTGGCTCACGAGCGCGCCGGCGAGGTCGGTTACCGTCGCCCAATTCCGCCAGGACTGCTCGCGCATGTGTGGCTTGTTGATGACGAGCACTGGCAGCAGGTCGCAGAACCATCCGAGATCGCGCACGGCGCTGTCGGCGACTTTCCACAGAATCTCGCACGCATAGTAGCGCTCGTTGATCGGCAGGCCGGTGGTGCCCTTCAGCGCGTGGTACGCGACGACGTAAGCCGCCCAGCGCCTCCGCCGATGCCCCCTTCACTTCCGCCGGCCCGATCACGTTCTTCTTCTGCATCATGATCGACGACGTGTTGCAATAGCGATCGGGAATGTCGACGAAGTCGTACTCGCTGGTGCTCCACTGGATGAGGTCATCGGCCCATTTCGCCAGCGAGTGGTAGAGGACGGATACGACCGCCGGCACTTCGAGGCTGTCGTCATTGGTGAGCTCGAGTATGGCGTCGGCGCAGTTCTCGTGGACGGCATCGAAGCCGAGCAGTTCCGCGGTGCGCCGGCGGTCGACCGGGAACTCGGACCCCACCATGATCGCAGCGCCCGCGGGACTGCGGTTTACGCGCCCATAGGCGCCGTGCAGGCGCTCGAAGTCGCGCGCCAGCGTCGACGCCCACGACAGCCACAGATGGGCGAGAGTCATCGGCTGCGCCTGCTGGCCGAAGCTGTAGCCCGGCAGGATCGTATCGGTGTGCTGGCGCGCGAGGTCGATGAGCACGCGGCGCAGCCGGTTTACCGCCCGCATGAGTGCGAGGAGCTTCTGGCGCTGCGTGATATTCATGCCGACCGAGCTCAGGTCGCCCGAGCTCCGCGCGAGATGCATGCGCCCGCCGACGTCCTCGCCCAGTAGGCGGATCAGGTATTGCTCGCCGGAATGCAGACCGCCGCCGACCCGCGTGCGCGTCTCGACGACGCCCTTCGGCCTCCATCTTGCGCAGCCCCCGCAAGAGGGCGGCGCCCGCTGTGGCAGTCGAGCAAGCCTTGTTCGACGAGCATGACGATGTGGGCCTTGTCGAACGCATGGAGTGCGGGCATCAGCACTGGAATGCGGGAACCGTATAGCTGCCCGAGCTGCGGCAGCATTTCATCTTTCATGCGGATCCCCGCGTTGCGAAAACCGCGGTACTCGGATGACGTCTGCTTCAGCATTGCGTGTAACCCCTTGGTTTTTTTATTCGACGTTCAGCCCGACTGCCTTGATCAATTTGTTGTATCGCGCCAGCTCGGACTTGATGTGGGCCGCCAGCTGCTCGGGGGTTCCCACGGCGGGATCGATGCCCTGCTTACTCAGCCGCTCGATGACGTCAGGCTGGTGAAAGCCCGCGACGATCTCGGCATTCAGGCGCTTGATAATAACACCCGGCGAAGTTCCGCGCGGGGCCACGATGCAGTTCCAGCCGTTTACTTGAAAACCCGGCATGCCGCCTTCGGCAAAGGTCGGAATCTCCGGAGCGGCCGCGGAGCGCTTGGCGCTCGCCACCGCTAGCAGCCGGAGCTTCTTCGCGGCGCCCTGCGGATAGAGCGAGGATATGCTCCCCAGCATCATCCCGATCTGCCCGCCGATGAGATCGATGATCGCGGGACCGTTGCCCTTGTAGGGGACGTGCAGGATATCGATCCCGGCTGCCTGCTTGAACATCTCTCCGGCAAGGTGATTGCCTCCGCCGGCGCCGGCCGAGCCATAGCTCAACTTGCCCGGATTCGCCTTCGCATACGTCACCAGCTGCGCAACCGAGTTGAGCGGCGGCGCCAGGCTCACCGCCAGCACGTACGGCTGGACCGTGAGAAGAGAAATCGGCGTGAAATCCCGCTCGGGGTGATACGGAAGCTTGTCTCTCAGCGCGGGATTCACTGCAAACGTGGTCTCGGAAGACAGCAACAAGGTGTAGCCGTCCGCGGGCGAACGCGCCGCCATTTCAGCGCCTATCGCCGTCGCGGCGCCTCCTCGATTGTCGACCACGACGTTCTGCGACAGGCGCTTTGCAAGCACGTCGCTTGTCATGCGGCCCATGATGTCCGTGGGGCCGCCGGGCGGGTACGGCACGATCAGCCGGATCGGCTTGTTCGGGTAATCCCGCTGCGCGAAAGTTGGAGCCGCCATCAACACTGCGGCAGCCAGAAATGCCATGCGTGTACGCTGGGATATGTTCATGCGTTGGTTACTCCGTTCCGGCAATGACGGCCTCCACCGCCGCTTCGAGCTTGCGCGCGGTCGCCGCGTGCCGCGACGTCATAACCCGCCGCGCGCGCGACCGAAAAAACCGTCTCTGCGCACGCATCGGCCACTCCACGGCGCGCGCGCGCCGTTGCATCGCCAAAAATATTGTCATGTGACACTGAGCTAGCGGCAAGAGTTACAGGCAAAATCTTAGTAACGCGGATTATGCGGGAATTTCCGGGAGAAGACACATGCAGCGGCTGAAGCTCATCCTGTATGCGCTTATGTTTGCGCTTGCGCATTTCGCGCCGCCTGTAGCGTCGAGCGCCCATGCGCAGCAGGCTGCGGGCGCGTTCGACAAGGGCCTGCTGTGGCGCATCGAAAAACCGGGGGCTGCGCCGAGTCATTTATTCGGCACCGTGCATCTCGCCGACAAGCGCGTAACCACTTTGCCGGATGCGGTGCGCAAAGAGTTCGATGCCGCCAGGTCGTTCGGCATGGAGGTCGCGCCCGATCCGTCGAATATCGCGATTCTTGCGGCGCGCATGGTCTACATGGACGGCCGCGACCTGCCGGGTGTCGCGGGCGAGGAGCTCTTTCGAAAAATCGTGCCGCTGGCCGCGGGCCTCGGCTTGCCGGCCGAAATGGCGCGGCTGTTCAAGCCGTGGGCGATGGTGCTGCTGCTGGAGATGCCGCAGCAGCAGATGGAG
The DNA here is from genome assembly GCA_963778865.1 of uncultured beta proteobacterium. GTDB lineage: Bacteria > Pseudomonadota > Gammaproteobacteria > Burkholderiales > SG8-41 > PALSA-1004. The sequence goes on along the minus strand of CAVZWF010000003.1, from coordinate 145,544 downwards.
GACGTGCTGGATTTCACGCTGCAACGCCTGGCCGCGCAACAGGGCAAGTCGCTCAATTATCTGGAAAGCGTCGACGAACAGGTCGCCGCATTCGAGCGCATGTCGGAAGCGGACCAGATCGCGCTGCTCAAACACGCCGTCGAGACCCACCACGAGTTAAAGGCGCAGTCGGAGAAACTGGTGCAGGCGTATCTACAGCGCGATCTGCGCCTGATGTGGCAGATCGGCGAAGCGGAAGTCGCGCAGCGTCCGGAATTGAAGACCGCTCAAGGACGGTATTCGATCAGCGCCTGCTGTACGACCGCAACACGCGCATGGTCGAGCGCATGCAGCCGCAACTGGCGGCGGGCAACGCGTTCGTCGCGGTTGGCGCGTTACATTTGTATGGCGACAAAGGACTGCTGAGCCTGCTCGCGCGCGACGGCTACCGGGTGACGCGCGTGTATTGACGGGAGCGTGCGGGGCGTGAAGGGCGAGCCTTGACGCGGGCGACCGTGGCAAGCGGCGTTCGCCGCTGGTTCAACGCGCGTTGCGCTGCGCGGCGTCGATTCCGTCTGGCGCGGCGGCGACTGCGTCCTCAAGCGCCTTGATGCGCTTGTAGTAATCGCGTCGTTTAATTGCGAGAGGCCTTGCCGCGCGGTGCCGATGCGCTCGCCTTCCCGCGGTTCGCGTCCGTCCTCCAGCGCTTTCTTGCGCCGCTTCGAGTTTCTGTCTGCGCCGCTGCGACGTCGGAATTCGCTGGTTGCCTTGGGCAGCGGCGTTTCCGCGGAGCCGGCCGGCGCCTTGGCCGGTGCAGCGGCTGCGTCGGCGTTGAAATATTCGGCGGCGGCAGATTAACCTGCTTTGGCTTCCTTCGCGCCGGGCTCCGGCTTGTTGCCGTAGACGATCTTGCCGTCCGGCATGACCGACCGGTACACGGCTTGCGCGTGCGCGCCCGTCGCCAGCATCGCAAGCAACAGAAGGAGAGGGACGCGGCGCGTGACTCGCAGGATGGTCGGCATGGTCAACCTCGATTGATTGGGATCATGGCGTATTCAAATCTGGCGGTGATTGGACACGCTGTCAAGTCAAATTGTTCCTGCGACGTGTCGCTCACGAATTCGCTCGCCGCTCCCCGCGTGCGCCGATGGGGATAAAATAGCCGGCATGTCCGCCCCGTCCTTTGTTCACCTGCGGCTGCACAGCGAGTATTCCGTAAGCGACGGCATCGTGCGCCTCGACGATGCGGTTGCCGCGGCGATCGCCGACGGCATGCCGGCGCTGGCGTTGACCGACCTTGCCAACGTATTCGGCATGGTCAAGTTCTACCAGGCGGCGCGCGGCGCGGGCCTGAAGCCGGTCATCGGCTGCGATGCGTGGATCGAAAACGCGGCCGACCGCGACCTGCCGCACCGGCTCCTGCTGCTGTGCCAGTCGCGCGCGGGTTATCGCAATTTGAGCGAGTTGCTGACGCGCGCCTATCGCACCAACCAGTACCGCGGGCGCGCCGAACTGAAAAAAGAATGGTTCGCGGGTGCAGGCCGCCGACGGCCTTATCGCGCTGTCCGGCGCGCATCACGGCGACGTCGGCAGCCGCGCTCATCGCCGGCAATTACAAACAGGCGAGTGCTGCCGCGCGGGCGTGGGCGCAGGCTTTTTCCGCAACGTTACTACCTGGAACTGCAGCGTCTGCAGGCGGGCGCGGCGCAGCAGGCCGAGAATTGCGTGCAGCAGTCTTTGCAGCTCGCCTCCGAATTGAAACTGCCGGTGGTGGCGACGCACCCGGTGCAGTTTCTCAAGGCCGACGACTTTCGCGCGCACGAGGCGCGCGTATGCATCGCCGAAGGCTACGTGCTCGCGGACCAGCGCCGCCCGCGCCATTTCGGCCCCGACCAGTATTTCAGGACGCAGGCCGAAATGGCCGAATTGTTCGCCGATATTCCGCAGGCGCTCGCCAACAGCGTCGAGATCGCCAAGCGCTGCAATCTGACGCTCGAACTCGGCGTATCGAAGCTGCCGCCGTTTCCGACGCCGCACAAGGAAAGCCTCGACGACTATCTGCGCGACCGCGCGCAGGAAGGCCTCGCGCACCGCCTCGAGCAGTTATATTCCGACGCGGCGCAGCGCGCGGAAAAACTGCCCGTATATCAGCAGCGGCTCGAATTCGAAATCAAGACGATCCTGCAGATGGGTTTCGCCGGCTATTTCCTGATCGTGGCCGATTTCATCAACTGGGCGAAAGGCGAACGGCGTGCCGGTCGGTCCCGGCCGCGGCTCGGGTGCGGGCTCGCTGGTCGCCTATTCGCTCGGCATCACCGACCTCGATCCGCTGCGCTACAACCTCTTGTTCGAGCGCTTCCTCAATCCCGAGCGCGTGTCGATGCCCGACTTCGATATCGACTTCTGCCAGGACGGGCGCGACCGCGTCATCGAATACGTGCGGCAGAAATACGGCGCCGACTGCGTTTCGCAGATCGTCACCTTCGGCACCATGGCGGCGAAAGCCGTGGTGCGCGACGTCGGGCGCGTGCTCGATCTCGGCTACAACTTCTGCGACCAGCTCGCGAAGCTGGTGCCGTTCCAGCCCGGCCGCCACATCACGCTGCGCCGGCGCACCGATCGCGAGGACGATCAGACGATCTATGCGCGCGAAGTCGAGCCGCTGATCAACCAGCGCGAGGCGCAGGAAGAAGAAGTGCGCGAACTGCTCGAGCTCGCCGAGCGGCTCGAGGGGCTGACGCGCAACGTCGGCATGCACGCGGGGGGTGTCCTGATCGCGCCGGGCAAGCTCACCGATTTTTGCCCGCTCTACGCGGCCGAAGGCTCGGTGAGCGTGGTCTCGCAGTTCGACATGAAGGACGTCGAGGCGGTGGGGCTCGTCAAGTTCGACTTCCTGGGCCTCACCACGCTGACGATACTCGACTGGACCCTGCGCTACATCAAGCGTCTCGATCCGTCGTCGACCGTGGCGCTGGAAACGATACCGCTCGACGACGCGGATGCCTACCGGATATTTGCGAGCGCGAAAACCACCGCGGTGTTCCAGTTTGAATCGCGCGGCATGCGCGACCTCCTGAAGCAGGCGCGTCCCGACCGCTTCGAAGACATCATCGCGCTGGTCGCGCTGTACCGGCCGGGGCCGATGGACCTGATTCCCGACTTCATCGCGCGCAAGCACGGCAAGCCTTTCGAGTACCCCGATCCGCGCGTGAAATCGGTGCTCGCCGAAACCTACGGCATCATGGTGTACCAGGAGCAGGTGATGCAGATGGCGCAGCTGGTGGGCGACTACAGCCTGGGCGCCGCGGATCTGCTGCGCCGCGCGATGGGCAAGAAGAAGCCCGAGGAAATGGCGCAGCAACGCGGCATCTTCCGCGAGGGCGCGGCCAAGACCGGGCTGAAAGAACAAAAGGCCGACGAGCTCTTCGACCTGATGGAAAAGTTCGCGGGCTACGGCTTCAACAAATCGCACGCCGCGGCCTACGCGCTGGTCGCCTATCAGACCGCGTATTTCAAGGCCCATCACGCGGCCGCGTTCATGGCGGCCAACTTGTCGGCGGCGGCGGACGACACCGACAAGGTCAAGCAGTTCTACGAGGATGCGCGCGCCAACGGGCTCACCGTGCTGGCGCCCGACATCAACAGCGGCGAGTACCGCTTCGTGCCGCTCGACACGAAAACGATCAGCTACGGATTGGGGTCGATCAAGGGCACGGGCGCTTCGGCAATCGCGGCCATCGTCGCCGCGCGCGAAAAGCAGGGGCCGTTCAAGGATTTGTTCGATCTCTGCGAGCGCGTCGACAAGCGTATCGTCAACCGGCGCGTGATCGAAGCGTTGATCCGCGGCGGCGCCTTCGATTCCATCGACGATCATCGCGCGCGCCTGCTCGCCTCCGTCGGCATCGCGTTGACCGCCGCCGAGCAGGCCGAGCGCAACGCGCAGCAGGTGAGCCTATTCGGTGGCGCGGACGCCGCCGAGCATGCGCGTCCCGCGCTGGTGCAGGCGCCGCGCTGGGACCAGCGCACGTTTTTGCGCGAGGAAAAGAGCGCGCTCGGCTTTTATCTCTCCGGCCATCCCTACACCGCCTACCGCGAAGAGCTCGGCAAGTTCGTGCGCACGACGCTGGACCGTCTCCAGCCGTCCGGCGGCGAGTACGGCCAGGGCGCGCAGAGCGTGCTGATCGCGGGGGTGGTCGAGTCGATGCGCTTCCAGAAGACCCAGTCTTCGCGCATGGCCATCATCAACCTGTCGGACGGCACCGCCACCCAGGAAGTGACGGTCTACGGCGAAATTTTCGAGCAGTACCGGCAGATCATCGTCGAGGACGCCGTGCTGGTGATGGAGGCGAAGGTGCGCAACGTGCGCCGCGGCGGCGGGGACGAGGCCGAAACCGTATTCATGCGCATCAACGCCGAGAAAATCTACGATCTCAACGCGGCGCGCAACCGTTTCGCCCGCGGCGTGCGCCTCACGTGCAACGGCCAGTCTTCGGCGCAGAAGCTGAAGGATCTGCTCGCACCGTATCGCAACGGTCCGTGCCCGGTTTCCATCGTTTATCACAACAGCAACGCCAGCTGCGAAATCGAGCTCGGCGACGACTGGCGCGTCAGCCTGCACGACAATCTGCTGCAGTCGCTCACGGCGTGGCTGACCGAGTCGAACGTCAGTATCGTCTACAACGAACAGCGCAACGGCGGCTGAAATTTTGGTGAGCGGTGAACGGTAAGCGGTGAGGAGTTAAGGCCTAAATCTGAATCGTCGATTCCCCATCCTGGCCTATGCGGTCGGGCGCATTTCGAAGCGCTGGAAATCGCCGTCAGCTTCCGTTGACTTCGAATTCAGTTACGCGTGCGTGGGGCGGACCGCGGCGGGCGCGCTCTATCATGGTGTGAACGGCATCCGGCGTTCCCGCCACGACGGCTTCGACGCTGCCGTCGGGCGATTGCGCACCCAACCGGTGATACTGAGTTCGAGCGCGGCGCGCGTCATGAACTGGCGAAAGCCCACGCCCTGCACGCGGCCGCGAATATCGAGGTGCCTGGCAATGATGTTCATCGAGCTATCGATTCGGAATGCCGGTTGCGGCACGGCGCCATATCGCTTACCTTACGCGCATGCATCGTGGGGAGAAGTTTATGCGAAAAATCCGGATTTATGCTTACGCCGCGCTGGCGGCGGCGTGCGCGGGCTGGATGCAGCCGGCGGCGAGTATCGCGGCGGACCGGCCGGCGGGCGCCGACGCCCGGCACAAGGTGATTTTCCAGGTCAGCGACAACGATCCGCGCAAGTGGAATCTTGCGCTCAATAACGTAAAGAACGTGCAGGAGGACCTGGGCCGCGACAACGTCGAGATCGAACTCGTCGCTTACGGGCCGGGATTGCCGATGCTGAAGCTCGATTCCGAGGTCGCGAACCGCATTGGGGACGCGCTCGCGCAAGGCGTGAAAATCATGGCGTGCGAGAACACGATGACCAATACGAAGACGACGCAAGCGCCGACATGCTGCCCAACATCGGTTACGTCAAGGCCGGCGTCGTCGAACTGATGGTGAAACAACAGCAGGGCTACGCATACATTCGTCCCTGACCGCGGGGCGCAAGTGTCGTGGTCGAGCGTGAATACCGGTTGGCAGCCCCGGCGGATAACCCTACAATAATATAAACAACTGCTGAAGCCCGGCCCGGCCGCGCAGTGCGGGGGAGCGACCGGGAGTCCGCATTTATTTTGATCGCCTGCCACAACCTGCCGCGGTCAGTATCAACGCCAGCAAACCGGAATGGAACATGTCATCTCTGCAGCCGATCGAGGCGGCGGTCACCCTCGCGGTGATCTGGATCGGGCTGGGCGTGGCGGGACTCGCGTTCATGCGCGCGCCGCGCGTCATTACCGGCGTCATGTTTCCCGCCGGCGCCGTGGTGGCGCTCGCGCTTGCCGCGGCCGGACTGTGGGCGATCGGCGCGCCGGCGAGCAGCGCGATCCTGCCGGCGGGCCTGCCCGACCTGCCGTTTCACGTGCGCGTCGATGCGCTGTCCGGATTCTTCCTGCTGTTGTTGGGCGGCGTTTCGTTCGGCATTTCGCTGTTCGCCGCCGGCTACTTCCGCGACACCGAGGCCGCGGCGCTCGGGCTGCTGAGCCTGCAGTATCACGTGTTCCTCGCCAGCATGGCGTTCGTGCTGATCGCCGACGACGCCTATCTGTTCATGGTCACCTGGGAGTCGATGGCGCTCTCGTCGTATTTCCTCGTCACCACCGAACACCATAGCGAGCAGAACCGCAAGGCGGGCTTCATCTACCTCCTGATCGCGCATCTCGGCGCGATCAGCATCCTGCTGTGTTTTGGCGTGCTGCACGGCGGCCACGGCGACTACACGTTCGCAGCGCTGCGCGCGGCGAACCTGAGTGGTTACTGGCCCACGGTGGCGTTCCTGCTCGCATTTTTCGGCTTTGGCGCCAAGGCCGGCATGCTGCCGCTGCATGTGTGGCTGCCGGAAGCGCATCCGGCGGCGCCGTCGCCGGTGTCCGCGCTTGATGAGCGGCGTGATGCTGAAGACCGCGATCTACGGCATGGTGCGCGTCATCTACGATCTGATCGGCGGCATCCGCTGGGAGTGGGGCTTGACCGTGCTCTTGTTCGGCGCGGCCACCTCGCTGTTCGGCGTGCTGTTCGCGCTGATGCAGCACGATCTGAAGCGCCTGCTCGCGTACCACTCGGTCGAGAACATCGGCATCATCCTGATCGGCATCGGGCTCTCGATGGTGTTTATCGGCAGCGGCCACCCGGTCGCCGGCGCGCTCGGGCTGATCGCCGGGCTGTATCACACGCTCAATCACGCGGTGTTCAAGGGCCTGCTGTTCCTCGGCGCCGGCTCGATACTCAAGTCGACCGGGTTGAGAAACCTGAACGAGATGGGCGGGCTCATCCGCTACATGCCGCAGACCGCGCTTTATTTTCTGATCGGCGCGCTGGCGATTTCGGCGCTGCCGCCGTTGAACGGCTTCGTGTCCGAGTGGCTCACGTTCCAGGCTTCGCTGCAGGCGCCGCAGCTCGACGAGCAGCGTGGTGAGGAGCCTGGTGCCGATCGTCGCCGCCGTGCTCGCGCTCTCCGGGGCGCTGACCGGCATGTGCTTCGTCAAGGTCTACGGCATCGCCTTTCTCGGCCAGCACCGCCACGAGTTCGCCGCGCAGCCGCGCGAAGCGAGCGGCTGGGAGCGCGCGGGCATGCTGTGGCTCACCATCGCCTGCTTCGCGCTCGGACTGTTTCCGGTGTTCATGATCGGCGAGCTCAACAAGCGTCTGTCTTGCCCTGATCGGCACCGGCCTGAGCGACGAGGCGATGGCATCGGGCTGGCTGTGGCTGGTGCCGACCTCCAACGTGCAGGCGAGCTACAGCCCGGTCGTGTTCCTGCTGGTGATCGCGGCGGTGTTCGGATTGACCTTCATCGTGGTGCGCCATGTCTATCACGGGCGGCTGCGCCGCGCCGATCCGTGGGACTGCGGCTTTCCGGCGCAGACTTCGCGCATGCAGGACTCGGCGGATGCGTTCGGCCAGCCGATCCGCCAGATATTCGCGCCGGTCTACCTGATCCACCGTGAAATTCCGCGCGCCGACGATCCGCACCCGGTGTTCAGGCAGTCGGTGGAGGACCGGCACTGGTACGCGATGTATCTGCCGATCGCGCATTTCACCGAATTCCTGTCCGGCCACATCGGCAAGCTGCAGCAGGGGCGCATCTCGGTCTACCTGCTGTACAGCTTTCTGACGCTGATCGCGCTTGCTGGTGTTCGCGCAATGAACATTGCCAGCGGAATCGTCTTCCAGGTGCTGCAGTCGGTGCTGGTGGTGCTGATCGCGCCGCTCATGCTGGGCTGGGTCAACCAGTGCCGCGCCTGGCTGCAGAACAAGAGCGGCGCGGGAATCTGGCAGCCGTACAAGGTGCTGCATAAATTGTTTCACAAGGACGCGGTGCTCGCGCACAACGCCTCGCCGCTGTTCTGGGCCACGCCGTACATCCTGTTCGGCTGCATGTGGCTCGCGGTCGGCATCGTGCCGGTGCTCGCGACTTCGCTGCCGTTTGCGCCGGCCGCGGACGTGATTGCGCTGGTCGGGCTGTTTGCGCTGGCGCGCGTATTCGTGTCGCTCGCCGGCATGGACGTCGGCACCTCGTTCGGCACGCTCGGCGCGCGCCGCGAGATGATGATCGGTTTTCTGGCCGAGCCGGCGATGCTGATGACGCTGTTCACCGCCTCGCTCATCAGCCATTCCACGTCGCTGGCGACCATCGTCGAGACGCTGGGCCAGCGCGAGTTCGTGATCTATCCGAGCATGGCGTTCGCGGCGGTCGCTTTCCTGATGGTGCTGCTCGCGGAGAACGCGCGCATTCCGATCGACAACCCGTCGACGCATCTCGAACTCACCATGATCCACGAGGCGATGATCCTCGAATACTCGGCGCGCCATCTGGCGTTGATCGAATGGGCTGCGAGTCTCAAGCTGACTGCTTACATCACGATCGGCTTCGCTATCTTCGTGCCGTGGGGCATCGCGCAGGCCGGCGACTGGGTGGGGTTGCCGATCGCGCTCGCCGCGCTGGTTGTGAAGCTCGCGGTGGCGGGCGCGGGACTCGCGCTGCTGGAAACGCTGTCGGCGAAGATGCGCATCTTCCGCGCGCCCGAGTTTCTGGGCACCGCCTTCATGCTTGCGACGCTCGGCATGCTCACTCATTTCCTGCTTGAGCGATGAAATGAATCTGCCGCTCTACGCCCAGCTGATCAATCTGTTCGCGGCATTGCTGTTGCTGCTTGCGTTCGCGATGCTCACGCAGCGGCGCATCCTGTCGCTCATCAATCTCTTTGCGGCGCAGGGTTTCGTGCTGGTGCTCTCCACGCTGGTGGTCGCCTACTCGACGCATCAGGGCCATCTGTATTACTCCGCGCTGCTGACGCTGATGCTCAAGGTACTGTTCCTGCCGTGGATCATGCACCGCCTGATCCGCGCGCTGAACGTTCGCTGGGATGTCGAGACGCTGATCAATATTCCGGCCACGATGCTGATCGGCATCGTGCTGGTGATCTTCGCGTTTAACCTGGCCACGCCGATTTCGCAGATCGCCGGCACCGTTACCAAGAGCACGCTCGGCATCGCTACCGCCTGCATCCTGCTGGCGTTCCTGATGATGATCACGCGGCGCAAGGCGGTCTCGCAGGTGATCGGTTTCCTGGCGATGGAAAACGGGCTCTTCTTCGCGGCGACTTCCGCGACGTACGGCATGCCGATGGTGGTTGAACTCGGCATCGCGCTCGACGTGCTGGTCGGCACGCTGATATTCGGCGTGTTCTTTTTCCACATCCGCGAGACCTTCGAGAGCCTCGACATCCATCACATGGAAAAACTCAAGGAACGCTGATGGAGCTGCTGCTTGTATTAGGCGTACCGTTTGCCGGTGGCATCCTGCTCGGATTCTGGGGGCACCGCGATTTCGCGCCGGAGCTCAATTCGGGCATGAGCCTGCTCACTTTCGTGGCGGCGGCGGCGCTCACCGCGCGCATCATCGCCGACGGGCCGATCCTGGTGTGGGATGAGAATTTCTTCGTCGATTCGTTCAACGTGTTCCTGGTGGCGCTCACGGCGTTCGTCGCGTTTACCACCTCGCTCTTCAGCCGCCCCTACATGCGCATCGAGCTCGCCCACGGCAAGCTCTCGCCGAACCGGTTGCGGCTCTATCACAGCATGTACCAGATGTTCACTTTCACCATGCTGCTCGTACTGCTGACCAACAACGTCGGCATCCTGTGGGTGGCGATGGAGGCAGCCACGCTCACCACCGTGTTGCTGGTGAGCCTGTACCGCACGCCGGCGAGCCTGGAGGCGGCGTGGAAGTACTTCATCCTGTGCGGCGTGGGACTTGCGCAGGCGCTGTTCGGCACGATCCTGTTGTATTTCGCCGCGGAGAAAGTGCTGGGGCCGGGCGGCACCGCGCTGCTGTGGACGCATTTGAACGAGGTGAAAGGCGAACTCGAACCCACCGTGCTGAGCCTCGCATTCGTGTTTCTGCTGGTCGGCTACGGCACCAAGGTCGGGCTCGTGCCGCTGCACAACTGGCTGCCCGATGCGCACGCCGAAGGCCCGACGCCCGTCTCGGCGGTACTGTCGGGACTGTTGCTCAACGTGGCGCTGTATGCGGTGGTGCGCACCAAGGTGCTGGTCGAAGGCGCGCTCGGCACGCATTTCGCCGGCAACCTGATGATGGGCTTCGGGCTCCTGTCGGTGGTGGTGGCCGCGTTCCTGCTGTCGCGCCAGAAGGACGTCAAGCGGCTGTTCGCCTATTCCTCGGTCGAGCACATGGGACTGATGACCTTCGCATTCGGCATGGGCGGTGCGCTCGCAACGTTCGCCGGATTGCTGCACATGACGGTGCATTCGCTCACCAAGTCGGCGATCTTTTTCACCGTCGGTCATGCCGCGCAAAAATCCGGCACGCAGATCATCGACAACATCCGAGGGTTGATCGACAGCAATCCGACCATCGGCTGGGGACTGATGCTCGGCAGCCTCGCCATTCTCGGCATGCCGCCGTTCGGCGTGTTTACGAGCGAATTCATGATACTCACCGTGGCGATGCACGAGCAGCCGTGGGCGACGCCGTTCCTGCTCGTCGCACTCGGCGTGGCCTTCGCCGCGATTTTCGGCAAGGTCCAGCCGATGGTGTTCGGGACGGCGACCGCCCAGCGCCTGCCGCACCCGCCGGCGTTGATTCCGGTGTTCGTGCATCTCGCGCTGGTGCTGCTGCTCGGGCTTTACATTCCACCGTATCTCGCGGAGTGGTACCGGCAGGCGGCGAAGTTGATAGGATGAGGCGTAAGACCTGAATCGTGAAGCTTGAAGATTTCCAGATTGAGTTAACCCAACTGCCCGGCGCCATGCCGGTGTGGCGCGGGCGCGTCGACCCGCAGCAATGGCGCGCGGCCTGCCGGCAGGTGCGCGACAAGGGCGGCCGGCTGGTCGCATTATGGGGCGCCGACAACAGCGACCGGGGCGAGGGTTACGCCGTGCATGCCGGGCTGACGGTGCGTGCGGGGCTGGTGGTGATCACGCTGCCGCTTGCCGGCGAGAGTCTTCCCCGACATCTCGGACATCTTTCCGGCGGCGAACCGCATGCAGCGCGCGATCTACGATCTCTTTGGCGTGCGGGCCGACGGCGCCGCGGATCAGCGCAAGTGGTTGCGCCACGCGGCGTGGCCCGACACGGTATTTCCGCTGCGAAAATCGTTCGACGGCAGGCAATGCTATCCCGTCGGCGAGGACCGCTATCCGTTTGTGAAGGTTGAAGGCGAGGGCGTGCACGAGATTCCCGTCGGACCGGTGCACGCGGGCACGATCGAGCCCGGGCATTTCCGTTTCAGCATCGTCGGCGAGGGCGTGCTGCGCCTGGAAGAGCGGCTCGGCTACAAGCACAAGGGCATCGAGAAACGTTTCGAGCAGATGACGCTTGCCGAAGGGCGCGAAGCTCGCGGGACGCATTTCCGGCGATTCCACGGTCGCCTACGCATGGGCATACGCGATGGCGGTGGAGAGCATCACCGGTGTCGCGCCGCCGCCGCGGGCACTGTGGTTGCGCGCGCTGCTGCTCGAACGCGAGCGCGTCGGCCAGCATCTGTGGGACCTGGGTTTCCTCGGCAACGACGCGGGGCTCGCCTTTGGTCTCGCGCAGTTTTCCCGTCTGCAGGGAGGATTTCCTGCGCACCAACGCCGCGTTGTTCGGGCACCGTTACCTGATGGACGTCATCGTGCCCGGCGGTGTTGCGCGCGACATCGATGCCGCAGGTATCGCCGGACTTCATCGCGAAATCGCCGAGCTGGGCAGAACGGTCGCCGCTGCTGAGAGCGATTTACGAAGACCACGCCGGTCTTGCAGGACCGCTTCGTCGACTGCGGACGGATCCGGCAGGACCAGGCCGCAGCGCGCGGGGCTTACCGGACTTGCCGGGCGGGCCAGCGGCATTGCCGCACGACCTGCGGGTGCAGATTGCGCATGCGCCGTATGACCAGCTCGGCGTGCAGATGGCGGTAAGGACCGGCGGCGACGTTGCCGCGCGCGCCACGGTCCGCGTGGAAGAGATCATGGAATCGCTGCGATTGATGGGCTTGATACTCGCCAGCCTGTCCGCGGGCGACATCGTCGTTCCCGTTCCCGATGCGCCGGAAAACGCGTTCGGCGTCGGCTGGGTGGAAGGCTGGCGCGGCGAAGTGCTGATCGCGCTCGAAACCGGCGCGGACAATCGCATCCGTCGCTGCCATCCGCACGATCCGTCGTGGCAGAACTGGCCGCTACTGGAGCGCGCGGTGCTCGGCAACATCGTGCCGGATTTCCCGCTGATCAATAAATCGTTCAATCTGTCGTACAGCGGCCAGGATTTGTGAAAAACATGAGCCGCCAAGATGCCAAGAACGCCAAGAAGACCAAGAACGAGCGTAAAAGCGACACGAATCAGCAGCGGAATTGTTGGAACATGAGTGCAGAATGAATTTAAGTTTATGACTTATTGTTTTTCTCCGAGTTTCCTTGGCGCTCTTGGCGTCTTGGCGGCCAATTTGAATTTATGTATCAGATACTGAAACAGATAGCGATAACCGGCATCAAGACCGAGGCGCCGCCGGCAGTCGACGAGGCGCTGCGCACGACGCGCGAGCGGCTGCACGCCGATATCCTGCAAGAATTTCGCCGGCGCGCTGACGATACGCCACGTCGATGCCGGATCGTGCAACGGCTGCGAGCTCGAGATCAACGCGCTCAGGAATCCGTACTACAATCTCGAAGGCCTGGGCATCAAATTCGTCGCCAGCCCGCGCCACGCCGACATGCTGCTCGTAACCGGGCCGGTGTCGCGCCACATGGAAGTTGCGCTGAAGCGCACCTACGATGCGACGCCGGAACCCAAGCTGGTGGTGGCGCTCGGCGATTGCGGCTGCACCGGCGGGATATTCGGCGAGAGCTACGCGAGCCTGCGGCCGCGTGTCGAACGTGATTCCGGTGGATGTCGCGGTGCCGGGTTGCCCGCCGACGCCGTTCGCGATCATGCAGGGTATACTGACCGCAATTGCAGCAAAGAAAAGCGGCTGACCGTCGAAACTGCACAGGAGGGGATGATGTCCGGACTGGTGTTGAATATGTTGCGCATCGCTGCGTTGCTGGTCGCAGGCGTCGCTGGCGCTGCCGCTGAGGGCCGAGGTGTCGGAGGTGCGTATTTCCAAGCAATACGGCCTGCCGTACCTCACCGTCGTCATCGTCGAGCAGCAGCGCCTGATCGAAAAGCACGCCAAGGCGCTCGGCCTGGGCGACGTCAAGGTGAACTGGGTGACGATAGGCAGCGGCGGCACCTCGACCGATTCGCTGCTCGCCGGCAATCTCGATTTCGTCACCAGCGGCATCAGCAACATGCTGCTCTTGTGGTCGCGCACCGGCGGGCAGGTGAAGGCCGTCGCCGCCGTCGCCGCGGTGCCGCTCTTGCTGGTTACGCGCAATCCGAACGTGAAGACCATCGCCGATTTCACCGAGAAGGACAAGATCGCGGTGCCGACGGTGAAAGTGTCGATGCAGTCGACCATACTCGGCATCGCCGCGCAGAAGATGTACGGCGAAGCCGGGCGCGGCAAGTACGATCCGTTCACGGTGGCCATGTCGCATCCCGGATGCGACCGTTGCGCTGATGAGCGGCGCCGGCGAGGTCAACAGCCATTTCTCGGTGCCGCCCTATCAGAACGTCGCGCTCAAATCTCCAGGTGTACACACGGTGCTTGATTCGGCGGACGTGATGGGCGGGCCGGCGACCATCACGGTGATCTTCGGCACCGTCAAGTTTCACGACGCGAATCCCAAGACGATCGCGGCGATCATGGCGGCGCTGGTCGAAGCGTCGGACTTCATTGCGCGCGACAAGCGCGCCGCCGCCGACCTCTATCTCAAGGCGACCAAGGAGAAAATTTCGGTCGACGAGTTGACCGCCATGCTCGAGTCGCCGGGCTACCGGTTTACGCAGGCGCCGAACGGCACGCTGAAATACGCCGAGCAGATGTTCAAGACCGGCGTCATCAAGACGCAGCCGGCGAGCTGGAAGGACGCATTCTTTCCCGAGGCGCACGCGCCTGCCCGGAAATTGAGCGCGACGCCGGTCAGAATTCGACCTCCAGTTCGTCGATGTCGTCCGGTTCGCGTTTCGCCGCGGCTATCCATTCTTTCATTTCCGCAAGCGCCATGATCCGCGCGCAATACGCCGCTGAAACCGGGTCGAGCGCCACGTCGTAGGTCAGAAACCGCGTCACGACCGGCGCATACATGGCGTCCGCCATGCCGAGTTTGCCGAACAGGAAGGGCCCGCCGTAGACAGCATAGGCACTCGTTCCAGATCTCGAGTATGCGGGCGATGTCCGCCTTGCGCGCGCGACCACACCTTGAAGCCCGGATAAGTGTCCTTTCAGATTCATCGGCAGCGCCGAGCGCAGCGCGCTGAAGCCGGAATGCATTTCGCCGCAAACCGAACGGCAACGCGCACGCATGGCCCGGTCGTCCGGCAGTAGTCCAGCATGCGGACGAACCTCGTTCAGGTATTCGGCGATCGCAAAGGTGTCCCATACCCTGACATCGCCATGCGTCAGGCAGGGAACCAGGATGGATGGCGCCAGCAGCAGGATTTCCGCGCGCGCCGCCGCATCCTCCGGCGCGACCATGTTCTCCTTGAAGCTCAATCCGGAGAGCTTCGTTAACAGCCATCCGCGCAATGACCACGACGAATAGTTCTTGCTGCTGATGGTTAGCGTGGCGTCGGCCATGCGTGGAATCTCCGCCAGGTTTAGCGAGCGTGCGCCGAAGTGGGGCACGTTGCTGGTGCATGACGGGTGGGCATGCATATTGCGTGCCCACTGAGCAATACGACAACGCGGAGCTGATGTATACACGCTATGCTTTACGCGTCATATCAGGCATGTGCGGGTGCAATGACGCCGATGCGCGGACTTGCGACTTCGGTAATTCACGCCTGCAGCAGGGCGAATCGGCACGTTGCGGAGCACATTTTGGTGCGGCGCGTGGCGGCGGCAAGCCAATTGCTGGCGTTGGCCCGGCTCACCCACGAACGTCCCGATTTTGGCATCGCCTCGGTGAATATTGCCGGCCGCGAAATTCCGATACGCGAAGAAGTCGTGCACCGGACGCCGTTTTGCAGCCTGCTGCACTTCCGGAAAGAGTTCGAAGTCATCGCAGCCGCGCGTGCTGCTCATTGCGCCAATGTCGGGTCATTTCACGACTCTGCTGCGCGGAACGGTGCAGACGCTGCTGCGTGACCACGATGTCTATCTCACGGACTGGCACAACGCGCGCGACGTCTCGTTGCGGCATGGCGCATTCGATCTCGATGATTTCATTGACCACCTCATCCGTTTTCTGGAGGTGCTCGGCGCCGGCGCACACCTCGTTGCGGTCTGCCAGCCTACCGTTGCCGCGCTGGCGGCAGTTGCGCTCATGGCCGCCGATGCACATCCCGCGCAGCCGCGCAGCATGACGCTGATGGCGGGCCCGATGGACACGCGCGTCAATCCGACCAAAGTGAACGAGCTCGCCAACCAGCAAGCCGATCGAATGGTTCGCGCGCAATCTGATCGACCGTGTGCCGGCGCGCTATCCGGGGGCATTGCGCCGGGTTTATCCCGGGTTCGTGCAACTCGTCGCTTTCATGAGCATGAACCTCGAGCGTCACACGAATTCATTCAAAGACCTCTATCGTCACATCGCCGACGGGGACATGGAGAAGGCGGAACCCATCCTGACCTTCTATCACGAATACTTCGCGATGATGGATTTGCCGGCCGAGTTCTACCTGCAGACCATACGCACGGTGTTTCAGGAACATCATCTGCCGCTGGGCCGCTTCACTTCCCGCGGCCGGCCGGTCGAACCGCGGGCAATCAGGCGCACGGCGCTGCTGACGGTCGAAGGAGAAAAAGACGACATCTGCGCCGTCGGGCAGACGCTCGCCGCGCAGGACATGTGCAGCGGTTTGCGCCCCTACATGAAGGAGCACCACATGCAGCCGGGCGTCGGCCACTACGGCGTGTTCAACGGCCGGCGCTGGGAAAGCCAGATTTATCCACGCTTGCGCGACTTCGTGTATTCGCACGAGTGACCGGCGACATAGCGCATCGACACTGCCTTGAGCGCAGGCGGCCGCTTCTGCAACTGGATCACCCGGGACGTTTCCGAAGTCATAACCGCACAAGCGGCACTGACGTGTTGCGCGTTTCGCGCGTCGCAAGCGACTGCTTGTGATGCGCTCGGCGCGTGTTTCAGGCGACGCGGTACTTCTTGATCATCTTCTGGTCGAGCACGATGCCGAGGCCCGGCGTCGTCCGCGATGGTGGCGATGCCGTTCTTGATGGCGGGACGGTTGAGCCACATCTTCTGCCAGACCGGATCGCGGTCGGGATCGGCGAAGCATTCGAGGTAGGTGCCGTGCGGCACCGCGGTCAAGAGGTGCTGCGCGACCTGCGCTTCTTCGTGATGCGCCATGCGCACGCTCGCCGTGTAGCACAGCGCCGCGGCGCGCCGCCAGTCGGTGATGCCGCCGCCTTCCGACACGTCGTAATTGACGAAGTCGACCGCGCCGCCATCGACCAGCCGGCGCACGCCCTGGCTCGTGATTTCGGACTGGCCGGCGTTGACCGGGAATGCGCGTGGCGTGCCGCACCCGCGCCATGAGCGCTACGTCGTCGTGCCAGTGGCAGGGCTCTTCGAACCACGTGATGTTGAGCGGCTCGATCAGGCGCGAGAATCTGATCGCGTCGTGCACGTTCCAGCCGCGGTTGGCATCGACGACGATAATGAAATCGTCGCCCGCCGCCTTGCGCGCGACCTGCACGCGCTTGAAGTCCTCTTCGGGCGTGAGTCCGCCGACCTTGAACTTGCAGCCGGCCATGCCGGCCTTGCGGTAACTCTCGATCTCGCGGCCGTAATCGGCGAGCGTCTTGCCGTCGACGTAATAGCCGCCGATGGAAATGATCGGCAATTGCGTGCGGTAGCCGCCGAGCAGTTGCCGCACGCTTTTGCCCAGCGCCTTGCCGTGCAAGTCCCACACCGCGCAGTCGATGCACGAGATCGCCTCGAGCAGGTTTTTGCGGTCGCCCTGCGCGTGTGGTCAGCGCGAACATTTTTTCCCACAGCCGTTCGATCGCGAAAATGTCCTCGCCGATTGCGAGCGGCGCGAGCACTTTCTTGATCAGGCGCACGATTTCCGCGCCGTGCGCGCGGTTGTCGCCGTTGTAGACCTCGCTCACCAGCCCGCCCGCATGGATGCGCGTGATGACCGTGCAGCGCTTCTTGACGTCGTAGGTGCTGCCGCCGAAGTTTTTCTTCAGCGGGATCGAGATTGCGAGGGCTTCGATTTTTTCGATTTTCATATTGAATTTGTAGCGCAGGCGACTCGCCTGCCGTAGTTGATTCGGAATGCAGGCGAGTCGCCTGCGCTACGCTTGGTTATTTCACTTTCATGCCGGGCTGCGCGCCGGTATCGGGCGACAGCAGAAATATTCCCGGGCTCTCGCCTGACGCCGCCAGCACCATGCCTTCCGACAGCCCGAACTTCATTTTGCGCGGCGCGAGATTGGCGACGACGACGGTCAGTTTGCCGACGAGCGTCGCCGGATCGTAGGCCGACTTGATGCCGGCGAACACCTGGCGCGTGCCGAGCGCGCCGACGTCGAGCGTGAGCTTCAGCAGTTTGTCCGCGCCTTCGACGTGCTCGGCCATCGTTATTTTGGCGACCCGCAGATCGATCTTGGAGAAATCATCAATCGTTATTTGCGGGGCGCCACTGACTTCTCCCTCTCCCTTGCGGGAGAGGGCTGGGGTGAGGGTGCTACGCCGGACTTCGCGGGCGAAGCGGGATGCGGGGTAGAGGTAGTCACTTTGGTGGGTTCCTTTTCGATTTCGAACAGCGCGTCGAGTTGTTTTTCTTCGACGCGGGTCATGAGGTGTTGTATACGGCGATTTGATGCCTATGGCAGCAATGTTATTCAGCGTCTGACCAATTCAGCGGTCTGCAAGTCCAAGAAACGTTCAGCATCTCGCTGCGCAGTGTCGGGAAGAATTGGCTTTAAGAATAGAGTGAGGAATCTGAAAGCATTGAAGTGCAATCGCAGCAAACGCCTTGAAGCTGATTGCTCTGGATTGCTGGGTCCTGTGTTCTTTGCGAGTTCCCAAGGCTTATACGTCGTCGAATAACTTGATTGATCTCGATCAGCGAACCGCATTATTTCGCGAATAGCTTTGCCGAATTCGCGTTCTTCGTAAGCTTCAGCGACTTCGATCGAGCTTGCAGCGATGCTATGGAACTAGCGGCCAGTCGACTGCTAGTGCCGTATGACGTCAGTTTCCAGTTCGAGATGTCAGATTTGCCATCGAAGTGCTTCGTGCATAAATCCGGCTGCGCGGCTTGCGATATTGACGTACTTCCCAACCAGATCGCTATTCACCCGCGCCATGAAATCATCCGGATTGAAATCGATGTCCTCGACGCTCGCATTGAGCTTGGCCGCGATGTAATAGCGCAGCCATTCGGGATTCATGCCGACGTCGAGGTAGCGCAGCGGGCTGATGCCGGTGCCGCGGCTCTTGGACATTTTTTCGCCGGAGACGGTGATGAAGCCGTGCACGTTGATGCTGGTCGGGTACCTTGTACGGCTTGCCGGCGAAGTGCAGCATCGCCGGCCAGAACAGCGTGTGGAAGTAAATGATGTCCTTGCCGATGAAGTGAATCTGCTCGGACTGTCGGATCGGCGAGAAACTTCTCGAAGTCGATGCCTTTCTTCGCGCAGTAATTCTTGAAGCTCGCGAGATAGCCGACCGGCGCGTCGAGCCAGACGTAGAAATACTTGCCCGGCGCGTCGGGAATCGGAATGCCGAAGTAGGGCGCGTCGCGCGAGATGTCCCAGTCGCCGAGCGCTTTGTCGCCTTTGCCTTCGAGCCATTCCCTGGCCTTGTTCGCGACCTGCGGTTGCAGCCGGCCGGGTTTGTCGAGCCATTGCTTGATGAACGCGACGCACTTCGGATCGGACAGCTTGAAGAAGTAGTGCTCCGACGTTTTCAGCACCGGCGTTGCGCCGGACAGCGTCGAGTACGGATTTTTGAGATCGGTCGGCGCGTAAACCGAACCGCAGACTTCGCACGCGTCGCCGTACTGGTCTTTCGCGCCGCACTTCGGGCACTCGCCCTTGATGTAGCGGTCGGCGAGGAACATGGTCTTGACCGGGTCGTAGAACTGCTCGACCGGCTTGGCGTAGATAAGCCCCGCCGCTTTGAGCTTGCGGTAAATGTCCTGCGACAGCTCGGTGTTTTCCGGCGAATGCGTCGAATGCCAGTTGTCGAAGGCGATGTGAAAGCCGTCGAGATATTTCTTGCGCTCGGCGCCGATGCGCGTGACGAGTTGCTCCGGCGTGATGCCTTCGGCTTCGGCCTTGAGCATGATGGGCGCGCCGTGCGCGTCGTCGGCGCAGACGAAATGCACTTCGTTGCCCTGCATGCGCTGGAAGCGCACCCAGATATCGGCCTGGATGTACTCCATGATGTGGCCGATGTGAAACGAGCCGTTGGCGTACGGCAGGGCGGTGGTGACGAAGATTTTGCGGGTCATTTGCGGGGTAGCCGAAGTAAGCGTCGAATTGTAACAAACCCCTGACGGGTAAATGGTTTCGCAAGCGGATTATGTTAGGCGTTCCGCGCGTAATTGTTTAAAATCCCGCCCTCACTGCACACTATGCGGGAATACCCATGGCAATCACCGAACAGCAAGTCCAGGCCGCGCTCAAGGAACTGACCGATCCCAACACGGGCAAGGACTACATCACCGGCAAGGAAGCGAAGAACATCAAGATCGAGGGCGACAACGTGTCGCTCGATATCCTGCTCGGCTATCCGGCGAAGACCCAGATCGAGCCGATCCGCAAGCGGTCGTCGCCAAGTTGAAAACCATTCCCGGCATCGGCAACGTGACGGCCAACGTCACGATGAAAATCGTCGTCGCACGCGGTGCAGCGCGGCGTCAAGCTGATCCCGGGCGTGAAGAACATCATCGCCGTGGCCTCGGGCAAGGGCGGCGTCGGCAAGAGCACGACCGCCGTCAATCTGGCGCTGGCGCTCGCCGCCGAGGGCGTCAGCGTCGGCATGCTGGATGCCGACATCTACGGCCCGTCGCAGCCGACCATGCTCGGCATCACCGGACGGCCGGAATCCAAGGACGGCAAGCGGCTGGAGCCGATGGAAGGGCACGGCATACAGGCGATGTCGATCGGTTTCCTGATCGACGTCGAGACGCCGATGGTGTGGCGCGGGCCGATGGTGACGCAGGCGCTCGAACAGCTGCTGAACGAAACCAACTGGCGCGACATCGATTATCTGGTGGTCGATCTGCCGCCGGGCACCGGCGACATCCAGTTGACGCTCGCGCAGCGCGTGCCGGTCACCGGCGCGGTGATCGTGACCACGCCGCAGGACATCGCGCTGATGGACGCGCGCAAGGGCCTCAAGATGTTCGAGAAGGTCAATATTCCCGATTCTCGGCGTCGTCGAGAACATGAGCCTGCACATCTGCTCCAAATGCGGCCATGAAGAGAATATTTTCGGCAGCGGCGGCGGCGACCGCATGAGCAAGGACTACGGGATCGATCTCCTGGGTTCGCTGCCGCTCGACATCAAAATCCGCGAGCAGGCGGATTCGGGCAAGCCGACGGTGGTCGCCGACCCCGACGGCCGGGTGGCCGAGATTTACCGCCAGATCGCGCGCCGCGTCGCGGTCAAGATCGCCGAGAAGCAGCAGGACCACTCGGCGGCGTTCCCGAAGATCGTGGTCCAGAATACCTGACCGGGACGGACGTGGTCGCGCCGTGGCGGTCTGTTCGCGTTCGAGCGGACGCCCGGGCGCCGCTCGACGCTCACCGCGCTATAATGCAGCGCGTCAATCGTCTTTCTAATCCCGGCCATTCATGAAATGAGCATCAAGTGCCGACCGCTGGATCCGCCGCGCATGGCGCAGGAGCACGCATTTCTGGGGAGCACGGCATGAAATTCCATTTTCCGGTGATCGTCATCGACGAGGATTTCCGCTCGGAGAACGCGAGCGGGCTCGGCATCCGCGCGCTCGCCAAAGCGATCGAAGACGAAGGCATCGAAGTCATCGGTGTCACGACCTACAACGATCTCTCGCAGTTCGCGCAGCAGCAATCGCGCGCCTCCGCGTTCATCCTGTCGATCGACGACGAGGAGTTCACGCCGGGCCCCGAAATCGACCAGGCGGTGCTGAACCTGCGCGCCTTCATCGAGGAAATCCGCTTCCGCAACACGGAAATCCCGATCTACCTCTACGGTGAAACCAAGACGTCGCGCCACATCCCGAACGACATCCTGCGCGAACTGCACGGCTTCATTCACATGTTCGAGGACACGCCGGAGTTCGTGGCGCGCCATATCATCCGCGAGACGCGCACCTATCTCGACGGCCTGGCGCCGCCGTTTTTCCGCGCGCTCACCGATTACGCGCAGGACGGCTCGTATTCGTGGCATTGCCCGGGGCACTCCGGCGGTGTGGCCTTTCTGAAGAGCCCGGTCGGCCAGATGTTCCACCAGTTCTTCGGCGAAAACATGCTGCGCGCCGACGTGTGCAACGCGGTCGACGAACTGGGGCAGTTGCTCGACCATTCCGGGCCGGTGGCGGCGTCCGAGCGCAACGCGGCGCGGATATTCAACTGCGACCACCTGTATTTCGTCACCAACGGCACCTCCACCTCGAACAAGATGGTGTGGCATTCGACGGTGGCGCCCGGCGACGTGGTGCTGGTCGACCGCAACTGCCACGTGTCGATCCTGCACGCGATCACGATGACGGGTGCGGTGCCCGTGTTCCTGATGCCGACGCGCAACCACTTCGGCATCATCGGCCCGATCCCGCTCGAGGAATTCCGCTGGGAGAACATCGAGAAAAAGATCAAGGCCAATCCGTTCGCGCGCGAAGTGAGCGCCAAGCCGCGCGTGCTGACCCTGACGCAAAGCACCTACGACGGCATCGTCTACAACGTCGACACCATCAAGGAGATGCTCGACGGCAAGGTCGACACGCTGCACTTCGACGAGGCGTGGCTGCCGCACGCGACGTTCCATGATTTCTACCGCGGCATGCACGCGATCGGCCAGGACCGCCGCGCTGCAAGGAGTCGATCATTTTTTCGACGCAGTCGACGCACAAGATGCTGGCCGGGCTGTCGCAGGCGTCGCAGATCCTGGTGCAGGACAGCGACACGCGCAAGCTCGACCGCCACAGCTTCAACGAGGCCTACCTGATGCACACCTCCACCTCGCCGCAGTATTCGATCATCGCGTCGTGCGACGTCGCGGCGGCGATGATGGAGCCGCCGGGCGGCAACGCGCTGGTCGAGGAATCGATACTCGAAGCGCTGGATTTCCGGCGCGCGATGCGCAAAATCGACGAGGAGTTCGGCAAGGACTGGTGGTTCAAGGTGTGGGGGCCGGAGCATCTGGTCGAAGAGGGCATCGGCAATCGCGACGACTGGATGCTGAAGGCCAACGACCGCTGGCACGGCTTCGGCGATCTCGCGCCCGGCTTCAACATGCTCGATCCGATCAAGGCGACCGTCATCACGCCGGGGCTCGACGTGTCGGGCGCGTTCTCGAACCCCGGCATGCCGGCGGCGGTGGTGACCAAGTATCTCGCCGAGCACGGCATCATCGTCGAGAAGACCGGGCTCTATTCTTTTTTCATCATGTTCACGATCGGCATCACCAAGGGCCGCTGGAATTCGCTGGTCACGGAACTGCAGCAGTTCAAGGACGATTACGACAACAACCGGCCGCTGTGGCGCATCCTGCCCGAGTTCGTCGCCAAGTATCCGCAATACGAGAAAGTGGGTTTGCGCGATCTGTGCACGCAGATCCACGGCGTCTACAAGGCGAACGACATCGCGCGGCTGACGACCGAAATGTATCTGTCCAACATGGAGCCGGCGATGCGGCCCGCCGACGCGTGGGCGCGGCTCGCGCACCGCGAGATCGACCGCGTGGAGATCGACCAGCTCGAAGGCCGCATCACCAGCGTGCTGCTGACGCCGTATCCGCCGGGCATTCCGCTGCTTGATTCCGGGCGAGCGCTTCAACGCGACGATCGTGCGCTATCTCAAGTTCGCGAAATCCTTCAACCAGAAGTTTCCGGGGTTCGATACCGACATTCACGGCCTCGTCGCGGACGAGACGAGCCGGCGTTCGCGTTACTACGTGGATTGCGTTTCGCAGAAAGCCGAAGGCGGATAGTCGGACTGAATACGAAAAGCCGATTCCCTCCCCCTTGATGGGGGAGGGCAGGGTGGGGGTGAGAATTAACATTGCGCAACGTATTCACCCCCATGCCCACCTTCCCCCATCAAGGGGGAAGGAGTCTTCTTGGAATCTTATGCCACGTTCGGATTGACCTGATGAGTATCGTAGGATGC
Source organism: uncultured beta proteobacterium (assembly GCA_963778865.1). Taxonomy (GTDB): domain Bacteria; phylum Pseudomonadota; class Gammaproteobacteria; order Burkholderiales; family SG8-41; genus PALSA-1004. Next base: position 122,026 of record CAVZWF010000003.1, on the reverse strand, counting down.
GGTAACGAAGTAACCGCATCAATCGCGAGCGATGCGGTTCGTCCCCAAGGGGACTTCCTTCGGGGCGTAACTCACCGCATCCTACTTCTTACTTCCACACCTTCTTCGCTTTGGCCATCCACTCCTTGGCCTGGTTTTCGGCGTCCCTGATCTGGTCGCGGGTCATTCCCGCGGCGACTTTTTTCAGATCGTCCGGCGCCGTGTCGTCGCCCTGTTGCGCGGCGACCGCGAGCCAGTAGTAGGCCTGGCGCAGGTCTTTCTCGACGCCCTTGCCTTCGTAATACATTTTGCCGAGATCGGCCTGCGCCTGAACGTGGCCGCGCATGGCGGCCTCCTTGCGCAGACGCGCGGACTCGGTAAGGTTTTGCGGGATGCCGTCGCCAATAAAGTAAAGCGTGCTCAGGCTGTACTGCGCGCCGGGGTCGCGCTGGATGGCCGCAAGATTCAACCACTTCAGCGCCAGCGTCATGTTTTTCTCGACGCCGTAGCCGCGCGCATAAATGAGGCCCAGTGACGTCTGCGCGCGCACGTCGCCCTGCTTCGCGAGTTTCTCGTACCACTGCGCCGCGAGCTTGAAATCCTGCTCGACGCCTTTGCCGAGATAATAGGCTTCAGCGATCTGGCGCGTTGCCGTCTTGTCGCCGGCTTCGGCGCGGATCTTGAGGTCGTCGAGCGCGATCGTCGTCCTGCGCAATGGCCACGCCGCCCGCGAGCGCAAGTGCGAGGACGGCGGTAGCGATGGTCGAGGCGCTGGCGCATGATGATTTACGACGCTTTGCGGTCGAACACCGTCAGTTTGTAATCGGTAGGGATTTTTTTCGTCCGCGCGCATGCGCCGTAACCGGCGCCCGCTTGCCAATCCTGCAAGTCGAATTCCGGCATATAGGTATCGCCTGCGACCTCGGCATCGACTTCGGTCAGGTAGATGCGGTCCGCGCGCGGCAACGCCGCCGCGTAAAGCTGCGCGCCGCCGATCACGAAAATCTCGTCGTCGTCGCGGCAGGCCGCGATGGCGTCATCGAGCGACGCCGCGACGATGGCGCCGGGAATCGCGTAATCGCGCCTGCGCGTCACCACCACGGTCGTGCGTCCCGGCAGCAGTCGTCCGATGGATTCCCATGTATTGCGTCCCATGACGATGTGATGTCCCATGGTGATCGTCTTGAACATCTGTGAGCTCGCCGGGCAGGTGCCAGGGGATCGCGTTGTCGGCGCCGATCACGCGGTTTTTCGCCATCGCCGCGATGATCGAAAGCCGTGATGGGTGACGGGTAATGAGTGATGAAGCGAGCGCTGTCCTGCTGAATCGTCTTCATCATTGCTCATTCGCTCACTCACACCGCCATCGGCGCCTTGATCGCCGGATGCGGGTCGTAGTTTTCGAGCGTGAAATCGGCGTAGGTGAAGTCGAACAGGTTCTTCACCGCGGGATTGAGCCGCATGGTCGGCATTTTGCGCGGCTGGCGCGAGAGTTGTTCGCGCGCCTGCTCGAGGTGGTTCATGTAGAGGTGGGTGTCGCCGAAAGTGTGCACGAAATCGCCGAGCTTCAATCCGCACACCTGCGCGATCATCATCGTCAAGAGCGCGTAGGACGCGATGTTGAACGGCACGCCGAGAAAAATGTCCGCGCTGCGCTGGTAGAGCTGGCACGAGAGCCTGCCGCCGGCGACGTAGAACTGGAAAAACGCGTGGCACGGCATCAGCGCCATCTTGTCGAGATCGGCCGACGTTCCACGCCGAGACGATCATGCGCCGCGAATCGGGGTTTTTGCGGATCTGCTCGAGCACCTGGCTCATCTGGTCGATGTGGCGGCCGTCGGGCGCCGGCCACGATCGCCACTGGTAGCCGTAGACCGGACCGAGATTGCCTTCCGCGTCCGCCCATTCGTCCCAGATCCTGACGCCGTTGTCCTTCAGGTACTTGATGTTGGTGTCGCCCTTGAGAAACCACAGGAGCTCGTGGATGATCGACTTCAGATGGACTTTCTTGGTGGTGAGCAGCGGAAAGCCCGCGTTCAGATCGAAGCGCAACTGCGCGCCGAACACGGAGAGCGTGCCGGTGCCGGTGCGGTCGCTTTTCCTGGTGCCGTTGGCCAGCACGTGCTGCATGAGGTCGAGGTAGGGGCGCATGTCGGGTCGGGATTGAGAGTCAGGTTAGCGGTAAACGGTAAGGGGTGAGCAGTTAGGTGAAAAGTGCATTCGCGAATAACCTTCTTGCCGTCATTCCGGCGCAAGCCGCAATCCAGTGGAACATGCCAGCGCCGCATGGATTCCGGCTCGCACTGCGCTTGGCCGGAATGACGTGTCTGGTATGTGATCCACCGGAGAATCGGTTAAACCCGAATATTAATCGATATTGTCGGGATACGGTTTCTTGAGCATCCAGTTGCCCATCGCTGCCGGGCACTAACGGCGCGAAAATCGCGCCCATGCAAATTGCGGCTATTACGGCCGCTTGCCGGAACTTGCGCATGGAACGATTATAATTGGCCCGCTTATGCCTTCATAGGACAATATGCTCGCGAAACTGACCCAGCATGCGGCCGCACCTGGCGTGGCTGCGTTGCGCAAACACACTCACTATCTGTTTGTTTTGCCGCCGGCAAAAGCACTGTCCCGCGAATGGCCGGCCGGCGACGTTCTTGCATCGCTCATGGCGCGCCGGCGCATGAAAGCGGGCGAACTCGCGAAATCGGCGGTCACCGGCAATCTCAAAGACGGCGCGCTGGCGAGCTGGGTCATGCTCGACGCGAAGAAATCCGCTTTCGAGCAACACGCCACCGTGCGTGGCGCGTTGCAACCGTTGCTGGCGGAGAATCCGGCGGAGATTGCGATCGTCGTGTGCGGGGACGGGGCGCAGCGCAAGCGCGCGGCCGGGGTCGCGGTGTATTGCGCGTGGGTCAACGGGGCGGCGCTGCCCGAGCGCAAGAAGAAGCCCGCACGCAAGCCGCTCAAGTCGATCCAGTTGTACGGCTACCGGGACAAGGACGAGTTCGCCGCATTGCGCGCGCGGGCGGAAGGCAACGTGCTGTGCCGCGAACTCACGGTGCTGCCGCCGAACGAACTCACGCCGGCGGCGTATCGGCAAGCGCATCAAATCGCTGGCGAAGGAGCACGGCTGGCGGCGCGAGGAATTCGATTACGCGCGACTCAAGAAAATGGGCGCCGGCGCGTTTTGCGCGGTGGCGCAGGGGAGTGATGCGCGCGACGCCGCGATCGTGCATCTCAAGTATGCGCATCCGCGCGCCAGCGCGCAACATCGCGCTGGTCGGCAAAGGCATCTGCTTCGACACCGGCGGGCACAATCTCAAGTCCGCGCGCTACATGTACACGATGCACGAAGACATGAACGGCTCGGCGGTCGCGCTCGGCATTCTGCTGCGCGGCAACGCGCATGAAGCTGCCGCTCAATATCGATTGCTGGCTGGCGATCTCGCGCAACGACATCAGCCCGCGCGCCTACCATCAGAACGAGGTCGTGCGCGCGTTGAACGGCACCACCATCGAAGTCACGCACACCGACGCCGAAGGGCGCATGGTGCTCGCCGATACGCTGACCCTTGCCGCGCGCGCCAAGCCGCGGCTCATCGTCGATTTCGCCACGCTCACCGGCAGCATGCATGTCGCGCTGGGCGACCGCTACAGCGGCATATTCGCGACGAGCGATGAACTCGCCGCGCAAGCCGTGGCCGCGGGCCGCGCGGCGGGCGAGCGCGTGTGCGCGTTTCCGCACGACGAAGATTACGACAGTGCGCTCGACAGCAAGATCGCCGACGTCAAGCAATGCACGCTCGAAGGCGAGGCCGACCACATACTGGCGACGCGTTTTCTCGGGCGCTTCACCGGCGGCACGCCGTGGATACACGTCGATCTGTCGGGCAGCAGTTGCAAGGGCGGCCTCGGCGCGGTGGCCTCCGACGTCACGGGATTCGGCGTCGGCTGGGGTGTTACACTGCTTCAAGCAGCACGGGTAACCGCGCCGTACGTTTGCACGGAGCTGAATTGAGCGTACAGCACAGGCATTCCATTGCGAGCGATGCCATAGTGGCCCACGGCAATCAATTCGGGTTGCTGCGCGAACGGCGCTTCCTGCCGTTTTTCTGCACCCAGTTTCTCGGCGCGTTCAACGACAACGTTTACAAGAACGCGCTCATCATCATGCTCGCGTTCCACGCGGCGTCGCTGACCACCCTGAGTTCGGGCACGCTCGTGAACCTGTGCGCGGGGCTTTTCATCCTGCCGTTTTTCCTGTTTTCCGCGACCGCCGGCCAGCTTGCGGACAAATACGAAAAGTCGCGCATCATCCGCTACGTGAAGCTGTTCGAGATCGGCATCATGTGCCTCGGCGCGGCCGGTTTCCTGCAGCAGAATCTCACGCTGCTGATCGGCGCGCTGTTCCTGATGGGGCTGCATTCGACGATATTCGGGCCGGTGAAATACTCGTTTTTGCCGCAGTATCTGGAGAGTCGAAGAACTGATCGGCGGCAACGGGCTCGTAGAGATGGGCACGTTCCTCGCCATTTTGCTGGGCACCGTGCTGGGCGGCGTGCTGATCGCGCAGGAGCACTCGGCCACGTTGGTGTCGATTGCGGTGATCGCGATTGCGTGCGCGGGTTACCTCACGAGCCGCGCCGTGCCGCGCGCGCCGGCCGCCGCGCCCGATCTCAAGATCAACTGGAACCCGTTCACCGAAACGTGGGCGAATCTGCAGTTCACGCGCGGCAACCGCACGGTATTCCTGTCGGTGCTCGGCATTTCGTGGTTCTGGTTTTACGGTGCGACGCTGCTCGCGCAGTTTCCGAATTACTGCAAGGACGTGCTGGGCGGCGACGAGCACGTCGCGACCGTGATGCTGACGACCTTCTCGATCGGCGTCGGCGCGGGTTCGCTGTTATGCGAACGGCTGTCCGGGCACAAAGTGGAAATCGGCCTCGTGCCGTTCGGCTCGATCGGGCTCACGCTCTTCGCGCTCGATCTATATTTTGCGAGCCCGACTCGCGGTGGTCGATACACGGAATCGGCGCCGCGCAGTTTCTTGCGCAGTCCGCCAACTGGCGCATCCTGTTCGACCTCGTCATGATCGGCATGTTCGGCGGGTTTTACATCGTGCCTTTGTACGCGCTGATCCAGAGCCGCGCCGAGCGCAGCCATCAATCGCGCGTCATCGCCGGCAACAACATCCTCAACGCGCTGTTCATGGTTGTGTTCGGCCGGGATGGCGATCGCGTTGTTGAAGGCCGGGTTCACCATTCCGCAGATCTTCCTGGTCACCGCGCTGCTCAATGCGGCGGTCGCGGTCTACATCTACACGCTGGTGCCGGAATTCCTGATGCGGTTCCTGGTGTGGCTGCTGATCCACTCGGTCTACCGCCTCGACAAGCGCGGCATGGAGCATATTCCGGAAGAGGGGCCGGCGGTGCTGGTGTGCAATCACGTCAGCTTCGTCGACGCGCTGATCATCGCGGCGGCGTGCCGCCGGCCGATCCGCTTCGTGATGGACCACAATATTTTCCGCATCCCGCTGCTGAATTTCGTGTTTCGCACCAGCAAGACGATCCCGATCGCCTCCGCCAGGGACAATCCGCAGTTGCTCGAAAAGGCCTACGACGAAATCGCGGCCGCGCTCGCGAACGGCGATCTCGTCGGCATCTTTCCGGAAGGGCGGATCACCGATACCGGCGAGTTGTATCCGTTCCGCGGCGGCATCTCGCGCATCGTCGAGCGCACGCCGGTCGCCGGTGGTGCCGATGGCGCTGCGCGGACTGTGGGGGAGTTTCTTCAGCCGCAAAGGCGGCCGCGCGATGACGCGCCTGTCGCATATCGCGCCGTTCAAGAAAATCGGTCTCGCGGTTGATCGCGCCGTGGCGCCGGAAGCGGTGAAGCCGGACGCGTTGCAGCAAATAGTGCTGGCATTGCGTGGCGAGTGGAAATAAGTTTTTGACCGCATTCTGACAGACGTACCCGGACGGGAGGCGCTATGTGGTTCGCGGGATTGATGCTCGGCGGGTTGATCGGTGCGCTGGGTGGCTTCGGCACCGCGTTGTTTGGCGCAATTCTGGGCACGATAATCGGCGCCGTGCTGGGCGCATCCGGCAAGTCGAATTCAGAACGCGCGGAGTCCGGACAGCCGGCAAGCGGACACGAATCCTCCGGCGGTCCGTCTCAAGATGTGGCGACGCGTCTCGCTGAAATCGAACGCAAGGTCGGCCACATCTACAAATCGCTCGAAGACATCCATTGGCGGCTCACTGCGCTGGAAAAACCGGGAACGCAGCGCGAGCCGATGCCGGATACACAGGGCAGTGTGCCATCCGTCGTGGCACAGCCCGGCGCAATACCGACGGCGATGAACTATCCGGCGCGTGACGCGGCACCCGCATCACCTGTGCCGGCCGCGATCCCGCAACATTCGGTGCTCACGGTCGAACAGGCGGTGGCGATGGAAGCGCTGGGCGCGGTACCGCTTGCACCTCAACCGAATGCGCCCGCGCCCGATACCGCGCCACAGAGACCGGCGTCGACGGCTGACGCTGCTACGCAAACGGATTTGCTCAACGACAATCCGGTGACGCGCTGGCTGTTCGGCGGAAATACGCTGGTGCGCATCGGTATCGTCGTCCTGTTCTTTGGCGTCGCATTCCTTCTTAAGTACGCAGCCGAGCGCGATCTGGTGCCGATCGAAATCCGGCTCGCGGCCGTGGCGGTGGGCGCAATCGCACTGCTCATATTCGGCTGGCGGCTGCGTGGTAAACGCAGCGGTTACGCGCTGATGCTGCAGGGCGGCGGTATCGGCATGCTGTACCTGACCGTGTTTGCGGCGCTGCGGCTCTACCACCTGCTGCCGCCGGCGTTTGCGTTTGCGGTGCTCACGGGCGTGGCGGTATTTTCCGCAATTCTTGCAGTAATGCAGGACTCACGCGCGCTTGCGATTACCGGAGCTGCCGGCGGCTTTCTCGCGCCGATACTCACGTCCACCGGCGGCGGCAGCCATGTTGCGCTTTTCAGCTTTTACGCGCTGCTCGATGCCGGCATCCTCGTTATCGCCGTCCACAAGGCGTGGCGCGAGTTGAATCTCGTCGGCTTTGCATTCACGTTCGTGATCGGGTTGCTGTGGGGCGCGCAGTATTACCGGCCGGAACTCTACGCGACGACCGAGCCTTTCCTGATCGTTTTTTTCCTGTTCTATGTAACGATAGCAGTGCTGTTTGCGCTGCGGCAGGCGCCGCGGCTCGCGCATTACGTCGACGGCACGCTGGTTTTCGGCACGCCGCTGATCGCGTTTGGCCTGCAGACCGCGCTCGTGCGCGACATGGAATTCGGCGCTGCGTGGAGCGCATTTGCGCTGGCGGCATTCTACCTGTCGCTTGCAACCGTGCTGTATGCGCGCAAGCAGCAGACGCTGGTGCTGCTGGTCGAATCGTTTCTCGCACTTGGCGTCGGTTTCGCAACCCTCGCGGTGCCGCTGGCGTTCGACGGCCGCCTGACGTCGGCGGTATGGGCAGTCGAAGGTGCCGCCATCGTGTGGACGGGCGTGCGTCAGCAGCGTCTGCTCGCGCGCGTGTTCGGCCTGTTGCTGCAGTTCGCCGCTGGCATTGCATTTCTGGCGGGGCACGCGCCGGCCGGCGCAACACCGGTACTCAACAGCGCGTACCTCGGCGCCGTGATGGTAAGCGCGGCGGGGCTGTTCTGCAGCCATTACGTGCAACGACATGCCGAGCGCGTGACCGCGGCAGAAGTTCAGGCGGCACGCGTGCTTTTCATGTGGGGCGTATTGTGGTGGTTCGGCGCGGGATTGCTGGAGATCGACCGCCACGCGCCCGCGGCGTGGGAACGTCATGCGCGGCTGCTGTTTTTCGCCGGCAGTTGCGCATTGTTCGCGCTCTTGTGGCGCCGCCTTGACTGGGATGCTGCGCGATTTGTCGCGCTGGCGAGCGTGCCGCTGGCGGCCCTGGTTTTGCTGTGGATGGCCGCGGCGCCGGGTGCGCACGCGCATCCATTTGCGTCACAGGCGTGGATCGGCTGGCTCAGTTCGTTCGCGGTGCATCTGTGGGTGCTCAAGCTGCACGAAGGACGTGACGAGCCGTGGCTCGAGTGGCTGCATGCGACGGGCTTCTGGTTGCTGGCGGTGGTGCTGTCGTGGGAGGTCGGCTGGCAGATCGACGACTATGTCGAGGGCCGGCGCGTGTGGCCGCTGATCGCGTGGGCGCTCGTGCCGGGCGCGCTGATCACGCTCTTCGCCGCGCGCGGCGAACAGCTCGGCTGGCCGGTGAACGCGTACCGTCATGCGTACCTTTATGCCGGCGCGCTGCCGCTCGCGGTGTTCCTGCTGGGCTGGATCCTGTTTGCGAATTTCGCCAGCAACGGCGATCCGGCGCCGCTGCCGTACGTGCCGCTGCTGAATCCGCTCGATCTGGCGCAGGCAGGGGCGTTGCTCGCGGTCGCGACCTGGTTTCTCGGCGTGCGCAGGCTCGATTTGCCGCTGGCGCTGCTGCCGTCCACCAATGACGCCCTGCGGGTGCTGGGTGTGATCATGTTTATCGCATTGAACGGCGTGCTGCTGCGCACGCTGCATCACTACGCGGACGTGCCGTTCCGGCTCGATGCAATGCTGCACTCGGTGCTGGTGCAGACGGCGTTTTCACTGTTCTGGACACTGCTTGCGCTCGTCGCCATGGTGATTGCGACGCGCCGCGCGTCTGCGCGTATTGTGGGCGATCGGGCGCTGCGCTGCTCGGCGTGGTGATCGTGAAACTGTTCCTGGTCGATCTTGCAAATTCGGGCACGGTCGAGCGCTGGGTTTCGTTCATCGGTGTCGGCGTGCTCGTGATCGTGATCGGTTACTTTGCGCCGGTGCCGCCCAAGTGCGAAGGAGAATTCGGCATGAAGGCATCGACATCTCGCAGTGATCGCGTTCTTTGGCGCGGCGAATGCCTGCGCCGCGGAGACGGCCCACCGATTTCGCGTATGGCGCCGCGATCGACGCCGACGGCAGCGAGGCGCTCTACGAAGTGGTGGTGCCGGCAGCGCTTTACGAGGGTGTGGTGCGCGCGGATCTGGGCGACGTGCGCGTGTTCAACGGCGCGGGCGAAGTGGTGCCGCATGCGTGGCGCCCGCGCCGCGCCACCAGCACCGAAGCGCAGCCGACGCTGAAACTTACCTTGTTTCCGTTGCGCGGGCAGGCCGGCGCCAACATCGACGCGCTTGTCGATCCGCGTGCAGCGCAGTGCGAGCGGCGCCATCAGCGTGGATGTCAACTCCAGCGGCGCGGGTGCGAATGACGCGCAAGCGCGAGTCGTCGGCTACCTGATCGACAAGACGCGCAGGATCGCGCGTTGCGCGCGCTCGAGCTCGACTGGAACGCCGTCCCGGCGGTTTTTCCGGCAAGCTGCGCGTCGACGGCAGCGACGATCTCGCGGCGTGGCGCACGCTGGTCGCGGCAGCGCCCGTGCTGAGCCTCGAAGTCGGCGGCCAGCGGCTCGAGCAAAAGCGCATCGAACTGCCGCAGCAGAAGCTCAAATATCTGCGCCTGTCGTGGGTCGCCGAAAGCGCGGGTCAGCGCCGCGCCCGAACTCACGGCCGCGCGCGGCGAACTCGCCGACAAGATCGTCGACGTGCCGCGCGAATGGGCGCCGTTCGCGGCGTCGCAAAGGCGAAAAGCCCGGCGAATACGTGTTCGATCTGCGCGGACACTATCCGGTCGACCGCATCCGTTTCGAACTGCCGGAGCCGAACACCATCGTGCAGGTCGAAATGCTCGCGCGCGAGAAGCCGGAACAGCCGTGGCGTACGCGTCACGCGCGGCGTAGCGTACCGTCTGCGCCAGAGTGGCGGCGAAATCACGAGTCCCGACCTTGCGGTCGGCGTGACTGCCGACCGCTATTGGCTGCTGCGCGTCGATCAGCGCGGCGGCGGCGTCGGCTCCGGTCATGCCGCGGATACAGGCGGGCTGGCTGCCGCATCGGCTCGTGTTCGGCGCGCGCGGCGCACCGCCGTTCCAGCTTGCGTACGGCAACCGCGAGGCCAAGCCCGCCGCCTTTGCAATCGAGACGATGATTCCGGGCTATCGCGAAGACGCGGTGCAGCCGATCCGCGCATGCGAAAACCGCCGCCGCGCAAAAAGTGAACGTACGCGACGCCGCGGCGTTGCCGCAGCAGGAGCTCGGCGGTGCTGCGCGCCTTGCAGAGGTCATCGACTGGAAGCGCTGGAGCCTGTGGGGTGCGCTTGTCGCCGGCGTGTTGATCCTCGGCGCGATGGCGTGGCGGCTCATGCGCCAGATGGCGGCGGGCGCCGATTCGAAGCGCGACGACAGCGCAAAGTAGCGCAACCGTCGCTATGTTAAACTCGCAGCTCTATGTAGCGAGTTGATACGAGCGCTTTATGTCCGGCAGCACACTCGGCAAATTGTTTTGCGTGACGTCGTTCGGCGAGAGCCACGGGCCGGCGATCGGCTGCGTGGTCGACGGCTGTCCGCCGGGGCTCGAGTTGTCGGAAGCCGACATCCAGCTCGACCTCGACCGGCGCAAGCCCGGCACGTCGCGGCACGTGACGCAACGCCGCGAGGACGACGTGGTCGAGATACTTTCCGGCGTGTTCGAAGGCAGGACCACCGGCACGCCGATCGGATTGCTGATCCGCAACGTCGATGCGCGCAGCAAGGATTATTCGAAGATCAAGGACACGTTTCGTCCCGGTCACGCCGATTACACCTACTGGCAGAAGTACGGCATTCGCGATTACCGCGGCGGCGGCCGGCAGTCGGCGCGCGAGACGGCGGTGCGCGTCGCGGCCGCGGCAGTTGCGAAAAAATGGCTGCGCGAAAAATACGGCATCGTCGTGCGCGGCTACCTGTCGCAGTTGGGTCCGATCGAAGTTCCGTTCAAAACGTGGGACGTCGTCAACAGCAATCCGTTTTTCGTCGCGGATGCGGGCGTCGTGCCGCAAGCTCGAAGAATTCATGGACAAGCTGCGCAAGTCCGGCGATTCGGTCGGCGCGAAGATCACCACCATTGCGACCGGCGTGCCGGTCGGCTGGGGCGAGCCGGTGTACGACAAGCTCGACGCCGACATCGCGTACAACATGATGAGCATCAACGCCGTGAAGGGTGTCGAGATCGGCGCAGGCTTCGCGGCGGTCGGGCAAAAAGGCACCGAGCATTCCGACGAGATGGCGCCGCAGGGTTTTCTCACGAACAACGCGGGCGGCATACTCGGCGGCATTTCGAGCGGGCAGGACATCGTCGTCAACGTGGCGGTCAAGCCGACTTCCAGCATCACGGCTCGCGCGCCGCACGATAGACAAAGCGGGCAACGCGACGACCATAGAGACGCATGGGCGTCATGATCCGTGCGTCGGCATACGCGCAACGCCGATCTGCGAGGCGATGCTGGCATTGACGCTGATGGACCACGCGCTGCGCCATCGCGCGCAGAACGCCGACGTCGACGTGCGCGACGCCGAAGATTGCGGCGCAGGCGCCCGCCGACGTGGTCGAACGCCTGCGCAACGCCGCCGCCACCGAAAATCCCGATCCCGACGAAGCGTGACGCGCGGCGTCGGGCTACACGCGGCGTAGCGTCATGCATGCATTGCCGTACTGGCGGCTCGCCGGTGTTTACTTTTTCTATTTCGCCTACCTGGGCGCGTTCGCGCCGTACTTCAGCCTCTACCTGAGTTCGCTCGGCATCGCGGCCGCCGGCATCGGCGTGATCATGTCGCTGCCGCAACTCGTGCGCATCGTCGCACCCCATTTGTGGGGCTGGCTCGCCGATCGCGGCGGCGAGCGCCTGCGCGTCGCGCGCATTTGCACCGTCGTCGGCACCGCGGTTTACTGCGGATTGTTTGCCGCGCAGGGTTTCGAAGCGTTGTTCGCGATCGTGTTGCTGATGAGCTTTTTTCTGAGCGCGGCACTGCCGCAGGTCGAGGTCGCCACGCTCGCGCATCTCGGCGAACGCAGCGCGCAGTACGGGCGCGTGCGCGTGTGGGGCTCGATCGGATTTATCGTCACCGTGCTCGTCGTGGGTTACGTGCTCGACTGGCTGGCGATCGGCTGGCTGCTATGGATCATGCTCGCGATACTGGTCGGGATTTCCGCGTTGCTGATGCTGGTCCCCGAAGCGCCGCAGGCCCCGCATGCGGTGGATCACACGCCGATCGCGCACGTCATCCGCGAACCGCAGGTCATAGCGCTCATCGTCGCGTGCGCGCTGATGGCGGTGGCGCACGGGCCGTACTACACGTTTTACTCGATTCACCTCGTCGGCTACGGCTACACGAAGGGCGCGGTCGGCTGGCTGTGGTCGCTCGGCGTGATCTGCGAGATCGCGATTTTCTTCTGGATGGCGCATCTGTTTCGCGCTTTTACGTTGCGGCAGGTGCTGATCGCGAGTTTCGGGCTCGCCGCCATCCGTTTCGCGATCATCGCGGCGTGCGCCGACAACCTGGCGCTGCTGCTCGTCGCGCAGACCTTGCACGCGGCGAGCTTCGGCTCGTTTCACGCGGCGGCACTTGGCTACATGAATCGCTTCTTTCGCGGCCGCAATCAGGCGCGCGGCCAGGCGATCTATACGAGCCTCGCGTTTCGGACTCGGCGGCACGCTGGGCGGACTGTACGCGGGCTACGCGTGGGAGCATTTCGGCGCGGTGATTGACGTTTGCGGGCGCCGCTCTGTGCGCTTTCACCGGCATGTTGATTCTGTGGCTGCGGCTCGACGATCGCGTGGCAACGCCGCCGGACTGAGGTCGCGTCTGGTCACGAGCGCCGCGACTATGGGATAATTTCAGGTTCTCAGAGAGAACTTACGGCACACGACATGGCGGCACGAACGCTCTACGACAAATTGTGGGACGACCACGTGGTGCATCAGGACGCGGACGGCACCGCGCTGATTTATATCGACCGGCATCTGGTGCACGAAGTCACCAGCCCGCAGGCCTACGAAGGCCTGAAGCTCGCCAAGCGCAAGCCGTGGCGCGTGGGTTCCATCGTGGCGACGGCGGACCACAACACGCCGACGCGCAATTGGGACAAGGGCATCACGGACCCGGTCTCGCGCCTGCAGGTCGAAACGCTCGACGCCAACATCAAGGAATACGGCGCGCTGTCCTATTTTCCGTTTCTGCACGAGCGGCAGGGCATCGTGCACGTCATCGGTCCGGAGAACGGCGCGACGCTGCCGGGCATGACGGTGGTGTGCGGCGATTCGCACACCAGCACGCACGGCGCGTTCGGCTGTCTCGCGTTCGGCATCGGCACGTCCGAAGTCGAGCACGTGCTGGCGACGCAGTGCCTGGTGCAGAAAAAAACCAAGGCCATGCAGGTGGTGGTCGAGGGCGAACTCGGCGCGGGCGTCACCGCCAAGGACATCGCGCTGGCGGTGATCGGCAAGATCGGAACCGCGGGCGGCACCGGCTATTCGCTCGAATTTGCGGGCAGCGCGATACGCGCGTTGTCGATGGAAGGCGCGCATGACCCTGTGCAATATGGCGATCGAAGCGGGCGCGCGCGCCGGCATGGTCGCCGTCGATGACACGACCATCGATTACGTGAAAGGCCGGCCGCTCGCGCCGACCGGCGCGATGTGGGACAAGGCGGTTGCGTACTGGCGCACGCTCAAGAGCGACGAGGGCGCGAAGTTCGACAAGGTCGTGACGCTCGATGCTGCCGACAATCCAGCCGCAAGTGACGTGGGGCACGTCGCCCGCAGATGGTGACCACGATCGACGGCAAAGTGCCCGATCCGGCGCAGGAAACGGATCCGGTCAAGCGCGAATGGATCGAGCGCGCGCTGAAATACATGGGGCTGAAGCCGAACACGCCGATCACGGAAATCCAGATCGACAAGGTGTTCATCGGCGCGTGCACCAATTCGCGCATCGAGGACTTGCGCGCGGCGGCGGCGGTGGCGCGCGGCCGCAAGGTGGCGGCGCAACGTGAAGCTGGCGATGGTGGTGCCGGGTTCGGGACTGGTGAAACGGCAGGCCGAGCAGGAAGGGCTGGACAAGATATTCGTCGAAGCCGGTTTTGAATGGCGCGAACCGGGCTGCTCGATGTGCCTGGGCATGAACGAAGACCAGTTGTCGCCGGGCGAGCGTTGCGCGTCGACGTCGAACCGCAATTTCGAAGGGCGGCAGGGCGCGGGCGGGCGCACGCATCTGGTGAGTCCGGCGATGGCCGCCGCGGCCGCGGTGAGCGGGCATTTTGTCGACGTGCGCAGTCTCGGTTAGGAAAACACCATGGACAAATTCATTTCGCGTGAAGGCTTGGTGGCGCCGCTCGACCGCGCCAACGTCGATACCGACGCGGTCATTCCCAAGCAGTTCCTGAAATCGATCAAGAGCACCGGCTACGGCCCGAATCTCTTCGACGAGTGGCGTTATCTCGATCACGGCGAACCGGGCATGGACAATTCGAAGCGCCCGCTGAATCCGGATTTCATGCTCAACCAGCCGCGCTATCAGGGCGCGCAGATTCTGCTCGCGCGCGAAAATTTCGGCTGCGGCTCGTCGCGCGAGCACGCGCCGTGGGCGTTGCTGCAATACGGGTTTCAGGCGGTGATCGCGCCGAGTTTCGCCGATATTTTCTTCAACAACAGTTTCAAGAACGGTTTGCTGCTGATCCGGCTCGACGCGAAGACCGTCGACAAGCTGTTCAAGGAAGCCGACGCGCAGCCGGGCTATCGCCTGGCGATCGATCTTGAAGAGCAGAGCGTGACGACGCCCGGCGGCGAATCGATCAAGTTCGAAATCGACCCGTTTCGCAAGCATTGCCTGATGAACGGTCTCGATGAAATCGGGCTGACGCTCGAGCACGCCGACAAGATCAAGGCGTTCGAAGCGAAGCGGCGCGGCGAGCAGCCGTGGTTGTTCGATCGTGAGGCGATTGGCGTAAGCGCGTGAGTGGCGATCGAGCGAGCGGTTGATTCGCGGATTTTCGCCTCACCCCTCACTCCTTACTCCTCACGGATCCTGAATCATGAAAATTGCAGTACTGGCCGGTGACGGCATCGGCCCTGAAATCATCGCGCAGGCGATGAAGGCGCTCGAAGTTCTGCGGCGCGACGGGCTCAAACTCGAACTCGAAGAGGCGCCGTACGGCGGCGCCGGTTACGACGCGCACGGCGATCCGCTGCCGGAATCGACGCTGAAGCTCGCGCGCGCGGCCGACGCCGTGCTGTGCGGGGCGGTCGGCGGTCCGCAATACGATGCGTTGCCGCGCGACAAGCGTCCCGAGCAGGGCATATTGCGCATACGCAAGGAGTTGCAGCTCTTCGCCAACCTGCGCCCGGCCATGCTGTTCGAGGAACTCGCGAGCGCGTCGTCGCTCAAGCCCGAACTGGTCGCCGGCCTCGATATCCTGATCCTGCGCGAACTCACCGGCGACATTTATTTCGGCGAGCCGCGCGGGCGGCGCACCAACGCGCGCGGCGAGCGCGAAGGCTACGACACCATGCTGTATTCGGAGCCCGAGATACGGCGCATCGCGGAGGTCGGTTTTCAGGCGGCGATGAAGCGCGGCAGGAAGCTCACCTCGGTCGACAAGGAAAACGTGCTCGAGACGAGCCGGTTCTGGCGCGAAGTCGTGAAGGATGTCGCCAAAAACTATCCGCAGGTCGAGTTGTCGCACATGTATGTCGACAACGCGGCGATGCAGCTCGTGCGCAATCCCAAGCAGTTCGACGTGATCGTCACCGGCAACATGTTCGGCGACATACTGTCGGACGAAGCGTCGATGCTGACCGGCTCGATCGGCATGCTGCCGTCGGCGTCGCTCGACGCGAACAACAAGGGGTTGTACGAGCCCGCGCACGGTTCCGCGCCCGATATCGCCGGCAAGAACATCGCCAATCCGCTGGCGACGATATTGTCGGCGGCGATGATGCTGCGCTACACGTTCAATGAGGAGGATGCGGCGCAGCGCATCGAGGCCGCGGTGAAGAAAGTGCTCGCGCAGGGCTATCGCACCGCCGACATTTACGAGACCGAAATGCGGCGCGTGGGCACGCGCGAGATGGGCGACGCGGTAGTGGCGGCGATGCGATGAGCGCGATGCACGTCAACGCCGGCGGCAAGTGCGACGTTGACATAGATTTGAGCCATGCAATCATGATGCGTACAGGGTTTGTCGGATGGCGGGGGATGGTCGGCTCGGTGCTGATGCAGCGCATGCAGGCCGAGCGCGACTTCGACCACATCGAGCCGGTGTTTTTCACCACTTCGCAGATCGGCGGGCAAGGGCCTGCCATCGGCAAGGCGATCGCGCCGCTCAAGGACGCGAACTCCATCGATGCATTGAAGGCGATGGACGTCATCGTGACCTGCCAGGGCGGCGAGTACACGACGGCGATCTATCCGCAATTGCGCGCGGCGGGCTGGACACGGCTACTGGATAGACGCCGCCAAGACGCTGCGCATGAAAGACGACGCGGTCATCATTCTCGATCCGGTCAACCTGCCGGTCATCAAGAACGCGCTGGCGAAAGGCATTCGCAACTACATCGGCGGCAATTGCACCGTGAGCTGCATGCTGATGGGCATGCACGGCTTGTTCCAGCACGATCTCGTCGAGTGGATGACGTGCATGACCTACCAGGCGGCGTCCGGCGGCGGCGCGCAGCATATGCGCGAGTTGCTGACCCAGTTCGGTCTCATTCACGCCGAGGTCGAGGCGCTGCTGGCCGACCCGGCGTCGGCAATTCTGGAAATCGACCGCAAGGTGCACGCCAAGCAGACCGACGGCACCCTGCCGATGGAAAATTTTCGCGGCGTCCCGCTGGCCGGCAATCTGATTCCGTGGATAGACCAGGACATGGGCAACGGCATGTCGCTGGAAGAATGGAAAGGCGGCGCCGAGACCAACAAGATACTCGGGCGCGGCGCAGCATTCGGCACGCCGGCAACACCGGTCGAAAGTCTGTGCGTGCGCGTCGGCGCAATGCGCTGCCACAGCCAGGCGCTGACCATCAAGCTGAAAAAAGACGTGCCGCTCGACGAGATTGCCGGCATCCTGGCGTCAGCCAATGAGTGGGTGCGCGTCGTGCCCAACGAGCGCGAGCGTTCCGAGCGGGAATTGACGCCGGCGGCGGTGACGGGGCAGATGCATATTCCGGTCGGCCGCCTGCGCAAACTGGCGATGGGCGGTGAATACCTGTCCGCGTTTACGGTGGGCGACCAGCTTCTTGTGGGGCGCCGCCGAGCCGTTGCGGCGCATGTTGCGCATACTGCTCGAGCAATAGCCGACCGTTGCAGAAATGCGAGCGCTTACCGGAATTAACGCAAGATGGCAGATTTCAGGCACTTTGGCACAAGGCCGGACTAGGAGCCTCTGGTAAAATAATCATTACCCGCTAGCTAATAGATTCATAAGGTTAGAGGCAAGGTTAGCTTGCAACCCTAACTATTTGATGTTAATTTACTTGTTGCAGAAAATAACAAAAGGCTGGGCTGTGCGCAAATATTCCATATAAAACATGGCTATGGGTGGGAATTTTCCTGCTGTGCCCGTGGGTTGCTCATGCCGCCGGCTTGGGCAAACTCACCGTTTTGTCCGCGCTGGGCCAGCCGCTGTCCGCTGAAATCGATCTGGTGTCCGTGCAGAAGGACGAATTTAACTCGCTCACGGCGCGCATCGCTTCGCCCGAAGCATTTCAGCAGGCCAACATTCAATACAGCCCGGCCCTGATCGGCGTGCGCCTGAGCGTCGAGCGGCGCGCTGACGGCAGGCCGTATATCAAGATCGTTTCGCACGCGCCCGGTCAACGAGCCTTTTCTGTCGATATTGATCGAGTTGAGTTGGGCGCAGGGGCGCCTGGTGCGTGAATACACCGCGCTGATCGATCCGCCCGGCTTTGCGGCGCCCGCGGCGCCAGTAACACCGCCGGTGGTGACCGCGCCATCCACCGATAGCGCCGCCGCCGGCGCCTGAGGCGAGGCCGATTGCGCCGACGCCGCCGGCTGCAGCGCCCGAACCGCCGTCGGCGACACCGCCGGCGAAAGCGGCAGCGAGTCCGCGGCGCGGCGACCGCGGCCAAAGCTGGAAGGCGCTGAATACGCGGTCAAACGCGGTGACACGCTGTACAAGAATTGCCGCCAGCGTCAAGCCTGAAGGCGTGACGCTCGATCAGATGGTGGTCAGTCTTTACCGCAATAACACGGATGCATTTGTCGGCAACATGAACCGGCTGAAGACCGGCAAGATACTGCGCGTGCCGGACAAGGAACGTGTTGCTGAAACGACGCCGGCCGATGCGACGAAGGAAATTCGCGTGCAAGCCGCGAACTGGAATGCCTACCGTCTGAAGCTGGCGGAAGCGGCGGGCGCAGCGCCGGCGCAGGAATCGACCAAGTCCGCGGCGAGCGGCAAGATTTCAACCGCAGTCGAAGATAAAGCAGCCGGCAAAGCCGCGCCCAAGGAAGTGCTGAAACTGTCGAAGGGCGAAGGCGCGGTCGCGGGCAAAGCCGGCAGCGGCAAACCGATGTCGGCGCAGAGATCGCGTGCGCATGCTGGAGGAAGAGGCCACGGCGCGCGAAAAATCGCTGGCTGAAGCCAACGAGCGCGTTGCGCAGCTCGAAAAAAATATCAAGGACATGCAGCGCCTGCTCGAAATCAAGGGCGTGGTGCCGCCCGGCGCGAAACCGGCTGCACCCGCGCCGCCGGCGAAGGCCGAATCGCCCGCAAAAGCCGAGCCGGCGAAGCGTCGCCGCCCGCGAAAGCGGAGCCGCCGAAGGCAGACGCAGCGAAGGTCGAGCCGCCGAAGGACGTCGCCAAGGCGCCGGCCGAAGCAGCCAAGGGTGAGCAAAAATCGGTGCCGCCCGCCGTCGAGCCGCCGAAAGCCGAAGCGCCCAAAGCCGAGGCGCCCAAGGCCGAAGCGCCGAAAGCGGAGCAGGCACCTCAGCCCAAACCCAAACCCAAGGTCGTCGCGCCGCCGCCGCCCGTCGCGGAGCCCAGTCTGGTGGATCAGCTAATCAGCGCGGCCACGGATCCCGTTTATCTTGGCGGCGGGCTGGGCGGACTTGCTGGTGATCGGCGGCGGCGCCTATTGGCTCATGCGCCGTCGACGCGCGCAGGCTGCGGATGATGACCGGCGGAGAAGTCAGAAAAACCGCGCCCACGCTCGCAAGGCTGCGACGGCGCCCGCGAGCTGCGCGATGGCGGCGCCCGGTTGCGGGCGGCGACGATGTCGACCCGCTGGCGGAAGCCGATCTTTACCTGAACTTCGGTCGCGATGCGCAGGCGGAGGAAGTGCTGAAAGAAGCGATCGCGAAAAATCCGCAACATGAGGAAGCGCAAGCTCAAGTTGCTGCAGATTTATGCCGCGCGCAAGGACAAGGCGGAATTCGAAAAGATCGCCCGCGATCTGCATACGCAAACCGCGGGCGCGGGCGAGCAACTGGCTTAATGCGGCAGGGATGGGCTACGCTTTCGATCCCGAGAATCCGCTCTACGAAGCCGGCAAGTCGGCGCCGCCGGCGGTTGCGGCGCCCGCGGCGGCCGCAACCGATCTTGATTTCGATCTTGAGTTGGCGCCAGGCGCCGGCAAACGTGCCGCCACCGATTTGGTGCTGGATAGCGGCAACGCTCGAGAAAACGATGATGATGCGGCCCGGAGAACTCGCGGGCATGTCGGCAGCGCCAAGCGATAGCGATCAGCGGATTTCATCGACGTCACCATGGACTCCGCGTCGCGGACCGCTCGCAGCCGCGGCGCGGCGCTGCGCCCGACTTTACCTTGAACCGGCCGGCGGCGCGGATTCGGCGCGCGATCCGGATCTTAATGCCGGCGTCCCAGGCGCGGACAAGGCAAAGGCCAGCGTGACCGGAGACTCTGCGGCACCGATGGTCAGCGCAATCGATTTTAATTTTGATGCTCCCGGCAACGGCGCCCGAGCGGCGGAAAACACGACAGCACGATCGCCATCACCCCGGAAAATCAGGACAAGGCCGCGGGCCTGAACATGGACTTCGATCTCGGCGTTGCCGCGGTGACCAAGCCCGCGGGCGCCGGCGTCGGATGATCTCGATACGCTGTCGCCGCCGCTCAAGCTTGACGATATCAGCCTCAATCTCGACGATGCGCCCGCGGACGCTGCCGCCGCCGGCGGCGCCAAGGACGATCATTGGTACGACGTGCAGACGAAATTCGATCTCGCCAAGGCGTATCAGGAAATGGGCGACAAGGACGGCGCGCGTGAAATCCTGCAGGAGGTCATCAAGGAGGGCGACGCGGCGCAGCAGGCGGAGGCGAAACAGCTGCTCGATACTCTCGGTTGACGCAACGCGGTGGGCGACCGGCGCGAGCAATGCGCCGGTTTTCCCGCGCAACGACATGGACTGGCTGCGCTACGGTGCGGCCAGTTTTGTTTTGGAGGTTGGTAACCTGCGATGAGAATCGCGCTCGGCATCGAGTACAACGGCAGCGCGTTTTGCGGCTGGCAGACGCAGCCCTCGGGGTGCGCGGTGCAGGACGCGCTCGAGCGCGCGCTTGTCGCAGATCGCAGGCGAGAAGATCGCGACGATATGCGCCGGACGCACCGACGCCGGCGTGCACGCGCTGGCGCAAGTGGTGCATTTCGATTCTGCGGCCGCGCGTCCCGATTCGGCGTGGGTGCGCGGCGTCAATGCCTTGTTGCCGGCGAGTGCGGCGGTGACGTGGATGCGGCCGGTGGCGGCGGAATTCAATGCGCGCTATTCGCGCGTTGGAGCGCTGTTACCGCTATGTGCTGCTGAACCATCCGGTGCGACCTGCGTTGAATCAGGGGCGGGTCGCCTGGCTGCATGCGCCGCTCGATGTTGCGCGCATGCGCGAAGCCGCGCCGCATCTGCTGGGCGAACATGATTTCAGCGCATTTCGCTCGTCCGAGTGCCAGGCCAAATCGCCGGTGCGCGATCTGCGGCGCGCTGGACATCCAGCAGCGCGGCGACTATGTCGTGTTCGAACTGGCCGCCAATGCGTTCCTGCATCACATGGTGCGCAATATCGTCGGCAGCCTCGTCTACGTGGGCAAAGGCAATCACGATCCGGCGTGGATCGGCGACGTGCTGGCAAGCCGCGATCGCGCGCTGGCGGCGCCGACGCTGGACGCCGCGGGACTCTATCTCGCGCACGTGAGCTATGATGCGAAGTGGGGATTGCCGCCGCCCGCACGGCGGGCGTGGTTTGACGAGAATTGACCGAAGCCATGGCGACAGCAGTCAAAATTTGCGGCATCACGCGGGCGCAGGACGCGCAGGCGGCAGTGCGTCTCGGCGCGCACGCGCTCGGCTTCGTGTTTTATGCCGAAGAGTCCGCGCAATATCGACGCCGCGCGCGCGGCAGAACTCGTGAAAGCATTGCCGCCGTTCGTCACGGCGGTCGGGTTGTTCGTCAATCCGGCGGCGAGCGAGGTCGAAAGCGTGCTCGAGCACGTGCGGCTCGACCTGCTGCAGTTTCACGGCGAAGAGCCGCCCGAATTCTGCGCGCAATTCGGCACGCCCTACATCAAGGCGGTGCGCGTCAAAGCGGGGGTCGATTTGCTACAATACGCGCAACGTTACCGCGCCGCGCGCGGATTGCTGCTCGATGCGTACGTCGATGGCACGCACGGCGGCACCG
Organism: uncultured beta proteobacterium; assembly: GCA_963778865.1. Taxonomy (GTDB): domain Bacteria; phylum Pseudomonadota; class Gammaproteobacteria; order Burkholderiales; family SG8-41; genus PALSA-1004. Next base: position 100,437 of record CAVZWF010000003.1, on the reverse strand, counting down.
GCACCGCCTTTGACTGGAGCCTGATTCCGCGCGACCTGCCGCTGCCGGTGATCCTGTCGGGCGGGCTTGAATCCCGCCAACGTTGCCGCGGCGATACGCCGCTGTCGCGCCGTGGGCGGTCGACGTCAGTTCGGGCGTCGAAGCGAGTCCCGGCATCAAGGACCCGCAAAAAATCGCGGCATTCATGAAAGAGGTGCGCAGTGCAGATGTATGACCTGCCCGACGACCGCGGACATTTCGGTCCGTACGGCGGCGTGTTCGTCGCCGAAACGCTGATCCAGGCGCTCGATCAGCTGAAGGCCGAGTATGCGCATTACCGCGACGATCCGGCATTCCGCGCCGAGTTCGAATACGAACTCAAGCACTACGTCGGCCGGCCGAGCCCCGTCTATCACGCCAAGCGCTGGTCCGAGCATTTCGGCGGCGCGCAGGTTTATCTGAAGCGCGAGGATCTGAATCACACCGGCGCGCACAAGATCAACAACACGGTCGGCCAGGCGCTGCTCGCCAAGCGCATGGGCAAGCCGCGCGTGATCGCCGAGACCGGCGCGGGCCAGCACGGCGTCGCGACGGCCACCGTCGCCGCGCGCTACGGCATGAAGTGCGTGGTCTACATGGGTTCCGAGGACATCAAGCGCCAGGCGCAGAACGTCTATCGCATGAAGCTGCTGGGCGCGAGCGTGGTGCCGGTCGAATCCGGCTCGAAGACGCTGAAAGATGCGCTCAACGAGGCGATGCGCGACTGGGTCACCAATGTCAACGACACGTTTTACATCATCGGCACCGTCGCCGGCCCGCATCCGTATCCGATGATGGTGCGCGACTTCCAGTCGGTGATCGGCATCGAGGCGAAGCAGCAAATGCTGGAAATGGCGGGCCGCCAGCCCGATGCGGTGCTTGCGTGCGTCGGCGGCGGCTCCAACGCGATGGGACTTGTTCTATCCGTATATCGCGGACGAAGAGCGTGCGGCTGGTCGGCGTCGAGGCCGCCGGCCACGGGCTCGAGACCGGCAAGCATGCGGCGACGCTGTGCGCGGGCAAGCCCGGCGTGCTGCACGGCAACCGCACCTACCTGATGCAGGACGACAACGGCCAGATCATCGAGACGCACTCGATCTCCGCCGGGCTCGATTATCCGGGCGTCGGGCCCGAGCACGCGTGGCTGAAGGACAGCGGCCGCGCCGAATACGTCGCGGTGACCGACGACGAAGCGCTGGAGGCGTTTCACAACCTGTGCCGGCTCGAAGGCATCATTCCGGCGCTCGAATCGAGCCATGCGCTCGCGTACGCGGCGAAAATGGCGCCGCGCATGAAGAGCGACCAGATCCTGCTCGTCAATCTGTCGGGCCGCGGCGACAAGGACATGCACACGGTGGCCGAGAAGTCCGGCCTGAAATTCTAGTGAGGCGTGAGGCGATGCGAAACCAGGCAAGGCGTGAGTCGCAGGCGAGAGGCGAAAGCGCGATCGATGCGTCCCGCGCCTGCTCCTCACCCGTCTCCCCTCATGCCTCACGCTTCGTGGTACCCGCTGATGTCGCGAATCGCCGCCACCTTCGCCGCGCTCGAGAAGCAAAACCGCAAGGCGCTGATCCCCTTCATCACCGCCGGCGATCCCGACCCGGCCATGGCGGTGCCGCTGATGCACGCGCTGGCGGCGGCGGGCGCCGACGTGATCGAACTGGGCGTGCCGTTTTCCGACCCGATGGCGGACGGCCCGACCATACAGCGCTCGAGCGAGCGCGCGCTGAAGCACGGCACGTCGCTCAAGCACGTGCTCGATTTCGTCGCCGAATTCCGGCAGACCAACGGCGCTACGCCCGTGGTGCTCATGGGTTATGCCAATCCGATCGAGGCGATGGGCTACGAAAAATTCGCCGATGCCGCGCGCGCCGCGGGTGTCGACGGCGTGCTGGTGGTCGACTATCCGCCGCAGGAAGCCGACCGCTTGGCCGGATTGCTCGCCGCGCGCGATATCGACGCGATATTCCTGCTGTCGCCGACCTCGACCGAGTCGCGCATCAAGGAAGTCGCGCGCTACGCGCGCGGCTACGTTTACTACGTATCGTTGCGCGGCGTGACCGGCGCGGCGAATCTCGATATCGGCGAGGTGGCGCGCAAAGCTGCCGGAAATCCGCGCCCACATCAAGCTGCCGATCGGCGTCGGCTTCGGCATACGCGACGCGCAAACCGCGCAGGGCGGTCGCGCAGGTCGCGGATGCGGTGGTCATCGGCAGCCGGCTGGTGCAGGAGATTGAATCGAGCGCGCGCGAATGCGTACTGGACAATATATCGATTCTGGTTAAGGATATCCGCAGTGCGCTCGACCGCTAAAAGGCTAACGCCATGAGCTGGTTGAAGAAACTCCTGCCGCCCAAGATCAACCGCGACGGCGGCAGCCCGAAAAAGAACGTTCCCGAAGGGCTGTGGAGCAAGTGCGACGCGTGCGAGGCGGTGCTCTATCGCACCGATCTCGAAAAGAACCTGTACGTATGTCCGAAGTGCAACCACCACAACCGGCTGTCGGCGCGCGAGCGTCTGGATTGCCTGCTCGATCCCGAAGGCCGCTACGAGATCGGCTACGAAGTGCTGCCGGTCGACACGCTCAAGTTCAAGGACAGCCGGCGCTATACGCGAGCGTCTCGACGAGGCGCGCAAGGACACCGAGGAAGACGATGCGCTGATCGTCATGCAGGGCAGCATCAAGACCATTCCGCTGGTCGTCGCGGCGTTCGAATTCAAATTCCTCGGCGGCTCGATGGGCTCGGTGGTCGGCGAGCGCTTCGTGCGCGGCGTGCAGGTGTGCCTCGAGCAGAAGCTGCCGTTCGTGTGTTTTACGGCCAGCGGCGGCGCGCGCATGCAGGAAGGGCTGCTGTCGCTGATGCAGATGTCGAAAACCTGCGCCGCGCTGACCCAACTGGGCGCCGAGCGACTGCCGTTCATATCGGTGCTGACCGATCCGACCATGGGCGGCGTGTCGGCGAGCTTCGCGCTGATCGGCGACGTCGTGTTGGCGGAGCCGAATGCGCTGATCGGCTTTGCCGGGCCGCGCGTGATCGAGCAGACCGTGCGCGAAACGCTGCCGGAAGGCTTTCAGCGCTCGGAATTCCTGCTCCAGCACGGCGCGATCGATCTGATCGTCGACCGGCGCGAAATGCGCGACAAGCTGGCGAGCGTGATCACGCTGCTGCTCAAGCTGCCCGCGGCAGCCTGATCGTAGCTTACCGGTCTGCCATTGCGCCGTGGACAAAACTCCGCAGCGCACGCTCGCGCAGTGGCTGGCTTACCTGGAGCAATTGCACCCGCAGGCCATCGCGATGGGCCTCGAGCGCGTCTCGCGCGTGGCGCAGGCGCTGGCGCTCGATCCCGGCGTTTGCGATCATCACCGTCGGCGGCACCAACGGCAAGGGCTCGTGCTGCGCGATGCTCGAGGCCATACTCCTGCACGCCGGTTACCGCGTCGGCTGCTATACCTCGCCGCACCTCCTGCGCTACAACGAGCGCGTGCGCATCGGCGGCCGGGAAGTCGACGACGACGTATTGTGCCGCGCATTCGAGCGCATAGAAGCCGCGCGCGGCGACACCTCGCTCACGTATTTCGAGTTCGGCACGCTGGCGGCGATGCTGGCGTTTGCCGAGGCCCGCGTCGAGGTCGCGATACTCGAAGTGGGCTTGGGCGGCAGGCTCGATGCGGTCAACGTGTTCGACGCCGATTGCGCGCTGATCGCGAGCGTCGATCTCGATCATCAGGATTACCTCGGCGCCACGCGCGAGGCGATCGGTTTTGAGAAGGCGGGCATCATTCCGCGCCGGGCGGCCGGCGATCTGCGCCGATGCAGAGCCGCCGGCGACACTCGTCGAGCATGCGCGCGACATCGGCGCCGAATTAGCGGTGATCGACCGCGATTTTGGCTACGTTGCCGCGCCCCACCAGTGGCGTTACTGGGGGCCGGGCGGCAAGCGCCACGGCCTGCCGTATCCCGCGTTGCGCGGCGCTTTCCAGCTGGGCAACGCGGCCGCGTGCATTGCCGCGCTCGACAGCGTGCGCGAGCGTCTGCCGGTCACGGCGCAGGATCTGCGCAGCGGTCTGCTGCAGGCGGAGCTGGCGGGGCGTTTTCAGGTGCTGCCGGGCCGGCCGCAGGTGATCCTCGACGTTGCGCACAATCCGCATGCGGCGCGTGCGCTGGCGGCCAATCTGGGCAGCATGCCGGCGGGCGGCAGGACGCTTGCGGTATTCGCGATGTTCAAGGACAAGGATATCGGCGGCGTCGTGGCCGCGGTCAAGCACGCACATTACGCAGTGGATGGTGGCCAGTGCCGAAGGTGCGCGCGGCGCGAGCTGCAGCGCAGCTCGCAGCGGAGTTGGCGCGCGCCGGCGTGAGTGCGCCGGTCGGCGCAATTTTCCAATGTTGCCGCGGCATGGCGTGCCGCCTGTGAATTGGCGGCCGATAATGATAAAATCGTCGTTTTCGGATCGTTTCTTACGGTTGCGGCGGTGATGCGCGAACGACAGCGTAAGGCTTAGCGCATAGATTCCGGACGACCATGGCAAAATCGATTAGCGACAGAAGAACTGCAACTCAGAAAACGCGCGCGCCGCCGCCTGGTCGGTGCGATAGCCCTGGTAACCATCATCGCCGTGTTCCTGCCGATGGTGCTCGATCATGAGCCCAAGCCGGTCAGCCAGGACGTCAGCATCAGAATTCCGTCGCCGAATTCGGGCGCGTTTACGTCGAAGATCGTGCCGGTGGCGCCCGCCGCAAAATCCGCGCCGGAGCCGTCAGTCAAACCGGAGGTGACGGCGCCGGCGCAAGCGCCCGCGCCGCCGCCCGCGAAATCCGACGCGCCCAAGGCCGCGCGCGCCTGCCGCGAAGCCGGGCAGTCGGACGGTACCGCCGGCAAACGATACCGAGGCGGCGCCACCCCTGAAAGCCGCGCGCCCGCCAAGGCGACCAAACCGGCCGCCAAGCCCGTCGCCGCCGAGAAAGCCGCAACCCGCGGAAAAAGCGAAGCCCGCCACCAAGGGCGTTGCGGCTTACGTCGTGCAGGTCGCGGCGCTCAACGATCCGGACAAAGCGAAGCAGATGCGCGACCAGATCGCGGCGACCGGCGTCAAGGCGTATACCGAGGTGGTGCCGACGGCCAAGGGCAACGTGACGCGCGTGCGTGCGGGCCCGTTCGCGTCGCGCGCCGACGCCGACAAGCGCGCGCGACAAGTTGAAGGGCATGGGACTGAACGGCAACGTCATTCCGAAATGACCTGGTTCGATTACGCGGTTATCGCGATCGTCGGCATATCGATATTGTTGAGCATCATCTCACGGCCTGGTGCGCGAAATCCTGTCGCTCGCTTCGTGGGTCGTGGCGTTTGTGGTGGCGCAGATGTTTGCGGCCGATGTCGCGCCGCTGCTGCCCGCGGCGCTGGCGCAATCCGTCCCTGCGGTTGCTGGCCGGATTCTTGAGCGTGTTTCTGGCGGTGTTGGTGGCCATGACGTTGCTGGCGATGGCGCTGTCGGGTCTGATCAAGACCGCCGGACTGGGCTTCGCGGATCGCGCGCTGGGCGCGGTGTTCGGGCTGGTGCGCGGGCTGGCGATAGTCATGATCGCGGTATTGCTGGCGGGGCTGACCGCGTTGCCGCGGCAACCGGCGTGGCGGCACGCGATGTTCAGCGCACCGCTGGTAACATTGGCCAACTGGGTTAAAGTCTGGCTGCCTGACGATATGGCGAAGCACATCAACTACGGGTAGGGACTGTTATGTGCGGCATACTTGGCGTGGTGGCGAAAAACGCGGTCAACCAGGTGCTCTACGACGGGCTCCTGGTGCTGCAGCACCGCGGCCAGGACGCCGCCGGCATCGTCACCGCCGAGGGCGCCACCTTTCACATGCACAAGGGCGGCGGCATGGTGCGCGACGTGTTTCGCACGCGCAACATGCGCGCACTGCTCGGCGCCTGCGGCATCGCGCACACGCGCTACCCGACCGCCGGCTCGGCGTGGTCGGCGGCCGAATCGCAGCCGTTTTACGTCAATTCGCCGTTCGGCATCGTGCTGGGACACAACGGCAACCTCACCAATACCGACCAGTTGAAAAGCGATCTCTTTCGCCAGGACCTGCGGCACGTCAACACGAATTCGGATTCCGAAGTGCTGTTGAACGTGCTCGCGCACGAATTGCAGGAAGGCGCGGCCAATTACAAGCTCGATCCGGCGACGATCTTCGCCGCGGTGTCGGGCGTGCACCGGCGCTGCCGCGGCGCGTACGCGGTGGTGGCGATGATCGCGGGCTACGGCCTGCTCGCGTTTCGCGATCCGTACGGCATCCGCCCGCTGGTCTACGGCAAGCTCGAGACCGAGCACGGCACCGAATACCTCGTGTCGTCGGAGTCCGTTGCGCTCGACGCGCTCGGTTTCGAAGTCGTGCGCGACATCGCGCCCGGCGAAGCGATCTTCATCGACGAGGACGGTCATTTTTACGCGCAGCAATGCGCGCTCAACCCGACGCTCAATCCGTGTATTTTCGAGTACGTGTATCTCGCGCGGCCGGATTCGGTGATGGACGGCATCTCGGTGTACGAGACGCGTCTGCGCATGGGCGAGAGCCTCGCCGACAAGATCAAGCGCGACTACTCGCATCTCGACATCGACGTGGTGATCCCGATTCCCGACTCCAGCCGTCCGGCCGCGATGCAGCTCGCCAATCGTCTCAACCTGCCGTATCGCGAGGGTTTCATCAAGAACCGCTACATCGGCCGCACTTTCATCATGCCGGGGCAGGGGATGCGGCGCAAATCGGTGCGCCAGAAACTCAATGCGATCGGCATGGAATTCAAGGGCAAGAACGTGATGCTGGTCGACGATTCGATCGTGCGCGGCACCACCAGCCGCGAGATCGTGCAGATGGCGCGCGAAGCGGGCGCGCGCAAGGTGTTCTTCGCCTCCGCGGCGCCGCCGGTGCGTTTCGCCAACGTCTACGGCATCGACATGCCGACGCGCGACGAACTGATCGCGACCGGCCGCAGCGACGAGGAAATCGCGCGCGAGATCGGCGCGGATCAGCTGATCTATCAGGATCTCGACAGCGCTGATCGACGACGTGCGCTCGGTCAATCCGCAAGGTGAAAAACTTCGAGGACTCGTGCTTCAGCGGCATTTACGTCACCGGGCGACGTGACGCAGGAATACCTGGACGGCGTGGAAGCGCAGCGTCGCGACGGCGCCAAGCAGGCCGCGTTCGCGGCGTCGCAGCTCGACCTGAACCTGGAGGTCGTCGATTAGTCGCAAGCGACCACGGGCCGCCGCGGCGACATTGAGTACCGAAGCAGGCATCGCGATCGCCGATTCCGGGGCCGGGCTTTACGGCCCGAACGTGAATTTGACAAGTTATCCGCGAGCGGGTAACTTTCGAACTGCGCCGATTTGAGATCAGCTTGCGGGCGCCGCCGGTGAGAGCCGGACGACAAATAAATACGGCTAAAGCGAGCCAGAACCCGGTCCGCGCAAGCTGATCGGGTTTTTTTATTGGGAAAGTTGCCATGAAGAACGGTTTTACGACGACGATCCTGCATTCGGATCTCGAATCACCGATCGAGCATTTTGCCGTGCACAAGCCGATGCACACCGCGGTGGCGTTCGGTTATCCCGACGCACGGGATCTGGCGAAGGTGTTCAAGGGCGAGCTGCCCGGCTATGCCTACGGCCGTCAGGGCAATCCCACCACGGCCGCGCTGGAAGCGAAAATCAGCAAGATGGAAGATGGCATTGCCACCGCCTGTTTCAGCACCGGCATGGCCGCCATTGCCGCCACTTTCATCGCACTGCTGCGCGCCGGCGATCACGTCGTATCGAGCTCGTTCCTGTTCGGCAACACCAACAGCCTGTTCGGCACCTTCAACACCCTGGGCTGCGAAATCAGCTTCGTCGATGCGACCGACGTGGAAAACGTGGCGCGGGCCATCCGGCCCAACACCCGGCTGGTATTCGTGGAAACCATCGCCAACCCGCGCACCCAGATCGCCGATCTCGCGCGCATCGGCGAGCTTTGCGCCAGGCGCGGGCTTGCTCTACGTCGTGGATAACACGATGACGTCGCCCTATCTGTACCAGCCGAAGCGAGACCAGGCCGGCCTCGATCATCAATTCGTTGACCAAGTACATCGGCGGTCACGGCAATGCGTTGGGCGGCGCGGTGACCGACACCGGCCTCTACGACTGGACGCGCTTTTCGAACATTTACGACAACTACAAGAACGCCAAGCCCGCCCTGTGGGGAATACAGCAGATACGCAAGAAGGGATTGCGGGACGTGGGCAGCACGCTGGCGGCCGAACCTGCGCACCGCCTCGCGACCGGCGCCGAAACATTGGCGCTGCGGATGGAGAAGTCGCTCCGACAATGCGCTGCAACTCGCGCGCTTCCTGGCCGCGCATCCCAAGGTGACAAGAGTGTATTACCCGGGTCTCGAAGATCACCCGCAGCACCGGCTTGCCAAGGCGCTTTTCAAGACCTATGGCGCGCTGATGAGCATCGAGCTGGCGGATGGCATCGACTGCTTCGATTTCCTCAACCGCTTGAAGCTCGTGATTTCATCCAGCCATCTGGGCGACAACCGCACGCTGGCGATTCCGATCGCCCACACGATTTATTGGGAGATGGGAGCCGCAGCGCCGCGCCGAGATGGGCATTGCCGACTCGCTAATCCGGCTGTCGATAGGCATCGAGGACCTCGCCGACCTCAAGGCCGATTTGGCGCGCGGCCTTGAGACTTGACGTCGTAGCGCAGGCGACGCCGGGTAAACCGATAATTGCGCTGCCTCACCCGCCTGCGATGGGGGCGTCGTAGCGCGCAGTCAGAAATCCAATACCGGCGCCCATCATGTAACGCCAGGCGTTCTCCACGGCTGGCGAGTACATGTCGTCATGTTCCTTCACCGCGAGCAGCAGGCAGTCGAGCCACAGGTCGTAAAGATGCGGCGGGATATCGCGGCCGCGCTTGCTGTGCGCTGCGGCGATCCGCTCGAGGTAGGCCTGGCATTCGGGCCAGCCCAGAGTCATATACTCCACCAGCACGTAGAACGACGTCTGCAGCATCCTGCGCTGCTTGCGGAAATCGGTGGCGCGGAATTTGTCGCGCACCTCCGCGGACGAACGCCAGAAACAGTCTCGTAGAAGCGCTGAAAGAACTGGCCGCCGCGCAGGCAGCGTGCCAGGCTGTCGTTGAAAAGCTCGACTTCCGTTTCATCCATAGCAGTCCTTACCAGCCGACCAGTGGTTGGCGGAGTCTACACCGCCGGCAGGTTGACGGCGCGACAACCCGCCGCGTCGCAGTGCAGATAGCTTCCGCTCGTGTACCAATCAGCGAGCACCCAGCGCTCGCAGGCATGCCCGTCGACGACATGCGGGTGCAGTGCCGGCCGGTGAGTGTGGCCGTGAATCAGGCGCGGGTAGTGGTGCCGCGCAGGGCGGCTTCGATGCCGGCCGGTGTCGCATCCATGATTTCTTCGGTCTTGAGCTTCTTTTCCGCGGCGTTTTCGCTGCGCAGGCCAGCGATGATCTCTTTGCGTTTGGCGAGCGTTTGCGCGAGGAACTGATGCTGCCACGCGGGGTCGCGCACCTTGGCGCGGAAATCGAGGTATCGCACGTCGTCCGTGCACAACGTGTCGCCGTGCATCAGCAGCGTGCGCGTGCCGTAGAGGTCGATCAGCGTCGGGTCCGGCAATAGCGTCGCGTCACACGCCGCGGTAAACGCGTCGCCGATCAGGAAATCGCGGTTGCCGTGCATCAGGTACAGCGCCACCCCGCCGCGGGCCAACGCGCGCAACGCACGCAACACCGACAGCGTTGAACGGATCGTCATCGTCGTCGCCCGCCCAGTACTCGAAGAGGTCGCCGAGGATGTAGAGCGCTTCGGCCTCGCGCGGCGGGACCGCGCAGGAAATCAAAGAACGTCTGGTTGATTGCGGGACGGGTGGGGCAGAGGTGCAGGTCGGAAACAAAAATGCTGTGCATTTTTGGCGATGGGTAATGAGTAACGGGTTATGGGAAGAGCCACGGGGTGCCGCTCAGCTCATCACCCATTGCCCATTACTCATCACTCGCTTCTAGGCCACTTCCGCTTTCTCGATGATCACGTCTTCGACCGGCACGTTCTGGTGTCCGCCGCGATTGCCGGTCTTCACGCCCTTGATCTTGTCGACCACGTCGGCGCCGGCGGTGACTTTGCCGAACACGCAATAGCCCCAGCCTTGCGCGTTGGGCGCCGTGTGGTTCAGGAAATCGTTGTCGGCGATATTGATGAAGAACTGCGCGGTGGCCGAATGCGGGTCCGAAGTGCGCGCCATCGCGACCGTGTATTTGTCGTTCTTCAGCCTGTTGTCGGCCTCGTTCTTGATCTGCGCGCCGGTCGGCTTCTGCTTCATGCCGGGCTCGAAGCCGCCGCCCTGGATCATGAAGCCGTCGATCACGCGGTGGAAAATCGTGTTGTTGAAGTGCCCGCTTTTGACGTAGCCGAGAAAATTCTCGACCGTCACGGGCGCCTTGGCGGCATCGAGTTCGAGCGTGATGATGCCGTGATTGGTGTGCAGCTTGACCATGGTGCTTCCCTTATTTGGCGGCCGGCTTGTCGGCGGCGAGTATTTTCGCGTCTTCAATGACGACGGGTTTGCGCGGGACGTCGGATTGAAACGGGCCCATGGGGCCGGTTTCCGACGGCGGCGATCTTGTTGACGACGTCCATGCCCTTGATCACCTTGCCGAACACGGTATAGCCCCAGCCCTGGGGCGTCGGGGCGCTGTGGTTGAGGAAGTCGTTGTTCTTGTGGTTGATGAAAAACTGCGCGGTCGCCGAATGCGGGTCGGACGTGCGCGCCATCGCGATCGTGCCGATGTCGTTCTTAAGGCCGTTGTTGGCCTCGTTCTGCACCGGCGCGCGCGTTTTCTTCTGCGCGAGGTCGGTGGTAAAGCCGCCGCCCTGGATCATGAAGCCGTTGATCACGCGGTGAAAGATCGTGCCCTTGAAGTGGCCGTCCTTCACGTATTGCAGGAAGTTCTCGACCGTTTTCGGCGCCTTGTCGGGGTAGAGTTCGAGCGTGATGGTGCCCATGTTGGTTTTCAACTCGACTTCGGGATTGGCCGCCGCCGGCGACGGTGCTGATTGCCAGCGCGACAAGCGCCATGAATAGCCTGGTTTTCATATGGGTTCAACTCGTCCAAAGAATAATAAAAAAGTTTACAGCCGGGAGCTGCAACAGTGTCGTATCCGATTCACGATTCACGACTTACGATTCAGGCCCCGCCTTCGTACAGATATGCGCCAGCGCGCCTTTTTCGTAAATCCAGTACTGGCGCTTCTTCATCTTGTTGGAGAGATTGCTGCTCGCATAATCCTGATCGAAGCTGACGACCGCGAGATCGTCGCGTCCCGGATACAGGAACGCGCTGACGCGATCGAGCCGTAACCTTGATGTAAGTCTTCGCCGCGTTGACGTGCCGCTTCTGTTGCGACCACGCGGCCAGATCCTGCAGCGCCGGTCGAAAATCCCGGCGCGTAGTGCTTGAGGTAAGTCTCGGTGTCGAGGCTTTCCCAGTCGCGGCGCCAGTTCTCCACGCTCGCCATGAGCTCCTTGCGCGTGTCATCGAGCGCTTCCGGCTTGATCCAGTCGATACCCTCGGTGATGATGACCGGCGTCACCCCGATGCGCAGGTTCTTGCCGAGCGTTTCAAGATCCTGGTTGGTGAGCACGACGCAGCCGTCGCTCGCGCGCGGCGGACGGCTGTAGGTGTCGAGCGGCACGCCATGCAGCCAGATGCCGTTGCCGTTGCGGCCTTCGCGGCGGTCGAGTTCGTTCGGATAGCTGATCGGGAACGCGCCCACGCCGTAGAGCGCGGCGAGCTTTTCGCGCGGCAGGTTGTCCGTCACGTGATAGACGCCGAGCGGGGTTTTCTTGTCGCCCTGGCGGGTCTTGTCGATACCGTTCTTGCCGCTGCTCACATAGTAGTCGGCAAGATAGCGTGGTACGCCATGGTCGTTTTCGAACACGTAAAGCGTTGACTGGCGCGTATCGACGATCAATACGTGTTTCTGCTCGGCGTCGAGCTGCAATAGATACTTGGGCACGCGGTCGGCGGGGCGCTCGAACTGGTAGCGCGCAAGCCGCGCGCGCGCCTCGTCGCGCAGCTCCTCGATACGGTCGCGCGGCGCGTTGGGCGCTTCGCCGAGCTCGCGCAACGGACGCGAACGCGCGAGCAGGAGATCGCCCTTGATCAGGTGCGCCAGCCGGAAGTTGGGGTAGCTGTGGATGACTTGTTCGACTTCGGAGAGCGCCGCATCGGGACGGTTGTTGCGGATCTCGATCAAGGTCTTGACCAGCATCGCCTCGGGTTCGATCCGCGCCGGCTCGCTGGCCGCCGCGGTGGGTTTTTGCGCAACCTGCCGGCTGCCCATCGCTCGAGCGTCAACTGCGCCGACGGTGAACGCGACGGCGACGCTCAGTCGCAATAGCCGTACTAAAGGGCTGACGGTGCCGGCATGGCGCGTTGTCATATTAGGGGCTTAGACATCAACTGCCGACGCGCTCCTGCTGAATCAGCCAGCGGTCGCCGGATTTCACCAGTACCAGGGTCTTGGTGCTCGCGACCTTGAGGTTCGCCGAGCGGTAATTCTGGCGGAACGTGACGGACGCACGCTGGCTGTCGGTGAATTTCACTTTGGGCGACTCGATGCGTACTTCGATTTTCTTGGGCTTGGCGATGCGTGCTTTGCGCGCGGCTTCCCAGTCCGCGCGCGGCTCTCCCCCCGGAGTCTGAAAGTCCGCCGCGTAGCAGCCGAGATATCCGTTGATGTCGTTCTCCGACCACGCTTTGGCCCAGTTGCTGACCGTCTTAAGCACGTCGCCATCATTGGCGGCGGCGGCTTTCGCGGGCTCGGCCGGCTTGGCGGCAGGTGCCGGGACGGCGGCCTGAGGCGCGGGCGCGGCGGCTGCTGGCGCGGCGGCTGGCGGCACTGCCGGCGCGGCCTTGGTTACTGCGGCGGCGACCGTAGGTGCAGCTTTGCTCGCGGCCGGCTTGGCCCCGCGCGTGCCGCTTGAAAAGAGCTCCTTGATCATCTCGAGCTTGGTCTGCGCCGCCGTGTTGCTTTTGTCGAGTTGCAGCGCCTTGTCGTACGCCTGGGAGGCCATCTTGGCATAGATGTCGCCCAGGTTTTCGTGCGCGGTCGCATAACTCGGGTGGGTGCGGATCGACATCTCAAGTGCCGTGCGCGCCTTGTCGTACTGGCCTTGCGATGCGTAGAGCACGGCAAGATTGTTGTACGGCTCGGGCAGTTCCGGATAATCCTCGGTGAGCCCGGTAAAAATCCTGATCGCGTCGGCAGGCTTGCCCTGCTCGGTGAGTATCAGGCCCTTCAAAAACCGTCCGCGCGCGTCCTTCGGATTCGCCTTCAAAAAATTGTCGACGCGCTCGAGCGCCTGCGCTTGCTGGCCGGCGCGAAACAGTTTGCCCGCTTCCGTATAATCGTCGCTTTGCGCGCCGGCCAGCGCGGCGAACCATAAACCGCTGGCGAGGAGCGCGGCGCGGGCAATCGAGATCGGCGCGGATTTCAAGGTCATTGTGCTATACTTTTATGGAATTTCAGCGTGTTAGTCAACTAATCTAACAGATTTTACCAAGAACGTCGGTCAATTTAAACACGTGTTTTGTCATGACCGGATTCAGCCGGGGCGTGCGCTCCTTTAGGGCTGGTCCGCCGTCGGGCAGTATCCCGTCCGCCGCCAGGGATCGCGGGTAAACGAAAGCCGCTCATCGTGTCACCAGTGCCGCGCCATGCTCAAGCTCTATAACACCCTTACCCGCGAGAAACAGGAATTCGAGCCTATCGTGCCCGGCCAGGCGCGCATTTACGTCTGCGGCATGACCGTTTACGACTATTGCCACCTCGGGCACGCGCGCGTGATGGTGGTATTCGACATGATCACGCGCTGGCTGCGTGCCGCGGGCCTTCACGTGACCTACGTGCGCAATATCACCGATATCGACGACAAAATCATCAAGCGCGCGGCCGAGAACAAGGAGACCGATGGAGGCGCTGACCGCGCGTTTCATCGCGGCGATGAGCGAAGATGCCGCGGCGCTCGGCGTCATCAAGCCCGACTTCGAACCGCGCGCGACGGAATACATCCCGCAAATGCAGGAAATAATCCGGCTGCTGGAGCAAAAGGGGCTCGCTTACGTCGCGCCCGACCGCGACGTCAATTACTCGGTGCGCGACTTTCCGGGCTACGGCAAGTTGTCCGGGAAATCGCTCGATGATCTGAACGCGGGCGAGCGCGTCGAGATCGCGCAGGCCAAGCACGACCCGCTCGATTTCGTGTTGTGGAAACACTCCAAGCCGGGTGAACCCGCGTGGCCCAGTCCGTGGGGCGAGGGGCGCCCCGGCTGGCACATCGAATGCTCGGCGATGTCGAGCGCGCTGCTCGGCACGCATTTCGACATCCACGGCGGCGGCCAGGACCTGCAGTTTCCGCACCACGAGAACGAGATCGCGCAATCCGAGGGCGCGCACGGCGGCACGTTCGTCAATTACTGGCTGCACAACGGTTTCGTGCGCGTCGACGACGAGAAGATGTCCAAGTCGCTCGGCAATTTTTTCACCGTGCGCGAAATACTCGCCAAATACGACGCCGAAGTCGTGCGTTTCTTCATATTGCGCGCGCACTATCGCAGTCCGCTCAATTATTCCGACCAGCATCTCGACGACGCGCGGGCATGCGCTTGACGCGGCCTCTACACGGCGTTGAAGGCGCACGACGTCGACAGCCGGCGCGGTCGACTGGAGCAATCCGGCCGCCGCGCGTTTTCGCGACGCGATGAACGACGACTTCAATACGCCGGAAGCGGTGGCGGTCCTGTTCGAGCTCGCGGCGGAGGTCGAATCGCAGTCACGTCGCGCGATGCGGCTGTCCTGCTTGAAATCCCTGGCGGCGCTCTTGGGGCTTTTGCAGCGCACGCCGACCGAATTTCTGCAGGGCGCGCCGGGCAGCGGCGAGTGGACGCCGGAGCGCATCGAGACGCGAGATCGCCGCGCGCACTGCGGCCAAGCAGGCGAAGAACTACGCCGAGGCCGACCGCATCCGCAAGGAACTGCTGGCCGCGGGCATCGTCCTCGAAGACGGACCCAAGGGCACGCATCTGGCGCCGTAACTAGCGGCGTTACGCGCGTGCCGATTGATCATGTCACCGGTCTCTCCAAAGCGCGTGCGGATTCATCGCGATGCTCCTGCTGGCGTGGCTCGCCAGCGAAAACCGCCGCGTGGTGGCGTGGCGCACGGTGATCGCGGGTGTTCTGCTTCAACTGGTATTCGCGGCGGCGCTCCTGAAGCTCGCCGTGATTCAAACCGTTTTTCCTGGCGTTGAACGACGCGTTGCTCGCGCTCGAACGCGCAACCGCGGCCGGCACGTCGTTCGTATTCGGTTATATCGGCGGCGCGGCGCTGCCGTTCGCGGAGTCGGGGCCGGGGTCGAGCTTCGTGCTCGCGTTTCGCGTGTTGCCGATCATTCTCGTCATCAGCGCGGCTGTCGTCGCTGCTCTTTTACTGGCGCGTGCTGCCGTGGATAGTGCGCCAGATTTCGCGCGTGCTCGAAGCGACGATGGGCGTGGGCGGCGCGGTCGGCTTGTCGACCGCCGCCAACATTTTCGTCGGCATGGTCGAGGCGCCGCTCTTCATCCGGCCGTATCTCGCGCAGATGTCGCGCGGCGAACTCTTCATCGTCATGACCTGCGGCATGGCGGGCGTTGCCGGCACGGTGATGGTGATCTACGCCAGCATACTGGGACCGGTGATTCCCGATGCGCTGGGCCATATCCTGACCGCATCCATCATCAGCGCGCCCGCCGCCATCGTGGTTTCGGTGCTGATGGTGCCCGTCAACGGGTGTGGCGACGTCCGGACGGCTCGTGCCGGCGCAGCAGGCGTCGAGCAGCATGGACGCGATCACCCGCGGCACGCTGGACGGACTGGGCCTGCTGCTCAACATCGTGGCGCTGCTGATCGTGCTGGTCGCGCTGGTGACGCTCGCCAACCTGATGCTCGAAGCGCTGCCCGCGTTCGAGGGCAGGCCGGTGACGCTGCAGCGCATGCTGGGCGTGCTTCTCGCGCCGCTCGCATGGCTAATCGGCGTGCCGTGGAGCGAAGCGCCGGCGGCGGGCGCGTTGCTCGGCACCAAGACGGTACTCAACGAATTCATCGCCTACCTCGATCTTGCGCACCTGCCCGACGGCGCGCTGTCGCTGCGGAGCCGCGTGCTCATGACCTATGCGCTGTGCGGGTTCGCCAACATCGGCAGCCTCGGCATCCTGATCGGCGGGCTCGCCACGATGGTGCCGGGGCGCCGCGACGAAGTGGTCGCACTGGGCGTGAAATCGATCATTGCAGGCACGCTGGCAACCTGCATGACCGGCGCCGTGGTCGGCATGCTGTATTAGCCTGCCGCGTGAATCGTGAAAGGATCAGTGCTTACTGCACCACGTTACCCACATTTCGCGAAACGCCTGTTCGAGGTTGCGCGCGCAGGTGCGGCCGTCGGCAATGGGCGAGTTCAGCAGCATGCCGCGCAGGTTCGCGCGCAGTTCGGCTAGCTGCGGCAGATTCGCTCGCGAGCCGCGCCGCGATAGTCGACGTATTCATCGCCGGATTTGGCGACGAGCTGCGGCAGGCCGACGTTCGTCAACATTGAAACGTCGGCGCGCGACGCGTGGGTTGTTCCTTCCAGCACGACCACCGGGAGTCCCATCCAGAGCGAGAAGCAGGTCGTCGTCGCGCCGTGATACGGAAACGTGTCGAGCGCGATGTCGACGTGCTGAAACGCCGCCAGATATGTCGTCGAACGCGAGGCGCGGCAGGATTTCCAGTTGTGGTCCGGCAATTGCCGCAGCTCGCGAACAGCTGGCGCACGTGCCGTTCGGCGGCGATCTCCGCTCACCGCCATCACGCGCAGCCGCGAACCCGGCACGCGCTGCAGGATGCGCGCCCACAGCGCGGCGATCGTCGGCGTGATCTTGAACGCGCTGTGAAACGTGCCGAACGTGACATAGCCGTTCGTCAGTGCAGGCAGCGGCGCGACCGCGGGGGTTGCGTCGGGCGGCCGCCACGCCATGTAGATATCCGGCAGGCGCACGAGTTTTTCGGAATTCAGATGCTCGGTCATGCCCGGCGGATCGCACCAGGCGTCGGTAATGCGGTAATCCATGCTCGGCATGCCGGTGGTGCTCGGAAAGCCCAGCCAGTTGACCTGGACCGGCGCCGGCTTGCGCGCGAACGCGAGCAGGCGGTTGTTGGCGGTGTGCCCGCTTAAGTCGACGAGAATATCGATGGCGTCGTCGCGCACCCGTTGCGCGAACTCGGCGTGGTCGAGTCCCACGGTGCCGCGCCAGTGCGCGCCGTGCGCCTTTAGGCGCTGCGAATAGTCGTCGGGGCGCGCGACGTCCGCGTACAAAAATATTTCGAGCTGCGCGCGGTCGTGATGCTCGATGACGGACTCAAGAAAAAACGTCACCGCGTGCTTGTGGATGTACGGCGAGACGAAGCCGACGCGCAGCCGGCGCGCGGGGTTGCGATCGTTGCGGTGGGGCGGGGCCGCGTCCTCCAGCGCGCGTGCGTGGCGCGCGGCCCATGCGCGGTGTTCGCGGAATATTTCGACCGGATCCTGCGTGATCGGAGTAGCTCAGCATGCGCAGCAGCTCGCTGTGCGCGGCGGGATTGGCGGGCTGCGAGCGCGAGCGACTCGCGCAGCGTCGCAATGGCATCGTCGACGCGCGCCCTGTTCGAACAAGACCGTGGCCAGCGTGTGCTTGAGCGCGGCGTGACCGGCCACGACGCGCAACCCGGCGCAGCAGCAAGCTTCCGCCTCGTCGTAGCGCGCCAGCGCTTTCAGCAGCGCGGCGAGCGTGCTCCACGCGTCGGCAAAATCCGGTTCGGCGGCGACTGCTGCGCGATAGCTCGCGATCGCGTCGTCGAAATCGCCGGTCGCGGCGAGGACGCCGCCGAGGTGGGCATGCGCCTTCGCGGATGGCGCCAGGGCCGTGGCGCGGCGCAATTGCCGGATGCCGTCCTGCGTGCGGCCCTGGCTGAGGAGCGCCGCGGCGGCGAGATTCAGGACGTCCACGTGAGTCGGGTTCGCGCGCGAGCGCAGCCGTGCAGCGGGCGACGACTTCCGTGATGCGCGCCCTGTTGCTGCAAACGCAGCGTTTCCTCAATCCAGCGAGCATCGACAGTTGATGCGTCCCGCTGTGTGGTAGACGCACGCGCAGCTGAAGAGGCGCTTTAGGAGGCTGCCGAGCATCGGCGCTATGTTACGCCGCGAACGGCGCGCGCGGCGCTAGGCCGGGGCATCTTTGATCAGAATGGATTCGCGGTTGCCGAGCACGACGAACGGCAGTCCGCGCTGCGCGCAGAACTCGTCCCACGCTTTTTTCGCGCCCGGGCAGAAGATGGAGCCGTCGCAGACGATGACGCCGCCCGCGGTGAGGCGCGGATAAAAGTACTCGAGCGCGGCGAGCGTCGGCGCGTAGAGCGTCACGTCGAGATGCACGAACGCCCAGTCGCGCTCGGGCAGCGTCGCAAACACCTGCGGTATCCAGCCCGCGCAGATGCCGACCTGCGGAAATTCGCCGAAAAATCCGCGCACGAGTTCCGGCGAGATGTCCGCTTTCGCAACGGGAAAAAACGCCTCGCGCCGTGGCGCGCCGTCGTCGCCGCGCACCGGGATGAGGTCGTGTTCACCCGATTCGCTGGTGCCGACGAAGCTGTCGATCAGGTAGAGCTCTTCGCCCGTGAACGCGGCGTCGCGGCTGCGCCACGCGTGCGCGAGCAGCAGCGCGGTAGCACCGCGGTAGACGCCGCACTCGGCGCGCGCGCCGGGCAGCGCGAGGGTCGCGAAAAAATACTGCAGCAAATCGCGGCGGCTTTGGAAGCGGTGAAAGACGTTGAACGGCGTAACCGGCGTGCCGGTGTGGGCGAGGCAGCGTTGATAGAGGTCGACGAAATCGTCGGCGCCGACCTTGACGTCGTGAAACAGGATGCGCAGGTGAGCGTCGATGGGGGCCGCGCCATGCAGGCGGTTTAGCGCGTCCTCGGTCTCGAGCGGATATTCGACGGGTGCGGCGGCGTGCTCTTTACGCGGTTTAAAAGCGGCGAGCAGTTTCTTGAACGGCATGGCGTGGGCGGCGCGCGCCTCAGGTCAACGGCAGATCGGCATATTTCGCAAACGCGGGCCGCGCCTGCAGCCGCTTGTAGTAGGCGGCGAGAGTTGGGCAGGTTCTCGCGTTCGATATCCATCCTGAACCAGCGATGGATGGACACGCCGAGCGGGATATCGCCCATCGTGAAAGTGCCGCCGGTCACGTACTGGCGGCCGGCGAGATGCGCTTCGAGTATGGCCATGCTCGCGGCGAGCCCCTTGCGCGACGTCGCGACGAGCGGCATGTCGCGCTTCTCGGGCGGCGTGCGCACGAGGTTCCAGAATACCGGCCGCAGGTTAGGCCACACCGTGGTCGCGTTCCAGTCCATCCAGCGGTCGGCATCCGCGCACGCTCGGGCGTCCGACGGGCACAGCGTGCCCAGGCCGTGCTTGCGCGCGAGATAGCGCACGATCGCCTGCGACTCCCACAGGATGAAGCCGTCGTCGTCGATCAGCGGCACCAGCGCGTTGGGGTTCTTCGCCTTGTACTCGGGCGTGTTGTTGACGCCGAACTGCAGCCCCGCGTCGATGCGCTCGAACGGCAAGATCGAGTTCGCCGCAGCACCACAATACTTTCTGCACGTTGATCGAATTGATGCGGCCCCAGATTTTCAGCATGGTGTCGTCCCTCGCGGTATCGGAAAAATCAGAGGAGGTAGTCTAGCATTCCTGCCCGGCGGCGCTGGCGGCCCGCCCGTTCGACCTGAAGTTCGGCGTGGCGCATCGATTACATTTTGCGATCGTCAACGAATCGACGCCTCTTCTACCCGACGAGCGAGACTATTTCGCCCCGCGCGGCGCGGTTTGCAGAAGCTCCCCCAGTTCCGTTTTCCAGAATCTCGCTTGGCCGGTGGTTCCATGGCCCGCCGTCTGGTCACTGGCGGGTATCAGCAGCACGCGGCCGTTTTTCACGCGCTTGATCTCGCGATCCAGCAGCCCGAGCTCTGGCGGATTGCGCTCGTCGTCGGCCGAATTGATCGCCAACAGCGCGGCTTGGATGCGCTCTAGCCCCGCCGCCGGGTTGTAGTCGCGCGAAGAATCCCATTGGTAGAGCACGTCGTTGGCGTCGGCCGCGAAGCGCGCGGCGAAGCGCTGGTTCAACAATTGGTCTGCCTTCTCGCGCGTGGGCGCCGCCTTGTAGAGCGCCTGGTTGCCACCGTTGGTGGCGATGCCATAGAACACCGAGGCGACCTGCGCGCTGCGGGGCTGCCTGGTGTAGTTGCCGTTCTGCCAGTCGGGATCGTTGCGGATGGAGTCGGTAATAAGGCGGCGCATCATCCAGTTGCGGCTGGACATTTCGGTAGGCAGCGACGCCATGGGCACCGCCGCATCCATGTAGCCCGGATATTTCTGGGCGAAGATCCAGGTCTCCATGCCGCCCATGGAATTCCCTAGCACGAGCCGCAGATGGCGCACGCCCAGGTGCTCGTTCAGCAGCCGGTACTGTGCATCCACCATGTCTTCGTAGTTGTACCTCGGAAACTTCGTGCGCAGCCCGTCCGAAGGCTTGCTCGATTTGCCGTGGCCGATGGCGTCGGGGAGAATTATGTAGTAGCGGCTCGCGTCCAGCGTCTGCCCGGGCCCGAACAACTCGTCGGCGAAGGCGGGCGTGAGCATGCCCGAGCCCGATCCGGTCGTGCCGTGCAGGAGAAGCACCGGCTCGCCAGTTGGCGCGCCCACCGTGGTGTAGTGAACGCGTAGTTCGGGCAGCACTTCGCCGGTGTGAAAGCGGAAGTCGCGCACCACCCAATCGCCTTCCTTCGGCGTGGGGTAGTCGGCGGCTAATCCCGGACTGGCGGCTAACGTAATTGCCAGACTTCCCAATACCCCAGCGAGAATCTTGATCAGCTGCACGTCGATCTCCTTCCGTAGTTGTCGTTTATTCGGTTGCCACCGAATTTTAACTCGCAGCCGAACGTTTCGCTTCGCCGGCGCGCGCGAGTTCGCGCGCGTCCGTGCGCAAGCAGCGGTAGCGTGCATGCGCTGACGCTGCCCTGATCTTTCTTCTTGCACCAGTACCGGATCACCGCGCACTTCAAGATCAGGTGTCCAATGAGTAATGTGCCCGACGCTAAGCGACTCATCGCCGACTAGTAACTTGCGCGCCATCAAAAGGATCTCAAAAGGGCTCTTTGCGTCTTTGGTGTTTTGGAGTCGCTTCGACAACTCAATGGCGAGTTCTCCAGGAAGCCACAGACTGGCCTTAAATGATAATTTGGTGAGAAGTAGCCTTTGATCTCGGTCGACTTTCTCTCCTTTCGGAATTTTCAGAAACTCGGCCATCAATTCAGCCACAAGCTCGACCTTCTCCTTTCTGTCGAGCTCTCGCGTGAATATCTCGAACTGTTTCTTGTATTCGTGTTCAATTGACGCCTTGAGGCGTGCCTCGAACCATCCTTTTCCCGCTATCACGAGAATAGCAACGGTAAGAGAACTCGAAAGAATTGCGGCACCGAGAGCTTCCCACATTGCGCTTCCTTCCAATTTGAGGGCTAACGAGGCTGTAGAAAAAGCCACCCGCATTTTGCACCAGCAATTTTTGATGGGATTTGGCAATGCATTGTGATCACCCGCAACTTTTCCGTGCGTTATAGCGCGTTTTATGAGCCCGCATTTTCTGCGACGTGATTCAAAATAATTTTCGGGACTTTTTCTACAGCCTCAACGTCCACGCTCACCGGCGCGCGGCACGGCGACTGAAAAAGCGAAACGCTCGCGCGCGCGTCCGTGCGGCATGATGTTGGGCGGAGAGTGCAAGAACGCGACTTAATGCGCATTACGGTGACCTTGGAACGCCCGCAATATAAAATCAAGATTCGCTTCGTGAAGTTGTCGTCCGTGCAGTCACCAGATGCAGCCTGATCAGCTATGCCGTTCGTAAAGGTGCGTCGCCGC
The DNA here is from genome assembly GCA_963778865.1 of uncultured beta proteobacterium. Classification (GTDB taxonomy): domain Bacteria; phylum Pseudomonadota; class Gammaproteobacteria; order Burkholderiales; family SG8-41; genus PALSA-1004. Next base: position 78,315 of record CAVZWF010000003.1, on the reverse strand, counting down.
GCGATGGGAAGCTGAGTTTGAGGATCTAATATCTCCAAATCTATTCCGGTAGCGTAAAATGTTCCCACGTACGGAATGTGATGAGTAACGCGAACTTTGAGAATAACAAATGCGCCCGAAAAGCCCGTTCCTTCTGCATTGCGATACAGACCGGGATTGTTACCAAAACCGAACAGGCGATGAACTCCACCGAAAGCCGCAAACATATTTGGTGCAGCTTTGTCGTCCGGCGCACCGTTCTCCAACTTTATCGCCCCAATATTCGAGGAGACCCTCGATATGGAGTCAATTGAGTTCTCTTTGCATAAGGATTGGTATTGATGTGCGACCGACATGTTATTGAGTTGCGAGAGCCATCCCATCGCAAGTACAACTATCGGAGCACCCAGATACCACGCGGCTGCGGCCGTTGCCCAAGGCTTGCCTCGGGCCCTGTCGCGCTTTGACGTGAGACTCGCGGCAAGGAGCGCCACAACGATCCCAATGAATAGATAACCCGATAGGATCAAATACCAAGCTGCCCACGCTGCCTCCCACATAAAGATACCTTATCGCGCCGCCCAACGAATAGGATTTTATCCGCCGTGCGACAGCATGGTGGATAAAATCGGTTGGACTGAACCGCTGGGTTCAGGGCGATGCGGTTTGGAGTTTGTAAGGTGTGCGCCACGGCGCGCGCTGGCGGTGAGGCACGGCAGGCAGAACTGTCGGACGCGCATACGGTGTCCCCGAGGTCTGGAAAGGCGAAGTTGCTGCAGGGGCGACTATGACAGATGGGCACACGAGGGTCAACGCGTGGCGATAGGGCGAGCGGTGTTGCTGCGGGGCGAGAGGCCGACGCACGGAGGGGGATGCCGGGGTAATGAATGTGCGGATCATGGCGGCGGCGATGGTGGGGCACGCGCGCGTGATGAGTGGATGGGCGCGATGATGCGCATGCGGCCGGCTTTGCAGTGCGGACATTGGTGGATATCGAGCTGCGCCACGCGTAGCCAGAACGCTTCGACGGTTTCGGATGCGGGGGATTGATTTGCGATCGGCTGATCGAGCGCCGCACGCGCCTGTGCGAGTTTCTCGCGCTTGGCGCGGTTGGCCAGCAGGCCGTAGTGACGGATGCGCATGAAGCCGGTGGGCAGGATGTGCAGGAGAAAGCGGCGGATGAACTCGGTGGGTTCGAGCGCCATGACTTTGCGCTGGTTGCCGTGAGCGTAGTCTTTATAGCGGAAGCGGACCGCTTCATCATCGAGGCTGACGAGGCGGTTACGCGAGACCCCGCAGCACCATGTCCGCTTCCATTTGTTTGCGCAATGCACCCATGTGTGTCTCCTGATCGTTGACGCGGGAACATTCCCGCGTAACAACGCTGACACACCTGAGCGCCACCTGCGCTCTGCTTGCTCATCCATTGCGATTTGAATCACTTCACCGGACAGCGAAGTTCAGACCACCACCGCGTAAGCGGTTTAGTTCAACGTGTTGGTGAACGGCGGCGAGCGCCCGTCCGTTCCACCTTGAGTTATACGACAATATCACTCGGTCGTTGGACTGGTCACAGCTTGCATGAATCCACGGCCCGATGTGTCAAGGCCCACGATGTGCCTCGCTGCGTGACGAGACCCAAATGTCCAAGATGCTCCGACGTAAACGTGTCGATTGGTCCGTAACTTACGATTCCGAGCGAGACGGTCTGTGCAAGGATGTTTGCGATTGAGGCTTTCAGCGCGGCATTCTTATCTCGATGACCTTCCGCAACTTTCGCTAAAAAGTAAGCCTCTCTTGGGCTCAGCCGCGAGAGGATTGTCGCAAAATCGGGATGAACATTCTTGTTCACCATCTCTTGCGCGAGGAGACTGGACCAGAGGTCCCGCAGTAAAGAATCCGTTTCAGTAGCGGATGCCTCCAATATGGCAATCACGATATTCGGCCTGACGTTGCCATCAGCGGCTTTCTTGCTTCTTGCCGCTTTCTCTCGCGCTCGTACCATAGTATCGGTGGCGAGTAGCTTTTCAGCGTCGACAAGGCGATCAAACTTTGCTTCGATCAATCGGCCTATGCCGCTCGTGGTTGCCGAAATCGGCGCGATACATTCACGAAAAGTCTTGCAGGCAGTATCAACGAGTTGAACCCACGCTTTGTTAGGATCCCCTTCGCAAGCGGTTCCCAAACCCGTGACATCAACGGTGGTTTCGTCCTCATGCGATGCTCGGCGATGCATGTCGCATCACGTCCACAATCAACGCGCGCGCTTTTTGCGCTCCGGTGGAACGTGTTGTTATGCGCGTGCTTGCCAGATCGCTGGATCTCGTCTTGCATGAAACACCGCCAAAACGACGACACGGGTATTGGATTGGCGGGTTAGTCGCGATTTGTTCATATTAGATGTCAATTTAGACGACACAAAGCGCGCTTCGAAAGCCCCATTCTGCGCCTGCCATGGATATTGCTCAACGGCGTGGTTTTACGTTTCTCTCTGTGCCCTCTGTGGCAAGAAGCTTTAATTGGCGGTAATTCTTTCCACCCACACCAGTTCGCAGGCCCCCGGACCCGTGTCCTCGCGCGTAAGCGAGCTTTTCCAGCGCCAGCCGTCGGGCGCGCGTGCTTCGATGAGATAACCCGAAAACGTGACGTGCTGCCCGGGCCTGATGGATTTCAACGTGCGTTCGACTTCGGCGTTGGCGGGCACCATGTGCATGTTGGCGCTGTTGACTTCGATCTCGCGGCGCGGTATCGGAAATTCGCTGACGCGCCAGTAGTAGTAGCGGCTCGACTGGCTGACGCTCACCTTGTCGGCCACCGAGGGATCGGCCATCGGGCCCCAACCGAGCGCGAGGTCAACCGGTGCGAGTTGCGCTTCGCGGTCCATCGAGTAGTGCTCGGCGCGCAGCACGCGCGCATCAAAATCGAATTTCTCAAGCGGAATGATGCGGTGGCCGTATGCGCTCCACTCGCGGTCGATCGACGTGGTGACGCCGACCGCGGGCGCGCGCACCTTGTGCGTATGCCAGTACCTGGTAGCCGCCGCCGACCAGCAGAACGATAAGAAAAAACCTGCCCCACGTCATGGCGGTCGCGGCGTGGTGGGCGAGTGAACGCGTGGACCCCTCACCCTAACCCTCTCCCCGCAAGCGGGGAGAGAGGATTCTTCACCCTTCACCCTTCACTCTTCACCCTTCACAGCGCGGTTCGCGCTACGCGCGGCCCAGCGCCTCTTTCATCCGCGCAGGTGTCAGCGGTACTTTACGCAGCCGCACGCCGGTCGCATCGAAGATCGCATTCGCGATGGCCGCCGGTACGGTGCGGGTCGAGGGTTCGCCGCCGCCCGACGGCGCGATCTCGGGCCGGTCGATGAGCACGATATCGATGGCTGCGGGCGCATCCGCGATATCGAGTATGGGATAGCTCGCCCAATCGACGCTTTTCACGCGGTTGGCGTCGAACTGCACTTCCTCGAACAGCGTGCGCGAAGTCGCCTGCACGACGTTGCCTTCGATCGTGTTCCTTAATCCGCCCGGATTGATGATCTGGCCGCAATCGTGGGCGACGGTGAATTTTTTCGCCCATACGCGCCCGCTCTTGCGATCGACCTCGACTTCGCAGACGACCGCGACCAGCGTGCCGTTGCGCTCGGTGTACGCGAAGCCGCGTCCGGTCATGACGTCGCCCTTGCCGCGATCGGGGTTCGCGCGCGGCGTCCAGCCCGCCTTGTTCGCAGCGGCTTTGACGATCGCAATGTGGCGCGGGTCCTTCAGGTATTTCAAGCGGAACTCGACCGGGTCGGCGCCGGTGGCATGCGCGAGTTCGTCGATGAATGACTCGCTCGCGAAGTGGGTTTCCGCGCCGAGCGGATCGCGCAAGTGCCCCGTGCGCAGGGGCGACACGCGATCGAGCAGCGGCCCGATGCACTCCCAGCCGCAGCGCTTGTTGGCGAATTCGTATTTCTCCGACGGCGTCTGGAAGAGAATATTGCCCTTCGGCGCGATTCCCGTCATTTGCCCGGCGAGCGTATCTTTCGGATCGTTTTCGATTTGCAGCACATCCTGGCGCGAGAATCCCTTGGCGAAGAAATCGTAAGCAACGACGTTGCCCTGCGCATCGAGCCCGGCGCGCGCGCGATACACTCCGGCAGGGCCCTTCGGGTCCCACGCGGTGCCGTCGTGGCGCATGTATTGCAGGCGCACCGGCCGGCCGACGATCTTGGAGATGAGCGCGGCATCGTGCGCGGCGTCGCCCGCGTCGTTGCGCCCGTACGATCCGGGGCCGGGTATCCATTTCGCATGCATCTTGTCGAGCGGCACGCCGGTCAACTTCGAGCAGCCGTTGCGGCCGTAATGCGGTTTTTGCGAACCGGTCAGCAGCATGCCGCTGTCGCTTTTGATGTCGGCGATCGCGCAGGCGGGGCCCATGCTCGCGTGCGATTGCAGCGGCCATTCGTATTCGGCTTCGATCACGCGCTGCGCACCTTTTAACGCGGCGTCGACGTCGCCGTTCTTGATCGGCGTCTCGCCGCCGATGGATTTCGCCTTGCGGATATGGTCGTGCAGCGTTTCCATGGTGGGGAAGGGCGTGCACGGCGGCGCCCACGTGACTTTCAGCGCGTCGGCGGCGCGCACGGCGTCCCATTCGCGGTCGGCGACCACCGCGATGAATTCTCGTCGCGCACGACGCGCGCGCCGCGAATTTTCTTGATCGAGCTTTCGTCCACCGACACCGGGCCGCAGCCCGCGTTCGGCGGCCGGATCACGCGCGCGTGCAGCATGCCTTTGACTTTGACGTCGGTGATGTATTGCAGGCTGCCCATCACTTTTTCCGTGATGATTTTCTGCGGGAAGCTCTTGCCGACGACTTTGTATTCCGACGGTTTCTTGGGCTGCGCCTTGCCTTTGACCGCGAGCGGGTTGCCGTACTGCTTGTTCCATTCGAGTTTGCGACTGGAAATACTTGCCGCCGATGAGTTCGCCGTAGCTCACTTTTTGCTGCGGATCGCCCGGCACCATGACCACGCCGTTGTCGACGGTCAGCTGGTCGGCGCGACACCTTCAGCCGCTCCGCGCCGCGCTCGACCAGCAGGCGCCGTGCTTCGGCCGCCGCATTGCGCAGCGCGATGCCGCCGAACTGAATCCCGGTGCTGCCGGAGGCGCCGCCCTGATTGCACGTGAGCGCCGTGTCGCCCATGACGACTTCGACGCGTTCGAACGCGACGTCGAGTTCTTCGGCGACCATCTGCGCGATGGCGACATCGACACCCTGGCCCATGTCCATCTTGCCGAAGTACGCGGTGACGTTGCCGTCGGGCAGCACCGCAATCCACGAATCGAGCTGATCGGGCGTCAACGGCGGTTTGCCGCCGGCGTTCTGGCTTAACGCGGTGGTGACCGCGCCGGGCACCGCGACGCGTGACGACGAGCGCGCCGGAGGCTTTGAGGAAATCGCGGCGGGAAATGGTGAGTTGGTCCATGGCGTTCTCCTTTAGCAGTCATCGCGGCGGCGCGCTTCACCGCGCGCAGAATCGCCATATGCGTGCCGCAGCGGCACTTGAGTCCCGCGAGCGCTGAGCGTATCTGCGCGTCGTTCGGCTTCGGGTTGTCGCGCAGAAAAGCGGCGGCGGTCATCACCCAGCCGTTGAGGCAATAGCCGCATTGCGGCACCTGCTCGGCGATGAACGCGGTTTGCAGCGGATGCGGTTTCTCCGCGGTGCCGAGGCCGCTCAACGTGGTGATTTTCTTGCCCGCGGCCATGCTGACGGGCGTTACGCACGAACGCGTCGGCACGCCGTCGACGTGCACGGTGCACGCGCCGCATTGCGCGCGTCCGCAGCCGAATTTCGGATTGTTGAGTCCCAGATCATCGCGCAGCGCGTAGAGGAGCGGCATCGCGGGATCGGCCTCGACCGACTCGCGCTTGCCGTTGACGACGAGGATTGATTTTCATGGCGTGGCCTCCTTGGGTGGACGGGCGAATGCCGCGTGCCTTGCCGGTGACGCAATTGTTATCGTTGTTCAGCCCGGCGGCCGCACGCTCGGCAACTCGCGGGCTAGCTTACGCCGCTTCAAATCGGCGTGCAATGCGTTCGCCGCGGCGGCGCGAGAGTCAGGCGGCGCTGTCGGTCACGTGCTGGTTGAACGCGGTAAAGAACTGCTCGGCGAGCTTCTTGGCGACGCCGTCGACGAGGCGCGAGCCGACTTGCGCGAGCTTGCCGCCGATGGTGGCTTTCGCGGCGTAGGAGAGCGTGGTGTGCTCGCCCGACGGCGTGAGCGTCACGCGGGCTTCGCCTTTGGCAAAACCGGCGACACCGCCCTGGCCTTCGAAAATCAGCGTGTAGGCGTTGGGGGCATCGACGTCGGTCAGCGTGATCTTGCTTTTGAATTTCGCGCTGACCGGCCCGACTTTGGCCGCCATCGTGAGATGGAATTCGGAATCCGAAATTTTTTCCATCGTTTCGCAGCCGGGAATGCAGACTTGCAGCACCGCGGGATCGCAGATCGCGTCCCACGTCTGCTGCTGCGGTTTGGGTATCAATTGTGCGCCGGTGATTTCCATGGGCTTCCAGTAAGAATTGTGGGGACGGCAGTGCGCCGGCGTGACTGCGCCGGACGGCGCAGAGCCTGCGCGAGATCGGCTAGGCTCGCCAGATTATGCACCGGCAGGAAACTGTCTACGTGCGGCAACATTGCTTTGATGCCCGCTGCGCGCGCCTCGAATCCGCGGTAACGCAATAGCGGATTCAGCCAGACCAACTCGCGGCACGATTTCTGCAGCCGCTCCGTCGCGTGCGCCAGTCCCGTCGCATTATCGCGGTCTAGCCCGTCGCTGACAAGCAGCACGCGCGCGCCCTGCGCAAGCACGCGGCGCGACCAGTCGCGGTTGAACGCGGCGAGGCATGCGCCGATGCGCGTGCCGCCCGCCCAGTCGGGCGCCGCGCGGCTGGCGGCGTCGAGTGCCGCGTCGACGTCGCGGTTCTTGAGCTGGCGCGTGATATTGGTAAGCCGGGTGCCGAAGGTAAACGTGTGGACGTGGCGGTCGTCGGCGCCGATGGCGTGCACGAAATGCAGCAGCACGCGGGTGTAGCGCTGCATCGATCCGGAAATGTCGGCGAGCACCACGAGCGGCGTGTCGCGCTCGGTGTGCGACCGGCGCTTGAGCGGCATCAGTGCGCCGCCGCCGCGCAGCACCGCGCGCACACTCGCGCGCATGTCGATGCGCGTGCCGCGCGCGTCGACCTTGCAGCGCCGCGTGGTCTGCCGCGGCAGCCATAACCGGAACTGCGCGACCGCGGCGCGCGCCTGCGCGAGTTCTTCGAGCGTCATCTGCTCGAAGTCCTTGCGCTGCAAGAGTTCGTTACCCGACCAGGTGAACGTGGCGTCGAGCTCGCGGCCATGCTCGCCCGTTGGCGTGCCCGCCGCCCGCCGCGGACCCGCCAGCGCCTCCGCCAGGCGCGGTGCGATCTTGGGCTCCTCGCGCGTGCCGCGGCCCTCGACCCGCGGCAGCAGCAATTGCATGATGCGCGCAAGCCTATCGGGGGCGCGCCAGAAAATCTGAAACGCCTGGTCAAACAGCGCCTGCTGCTCGCGGCGGTTAAGGAAGACGGCCGCCAGCGTCCAGTAAAAATCGTCGCGGCGGGCGACGCCTGCGAGCGCAAGCGCGTGAAGCGCGTTGATCACGCGGTCAGGACCCACTTCGATTCCGGCGCCGCGCAGCACGCGCGCGAAGTGCATCACGTTTTCGGCGAGCCTGCCGGCCGCGGGCGCCGCGGGTGTCATCGCCGTCGTCACTTGGTGTCGTCAGACAGCACGCAATCGCGCGCGAGTTTCTTAAGCGCATGCGAAGCGACGACCTCACGTTCGTGCACGTAGGTCTCGTGATTGCGCTCGACTTCGGCCAGCCGGTACACGTAATTGACCATCATGCCGGCGGCCTGTTCGATCCCGCGTGTGGACGTGTCGGCAAGCCAGTTGAGCCGTTCCATGCGCGCGCCATTGCCGAGGTGGAAGCGGGCGACGGCATCGAGCGGCTCGCCGCTTCTTTTGGCCATCGTCAGATACCATGCGCACAGGCTCGTCAGCAGCGGCCGCATGCGCGCGGCGACTGCAGTCTCCCCGTGCCAACCGGCTTCCTGCAGGTCCGCGAGTTGGTCCGCGACGGCCGCATTTTTGCGCATGACTTCCGCCAGCCACGCGCGAAAGCCGGGGACCGGCGACAGCGTGGCAAAGGTCCTGAGGCGCGGAAATTCGCGTTCCAGTTCGTGCACGACCTGCTTGATCAGGAGGTTGCCGAACGAAATTCCGCGCAAGCCATCCTGGCAGTTGGTGATCGAGTAAAAAATCGCGCAATCCACAAGCGCCGGATCGGTTTCTTCCGACTGCGGGTCGATCAGCGGTGAAATCGCATTGCTGATGCCGCCGGTCAGCGCGACTTCGATGAAAATCAGGGGCTCGTCGGGCAGGGCCGGGTGAAAGAACGCGAAGCAGCGCCGATCGGCGGCCAGCCGGCGATGCAGGTCGTTCCAGTCCGTGATCGCGTGCACTGCTTCGTACAGGATGAGTTTCTCGAGGACGATGGCCGGGGTATTCCAGTCGATCCGTGCGAGCTGCAGGAAGCCGCGGTTGAACCAGGAGCCGAAGAGATGTGCCAGGTCAGCATCGACGCCGATCCAGTGCGGGTTTGACTTCAACTCGCGCAGCAACCGGCGCCGCAGGTCGACGAGCGTTGCGGTTCCGCCCGGCGCCATGTTCAGGCGCCGGATCAATTCCTGGCGCGGCGGTTCCACGGCGCGCGCGAGCGCGATCAGATTGCGTGGCGACGCATCCCGTGCATAGGCCGCGGCGGCGCTCGCAATCGACGCGGGGGCCGGCGAAAACTCGGCCGCAACGAGATCGATGAACGGTTTGAACGCATTCGCGGGTAGTGCATCGTATGCCGCCAGCGCTTCGCGCGCGAGGGCCGCGCCCGACACTTCGCCGCGCTCCGACAGCAGCGCGCGGCACACGGTGACCGCTTTGCGCGCCTGGCGCTCGGCTGTGCGCGCGTCGCCGGTCGGCGGCACGACGTGGCGCAGCAGTTTCTTGAGAAAGGACGGCGTTTTCACGGCAGTGCGTCAGACACCGTCACGCGGCGGCGAGTTCACGCTCCACCTCGCCCAGTATCCGCGCGGCTTCACTGCCTTTTATGCGGGCGATGTCGTCCTGGTACTTGAGCAGCACGCCGAGCGTGTCGTTGACCGTGGCAGCGTCAAGCGCGAGCTTATCCAGAGTCGTGAGCGCGCGCGTCCAGTCGATGGTTTCGGCGACCCCCGGCAGCTTGAATAGGTCGATGCCGCGCAGTTTCTGCACGAAAGCCACCACTTCGCGCGACAGTTTTGCCGCCGCGCCCGGCGCCTTGCGCGCGACGATTTCAAGCTCGCGCGCGGCGTCCGGATAATCGACCCAGTGATACAGACAGCGCCGCTTGATCGCATCGTGAATTTCGCGCGTGCGGTTCGACGTGATGACGACGATGGGCGGATCAGCAGCCGTGAGCGTGCCTAGCTCGGGTATCGTGATCTGGAAATCGGCAAGCACTTCGAGCAGGTACGCTTCGAACGGCTCGTCGCTGCGGTCGAGCTCGTCGATCAAGAGCACCGGCGCGCCGTTGGCGCCGGCTTCGAGGGCCTGGAGCAGCGGGCGCTTGATCAGGAACTGGGCTGAAAAAATGTCCTTGGCCAGCGTTGCCTTAGCACTCCCCGCTGCTTCCGCCAACCTGATCGCAATCATCTGTTGCGGGTAGTTCCATTCGTAGACGGCCGATGCGGTATCCAGTCCTTCGTAACATTGCAGGCGCACGAGCTTGCGCCCCAGCGCAGCCGCCACGACCTTGGCAATTTCCGTTTTGCCGACGCCCGCGGCGCCTTCCAGAAACAGCGGCCGTCCCATGCGCAACGCGAGATAGAGCGCGGTGGCGAGGCTGCGCTCGGCAACGTAATCCGCGCCCGCCAGCAGCGCGAGGGTGGCGTCGATGGATTCCGGGAGTTTCCCGTGAGACTGCCGGCTCATTATTCTGCGCGGGCCGCTTCGACAGCGCGTTGCGCGATCACGGTGATGAGGCAAGAGCGGTATTCGGCACTCGCGTGCAAGTCGGAGTTCAGTTTTTCGGCGGGGACCTTGACGCGCGCGAGTGCGTCAGCCGCGAAGCGGGCCGTCAGTGCTTTTTCCATTTTTTTCGCGCGGAACACGCAGGACGCGGCACCGGTGACCGCGACGCGCACGCCGGCGGCCGTGTCAGCCACGCACACGCCGACGAGCGCGAAACGCGAGGCGGGTTGGCGGAATTTCACGTACGCGGCGCGTTTCGCCAGCGGGAAAGACACCGCGGTGATGATTTCCCCCGGGCGCAGCGCAGTTTCGTAAATGCTTTTGAAAAACTTGTCGGCGGCAATGTCGCGTTTGTTGGTCGCGATCACTGCACCCAGCCCGAGCACCGCGGCCGGGTAATCCGCCGCGGGATCGTTGTTCGCGAGCGCGCCGCCCAGCGTTCCCAGGTTGCGCACCTGGCGATCGCCGATGCCGGCCGCAACTGCGGCGAGTACGGGCAGTGACGCTAGCACCTGCTTGGACGCGGCGACTTCGGCGTGGGTTGTCAGCGCGCCGACCACGAGATTGGTGCCGACGACGCTGATGCCGCGCAGTTCGGGCAGATTGCCAAGGTCGATGAGTGCCGCCGCGCGCGCGAGCCGCAGCTTCAGCGCCGGAACCAGGCTTTGACCGCCCGCGAGCAGCCGCGAGTCCGTGATTTTCCGCGCGAGCGACGCGGCCTGCTTGATGCTGGCGGGGCGATGATAGTCAAATGAATACATGGTGTGCTCCTATTTTTTGCGGCTGGTCTTCGCCGACTGGATAGCCTGCCATACGCGTTGCGGAGTCGCCGGCATTTCGATGTCCCTGACGCCCAGGTGGGAAAGCGCGTCGACTATCGCGTTGATGACCGCGGGCGGTGCGCCGATTGCGCCGGCCTCGCCGCAGCCTTTTACGCCGAGCGGATTGTGCGTGCACGCCGTAACTTCGGTGGCGACCTTGAACGAGGGCAAATCGTCGGCGCGCGGCATCGCGTAATCCATATACGTGCCGGTGATGAGCTGGCCGGATTCGCGATCGTATACGCCGCCTTCGAGCAGCGCCTGGCCGATGCCTTGCGCGAGCCCGCCGTGCACCTGGCCTTCGACGATCATGGGATTGATGATATTGCCGAAGTCATCGACCGCGGTGAAACTTGCAATCGTCGTCAAGCCGGTGTCGGGATCGATCTCGACTTCGCAGATATGGCTGCCGGCCGGGAAAGTGAAGTTGGCGGGATCGTAGAACGCCGATTCGTTGAGCCCCGGTTCAAGCGTGTCGAGCGGGTAATTGTGCGGGACGTAGGCGGTCAGCGCGACCTGCGCGAACGGCACTTCCTTGTCGGTGCCGGCGACCGTGAACTTGCCGTCTTTGAACTCAATGTCCGTGTCCGCGGCTTCCAGCAGGTGCGCGGCGATTTTCTTGCCCTTGGCGACGACCTTGTCGAGCGCTTTCATGATGGCCGTGCCGCCCACCGCGAGCGAGCGCGAGCCGTAGGTGCCCATGCCGAACAGGATGCGCCCGGTGTCGCCGTGCACGATATCGATGTCGTCGATGGCGATGCCGAGGCGGTCCGCCACGACTTGCGCGAACGTTGTTTCGTGTCCCTGGCCATGGCTGTGCGAGCCGGTGAATACCGTGACCTTGCCGGTCGGATGCACGCGCACTTCGCCGGCTTCAAACAGCCCCGCGCGCGCGCCGAGCGCGCCGGCCACATTCGACGGCGCGATCCCGCACGCTTCGATGTAGGTCGAATAGCCGATGCCGCGCAGTTTGCCGCGGCGCTCCGCGTCTTGCTTGCGCGCTTCGAACCCGGCGACATCCGCGAGCTTGATGGCGGCGGCGAGGGTGGCTTCGTAATTGCCGGTGTCGTAGCACAATGCAACCGGCGTTTGATACGGAAACTCGGTGATGAAATTGCGCCGCCGCAGGTCGGCGTCGGCGATTTTCATTTCGCGCGCCGCGGTAGATACGAGCCGCTCGACGACGTAGGTCGCTTCCGGACGCCCGGCGCCGCGATAAGCGTCGACGGGTGCCGTGTTCGTAAAGACCGCCGTGACTTCGCAGTAGATCGCGGGTGTGGTGTACTGGCCCGCGAGCAGCGTCGCGTAGAGGATGGTCGGAATGCAGGAAGCGAACGTCGAAAGATAGGCGCCCATGTTGGCGGTCGTATGCACGCGCATGGCGAGAAACTTGCCGTTCTTGTCAAGCGCGAGTTCGGCGGTGGTCAGATGGTCGCGGCCGTGCGCGTCGGACAGGAAGGATTCGGAGCGCTCGGCGGTCCACTTGAGCGGGCGGTTTACGCTCTTGCTTGCCCACGTCATTACGGTTTCTTCGGCATACAGATATATCTTGGAGCCGAAGCCGCCGCCGACGTCGGGGGCGATCACGCGCACCTTGTGTTCCGGCAATCCGAGCACGAATGCGGTCATCAGCAGGCGCTCGACGTGCGGATTCTGGCTCGTGACGTACAGCGTGTAGCTGTCGTCCCCGCGCGAGAAGCTGGCGACGGCGGCGCGCGGCTCGAGCGCATTCGGAATGAGCCGGTTGTTGATGATCTCGAGCCGGGTCACATGCGCGGCGTGGGCGAACGCCTGTTCCACCGCGCCCTTGTCGCCGAGCGCCCACACGTAACACGTATTGTCGGGCGCGATGTCATGCACGACCGGCGCTCCGGACTTGCGCGCGTCGGCGACGTTGACGACCGCGGGCAGCACGTCGTAATCGACTTCGATCAATTCCGCGGCGTCCTTCGCCTGATTGATGGTTTCCGCGACGACCATGGCGACGTGGTCCCCGACGTAGCGCACCTTGCCTTGCGCCAGCAGCGGATGTTTCGGTTCTTTCATCGGCTGGCCTTTGACATCGGTGATGAGCCAGCCGCACGGCAAACCGCCGACGCTGTCGGGCAGGTCCGAGCCCACGTAAACGCCGACCACTCCCGGCGCCGCGCGCGCTTTGGACGTATCAATGCGCCTAATCTTCGCGTGCGCGTGCGGCGAGCGCAGGAAGTACGCGTGCGTCTGCCCGGGCAGCGTCACGTCGTCGGTGTAGGTGCCCGCGCCGGTGAGAAAACGGTAGTCTTCCTTGCGTTCGATGCGCACGCCTATGACAGGTGCGTTCATGGTCGTCTCCTAAGGCTTCATGGCGGCGGCACCGGACTGCACCGCCTTCACGATATTGTGGTAACCGGTACAGCGGCACAGATTGCCGTCGAGCGCGGCGCGCACGGTCGCATCCGACGGCGCCGGGTGCTCTTTCACCAGATCGAGGGCGGTCATCACCATGCCCGGCGTGCAAAAGCCGCACTGCAAGCCATGCTGCTGCTTGAACGCGGCCTGCATCGGGTGCAGTACGCCGTCGGCGGCGGCGATGCCTTCGATGGTGACGACCTCGGCACCCTCAGCCTGAGCGGCAAGCAGGTTGCACGATTTGACCGCCCGGCCATTCAGGTGAACCGTGCACGCGCCGCACTGGCCGGTATCGCAGCCCACGTGCGTGCCGGTCAGGTGCAGGTGTTCGCGCAGCAGTTGCACGAGCAGCATGCGCGGTTCGATAGCGGCCGTGACCGCCTTGCCGTTGACGGTGAGTGCAACGGAGATGCTCATGGTGTCCTCCCGCGGAAAATAAAGAAAGGTTCGAGTAGAGCCCGCAAGCTGCGCGGGCATGGACTGCGTCTAAGGCGTGATTTTATGGTTCATGCTAGCCGATGCGTGTGGCGCGCGCAATCGCGCGGCGCGCGCTTGACCCCTCGCCGGGCGTGCACTAATCTAGACCCACTCGTTGCGCGGCCTATGCGCGCGGCAAATGCAGGAAAGGCTTAAATTGGACAGCGTAGACACTGAAGTTCTGAAAACTGCCGTGGCATGGATGGACGCCGGACATAAGGCCACCCTGGCGACCGTGATCAGGACGTGGGGCTCGGCGCCACGCCCGGTGGGCGCGATGCTGGTAATTCGCGATGACGGGCATGTCGTCGGCTCGGTGTCCGGCGGCTGCGTCGAGGACGATCTTATCGAGCGCGTTAAGACTTTTCAGGCAGCGCAGCAGGCGACGGGCGGCAAGCCCGAAGTCGTGACCTATGGCGTGACGGCGGACCAGGCGGCGCGTTTCGGACTGCCGTGCGGCGGCACGCTGCAGTTGGCACTCGAACCGGTGAGGGCGCAGTCACAGTTCAAGGAGCTGCTCGCGACGATAGAGCGTCATGAACTCGTGGCGCGCTTTCTCGACATGGAAACGGGCGACGTGCGCCTCGCGTCGGGCCGCTGGTCGGACATGCTGGAGTTCGACGGCAAGACTCTCAAGAGCGTTCACGGCCCGCGCTGGCGTTTGCTGCTCATCGGCGCCGGCCAGACCTCGCGCTTTCTCGCGCAGATGGCGCAGGCGCTCGACTACCAGGTCACGGTGTGCGATCCGCGCGAAGAGTACGCGGCCGAATGGAACGTGCCGGGTGCCGCCCTCGTGCGCGGTTATCCCGACGACGCCGTGCTGCAATTGAATCCCGACCCGCATCTCGCGGTCGTTGCGTTGACGCATGATCCGAAGCTCGACGATGCGGCGCTCACCGAAGCGTTGAAGTCGCCGGCGTTCTACGTCGGCGCGCTGGGCTCGCGGCTCAACAACGAGAAGCGCCGCAAGCGCCTTGCCGACTTCGATTTGTCCGCCGGCGAGATCGCGCGTCTGCGCGGGCCGGTCGGATTGCGCATCGGCAGCAAGACGCCGGCGGAAATCGCGGTGTCCATCGTCGCCGAGATGACGGCGGTGCGCCGCGGCGTCAAGCTTGAATCGATCGGCGCGCCGCTGGCCGCCCCCGCGCCCAATACCGATCCGCTCGCCTGCGGATCGTAAAGTAGTTACCGCTTGCGGCAAGCATGCTGCGGCGCGTAGTCCCGGTTATTGCACTGGCGGCCGTCGTGTTGGTGCAGGCGGAATGGGTGCGCGCCGCCGAAGATCCGCTCGCCAACGGCGTGTTGCTCGTCGCCAAGCCCGATCTCCTGGATCCCAACTTCCGCGAAACCGTCGTGCTGATCACCCAGCCCGCGCCCGGCGGCGGGCCGCTCGGCGTGATTCTGAACCGGCCGACCGGCGCGCGCCTGTCCGAAGCATGGCCCGACGCGGGTGCGGTGCCGGAGCAATTCGATCAACTGTACGGCGGCGGGCCGGTTGCGCGCAACCAGGTGATATTCCTTGTCCGCAGCCCGGCGCGCATCGAGAGCAGTCTGCACGTGCTCGGGGACGTGTACCTGAGCGGTGACCCGGCGTTGCTGAAGAAAATCGTGGCCGCCGAAGTGAAAGTCACCGCGCTGCGCGCGTACGCCGGCTACGCGGGCTGGGCGCCGCGACAGTTGCAGGCCGAGATTGCGCAGGGTGGCTGGTATCTGATTCCGGCCGACGCGGACACCGTGTTCGCGGCCGACACCATGTTGATGTGGCCGGAGCTCATCCGGAAAATCACGGCGCGCAGCGCGCGCCTGGCGCCGCGCGGCGGCGCCGGCCATGGTGACGATGCGAATGCGCGGCAGGTATCTGCGACACATTTTTATTCGAGAAACTCTGATTCATTCCGCAACCGTTCGCCCTGACGTATAGAAGGGTGAACGGTTTGCCCGGTGAGCGTGGTGCTCGTGCTTCTATACATCGGCACGAACGGACTCAATCAGAGTTTCCTTAGAAGGGAATTGATATGTTGGCGGCATGGTATGAAAAAAACGGCCCGGCGGCCGAGGTCATGAAAGTGGGCGAACTGCCCGACCCTCTACCCGCCCCCGGCGAGGTGCGCGTGCGCCTTTACGCGTCGGCCGTCAATCCGTCGGACGTGAAGGCGCGCGCGGGCAGCCGGCCCATACGCTGGCCGCGGTTGATTCCGAACAGCGACGGCGCCGGCGTGATCGATCGCGTCGGCGCGGGAGTTTCGTCGCATCGCGGCGGTGACCGCGTATGGGTTTTCAATGGTCAATGGGACCGCGCGCACGGCACAAGCGCGCAGTACGTCGCGCTGCCCTCGGCGCTGGCGGTGCCGCTGCCGCAGTCGTTAGCGTGGGCAGAGGGCGCGTGCCTCGGCATTCCCGTCATGACCGCGCATCGCTGCCTGTTTGCGGACGGCCCGATCGCCGGCAAGACGGTTCTCGTGACCGGCGGCGCCGGCGTGGTCGCGCATTATGCGATCCAGCTCGCAAAATGGGCGGGGGCGAAGGTGGTGACGACGGTAAGTTCGGAGGCCAAGGCCCAGCATGCCCGCGCGGCCGGAGCCGACGTGATCGTCAACTATCGCAGCGAGAATGCCGTCGCGCGCATACGCGCCGAGACCGGCGGGGTTGATCGCGTGGTCGATGTGGATTTCGGCCGCAACCTGCCCATCACCTCGCAAGTGCTGCGCGCAAACGGCGGCATTGCATCGTACGCGTCGATGGGCGACATGGAACCCAGGGTGCCCTATGGAAAACTGTTCCACCTCAATCCAACGATCAGGCCGGTGCTGGTTTACACGATGCCGGACGCGGCGAAGGCGCAGGCGCACGCCGACATCGCACGCTGGCTAAAGGAGGCGAAGCCCAAGTTTGCAATCGCCGAGCGCTATGCGTTGCGGGACGTCATCAACGCGCATCTCGCCGTCGAACGCGGCGCGAAGATCGGGCACGTGATACTCGATATTGATTGATGGCAGAGCACCGGCTTAATCCGCGAAGAATTCCTTGACCTTGCAGCTCCGGTCGCGCTTCGCGCTTAACGTGCCGCCGTTGCCGGCACGTTAGCCTGCACTGAAAAGTCCATCGTCACGAATCAAAAAACTCGCGGACTTTTTCCATCCACGACTTGGCGCGCGGATTGTGTTTGCCTTCGTCCTTGCGGTTGATTGCCTCGAGCTCCGCGAGCAGCTCGCGCTGGCGCGAGGTGAGGTCGACCGGCGTTTCGACCACGACGTGGCACATGAGGTCGCCGTGCGATGACGAGCGCACGCCCTTGATGCCCTTGCCGCGCAAGCGGAATACCTTGCCGGATTGGGTTTCGGCGGGGATCTTGACTTTGGCGTAGCCGTCGAGCGTCGGGATTTCGATGTCGCCGCCGAGCGCCGCGGTGGTGAAACTGATCGGCATTTCGCAATGCAGGTCGTTGTGATCGCGCTGGAACACCGTGTGGGCTTTGAGGTGGATCACCACGTAAAGGTCCCCGGACGGGCCGCCGTTGACGCCGGCCTCGCCTTCGCCCGACAGGCGTATGCGGTCTCCTTCGTCTACACCCGACGGGATTTTGACCGACAGCGTCTTGTGCTGCTTCAAGCGTCCCGCGCCGCGGCACGTGACGCACGGCGACTGCACGATCTTGCCGCTGCCATGACATTTCGGGCACGTCTGCTGGATCGAGAAAAACCCCTGCTGCATGCGCACCTGGCCGTGGCCGTCGCAGGTCGTGCACTTGACGGGCTGCGTGCCGGGTTTCGCGCCGGTGCCGTGGCAGGTCGCGCATTCTTCCAGCGTCGGTATGCGGATCTTGGTTTCGGTGCCGCGTGCTGCCTCCTCGAGTCCGATCTCGAGGTTGTAGCGCAGATCGGCGCCGCGATAGACGCTGGAACGTCCGCGTCCTCCGCCAAAAATATCGCCAAAAATATCGCCGAAGGCGTCGGCAAAGCCGCCCATGCCCGCGGCGCCGGCGCCCGCCGACGGATCGACCCCGGCGTGGCCGTACTGATCATAGGCGGCGCGTTTGCCCGCGTCCGACAAAATCTCGTACGCCTGCTTGGCTTCCTTGAACTGCTCTTCGGCTTTCGGATTGTCCGGATTGCGGTCCGGATGGAATTTCATCGCGAGCTTGCGATAGGACTTCTTGATGTCCTCTTCAGACGCATCGCGATTGACGCCGAGTACTTCGTAATAATCTTTTTTTGCCATAGCCTTATTTCACCGCAAAGACGCAGAGGCGCCAAGCAAAACGGCGCCAAGGACGCTTAATGGTGCTTGCTCCCTGTGCGCCTTCGCGCCTGTGCGGTTGCCCCGGATTATTTTTTGTCTTTTACTTCTTCGTATTCCGCATCGACGACGTTGCCTTCGTCCTTTTTCGCGCCGGTCTCGGCTTTCGCCTCGCCGCCCCCCGCGGCCTGCTGCGCCGCCTGCTCCTTCGCGTACATCTGCTCGGCGAGCTTGTGCGACGCGGTGGCCAGCGCCTGCGATTTGGCGTCGATGGCTTCCTTGTCGTCGCTCTTTAGTGCGTCTTCGGCGTCTTTCAACGCCGCTTCGATCTTGGACTTTTCATCCGCCGCCAGCTTGTCGCCGTATTCCGTGAGCGACTTCTTCACCGAATGCACGAGCGCGTCGCACTGGTTGCGGGCGGTGACGAGTTCCACCGCCTTTTTGTCCTCTTCGGCATGCGCCTCCGCGTCCTTCACCATGCGCTGGATTTCGTCTTCATTGAGGCCCGAATTCGCCTGAATCTTGATCTTGTTCTCCTTGCCGGTGGCCTTGTCCTTGGCCGACACGTGCAGGATGCCGTTGGCGTCGATATCGAACGTGACTTCGATTTGCGGCATGCCGCGCGGCGCTGTCGGGATATCGGTCAGGTTGAACTGGCCGAGGCTCTTGTTGCCCGCGGCCACGTCGCGTTCGCCCTGCAGCACGTGAATGGTGACCGCCGACTGGTTGTCCTCGGCGGTCGAGAACACCTGCGACGCCTTGGTCGGTATCGTCGTGTTCTTCTGGATCAACTTGGTCATCACGCTGCCGAGCGTTTCGATGCCCAGCGACAGCGGCGTCACGTCGAGCAGCAGCACGTCTTTCACATCGCCCTTGAGGACGCCGCCCTGAATCGACGCGCCCACCGCCACGGCTTCATCCGGGTTCACGTCCTTGCGCGGCTCCTTGCCAAATAGGTCGCGTACCTTCTCCTGCACTTTGGGCATGCGCGTTTGTCCGCCGACGAGTATCACGTCGGAAATTTCCGAGAGTTTCACGCCGGCGTCCTTGATCGCCTGCTCGCACGGCTTGATCGTCTTTTCGATCAATTCCTCGACCAGGCTTTCGAACTTGGCGCGCGTGATCTTGATCGCGAGATGCTTGGGACCCGACGCGTCCGCCGTGATGTACGGCAGGTTGACTTCGGTCTGCTGCGAACTCGAGAGTTCGATTTTCGCTTTCTCCGCGGAGTCTTTGAGGCGCTGGAGTGCCAGCATGTCCTTTCTCAGGTCGATGCCTTGTTCTTTCTTGAATTCATCGCACAGGTAATCCATCAGGCGCTGGTCGAAATCCTCGCCGCCCAGAAAGGTGTCGCCATTGGTCGACATCACCTCGAACTGGTGTTCGCCGTCGACCGCGGCGATCTCGATGATGGAAATGTCGAAGGTGCCGCCGCCCAGGTCATATACCGCGATCTTGCGGTCGCCTTCCTTTTTGTCCATGCCGAAGGCGAGTGCCGCGGCGGTCGGCTCGTTGATGATGCGCTTGACGTCGAGACCCGCGATGCGCCCGGCGTCCTTGGTCGCCTGGCGCTGTGAATCGTTGAAATACGCGGGCACCGTGATCACCGCCTCGGTCACCGGCTCGCCGAGATAGTCCTCGGCGGTCTTTTTCATTTTCATCAACACCTGGGCCGAAACTTCGGGGGGTGCTATTTTCTTGCCGCGCACTTCGACCCACGCGTCGTTGTTGCCGGCCTTGATGATGTTGTACGGCATGAGGTCGATGTCTTTCTGCACTTCTTTCTCGTCGAAGCGGCGCCCGATCAGCCGCTTCACCGCGTACAGTGTGTTCTTCGGGTTGGTGACCGCCTGCCGTTTGGCGGATGCGCCGACCAGGATCTCCCCGTCCTCGGCATAGGCGACGATCGAGGGCGTGGTGCGCGCGCCTTCGGAGTTTTCAATGACCTTCGGCTGGCCGTTTTCCATGACCGCCACGCACGAGTTCGTCGTTCCCAGATCGATACCGATAATCTTTGCCATGTTCTACCTCTCTAAACTGAAATTATTGACCGCCAGCACGCGCAGACCGCCCGCAACACCCAACGTCCCAAGCCTGGCGTTCAAGGCGTACCCCTCAAGGGAGTATTGAAAAGCATCCCGGTGGTTCACTTGTCTTTGAATCTTGGGGTTATTCATCAGTTTTCAAGCGCTTTTGATTTTGCCACCGCGACCATGGCGGGCCGGATCACGCGGTCATTAAGCAGGTAACCCTTCTGGAATACCTGCACGACTGTATTGGGCTCGGCGTCCGCTTCGACGGTGCTGATCGCCTGATGGCGGTGCGGGTCGAACTTCTGCCCGACCGGGTTTACTTCGATGACGCGAAACCTGTCGAATACCGAATTCAACTGCTTTAACGTCAATTCGACGCCGCTTTTCAGGGTATCGACGGTGACGTTGTTGATGGCGAGCGCGGCTTCCAGGCTGTCCCTGACCGCCAGCAGCTCGGTCGAAAAGTTTTCGATCGCGTACTTGTGCGCGCTGGCGACGTCGGCCTGCGCGCGCTTGCGTATGTTGTCCGCGTCGGCCTTGGCGCGCAGCCATGCGTCGTGGTGCTCTTGCGCGGCGAGTTCCGCCTGCTTGAGCAGTTCTTGCAGGCTGGGCATGACCTCCGGTGCGTTTGCTTCAGCGGCCGCCGGCTGACCGGTCGCAACCGCCTGCGGCTCTCCTGGTTCCGCCGGCGTCGGTAGTGGGTGCGGGTCCTGCATGGGGTATCCTCAAAATCTCAGTCTGGAAGTTATTGGGGCGTGCTTAGCCGATTCAAGTGCCGGTGCAACAAATTGATCGGCAACGGATAATGATTGCGCCTGCGCCTGGCGGAAGCGCGTGTCGACGCGCCTAACTACGTACAGGCCGGGGTCGGGCCGGTTGCCGAGCACCAGCACGCTCAATGCCCAGCTGATGATGCCATAGACGGTAGCGCCGCCCACGGCCGGCCAGAAACCGGCAACGAAGAAGCCCTTCACGAACGACGCCACAAACCAGAACATGAGCCCGTTGATCACGAACGTGAAGAGCCCCAACATCAGAATATTGATCGGCAGCGTCAGCAGTAAGAGCACCGGCCGGATCAGCGCGTTGACGAGGCCCAGCGCCAGCGCGGTGATCAGGGCAGTGTAGAAACTGTCGACCCGGATCGAGTCGAAAATATAGGGCAGCGCGAGCAGCGCCAGCGCGTTGATCACCCACGTGATGACGAGCTTCAGGTGCCGTCCTACGCTTTCGCGCCGAGTGCCAACGCGCGCTCGCGCGAACGTGCAAGCTCGTCGGCCGAGGGTGCGCCGCCGACCCAGCCGGAGAGGTTGGCGGCGGCGATGTCGGCGAGCGCGTGTATCCAGTCATTGCGCTCGTTCAGGCAGGCAATGTAGTGGTAGTCCTTGCCGCCGGCCGTGAGAAAAATCGTTTTGCCCTCGAGCGCGATTTCCTCCAGCGTTTCGAGGCAATCGGCGACAAAGCCGGGGCAGACGACGTCGATGCGCCCGGTTTTGTCACGGCCGAATTCCTGCAGCACGTCCGCGGTGTAGGGTTTCAGCCATTCCGCGCGGCCGAAGCGCGATTGAAACGCAATCGTGTACTGGTCGGGCGCGAGCTGGAGTGCCGCGGCGATGAGCCGTCCGGTCGACTGGCATTCACAGTGATAGGGGTCGCCTTGGTCGAGCGTGTAGCGCGGCACGCCGTGAAAGCTCATGATGAGGTGGTCGGGGCGGCCGTGCTTGACCCAGTAATCGTTGATGCTTTGCGCGAGCGCGGCGACATAGCCCGGGTGGTCGTGAAAGCCGCGCACGCTGCGCAGCGCGGGCTGGTTGCGCATCCGCGCGTAAGCGGTGGCTATCGCATCGAGGGCGCTCGCGGTCGTGCTCGCCGCGTATTGTGGGTACAGCGGCAGCACCAGGATGCGGTCACAGCCCTGTTGCCTCAGGTTGGTCAACGCGGCGGACACCGACGGTGCGCCGTAGCGCATCGCGTAATCAACGGCGAGCGGCGTCTTGATGCGCTCGCCGAGGTAGCCGCGCAGCAGCTTGGCCTGGCGTTGCGTATGCGCGCGCAATGGCGAGCCGTCGGTGGTCCAGATCTGCGCGTAGCGCTGCGCCGAAGACTTGGGCCGGAACGGCAGGATGAACAAATTCAGTATCGGCCACCAGAGCGGCCGCGGAATCTCCACCACGCGCGGATCGGACAGAAATTCGCGCAGATAGCAGCGGACCGCCGTCGCCGTCGGCGCCTCCGGCGTGCCGAGGTTGATCAGCAGAATGCCGACGCGCGAGGGCGTGCCGTGAGTGTACGGGGATTCGGGGAGGTAACGCGGCATGGCGCGTTACGGTGAGACGAGAGGAGTGGGGCGCGGGGCGCAAGTCGCGGCGCGGCCATTGGCCGCCAACTGATCACTCATCACGCTTTACTCATCACTAATTATGCGACAGCGCACTCGACAAGAGCTTGGCGGTAATGTCGACGATCGGAATCACCCGCTCGTAGGCCATGCGCGTGGGGCCGATCACGCCGAGCGTGCCGACGACCCGGCCATCGACTTTGTAGGGCGCCGTGACGATACTGCATTCATCGAGCGGCACCAGTCCGGACTCGCCGCCGATGAAGATCTGCACGCCGTGCGCGCGGCTCGATACGTCGAGCAACTGCAGCAGCCCCGTTTTTTGCTCGAAGAGATCGAAGAGCTTGCGCAGGCTTGCCATGTTGCCGGACAGGTCGTGCACCTGCAGGAGGTTGCGTTCGCCCGAGATGACGACCTCGTCGGACGCGTTCTGGATCGCCTGGCTGCCCACCTCAAGCGCGGCGGCCATGAGTTGCGACATGTTCTCGCGCAGCTCTTTTAATTCGGCGTGGATGCGGCGGCGGATTTCCTCGAACGAGCAGCCGGCGTAATGCTGATTGAGCATGTTCGCCGCTTCGATGAGTTCCGCCGGCGTGTAGCTGCGGTCAAGCGTGAATATGCGGTTTTGCACGTCGCCTTCGGGCGACACGATGATGATGAGTATGCGCTTGTCGGAGAGGCTCACGAATTCGATCTGCCGGAACATGGCGGCGCGGCGCGGCGTCATGACCACGCCCGCAAAGCGCGTGAGATCGGACAAGAGTTGCGATGCCGACGACACGATGCGCTGGCGGCTTTCCGTGTGCAACTGGCCTTCCAGCTGGTGGATCTCGGCGTTATCGAGCGGCTTGATCGTGAGCAGGGTGTCGACGAAGAAGCGGTAGCCGCGCGGCGTCGGAACGCGGCCGGCCGAAGTGTGCGGGCTCGCGATAAAGCCCATTTCTTCAAGGTCGGCCATGACGTTGCGGATGCTCGCCGGCGAGAGGTCAAGCCCCGATACGCGCGACAGCGCGCGCGAGCCTACCGGCTGGCCATCGGCGATATACCGTTCGACCAGCGCTTTGAGCAGTGTTTGCGCGCGTTCGTTCAGGGTCGGGGCGTCATGCACGAATTCATTCTACACAAAAAACCGGCGTATGCCGGGCGCATGCCAAATGGCTCGAGGCCAAACGTGCGCATACGCGCACCCGCGCGCCGGCCTTTTCCGGCGGGCGCGGGGCCGAGTCGCGCGGTCGTGTCGTCGTTGGCCCGCTCATTTATTCACTTCTTCACTCATTCATCCCTTCCCATATAATGCCGCCATGAACCCGCCCTTCAGGACTGTCGGCCTCATCGGCAAGTACAAGAGTCCGGAAATCGCCGACCCGCTGCTCAAGCTCGGTGATTACCTCGCGCGGCGCGGCGTCAAGGTGCTGATCGACCGGCTCACCGCATCGCATATTGGGGACATCCGCTATCCGGTGCTGACCCTCGAGGACATCGGCCGCGAAGCCGATCTCGCGATCGTGCTGGGCGGCGACGGCACCATGCTCAATATCGCGCGCACGCTGGCGCCCTGCGACGTCGCGTTGGTGGGAATCAACCAGGGGCGTCTGGGTTTTCTCACTGACATTTCGCTCGACACCATGATCGAGACCATCGGCACGATACTCGATGGCCACTATGTAACCGAAGAGCGCATGCTGCTCGCCGCCCAGGTTTTCGACACCAAGGAGCGCGTGTTCGACGTAATCGCTTTTAACGAGGCCGTCGTGTCGAAGGGGGTCGCGGGGGGGATCATCGAACTTGAAGTGCGCATCGACGAAAAGTTTCTCTATGCGCTGCGCGCCGACGGCCTGATTGTCACGACGCCCACGGGCTCAACCGCGTACGCGCTGTCCTCCGGCGGGCCGATCATCCATCCGGCGCTCTCCGCGATGGCGCTGGTGCCGATCTGTCCGCATACGTTTTCGAGCCGGCCCATCGTGATCAGCAGCGACAGCGTGGTCGATATCATCGTCAACAGCGATACCGAATCGCGCGCCCACTTCGACAGCCATTCGCACTTCGACCTGCGCGAAAACTACCGCGTGACGGTGCGCCGCTACGGTCACACCATACGCCTGCTGCACCCGGTGGGGCACGATTATTACAACATGTTGCGCGCCAAGCTGCACTGGACTGAATTCTATTAATTGGCAATTGACAATTGACAATGGACAATGCCGCTCGGCGAGCGGCAGCGCACTGCGCGTCTTTAACGTTGTTCGCTGTCCATTTTCAATTGTCCATTGTCCATTGCATTTTCCATGCTGCGCGCTCTGAACATCACGGACTTTGTCATCGTCGACCGCATCGACCTCGAATTCGGCGCGGGATTTACCGCGCTGACGGGTGAGACCGGCGCGGGCAAGTCGATCCTGATCGATGCGCTGGCGATGGTGCTCGGCGCGCGTGGCGACGCGGCGGTGGTGCGCGAGGGCGCGGCGAAGGCCGAGATCAGCGCCGAGTTTGATATCGCGCGCGCGCCGCCGCTCAAGCGCTGGCTCGCCGACAACGATCTCGCCGGCGACGACGATGCGTACCTCGTGCGCCGCGTCATCGACAACGGCGGGCGTTCGCGCGCGTTTATCAACGGGAAGAGCG
The DNA here is from genome assembly GCA_963778865.1 of uncultured beta proteobacterium. Classification (GTDB taxonomy): domain Bacteria; phylum Pseudomonadota; class Gammaproteobacteria; order Burkholderiales; family SG8-41; genus PALSA-1004. The sequence continues at coordinate 53,333 of CAVZWF010000003.1, read as the reverse complement.
CGACGGCGGCGCAGTTGCGCGAAGCGGGCGAGCAACTGGTTGACATTCATGGCCAGCACGAACATCAGTCGCTCATGCGCGCGCCATCGCAGCGCGGATTGCTCGACGCCTATGCCGGGCTGAATGACGCCGCCGAGGCGGTCGACAGCGCGTGGCGGCGCTGGCAGGGCATGGACAGGGAGCTTGCGAAGCTCGAAACCAACGCGGCGGCGTTCGCGGCGGAGCGCGAGGATCTTGAGTGCCTGGTGCGCGAACTCGACGCGTTGAAATTCGGCGCCGACGAATGGCAGGCAATCAATGCCGAGCACGCGCGCCTTGCGCACGCGCAGAGCCTGATCGAAGGCGCGCAGTTTGCGATGGATGCGCTGTCCGAGGCGGACGATTCGGGCGTTGCGCGGTTAAGCGCGGTGTCCTCGCGCCTCTCACACCTGCTCGCTTTTGACGCGCGCCTGCAGGACATCATCGACGTCGTCGCGTCGGCGCAGGCGCAGGCGCAGGAAGCGGTCTACATGCTGCGCGACTACCAACAGCGGCTCGACCTTGATCCCGCGCGCTTCAAGGAGATCGAGCAACGCCTGGACGCCGTGCATGCGAGCGCGCGCAAGTACCGCGCGACGCCCGAAACCTTGCCGGACGTCCTTGCCCGGGCCCGCGAGCGGCTGCAGCAACTGGGGGGTAGCCTGGATGTCGATGTTCTGCGCGCGCGCGCGCAGGCGGCGCACGAGGAATACCTCGCGGCTGCGCGCAAGCTCGGCATGGCGCGCCGCAAATCGGCGCAGAAGCTTGCCGCGAAAGTCACCGTCGCGATGCAAACGCTGGCGATGGCGGGCGGCAGTTTCGAGATTGCGTTGACCGCGCTGGCGGAAGGCAACTCAAGCGGACTCGATCACATAGAATTCCTGGTCTCCGCGCACAAAGGCATGGCGCCCCGCCCGCTGGCGAAAGTGGCGTCGGGCGGCGAACTGTCGCGCATCAGTCTGGCGATTCAGGCCGTGGCGAGCGAAATCGCGCAGGTGCCCACGCTCATTTTCGACGAGGTCGACGCGGGCATCGGCGGGCGTGTGGCCGAAATTGTCGGGCAGATGCTGAAAAAACTCGGCGCGGCACACCAGGTGATGTGCGTGACGCATCTGCCGCAGGTCGCGGCGTCGGCCGACCACCAATGGCAGGTGACGAAGGCGGCCATCAACGGTAAAGTAGCGAGCCGCGTCAACGTGCTGGGCGCGGCCGAACGCGTCGAGGAAATTGCGCGCATGTTGGGCGGAGTCAAGATAACCGAAACGACGCGCAAGCACGCGGCCGAGATGTTAAGCGCAGCGAATTTGAAGAAGGAGTGAACGATGAGCGGCAAAGTGAAACTGGTGGTGCCGGAAGCGCCGATACCGGCGACCGCGGCGGCCAAGGCGCAGCGCAAATTCGCGGCAGGGGGACTGCGCCTGGGCATACTCGACAACAGCAAGGGCAACGCCGATCATCTGTTGAGGTTCATCGTCGATGGCGTCAAGGCCCTGGTGCCGGTCGCTTCCGTGGTTACGCTCCGCAAGGGGAGCGTAAGTTTGCCGGCGCCGCAGGACATACTCGACCGGCTTACGGCGGAGGCTGACTTCGTCGTCAGCGCCATGGCCGATTGAGGATCGTGCACGTCGTGGAGTGTCCACGACATGTCTGAATTGCGCAAACGCGGTCTCGTCACTGCCGTCATCTGCTCGGATCCTTTCATCAAGCTCGGCGCAACCCAGGCGAAGGTGTTTGGCACGCCGGATCTGCCGCTCGTGAAAATCCCGCATCCGCTGGGCGGCTTGTCGCTCGAGCAGGTCGAGGGCCGCGCGCTCATCGCGGTGCCGCAAGTCGTCAAGCTTATCCAGGAGCAGGCCAAATGAGCGATCTCGCCGAACTGCTCAAGGACCGCGACGCAAGCATAGACGCGGACGACGATTTCGACGCGATCAACCGGCTCTACATGGAGCGCGGCTGGGGCGACGGACTGCCGATAGTTCCGCCGACCGTGGAGCGCGTGGAACAGATGCTCGCCTACTGCGACCGCCCATGGAACGAACCGGTCGCAACAATGGCGCCACGCTTCGGCGCGGCGACACCGCTGCGGCTCGCCGCCAACGCGGTGATGGCCGGCTGCGCGCCGAATTATTTTCCGCTGTTCATGCTCGCGGTCGAGGCCATGTGCGAAGAGCCGTTCAATCTCTACGGCGTGCAGGCGACAACCCACCTGTGCGCGCCGCTCGTCATCGTGAACGGACCGGTGGCGCTCGAGCTGGGTGTCAATTCCGGGCATAACGCGTTCGGGCCGGGCACGCGCAGCAACGCGACCATCGGCCGCGCGATCCGGTTGGCGCTCGTGAATATCGGCGGCGCGATTCCGACCCTCGGCGACATGTCGACTTTCGGCGCGCCCTCGAAGTTCAGCTACCTCGTTGCCGAAAACGAGGCGGCAAGTCCGTGGGAGCCGTTGCACGTCGAGCGCGGATTTGCGCGGGACGCGAGCACGGTGACCGTGGTCGGCGCCGAGTGTCCGCACAACGTGAACGATCACGAGAGCATCAGCGGCGAAGGCATCCTCACCACCATTGCGGGCACCATGGGTATTGCGGGTTCGAACGACGTTTACTATGCGGCGCAGCCGGTGGTCGTGATGGGGCCGGAGCATGCCAGAACCGTGGCCAACGACGGCTACAGCAAAGCCGACGCCAAGCGCTTTCTGCAGGCGCACGCGGATCTGCCGCTCGGCAAGTTCTCCACAGAGAACATCGAGCGGCGGCTGCGCATCACGTTCAAGGAAAAATACGCCGCCGCCGGGCGGGATGCGCCGGTGCCGCTGGTGCAGAATGCGGAGGACATCATCATCGCGGTCATCGGCGGCGCGGGCAAGCACTCGGCATACATCCCGACCTTCGGCGCGACGAAATCCGTGACGCGTGCGCTCAAACTTAGGACCGGCCAGTTGGCGAAATCGGTGGAGGAGTTCCGGCACGGCTGACGAACAAAAGCCGCTTAACTCTTGGCTTTGTTCGGGCAGTTCGGCTTGGTGCAGTCGACGTAGAGGTGCAGCGAATGCTCGTGGATCGCGAAGCCGCGCTCGCGCGCAACCGCGAGCTGGCGCTTTTCAATCGCTTCGTCGTAAAACTCCTCGACGCGCCCGCATTGCAAGCACACCAGGTGGTCGTGGTGGCCGCCGCGGTTCAGCTCAAACACCGCCTTGCCGCTTTCAAAATGATGGCGCACCAAGAGCCCGGCCTGCTCGAACTGCGTTAGCACGCGGTAGACGGTGGCGAGGCCCGTGTCGGTACCTTCCTTCAATAGAATTTTGTAGACTTCCTCGGCGGAGAGGTGGCGCACATCGCTTTTTTCGAACAATTCGAGTATGCGCAGCCGCGGCAAGGTGGCTTTAAGGCCTATGGTCTTGAGGTCGGTGGGGGAACTCACGCGCGCGCCTGACGTCTGATGACTACGTTATCATACCGCCTTTTCTATCCACGCTATACGCGCCACGCGCGCGGCGGCCGTCGGGCCGGGAATCGAGTCAATGCGCATATTCACGATATTACTGGCGGCGATCGCGCTCGCGGGATGCAGGCAAAACCCCCAGTTGCCCGCCGTCATCTCGCCGTACCGGATCGACATTCAGCAGGGCAACGTGGTCACGCAGGAAATGGTCGGCAAGTTGAAAATCGGCCTGACACGTTCGCAGGTGCGTTATGTGCTGGGTTCACCACTCGTGATTGACGTGTTTCACGCCGATCGCTGGGATTACGTTTATCTCCTGCAGCGCCAGGGCAAACCGGACGAGCGGCGCCGGCTGACCGTGATTTTCGACGGCGACAAGCTGACAAGTCTTGAAGGCGACGTCGTGTTGACAGAAAAGTTGGCGGAACCCGAACTTAACGTGCCCAAGCCGCCGGTGACCACTGCCGCACCCGCGCCCAAGCCGCCGGCTCCGAGCGCCGCAGCCGGCGTCCAAACTTGCGGCCGTCAAACCCACCGCCGCGACGCCGGCGCCCGCGTCCAAGCCGCCGGAAAAGCCAGCGGTCGCGGCGACGCCTGGATTGAAACCGCCAGTTGGTGTAGCCGCACCGGCCGACTGGGGCAAACCTGCGTCAGCGGTCCCCGCCGCGGCGCCTGCGTCTAAGCCGGAAGAAGCCAAGCCACCGGAAAAGCCGCCTGTCGCGGCGACACCCACGGTGAAACCGGACGCCGGATTGATTGCGCCCGCCGCTTGGGGCAAACCGGTGACCGCAGGTGCCGACGCAATGCCGGCGTCGCCTGCGCAAAGTGCCAAGCCCGAAGCGGCGAAGGCGGATACGCAGCGCGTGGCCGCGGCGCCCGCGCCCAAGGCGGATGCAGCAAAGACCGATGCCGCAACCAATGATGCGAAGAAAGACCCCGCCACCGGCGGAACCTTCGGCAGGATACTCGACAAGATCGGTTTTTGATTAGGAGCGCGTTTCCTTGTGTTATGCGCTCTAACGGAGTTCACATGGCGAACATGAAAATCGCGGTGGCGGGAAGCGCGGGACGCATGGGGCGCGCCTTGCTCGAGGCGGTGCTCGGCAGCGCCGATCTTGAACTGGGTGCCGCGCTCGAAGTCGCGGGAAGCGCCAGCCTGGGCAAGGATGCCGGCGAACTCGTCGGCGCGCCGTGCCGCGTGTTGATCGGCGCCGATATTGAAAAGAGTGTCGCCGGATGCGGCGCGCTGATCGATTTCACGCGCCCGGAAGGCACGCTCGCGCACCTTGCGGCGTGCCGCAAGCTCGGCGTAAAAATGGTGATCGGCACCACCGGATTTGACGACGCGCAGAAAAAATCCATCGCGCGATGCCGCGCGCGATATCGCGATCGTGATGGCGCCCAACATGAGCGTGGGCACCAATCTCGTGTTCAAGCTTTCCGACATGGCGGCGCGCGTGCTCAACGACGGCTACGACGTTGAAATCATCGAGGCGCATCATCGCCACAAGGTCGATGCGCCATCGGGCACCGCGCTGCACATCGGCGGCATCATCGCCAATGCGCTGGGCAGAAACCTCGACGAGTGCGCGGTGTACGGGCGCGAAGGCGTGACCGGCGAGCGCAAGGCGTCGACCATAGGTTTTTCGTCGGTGCGCGGCGGCGACATCGTCGGCGAGCACACGGTGATGTTCGCCGGACCCGGCGAACGCGTCGAAATCGTCGTGCGCTCCGCGCAGCCGCTCGACGTACGCAGCAGGGGGCCCTGCGTGCGGCACGTTTCCTTGCAGGTAAGAAGACCGGCTTATTTGACATGCAGGACGTGTTGGGGTTGCGTTAAGCGGCGCGTTCGTTTCTCCGGCGTGTTGTTTGGTGTCGCGCCGCGCGTTTTTCGGCGTTCAATCAGGACGTTGATTCAATGTCGCCGGCAATTGAAGGCGACCTGTCTTTAGCGTATAATTCTTCGATTCAAAGCGGGACGGGTCGTATGACCTGTCCCGCTTTCCGTATCTACTCCCGGGAGTTCAACGTGTCGCATCGTGAACCAGCCATCCTTGTACTCAAAGATGGCACGGTTTTTCGCGGCACGTCGATCGGCGCGGCCGGCATGTCGGCGGGCGAAGTCGTGTTCAACACGGCGATGACCGGCTATCAGGAAATTCTCACCGATCCCTCGTACTGCCGGCAGATCGTCACGCTGACCTATCCGCATATCGGCAATACCGGCACCAATCCGGAAGACGTCGAGTCGGACAAGGTCGCGGCTGCGGGTCTCGTGATTCGCGATCTTCCGCAGGTGGCCAGCAACTGGCGCAGCACGCAGGATCTCGCGTCCTACCTGCGCGAGCAGAAGGTGGTGGCGATCGCCGACATCGACACGCGCAAGCTGACGCGCATTCTGCGCGAAAAGGGCGCGCAGGACGGTTGCGTGATGGCGGGGAAGGTCGACGAAAAGGCCGCGCTAAAGAGCGCCCGCGCATTTCCCGGGCTGGCCGGCATGGATCTCGCCAAAGTCGTGAGCTGCGTGCAAGCCCTACGCGTGGACCGAATCGACCTGGAAGCTCGGACACGGCTACGGCCAGCAGGCAGAGCCGAAGTTGCATGTGGTCGCCTACGACTTCGGCATCAAGCGCAACATTCTGCGCATGCTGGCGGCGCGCGGCTGCCGGCTCACGGTGATACCCGCGCAAAGCCCGGCGCGGGACGCGCTTGCGCTGAAACCGGACGGCGTATTTTCTGTCGAACGGCCCCGGCGATCCGGAACCCTGCGATTATGCGATCCGCGCGATCCGCGAACTCGTCGCCACCGGCATCCCGTTGTTCGGCATTTGTCTCGGCCACCAATTGCTGGGGCTGGCGAGCGGCGCCAGGACGCTGAAAATGAAGTTCGGCCATCATGGCGCGAACCACCCGGTGCAGGACCTGGACACCGGGCGCGTGATGATCACGAGCCAGAACCACGGTTTCGCGGTCGACGCCGCGACGCTGCCCGCGAACGTGCGCGTCACGCACAAGTCGCTTTTCGACGGCACGCTGCAGGGTTTTGCGCGCACCGACCGCCCGGCATTTTGTTTCCAGGGGCATCCGGAAGCGAGTCCCGGGCCCGCACGACGTGGGGTATTTGTTCGATCGCTTTGTAACGATGATGGAAAAACACAAGGCGGGAACCGCCGACGGTAGCCGATTTCATGAAACTGCCTGCACGGTGTTCGCGGTTACAGAATTTCATGCCCAAACGCACCGACATCAAGAGCATCCTGATCATCGGCGCCGGCCCGATCGTCATCGGCCAGGCGTGCGAATTCGATTACTCCGGCGCGCAGGCGTGCAAGGCGTTGCGCGAGGAGGGCTATCGCGTGATCCTCGTCAATTCGAACCCGGCGACGATCATGACCGATCCCAACATGGCGGACGCGACCTACATCGAGCCCGTCACCTGGCAGATGGTCGAGAAGGTGATCGCGATCGAGCGGCCGGACGCGTTGCTGCCGACGATGGGCGGGCAGACGGCATTGAATTGCGCGCTCGATCTCGCGCGACACGGCGTGCTCGAGAAATACGGCGTCGAAATGATAGGCGCGAAGAAGGAAGCGATCGACAAGGCCGAGGACCGCGAAAAGTTCAAGGCGGCGATGGCGAAGATCGGGCTGGCGAGCGCGCGCTCGGCGATCGCGCACAGCCTCGAAGAGGCGCTGCAGGTGCAGGCCATGGTGGGTTTTCCGACCGTCATCCGTCCGTCGTTCACGCTGGGCGGTGCTGGCGGCGGCATCGCGTACAACAAGGAAGAGTTCAGCGCCATGGTGGAGCGCGGGCTCGACGCGAGCCCGACCCGCGAGGTGCTGATCGAGGAATCGGTGCTCGGCTGGAAAGAGTTCGAGATGGAGGTGGTGCGCGACAAGCAAGGACAACTGCATCATCATCTGCTCGATCGAAAACCTCGATCCGATGGGCGTGCATACCGGCGATTCGATCACGGTGGCGCCGGCGCAGACGCTGACCGACAAGGAATACCAGATCATGCGCAACGCGTCGATCGCGTGCCTGCGCGAAATCGGCGTCGATACCGGCGGCTCCAACGTGCAGTTCGCGATCAATCCCGACGACGGGCGGCTGCTCATCATCGAGATGAATCCGCGCGTGTCGCGATCATCCGCGCTCGCGTCCAAGGCCACCGGTTTTCCGATCGCGAAAATCGCCGCCAAGCTGGCGGTCGGCTATACGCTCGACGAATTGCGCAACGACATTACCGGGGGCGCAACGCCGGCCTCGTTCGAGCCGACCATCGATTACGTCGTGACCAAGGTGCCGCGTTTTGCGTTCGAAAAATTTCCGCAGGCGAACGACCGCCTGACGACGCAAATGAAATCGGTGGGCGAGGTGATGGCGATCGGCCGCACCTTCCAGGAATCGTTCCAGAAAGCGCTGCGCGGGCTCGAGGTCGGCGCCGACGGCCTGAATCAGAAAACCACCGACCGCGAGACGATAGAAAAGGAACTCGGCGAGCCGGGGCCGGAGCGCATCTGGTACGTCGGCGACGCGTTCGAGAACGGATTCACGCTGGAAGAGGTTTTTCAGCTCACCAGGATCGATCCGCTGGTTTCTCGTGCAGATCAAGGAAATCGTCGATCTCGAAATGGAGCTCGACGACAGGAAAATCGCGGAGCTCGACGCGGCGACCCTGCGCGGATTGAAGCGCAAGGGCTTTTCCGACCGGCGCCTCGCCTACCTCATGAAGTCGACCGAAACCGAGATGCGCGCGCACCGGCACGCGCTCGGCGTGCGCCCGGTTTACAAGCGCGTCGACACCTGCGCGGCGGAGTTTTCCACCAACACCGCCTACATGTACTCGACCTACGAGGAAGAGTGCGAGGCGCAGCCGACCGCGCGCAAGAAAGTCATGGTGCTGGGCGGCGGGCCGAACCGCATCGGCCAGGGCATCGAATTCGATTACTGCTGCGTGCACGCGGCGCTCGCGCTGCGCGAGGACGGCTTCGAGACCATCATGGTCAATTGCAATCCGGAAACGGTGTCGACGGATTACGACACCTCCGACCGGCTGTATTTCGAGCCCCTGACGCTGGAGGACGTGCTCGAAATCGTGCACATCGAGAAGCCGTACGGCGTGATCGTGCAGTACGGCGGCCAGACGCCGCTCAAGCTCGCGCGCGATCTGGAAGCCAACGGCGTGCCCATCATCGGCACTTCGCCGGACTCGATCGACATCGCCGAGGACCGCGAGCGGTTCCAGAAGCTGATCAACAAGCTGAAGTTAAGGCAGCCGCCCAACCGCACCGCGAGAAGCGCGCAAAAGGCGCTCGCGCTGGCCGCCGAGATCGGCTATCCGCTGGTGGTGCGGCCCTCTTACGTGCTGGGCGGGCGCGCGATGGAGATCGTGCACGAGCAAAGCGATCTCGAGCGCTACATGCGCGAAGCGGTCAAGGTCTCGAACGATTCGCCGGTATTGCTCGACCGCTTTCTGAACGACGCGACCGAAGTCGACGTCGACGCGATCTGCGACGGCAAGGACGTGCTGATCGGCGGCATCATGGAGCATATCGAGCAGGCCGGCGTGCATTCCGGCGATTCGGCGTGTTCGCTGCCGCCGTTCAGCCTCACGCCGGAAATCCAGGATGAAATGCGCGCGCAGACCATCGCGATGGCGCACGCGCTGAAAGTCGTGGGCCTGATGAACGTGCAGTTCGCGATTCAGAACGGCGTCATTTACGTGCTCGAAGTCAATCCGCGCGCCTCGCGTACCGTGCCGTTCGTGTCGAAGGCGACCGGGCTGCCGCTCGCCAAGATCGCCGCGCGCTGCATGACCGGCACATCGCTCGCCGCGCAAAAGTGCACGCTGGAGGTGTTGCCGCCGTATTTTTCCGTGAAGGAAGCGGTGTTCCCGTTCATCAAGTTTCCCGGCGCCGACACCATACTCGGCCCGGAAATGAAATCCACGGGCGAAGTGATGGGGGTGGGCGAGACTTTCGGCGAAGCGTTCGTGAAATCGCAGCTCGCGGCGGGCGACCGCCTGCCGGAGTCGGGCAAGGTTTTCGTCAGCGTGCGCGACGCCGACAAGCCCGCGGCGGTGGCGATCGCGCACGACCTCGTGGCGCTGGGTTTCCAGCTCGTCGCAACGCGCGGCACCGCCGCGGCGCTGGCCGCGGACGGTCTGGCGGTGCTGCCGATCAACAAGGTCGCCGAGGGCCGCCCGCACGTGGTCGATATGATCAAGAACGGCGATATCGTGCTGATCGTGAACACCGTCGAGGAAACGCGCACCGCGGTGCGCGACTCTTACGTGATCCGCCGCGCCGCGCTGCAGGCGCGCATCACGTTATATACGACTCTCGCGGGCGCGCGCGCCGCGTGCACGGGCATGCGGCAATCGCGGGAAATGACTGCCTATGACGTGCAGGGGTTGCATCGCCGTATCGCGGCAGCGATACGGTAACCAGCTAACGACAGGACGGATGAACCATGGCAAAAACCCCATTGACGGTGTTCGGCGCGGACAAGCTGCGCGCCGAACTGCAGGAGCTGAAAACGGTGCAGCGGCCCGCCATCATCGCGGCGATCGCGGAGGCGCGCGCGCACGGCGACCTGTCGGAGAACGCCGAGTATGCGGCGGCCAAGGAGCGGCAGAGCTTCATCGAGGGGCGCATCGCCGAGGTCGAAAGCAAGCTCGCCAACGCGCAGATCATCGATCCCAAGCTGATCGACGCCGATGGCGGCTGCGTGTTCGGCGCCACCATCGAGCTCGAGGACATGAACAACGGCGAGGTGGTCACCTATCAGATCGTCGGCGACGACGAAGCCGACATCAAGCACGGCAAGATCTCGATCAGTTCGCCGATTGCGCGCGCGCTGATCGGCAAGCATGCGGGCGACGTGGCGGAAGTGAAAGCGCCGGGCGGCGTGCGCGAATACGAGATACTGGACGTGAAATATATCTAGGCGAGTGAGCGGCGAGAGGCGGTTGATGCCGTGGCGCGGATTTCGGACGCGCACGTCCCGCCGTGCGCCTCACTGCACGATGAAAGCTCTCACCGAAGCCATTTATGCAATTGCGCTGACGCTGTGGATCGGCGGCCTGTGGGCGATCGGCTATATCGTCGCGCCGACGCTGTTCTACGCGCTGGCGGACCGCGCGCTGGCCGGCGCGCTCGCCGGCAAGCTCTTCACGCTGATCGCGTACGTCGGGATCGGCTGCGCGATCTACCTGCTGCTGTTTCGCCTGGTGCGTTTCGGCGGCGCGAGCTTCAAGCACGGCATATTCTGGATCGTGCTCGGCATGCTCGCGCTGACCCTCGCGGGTGAATTCGGCGTGCAGCCGATACTCGCGGGCCTCAAGGATCAGGCGTTGCCCGCGGGCGTGATGGAAAGTGTCTTTCGCGACCGCTTCGCCGCGTGGCACGGTGTCGCCAGCGTGCTGTACCTGATTCAGAGCGTGCTGGGCGTGCTGCTCGTGTGGTTGCACGCGCGCAGTTCGCGCTGAGGGTTGCCTCGAGGCGACGCTCAGTGTTGAAAACTGCGCTTGGTGCGGCGGGGCGGCTTCGGTCTGCGGTTTGGTTTTTTTCTTGCGGCGCGGCGACGGCTTGTTCCGGGCGCGGTCGATAGACGACCAGGATCTTGCCGATATGCTGAACGGGTGCGGCGTGCAGCGTGGCGCAGATTTCGCCCAGCAAGCGGTCGCGCGTTGCATGTTCGTCGGAGAATATGCGGATCTTGATCAGTTCGTGGCTGGCGAGATTGCGGTGGATTTCGTTGAGCACGGTGGTGGTGAGACCGGCGTCGCCGATCATCACGACCGGGTGCAAGAGCGTGGGCACGGGCGCGCAACGCGCGGCGCTGGGTTGAAGTGAGTTCGAGAATCATGGCGGCATCCTAACCGATGAAACGTACCAAGACCAGCAAACAGTGGATGATGGAGCACGTCAACGACGTCTACGTGCAGCGCGCGAAGGCCGAAGGCTATCGTTCGCGCGCCGCCTACAAGCTGATCGAAATCGCCGAGCGCGACAAGCTGCTGAAGCCGGGCATGGTGGTGGTCGATCTGGGCGCGGCACCCGGCGGCTGGTCGCAGGTCGCCGCCGCCAGCTCGGCGCGCGCGGCCGCGTAATCGCGCTCGATCTGCTGCCGATGGAGCCGCTGCGCAACGTCACCTTCCTGCAGGGGGACTTTCGCGAAGACGCGGTGGTGGGTGCGCTGGAGCGGGAACTGGCAGGTCGCCCGATAGACCTTGTATTAAGCGATATGTCGCCCAATATCAGCGGTATCGCGCTTGAGCGACCAGGCGCGCGCGATGCATCTTGCCGAACTCGCGCTCGAATTTGCCGTAAAACATTTGAAACCGGGCGGAGGCCTGTTGGTCAAAGTGTTCCAGGGTTCTGGATTTCAAGAGTTTTTGCGCGAAATGCGCGGCCGTTTCACGCAGGTCGTGACGCGCAAGCCCGAGGCGTCCCGCGGTCGCAGCAATGAACTCTACCTCCTGGGCAAAGACTGTAAAGTCGCGCGCTGATGCGCGCGCCGGCGCGCGGCGCTCTGGCACTAACATTCGGGACGGAAAGGGTTTAGAATTGAAACAGATACGCGTTTCGACCGGGTCGAAATCCATGAGGGCAACCGTTGAATAATCTGATCAAGAATGTGGCAATCTGGCTGGTCATCGCACTCGTGCTGATGACGGTGTTCAATCAGTTCAGCAACCGGCAGGCCGGCGCAAAGCGTCATTCCGTACTCCCAGTTCATGGACGAAGTGAAGCAGGGGCGCGTGACTTCGGCGCAGGTCGAAGGCCGCACCGTGCGCTGGGTGTCGCAGGACAACCGCAAGTACGTGACCTACAGCCCGGGCACGCTCGGCGACCTGTGGATGGTGAGCGACCTCTTGAAGGCGGGCGTCAAGATCGACGCCAAGCCCGAGGAGGAGCAGTCGTTCCTCATGAATATCTTCATCTCGTGGTTCCCGATGCTGCTCCTGATCGGCATCTGGATATTTTTCATGCGCCAGATGCAGGGCGGCGGGCGCGGCGGCGCGTTCTCGTTCGGCAAGAGCCGCGCGCGCATGATGGATGAGAACAACAACAGCGTGACGTTTGCCGACGTGGCCGGTTGCGAGGAAGCCAAGGAAGAAGTGGCGGAACTGGTCGAATTCCTGCGCGACCCCGGCAAGTTCCAGAAACTCGGCGGCCGCATTCCGAAGGGCGTGCTGATGGTGGGCTCGCCGGGCACCGGCAAGACGCTGCTTGCGCGCGCGATCGCGGGCGAGGCGAAAGTCCCGTTTTTCAGCATTTCGGGCTCCGACTTCGTCGAGATGTTTGTCGGCGTGGGTGCGGCGCGCGTGCGCGACATGTTCGAACAGGCGAAGAAGCATGCGCCGTGCATCGTGTTCATCGATGAAATCGACGCGGTCGGCCGCCAGCGCGGCGCGGGTCTCGGCGGCGGCAACGACGAGCGCGAGCAGACGTTGAACGCGCTGCTTGGTCGAAATGGACGGCTTCGAAGGCACCGCCGGCGTCATCGTGATCGCCGCGACCAACCGCCCGGATGTGCTCGATCCGGCGCTGATGCGTCCGGGCCGCTTCGACCGCCAGGTCGTGGTGCCGCTGCCCGACATTCGCGGCCGCGAGCAGATACTGCTCGTGCACATGCGCAAAGTGCCGGTCGCGCCCGACGTCAAGGCCGACATCATAGGCCGCGGCACGCCCGGCATGTCGGGCGCCGATCTCGCGAACCTGGTCAACGAAGCGGCGTTGTTCGCCGCGCGCAAGAATAAGCGCCTCGTCGACATGGACGACTTCGAGCAGGCCAAGGACAAGATTTACATGGGCGCCGAGCGCCGTTCGATGGTGATGCCGGAAGACGAGCGCATCACCACCGCCTATCACGAAGCCGGGCACGCGGTGGTCGCGTACACGCTGCCCAAGGCCGATCCGGTGCACAAGGTCACCATCATCCCGCGCGGGCGCGCGCTCGGCCTCACCTGGATGCTGCCGGAGCAGGACCGCCACGGCAAGGACCGCGAGCACCTGTTGCAGGACATCTCGGTGTCGCTCGGCGGACGCATTGCGGAAGAAGTGTTTCTCGGCCAGATGACGACCGGGGCGAGCAGTGACTTTCAGAACGCCACCACGCTCGCGCGCCGCATGGTCACCGAATGGGGCATGTCGGATGCGCTGGGGCCGATGGTGTACGGCGAGAACGAGGGCGAGGTGTTTCTCGGCCGCTCGGTCACCACGCACAAGAACATGTCGGAAGCGACGATGCAGAAAGTCGACGCCGAGTTGCGCCGCATCATCGATCAGCAGTACCTGGTCGCGCGCAAGATCATCGAGGACAACCGCGACAAGGTCGAGAAGATGGCGAAAACGCTGCTCGAATGGGAAACCATGGATTCCGACCAGTTGAAAGACATCATGGAAGGCCGCGAGCCGCGTCCGCCGAAACCGGTCGCCACCGCGACCAGCGTGCCGCCGAAAGATGCGCCGCCGCCGAGTCCCGCGGCGACCACCGCGCCGGCGCAAGGAACGTGAGCGCGCCACAACGGCGCGCAGTGACGGGAGAGGCGTAAGGGGTGAGGCGTAGCACTTTCGCGCTGCTGTCGAGTCACCATCCTCTCGCGTAACGCATCTCGATGCATCTCCAGTGCGGTAAATTCCGGCTTTCGCTCGCGCGCCCCCTCATCATGGGGGTAGTCAACATCACGCCCGATTCGTTTTCGGACGGCGGCGACGTTCGCAACGACCGCAGGCGGCACTCGCGCAGCGCGCGCAAGCTGATCGACGAAGGCGCCGACATCATCGACATCGGCGGCGAGTCGACGCGCCCGGGTTCCGCCGGCGTCACGCTCGAGGAAGAACGCAGGCGCGTGCTGCCGGTGCTGGAGGCACTCGCGGGCGGCGCGGTGCCGGTATCCGTCGATACGCAGAAGCCCGCGATTCATGCGCGACGCGATCGCCGCCGGCGCGGCCATGATCAACGACATCAATGCGCTGCAGGCGCCGGGTGCGCTCGAGGCGGTTGCCGCAAGCGACGTCGCGGTATGCCTGATGCACAAGCAGGGCACGCCCGCCGATATGCAGGTCGATCCGCGCTATGACGATGTGGTGGCCGAGGTGCTGGCGTTTCTCGCGGGCCGCGTGCGCGCTGCGCGCGACGCCGGCATTGCGCCGGAGCGCATCGTCATCGATCCCGGCTTTGGCTTCGGCAAGACGCTGGAGCATAATCTCGAACTGTTGCGCCACCTCGATCGTTTCGGCGCAACCGGCGCCACGGTGCTCGCCGGCATGTCGCGCAAAGCGATGCTCGGCCGCATCACGGGCCGCGAGGTCAATGAGCGCGTGTTCGCGAGTGTCGCGGCGGCGCTGATCGCGGTGGAGAAGGGCGCGCGTATCGTGCGCGTGCACGATGTGGCGGCGACGCGCGATGCACTGGCGGTGTTAACTGCGGTAAACGGGCAATGAGCGAAGATAATGCGTATTGGGCGAATCGACGTCGAATGATCGGCGCTTGAACTTCGCCCGCGTCCATGCCATGACTCATGACCGAAAATATTTCGGCACGGACGGCATACGCGGCACGGTCGGCGCGGCGCCGATCACGCCCGACTTCGTGCTGAAGCTGGGTTATGCCGCGGGCACGGTGCTCGCGCGCGTGGGCAGGGGCGAAGACGCGCCGCACGGTGCTGATCGGCAAGGACACGCGCATTTCCGGCTACATGCTCGAATCGGCGCTCGAAGCGGGGCTGTGCGCGGCCGGCGTCGACGTGCTGCTTGGTGGGGCCGATGCCGACGCCGGCGGTCGCCTATCTCACGCGCGCGCTGCGGCTCGCGGCGGGCATCGTGATCAGCGCTTCGCACAATCCGTACGACGATAACGGCATCAAGTTTTTTTCGGGCGCCGGCGCCAAGCTCGCCGGACCGCGTCGAGACCGCGATCGAAACCGAACTGGCGCGGCCGCTGCAAGTGCAAAACGTCGGCGCAACTCGGCAAGGTGCGCCGCATAGACGATGCGGCCGGGCGCTATATCGAGTTCTGCAAGAGCACGTTTCCGGCGCAGCTCGATCTGCACGGCCTGAAACTGGTGGTCGACAGCGCGCACGGCGCGACCTACCACATCGCCGCGCACGTGTTTCACGAACTCGGCGCGGACGTGGTGGCCATCGGCAATCAGCCCGACGGCTTCAACATCAACGCGGGGTGCGGCGCGACCAGCCCGCAGGCCTTGCAGGATGCGGTCAAGCGCGAGCGCGCCGATCTCGGCATCGCGCTCGACGGCGACGGCGACCGGCTGGTGATGGTCGATGCCAAAGGCGCGGTCTACGATGGCGACCAGTTGCTGTACGTGATCGCCAGCCATCGCAAGCGCCAGCGCCGCCAGTTCAAGGGCGGTGTGGTCGGCACGCAGATGACCAATCTCGGCATGGAGCACGCGCTCGCGCGGCTGAAAATTCCGTTCGCGCGCGCGAAGGTCGGCGACCGCCACGTGCTCGAGATGATGCAGGCGCGCGGCTGGGAACTCGGCGGCGAAAATTCGGGGCACATCATCTGTCTCGACCAGCACACCACCGGCGACGGCATCGTATCGGCGCTGCAGGTGCTGGCGGCATTGCGCGGCGAGCAAACCACCGCTCGCCAGGGCCGCCGCTGCGGTGAAGCTCTATCCGCAGGTACTCGTCAACGTGCGCACGCAGCGTAACGTTCGATTTCGGCGCGGACCGCGGCGTGCGACAGGCGGTCGCCAAGGCCGCCGCCGCGCTCGGCGCGAGCGGGCGCGTGCTGCTGCGCGCGTCCGGCACCGAGCCGGTGATACGCGTCATGGTCGAAGGCAAGTCGCGCGCGCAGGTCACGATGTGGGCGCAGACAATTGCGGCGGCGGTGCGCGCGGCGGCGCGCTGACGTGCATTTCGCCGCTGCGTAGACAGTGCCGCGCGGCGCGGTCGAGCCGAGTTCCGGCGGGCGCAACTGCGGCCGCGGTGGAAGTGCGAAAATCCTTCTTGAATCAACGCGCTTGGGCACTGCACGAAACCTGAATTACGTTGACCCTTGAGGGCGACCCCGGTAAAATCCCAACGCTTTAGGCGGGTAGATCGTCGATGCGCGGCAGGCTGGTGGCGGGCAACTGGAAATCCAACGGCGGGCTGGCCGCGAACCAGCAGCTGCTGGTCAGTTGCGCGGCGCTGCCGCGGCTTTGCAGGGCGTCGCGTGCGCGGTGTGCGTGCCTTATCCGTACCTGTTCCAGACCCAGCAGCTGCTCGCGGGATCGCGCGCTCACGTGGGGCGCGCAGGACGTGAGCCAGTTTGGCGCGGGCGCGTTTACGGGTGCCGTGACGGCGGCCATGTTGCGCGATTTCGGCTGTCGCTACGCCATCGTCGGCCACTCCGAACGCCGCAGTCATTTCGGCGAGAGCAACGCGACGGTTGCGGCGAAGTTCGGCGCGGCGTTGCAGGCAGGGCTGACGCCGATCGCGTGCGTCGGCGAGACGCTGCAGGAACGCGAAGCGGGGCGATGGAAGCACGTCGTCGGCGCGCAGATCGACGCGTTGATCGGCGCGGCGGGAGTGGCGGCGCTGGCGCGCAGCCGTGGTTGCTTACGAGCCGGTGTGGGCCATCGGCACCGGGAAGACCGCGACACCGGATCAGGCGCAGGCGGCGCATGCGTTTATCCGGCAGCGGATTGCGGCGCACGATGCGGCGGTGGCGTCGGGGCTTGAAATTTTGTACGGCGGCAGCGTCAAGGCCGCGAATGCGGCGGAGCTGTTTGCGATGCCCGACATCGATGGCGGTTTGATCGGCGGTGCCGCGCTGGTGGCCGAAGAATTCATGGCGATTTGCCGCGCGGCACGGCGTCGGTAGCAGTCAAGCGAGAGGATTATGGAAACTTTATTGTTGGTGGTGCACGTGATGGCGGCGCTCGCCATCATCGGTTTGGTGCTGTTGCAGCACGGCAAGGGCGCCGACATGGGTGCGGCGTTCGGCGGCGGGGCGTCGGGCAGCGTGTTCGGCGCAACCGGTTCGGCCAACTTTCTGAGCCGCGCGACGGCGATACTCGCGACGGTGTTTTTTCTGACCAGCATGGGCCTGACGTGGTTTTATGCGCACAAGGGCAGCGCCAAAGGCGTCATGGCGGCCCCGCCGGCGTCGCAGGCGCCGGTGACGGTACCCGGAGTGCCGATTCCCGCGCCGGTGCCGGATAAGCCGGCCGGCGACGCGGATTCGAAAACCAAGGACATACCGAAATGATAGGTGAGGCGTGAGGCGAGGGCGTGAGGCGGGTGCTGTTGCTTTTGAATTTCCCCTTAGTCCTTATCCCTCGCGCCTCAGCGGGTTTTTGCGCCGACGTGGTGGAATTGGTAGACACGCCGTCTTGAGGGGGCGGTGGCGAAAGCCGTGAGAGTTCGAGTCTCTCCGTCGGCACCAGTAGCGCAGGATGAAGAGTTGATCCAGATCAAGCATTGTAGCTATCATTAGTTCGACAGAATGCGGCATGGCGTATGCTAATGCCGGGCGAATGCGGCGTGGCACGCAACGGAGCGATCGTCACAAGCATTGCCGAATAACCTTATTGAATCCTGAACTCACATTCCCAGCTTCCGATGTTAGAAAATTATTTCCCCATCCTGCTGTTCCTGCTGGTCGGCGCCGGCGTCGGCATCGCGCCCATCATCATGGGCAGCGGCGTCAGCCGGCTCCTGGGCGTGCACCGTCCGGACAGCGAAAAGCTGTCGCCGTACGAATGCGGCTTCGAGGCCTTCGAGGACGCGCGCATGAAGTTCGACGTGCGCTACTACCTGGTGGCCATACTCTTCATCCTGTTCGATCTCGAGATCGCCTTCCTGTTTCCGTGGGCCATCGTGCTGCGGGAAATCGGCCTGTTCGGTTTTCTGGCGATGGTCGTGTTTCTCGCCATTCTCGTCGTGGGCTTCGTCTACGAGTGGAAGAAGGGCGCGTTGGAGTGGGACTAGCCTTGAAGAGGGCCTGCTATGGCTGACGGCGGCGTGATGGACAAGGGATTCGTCGTGACCAGCGTGGATACGCTGATCAACTGGACGCGTACCGGCTCGATGTGGCCGATGACATTCGGGCTCGCGTGCTGCGCGGTCGAAATGATGCACGCGGGCGCGTCGCGTTACGACCTCGACCGCTTCGGCATCGTGTTCCGCCCGAGTCCGCGCCAGTCGGACGTGATGATAGTGGCCGGCACGCTGTGCAACAAGATGGCGCCGGCGTTGCGCAAGGTCTACGACCAGATGGCCGAGCCGCGCTGGGTGATATCGATGGGCTCGTGCGCCAACGGCGGCGGCTACTATCATTATTCCTATTCCGTGGTGCGCGGCTGCGACCGCATCGTGCCGGTCGACATCTACGTGCCGGGCTGCCCGCCGACCGCCGAGGCGCTGCTCTACGGCATTATCCAGCTGCAGAACAAGATCAAGCGCACCAACACGATTGCACGCTAGATGAGCCGCTAAATGACCGCGCGCAATCAAGCTCTCGTCGCGAGCATCCAGGCGGCGCTCGGCGAACAAGTCGCGTTCGATCGTCGAAGCGCTCGGCGAGGTGACGCTGGTGGTCAAAGCCGGCGACGCGCTCGGCGCCATGACCACGCTGCGCGATCACGCCGAGCTTGGCTTCGAGCAGTTGATCGATGTGTGCGGCGTCGATTACAGCACTTACACGTCATACAGCGGCCCGCGCTTTGCCGTCGTCTACCATCTGCTGAGCATTTCCCATAACCGCCGGCTGCGCGTGCGCGTGTTCTGCCCGGAAGACGATTTTCCGCTGGTCGATTCGGTCATCGGGGTGTGGCCGTCGGCGAACTGGTACGAGCGCGAAGCGTTCGACCTCTTCGGCATCGTGTTCGACGGCCATCCCGACCTGCGCCGCATACTCACCGACTACGGCTTCATCGGGCACCCGTTCCGCAAGGATTTTCCGGTTTACGGGCAACGTCGAAATGCGCTACGACCCCGACCAGCAGCGCGTGATCTACCAGCCGGTCACCATCGAGCCGCGCGAGATCGTGCCGCGCATCGTGCGCGAAGAGAATTACGCCGACAGCGAAGGGTTCCGCAAGGGATGAGACGATGGCGGAAATTCGCAACTACACCATGAACTTCGGGCCTCAGCATCCGGCGGCCCACGGCGTATTGCGCCTGGTGCTCGAACTCGACGGCGAGGTCATCGAGCGCGCCGACCCGCACATCGGGCTTTTGCACCGCGCGACCGAAAAACTGGCCGAGCACCGCACGTTCCTCCAGTCGGTGCCGTACATGGACCGTCTCGATTACGTGTCCATGATGTGCAACGAGCATGCGTACGTGATGGCGATCGAGAAGCTGCTCGGCATCGATGTGCCGCTGCGCGCGCAGTATATCCGCGTGATGTTCGACGAGATCACGCGCATTCTGAATCATCTGCTGTGGATAGGCGCGCACGCGCTCGACGTCGGCGCGATGACCGTGTTCCTGTATGCGTTCCGCGAGCGCGAAGACCTGATGGACTGCTACGAAGCGGTGTCGGGCGCGCGCATGCACGCCGCGTACTACCGGCCGGGCGGGGTTTACCGCGACCTGCCGGATACGATGCCGCAATACGAGGCCACGCGCATTCACAACGCGGCCGCGACCCGCGATCTCAATGAAAACCGCCAGGGTTCGCTGCTCGACTTTATCGACGATTTCACGCGCCGCTTTCCCGGGGTATGTCGACGATTACGAAACGCTGCTGACCGACAACCGCATCTGGAAGCAGCGCCTCGTCGGCATCGGCGTGGTGACGCCGGAGCGCGCACGCGCACTGGGCTTTACCGGCGCCATGCTGCGCGGTTCGGGCATCGAATGGGACGTGCGCAAGAAGCAGCCCTATGAAGTCTACGACCGCATGGAGTTCGACATTCCGGTCGGGGTCAACGGCGATTGTTACGACCGTTACCTCGTGCGTGTCGAAGAGTTTCGCCAGTCGAACCGCATCATCAAGCAATGCGTCGACTGGTTGCGCAAGAATCCGGGCCCGGTGATGTCCGACAGCCACAAGGTCGCGCCGCCGTCGCGCGTCGCCATGAAGCAGAACATGGAAGAACTGATCCACCACTTCAAGCTTTTCACCGAAGGCATGCACGTGCCGCCCGGCGAAACGTACGTGGGAATCGAGCATCCGAAGGGCGAGTTCGGCATCTATCTCATTTCAGACGGCGCCAACAAGCCGTATCGCGTGAAGATCCGCGCGCCGGGCTACGCGCACCTGTCGGGGCTCGACGAAATGGTGCGCGGCCACATGATCGCCGACGTGGTCGCGATCATCGGCACCCAGGATATCGTGTTCGGCGAGATTGACAGATGAGCAACCCATGAACGCGCCCCTTGCATTGAGCCCCGCGGCGCTCGCCAAAATCGATCAGGCGGTCGCCAAGTATCCGGCCGACCAGAAGCAGTCGGCCGTGATGGCGGCGCTCGTCCATCGCGCAGGACGAAAAAGGCTGGCTGTCGACCGCCACGATGGACTTTGTCGCGCAGTATCTCGGCATGCCGTCGATCGCGGTCTACGAAGTCGCGAGCTTCTACACGATGTACGACTTGAAGCCGGTCGGCAGATGCAAGCTCGCCATCTGCACCAATCTGCCGTGCGCGTTGCAGGGGGCGACCGTCGCCGCCGCGCACCTGAAGAAGAAGCTCGGCATCGGATTTGGCGAAACCACGGCCGACGGCGCGTTCACGCTGAAGGAAGGCGAGTGCCTGGGCGCCTGCGGCGATGCGCCGGTGCTGCTCGTCAACAACAAGCGCATGGCGTGCGCGATGACCGCCGACAAGCTCGATAAACTCATCGAGGAACTCAAATAATGGGCCTGCCTGTTCGCGCCGTTCGCCGCCGAGCTGTTCGGCCCCGATGCGATCCTCATGAAAGGCATCACGGGCGCCAACTGGCGTCTGCAGGATTACGTAGCGCGCGGCGGCTATGCGGCGCTCAAAAAAATACTCGCCGAAAAAATCCCGCCCGAGCAGGTGGTCGCCGAAGTCAAGAAGTCGGCCCTGCGCGGCCGCGGCGGCGCGGGCTTTCCGACCGGGCTCAAATGGAGCTTCATGCCGCGCCAGTACGCGGGCGTCAAATACCTCGTCTGCAATTCCGACGAAGGCGAGCCGGGCACGTTCAAGGACCGCGACATCCTGCGCTACAACCCGCACAGCCTCATCGAGGGCATGGCGATCGCCGCCTATGCGACCGGCAGTCGCGGCGGGCTACAACTACATCCACGGCGAAATCTGGGACGTGTACGAGCGCTGGAAGAGGCGCTCGAGGAAGCGCGCGCCGCGGGTTATCTCGGCAACAACATATTGGGTTCGGATTTCAGCTTCCAGCTCTATAACCATCACGGCTGGGGCGCTTACATCTGCGGCGAGGAAACCGGCGCTGCTCGAATCGCTCGAAGGCAAGAAAGGCCAGCCGCGCTTCAAGCCGCCGTTTCCGGCGAGCTACGGCCTCTACGGCAAGCCGACCACGATCAACAACACCGAGACGTTCGCGGCGGTGCCGTGGATCATCAACAACGGCGGCGACGCGTTCCTCGGCCTGGGCAGGCCCAACAACGGCGGCACCAAGATTTTTTCGGTGTCGGGCGATGTCGCGCGGCCCGGCAATTACGAAGTGAAGCTCGGCACGCCGTTCGCGAAACTGCTCGAAATGGCGGGCGGCATGCGCGACGGCAAAAAATTGAAGGCCGTCATTCCCGGCGGCTCGAGCATGCCGGTGTTGCCGGCCGACATCATGATGGCGACCGACATGGACTACGATTCGATCGCCAAAGCGGGCTCGATGCTGGGTTCGGGCGCCGTGATCGTGATGGACGAGACGCGCTGCATGGTGAAGTGCCTGCTGCGGCTCGCGTATTTCTATTACGAGGAATCGTGCGGCCAGTGCACGCCGTGCCGCGAAGGCACGGGCTGGCTCTATCGCATGGTCGACCGCATTGAGCACGGCAAAGGCAAGCCGGAAGACCTCGATCTCCTGAACAACGTCGCCGACAACATCCAGGGCCGCACGATCTGCGCGCTCGGCGACGCGGCGGCGATGCCGGTGCGCGCGTTCATCCAGCATTACCGCGACGAATTCCAGCACCACATCGACCACAAGCAGTGCCTGGTTCCAACTATGTTTAACGATGGCCCACTGCCCTCACCCCCTACCCCTCTCCCGAGGGGAGAGGGTGAGTTGCGTGCGCACTGACATGCTTGAAATAGAAATCGACGGCCGCAAGCTCGAGGTGCCCGAAGGCAGCACCGTGATGGATGCCACCAATCAGGCGGGCATCTACGTGCCGCATTTCTGCTACCACAAGAAGCTGTCGATCGCGGCGAACTGCCGGATGTGCCTGGTGCAGGTCGAGAAAGCGCCGAAGCCGCTGCCGGCGTGCGCGACCCCGGTGACCAACGGCATGAAGGTGTTCACGCATTCCGAGCAGGCGATCAACGCGCAAAAAGGCGTGATGGAGTTTCTGCTCATCAATCATCCGCTCGACTGCCCGATCTGCGACCAGGGCGGCGAATGCCAGTTGCAGGACCTCGCGGTCGGCTACGGCGGCAGCGGCTCGCGTTACGAAGAGCCCAAGCGCGTGGTGAACAACAAGAACCTCGGCCCGCTGATCTCGACCGACATGACGCGCTGCATACACTGCACGCGCTGCGTGCGTTTCGGCCAGGAGATCGCCGGCGTCATGGAACTCGGCATGATAGGCCGCGGCGAGCACTCCGAGATCATCGCGTTCGTCGGCAAGACCGTCGATTCCGAATTGTCGGGCAACGTGATCGACCTGTGCCCGGTCGGCGCGCTGACCTCCAAGCCGTTCCGCTACAGCGCGCGGACCTGGGAATTGACGCGCCACGAGTCGGTGAGCCCGCATTGCGGTCTGGGTTCCAACCTGACGGTGCAGGTCAAGCAGAACCGCGTGATGCGCGTGCTGCCGCGCGACAACGAAGCGATCAACGAATGCTGGCTGTCGGACAAGGACCGCTTTCGGCTACGAAGGGCTGAATGCCGCGGATCGCCTGGTCAGGCCGATGATCAGGGACAACGGCGCGTGGCGCGAAGTCGACTGGCAGGTTGCGCTCGACTTTGTCGCGAACGGGCTGCAGAAAGTCCGCGACCAGCATGGCGCGGCGCAGATCGGCGCGCTGGCGACACCGCACCAGACGCTCGAAGAACTCTACCTGCTGCAGAAACTCGCGCGCGGACTCGGCAGCGACAACGTCGATTTTCGCACGCGCCAGTCCGACTTTGGTGCGGACAGCGCCGTCGTGCCGTGGCTCGGCATGCCGATCGCCGGACATTTCGCAGCTCGACCGCGTGCTCGTCGTCGGCAGCACGTTGCGAAAAGACCATCCGCTGATCGCGAACCGCCTGCGCCAGGCGGCGAAGAAGCAATTGCAGATCAACCTGATCCATGCGGTCGACGATGATCTTCTGATGCGCGTGGCGAACAAGGCGATCGTCGCGCCGTCGCGCCTCGCGCATACGCTCGCGCAGGTGGTCAAGGCGGTGGCGCAGGCGAAGGGCGTCGCCGCGCCCGCCGACGTCGGCGGCGGTTGACGTGGGCGACGCGGCGAAACGCATTGCCGACAGCCTCGTGTCCGGCAAGAACGTCGCGCTCTTTCTGGGCAATTTCGCCCAGCATCATCCGGCGGCAACCCAGTTGCATGCGCTGGTGCAGACGCTCGCCGATCTGCTCGGCGCGAAATTCGGTTTTCTGGGCGAGGCCGCGAACAGCGTCGGCGGCTATCTGGCGAGTGCGGTCGCGGGCGGCGGACTCGACGCGCGGCAACTGGTGGCGCAGCCGCGCAAAGCGTACGTTCTGCTCGGCGTCGAGCCCGAACTCGATTGCTGCGACCCGCAGCAGGCGATGGCTGCGATGAAGCAGGCGGAATTTGTGGTGGCGCTGTCGCCGTATCAGCACGGGGCGCTTGACTACGCGCATGCGCTGCTGCCCATTGCGCCGTTCACCGAAACCTCGGGAACGTTCGTCAGCACCGAGGGCCGGGTGCAGAGTTTCCGCGGCGTGGTGCAGCCGCTGGCGCAAACGCGGCCGGCGTGGAAAGTGTTGCGCGTGCTCGGCAACCTGCTGGGCGTGCGCGGGGTTCGACTACGACAGCAGCGAAGCGGTGTTGAAGGATGCGCTGGCCGGCGCCGATGTCGCGTCACGCCTGAACAACCGCCTGTCCAGCGCCCGTCATCGGCAACAGTCGACGCGCGCGGGCGCGGGCATCGAACGCATCGGCGAAGTGCCGATCTATCAGGCCGACGCCATCGTGCGCCGCGCGGCTTCGCTGCAGAAGACCCATGATGGCGCCGCGCCGGTCGCGAGCGATGAATGGCACGATGTTTGCGCAACTCGAATTTGCGCGACGGCGACCAGGTCAGGATCACGCAGGGCGCAGGCGCTGCCGTACTGGCCGCCGCGCGCGACGACGATCTGCCCGGCCAATTGCATCCGCGTGCCGGCGGCGCATCCGCTGACCGCGGGACTCGGCGGCATGCACGGCGCGATCAGCGCCGAACGCGTCGCCGCGCAACAAAAGGTGGCGGTGTGAACGCCGTCGTGCAGCCGTTGGTGAACCTGGGCACCTGGGCGTGGGGCCTGCTTGGCGCGGTGGTCGTAGCGGTATGCGGCCAGGAATTCGCGCCGTACGTGCTGTATGCGATCAAGACGCTGATCCTGATCGTCTGTATCGTGGCGCCGCTGATGATGGTGATTGCGTACCTGACGTTGTGGGAACGCAAGCTGATCGGCTGGATGCAGGTGCGCATAGGCCCCAACCGCGTCGGTCTTCGCATCGGCTGGCTCTTGCGCAGCCGATCGCCGACGGCCTCAAGCTGCTGGTCAAGGAAATCATCGTGCCGGCCGGCGCGAGCAAATTCCTGTTCGTGCTGGCGCCGGTCATGGCGCTGATGCCGGCGCTGGCGGCGTGGGCGGTCGTTCCGTTCAGCCCCGAACTGGTGCTCGCCAACATCGACGCGAGCCTGCTCTATCTGATGGCGATCACGTCGATGGGCGTCTACGGGATCATCATCGCCGGCTGGGCGTCGAATTCGAAGTATGCGTTCCTCGGCGCGTTGCGCTCGGCGGCGCAGATCGTTTCCTATGAAATCGCGATGGGATTCGCGCTGGTCGGCGTGCTGATGGCCGCGCAAAGCCTGAACCTGGTCGAGATCGTCATGAGCCAGCAGGGCCGCTACGGCGCGCTCAACTGGTTCTTCATCCCGCTGTTCCCGTTTTTCCTCGTGTATCTGATTGCCGGCGTGGCGGAAACCAACCGCGCGCCGTTTGACGTCGCCGAGGGCGAGTCCGAAATCGTCGCCGGTTTCCACGTCGAGTACTCGGGCATGACGTTCGCGGTGTTTTTCCTCGCCGAATACGCGAACATGATACTGGTCTGCGACCCTGTGCTCGATCATGTTCCTCGGCGGCTGGCTGTCGCCGGTGCCGGCCGTGCTGGCGGACGGCGTCGGCCTGCCGTGGCTGGCCGCCGGCAATATCGGCTGGTTGTTCCTGAAACTTTTCCTCGTGGTGATCGAGCTTCCTGTGGTTCCGCGCGACCTTTCCGCGCTACCGCTACGACCAGATCATGCGGCTGGGCTGGAAAGTATTCATCCCGGTGACCATCGTGTGGATCGTCGTGCTCGGCGCGTGGATGCAGACGCCCCTGTGGGTCTGGTGGAAGTGAGGTCCAAGATGCTCGCGTACATACGCAATTTTTTCCGCACCTTCCTGCTCATCGAGCTGGTGAAGGGCATGATGCTGACCGGACGGCACCTGTTCGCGCGCAAGATCACGGTGCAGTATCCCGAGGAGAAAACGCCGCAGTCGGCGCGCTTCCGCGGGCTGCACGCGCTGCGCCGCTATCCCAACGGCGAAGAGCGCTGCATCGCGTGCAAGCTGTGCGAGGCGGTGTGCCCGGCGCTGGCGATCACGATCGAGTCCGAGCAGCGCGACGACGGCACGCGGCGCACCACGCGCTACGACATCGATCTGACCAAGTGCATATTCTGCGGTTTCTGCGAGGAGTCCTGCCCGGTCGATTCGATCGTCGAGACGCGCATACTCGAGTACCACGGCGAAGAGCGCGGCGACCTCATTTATACGAAACCGATGCTGCTGGCCATCGGCGACATGTGCGAAGAGCAAATCGCGAAGGACCGCGCCGCAGACGCGGTCTATCGTTGACATGAACTTTCAGACTTTCATTTTCTACGCGTTCTCCGCCGGTGCTGATCGGCGCCGCGCGTCGGCGTCATCACGTCGCGCAACCCGGTGCATTCGGCGTTGCTGCTGGTGCTCGCGTTTTTTACCTCCGCCGGCCTGTGGATACAGCTGCAGGCGGAATTCCTGGCGATTGCGCTGGTGCTGGTGTACGTGGGCGCGGTGATGGTGCTGTTCCTGTTTGTCGTGATGATGCTCGACATCAATCTCGCGAAGCTGCGCGAGGGATTCTGGAGCTATCTGCCGCTGGGCGGCCTGGTGGCGGCGCTGCTGGTGCTGGAGATGGGCTGGATCTTGTGGAGCCATTACTCCGAGATCGACATCGAAGAGCCGGCGCCGGTCGCCGCCGGGTTTTCAGCAATACCAAGCAACTGGGCCGGCTGATTTACACCGTCTACGTGTATCCGTTCGAAATCGCGGCGGTGATACTGCTGGTGGCGATCGTCGCGGCGATCGCGCTGACGCTGCGCCACCGCAAGCCCACCAAGTACATCGATCCGGCGCGGCAGATCGAGGTGCAGCGCAAGGACCGCGTGCGTATCGTGGCCATGCCGTCGGAGAAGAGTGAGGAGTAACGCGTCAGGCGAGGCGCGGAAGCGAAGGTCTGCCGCCTCATGCCTCGCAACTTCGTCGCGAGAAAGGGAATCGATTGGTTTCACTGCAGCATTACCTGGTGTTGGGCGCGATCCTGTTCGCGATCAGCGTGATCGGGATCTTCCTGAACCGCAAGAACGTCATCATTCTCCTGATGGCGATCGAGCTCATGCTGCTCGCGGTCAACATGAATTTCATCGCGTTCTCGCACTATCTCGAGGACACGGCGGGCCAGATCTTCGTGTTCTTCATCCTGACGGTGGCCGCGGCGGAGTCGGCCATCGGGCTGGCGATCCTGGTCGTGCTGTTCCGCAATCTGAAGACCATCGACGTCGAAGACCTCGACAGCTTGAAAGGCTAGATGCCGTGACGATGCAGACCCTCTACCTGGTCGTGCCGCTGGCGCCGTTGGTCGGCGCGCTGGTGTCCGGCCTGCTGTGCATGAAGATCAGCAACCGCGCGGCGCACGCGGTGACGATAGCTCGGCATGGTCATATCGACGGTCGCCGCCGGCATGGTGTTCAGCGACGTCATGCAGGGGCACACCTACAACGGCACCGTCTACACCTGGCTCGTGAGCGGTGCGACGAGCTACGAAATCGGCTTTCTCATCGACCAGTTGTCGGCGACCATGATGGTCGTGGTGACGTTCGTGTCGCTGATGGTGCACGTCTACACCATCGGCTACATGGCGGACGACCCCGGCTACAACCGCTTTTTCAGCTACATCTCGCTCTTCACGTTTTCGATGCTGATGCTGGTGATGGCGAACAACTTCCTGCAGCTCTTTTTCGGCTGGGAAGCGGTGGGGCTCGTTTCCTACCTGCTGATCGGATTCTGGTTCACGCGGCCGACGGCGATCTACGCCAATCTCAAGGCTTTTCTCGTCAACCGCGTCGGCGATTTCGGCTTCCTGCTCGGCATCGCGCTGGTGCTGATGTACTTCGGCACGCTCGATTACGCGACGGTGTTCGACAACGCCAAGGCCGGCACGCTGGCCGCCAACACGATGGAAATATTCCCGGATCACCCGTGGTCGCTGCTCACGGTGATCTGCATCCTGCTGTTCATCGGCGCGATGGGCAAGTCGGCGCAGTTCCCGCTGCACGTGTGGCTGCCCGACTCGATGGAAGGCCCGACGCCGATCTCGGCGTTGATCCATGCGGCGACGATGGTGACGGCGGGCATTTTCATGGTCGCGCGCATGTCGCCGCTGTTCGAGCAGTCGCAGACCGCGCTGTCGTTCGTGCTGGTGATCGGCGCGATCACCGCGTTCTTCATGGCGCTGATCGCGACGGTGCAATACGACATCAAGCGCGTCGTCGCGTATTCGACGCTGTCGCAGCTGGGTTACATGACGATGGCGCTGGGCGCGTCGGCCTATTCGGTCGCGATCTTCCACCTGATGACGCACGCGTTTTTCAAGGCGGTGCTGTTCCTCGGCGCCGGTTCGGTGATCATCGCGCTGCATCACGAGCAGGACATGCGCAAGATGGGCGGGCTGCGCAAGTACCTGCCGATCACCTATCTCACGATGCTGATCGGCGCGCTCGCCAACGCCGGCTTCCCGCCGTTCGCCGGTTTCTTCTCCAAGGACTCGATCGTCGAGGCGGTGCACGAGGCTTACGCGGCGGGCGTGGCGGGTGCCGCGTTTGCCTATCTCGCCGCGCTCGGCGGGGTGTTCGTCGGCGGCTTTTATTCGTTCCGGCTGGTGTTTTTCGCGTTTCACGGCAAGGAGCGCTTTGACTTGCATGGCACGACGCCCACGGCCATGACGGACACGGGCACGACGATCACGGCCATGTCGTCCCGCATGAATCGCCGTGGGTGGTAACGCTGCCGCTGATCCTGCTCGCGATTCCGTCGGTGTGCGCCGGCTGGGTGATCGGCGACTTCGTGTTCGGCGGCTATTTCGGCGACTCCATTTACATCGCCGACGCGCACGAAGGCATCAAAAAGATGGCGGAAGAGTTTCACGGCGTGCTGCCGATGGTGCTGCACAGCGTCACCACGGCTGCCGTTCTGGCTGGCGCTGGCCGGTGCGGCAATCGCCTGGTTTATCTACATCGCGCGTCCCGATCTGCCGCCGGTGTTGCGCGCGAAGTGGGGTGTCGCGGTGACCGTGCTCGAGGAAAAATACGGCTTCGACCGCTTCAACGACTGGTTCTTCGCCGGCGGCGCGCGGCTCTTCGGCAGCGGGCTGTGGAAGATCGGCGACGTTGCGCTGATCGACGGTCTCTTCGTCAACGGCTCCGCGCGGCTCGTCGGCTGGGGTTCCACGGTGATCCGGCAGTTTCAATCCGGCTACATATACCACTACGCGTTTGCGATGATCATCGGCATTCTTCTGCTGATGTCGGTATGGCTGCTGGGCTCGGCATACATGCCGCAATGAGCATGAGGCGACGACAAGAATAAACATGGATGCGCATATTCTGAGCTGGGTTATCTGGCTGCCCATCGTCGCGGGCGTCGCGGTGCTTGCGCTGGGCGACGCGGCGGCCGCAGGCCGCGCGCGTTCTCGCGCTGATCGGCGCGCTTGCGGGTCTTGCCGTGGCGGCGCCGCTGTGGACGCAATTCGACCGCGGCGCGGCCGAATTCCAGTTCATGGAGCTCGCGCCCTGGATCGTGAGCTTCAACGTCAATTACCACCTCGGCATCGACGGCATGTCGCTGCTCCTGATACTGCTCAACTGCGTGACCACGGTGCTGGTCGTGATCGCGGGGTGGGACGTGATCAAGGAGCGCGTGTCGCAGTACATGGCGTCGTTCCTGATCCTGTCGGGGCTGATGAACGGCGTCTTCTGCGCGCTCGATGCGTTGCTGTTCTACGTGTTTTTCGAGGCGACGCTGATCCCGATGTTCATCATCATCGGCGTGTGGGGCGGACCCAACCGCGTGTATGCGGCGGTCAAGTTCTTCCTCTACACGCTGATGGGGTCGCTCCTGTCGCTGGTCGCGCTGATTTATCTCTTCAGCGCGTCGGGCGGCAGCTTCTCGCTGCTGAGTTTTTACGAAGTGCCGTTGCCGCTGGACGCGCAGATGCTGATATTCATCGCGTTCATGGTGGCGTTCGCGGTGAAAGTGCCGATGTGGCCGGTGCACACCTGGCTGCCCGACGCGCACGTCGAAGCGCCGACCGGCGGCTCGGTCGTGCTGGCGGCGATCATGCTGAAGCTCGGCGGCTACGGTTTTCTGCGGTTGTGCCTGCCGATCGTGCCGGACGCGAGCCACGAACTCGCGGGCTTCGTGATCGCGCTGTCGCTGATCGCGGTGGTTTACATCGGGCTCGTGGCGCTGGTGCAGGCCGACATGAAGAAGCTGATCGCCTATTCGTCGATCTCGCACATGGGTTTTGTCACCCTCGGCATATTCATATTCAGCGCGCAGGGCATCGAAGGCGCCATCCTGCAGATGATCTCGCACGGCTTCATCTCGGGCGCCATGTTCCTGTGCGTGGGCGTCATGTACGACCGCATGCATACGCGGATGATCGCCGACTACGGCGGTGTTGCCAACAAAATGCCGGTGTTCGCAGCGCTCTTCATGCTGTTCGCGATGGCCAACTCGGGGCTGCCCGGCACCAGCGGTTTTGTCGGCGAATGGCTCGTGATCCTGGCGACGATGAAGGTGAGTTTCTGGTACGCGGCGCTCGCGGCCAGCACGTTGATCTTCGGCGCCGCCTATACGTTATGGATGTACAAGCGCGTCATATTCGGCGCCGTCGCCAACCCGCACGTCGAGGAACTCGCTGATCTGAGCCGGCGCGAAATGCTCGTGTTGGGCGTGCTCGCGGTCGCCGTGCTGGCGATGGGACTGTATCCGGCGCCGTTGGGCGAGGTGCTGCATGAGTCGGTGAGCGAAATCCTGCGGCTTGCCGCGCCCGGCCGCAAACTTCTGATCGGACTGTAGTCATGCAATTCATCACGCCGCTCTTTCCCGCTTACGCCGAGGTTTTCCTGCTCGCCATGGTGTGCGTGATTCTGATGCTCGATCTGTTCGTCCGCGACGAGCAGCGCTGGATCACCTATGCGCTCACGCTGGCGACCTTGCTCGGCTGTTTCCTGCTCACCGTCCTCGTCGTCCTGGCCTCCGACGCGGGCCCCTACACGTTCAGCGGCATGTTCGTCTCCGATCTGATGGCGAACGTGTTGAAGCTCGGCATCTATATCACGGTGGCGGTGGTGCTGGTCTATTCGCAGGCCTATATCCGCGCGCGCGACATGTTCCGCGGCGAATTCTTCGTGCTGGCGTTGTTCGCGATGCTCGGCATGATGGTGATGGTGTCCGCCAACCATCTGCTGACGCTGTATCTCGGGCTGGAACTCCTGAGCCTGTCGCTCTACGCGATGATCGCGCTGCAGCGCGATTCGGCGGTCGCGACCGAGGCGGCGATGAAATACTTCGTGCTGGGCGCGCTCGCCTCCGGCATGCTGCTCTACGGGATGTCGATGCTGTACGGCGCGACCGGCACCCTCGAACTCACCCGCATGGCCGAGGTGATCGCGGAGCGACGAGGCGGACAGCACGATACTGCTGTTCGCGCTGGTGTTCATCGTCGCCGGTCTCGGTTTCAAGCTTTCCGCCGTGCCGTTTCACATGTGGGTGCCCGACGTTTATCAGGGCGCGCCGACCGCGGTGACGCTCTTTATCGGGTCGGCGCCCAAGCTGGCGGCGTTCGCGTTCGTGATGCGCCTGCTGGTGAGCGGCCTGGGCGCGGACTACCTGGTCGGGCAGTGGCAGTGGATGCTCATCATCATGGCCGTGCTCTCGCTCGCGATCGGCAACATTACCGCGATCGCGCAAACCAACCTGAAGCGCATGCTCGCGTATTCGACGATTTCACACATGGGGTTCCTGCTGCTCGGCGTGCTCGCCGGCAGCAACGACGGTTACGCGTCGGCGATGTTTTACGTCATGGTTTACGTGCTGATGACGCTCGGGACTTTCGGCATGATATCTGCTGCTGTCGCGCGCCGGCTTCGAGGCCGACCGGCTCGAGGACTTCAAGGGGCTCAACGCGCGCAGCCCGTGGTACGCGTTCATCATGCTGCTCCTGATGTTCTCGATGGCGGGCGTGCCGCCGGCGGTGGGTTTCTATGCGAAGCTCTCGGTGCTGTGGGCGGTCGTCGATGCCGGCTTCGTGTGGCTGGCGGTGATCGCGGTGCTGTTCTCGCTGATCGGCGCGTTCTACTACCTGCGCATCGTCAAGCTCATGTATTTCGACCCGCCGGCCGACGCTGTCGCCGCTGGCGCCCTCGCTCGACATGAGCTTGCTGTTGAGCGCCAATGGAATCGCCATACTGGTTCTTGGGCGTGTTCCCGGGCAAACTCATGCAATTGTGCGATTACTCCATCGCGCTGTCGCTGCAGTAGCTGGCCGGTCGTGGCAGACGAAGCGCATCCCGATTTCACCGAACGGCAGCTGACGAGCAAGCTCGTCTACGACGGCCGGCATGCTCAAGGTGCGCGAAGACAGCGTGCGGCTGCCGGACGGCGGCACCGCGCGCCGCGAATGGGTGCAGCATCCGGGAGCGGTCATCATTATTCCGCTGCTCGACGCGCATACCGTGATCATGGAGCGCCAGTTCCGCTACCCGCTGGGCCGCCATTTCCTCGAACTTCCGGCCGGCAAGATCGAGCCGGGCGAGGCGCCGCTGGCGACCGCGCAACGCGAACTCAGTCGAGGAGTGCGGCTACACCGCGGGATCGTGGCGGCATCTGGCGACGCTG
Organism: uncultured beta proteobacterium; assembly: GCA_963778865.1. Lineage (GTDB taxonomy): Bacteria > Pseudomonadota > Gammaproteobacteria > Burkholderiales > SG8-41 > PALSA-1004. Next base: position 20,308 of record CAVZWF010000003.1, on the reverse strand, counting down.
CACCCGTGCGTCGGCTACTCGGACGAGCGTTTCGAGCTCTATCTCGCGCGCGACCTCACGCACGTGGGGCGCGCGCTCGACGACGGCGAATTTCTCGAAGTGCGTGCCGATGGCGCTCGCCGACGTGCGGCAGTCCGTGCGCGACGGGCGCATCACCGACGTCAAGGTGGTGGCCGGCCTCGCCTGGCTGGAATGGCTGCGCGACTGACGGCGCGGCTTTAAGCCGCGCTGATGCCTTCCGCGAAACTGTAATCCTCGCTGCCGTCGAGCGGCGAGGGCCGCTCGAAGAGATAGCCCTGGCCGAACTGCGTGCCCATGTCCTGCAGGATCTTGAGCACCTCCTTGGTTTCCACCCATTCGGCGATCACCTGCTTTTTCATGCCCCTGGCGACGTCGTTCAGGGCCTTGACGAAGAGACGGTTGCTGCCGTCTTCGCCCGCGAGATCGCGGATGAAGCTGCCGTCGATTTTGAGGTAGTCGACCGCGAATCGTTTCAGGTAATAGAAGGAACTGAAGCCGGCGCCGAAGTCGTCGAGCGCGAAGCGGCATCCCATGTCCTTCAACTTCTTGATGAAGTTCAGCGTGACGTCGATTTCCGACATCGCCGCCGTTTCCGTGATCTCGAATACGAGCTGGCTGGGATCGGCCTTGGAGATCGACAGCATGTTGATAAAGCGCTTGACCCAGTTCTGGTCGGAAATGCTCACGCGCGAGAGGTTGACGAAGTAACGCAGCTTCTTGCCCATCAGGTTGTGCTCGTGCATGTGCAGGAGCAGTTTCTCGACGACACGCATGTCGAGTTCCTGGATCAGGTCCAGCGACTCCGCGATTTCGATGAAGTTTGCCGGGCATGATGATCTTGCCGTCGTCGTCGCGGATACGCAGCAGTATTTCGTGGTGCACCGGTTTCTGGTCCGAGAGCCGCGTCACCGGCTGGGCAAACAGCACCAGGCGGTCGTCGTCGATCGCGTCGCGCAGTTTCTTCGCCCAGTGCACGCGCTTGTGCGTGCTGCGCATGTTGTCCGAGCTCTGGTCGAACAGCACGTAACGGTTGCGGCCGAGTTCCTTGGCCTGGTACATCGCGATGTCCACGTTCGACAGCAATCCGCTCAAGTCGGGGCCATGAAACGGGTAGAGCGCGATCCCGATCGAAGCCGAGATATTCGCAATGCCCTTTCCGCTGCCGGTCTGCAGCCGGTAATGCTGGACGGTCTCGAGCGCGCGCTCGGCGACCTGGATCGCGTCCTGGCGCAGCGAGCCGTGCAGGTGGATCGCAAACTCGTCGCCGCCGAGGCGGTAGAGACTGCCGTTGAAATCGCGCATCATGCCGCGCAGCGCGCTGCCCACGCCCTTGATCATCTGGTCGCCGATGCGGTGGCCGAAGTTGTCGTTCACGTACTTGAAGTGGTCGATATCCAGGAACAGGATGGCGCCGGGCGTGCCGGAGCCGATGACTTCATCGACTGTTTTATGCAACGCGATGCGATTGGGCAGTTCGGTCAGCGTGTCGTGCATCGCCAGATGCTCGATGCGCCGCGTTGCCAGGTGCTGCTCGGTGATATCGCGCGCCGTGCCGCGGATACCTTTCATGTCGTGGTTGTCGTCGAGCAGCGCCCGCGCGTTGATTCCGATCCAGCGGTCTTCGCCGCGCGCGGTGACGACGTGCGTCACGTAGTTTTTGACTTCGCCGCCGCGTTTGAGCATGGCAAGAAAGCGGCGGTTGGCGATATGCGCATTGCCGGCCTCGAAATCGAAGAAGCAGCGTCCGGAGAGGTCGCGTGGCGGCAGGCCGAAAATGTCCTGCGCCGCGTTGTTGAGATAGGTAAAGCGGCCCTGCGGATCGGTCGTCCACACGAGGTCGTGCGAGGTCTCGACGAGATCGCGATAACGATGCTCGCTTTCGAGCAGCAACTGGATGATGCGGCCTTTCTCGGCCAGCGACTTCTTGATCGTCGCCAGTTCCTTGGTGCCCTTGTCGGGACTCAGGGATCTGCGCGGCGAGGCGGTCGATCATTTCCTTCAGGTAGCGTCGATGGCCGCCTAGCGAGCGCTGCGCTTTCAACACGCCGTCGGTGTCCCAGCGCCTTAGCTTCTGGATCGGAATGCTCAGCTTCTCGGAGACTTCCTGAATCGAGTAGTACAGGCTTTCGTCGGTCACGACAGCTCTCCCTGAGCGCTCGATAATCACGGCATTTTGGTTCATGTTAATACCTTTTCATTGACGTTTCCAGAGCTAACCCGATCCGCCAGCAGTCATTTAACCGGCGCGCCAACGGCGTTCCCGCACCGACGGGCAAGCGCACGCCGCGAAGCAGCGGAAGTGCCGTCAGAAAAACCACGCATAGCAACGGTTGAAAGTTCATGTCACGTCCTTCGCAATCCACGCAAGTGCGCGCACCAGCACTCGCCTGCGTCCGTGGGCGTCGCCGCCCGCCGTCCGGCGTTGTCCGCAGACGCGTTCAGTGCACCTGCTGGGATTCGCCGAGTCCGTTTTGCCGCGACACCAGCCGTTGCATCAGTTTCAAGTCGCGCACATTGAGTCTGCAGCGCGCTGTCGACCCAGATGCCGACGACGTCGAGCAGTTCGGGAAACTGGATCTTGTGAACGCGCCGGCGCGTCTGGGCGAGCGCGGCAAACCCGTTCTGGCTGCGCTTGCGGCGGTCGATGAGCGCGGCCACCCCGGCTTCGCCCTGGCCGTCCTCGACCACCTCGTCGACCACGCCTTTTTCCAGCATCTGCTGCGCGCTGTAGATCTGTCCGCTCGCAATGATTTCCTCGGCGCCGCGCTGCCCGATCTTGCGGTCGAGAAACGAGTAAGCGCCCATGCCCGGGAACAGATTGAACAGGATTTCAGGGAAACCGAAGCGCGCGCTTTTCTCGGCGATGATGACGTCGCCCGACAACGCCGCCTCGAAGCCGCCGCCCAGCGCGTCGCCCTGCACCAGCGAAATGGTGGTGACCGGCAGGTCGAAGCCCGTGTAGTTCGAATACAGCACGTCGATGCACTCGCGTCCGTAGCGCAGGAGTTCGGCGCGGTCGTGCTCGCCGATCAGCTTCTTGAACAGATCGAGGTCGCCGCCGAGGTTGAAAACGCCCGGCCGGTCCGAAGCCAGCACCACGTACTCGATCGGATGCTGCTTGCCCATGCATTCGATTTGCGCGTCGCTGCGGGCGAGGAAGTCGTGATAGGCGCGAATGTCGGCGAGCAGCTTGGCGTTGAAGCACGGGCGCGGAAACGGATTCCAGCGCGACCACATCGCGCGTTGCTCGTGTTGATAGTACGCGCGCAACTGATCAGAGAACGTGATTTCGATGCCGGAAGTCTGCGGTTCGGCGGCGGGCGCTTCGAGGCTGCGCAAGAATTGCGGGTCCGGCGCACGCAGCAACATGCGGCGGAATCGTTGAAAACCGGGGTGCGAAGAACTTCCTGCGGAATGTCGAACACGTTCATGTGATCTCTCCCTGAGTGTGCGGTTAAAAATAAAGTGGCCGACTATGGCCGCGTGAGCATTTAAATTTGTTTTTTTTTCCGAAAGCAAATCTAACATTTTGATAGATTTGACTTTTTTCCTTTTAAAAACAGTCCTAAGTTGAGGCTCACATTGTGGCCGTCGCAAAAATTTTTTTGCATTTCGGACGTTCGAAAAGTGCGTGGCGTCAGCGGGCGATTTATCCGAAAATTGACTATTTTTTAGGCAGACAAGTTATCACTAATGACAGTAAAATCCGTGTGATGCAGTTCACATCTTAAACTAATTCTTCGGGTTTGCTTCCGGATTTCGGTGGAGCGGTGACATCGCGCAACTCATTTCCGGCAAGGCGCTATTGGTCGCGAACCACGATTCGTGGCTCGACGGCGCTTTGCTCGGCTTGTTCCTGCCGCCGCGCGCGTGCATTGTGATGTCGCGCGACGATATGACCATCGCATGGAACCGCTGGCTTGCACGGTTTTTCCGTCACGTGTGCTCGAACTGTCGGAGCCGGCGACGGTCAAGCGCGTGGTGCGCATGCTCGCCGCGGGCGACGACGGTGGCAATGTTTCCGCAGGGCCGCGTGACGACGACCGCGGGCGCGATGAAGCTGTATCACTCGGTGGCGACGATTGCGGCGCGTTCGGGTGTCGCCATCGTGCCGGTTACCATCAGCGGGCTGCTTTATTCGCGCTATGGCCGCGTGCCGGGAGATTTCCCGCGGCAACGGCTGCCCCGGGTCACGATACGCATACACGGTGCGGCGCGGTTGCCCGAGTTTACCGACGCGCGTACACGCATCAAGCGCCAAGCAGGCTGCCGACGCGCTCTGCGCGATCATGCAGCGCGCCGCGGTCGACGCGCGCAAGCGGCAGACGTTGTATGAGGCGTTTCTCGCCGCGGTCGGCGTGTTTGGCCGCGGCCACCCGATCGTCGAGGATGTGCGCGGCAAGCGCGAGACCTACGGCGAGCTGTTGCGCGCGACACTCGCGCTTGCGCGCATTTGTGCGCGTATCGGCGCGCGGCGCGAGATCGTCGGCGTGATGATGCCGAATTTGAGCGCGACCGCGTGCCTGCTCATCGGCATGAGCGCCGCCGGACGCGTGCCGGCGATGCTCAATTACACGGCGGGCGCGGAAGCCTTGCGCAGCGCGTGTGTCGCCGCCGGCATCACGACCGTCATTACGTCGCGGCGTTTCGTCGAAATGACGCGCCTGTACCCCGCGCTCGACGCGTTGTGCAACCAGCGCATCCTGTTCATCGAGGACTTGCGCGGGCAATTCGGGCTCACTCGACAAGCTGTGGCTGGCTGGCGTGGGCGTGGTGGCGTCCGCGCTGCGCGCAGCAGGGCGGCGATCCGGCGGCCGCCGCAGTGGTGCTGTTTACCTCCGGGTTCCGAATCGCGGCCGAAAGGCGTGGCATTGAGCCACGATGCGTTGCTCGCCAACATCGCGCAAATGCGCGCGGTAATCGATTTCTCGCCGGCCGACCGTTTTCTCAATGCGCTGCCCATGTTTCATTCCTACGGACTGACGGCCTGCACGCTGCTGCCCCTGGTGAGCGGCGTCGGGCTGTATATTTATACGACGCCATTGCGTTACCGGGTGATCCCGGAGATCGCCTATATGCGCGATTGCACGTATGTATTCGGCACCGCGACTTTCCTGGCACGTTATGCCCGCGAGGCGCACCCCTATGATTTTTACCGCGTGCGCTATGTGATTTCCGGCGCGGAGCGGCTGAATCCGGAGGTCGCGGCACTGTGGCTGCAGAAGTTCGGTGTGCGCGTCTTCGAAGGGTTACGGCGCGACGGAGTGTGCACCGGTGATTTCGTTGAATGCGCCGCTCGCGTACGCGGCGCAGACGGTCGGCCGGTTTCCTGCCGGGAATCGAGCACCAGCTTGTCGCGGTCGAGGGCATCGCGCGCGGCGGCCGCCTGCATGTACGCGGGCCCAATGTGATGCTGGGTTATTATTTTTACGATGAGCCGGGCGTGTTGCAGCCGCCACAATCGGAGGTCGGCGCCGGCTGGTATGACACCGGCGACGTGATCGACATCGACGCGGCGGGCTTTGTCACGGTCGTGGGCCGCGTCAAGCGATTTGCCAAGATCGCCGGCGAGATGGTGGCGCTCGAAATGGTCGAGCGCGTGGCGCAGCACGCGTCGCCGCGATATTTGCATGCGGCGATGGTCGAAGTGATTGCCGACGAGCGGCGAGGGGACGGTGTTGTTTACCACCGATCCCAATCTGACCCGCGGCTACCCTGCAGCGGTCGGCGAAATTGCTGGGCAGCCAGGAACTTGCCGTTGCGCGGCGCATCGCGCATGTTGCCGACTTACCGCTTGCTCGGCAGCGGCAAGACCGATTACGTGGTGCTGAAAAACCTGGTGGAAACGACGCGGCCCAAGCTGGTCGAGGTGAACCGTCACGACGGCGCCTAAGGCGGCTGGTAGCTGATGCGGTAGATCGCACCGGCCAGATCGTCGGACACCAGCAACGCGCCGTCGGGCATCACCAGCACGTCGACCGGCCGTCCCCACGCCGATTGTCCCTGCAGCCAGCCCTCGGCAAACACTTCGTGACGCGCCGGTTGGTTGCCCGACAGCGCGACGCGTTGAAGGCGGTAACCCGTTTTCCGACTGCGGTTCCACGAACCGTGCTCGGCGATGAATATGTTGTTTCGGTATTCAGCCGGAAACATGCGGCCCGTGTAAAAACGCATCCCAAGAGGCGCGACGTGCGCGCCAAGCTTGACGGCGGGCGGCGTGAATTCCGCGCACGCGCGCAGGTGGCCGAATTCGGGATCGCCCACGTCCGCGCCATGGCAAAAGGGATAGCCGAAGTGCATGTCCTTTCTCGGCGCGTGGTTCAGCTCGCAATCGGGCGTGTCGTCGCCCAGCCAGTCGCGGCCGTTGTCGGTGAACCACAATTCCCTGGTTTCCGGATGCCAGTCGAAGCCGACCGAATTGCGCACGCCGCGCGCAAACACTTCGAGGCCGCTGCCGTCGGCTTTCATGCGCATGATGTTGGCGTAGCGGTCGCTGTCCGGATTGCAGATATTGCACGGTGCGCCCACCGGCACGTAGAGCATGCCGTCGGGGCCGAAGGCGATGAATTTCCAGCCGTGATGCGTGTCCGACGGGAAACGGTCGCTGATGATTCGCGGCTGGCGGCGGCGCGGCGACGCTAGCTTCGATATTGTCAAAACGCAGAATGCGGTCGACGGCGGACACGTATAACGCACCGTCGCGGAACGCGACGCCGACTGGCAGATTAAGTCCCGACGCAACGACCCGCGTTTCGACCGCCTTGTTGTCGACGGTGCGCACCGCGTAAACCTTGCCGGCGCGCATGCTGCCGACGAAAAGCGTGCCGTGGTCGCCGAGTGCCATCGCGCGCGCGTTCGGCACGTTGTCGGCAAAAACGCTGATCCTGAAACCCGGCGGCAGCTTGATCTGGTCGAGCGGCAACTTTTGCGCCGCCGCCACGCTGCCTGCCGCGAAGAATAACGGCAGTGCAAAGCAGCCCAGCCATGCGAGTGGACTCTCGTCATCATCGTGGCGCGACCTGCCGTCAAGAAATTCGTGTTCATATGACAACTGCCCAAGGTAGGCTACGCCATTGCGGTAGAGTTTTTTCATTCATCGCTGACGCATCTTCAGTCGAGCCTTCCGCTGCGGCTGTGCTTGATCTCGCTGCGCCGTTGCTTGATTTCCAGGCGCCTGCGTTTGGCTGCGGCGGTTGGTTTGGTCTTGCGGCGCGGCTTTGGCGCAGCGAGCGCGGCACGGATGAGTTCCGCCAGGCGCTCGCGCGCATCCGCACGGTTCTGCGCCTGGGTGCGAAAGCGCTGGGCGGTGATCATCAACTCGCCGGCGGCGTTGATCCGCCTGCCCGCGAGTTTGACGAGACGTGCGCGCACGTCCCACGGCAGCGACGGCGACGCGTAGACGTTAAAACGCAGCTGCACGGCGGTCGAAACCTTGTTGACGTTTTGCCCGCCCGGGCCCGAGGCGCGCACGAACTGCTCGGCGAGTTCCGCGTCGTCGATGATGAGTTTCGGAGGTAATCTTGAGCACAGGGTATCGATTTATTCAGGTTGGATGCCCGCGGCGCTGACGACTTTGCCCCATTTCACCATTTCCGCGCGCAGAAACGCCGCCAGTTCGGCGGGCGAGCTGCCGGCGGCGTCAGCGCCGGAGGTGGCGAGAATTTCCCTGACCTTGGCCGCACGCAGGCTTTGCCGCGAGCGTGGCGTGGATTCTAAGCACGATATCCCGCGGCGTGGCGCCGGGTGCCAACAGCGCATTCCACGACGTTGCTTCGTAACCGGCGACCCCGGCTTCATTGATCGTCGGCACGTCGGGCAGTGTCGCCGCGCGCGCAGCTCCGGTCACGCCCAAAGCGCGCAGGCGGCCGGATTTTACCGGGGGAACCGCGGCGGCAATCGGCACGAATGTCATCGCAACGTGTCCGCCCATGACGTCGGCAACCGCGGGCGCTGCGCCCTTGTAGGGGACGTGCGCGATATCGGCGCCCGTCATCGTCGTGAACAGCACCAGCGCAAGATGATTCGAGCTGCCCACGCCCGCCGACGCGGAATTGAGCATGCCGGGCCGGGACCTGGCGAGCGCCAGCAGCTCGGCGACCGAGCGCGCGGGCAGCGCGGGATGCACCACGAGCACGTTGCTCATGGTGACAACGAGGCTTACCGGCGCGAGATCGCGCATGAGATCGTACGCGAGTTTCGAGTACAGGGCGGGGCTGCTCGCCAGCGCGGTGGTTCCCATGAGCAGCGTGTAACCGTCGGGGGCGGCGCGCGCGACCGCTTCGGCGCCGATATTGCCGCCGGCGCCGGGGCGGTTGGCAACGACGACCGGTTGCTTCCAGAGCTCGCTCATCTGCTGCGCCACGGCGCGCGCGACCAGATCGACCGATCCGCCGGCCGGGAAAGGCGCGATCATCGTGACGGGTTTCTCGGGGATAATTTTGCGCGGCTGCGGCGTTCGCCAGCAGTGCGAGTAAACCAGCCAATGCCGGCAGATTGCGCATGCGGCGGGTGCCTTCAGTGAGTGACACTTGGTGCGAGCGAGCGCAAGCGCGGTGCGCCGGGCGCGTCGATAATGGATTGTAGCGGTGGTGCGGCACCCCAACAAGCGCCGTGCGGGCCGCGTGTTAAAATTCGGCGCGCGGCTGCACGATGCGCGCATCACTCGTATCGTGGATCACGATCATTGCGTGCGGGCGGCTGATCGCGTATGTCTGACCCCGCTGTGAAGGAGGTGTATCGATGAAACCGAACTGGACACCCCGTATCGGCTATCTGACCGGTTTTCTGACGTCCGGCGGATTGATCCTATTTGCGCTTTACCTGCAATACTACGAGTATCAGAATCCCTGCCCGTTGTGCATCTTGCAGCGCGTCGTCTACATCGCGTTGATGGTCGGTGTTCCTGGTCGGCGCGCTGCACGGCCCGCGCCGGATTGGCGCCTATGTCTACAGCACGTTGCTCGTCATATTAGTCTCACCGGCGCTGGTATCGCCACGCGCCACGTGTGGCTCCAGCATCTGCCGAAGGACAAGGTGCCGGAATGCGGCCCGGGCTTGGCGTATATGCTCGACCGTTTTCCGCTTATTCGACGCGTTCGCGAAGATATTTCGCGGTTCGGGTGAATGCGCGGAAGTCGGCTGGAACCTCTTCGGACTCTCGATCGCCGAATGGTCGCTGGTATGGTTTGTCCTGCTCGGCGCATTTGCGGTCTTATATCGCGGCGGCCGCGCGCAAGCGATAGACGGGGCGGCGCGATACCGCGTAACGCCGCGACTATGCCGAAATGTCCGGTGTCAGCTGTCGTTCAAGGTGCGAGATCTGGTCTTTGACCAGCAGTTTTTTCTTTTTGAGACGCTGCAATTGCAATTGATCCTGGCCGGGCTTTTCGGCCAGTTTGGCAATGACGTCGTCGAGATCGCGATGTTCGAGATTAAGCTCGTAGATGCGCTTTTTCAGAGAATCCATGTCAGTCTGCATGGGCAGGCCCCTCCATCCAGATAGTGGGAAAAGTATAGACCTAAACCGCGAGCCGGCAAATACTTTTGCGGCGGCCGCCTGCGCATGGCAGTATAAGCCAATGTTTTTTCGTCGGATTAGAATTCGACCGACCAGGCCTAGCGTGTTTTCCGGGGAGGAATCATGGCAATCAGCATCAGCGTCAACGGCAAGGCCCATAGCGTCGAGGCGGGCGGCGATACGCCGCTGCTGTACGTGCTGCGCAACGACCTCGAATTAAACGGCGCGAAGTATGGTTGCGGCTTTGCCCAGTGCGGCGCCTGCACCGTGGCGGTGGAGGGCAAAGCGGTGCGCTCATGCGTCACCCCGCTCGCGGCTGTCGCCGGCAAGCGCATCACGACGATCGAAGGCCTGGGTACAGCCGGCACGCCGCATCCGTTGCAGAAGGCGTTCGTGGAAGAACAGGCGGCGCAGTGCGGCTATTGCGCGAACGGCATGATCATGACCGCCAAAACCCTGCTCGACCGCAATCCCACGCCGACGGAAGCGCAGATTCGCAAGGCGCTCGCCGCGAATTACTGCCGCTGCGGAACGCATAACCGTATCGTGCGCGCGGTCCAGCGCGCGGTCAGGGAGGTCGCATGAAGACTTTCATTGCCGGACGCCGTGAATTTCTCAAGCAAAGCGGCGTCATAGTCGTCGGCTTCAGCCTCGCGTTTCGGCGGGGCTTGCGCAACAGCCTGCGGTGCGGCCCGTGCTGCCGGGCAGCCTGAACAACAATCGCATGCTCGACGGTTGGCTGCGCATCAACGCGGACGGCACGGTGACGGTATTCACGGGCAAGGTTGAACTCGGTCAGGGCATACTCACGGCGCTTGCGCAGATTGCGGCCGAGGAACTCGATATCGGCTACGAGCGCGTGGAAATGATCTCGGCGGACACCTCGCGCAGTCCCGACGAAGGCATGACGGCGGGCAGCCAGTCGGTCGAGAACAGCGGCGCCGCGCTGCGTTACGCGGCGGCCGAAGCACGCGACATGCTGCTCCAGCTAGCCGCCGCGCGCCTGGGAGTCGCTGCCGACAAGCTCGCCGTTACCGATGGCACGATCAGCGCGGGCGGAGCGACAGCGACATACTGGGAACTCGCGCGAGCGCGGACTTCAAGCGCGAAGCGACGGCGCGCGTGCAACCCAAGCCGCCGGCGCAGCACCGGATCGTCGGCAACTCCGTCAAGCGTCGCGACATACCCGAAGAAAGTGTCAGGTGGCGCCGCCTACGTGCAGGATATACGCATGCCGGGCATGGTATTCGGCCGCGTGGTGCGGCCCGCGTCGCCGCGCGCCCGGCTCGAAACGTGCGACGAAGCGGCGGTGCGCGCCATGCCGGGCGTGGTGGCGGTAGTTCGCGACGGCAGTTTTCTTGGCGGTCGCCGCCGAGCGCGAGGAGCAGGCCATCAAGGCCGCGCAGGCGTTGCGCGTCAAGCGCCAAGTGGACGGAACCGTCGAATCTGCCGCCGCAGGGCATGGCGTTGTTCGAGCATTTGCAGAAACTGCCATCGCGCGACTCGGTCGTGAATTCAAAAGTCGGCGCGCCGGTCGGCGGCGGGCAGGTGACTACGATAGACGCAACGTATACACGACCTTATCAATGCCATGCCTCGATCGGGCCGTCGTGCGCGGTCGCCCAGATGAAGGAGGGCAAGCTCACGGTGTGGACGCACAGCCAGGGCGTGTATCCGCTGCGCCAGCATCTCGCGCGCGTCATGCGCATGAGTGAAGCAAGCATTACGGCGGTGCACGTCGAAGGCTCCGGCTGCTACGGACACAACGGCGCCGACGACGTCGCGTGCGACGCGTCGCTGGTGGCGCGCGCGACTAACGGCCGGCCGGTGAAGCTGCAATGGATGCGCGAGGACGAATTCGGCTGGGAGCCGTACGGTTCGGCGATGGTGATGAAATTGCAAGCCCGGCTCGATGCGCGCGGCCGCATCGTAGACTGGCAGCACGAAACGTGGAGCCATCCGCATAGCACGCGGCCGGGTGGTGCGGGCAGCAACCTGCTCGCCGGCTGGCATCTCGCGAACCCCGTAACCATGGGGCCGCCGGTCAACGGAGCGCAGCCCGCCGGCGCCGCCGACCGCAACGCGGTACCGCTTTATGAGTTTCCCAACCAGCGCATCATGCTGCATTACCTGCCGGAAATGCCGCTGCGCACTTCGGCGCTGCGCACGCTGGGCGCTTACGCGAACGTGTTTGCGCTTGAGTCGTTCATCGACGAACTGGCGGCGGCGGCCGCTGCGGACCCGGTCGAATTTCGCCTGCGCCATCTGCAGGATTCGCGCGCGCGCGCGGTGATCGAGGCCGCGGCGCGCAAGGCGGGTTGGCAATCCGGGAATAAGGGCGACGGCGCGCGCGGGCGCGGCATTGCGTTCGCGAAGTACAAGAACCTTGCCGCCTACGTCGCGGTGGTCGCCGATGTCGAAGTCGACCGGCGCACCGGCAGTGTGCGTGTCACCAAGGCGGTGGCAGCGGTCGATGCGGGACTCATCATCAATCCCGACGGCGTCACCAACCAGATCGAAGGCGGCATCATCCAGTCGACCAGCTGGTCGTTGAAGGAAGCGGTCCGCTACGACAGCAAGCGCGTGCAGACGCGCTCGTGGGCGGATTATCCGATCCTGACCTTTCCCGAGGTGCCGGCGGTAGACGTCGTGTTGCTCAACCGGCCCGCTGAAAGACCGCTAGGCACCGGCGAAGGGTCGCAAGGCCCGACGGTTGCCGCGATCGCCAACGCGATTGCCAATGCAACCGGCAGGCGCTTGCGCGACCTGCCGTTCACGCGCGAGCGCGTGAAAGCCGCGCTGGCCTGACGCGGGGAATCCAGACCGATGTCGATAACCATTAAAGTCAACGGCAGCACGCAGGCGGTCGACGCCGACGGCGAAACGCCGCTCCTGTATATTCTGCGCAATGATTTGAAATTAAAGGGTGCGCGCTTTGGCTGCGGCTCGGCGCGTGCGGCGCCTGTACCGTCGTCATCGACGGCAACGCCGTGCAGTCGTGCGATATTTCGCTTGCCGCCGTGGCGGGCAAAAGCATCACGACGATAGAGGGGATCGGCAGCCTCGAGAAGATGCACGCGCTGCAAAGCGCATTCGTCGCCGAGCAGGCGGCGCAATGCGGTTATTGCACGAGCGGCATCATCATGACCGCATATGCATTGCTCGCGCGCAACGCGCATCCGAGCGAGGCGGAGATTCGCGCGGCCCTGGACGGCAATATATGCCGCTGCGGCACTCATGCGCGGATCCTGCGCGCGATACAAGCGGGCTGCGGAGGCAACGCGATGAACGCTCCGCGCAAACTGCCGGGCAATCTCGAAACCAATCGCTTGCTGGAGCGCTGGTTGCGCATCGACCGCGACGGCACCGTCACGGTCTACACCGGCAAGGTCGAAATCGGTCAGGGCATATTGACCGCAATCACGCAGGTGGTTGCCGACGAGCTCGACGTGGCGCTCGACCGCATCCGGCTTGAAACCGCGGACACCGCGCGCGGCCCCGACGAAGGCATTACTTCCGGCAGCCGTTCCATCGAGGAGAGCGCGGTGGCCTTGCGTTACGCGTGCGCCGAGGTGCGCGAATTGCTTTTGCAACGGGCGGCGATTCGGCTCGGCGTGTCGCTGGAGAAGGTCACGGTTGCCGACGGCGTGGTGAGCGGCGGCGGCGGATCGGTCACTTACTGGGAACTCACCGACGAGCAAATGCTCAAGCGCGAAGCGACCGCGCAAACCGCGCCCAAGCCTGCCGGCGACCACGAATACATTGGCGCGCGCGGTGCCAGCGCCGCGATCTGCCGGCGAAAATCAGCGGCGTTCCGGCCTATATTCAGGACATGGACCTGCCGGGCATGCTCTACGGCCGCATCGTTCGTCCGCCCGCGTATGCGGCGCGGCTCGCGGCGCTCGACGATGTCGACCGTGACGGCGATGCCGGGCGTTATCGCAGTGGTGCGCGACGGCAGTTTCCTGGGCGTGGTTGCCGCGCGCGAGGATGAGGCGGTGCGTGCCGCGCGCCGTCTTGCCCGCCTCGCGCAATGGCGTAACGACCAGACGCTGCCCGCGGATGTAACGCCGGGCGAGTATCTGCTTGCCCAGTCCGCGCGCGTCGATATCATCAGCGAGAAATCCGACGCGGCCGCGCAGCAACGTGGCGGGAAGGTGTTGGCGGCCACTTACTACGCGGCCCTACATCGCGCATGCGTCGATGGGGCCGTCGTGCGCGGTCGCGCAATTGGAAGGCGGTCACTACCGTGTGTGGACGCACAGCCAGGGCATCCATCCGTTGCGCCGCGACATGGCGAAGGCGCTGGGTGTGGCAGTGGACGATCTGACAATCGCCCACGTCGACGGCGCCGGCTGTTATGGTCACAACGGCGCCGACGATGTTGCGCTCGATGCGGCATTGCTCGCACGCGCGGTGCCGGGGCGGCCGGTGCAGGTGCAGTGGATGCGCGAGGACGAATTTGCGTGGGAGCCCTATGGCTCGGCCATGCTGGTCAAGACCGGTGCCGCGCTCGATGCGCTCGGCAATATCGTCGATTGGCAGATGGACGTCTGGAGCTATCCGCACAGCACGCGTCCAGCGGGCAAGGACGGCGTGAACCTCGTGGCGGCGTGGCATCTTGCGCAGGCGAAGCCTCGCCGCGACACCGGTAGACCCGCCGCTGCCGGGGGGCGGCAGCCACCGCAATGCAATTCCGTTGTACGATTTCCCGAATCAGCGCGTGACCAACCATGTGGTCACGTATTCCCCGTTGCGCGTGTCGGCACTGCGCGCGCTGGGCGCGCATGCGAATGTGTTCGCCATCGAGTCGTTCATGGATGAGCTCGCAGTCGCGGCCAACGCCGATCCGGTCGAATTCCGCTTGCGTCATCTCAAGGACGCGCGCGCGCGCGCGGTGATCGAGGCGGTCGCGCGGACGTCCGGTTGGAAAGCCGGCGCGGCGGCTGACGGCGCGCGCGGCCGCGGCATCGGTTTCGCGCGCTACAAGAACCTCGGCTGCTACGTGGCGGTGGTGACAGAAGTCGATGTCGAGGCCGAATTGCGCGTTACGCGGGCGTGGGCGGCGGTGGATGTCGGACTGGTCGTCAATCCGGACGGCGTCATCAACCAGATCGAGGGCGGCATCATCCAGGCCGCGAGCATGACGTTGAAGGAGCAGGTGCGCGTTCGACCGCGAACGGATTACGTCGCGCACCTGGGACGATTACCCCGTGATGAAATTCAGCGAAGCGCCCGCGGTCGAAGTGACGCTGATTAACCGGCCCGACCTGCCGCCGGTTGGTGCGGGCGAAGGTGCGACCGGTCCTACTGCCGCCGCCATCGCCAACGCGGTTGCCGCGGCGCTCGGCGCGCGCGTGCGTGATATGCCGATCACGCGGGAGCGCGTTATCGCCGCACTGGCGTAGTCAAGCAAGAAAAACGCCGCGGTATGCCGCGGCGTTTTCTTGGGGACTGCAAAAAAATTGCGGCAACACCAGGGGAGGAGGGGAGCCCGGCGTCGCCGCCGCTGCCGTAGGCAGCGCCTTAAATCAATGTGGCAAGTGCGTAGACCCGGTGGAGAAACGCATCCACGTCGAGAGCCGACAGGTCGTCCGGTAATTCCGGGCTGGGCACCGCATGGACTGCTTCGCGCGTCATCTGGACCACGGCGGGATTCCAGTTCGCGTGCATGACTTCGTCCCCATAGGTGCCATTTTTCAGCCATTGCGTTGGCGCAGTTTTCGCTGTCCTGTACTGATCCAAGTAAATCAACATGTTCGTCTCCGTAAGCCGCTGCCTTGCCCAGTTGACTACCTATCTGCAAGTTACAGGCCAACTTGCGACGGAAACGGTTCCTGGACTTGAGTAACTCTTATTAACATGATGTTTTTTATAAGTAATTAGGCGCTGCCCTGGGCATGGCGTGGCGCGCGCTGCGTTGCCAAGTCGGCGCTTGAGGTCGACGATTTGATGACAGACCGCCGACGGTCACTACAATCGGCAGCGGGATTTCCGAAACCGGGTCTTACATATTCGGATAGTTCGGCCCGCCGCCGCCTTCGGGCGTGACCCACACGATGTTCTGCGTCGGGTCCTTGATGTCGCAGGTCTTGCAGTGCACGCAGTTTTGCGCGTTGATTTGCAGGCGCGGATTGCCGCCGTCGTCGTCGCGCACGATTTCATATACGCCCGCCGGGCAGTAGCGCTGCTCGGGTGCGTCGTATAGCGCGAGATTGACGTTCACCGGCACCGTTGCGTCTTTCAGCGTCAGGTGGCAGGGCTGGTCTTCGCCGTGGTTGGTGTTGGAGATGAACACCGACGACAGCCGGTCGAACGTAAGCACGCCGTCGGGTTTCGGGTAAGCGATCGGCGCGACGTCGGTTTTTTTCCTGAGCGTTTCGTTGTCGGCATGCTGGTGGTGCAGCGTCCATGGCGCGCGTCCGCCGAATACGACCTGATCCACGCCGACCATCAGGGTGCCCGTATAAAGTCCTTTGCTCATCCACGGCTTGAAATTGCGCGCGCGATAAAGTTCGTCGTACAGCCAGCTTTGCCTGAACGATTCGGGATAACTCGTGAGTTCATCCGCGGCGCGCCCTGCGGTGATCGCCGCGAACGCGGATTCCGCGGCGAGCATGCCGGACTTGATCGCGCAGTGGCTGCCCTTGATGCGCGACGCATTGAGAAAGCCCGCGTCGTCGCCGATGAGGCAGCCGCCGGGAAAAACGAGCTTGGGTAGCGCTTGCAGGCCGCCCGCCGTGATCGCGCGCGCGCCGTAGGCGACGCGCTTGCCGCCCGCCAGAAAGGTGCGTATCGCCGGATGCGTTTTGTAGCGCTGGAATTCCTCGTAGGGGCTGAGATAAGGATTGGTGTAGCCGAGGCCGACGACGTAGCCGACTGCGACCAGATTGTCTTCCATGTGATAGAGGAACGAGCCGCCGTAGGTGCCGGCATCGAGCGGCCAGCCGGCGGTGTGGACCACCAGCCCCGATTGATGCAATCTCGGGCTTGATTTCCCACAATTCCTTGAGGCCGATGCCGTAGACCTGGGGGTCGACGCCGTCGCGCAACTGGTAGCGCGCTTGCAACTGCTTGCCGAGATGGCCGCGGCAGCCTTCCGCGAAAAACGTGTATTTGGCGTGCAGTTCCATGCCGCGCTGAAAGGCATCGGTTGGTTTGCCGTCCTTGCCCACGCCCATGTCGCCCGTGGCCACACCCTTGACGCTGCCGTCGTCGTTGTAAAGCACTTCGGCTGCGGCAAATCCCGGAAAAATCTCCACGCCGAGACTTTCCGCCTGCTGGCCGAGCCAGCGGCAGAGGTTGCCGAGGCTGATGACGTAATTACCGTGATTCTGAAAACACCCCGGCAGCAGAAAAGTCGGCACCTTGAATGACGATTTTTCGGTAAGGAACAAAAAGCGGTCTTCGCTGACCGGCGCATTGAGCGGCGCATTCAATTCCTGCCATTTTGGAAACAGCTCGGCGAGCGCACGCGGATCCATGACCGCGCCCGATAGAATATGCGCGCCGACTTCGGAACCTTTTTCGATCACGCAGACGCCGATTTCCTGGCTGCGTTCCACGGCAAGTTGCTTCAAACGGATTGCGGCCGCGAGACCGGCGGGGCCGGCGCCGACCACGACTACGTCGTATTGCATCGATTCGCGTGCGGTCACCGGGCGGTCCCTTGGTTCGATGAATAAAACGCGATTTTATACCGCCGATGCAGCCAACACCACGGCGCGGCAAATCAGCGTCGTTGCAGGATGTGCCGCGCGCAGGCGATGCCGCTGCGCATCGCGGATTCTATGGTCCCCGGGTAGTCGCTCGCGGTGTAATCGCCGGCGAGATAGAAATTCGTGAGCGGCGTGACCTGCGGCGGCCGCATCACGCCGGGCGTGCATGCGAAGGTCGCGCGCTTTTCCGCGATCACGCGCGTCCACAACGGGTCGGGCAGATCGCCGACCTGTTGCTGCAATTCGCGATGGACGCGCAAGCCGAGTTCATCCATGAGTGAGCTCCTGGTGTTCTCCGGCGGCGCTGATTACGGCGCCGATTAGGCCGCGCTGCCCGCATAGCTCTTTCGCGGTCGAACACCCAGTGTATTAGGCCGTGCGTTACACCCAGCATCGGGCAGGGAAGCGGCACGGGCGCCGGATATTGCAGCCACACCGAGTAGATGGGCTGATACTGCAGGCGTTCTATCGTATTGACGATGTCGGACAGCGCGGTGATGCCGATCAGAAACGCATTGACCTGATGCGCAGAGATGGCGCAGACGACATGCGTGTGTCGGATGCGGCGGTCGTCGACTTGAATTTCGAATCCCGCGTCGAGCGGGTCTATCGCGGTCACGCGTTGCGAGCGCAGCACCGTGCCGCCGTGCTGTTCGATATAGGTCGCGGCGGGGTCCGGAAACAACGCCGACAGGTCTACTCGCGCGAACACGAGATCGCTGGCTGCGCGGGTGGCAGCTAGCGTGTCGCGCAGCACGTTGATAAACACCTGCGCCGAAGCGCGGGCGGGCGGCGTATTGAGCGCCGCCACGCACAACGGACGCCACAGGACACGGCGCAGTTTCTCGCACTGGCGGTGCCGCGTGAGCAGGTTTTCGACGCTCATATCCTGTGCCAGCGTGTAGCGGTCGCAGGCGCAGCGCGACCAGTAAGCGCGCGGCGGAAAATTTTTCCGCGATACTCAGGCCGTCCGCGCGCAGCAAGCCGATCAGCAGGTGCAACGGCGCCGGCAAGCGCGCGGCGCGCAGGTGGAACTCGCCCTGCACGCGCCACTCGAGCGGCAAACGCAGGAGTGCGTCGCGATGCGCGGGATTGACGAGTTTTATCAGGCGCAGCGTTTCGACATACGCGCCGATGAGGATGTGCAGCCCGTTGTCGAGCGCGACATCGCGATGGTCAATTCGCCGGGCGCGTCCGCCAAGTTGCCGGCCCGCTTCGAATACCGTGACCGGCACGCGTTGCTCGGCCAGCGTAACCGCCGCCGCCAGGCCCGCGTAGCCGCCGCCGATCACCGCGACATGGGTCATCTTGACGGCGCGTGTGACTGCGGCCCGGCGCTAGAACGCAAAACGGCGCAAACCGCCGTCGACCGGCATGACCGTGCCCGTGATGTAGGAGGCGAGCGGGGAGGCGAGGAAAACCGCGAGGCAGGCAAGCTCTTCCGGCTCGCCGTAGCGGCCGACCGGAATTTCCTTGGCGGAATGTTCCTTGCGGTACTCTTCGGGATAGTTGCGGCGGATCTGTTCGCTCATGATGCGCCCCGGCGGAATGCAGTTGATGGTGATGCCGTGCTTGCCGATTTCGCGCGACAGCCCCTTGGACCACGCGTGGATGCCGGCTTTGGCGGAGAACGCAGCGTTCAATCCTTCAGGTTCGGATTTGCCCGTGATATTCACGATGCGGCCCCAGCCATGTTTAATCATATCGGGGAAGACCGCGTGAGTCAGTTGGCGCACGCGCGTAAAGTTAAGCGTCATCGCTTCGTGCCACTTTTCCTCCGGCGCGTCGATCGCGAGCGGACGGCTGCCGCCCGCGCAATTAACGAGTATCCCGATCCGGCCCAGCGCTGTTACGCTTCCTGGGCGAGCTTTTGCGGTGCGCCTTCCGCCATGACGTCGACTGTCGCGATGTGCGGCGGCACGCCGCCGGCGGCGACAATTTCCTTCGACAGTTGCTCGAGCAATTCGCGCCGGCGGGCGGCGATGCAAACCTGTACACCTTCGGCGGCAAGTGCCTTGGCGATCGCGCGGCCGATACCCTGGCTCGCGCCAGTTACGAGCGCGGTTTTCCCTTTCAGTTGCAGATCCATCGTGTGTTCCCTCTCGCAGTTGATCCCGTTAGCGGTATTCTACCTTCGCCGCGTCTAGCCTTTCATCCACGTTCGCCAGGCTATCCACAGTTTGCGCAGCGGGGTAAGCGCGGTGCGTTGCGTGAGCACCGGCATGCCGTCGGCGCGGATTTCGGCCAGCAGCGTCTGGTAGATCGCGGCCATCACCAGTCCCGGGCGCTGCGCCTTGCGGTCGCCAGCCGGCAGCTCGACAAACGCGTCGCGGTAGTAGCCCAGCGCGCGTTCGATCTGAAACTCAATCAGTGGCTTAAAACCGGCGCTTGCACGCGCCTGCATGATGTCGGCGACGGTCACATTGAATCTTGCGAGTTCATCGAGCGGCAGATAGACGCGATCGCGGCGCGCGTCCTCACCGACATCGCGGATGATGTTGGTCAGCTGGAATGCCAGGCCGAGATTTTCGGCGTAGGCGAGCGTGCGCGAATCCGCGTAGCCGAATATCTCCGCCGACAGGAGACCGACCACGCTCGCGACCCGGTAGCAGTAGAGTTTGAGCGCGGCGAAATCCGCGTAGCGCCGCTGCGTGAGGTCCATCTCCATGCCGTCGATGATCTCGTGCAGCCGCTGTTGCGGCAGCCTGAAGGACGTCGCGACTCCGGCGAGCGCCCGCGCGACCGGATGGCGGGCATTGCCGTCATACAGCGCCGCGATTTCGGCATGCCACCAGGCGAGCTTGGTGCGCGCGACGTTAATGTCGGTGCATTCGTCGACGACGTCGTCGACCTCGCGGCAGAACGCATACAAAGCCGTGATCGCGCGCCGCCGCGCAGGGGGCAGGAACAGAAAGCTGTAGTAGAAACTCGAGCCGCTGCGCGAGGCCTTTTGCTGACAATACTGGTCGGGAGTCACGATGCGACGGTGCGCGGGAGTCAGGGTTGGGGATTCAGCGGATGGCGAAGGTGCGGGCCAGCATCAGCAGCCAGT
>CAVZWF010000002.1:0-155344 GCA_963778865.1 uncultured beta proteobacterium | reverse complement strand
ACGACATCGCTCGGGATGAGCCGGTCGTGGGCATCGTGCGCAAGTTCGTGGCGGCGCGGCAGTCGGGCGCGCGCGAGGCGCATGTCCTGCTGGGCGGCGAAATGGCGGCGAGCGCCGATGCCGCGATGATCAACGCCACCGCGGCGCACGCGCTCGACTACGACGATGTCGCGCTGGGCGGGCATCCGAGCACGGTGCTGGTTCCCGCGGTACTCGCGGCAGGCGAGCCGCTCGGCGCGTCGGGCGCGGATGCGCTGCGCGCGTATCTGGTGGGCTACGAAGTGTGGGCGGAACTGCTTGTCGCGCGAGCCGGACGCCTATCACCTGAAAGGCTGGCATCCCACGGCGGTGCTCGGCACGGTCGGGCGGCCGCGGCGGTTGCGCATCTGCACGGGTTGTCCGCCGCCGACAGCCGCACTGCGCTGGCGCTTGCGGCGAGCATGGCGAGCGGCCTCGTTGCAAATTTCGGCACCATGACCAAGCCGTTCCACGCCGGACGCGCCGCGGCATGCGCGATCGACGCAGTCCGTCTCACCGTCGGCGGCATGACTGCCGCGCCCGACGCGATCGAGCACCACGCGGGCTACCTTGCCGCGCTGTCCCCGCAAGGGCGCGCGGATCGGACGGGACCGGCATCCGACCTCGGGCGGCAACTGCGCATACTGGATGCCGGCCTGTCGATCAAGCGTTATCCGATGTGTTACGCCACCCATCGCGTGATCGACGGCGTGCTCGATCTGGTGGCGGCGAACGACGTGAAGCCGTCGGATGTGAAAGCGGTGCACGCGAACGTCGGGAGCCGCGCAGGCCTCCATGCTGCGTAACCACGCGCCGGTCACCGGGCTGGAGGCCAAGTTCAGCCTCGAGTTTGCCGTCGCATCCGCGCTGGTTGCGCGCAAGGTCGGACTGCGCGAGCTGACCGACGAATTCGTCACGCAGCCGCAGGTGCGCGACATGATGACGAAGGTCAGGACCTCGACCACCGACACGCACTGCCCGATCGAGCCGATATTCGCGCTGACCGATCGCGTCGCGCATCGAATTGAACGACGGACGCACGCTCGATTCGGGCGAAATCCGCTTCGCGCGCGGCAATGCCAAGCTGCCGCTCAACGACGCGGAACTGAAAACCAAATTTCTCGATTGCGCGGCGGGTGCCGCGCGATCTGGATGCGGTGCCCTCTACGAGCGCCTCGATGCGCTCGAGAAACTCGCCAGCGTGCGCGATCTGGCAATTCAGAATTGCTGATTACGCACTCGTCGATGACGCGCATTCACGCGGATCATAGGCGCCGCGATGCATGCTCACTCGAGCTTGATGTTGCCCTTCTTGATGATGTCGGCGAAGCGCGCCTGCTGTTCCTTCAGATAGCGCGTGAATTCCTCGGTGCGGCGGTAATCGACCTCGACGCCGATGCCGGCGATGCGTTCGCGCACCTCCGCGGACTGCATGGCGGTATCCACGGCGGCCGCGATCCGGTCCACGATCGGCTTCGGCGTGCCCGCGGGGACCATCACGCCGAGCCACGCGCCGACATCGAAGCCCGGCAGATTGGCGGCGGTTGCGAGCGGTTCGATGCCAGGTGCGAGCGCGCTGCCCCTGGCGAGCGAGACGCCGTAGGCCTTGAGGCGCCCGGACTTGACGTGCGGCATGGTTGCCGCCGCCGTCTCGATCGCATAGGCGATCTGGCCGCTGATGACGTCGGTGAGGGCGGGCGAGCTGCCTTTGTACGGCACGTGCGTCACCTGCAACCCGGCCAGGCTGTTGAACCACTCGGCAATCAGGTGCGCGGTGGCGCCGGTGCCTGAAGACGCAAAACTGTACTTGCCGGGATTCGCCTTCACGAGTGCGACGAATTCCCGCGCGTTCGCCGCCGGAAACTGCGGGCTGGTGACCAGCAGGTACGGCGACAGGCCGATATTGGCCACCGGCGCAAGATCCCGATCGACGTCGTAAGGCGCCTTCTGCAGCAGCGGATTGACGGTGACCGGACCGCTCGACGCGGCGAGTATGGTGTAGCCGTCGGGCGCGGCCTTGGCGACGACGTCGGTGCCTATCATTCCGCCGGCGCCCGCGCGGTTGTCCGCCACCACCTGCTGGCCGAACAGTTCGGAGAGCTTCTGCGCAAGCACGCGCCCGGCGAGGTCCGTCGCCTGCCCGGGCGGCCACGGGATAACCAACCGCACCGGCCGGTTCGGATACGCCTGCCCGGAGGCTGGCGCAGCGTTCTGCTGCGCGATCGCTGCACCGGAGAACACGAGTGCAGCGACCAACAGAGCGATGCGCTTCATGCCGTCTCCTCGCTTAGTGAACATGCATCCTGAACATGCATCCGCGTTACTCGGTGACGATCTTGCGCTCGGCGGCGATGGCTTTCCATTGCGCAAGTTCGTCCTTGATGCGCACCGCAAGGTTGGCCGGACTGATCGAAACCGGCACGGCGCCATCGGGTTCCAGAAACACGCGCAGTTCGGGCGACTGCGGAGATTTCCCGGATCTCGCGGTTAAGTCGATCGATCAATGGCGCCGGCGTGCCGGCGGGAGCAAACACGCTGATCCAGATTTCGATGGAATAACCGGGCACCGTGGCGGCGAGCGGCGGCAGATCGGGAAACACCGGGCTTGCCTGCTTCGACGTTACCGCGAGCGCGCGCACGCGGCCGGTGTTCAACTGCGGCACCAGCGAACTGTAATTCGAGATCATCGCGTGGATCTGGCCGCCGGCGAGATCGACGATGGCGTTGGCGGCGCCCTTGTACGCAACGTGCGTCATCTGAACTTGCGCCGCCACGCTCAACAATTCGGTCGCGAGATGGCCGATCGAGCCGATGCCCGCCGAGCCGTACGTGAGTGCGCCGGGCTTGGCGCGCGCCGCCGCCAGCAATTCGGCGGGCGACTTTACCGGCGTCGACGCGGATACCGCGAGCAGCATCGGGCCTTCGCCGACCATGGTGACCGGCGCAAAGCCGCCCAGCGGATCGTAGGGCAGTTTGGCCTGCGTCGCGGCGACCGTGAGGAAGGTCGATGACGTGAGCAGCAGAACCGACCCGTCGCGCGGCGCCTTGGCCACGGCGTCGTTGCCGATGACGCCGGCGGCGCCGGGCTTGTTGTCGACGATGACCGTGGTTTCCAGTCGCTTGGCGAGCGGGCCCGCGATTGCCCGCGCGACCACATCGTTGCTGCCGCCCGGCGGAAACGGCACGACGATCTTCACGAGGCTCGGCGGCTTCGCGTCGGCGGCGACAGCGGGGTTTGCCGTCATGAGCGCGCCGGCGACAATTGCAATCACGCGACAGGAGAATTGGAATGGTGGTCTCCGCAAAATCTTCGTTGAGCCTGACGGCGAAATAATACATCATCGCGGGTCAGGAGACGCCATGCAATCACTCAAAATCATCAGTCCCAACGGGCATCTCGGTTTCGCGCCGATACGCACCGAAAGTTTCGCGCTCGGAGTGGCCGCGCGGCCGCGATTACATCGCGGCCGATTCGGGCAGCGACGACGTCGGGCCCGGTGCCGCTCGGCGCCGACATCTGCACCAGCCCGGAAAACTGGCAGCGCCACGACCTTGAAGCACATGCTGCTCGCGTCGCGCAAGCTCGGCGTGCCGATGATCATCGGCTCGTCAGGCGACACCGGCAGCAACAGCCGCGTCGATCTCTTCGTGCGCATCATCAGGGAACTGGCGGCGCAACACGGCCTGAAGAAATTCCGCCTCGGCTATTTTTATTCCGAAGTCGACCGGGAATACCTGCGCGGAAAATGCGCGCCGGCGACGCCGTGCTGGGACTCGACGGGCGCGCGGCGCTGACCGAAGCCGAACTCGACGCGACCGCGCGCATCGTCGCGATGGCGGGCGTGCATCCGTTCATCGAACTGCTGCAGCAGGGCGCCGACGTCATCATCGGCGGGCGCAGTTCGGATGCGGCGGTGTTCGCCGCGCCCGCGATACACCACGGATTTCCGGAAGATCTTTCCTACTACCTCGGCAAAGTGCTCGAATGCGCGTCGTTCTGCGCCGAGCCCTACGGCGGCAAGGAGACGGTGCTCGGTGAAATTTCGCAGGACGACGTCAAGGTCACGGCGATGTATCCGGAGCAGCGCTGCACGGTGGCATCGGTGGCGGGCCACGCGATGTACGAGCGTTCCAATCCGTATCAGGAGTTCGTCGCGGGCGGCATGCTCGACATGACGCACTGCCGCTACGAGCAGTTCGACGAAAGAACCACGCGCATCACCGGGCCGCGCTTCGTGCCGGCGGACGTGATGCGCGTGAAGCTCGAAGGTTCGGGCAAGGTGGGCGAGCGCTACGTCGGCCTGTGCGGCATACGCGATCCGTACACGATCGCCAACATCGACCGCGTCATCGAGTGGGCGAAGGACAAGGTGCGCGAGCGCTTTGGCGAATCCGGCTACGAGCTGTACTACAACGTGTATGGCCGCGACGGCGTGATGGGGGAGCTGGAGCCGCTGCGCGACAAGCCGGGGCATGAGCTGTGCGTGTTCGTGCAGGGCGTCGCACCCACCGCGGAAATGGCGGAGGAGGTGGCGATGATCGGGCTGCGGCAGATGTTTTACGCGCGCCTGCCCGACGTCAAGGGCACCGCGGGCTCGGTCGCGTTTCCGCTCGACGAAGTCCTGCGCGCGAGCCCGGCCTACCGCTGGACGCTCAACCATACCGTCGCCGTCGAAGAACGGCATGGAATTGTTCAAAACCCATCTGACGGATGCCGGCGTTTCGAAAGGAATCTGATCTTGGCCGCCTCCAAGCTCAACGATCTCGCGAAAACCATCCGCAGCAAGAACGCCGGCGTCGACAAGATCACCTTCGACATCATTTTCCGCGACCGCGCGAACTACGAGCGCGTCAAGCGCGCGCGCGTGCTGACGCGCGAGATCGATGGCGATGCTCTACCGCATTGCGCCGGAGCGGATTTCGGATTTCGTCGAATACGATCCCGGCTACGCGATCAAGTTCACGATCTACCGCCTGCGTCCGAGCGGCAGCGCCGGCGACGGCGACATCTTCGGCGCCCAGCAATATGCGCCGCTGCTGGAACTCGAGGTGCCGGACTAGCCGGTCGCGGCGAGCGGCCGGAATTCGGCCGACAGTTCCAATCGGGTGGAATATTCTATAGACTCAATGTGTTCGCATCGCGCAGTGTCCTTAACCGTTCAAGTTACCAATGGAGGATACAACCTATGAAGACTATCGCGCAGTCGGTGGGCAGTCGCTGGAGCTGTTTTGGGTATCGTTGCCGTGTTGTTCGCGGGATGTGCGACCATGGGTGGAACCAAGAATGTGCAGGTAACGCTGAGCGGCAGCCAGGAAGTTCCGCCCGTGACGACGGCGGCGACCGGTTCCGGCACCATTACGGTCGGTGAGGACAAGTCGGTCAGCGGCAGCGTTACCACCTCCGGCGTGGCCGGTGTCGCGGCGCATATTCATGAAGCCGCGGCGGGCAAGAACGGCCCGGTCATCGTGCCGATGACCAAGACGGGCGACAACACCTGGACGGTCGCTGCGGGTGCGAAGTTCACGGACGCGCAGTATGAGAGCTTCAAGGCCGGCAATACTGTACGTGAACGTCCACAGCGCCGCGAACAAAGGCGGGGAAATCCGCGGTCAGTTGAAACCGTAAATACCGAGTCGGCGTGCGGCCGCGCTTGCAATCGGAAGCGCCGGCCGCGCGGCCGGCTAGTTTTTCTGTTCGGAGATGAAGCGGCGCCAGCCGCCGAATTCCGAAATATCGCGCGCCTGCGCGATCGCGTCGCTGCGCAGACAAACCCCTGCACGCTGCGCCCGTCCGCGAGGTGATCGTGCCGATACCCAGCGGCGCGGGAATTTCCGCCACGAACTCGCCGTAGCGTTCGACCGGCATGCTCCATAACTCGACTTCGATCGCATGGCCGGGTGCGTCGCGCAGCGCACGAGTCCCGGTTTGGGCGGGTGGTGCCGGGCAGCAGATAAAGCCGGTAATGCGGCGCGGTGCGCGTGGCGCCGATCAGCCGCGCGCCGCGCTGCGTGAGCTGATGATTGAGCGGCATGCCGGAAAGATGCGCGCCGACCACCGCGACGGTTACGTGGGCATTGCCCGCGGATCGCGAAATTCGCGCGTGGCGGCGGCAACTCGTATGCAGTCGCGCCGAGCTTGACGCCGGCCAGCCGGTGCAGCCTGTCGCCGAGTTCGCACAGCAGCGGCTCGCTGAACGCCGGCGCAATCAACGTAATGCCCGACGGCAGGCCGTCGCTGCGCATGCCGGCGGGAACCGCGATGGCCGCGAGATCGAGCAGGTTGACGAAATTCGTATAGAGGCCGAGATTGGAATTCAACCTGACCGGGTCGGCCGCGATTTGCTCAAGGGTATAGATCGTCGGCGCGGTGGGAACCAGCATGACGTCGATCTGGTTCAACTCCGCCGCGGCGCGCCGTTTCAATTCCTGCAAACGGTAGGCCGCTTCAAATGCATCGACGGCCGAATAGCGCGCGCCGCCCGCCGTGATGTCGCGCGTGACCGGATACATTTCCTGCTGGTGCGCGGCGAAGAAATCCTTGATGCCCGCAAGCCGCTCCGCGACCCACGGTCCCTGGTAGAGCAGCGCTGCCGTTTCGCGAAACGGCGCGAAATCGATTTCGACGATGCGGCCGCCGGCTTGTTCGATCAGGGCAACGCCGCGCTCGAACATCTTCGCGGCCTCGGCATCGCCGCAGAAATCCAGTTGCGACGCGCGCGGCACGCCGCAACGCAACGGCGCCGCGGGCATGTGCAGCGACGGTTGCGGATGGCGCGAATAGGCGTCCGCGGCGTCGTAACCGCGCGCGACCTGATAGACATCCCACGCGTCGCCCGCGGTCAGCGCGAATATGGACACGCAGTCGAGCGTGCGGCACGCCGGCACCACGCCGGCCGTGCTGATCGCGCCGCGCGTCGGTTTCAAACCGACGATGTTGCCGAACCCCGCCGGCACGCGGCCCGAGCCCGCGGTGTCGGTGCCGAGCGCGAAGCTCACGAGATTGAGCGCGACCGCGATCGCCGAACCCGGAACTCGAGCCTCCCGCGATATAACGCGCATCGAACGCATTGGTGCATGCGCCGTAGGGCGAGCGCGTGCCGACGAGGCCGGTTGCGAACTGGTCGAGATTGGTTTTGCCGATGAGAATCGCGCCGGCGTCGAGCAGGCGTTGCACCGCGGTCGCCGTCGTGGCGGGCGTATAGCTGAAAGCGGGACAGGCGGCGGTGGTCGGATGGCCGGCGAGATCGATGTTGTCCTTGATCGCGAACGGCACGCCGTACAGCGGCAGCGCGATGCGCCGGGCGCGGATTCCAGGCGCTGCGCCTGCGCCAGCACGGCTTCATCGGTGAGCCGGTAAATCCACGCGTGGTGGCGGTCGCCGAGCGTCGCGGCCGCGAGCACGTCGCGCGCGACCTGCGTCGGCGTCAGCGCGCCGCTGCTGCAGACGTTGGCGCAGGTCGGCAATCGCGAGAGAATAGGGGACGGGCATCGGTCGTGTTATCGCATGAATCGATGGCTACAAGCAATCCACATGCCATACTGGCGGTGCGCGGACAGGGAATGAGGTTGCGCAATATGGATCTTTATCATGGCATGGATCGCGCGGCGCTCGACGTCGCATACAACAACAGCGCCGCGGTCGCGAACAGCAGCGAGTTGATGGCGGACTTTCAGGCGCGCAGCGACCGCCTGCGCGCGGAACGCGGCCGATACTCTGGATCTGCGCTATGGAGACGGCGCCGCGCAATCGCATCGATTATTTTGCGGCGGACGCGCGCGGCCCCGTGCTGGTGTTCATACACGGCGGCTACTGGCAGATGCGGGCAAAGGAGAACTTCAGCTTTCTCGCGCGCGGGCCGCTTGCGCACGGCATGCACGTCGCGATGGTCGGCTATACGCTGGCGCCCGACATCACGCTCGGCGGCATCGTCGCGGAAATCCGCGCCGCGATTCGCTGGCTGGCCGAGCACGCCGGGGAATATGGCGGCGACGCGCAGCGAATTTATGTCGCGGGCTGGTCGGCGGGCGGGCACTTGACCGCCATGTCCATGCAGGAGCCCGCGGTCAAAGGCGGGCTCGCGATCAGCGGCATTTACGATCTGGAACCCATGCGCTTGTGTTATATCAACGAAAAGTTGAAGCTCGATGCAGCATGAAGCGCGCCGCCTGAGTCCGCGTTTTAACCTGTCGCCCGCGACGGCGCCGCTGATCATTGCCTGTGGCGGCGCCGAGTTGCCGGAACTGCAGCGGCAGTCGGAAATCTTCGCGGCGGCACGCGAGCGCGCCGGTTTGCCCGGACGGCTGGTGCGGCTGGACGGGCCACAATCATTTCACGATACTCGAGGAACTCGCGAGTCCGGACGGCAAGCTCACGGCTATGCTGCGCGAACTCGTGGCAGGCTAGGAAACCTCGGATTAAGTCCTCAACCGTTCGCGCTGATGTATAGAAGGGTGAACGGTTGAGGACTTAATCAAGGCTTTCTTCGGAAACTGTCGCGGACCTACCTGATTGGCCGAGTCCCGATTGTTGAGTATTGCGAAAGCGGGTGACAATCCGCTTGCGCTTGACGCGCCCTTTGTCTTCCCTCATCCCTGACCCTTCGCCCGGAGGGCGAAGGGCAACATTTGCCGCCCCTATCCCCTCGGGACAGGGGCGAGGGGAGAGAACGGGAATTCGCGGGCCATGGCCCATGCCGTTCTAGCGGCATCGGCTTGCAAGCTGACGCGCGCCCTACATGGGAGGGATCGAGCGCTGTAACGAAGTTACGCAAAGCTCGATAGAATGGCGTCTGGAATGTCTTAAGCCAGTCAGCCGGCAACACAATCGGGGGAGTCGATGCGGTTTTTGTTCGCAGGAGTCACGGCGGCGGCCATTGCGGCTGCGCCGCTGGTCGCAGTTGCGCAGGCCTATCCGACCAAGCCCATCCGCTTCATCGCCCCCTACGCGCCCGGCGGCGCCACCGATCTGCTTGACGCGCACGCTCGCCCAGAAGCTGACCGAATATCTCGGGCAGACGGTGGTTCCGGACAATCGGCCGGGCGCGGGCGGCAACGTCGGCGCCGAGATCGCGGCGAAGTCCGCGCCCGACGGCTACACGATACTGCTCGCACCCGTGAGCCCGATGGCGATCAACGTGACTTTGTACGGCAAGAAGCTGCCGTTCAATCCGGAGAACGATTTCGCGCCGATCACGCTGGTGGCCAAGGTGCCGCTCGTGATCGTCGTGAATCTGGACGTGCCGGCCAAAACGCTGCAGGAGTTCATTGCGCTGGCGAAATCCCGTCCCGGCAAGATGACGTACGGCTCGTCGGGCAACGGCAGTTCCAATCATCTGACGGGCGCGATGCTGATGAGCGCCGCGAAACTCGACATGGTGCACGTTCCCTACAAAGGCGGCGGGCCGGGCATGATCGCGCTGATCGGCGGCGAAATCGACATGATGGTGGCGCAAATACCGTCGAGCAAACAATTGCACGTCGCGGGCAAGGTGCGTGCGCTGGCCATATCCGGCGCCAAGCGCTCGGCGGCGATGCCCGACGTGCCGACGATGATCGAGTCGGGCCTGCCGGGCTTCGAGGCGACGTCGTGGTATTGCGTCGTCGCGCCGGCGGGCACGCCGAAGGCCATCGTCGACAGGCTCAACGCCGAAATCGTCAAAGCGCTCAACACGCCGGAAATGCGCAGCCGGCTGGCCGACGACGGCGCCGAGGTGGAGCCGTCGACGCCGGCGGAGCTTGCGCGCTTCGTGCACACCGAAATCGCGAAATGGGCAAAAGCGGTGAAGGATTCGGGTGCGCGGGTTGACTAGTTACGCGGCCGGCGAAATTCGTGATCCTGGTGCAGAGGACAACATGCTGATATTCCGCCAGTTGTTCGATGCGCAGTCTTCGACTTACACGTACCTGCTGGGCGATAGCGACAGCGGCGAGGCGATACTGATCGATCCCGTTTTCGAGCAGGTGCGCCGCGACGCCGCGCTGGCGCACGAACTGAACCTGCGCATTTTGTGGACGCTCGAAACCCACGTGCACGCCGATCACGTCACCGGCGCCTGGCTGATGAAAGAGCGCGCCGGCAGCCGGATCGCGCTGTCGGCGAACGGCGGCGCAGCCGGCGCGGACCGCCTGCTCAGTCACGGCGACCAGGTTGCCTTCGGCAAGCGCCACGTCGAAGTTCGCGCGACGCCCGGCCACACCAACGGCTGCGTGACTTACGTGCTCGACGATCAGAGCAGGGCCTTTACCGGCGACTGCCTGCTCATACGCGGCAGCGGGCGCACGGATTTTCAGCAGGGCGATCCGCAGGTCATGTTCAAATCCGTGCGCGAGCAGATTTTTTCGCTGCCGGCGGCGTGCCTGCTGTATCCGGGGCACGATTACCGCGGCGTGACGGTGACGAGCGTGGACGGAGGAGCGGCGTTTCAATCCGCGTCTGGGCGGCGACATCGGCGTGGACGATTTCGCCGGCTATATGCATAACCTGAATCTGCCGCATCCCAAGCAGATCGATATCGCGGTGCCGGCGAATCTCAAATGCGGCCAGCCGGCGGGCGCGCAACCGGACCAGTGCCGACCCGCAATGGGCGGCGCTGACGTTCACGTTCGGCGGCATCTGGGAAATCGAGCCGCAGTGCGCTGGAGGAAGTCCGGGACCGCGTGCGCATCATCGACGTGCGCGAGCCCGCTGAATACACCGGCGCGCTCGGGCATATCCGCGGCGCGCAACTGATACCGCTGGGCGAGCTCAAACAGCGTGCCGCCGAAATCGGCCGTGACAAACCGGTGGTGACCGTATGCCGCTCCGGCGCGCGCTCCGCGCAGGCCGTGGTGATGCTGCAGAAAGAGGGCTTGCGCGATATCGCCAACCTGCGCGGCGGCATGCTGCGCTGGCGCGCCGAAGGTTGCGCGGTCGAGGGGGAGAGTTGAGGCGTGCAACCGTCGGCAATTCCGGCCCGTGGCGGAATCCGGTTTAAGGCCGACCATTGAATCAGGAGGCCGCGAACAAAAGCGCCGGGCGTGGATGGTGGAACGCGTTGCTCGCAACAGCGGCGATATGCGGCTGTGGCGCCGCACCCGCGGCCGACTGGAAACCGGAACGCGCGGTCGAGATCGTCGCCATGTCGGGCCCGGGCGGCGCGAACGACATCATTGCACGTACGTTGCAGCGCGTGATGCAGCAAAGGAAGCTCGTCGACGCGCCGCTGACCGTCGTTTCCAAAGTCGGCGCGGGCGGGGTGCTGGCCTGGACTTATCTCAATCGGCATGCAGGTGACGGCGGCTATATTTCCGTGAGCCCGATCAATCTCCTCACCGAGCACATCCTCGGCGTGAGCGCCATCACCTATAGCGACGTCACGCCGATCGCGCAGCTCTTCAACGAGTACGTCGCGTTTGCCGTCAAACCCGACAGCGCATTGCGCAGCGGCAAGGACGTAATCGACCGGCTGAAGGCCAATGCGGGCGCCGTGAGCTTCGCGGTGGCGGCAAGCCTCGGCGGCGCCAATCATATTGCGACCGTGCTCGCCATGAAAAGCGCAGGCGTCGACGCGCCGAAACTAAAGTTCGTGGTATTCAACTCAGGCGCGCAGTCGCTCGCGAGCGTGATGGGCGGGCATGTCGATATCGCGGTAGTGCCGGTGTCGGGCATCGCGCCGCAAATGGCGGCGGGCAGACTGCGCGTGTTGGCAGTGTCGGCCGCCCAACGTCTGGGCGGAACGCTTCGCGGCGGTGCCGACGTGGAAAGAGCAGGGCGCGGACAGCGTCTTTTCGAGTGCGCGCGGCGTGATCGGGCCCACAGGATTGAGCGCAGCGCAAATCGCATATTGGGAAAACGTCATCGCGCGCGTGGTTGAGTCCGACGACTGGAAAAAAGAAATCGAGAGCAATTTCTGGGAAAGCGCATTCATGCACAGCGCGGACACGCGTAAATTGCTCAAAGCGCAGTACGACGAATACAAAGCCGTGCTGCTAGACGTTGGCCTCGCGCGCTAGGCGCCGCCAATTCAATCAGGGGACCCTATCAGCAACCATGCCATGAGTGCGTCCGCGGCGCGCCCGATCTCAAAGCGTTCTTTGCGCCGGCCAGTGTGGCGATCGTCGGCGCGACCGACGACCTCACGCGTTTCGCCGGCCGCGTGCTGATGCGCATGACGAACTTCGGCTACCGCGGGAAAGATCTTTCCGGTCAATCCGCGGTTCAAGGAAGTGCGCGGACTCGCGTGCTATCCGAGCGTGCGCGAACTGCCGGAAGCGCCCGACCACGTCGGCATCGTGGTCCCGACCGAGCGCGTGATGGGCATATTGGAAGACTGCGCGGCGCGCGGCGCGCGCTTTGCGACCGTCTATACGGGCGGATTCGCCGAAACGGGCACGCCCGAGGGGCGCGCCATGCAGGCCGCGATCACGGCATTCGCGCGCGAAACCGGCATGCGCATCATGGGGCCGAACTGCAACGGCCTGGTGAATTTCATCGACGGCTTCGCAATGACGACCTCGGCGACGGTGGCGACGCGCCGTCCCGCGGGCAACGTCGGCGTCGTCGCGCAAAGCGGCGGCGCCGGCCAGGTCAACGTCATGTGGCGCGCGCAGGAAGCGGGCGTCGGCATCAGCTACGAAGTGAGTTGCGGCAATTCCGCGGATCTGAACATCCTCGATTTCATGCGCTTCATGATCGACGACGCGGCAACCGACGTGATCATGGTGCTGGCCGAACAGTATTCCCGACGGTCCGCGCTTCATCGAAGTGGCGCGGCGCGCCGCCGAACGCGAAAAGCCCATCGTCATGGTCAAGCTCGGCCGCACCGCGGCGGGCAGCCATGCGGCGGCATCGCATACCGGCGCAATGGCGGGCGCCGACGACGTGTGCGACGCGGCGCTGCGCCAATGCGGCATCATCCGCGTGGACGATTGCAACGAGTTGTACGAGATGGCGATGCTGCTGCGCACGCGGCGCTGGCCGCGCGGCAGGCGGGTGGCGGCGACGACCATCTCCGGCGGCAACGGCGTACTGCTGGTCGATCTCGGCGCGAATCTCGGCTTGAGTTTCCCCGCGTACGGCGCGGACACGCAGGCGCAGCTCGCCGGACTTGCTGCCGAAACACGGCACGACATCCAATCCGACCGATATGACCAACGCGGTGATCGGCAAACCGGACATCTTTCGGCGCTCCATCGAAATCATCACCGCCGATGAGAACGTCGACGTGATGATTCCGATATTCACGCTGTCGGTGGCAAGCGACCTGCGGCAGGCGGCGGCAGCGGCGAAGGCGGCGGCGAAACCGGTCGCGCTGTTGTGGACCGGCGCGTGCAACGACGATCCGGCGCTGACTGCGCAGAGTCTCGCCGCGGAAGGCGTGCCGGTGTATCGCAACACGTTGAGTTGTCTCAAGGCGGTGCGCGCGGCGATGCGCTACGGCGAGTTTCTGCGCCAGCGTCAACGCGCGCCGGGATTGCCCGTGCGGCCCGCCGATATCGAAGTGGCGGCCGCGCGCGCGGAACTGGCAGTCGGCGGCGGGCGCGTTGACCGAACGCGCCAGCAAAACCGTGCTTGCCGCGTATGGATTTCCGGTCACGCGTGAAGCGCTGGCGCGGGACGCCGCTGAGGCCGCGCGCATTGCGCATGATCTGGGCGGTGCAGTGGCGCTTGAAGATAGAATCGGCGGACATCCCGCACAAGACCGAAGCCGGTGCAATTCGCCTGCGCGTGAACGGCGATGGCGCGGTGCGCAAGGCGTTCGAAGAAGTGATGGCGGCGGCGCGCGCATACAATAGCGAGCGCAAAACTCGACGGCGTGCTGGTGCAGGAAATGGCGCCGGCGGGACTGGAAGTCATGCTGGGACTCGTCCGCGATCCGGTGTTCGGCCCGGTGGTGGTGGCGGGGCTGGGCGGCATCCACGTGGAAGTGCTGCACGATATTGCTTTTCGCGTGGCGCCGATCGATCACGTTGAGGCGCAGGCGATGTTGCGCGAGCTGCGCGGCTATAAAATGCTGGAAGGGGTGCGCGGTGCGGCGCCGCGGGACATCGACGGCGCTGTGCGATCTGATCGTGCGCCTGTCGTGGCTCGGCTCACGATTGCGGCGACGAGATCGCCGAGCTCGACATCAATCCGCTGATGCTCTATGCGCGAAGGCGCAGGAGCGCGGGTGGTCGACGCGTTGATCGTGAAGCGCAAGCCGGACGAAGGCGTGACGGCACAAGTCTCTGATAACGCGTAATTGAAGGAACGCGGCAATGGAAACGACGGCATTGAATGTGGAACTCAGCGACGAACTGCGCGCGATGCGCGACGCGGTGCGGCGCTTTACCGAACGCGAACTCGGGCCGTGGGCGGAGGAAATCGACCGCAGCGGCGAAATACCCGCGGGGCTGATCGAACTCATGCAGAAAAACGGCTACTGCGGCATGCGCCTGCCGGTCGAGTACGGCGGCGGCGGGCTCTCGCCTCTTTCAATATTGCATCGCGCTCGAGGAGTTCAGCCGCCTGCATCGCGCGTTTACCATCGCCGCCAACTACTCGAGCGGCATGACGCCGATGGCGATTGCGCGCCACGGCACGCCGGCGCAAAAAGACAAATATCTGCGCGGTTTCGCCGCCGGCAAACTGAAGTCGGCGTTTGCGCTGACCGAGCCCGAGGCGGGCTCGGATGCCGCGGGCATGCGCACGCGCGCCGAGAAAAGCGGCGACGGCTGGGTGCTGAACGGGCGCAAGCATTACATCAGCGGCGGGCACGTCGCCGACGTGATCATGGTGATGGCGGTGACCGATCCGGAAAAGCGCGCGCGCGGCGGCATTACCGCGTTTCTGGTCGAGCGCGGCACGCCGGGTTTTACGGTGACGCGCGTCGATACCACGATAGCGACGGATTCGATCAAGCTCGCGGAACTCACGTTCGAAGATTGCAAGCTTCCCGCCGGCGCGGTCATCGGCGAAGTCGGCGCCGGCTTCAAAGTCGCGATGGGTTCGCTCAACGACGGGCGCATGTCGGTGTCGTGCTCGTGCGTGGGCGCGGCCGAGTCGCTGCTCGACCGCTCGATCGAACACACCAAGGTGCGGCGCACGTTCGGCAAGCTGCTGGCCGAGCGCCAGGCCATCCAATGGATGCTGGCGGATTCGGCGGTCGACATCGCGGCGGCGCGCGCGCTGTGCTACGACGTGCTGCGGCGCCTGGAAAAAGGCGAGAACGTCGGTTCCGCCGGCAGCATGTGCAAGCTCTTCTGCTCGGAAATGGTCGGGCGCGTGGCCGACCGCGCGGTGCAGATCCACGGCGGCATGGGCGTCATACGCGGCTTTCCGGTCGAGCGCTTCTACCGCGACGTGCGCCATTACCGCGTCGGCGAAGGCGCGTCCGAAATCCAGCGCATCGTGATTTCGCGCGATCTGTTGCGCGGCGTGAAGATCGCGGACTGACGCGCGCATGAAACTTAATGCCGCCATCGCCGGCATCGGCGAAAGCCGCGTCGGCAAAGTGCCGGACCGCTCGGCGCTGCAGTTGCAGACCGATGCGGCGCAGGCCGCGCTCGCCGATGCCGGGCTGAAGCATGGCGGACATCGACGGCCTGCTGACGACGCCGGTGCGCGTCGAGCACTGGAACATGCCGTGCGGCGTGGTCGCGCATCACCTCGGCGTCCGCGCGTCGTATCTGTCGACGGTCGATCTCGCGGGCGCATCCGGGTGCGGCATGATTCACCAGGCGGCGATGGCGATCGCGTCGGGGCAATGCTCGACGGTATTGTGCGTCGCCGGCCAGAACCTGCTCACGCACGGCACGCGCTCGACGGCGGTCAAGAAAATGGCCGAAGGCGGCAGCGCGCACCCGCAGTTCGAAGTGCCGTACGGGCCGCTGGTGCCGTCGCTCTACGCGCTGGTCGCGCAGCGCCACATGCACGAGTACGGCACGACGCCCGAGCAGATGGCGCAGGTCGCGGTGACGATGCGCCGCCACGCGAGCATGAATCCGAATGCGCACAAGCGCGATCTGATCACCATCGACGACGTGCTGAAGTCGAAAATGATCGCGTCGCCGCTGCATATACTCGATTGCGCGATCGTTTCCGACGGCGCCGCGGCGGCCATCGTCACGAGTGCCGAGCGCGCGCGCGACTTGAAAAAGAAGCCGGTGCATTTGCTGGGACAGGGCTATGGTTGCCGGCACAGTCATATCGGCGACACCGAACTCACCACCACCGGCGCGGTGGATGCCGGGCGCGACGCATTCCGCACCGCGGGGCTCAAGCCCTCCGACATGGATTTCGCGCAGATCTACGATTGCTTCACGATCACCGTGATCGTCGAACTCGAAGACCTGGGCTTCTGCAAGAAAGGCGAAGGCGGGCATTTCGTCGAAGGCGGGCGCATCGGCATCGGCGGCGAACTGCCGGTCACCACGCACGGCGGACTGCTGTCGGGCGGCCATCCGGGACTGGGCGGCGGATTTTTTCACGTGATCGAGGCCGTGCGCCAGTTGCGCGGCGAAGCGGGCGAGCGCCAGGTCAAGGACGCCGAAGTCGCGCTCGTGCACGGCAACGGCGGCGTGATCAGCATCCATTGCACGTTGATTCTCGGCGGCGCGGCGGCGGCATGAGCATGAGCAGACATCCGTATGCGTCGAACGTCCGCTGCCGGCGCCCGATGCGGCGACCGAGCCGTATTGGGCGGCGGCGCGCGAGCACCGGCTCGTCATGCCGCACTGCCGACGATTGCGGCCATTATCATTTCTATCCGCGCACGCTGTGCCCGCAATGCAGTTCGGCGCAACTCGAATGGACGAGATTGCAGCGGCGACGGCGTCGTTTATTCGTTCACCGTCATTCATCGCGCGCCGAGTCCGGCCTTTGCGCGCGCTCGTGCCCTACGTCGTCGCGACGGTCAAGCTCGCCGAAGGCCCGCACCTCATGACGAACATCATCGGCTGCGCGCCGGACGCGGTGCGCATCGGCATGCCGGTGCGCGTCGTGTTCCGCAAGATGTCGGACGAAATCACGCTGCCGATGTTCGAACCCGTTGCGGCGGACGCATGAATAAGTTCGTCGCCGATGCGCTGTGCGTTGCGCTGCTGGGCGTGACGGCGTTGGTCGCGAGCGCCGCCGCCGCGCAGACTTATCCCGTCAAGCCGGTGCGGCTGGTTTCGCCATATCCGCCCGGCGGCGCCAACGACATTCTCGCGCGCATCGTCGGGCCAAAAGCTCGGCGAAAGTCTCGGCCAGCAGATCGTGATCGAAAACCGCGGCGGCGCGACCGGCAACATCGGCGCCGAGTACGTCGCCAAGGCCGCGCCCGACGGCTATACGATATTGATGGGGCAGGCGAGCAATCTCACCATCAACGTGAGCCTGATGAGCAAAATGCCGTACGACCCGGTGAAGGACCTCGCGCCGGTGACGCTCGTCGCCACGACGCCGAATCTGCTGGTGGTGCATCCGTCGCTGCCGGTGCGCACGGTCAAGGATCTGGTCGTGCTCGCCAAATCGAAACCCGGCTCGATCAACTACGCCTCGTCCGGCAGCGGCAGTGCGGGGCATCTCGCGGGCGAACTTTTCAAGAAGCGTCGCGCATATCGACATGGTGCACATTCCCGTACAAGGGTGCTGCGCCCGCGCTGACCGACGTCGTTGCAGGTCAGGCGCAGCTTTATTTCACGTCGCCGATTTCGGCGACGCCGTTCGTCAAAGGCGGCCGGCTGCGCATGGTCGCGGTGACCAGCCTCAAGAGGTCGCCGTCGCTGCCCGACATACCGACGGTCGCGGAATCCGGTTATGCGGATTTCGACGTGGTGTCGTGGTGGGGAATATTGACGCCCGCCGCGGTGCCGAAGGACATCATCGCCAGGCTGCACACCGAAATCGTCAAGGTGCTCGCGTTGCCCGAGATCAAAACGAAGTTCGCGGATCAGGGCGCGGATGTCGCGAGCAACACGCCCGAGCAGTTTGCCGCTTACATCAAGTCGGAAATCGCGAAGTGGGGCAAGCTGATCAAGGAACTCGGCGTCAAAAGCGAATAGTCGCGCGCCCAGCCTCTAATATTCGACCGGCACAGGGTCGAGGCTGCGCCACATGTACCATGTTGCGACCGAGCGCCACGGCTGCCAGCGTTTCGCGATGGCAGTGAGCCTGGGCCGGGACAGCGGTTTGCCGTTGTTGTAATGCAGGCTCATCGCGCGCTGCAGGCCGATGTCGTCGAGCGGCAGCACGTCCGGGCGCGTCATGTAGAAAATCAGGAACATCTCCGCGGTCCAGCGGCCGATGCCGCGCACCTGCGTCAGTTCGGCGATCAACTCGTCGTCCGTCATATGTTCCCACCGCTCGACGCTGAGCCTGTCTTCGGCGAAGTGGCGCGCGAGATCGTGCAGGTAGACGACTTTGCTGCGCGACAGCCCGCACGCGCGCAACGCATCGGCGCCGTGGCTGCGCACCGCTTCCGGATGCATTTCAGGCACCGCGGCGATCAGTCTGTTCCACACGCTTTGCGCCGCCTTGACCGATATCTGCTGGCCGACGATGGAGCGCGCGAGCGTGTTGAACGCATCGCCGCGCGAACGCAGCGCGAGGCCTTTGGATTTCGCGACGAGCTTGCGCAGCACGGGATCGCGCGCCGACAGTTCGCGCGTGGCCTGCTTCCAGTAGCGGGGGGTGGTCATGTTTGTCCGGTCGACTTTGCGGATCTTGATTTGCGCGCGCCGCCATGCGTGGACCGCGTAGCAGCGCCATGCCACGCGCACCAGCGGATAACTGATCGCGGCGAGAATGAGGGCGAGCAGCGGCAGGCCGATGAGCAAGGGCTTGCCGATCGAGGTCAGCCATTCGAGCGCGGTCGGCAGCCATTCGCGAAAGCCCTTGCCTTCGAGGTGGAAGGCGAGTTCGGGCATGGTCGCCGCGCTGTCCATCGCAACGAACTGCCCGAGCTTGAAGGCGAGGTAGTAGAGCGGAACGATGGTGAACGGATTGGAGTAGAGCGTGACGATCACCGCGATCGGCAGATTGACGCGAAACACGATCGCGAGCAACGCCGCCGCGGTGAACTGCACCGGATTGCTGCCCGGTATGAGTCCCGCGAACATGCCGACCGCGACGCCGCCCGCCACCGAGCGGCGGTGCAAATGCCACAGATTGTGATGGGTCAGCCGCGTGCCAAAGCGCGCGACGTGGCGGTTTTCGCTGATCGCGGCGTGGCTCGGCAGATATTTGCGGAAAAACTTGCGGGGCATGGCGCGGTTATTCTACCCAGCATTTGTCGTTCCCCCGGAGCGCTTGTGCGTTATATCAATGACATGCTGACAATCACTGGTTCGTTACATGCGTCTATACGTGATCGGCTTTCGCCGCCGGCGTGTGGTGGCTGCAAACGCAGGCGCAGTTGCCGGCGTTACACGGTTACTGGCTGGCCGCGCCGGCGATGTTTGTCGTGCTGCTGGCCGCGCTGCGCGTCACTCGCCGGTCTGGCGTTTCGCCCGCGCGTGCGGCCGCTGCCGTGTGCTGTGTCGCGTGCGGATTCGTGTGGGCGGCGTGGTTCGCGCAACTGCGTCTGGGCGACGCGTTGCCGATCGAGTGGGAAGGCGAGGATATCCAGATCGTCGGCGTGGTGGCGGCCATGCCGCAGCCGTACGAACGCAGCGTGCGTTTCGAGTTCGATGTCGAACGCGTGCTGACGCCGCAAGCAGTGGTGCCGGCGCATATTGCGTTGTCGTGGTGGGGCACGCCCGCGCGCGACGACCGGCCTGCGACCCTGCCCGAATTGCGCGCGGGCGAGCGCTGGCAACTGACCGTGCGGCTGCGCCGGCCGCACGGCACGCTCAATCCGCATGGTTTCGACTACGAGGCATGGCTGCTCGAACGCAATATCCGCGCGACCGGATACTGTGCGGCCCGGCGGCGGCAATCAGCGCCTGAGCGCGCTGGTCGCGCGTCCGCAGTATCTTGTCGAGCGCGTGCGCGAGGCGGTGCGCACGCGCATTCAGGGCGCGCTCGCCGATGCGCCGTATGCCGGCGTGCTGGCGGCGCTCGCGGTCGGCGATCAGCGCGCGATCAGCCCGGCGCAGTGGCAGGTTTTTACGCGCACCGGTGTCAACCACCTCATGAGCATATCGGGGCTGCATGTGACGATGCTCTCGGGGCTCGCGTTCGCTGCGGTCTACGGGTTGTGGCGCCGCAGCGTGCGCCTGACGCTGCGCTTGCCGGCGCGCAAGGCGGCGGCGGTGGCGGGGTTGTTGACGGCGCTGGCGTACGCCTGGCTGGCGGGTTTTGCCGTGCCGGCGCAGCGCACCGTGTACATGCTCGCGGTGGTTGCGGTCGCGTTGTGGAGCGGACGCCTGAGTTCGGCATCGGTCGTGCTGAGCGCTGCGTTGTTCGCGGTGCTTGTGATCGATCCGTGGGCGGTGCTCGCGCCGGGCTTCTGGCTGTCGTTCGGCGCGGTCGGTCTCATCCTGTACGTGACGACGGGACGCATCGCGCAGGAGCATTGGTTCAGCGCGTGGGCGCGCGTGCAGTGGACGATCACGCTCGGACTGATACCGCTGTTGCTTGCGCTGTTTCAGCAGGTTTCCCTGGTGTCGCCGCTCGCCAACGCGATTGCGATTCCGGTCGTGAGCCTCGTCGTCGTGCCGTTGACGCTGCTTGGGGTCGCGCTGCCGTTCGATCTCGTGCTGCACGTTGCGCATGCCGTGATGAGCGGCGTGCGGCGAAATGCTGGAATGGATGAGCGCGTTGCCGCTGGCGGTCTGGCAGCAGCACGCGCCGCCGTTGTGGACGGTGGCGGTCGCCATGCTGGCCGTGCTGTGGCTCCTGTTGCCGCGCGGATTTCCGGCGCGCTGGGTAGGCGCGGCAGGTTTGCTGCCGCTGTTTCTGGTGGAGCCGGCGCTGCCCGCGGACGGGGCGTTGCGGCTGACGGTGCTCGACGTCGGGCAGGGGCTCGCGGTGGTGGCGCAGACGCGCAATCATGCGTTGCTCTACGACGCGGGGCCCGCGTACGGGCCGCAAGTCGACAGCGGCAATCGCATCATCGTGCCGTATCTGCGCGCATCCGGCGTGCGCGTGTTGACGGGCATGGTGATCAGTCACAGCGACAGCGATCACAGCGGGGGTGCGAATTCGGTGATGCAGGCGGTGCCGCCGGACTGGGTGCTGACATCGGTGCCGGCGGATCATCCGGCGGTCGCGCAGGCGGCATCCATCACGCGCTGCGAGGCGGGCGGGCAGTGGCAATGGGATGGCGTCGACTTCGAGGTGCTGCATCCGGCGCGCGAAAATTACGCGCGCGAAAAATTCCGCGGCAACGATCGCGGCTGCGTGCTGCGCATCAGCACGGCGGGCGCCAGCGTGCTGCTTGACCGCGGACGTCGAGCAGAAGTCCGAGCGCGAGATGCTCGCCAGCGTGCCCGACAAACTGCGCGCGCAGGTGCTGTTGGTGCCGCACCACGGCAGCCGCACTTCTTCATCGCTGGAGTTCGTGGCGCAGGTTAATCCGGATATTGCGCTGGTGGCCGCCGGCTACCGCAATCGTTTCGGGCATCCCAAGGACGACGTGCTCGACCGCTACCGCGCGCTCGGCAGCCGTATCTACCGCACCGATTTCGACGGTGCGCTGCTGCTGGAAGTGGCGCGTGACGGTGCGATCAGCGTCCAGCGCTATCGCGCACTTTATCGCCGCTACTGGCATGCCGCGCTCGAGAATCCGGACCTGCCCGACGACGAAATCGAGTGACGGCGGGGCGGTCAACGCCATAACAAGCCGCATTCATGCGGCGCGTTCTGCCGTCACGTTAAAGAAAATCGATCAGCGCGTCGAGCACCGCATCCGGTTGCTCGGCCATCAGGGCGTGACCGCTGCCTTCCAGCATCACGGTCCGCGCGTGCGGGATGCGGTTGGTGAGTTCCCGCGCCGCGTGCGGTGGCGTCATCTGGTCGCGGCTGCCGGACAATGACGAGAACGGGGCATTTGAGGTTAAC
The DNA here is from genome assembly GCA_963778865.1 of uncultured beta proteobacterium. Taxonomy (GTDB): domain Bacteria; phylum Pseudomonadota; class Gammaproteobacteria; order Burkholderiales; family SG8-41; genus PALSA-1004. The sequence continues at coordinate 133,383 of CAVZWF010000002.1, read as the reverse complement.
TGCGCGCAGCCGCGCCGCGCGCGTAATCGTTGCATGCCTTGAAGTCGGCGTACAAGCACGTCGCGCGCCTGGCGTTCCATCAGGCGCATCTGCATGCCGAGCATCCACATGCCGGGCGAAGTATTGCCGCCGATGTGCGCGCGGCTGCCGTGCGACCAGACATTGATCATGTCGAGCGCGGCATGATCGTTCGCGCGCGCGGCTTCGAGCAGCGGAGCCGCCACCGTCATCGGTGCGGCGGTGCCGAGCAGCGCGAGTTTGGCAGACGCGCGACGGTTGACGCGAAGCGAGTTCGAGAGCGATGAGCGAGCCCATGCTGTGGCCAATAATGCTCGCCTGCGCGCTGCCGGTTGCATCGAGCAACGCAGCGATCCAGTCCGCAAGCGCCACGATGGAGGTGAGCGGCGGCCCTGCCGAGCGGCCGTGGCCGGGCAGATCAGGCACCAGCACGTTGTGGCCGTGGTAGGCAAAATAACGGCTTTGCAGCGCCCACGCACTGTGATCCTGTTCGCCGCCGTGGAGAAACACGATGGTCGGCAGCGCCGCATCGAGTGCGTGGCCCGCGGTGTAGACGTACGCGCCGCGGCCTTGTACGTCGAGTTTCATCGCACTAGGTCTTCTGCGCGGCGTACAGCGCGCGGCTTAGATCTTCAATCGAGATCTCCGGCATCTTCAAGCCCGATCGACAGCCGGATCGGTACCGGCGGTGATGCCAGCCGCATTTAGGGCGGCTTCGTCCATGCGGTAGTGCGTGGTGCTCGCCGGATGGATCACGAGCGATTTGGCGTCGCCGACGTTGGCGAGATGGGAAAATACCCGCAGCGCATCGATGAAGCGGCGGCCTGCCGCACGGCCGCCCTTGATGCTGAAGCTGAATACCGCGCCACAGCCTTTGGGCAGCAGCTTTTTCGCGAGTTCATGATCGGGGTGATGCGGTAGTTCGGGATAGACCACCGACATCGACGCTGTCGTGCGATGCGAGGAAGGCGACGATCTTGCGCGTGTTCTCGACGTGCCGCTGCATGCGCAGCGGCAGCGTTTCTATCGCCCTGCAGAATATTGAATGCGTTGGTCGGGCTCATGCAGGCGCCGAAATCGCGCAGGCCCTCGCGCCGCGCGCGCAGCAGAAAGGCCGCAACGGTTGATTCCTCGTCGAACACCATGCCGTGGAATCCCGCGTACGCTTCGGACAGCAGCGGAAATTTTCCGGACTTCTCCCAGTCGAACTTGCCGCTGTCGACCAAGTACGCCGCCGATCGCGACGCCGTGGCCGCCCAGGAATTTGGTCGCGGAGTGATACAGCAAATCGGCGCCCAGCGCGAACGGCTGCATCAGATAAGGCGTGGTAAAAGTCGAATCGACCAGCAGCGGCAGTCCGGCAGCGTGCGCAATCTCGGCCACGCGCGGCACGTCCAGCACGTCGAGTCCCGGGTTGCCGAGCGTTTCGCTGAAAACGAGCCGTGTGTTCGGCCGGATCGCGGTCCGCCAGGCGTCTACGTCGCGCGGGTCGACGAACGTGGTTTCAATGCCGAAGCGCGGCAGCGTGTAATGCAGCAGATTGTGCGAGCCGCCGTAAAGCGAACGCGAGGCGACGATATGCGAGCCCGCGCCCATCAGCGTTGCAATGGCGAGGTGCAGCGCAGCCTGGCCGCTTGCGGTCGCTATCGCGCCAACGCCGCCCTCGAGCGCCGCGACGCGCTCTTCGAGTACGGCGCAGGTCGGGTTCGAGATGCGTGAATAAACGTGCCCGGCGCGCTCCATGTTGAAAAGCGCGGCGGCCTGATCGGTGTCCTTGAATACGAAGCTGGTGGTCTGGTAGATCGGGGTTGCGCGCGCGCCGTACAGCGGATCAGGCTGCTGGCCCGCATGCAGGGTAAGCGTATCGAAGCTGAATGATTTGGGAACGGCCATGGGACCTCCGCTGGAGGACCCATTGTAACAACCGCGCGGATGTGTGTCGGTTGGCGCTCGCCAGGCGCCGGATTAAATCAGGTTAAAACTTTTTGTGCAGCATGAGTCCGGGCGCACGCTTTGGCTGCAGACCGAGCATGCCGTTGGGGCTTAACTCGACCACCTCGGTGGAGTTGAGGTTCAGTCCGACACCGACACCCCATTCACTTTTCTCGTTGAGCGGCATCACGAGAGCCTTTGCGTCGCGGCGATAGTCGATACCGAACGGCAACGCGATGCCGCCAGACGGAGGTTTGCGGCTTAAGGCCAAGTTGGCTGGGCGAAAGCGATGAGCCCGCAATGTGTCGGCGTTCAGATTGACGGGCGGATGCAAATCGGCGGGCGGCGAAACCGTGTCGCGCGTATTCTGCGCGAAGGCAAGTCGTGACATAAGAACCGGCGGCAATTGAAGCTGCGGCAATCAGCATCGGCAATCGATACATCGCGCGCCTCCTGCGTATGTGTGTCCACGGGCTGCTAGAGCAGTCTTATCGGCCTGACGGGTAACTCGCTATTATCATCCCTAAATGCGTGACATTTTCAACAGTTGCGTAAGCTCCCGGCTGGCGCCTGATTGGTGACGAAAACAGGTGGTCAGATGGTCATTTACCATGCCAGTCGCCTGCATAAACGCATAGCATATGGTGGTTCCGACAAACCGAAATCCTAGGTTTTTCAATTCTTTACTAATCTTATCTGACAATATAGTCGATGCCGGGATCTGGCGCATATGCCGCCAGCGATTGCGTATGGGCTTACCGTCGACGAACTGCCAGATATAACGGTCGAAGGTCCCATATTGCTGTTGCACCGCAATAAATGCGCGGGCGTTGCTGACCGTGGACTCGATTTTCAGACGATTGCGCACGATGCCGGGGTTGCGCATGAGCGCGGCGATTTTCCTGTTGTCGTAGCGGGCGACATTGCGCGGATCGAAATTCGCGAACGCCGCGCGGTAGTTCTGCGCGCTTGTTGAGTATGGTGTTCCAGGAAAGCCCCGCTTGCGCGCCTTCGAGAGTCAGCAATTCGAACAACTCGCGGTCATCATGGGTGGGCACGCCCCATTCGATGTCGTGATATTGAATCATCAGCGGATTCGATCCCGCCCAGGCGCAACGTTTGACCATGGTTGCAATTATCGCAGGTGTTGAACTCGCGTAAAATCGCGCGCATGAACAAGTGTCCGAAATGCGGTTACGAGCGCAAGGCGAGCGATGCGGGTGCGGAAGGAATTTGCGCCGGCTGCGGACTGGTATTCGCGAAATGGGCAGAACATACGCTGGGCACGGCGCGTTTGCCGCGTGAACGCGAAGAACTTCAATCCGAAAGCTATTCAGGCGGCAGATTGGGCGAACTCGGTGCGAAGCTGATGTTTGTCGAGCCGCGCACTGACCCCATGGTGTTCTGGGGCCGCGTCGTGGTTTTCCTCGTGTTGTTTGCATGGGGCTGGTATTTTATTTTGCTCAACTACCGCAGCGCGGAAATCATGGCGTCTTTTTTGCATCGCGTCGATCTGGTTTTTCACGAAGCCGGGCACGTGTTTTTCATGCCTTTCGGCGCGTTCATGACGATCCTCGGCGGCACATTGGGGCAGCTCATCATGCCGCTGGTTGTGATCGTCGCGTTGATCGTAACCAGCAAGGACACTTTCGGCGCATCGGTCGGCTTGTGGTGGCTGGCGCAGAGCCTGATGGATTGTGCGCCGTACATTGCCGACGCGCGGGCGCTGCAACTGCAGCTCGTCGGTGGCGGCACCGGCGCGGACCGGCCAGGCATGCACGACTGGGAGAACATCCTGCTCGACCTGAACATGATCCAGCACGACACGAAGATCGCCGCGGCCGTTCACGTGACTGGGCGCGCTCGTGATGCTAGTTGCATGGACGTGGGGCGCCTATCTGCTGTTGCAGCAATATCGCAATCTCGATGGCAACGAGTGACGCATGAGCCGCGCACCGCAGTTGAAGCTGGTGACGGTGCCCGGCCACGAGCGCGCCGCCGCATGGTTAGCGACGCTCGGGGCCGATTACGCCGAACCCGATGTTGAAATGCTAAGACGCGTGCTCGAGTGGCTGTCGCCGCTGTTGCACGATAACCTCATCAAGGGCGGGGAACCCGCGCTTGATCATGCGCTGAACGTCGCTACGATACTTCGCGATTTGAAGCTCGATGCCGGCTGCCTCGCCGCTGGCATGCTCGCTGCGGTCGCCGCAAGGCACGACATCGTATTGGAAATACGCGACCGGTTCGGCGCGCGCATCGCCGAACTTGCGGACGGGGCTGCGCGCATGGCGATGATTGAAAGCCTGGGCGAGGGCACTGCGCGCGCGGACGGATCGGCGCAACTCGAAGGTCTGCGCAAGATGCTGCTCGCGATGGCGCAGGACGTGCGCGTTGTTCTGATCAAGCTCGCTGAACACACCGAGATCATGCGGTGCGTGGTCAAATGCGATGATATGCAATTGCGTCACGACATGGCGCGGCTTGCACGTGACATCTTCGCGCCGCTCGCCAACCGGCTCGGCGTATGGCAATTGAAGTGGGAGTTGGAGGATCTTGCGCTGCGCATTCTGCAGCCGGAAAGCTATCAACGCATCGCCCGGCAGCTGGATGAAAAGCGCAGCGGCCGCGAACAGTATATCGATACCGCGATCGCGCGGCTGCGTGAAGAATTCGCACGCGCGAACATCGCTGCCGAAATCAGCGGCCGGCCGAAGCACATCTACAGCATCTACAACAAGATGCGGCGTAAGGGAGTCGATTTCGAGGAACTTTACGATGTGCGCGCGGTACGCGTGCTGGTCAACGACGTCAAGGATTGCTATACAGCGCTCGACGTCGTGCACGGCTTATGGGCGCCGCTGTCAGGCGAGTTTGACGATTACATCGCGAAACCCAAGGGTAACGACTACCGCTCGTTGCATACGGCGGTGGTCGGCGCGCAAGGCAAGCCGCTCGAAATCCAGATTCGCACTTTCGAGATGCATCAGCACGCGGAGTTCGGTGTCGCCGCGCACTGGCGCTACAAGGAGGGCGCGCGCAGCGATGACGCCTACGACGAGAAGATCGCCTGGTTGCGGCAAATCGTGGAATGGAAAGACGAGGTGGCCGATGCGGGCGCGGCCGCGGTGCCGTTTCGCCGCGGGCTTTTTGCGGACACGATATACGTATTGACCCCGCAGGGCCGGGTGATCGATTTGCCGCGCGACGCGACGCCGATCGATTTTGCCTACCACGTGCACACCGATCTCGGCCATCGGTGCCGCGGCGCGCGGGTCGACGGCACACTGGTGCCGCTCAATACGCCGCTCGCGAACGGCCAGCGCGTAGAAATCATCGCTGCCAAGCTGGGCGGTCCCAGCCGCGACTGGTTGAATCCCGCGCTCGGGTTTCTCAGGAGCGCCGGCGCGCGCGGCAAGGTCAGACAGTGGTTCAATCGCCTGAACCACGAGGCGTCTGTGGCGGAAGGACGCGATATCGTCGAAAAGGAACTGCAGCGCCAGGGCGCAACGGGTATCAATCTCGACAAGCTTGCGCAGGAGTTCGGGTTCGCGAAACTGAACGATTTTCTAGCGGAAACAGGGCGCGGCGAAATCAGCCCGCGTCAGCTTCAGGTTGCGTTGCGCGTTGCGGACACCGCGCCCGTTGCCGAGGAGCCGCCGATCGTACGCAAACCGCGTGCGCAACCGGGCGGCATCCTGATCGTGGGAGTCGACAAGCTGCTTACGGTGCCGGCCAAATGCTGCAAACCGGCGCCGCCTGACGCGATCATCGGATTCGTGTCGCGCGGCCGCGGGGTGACGATACACCGCAGGGGCTGCGGGAACGTAAAACGCCTGGCCGCCGAGCGGCTGATAGCGGCAGACTGGGGAGCGGCGGCGCAGGCGACGTTTCCGGTGGACGTCGTGATCGAGGCCACTGATCGCACGGGGCTATTGCGCGACATCACGGAAATCTTTTCGCGCGAACGCATCAACGTGACCGCCACCAATACCGCGAGCCGCGACGCGTCCGCGCGCATGCTGCTGACCGTCGAGATTGGCAATCTCAACGAGTTGAAACAGGTGCTGGCGCTGATCGCCAACGTGCCGGGCGTGACGCGCGCGTCCCGGCGCTAGGCTAGCCGTTGAACGTGACTGTCAGCGGGGCGACCGGCAAGCCGCTGATTTCCGAAGTCCAGGTGTCACCTGCCGCAATCGGCAGCGCCGCGGTCAGCGTGCCGGTAGTGATGATTTCGCCAGCGGCGAGCGGATCGAACGCAGGCTGTGTCGCCAGGATGTCCGCCAGGAACGCGAGTGCAAGCGCCGGGTGGTCGAGCGCATTGCTGCCCACGCCGCGATCGCGGATTGCGCCGTTGCACGACAAGGCGATCGTGCAATCGCGGATTTGCGTGGCGAGCTGAGCGACGGCCGCCGGCTTGACGGACGCAAGGTTCACCGACGATCAGGCGCCAGTGGAATGACTGGTCTGCCGCCGAATCGGCGGATTTGAACCGCCAGTCTGCAAAATGACAGTCGACGATCTCGAAGCTCGGCGCGAACCATTCGACCGCTTGCAGGATGATTGCCGGGTCCATGCAGCCTACCGGCACCGGAGCGCGCAGCTTGAAGGCGATTTCCGGCTCCAGTCGCGGCGCGGCACTTCCGCGCAGCGCAAGCGTCGCGTGGTTGTCTTTCGCGTAGCTGAGCGTGGTGTCGTAAACGTGGGCCCAGATCGGCGAAGTCGCGCCGTACTCGGCCCAGATGTTGCGATTGGTGAAACCGATCTTGCGGCCGACGCAGCGCTCGCCGCGGGCGCGACGCAACTTGACCATTTCTGCGGCGACGTCGTACGCGGCGCTCCAGTCGAAGGTCGGGTCGCGCGCGGTGGGCGTCGGGATCAGTTTGCCGTGATCGTAGGCGTCGAGCAGTTCTCGTGCAATAAGCGGAATATCAGGCAATTTCTACCCCTTCAAGAACTTTTTAACCCGGCGAAAACTGCTGTTGTGATATCCAGCCGCCGGGTTGCGCGACAGGGTGCGCGGACGCTCGCGCAGGCACCGATCAACGCCGCCGGTTTCACGCAACGCCCTCGACCAGGATCATTTCCGTCCTGGCCGCGCGCTGTCGTATCGCCTTGGCGGCGCGGTACTCGTCCGAGGCCCACCATTGCCTCGCGCGCTCCATCGAAGGAAACTCGAGCACGACCACGCGTTTAGGTTGCCATGAACCCTCCAGTGTTTCGCAGGCGCCGCCCCTGACGACGAACTTGCCGTCGTAGGCCGCAAGAGACGGTGGCACCATTTTCCTGTAGTCATCGTATACCGCGGGATCGGTGACCTCGACTTGCACGATTAGGTAAGCTGACATGATTTCTCCGTGGAATGCGCACTGATGCGCGGGCGATGGTGCGACTATGCACACTATATTAGGCGAGGAAAGTCGCCGCAACCGAAACACGGTCGTGATTAATTTGAACGAGTGCGCCGCATGAGGTAGAATGCCCCGCTTTCAGGCGCGTAGCTCAGCTGGTTAGAGCACCACCTTGACATGGTGGGGGTCGTTGGTTCGAGTCCAATCGCGCCTACCAATTGCTAAATCGGACGCGTTGCGCCGATTTAGCTCTGTGCGTAGGAACAGACGCGAAGCGCTGTTCAACGCACAGGCTCGACGGGATGCGTTAAATTTTGCGCGTTGAACGGTTTGAGAAAATCCGTTCGAACGCGTGGGATAGCGATTGCGTAACAAAGGAGAGGTACGGTTATGACACCGCGAACTTGCAACGTCGGCTCGGCGACACTAGTCGTGCTGTTTTTCGCGGTCTGAAAAAAGTGCGGCTGGCCCGCACTTTTTTTTCGTCTGTAGCGATGAACCTATTGAAAAATGCCTAATGTAAAACTTCCTGACGGTTCGGTCCGGCAATTCGACCATCCGGTAACGGTTGCCGCCGTCGCTGCGGTCATCGGGCCCGGCCTGGCGAAGGCGGCACTCGCCGGCAAGATCAATGGCGCGCTGGTCGATACTTCGTGCGTCATCGACCAAGACAGCGATCTCGCGATTATTACCGACAAGAATCCTGAAGGCCTCGATCTCATTCGTCATTCGACGGCGCACCTGCTCGCGTACGCGGTCAAGGAATTGTTTCCCGACGCGCAAGTCACGATAGGTCCGGTGATTGAAAACGGGTTCTATTACGATTTTTCCTACAAGCGCCCGTTCACGCCCGACGACCTTGCGGCAATCGAGAAACGCATGACCGAGCTCGCGAACCGCGATATTCCGGTGGCGCGTGAAGTGTGGGCGCGCGACAAGGCGGTGGCATTCTTCAAGTCGATCGGCGAGCATTACAAGGCGGAGATCATTGCGTCAATCCCCGCCGGTGAAGATGTATCGTTGTATCGCGAAGGCGAATTTCATCGACCTGTGCCGCGGACCGCACGTGCCGTCGACCGGCAAACTCAAGGTGTTCAAGCTGATGAAGCTGGCCGGCGCGTACTGGCGAGGCGACTCGAAAAACGAAATGCTGCAGCGGATCTACGGCACCGCGTGGGCGAAGAAGGAAGATCAGGACGCCTATCTGCGCATGCTGGAAGAAGCCGAGAAGCGCGACCACCGCCGGCTCGCCAAGCAACTCGATCTCTTTCACATGCAGGACGAGGCGCCGGGGCTGGTGTTCTGGCATCCGCACGGCTGGACGATCTGGCAGCAGGTCGAACAGTACATGCGCCGCGTCTACCAGGAACACGGCTACCAGGAAGTGAAGTGCCCGCAGATACTCGACCGCACGCTGTGGGAAAAATCCGGCCACTGGGAGAACTACAAGGAGAACATGTTCACCACGGCGAGCGAGAACCGCGACTACGCGATCAAGCCGATGAACTGTCCGGGTCACGTGCAGATTTTCAATTGCGGCCTGCGCAGTTACCGCGACCTGCCGCTGCGTTACGGCGAATTCGGCGCCTGTCATCGCAATGAACCGTCGGGTGCTTTGCACGGCATCATGCGCGTGCGCGGCTTCACGCAGGACGACGGCCATATTTTCTGCACCGAGGCGCAAATTGAATCCGAGGTGGCAAATTTCATCGATCTCTTGATCCACGTTTACCGTGACTTTGGTTTCGACGAGATCATCTACAGGTTGTCGACGCGTCCGGCGAAACGGGTCGGTTCCGACGAGACGTGGGAGATCGCGGAGAAAGCGCTGGCGGATGCGTTGAATCGGAAGGGCGTGCCGTGGGAGACCGTGCCGGGCGAAGGGGCGTTTTACGGCCCTAAAATCGAATTTTCGCTGAAAGACTCGATCGGGCGCGTTTGGCAATGCGGCACGATGCAGGTCGACTTTTCGATGCCGGGCCGGCTCGGCGCGGAATATGTCGCGGAAGACAATGCGCGGCGCGTGCCAGTGATGCTGCACCGTGCGATTGTCGGCTCGATGGAGCGTTTTATCGGAATTTTGCTCGAAAACTACGCCGGGGCGTTGCCGGTGTGGCTGGCCCCGGTGCAGGTCGTGGTCATGAATATCACTGCCAATCAGGCCGCTTATGCCGGCAGGTGGTGGGTGAATTCAGGCGCGCCGGGCTGCGCGTCGAAGCCGACTTGAGAAATGAGAAAATAACCTATAAAATTCGGGAACATAGTCTGCAAAAGCTGCCTTATCAGGTCATAGTGGGTGACAAGGAGATGGCGGCGCAGACAGTTGCCGTGCGGACCCGCACCGGCGAAGACCTCGGCCAAATGCCGATTCAGGCCTTCGTCAGGCGCCTGCTGGACGAGGCGCTACAGCTCGGGCGCGCGGCATAACTTTTTGATATAGCGGGGTTTGCATATAGTTCAGGAAAAAGAGCCGCGCATCAACGGCGAAATTAATGCACCCGAAGTCCGCTTGATCGGGCCCAACGGGGAACAGGTCGGTATCGTCACGATTGCTGTCGCCAATGCGCAGGCGGAAGCAGCCGAGCTGGATCTCGTGGAAATTGCACCGACGGCAGTGCCGCCGGTGTGCCGTGTCATGGATTACGGCAAGTTCAAGTATCGCGAGAGCAAGCGGCGGCACGAGGCGAAGCTCAAGCAAAAGCAGATCATCGTCAAGGAGGTGAAGTTTCGTCCGAGTACCGACGACGGTGATTACAAGATCAAGCTGCGGAACCTGACGCGCTTTCTGGATGAAGGCGACAAGTGCAAGGTGACCTTGCGTTTCCGTGGCCGCGAGATGGCGCACCAGGAATTCGGCATCCGCCTGATCGAGCGCGTGAAAAACGATCTTGAGCCGTTCAGCGTGGTCGAGCAGTATCCGAAAATGGAAGGGCGCCAGATGGTGATGGTGCTGTCGCCGAAAAAAGCGGCCGTTAAGCCAGCAACTGCAGCACCGAAGAAGGCGGCCTCAAAGCCGGCGGCCGCCAAGCCAGCTGCAGCCGCAGTTGCGGCGGTGGCGGTCGAAGCTGAAAAAAAGTAGTTGCAGTCAGAAGTAGTTGTCCGGGTTCCCGAAGTCTTCCCCGTGGGAAGCACCCGGCGCTATGTCAGAAAAAGGAGCAGTCATGCCTAAGATGAAGACCAAGAGCGGCGCCAAGAAGCGTTTCAAGGTGGCCGCCAGCGGGCGCATCAAACGCGGCAGCGCGTTTTTGCGCCACATCCTCACCAAGAAAACCACCAAGCGCAAGCGTCAATTGCGCGGCGGCACCGGCGTGCACGAGAGCGATCAGCATTCCGTGCACAAGATGCTTCCCTACGCGTAAGGAGATGAGCCATGCCTAGAGTCAAACGTGGCGTCACCGCACGCGCCGGCCACAAAAAAGTCATCGCGCGCGCCAAGGGTTTTCGCGGCCGTCGCGGTAACGTGTTCCGTATTGCCAACGAGGCGGTCATGCGCGCAGGGCAATATGCCTATCGCGACCGCCGCAATAAGAAACGCGATTTTCGTAGCCTCTGGATCACGCGTATCAACGCCGCCGTGCGCGAGCACGGCCTGTCGTACAGCGTATTCATGAACGGGCTCAAGAAGGCTGCGATCGTCGTTGACCGCAAAGTGCTCGCGGACATCGCGGTGCTCGACAAGCCCGCATTTGTCAAATTTGTCGAAAAAGCCAAGGCCAGCCTCGGCGTCTGAGCAGATTCGACGGCGTAAAGGAGGCTGGCGCTGACCGGGCCTCCTTTTTTTTCGGATCATGCAGTGGAAAAACTCGACACCATAGTTCAGGAAGCGCTTCAGTTGTTTGCCGGCATTACGGATGCCGCGCAACTCGAACACGCGAAGGCGCGCTTTCTCGGCAAGGCGGGCGCGCTAACTGAATTGCAGAAGAGCCTGGGCAAGCTCGCGCCCGCCGAGCGTCCCGCCATGGGCGCGCGCTTCAACGCGGCCAAAGAAGAGATCGAAGCGGCGCTCGCTGCGCAGCGCCAGAAAATCCAGGACGGCGAAGCTCGACTGCGCAGCTTGCGCTGGAGGCGCTCGATGTCACCCTGCCGGGACGCGGGATACACGCCGGCGGACTGCATCCCGTTACGCGCACGCTTGCGCGCATCGAGGCGTTGTTTCGTTCGATCGGTTTCGAAGTCGCCGACGGCCCGGAGATTGAAACCGATTACTATAACTTTACCGCGCTGAATCAACCGGAGAACCATCCGGCGCGCTCCATGCACGATACATTTTACGTCGACGACGGCAAGCATCTGTTGCGCACGCATACCTCGCCGATCCAGATACGCTACATGCAGACGCATACGCCGCCGATCAAGATCATCGCGCCGGGACGCGTGTATCGCGTCGATTCCGATGCGACGCATTCGCCGATGTTTCATCAGATCGAAGGATTGTGGGTCGACGAACGCGTGAGTTTCGCCGATCTGAAGGGCGTGGTGGTGGATTTCCTGCGGCGGTTCTTCGAGCGCGACGATCTTAAAGTGCGTTTCCGGCCGTCGTTTTTTCCGTTTACCGAACCGTCGGCCGAAATCGACATGAGCTTCGGGGACGGCTGGCTGGAACTCGGCGGCTGCGGCATGGTGCATCCGAATGTCTTGCGCAACGTCAACATCGACAGCGAAAAATACCAGGGTTTTGCGTTCGGTCTCGGCCCCGACCGGCTGGCGATGCTGCGGTATGGCGTCAACGATTTGCGGTTGTTCTACGAGAACGACTTGCGGTTTCTGAAGCAATTTAACTGATCCGCCGAAAATAGCGACACCATGAAGTTTTCGGAAAACTGGCTGCGGACCTTCGTCGATTCGCCTCTCGCGAGCCGCGAGCTTGCGGATGCGCTGACGATGGGCGGCATCGAAGTCGAGGCGCGAGAGCCCGCGGCGCCGGCGTTCGATAAAGTGGTGGTGGCTGAAGTCATCGAGGTGCGGAAGCATCCGGAAGCTGATCGCCTGACCGTATGCCGCGTCAATGCCGGCGGTGCGCCGCTTGAGATCGTGTGCGGCGCGCCCAACGTGCGCGCGGGCATACGGGTTGCCATTGGCGCAAGTCGGCGCGCGATTGCCCGGCATGGAGATCAAGCAGGCGAAAGTGCGCGGGGTCGAGTCGAATGGCATGTTGTGTTCGGCGCGCGAACTCGGTATCGCGGACGACGCGGCGGGCTTGCTGATATTGGCTGCCGATGCGCCGATCGGCGTCGACGTGCGTCAATATCTCGAGCTGGACGATCAGCTGTTCACCATCAAGCCGACGCCGAATCGCGGCGACTGCCTGAGTGTTTTCGGCGTGGCGCGCGAAGTGGCGGCGATTACCGGCGGCGTGGTAAAGCCGGTCTATCGCGACGGCCGCCGCAAACCCTGCCGGATCGAATTGAAATCACGCTCGCGGACGAGGCCGCATGCCCGCTGTATTGCGGTCGCGTATTGCGGGGAGTGAATGCGCGCGCGGCAACGCCGCGCTGGATGATGCAGCGGCTCGAGCGCAGCGGATTGCGCAGCATCAGCGCGATTGTGGACGTCACCAACTACGTGATGCTGGAACTCGGGCAGCCGCTGCATGCATTCGATCGCGCGCGAGTCTGCGGCGGGATACACGTGCGTTTCGGCGGACAGGCGAGCAACTCAAACTGCTCAACGATCAGCAAATCGATCTGAAGCCGGATTTTCTGGTCATCGCGGACGATGAGAAACCTCTCGCGCTGGCCGGCATCATGGGCGGCGCCGACAGCGCGGTGACGGAGGATACCGCTGACATTCTGCTCGAGAGCGCGTTTTTTCAGCCGGCGGCGATAGCCGGCAAAACGCGCGTGCTGGGCTTCGGTTCGGAGTCGGCGTACCGCTTCGAGCGCGGCGTGGATTTTTCCGCGACTGCGCACGCGCTCGAACGCGCAACTCGAGCTGGTGCTGGAAATCTGCGGCGGCAATGCGGGGCCGGTCTGTAGCGCACAGGCGGCGCTGCCCGCGCGCACACCGGTGCGGCTGCGCGCGGCGCGCGCGCGGCGGCTGCTCGGTATCGAATTCAGCGCGGACGAAATCGCACGCATTGCTGCGCCGGTTGGGATTCGCCTGCGAGAGGCATGGCGATGAGTTTCGTGGTGACGCCGCCGAGCTATCGTTTCGATCTTGACGATAGAGGAAGACCTCATCGAGGAAGTGGCGCGCGTGCACGGCTATGACAATATCGCCGCCAACGCGCCGCTGGTCTCAAGCCGGATGCTGCCGGCTACCGAAACGCGCACGAGCGTTGCAACGTTGCGCGATCTTCTGGTGGCGCGCGATTATCAGGAAGTCGTCAGTTACAGCTTCGTCGATCGGCAGTGGGAAACCGATTTTTGCGCCAACGCGGATCCGGTGATGCTGGCGAACCCGATTGCCTCGAATCTGAACGCGATGCGTTCGAGCTTGATCGGCAGCCTCGTCGATTGCCTGAAGCTCAACGTCAGCCGGCAACAGGAGCGCGTGCGTATTTTTGAGAGCGGGCGATGCTACTTTCGCGATGCCGGCGGGCGGCTATACGGAGCGCGCGGTGCTTGGCGGATTGGCATATGGGGGTGCGGTTGCCGAGCAATGGGGTGTCGCCAAGCGCAGAGTCGATTTTTACGATGTGAAATCCGATGTCGAAACGCTGATCGGCGATCGGAAGGCCCGGTTCGAGGCCGCCGAGCACCCGGCTTTACATCCGGGAAGAAGCGCCAGAATTATGCTGGGCGGAGCGCCTGCAGGCTGGCTGGGCGAACTTGCATCCACGCCTGCAGCAGAAGTATGAATTACCTTTTGCACCAATAGTTTTTGAGCTTAATCTAGACTTGATTCTAGGACGAGAACTCAGCCGTTATCACCGAATTTTCGCGGCAGCCGACGCTGCGGCGTGATTTGGCGGTCGAAGTCGGCGAAAAAGTGCCCGGCCAGACCATGCTGGATGCCCTGAAAAAGCACGCTCCAGCGCATTGTTGCGGAGGTCACGCTATTTGACGTATATCGTGGCAAAGGCATTGATTCAGATAAAAAAAGTGTTGCGTTTAAGATATTATTGCAAGATACTCACAAAACATTGACCGACGCTGAAGCCGAGACCGCGATACAGCGGTTGCTTAAAGTGTTACAAGAACAATTTCAAGCAAGACTCCGGGAATAAGGGGAAAATATGACTTTAACCAAGGCTGAATTGGCGGATCTGCTATTTGAAAAAGTCGGTTTCAATAAGCGCGAAGCCAAGGACATGGTGGAGTCTTTTTTCGAGGAAGTCCGCTTGGCGCTGGAGAACGGCGAGGGCGTCAAGCTGTCGGGTTTTGGAAATTTTCAGTTGCGTGACAAACCGCAACGCCCGGGACGCAATCCGAAAACCGGCGAGGAGATTCCGATTACTGCCCGGCGCGTCGTGACTTTCCACGCGTCGCAGAAACTGAAGGCGATGGTTGAACAAAACTACAATAATGGAAACAAACCACAGTCCTAAGGAAGCGCTTCCGCCGATCCCCGCAAAGCGCTATTTCACGATCGGTGAAGTGAGCGAACTGTGCGGCGTCAAGCCGCACGTGTTGCGTTACTGGGAGCAGGAATTCACCCAGTTAAAGCCCGTCAAGCGGCGCGGCAACCGGCGTTACTACCAGCACCACGAAGTATTGTTGATCCGGCGTATCCGCGATCTCCTCTACGATCAGGGATTCACCATCAGCGGCGCGCGCAACCGGCTGGACGAAATCGTTACCGAGCCCGCCAGGGCCAACCGCGCCGTCGCGGCGGGCAAAGCGAATCTCGCGGCGCTGCGCAAGGAAATCAAGTCGGTCCTCGATATCCTGCGCAGTTAGGATATCCGCTGAGGCGCGGCCGCGCCGAGGCCGAGCGGTTGCCGGCTTGAGCTGTGCGCACGGTTCGCCGAACCTCATCTGATATAATCCCCAGCATCGGGGCGTAGCGCAGCCTGGTAGCGTACCTGCATGGGGTGCAGGTGGTCGGAGGTTCAAATCCTCTCGCCCCGACCAATAGAATCCGAACGTGCCGGGCTCTTCTTGCGCCCGCAACAATTCGGGTACTGCGACCCTGGAGAACCGATGGGAAACATGATTCGCTATTGTGCGCTCGCCCTGTTTGCCACGTTCTGCGCGCAGGCGGGCGCCCAGTCTGCCAAGCCGGCCGCGTCATCGCTCAAGATCGGTTATGTCAATGTCGCGCGCATCGAGAACGAATCGGCGATCGCGAAGCAGTCCGTCGAAATGCTGAAAAAAGAATTTGCGCCGCGCGAGCAGCAGTTGCTCGAGATGCAGAAGCAGGGCAACGCCTTGCAGACCGAACTGGAAAAAAATGCCGCGACCATGCCGGCGGGCGAACGGCAGGCCAAGGAAAAACGCATTGCGGCGATGTTGCAGCAATATCAACAGATGCAGCGCAGCATGGTGGAGGACCTGGAAGTGCGCAAGCGCGAGTCGTTTGCCGGATTTCTGACCGAGGTCAATGCAGTCATCAAGAGCATCGCCGAAGCCGGCAATTTCGACCTGATCGTGCAGCAGGCGGTGTATAACAGCGCACAGACCGATATCACCGAGCAGGTCATGAAGGAAATCGCGAAGCGTACCGCGAGCGCCGGCAAATAGACGCGGGCGCGGCGATGCCGCGTGTTCTGCGCACGAGCGCGCCTGCACCAGCGCCAGATCAACTTTGGAGTTGCACAAATCATGACGGCGTTCACCGTTGCCTGCGTGCAGCTCAATTCCGGCAATGACATGGATGCCAATATGCGGGCGATTGAAGCCGCAATCCATTCCGCGGCCGCGGGCGGCGCACAACTTATCATGCTGCCCGAGTATGCGGCGCTGCTGGACGGCAGCGGGCGCGTCATGCGCGAAAATTCCCACGCTGAAGAGCAGCATCCGGCGCTGGCAAGGTTGCGCGCGCTGGCGCTGGAAACGCGGACCTGGATGCTGCTCGGATCACTAACGATCAAAGTCGACGACGAGCGCATGGTCAATCGTTCGTATCTGCTGTCCGCCGATGGTGCGGTCGCGGCGCGCTACGACAAGATACACATGTTCGACGTGACGCTCCCGAGCGGCAAGGCGATACGGGAATCGAGCGCCTACCGCCCGGGCGACGCGGCCGTCGTCGCGGCGACGCCGTGGGGTCCGCTGGGGATGACGATTTGCTACGATCTACGATTTCCGCAGCTGTATCGGGCGCTGGCCAAGGCCGGTGCGCTATTCCTTGCGGTCCCGTCGTCGTTTCAGCGGGAAACCGGGGTCGCGCACTGGCACGCGTTATTGCGCGCGCGCGCGATCGAGAACCTGAGTTACGTGTTCGCGCCGGCGATGTGCGGAGATCATCCGGGCAACCGCATGACGTACGGACATACGCTGATCATCGACCCGTGGGGCAGGATCATCGCGGAACTGGGTGACGAGCCAGGGGTTGCCATTGCGGAAATCAAGGTCGACGAAGTGCTGCGCGTGCGCGGCATGCTGCCCTCGCTCGATCATGACAGGCCGTTTAGCGCGCCGTGCGGCTAAGATTCCGCAGTGGCTATTGAATGAAAGTCAGTGATGTTCAAATCTAGTACGATTTCGGCAGTCCGAGCACTTTCTCCGCGATATAGCACAGAATCAGGTGCGGACTCACCGGCGCGATGCGCGGTATCAACGCTTCGCGCAGGTAGCGTTCGACATGGTATTCCTTCGCGTAGCCCATGCCGCCCAATGTCATGACGGCGGTTTCGCAGGCCTTGAAGCCCGCTTCCGCCGCATAGTATTTCGCCGCATTGGCTGCCGCGCCGCACGGCTGGTTGGCATCGTACTAGTGACGCCGCCTTGAACACGAGCAGGTCGGCCGCTTCGAGTTCGATCCAGCGTTGCGCGAGCGGATGCTGGATGGCCTGGTTCTGGCCGATCGGCCGGTCGAATACGACGCGCTCCTTCGCATAGTCTGCCGCGCGCGCGAGCGCGACCCTGCCGAGGCCCACCGCCTCGGCGGCGATCAGGATGCGCTCGGGATTCATGCCGTGCAAAATGTATTCGAAGCCGCGGCCTTCGTCGCCGATGCGGTCGGCGGCCGGCACCTTCAGTCCGTCGATGAACACCTGGTTCGAATCGACCGCTTTGCGCCCCATTTTCGGAATCTCGCGCGCTTCCACGAAGTCGCGGTCGAAATCGGTATAGAAGAGGCGTGAGGCCCTCGCTCGGCTTGGCGGTCTCATCGAGCGGCGTGGTGCGCGCGAGCAACAGCATTTTGTTGGTGACCTGCGCGGTCGAGATCCAGATTTTCTGGCCCGACACCACGTAATGATCACCGTGCTTTACGGCTTTGGTTTTGAGCCGTGTCGTATTCAGGCCCGCATCGGGCTCGGTCACGCAAAAACAGGCTTTGTCCGCGCCGGCGATCAGCGGCGGCAGCCAGCGGCTTTTTTGCTCGTCGGTGCCGAATACGACGACGGGATTCAAGCCGAAGATATTCATGTGGATCGCCGACGCGCCCGACATGCCGGCGCCCGATGCGGCGATCGTCTGCATCATGAGCGCGGCTTCGATGATACCGAGACCGGCGCCGCCGTACTGCTCCGGCATGGCGATGCCGAGCCAGCCGTCGCGCGCGAACGCCTGATGAAAATCGTCCGGGAAGCCGCCATCGCGGTCTTTTTTCAGCCAATAATCGGCGTCAAAGCCGGCGCAGATTTTTTCGATGGCTGCGCGAATCGCGAGTTGCTCTGGCGAAAACGAGAAGTCCATGAGTGGCTCAATCCGTCGCGTGGGTGATGCCGTCGGCGATCATCGCCTTGATTTCGCCGTCGCTGTAACCCGCTTCGCGCAGCAATTCCACGCTGTGCTCGCCGAGCCGCGGCGCCGGGCGCGGCGCATCCGCGTGTCGAATCCGACCACTGGCTCGGCACTCCCATCGAGCGCAGCGTGCCTTCGCTCGGATGATCGATGAGCGAAAAGAAACCGGTTTCGTTCAGGTGCGGGTCGGCGAGCAGGTCCTCGAGCGAGTTCAGCGGCATCGCCGGAATATCGGCCTGGGTCAGCACGTCGAGCCAGTCCGCGCTGGTGCGCGTCTTGATGTGGTCGGCGACGAACGCATAGACTTGCGCCGAAATGCTCGCGAGCGAGTCGGCCTGCGTCGCAAAGCGCGGTCGTTCTCGAAAATGTCGTCGCGGCCGATGAGACGGAAGAAATTGCGCCACTGCTTGTCGTTGTAAATCAGCAGGCATAAATAGCCGTCGCGGGTCGCGTACGGATTGCGATGCTCGGCAAGCAGGCGCGGATAGCCCATGGGAGCGATCGGCGGCTCGAAAGTCTTGCCTCCCATGTGATCGCTGAGCACGAACTGGGACGAGGCATTCGAACATCGTGACTTCAACCGCCTGGCCGCGGCCGGTGCGTTCGCGCTGAAAGAGGGCGGTGGTCACCGCATTCACCGCGTTCAGTCCGGTAATGCGGTCGGCGACCGTGGAAGGCACAAAGCGCGGACGATCGGCGCCCGCCTGTTCGATGATCGAAGGCAGCGCCACCATGCCCTGAATCAGATCGTCGTAGGCGGGCTTCGCCGCATAGGGGCCGCGCTGGGAAAAGCCGTAGGCGCCGACGTAAATGATCTTCGGATTCACTGCGCGCACGTCTTCGTACGTGAGTTTCAGCCGCGCCATCGCCTGCGGACGCACGTTGTAGACGAGCACGTCGGCGGTCGCGCACAGGCGCAACATGCGCGTCGCGACCGGCGGGCTTGCTTCAAGTCGAGCACGATGGAGCGCTTGTTGCGGTTCAGGTGCAGGAAGATGTGGCCCATTCCGGCGTGCTTCATCGGCGCGGAGTGGCGCATGTTGTCGCCTTCGCGCGGCTCGATCTTGATGATGTCGGCGCCCAGGTCGCCGAGTATCTGCGTCGCGTAAGGACCGAGTATGACCGTGGTCAGGTCGATGATCCGGATTCCCGCCAGCGGACCGCTCACGTGATCGGGCGCAGTGCCCGCCTGCATTTCCCGCTGAACAAATTGCAACTGGATTTCATGCCGGCAGGATACTACACCAACGCCGCGCACGCGCGCTGGATGCGGCTGCAGCCTTCTTGTAGATTTTCCGCCGAGGTGGAATAGGAGATGCGGATATAGGGCGACATGCCGTAGGCGGCGCCCTGCAGTACGCCGACTTCCGCGGTCTCCAGCAAATACATCACGAAATCGAGATCACTTGCCAGTGTCTTGCCTTGCGGCGTGCGCTTGCCGATGACGCCCGCGATGTTGGGAAAAACGTAGAACGCGCCCTCGGGCTTGCGGCAGGTGATGCCCGGCGCGGCGTTGAGCATGGCGACCACCAGGTCCCTGCGCTTGCGGAAGTCCTGCGCGCGCACGGCGAGAAAATCCTGCGGGCCCGTCAGCGCTTCGATCGCCGCGGCCTGGCTGATCGATGACGGGTTGGTCGTGCTTTGCGACTGCATCTTGAGTATGGTCTTGATCAGTTCCTGCGGGCCGCCGGCGAAGCCGATGCGAAATCCCGTCATGGCGTAGGCCTTGGATACGCCGTTCACCGTCAACGTGCGGTCGTAGAGCGCCGGTTCGACTTGCGCCGGCGTCGCGCTTTTTACGCCGTCGTAGACGATGTGCTCGTAGACTTCGTCGGTGAGTATCCAGACGTGCGGATGACGCACCAGTACTTCGGTCAGCGGCTTGCAAATCGGCCGCGGTGTAGACCGCACCGGTCGGGTTGCACGGCGAATTGAGCATCAGCCACTTGGTGCGCGGCGTGATGGCGCGCTCGAGATCGGCTGCCTGCAGTTTGAAGCCTGCGTGTTCCGGGCAGTCGACCGCCACCGGCGTGCCGCCGGCGAGCGCCACCATGTCCGGGTAAGAAACGTAATACGGCGCCGGCAGGATCACCTCGTCGCCGGCGGTCACCGTCGCCATCAGCGCGTTGAAGATGACCTGCTTGCTGCCATTGGCGCAGGTAATCTGGTCGCGCGCGTAGGCGAGACCGTTCTCGCGCCGGAACTTGAGCGCGATCGCGTCTTTCAGCGCGGGCGTGCCGTCGACGTTGGTGTAGCGGGTCTGGCCGGTTTTCAGCGCGCGGATCGACGCGTCGATGATATTGGGCGGGGTATCGAAGTCAGGTTCGCCGACGGTAAGGCCGATGATCTGGCGCCCGGCCTCCTGCAGTTCGCGCACGCGCATGGTCGCCATCGAACTCGCTGACGGTTTGATGCGGCTCATTCTGGGGGCGATAAAGCTCATGCGCGTACTCCTCGGTCGGCGGGCGCGCCGGGCGCACTCGGAAAAACGGCGTATGCTACACCAATCCGGCCGGCATCCAATCCGTGGCGCGCGAGCGCGGCCTGCACCGCGCAGGCCGGGCGCGGCAGGCGACGGTGCATGCTATAATTTCCGCACCAAAATTACCTGCCACGGTCTCGATATCCCCCACGCGATGGTGCATCAATTCCGGCGGCCGGCCTGGCCGCAGCGCAAGCAGAGTTTGCAACCCGCTGCCGGTGCCGCATGCACATTCTGCTGAGTAACGACGACGGTTACTTTGCGCCGGGCCTTGCCATTCTGGCGGAAACGCTGGCTTGCTTCGGCAAAGTCACGGTAGTCGCCCCCGAGCGCGACCGCAGCGGCGCCAGCAATTCGCTTACGCTCGACCGTCCGCTGACCGTGCGCCAGGCGGCCAACGGATTTTTTTACGTCAACGGCACGCCGACCGACTGCGTGCATCTCGCGGTCACCGGATTGCTCGATGACTTGCCCGACGTCGTCATTGCGGGCGTCAACCACGGCGCGAACATGGGGGACGACACCATTTACTCCGGCACCGTGGCGGCCGCGACGGAAGGATTTCTGCTCGGTATTCCGGCGCTCGCGGTCTCGCTGGTCGCCGATGGCAACGATTACTTCGTCACGGCGGCGCGTGTTGCCGCCGACATCGTGCGGCGATTCGCGAGGACGCCGCTGGGCGAACCCGCATTGTTAAACGTGAACGTGCCGGATGTTGCCTATGAGCGGCTGGGCGGAATCGAAATCACGCGCCTCGGCAAACGCCACAAGGCCGAACCGGTCGTGAAGGCGACAACCCCGCGCGGCGGAACTGTGTATTGGGTGGGTGCGGCGGGCAGTGCGCAGGACGCCGGTGCGGGCACGGATTTCAATGCGGCCGCGCGCGCGGTCGTATCGGTGACGCCGCTGCAGATCGATCTCACGCATTTCGCGCAAGTGCAGACGCTTAAGGACTGGTTCGCGTGAGCGAGCGCATTTCCGGCATCGGCATGACCTCGCAGCGTACGCGCATGCGCATGATCGAGCGCCTGCGCGAGCAGGGGATCGTGAACGAGGCCGTGCTCAACGTGATGAACGAAATACCGCGCCATATTTTCGTCGAAGACGCGCTGGCGAGCCGTGCCTACGAGGATTTCGCGCTTGCCGCTGGGGTTCGGACAAACCATTTCGCAGCCCTATATCGTCGCGCGCATGACGGAATTGCTGATGGCGGGCAAACCGCCCGGCAAGGTGCTTGAAATCGGGACCGGGTGCGGCTATCAGACCGCGATACTTGCGCGGCTTGCAACCGAAGTGTATTCGGTCGAGCGTCTCATGCAGTTGCTCGCCAAGGCGCGCAAGCACCTGCGCGAACTGCGCATCAACAACGTCAGGTTCAAGCACGCCGACGGCCACATCGGCATACCGGAAGCTGCGCCATTCGACGCCATACTCGTGACCGCCGCGGCAACTCATGTGCCGCGCCGCCTTCAAGGAGCAGCTTGCGGTCGGCGGCAGGATGGTGGTGCCGATGGGCACGCGCGAACAGTACCTGTGCGTGATCGAGCGCGGCGCGCGCGGTTTTTCCGAAGCCAGGCTGGACGCGGTCAATTTCGTGCCCATGCTGTCGGGTTTAAGCTGATGTCAGGAGGCCTCGCACGCCGTGCCTGCACGGTTGCCGCGCTGACGCTGCTCGCCGGCTACGGGTGCATGAACGTCGCGTCATCCCGCGCCGGTCACTGATCGCACGCGTCCGCCACCCGCCCCGGCTGCCGCCAAGCCCGCGCCAGTGGTGCCAGTGACGCCGGTGCGCGATGCCGATCCGCGTCCGGAGTATTACACGGTCAAGCAAGGGCGACACGCTGTACACCATCGCGCTCGACCACGGGCTCGACTACAAGGAACTCGCGGAGTGGAACAAGCTCGACAATCCGAACGTGATCCGCGTTGGCCAGCAACTGCGCTTGCGCGCGCCGGTCATCCGTCGTGGTGACCGCGCCGCTGAAGTCTGCACCGGCCGTGGAAGGGCGGCCGGTTGGCAGCGCGCCGCCGGCGGTCGCCGCGAACGAAGCGGTTGAAGTCGCAGCCCAAGGCGGTGAAAGTGCCGTATTCGGATCAGGCGCTCGCGCAGTTGTCGGGTCCCGCGCAAGTCAAACCGGTTGCGCCGCCGGCCGTCAGTGCCGACGCGCGGCGCGGACGAGAAGCCGGCGGCAACCGAGGACGACGACGACAAGGTCGATTGGGGATGGCCGGCGGGCGGCAAGGTCCTGAGCGACGTTTAACGAAACGACGAATCTGAAAGGCATCGGCATCGCCGGCAAGCTCGGCCAGGCGGTGTTTGCGAGCGCGCCGGGCAAAGTGCTGTACAGCGGCGACGGCATACGCGGCTACGGCAAGCTCGTCATCATCAAGCACAACAAGGTGTATCTGAGCGTCTACGCGCACAACAGCCAGTTGCTGGTCAAGGAAGGCCAGACCGTGGTCAAAGGCCAGAAGATCGCCGACATGGGCGGCGAGCGATTCGGACCAGGTCAAGCTGCACTTCGAGATCAGGCGTTTCGGCAAGCCGATCGATCCGCTCAAGCTGTTGCCCGCCGAGCATCCGGCATAGTCAGCGCCGCACGCAGCACGGCGTTCCTACGCGTGGGCGCGGAATCCGGCGACCGCGCGTTGCAAGTCGGCGACTTCGCCGGAGCGCGCGTCGTTGCCGTAGCGCAAGCGGATATACAATTCGCTGATGGAGGCGATGGCCGCCGCGAGTTCCGGATGCGCGGCGGCCGCGCGTTTGGCAAACGTGTCTGGCCCTTCGCTCGGATGGCGGATCACGCCGCGGCGCGCAAGACGCCGGCAAAAGCGCGCGTAGGCCGCGGCGACCGGGTCGGGGCGCTGCGTGCGCAGTTTGCGCAGCATCAACAGCGCCAGCACCAGCGTGATCGCGCCGGTGGTGACGAACATGCACCGCCGCCATGCTTTGCCAGGTGGCGTCATCGATGCCGATGCGTTGCATCAGGTCGCGCTGACGGTCGAGCGTATAACCGAGCACCACCTGGTTCCATGAATTCGCGAGCGAGTCCCACGTCAGGCGCGCGCGGTGCAGCCAGCGGAATTCGCCGCGCAGCAGCAACGGCAGCGACTCGCCCTGCGGCACCGCGGCGGCGGCGCCGGACTGCACGCGCGCGGGGGCGACTGCGGCCGTGGGGTCGACGCGCGTCCAGCCTTCATCGGCGAGCCACACTTCCACCCACGCGTGCGCATCGGCCTGGCGCACGATCATGTAGTTGCCCACCGTATTGAGTTCGCCGCCCTGATAACCGGTGACGATGCGCGCGGGAACGCCGCGCGGCGCGCATGAGCACGGCAAAGGCGGACGCATAGTGTTCGCAGTAACCCGCCCGCGTGGTCAGCAGAAATTCATCGACCGGATTCGCGCCGAGCAGCGGCGGGGTCGTCGTGTAGGAAAAATTCTGGTTGCGAAACATGCCGAGCACGTCGTTGATGTAGGCGCGATCGTCCGCCGCGCGCTTCCGCATGTCGCGCGCGAGTTCGCGGGTGCGCGGATTGGCGCTCGCGGGCAGGCGCAGCGCGCGCTGCAATTCATAGCGCGGCAACTCGGCGGCGTCGCGGTAGCGCAGATGCGAAATCATGTCGTAGCGCATGCGGTTCGTGAGCTGGGTCTGAAACAGCAGCTGAAAATCGCTGGTCATGACGCTGCGCGGCGGCGTCTTGCCCGGCAGGTCGAGCGCGAAGAGCCAGCGCTTGCCGTGCGGTTCCACGGTGACCGTATATTCGACTGCCGGCTCGAGCGGCTCGAATGACGCGGGGCAGCACGTAGGGTGCCCGCGATGCGCTCCATGTGTAGCCGTCGAAATCCCACATGACCGGTCCGCGCCAGTACAGCTGCTGGGTCGGCGGCGTGGTTGCGGCCTCGAAATTGACGCGAAACGCGACCGCGTCGGAAGTCAGGAGGTTGCTCACGCTGCCGGGCGACATGTCCTCGGAGAGTCCGGTGACGCCGGAGTAGGCGTCCTGCGGCATGCCCCACAGCGGACCCTGCACGCGCGGGAACAGCAGAAACAACACCATCATCAGCGGCGCCGCCTGCAGCAGCATGACGCCCGCGGTGCGCAGTTGGTAGCGATACCCGGGCTGGCGCATGCGGAACTGGAAGCCGACCATGGTGGCGGTAATGATCCAGATCACGCAACAGCATGAACACCGTGGTCGGGATGGTTTGCGAGTACAGAAAATTCGTGATGACGAGGAAGTAGGCGATGAAAATGAGTACCATCGCATCGCGCAGCGTCGCCATTTCCATCAGCTTCAACGCGAGCATGACCATCAGCAGTGCGATGCCCGAGTCGCGGCCGAGGATGCGGCCGTAGCTGATATAAATGCCGACGAGCGTGCCCGCCGCGATCAGCAGCAACAGCCATTGGCGCGGCAGCTTCAGACCGTAGAGCGCGGTGTAGCCGCGCCAGACCATCAGCACCACCGCAAGCAGCGTTATCCACCACGGCAGGCGCTCGGCGTGCGGTGCGGCGACGAGCGCCAGCGACGCCAGCAGCCACGCGACATGCCGCAGATGAAATCTTTCGACGGCGTTGCTCATGGCCGGTCATGCTTGAAACAGCGCGAGCGCCTGCAGGCAGCGTTCGCGCTGCGCAGTCGCCCGGCGCCGGCGGCAGCGTGGTATGCGGGCAGGCGCAATCCGAAACTCAGCGCCGCGGCATGCGCATCGATCACCCAGCGTGCAAGACGCGCGAGCCTTGCCTCGACGCGCAGCGTGGCGGGCGTCGCCTGCCAGTCCAGCCACAACTCGCTCGCCGCGCGTCCGCTGAACTGCTTGGTGAGCAGCGCTTCGCCGCGCGCGGCGGCTTTCCACGCGATGTGCCGCGGGGAGTCGCCGGGATGATAGGAGCGCAATCCGGCGAAATCTTCCTGGCCGGCGCCGTGGGTGTGGCCGCTGCCGTCGTCCGATTCGGCGTGCGGCAGCGGCACCCGTCCGGCCTCCGGGCGCGGATACACGATGCATTGCATGTCGAGTTCGGCGTACGCCCACGCGTGGCACAGACCGAGCGGGAACTGCGTGAACAGCGTGAACCTGCCGGGGCGCAGGATGCCGCGCCGCGGCGCGGGCACCGGCACGCCGACGGTCGCCGACTGCAGCGCGGGCGCGTCGGTGTAGACGATATCGCCCGCGCTGCGACTGACGCCTATGCTGTAGCGGTCGAGCGTGCTCGGGTTGTCGATGATGAGCGTGAAGCGCGCGGTGTCCCCGGCGAATACCGGGGGCACGCGGCCCGCGGAAATTCTGCAGACGCGCGAGATTGCGAAACGTGTGCAGTATCGCGTTGACGCCGAGTGCCGCGAGCAGAAACGTCAGTATGAAGCCCAGGCTCAGGTTGTAATTGATCGAGCCGGTCAGCATCAGCGCGAGCGCGCCGACGAACCACAGGCCATGGCGCGACGGCAGGATGAAATATCCGCCGCTGCACGAGCACGATGCTGCTGGTTTCCGGGCCGCCGAGCTGAAACAGCCAGCGGTCAATGAAATTCTTGAGCGCAGTAACACTGGGGTGCGACGGTGAGTGGTAAAACGCGTGAGACGGTATGTGGTGGTTGCAATGCCGTTTCAGGCGGCTCACGGGTTACCGCTTACCGCTCACCGCGCCGTCACGGGATGGGCACCGCTTCGATCAGTTGTTCTGCGACGGCGGCGCCGCTGATACGCGTGTTGTCGCGCGCGATGAACAGCCGGTGACCGACGACCGCGGGCACGATGGCCTGCACGTCCTCGGGCAGCACCTGGTGGCGGCCGTGCATCATCGCCCACGCGCGCGCCGCATTGAGCAGTGCAAGGGCAGCGCGCGGCGACAAGCCGTTGACGTAATCCGGCGATTTTCGGCTGTAGTCGACGAGCGCCTGCAGATAGTCGAGCAATGCGCCCGCCGCGTGCACTGCGCGCGCGGCGCGCTGCAGCGCCGCCAGTTCCTCCGGTTGTATGCAGGGCGCGAGCTGCGGCAACAGGTCGCGGCGGTCGACGCCCTGCAGCAAGGCGCGCTCGGCGCTGGCGTCGGGATAGCCGAGCTCGATGCGCATGAGAAAGCGGTCGAGCTGGGATTCGGGCAGCGGAAAAGTGCCGATCTGGTGCGACGGATTTTGCGTCGCGATGACGAAAAACGGTTCCGGCAGCGGCCGCGTTTCGCCTTCGGCCGTGACCTGGTGCTCTTCCATCGCCTCGAGCAGCGCGCTCTGGGTTTTGGGCGTGGCGCGGTTGACTTCGTCGGCGAGTATCACCTGCGCGAAAATCGGGCCCGGGTGGAAACGGAAGTTGCTCGCCTCGCGGTCGAAGATCGACACGCCGAGGATGTCCGCGGGCAGCAGATCGCTCGTAAACTGGATGCGCTGAAACTGCAGGCCCAGCGTTGCCGCCAGCGCGTGCGCGAGCGTGGTCTTGCCGACGCCGGGTATGTCTTCGATCAACAGGTGGCCGCGCGCGAGCAGGCACGCGATGGCGAGCCGGATCTGGTGTTCCTTGCCGAGGATGATCTTGCCGACCTGCCTGACGATGCTATTGAGTTGCTGGTTCATGATGGCCGCAATTGTAACTTGCCGGTGAGAGCGACGCCTAATTCCGCGGCGATTGATACAGAACGCCGTGCGACCAGTCACGCACAGGGAAATAGGCGGTGAGGTATCCCTGTAGTTCTGACTCGCCCGCCATTGCGCTAAAGGTCCTTGGTCACGCGCATCTGGTGCGGGTCGCCGGCATCGATTTCCGCCTGCAAGCCGAGCGTGCTGACAAAGTGCAGCATCTTGTGGTTGCTGGCGAGGACTGTCGCCGATCATTTTCTCAAGCCCGCGGCTGCGCGCCGCCTCGATCAGAAGTTGCATCAACGCCCGCGCAATGCCTTTTCTCTGCCAGGCATCGCTCACCACGATCGCGAATTCGCAATCTTCGCCGTTCGGGAAAACGACGTAGCGCCCGACCGCGATCTGGATTTCCTTGCCGCTGCTGCGGGTGACGGCAATCAATGCCATTTGATCGTAGTAATCGATCTCGGTCATCTGCTTCAACATTTGCGGCGACAGCTCGCGCTGCATGTCCATGAAGCGGAAATAGCGCGATTCGTCCGAGAGGTTGCGCACGAACTGCTGCTCGATCGCGGCGTCGGCGGTGCGAATCGGGCGCAACGTGACTGCAGTGCCGTCGGCGAGCCGTAGCGTCGTGACCAGGTGTTTGGGGTAGGAGTGCATCGCGCGGGGCCGGTGGCGGGGCGAGCGCTGAATTCTAGCAGGGGTGTCGAATAAAGTTTTGCCGACCCGCGCGGTGCCGCGCTTTAGCCTCGATTAGACAACGCGATGCGTACGGGCATAAGATCGTCGCGTTTTCCATTGCCGGTTTGACGCGCGCCGCTTTGACCATCGCATTCATCACGCCACCCCGATTGCCTGTTGCACGACATGGGGGCATCGCATCCCGAGTGTCCGGCGCGCCTGCGCGCGATCGATGACCAGTTGATTGCATCGGGGTTGGGCAATTTCCTGCTGCACGCAGACGCGCCGCTGGTCACGCGCGAGCAGCTTGAGCGCGTGCACAGCGACGGACTATATCGAGGCGATAGAAAGCGCGGCGCCGCGAGTCGGGACTGGCCCATCTGGATCCGGACACCGCCATGTGTCCGGACACGCTCAGGGCGGCGCAGCGCGCGGCGGGCGCCGCGGTACTCGCGACCGACATGGTGATGAGCGGGCAGGCGCAGACGGCGTTTTGCAGCGTGCGTCCGCCCGGGCATCATGCCGAACGCAGCCGCGCGATGGGGTTTTGCCTTTTCAACAACGTGGCAGTCGCCGCCGCGCACGCGCTCGACCAATATGGACTGCAGCGCGTGGCCATCGCGGATTTCGACGTCCATCACGGCAACGGCACCGAGGAAATTTTTCGCGACGACGAGCGCGTGCTGATGGTATCGACGTTTCAGCATCCGTTTTACCCGTACAGCGGCATCGACGGCTGCTCCGAGCGCATGGTCAACATTCCGCTCGCCGCCTACAGCGCGGGCAAGGAATTTCGCGCCGCGGTGCAGGACCATTGGCTGCCCGCGCTCGCACGTTTCAGGCCCGAAATGCTGTTTATCTCGGCCGGCTTCGATGCCCACCGCGACGACGATATGGCGATGCTGAGGCTCGTCGAGGCCGATTATGCGTGGGTCACGCAGCAGTTAAAGGCGGTCGCCGATCAATACGCGCAAGGGCGCATCGTGTCGTTGCTCGAAGGCGGCTACGCGCTGCACGCGCTCGGGCGCAGCGTTGTCGACCCATCTCAAGGCGCTGGCAGCGATTTAACTTCCGCAGATTTCAGCCCAGCAGCACCGCCGCGACCACGTTGCGGCCTTCCGCCGGTCAGGATGTTGTAGGTGCGGCATACGGCCGGATTGTCCATGACTTCGAGTCCGATCCGCGCGGCGTAGAGGCAGCGCGACAACTCGCGATCGCGGAAAGCGCAGCGTGGCGCCGGTGCCGAGCAGCACGATCTCGGGTTTGAACTCGAGCAGACAATTCAAAATGCTGCGCGCTCAGACTCGTCGAAGTCGGTCGCCGGCCAATCCGATGATGCGCGCGGGCGTGACCAGCAGGCTTTTCGCATAACGCACGCCGTTTACCGTCGACGTAGCCGGCGCCGTGGCCGGAAAAAAGATTGTCGCCGGTCGGGGTCTGTAAATGAAATTTCACTGCAAACGGATTTGCCGCGCGAGGTCAGGTCGGATAAAATTATACGCTTTTTCACGCCCTTAGCTGACTTTTTGAGACTGACATGGAAGAATTTGCCCGCATCAAGCGCCTGCCGCCCTACGTGTTCAACATCACGGGGGAACTCAAGGCCGCTGCGCGCAAGCGCGGCGAGGACGTGATCGATCTGTCGATGGGCAATCCGGACCAGCCGACGCCGCGGCATATCGTCGACAAGTTGATCGAGTCGGTGCAGCGGCCGGATACGCACCGCTATTCGGTATCCAAGGGAATTCCGCGCCTGCGGCGCGCGATCTGCAACTGGTACAAGACGCGCTTTAATGCCGAGTTCGATCCGGATTCCGAGGCGATCGTCACCATCGGTTCCAAGGAAGGCATCGCGCACCTAGCGCTTGCCACACTCGACCGCGGCGACATCGTGCTGGTGCCGAACCCGAGTTATCCGATCCACATCTACGGTCCGGTGATCGCCGGCGCCGATATCCGCCACGTGCCGATGGTGGCGGGCGTCGATTTTTTCGAGGACGCTCGGAACGCGCAATCCGCGATTCGTACCCGAAGCCCAAGATGCTGATCTGCAACTTTCCGGGCAATCCGACCACGCAATGCGTCGAGCTGCCGTTTTTCGAGCGCCTGATCGCGATCGCGCGCGAGCATCAGATTTACGTGGTGCACGATCTCGCGTACGCCGACATCGTGTTCGACGGCTACCGCGCGCCGTCCATCATGGAAGTGCCGGGCGCGCGCGATGTCGCCGTCGAATTTTTCACGTTGTCGAAAAGCTACAACATGGCCGGCTGGCGCGTCGGCTGCATGGTCGGCAACCGCGATCTGGTCACCGCCCTTGCGCGCATGAAGAGCTACCACGATTACGGCACTTTTACGCCGATCCAGGTGGCGTCCATCATCGCGCTGGAAGGACCGCAGGAGTGCGTCGAGGAAGTGCGCATGACGTATCAGAAGCGGCGCGACGTGATGTGCGCCGGCCTCGGGGCGGCGGGCTGGCACGTGGAGATTCCGCGCGCGACGATGTACGTATGGGCGAAAATTCCCGCGCAGTACGCGGCGATGGGATCGCTCGAGTTTTCGAAAAAGCTGCTCAACGAAGCGCGCGTCGCGGTGTCACCCGGCATCGGCTTCGGCGAATACGGGGACGATCACGTGCGCTTCGCGTTGATCGAGAACGAAGCGCGCACGAGGCAGGCGGTACGCGGCATCAAGGAGATGTTCCGCAAAGATGGACTTTTATGAAACCCATCAACGCAGGGCTGCTCGGCATCGGCACGGTCGGCGGCGGCACGTTCGAAGTGCTGGCGCGCAACCAGGAGGAAATCATGCGCCGCGCCGGCCGCGGCATCAAAATCAGCATGGTCGCCGACAAGGACCTTGAGCGCGCGCGCAAGCTGGCCGGCGGCACGGCAGCCGTGACGGCCGACGCATTCGAAGTCGTCAAGCATCCCGACATCGACATCGTGATCGAATTGATCGGCGGCACCACGATTGCGCACAAGCTGGTCCTGCAGGCGATCGAAAACGGCAAGCACGTGGTCACCGCCAACAAGGCGTTGCTGGCGACCCACGGCAACGAGATCTTCGCCGCGGCGCGCCGGCGCGGGGTCATGGTCGCGTTCGAGGCGGCGGTTGCGGGCGGCATACCCCTCATCAAGGCGCTGCGCGAAGGCCTGACGGCCAACCGCATCGAGTGGATCGCGGGCATCATCAACGGCACCAGCAATTTCATTCTGTCCGAAATGCGCGCGAAAGGTCTCGCGCTTCGACGTCGTGTTGAAAGAGGCCCAGCGGCTCGGATACGCCGAAGCCGATCCGACGTTCGATATCGAAGGCATAGACGCGGCGCACAAGCTCGCCATCATCGCGGCGATATCGTTCGGCATCCCGATGCGTTTCGCCGACGCGTATACGGAAGGCATCGGCAAACTGACGGCCACCGATATCCGCTACGCGGAGGAACTCGGCTATCGCATCAAGCTCCTGGCCATTACCAAGCGCAAGCCCAACGGCATCGAACTGCGGGTGCATCCGACCCTGATACCGACGCGGCGGCTCATCGCCAACGTGGAGGGCGTGATGAACGCCATCCTCGTCCACGGCGACGCGGTCGGCCCGACGCTGTACTACGGCGCGGGCGCCGGCGCCTATCCCACGGCGTCGGCGGTGATCGCCGACCTGGTGGACGTAACGCGCATGCACACCGCGGATCCCGAGCATCGCGTGCCGCATCTCGCCTTTCAGCCGGACCAGCTGTCCAGCGTGCCGATATTGCCGATCACCGAGGTCGAAACTTCGTACTATCTGCGCCTGCGCGTGCACGACAAGCCGGGCGTGCTGGCTGACATCACGCGGGTGCTCGCCGATGGCGGGATCTCGATCGACGCGATGGTGCAGAAGGAGCCGTCCGCGGGCGAAGAGCAGGTCGACATCATCATGCTGACGCATCTGGCCATCGAGAAGAACGTCAACGCGGCGATGGCCAGGATCGAGCAGTTGCCGGTGGTCGTCGGCAAAGTCACGCGCATACGCATGGAACAGCTGGGTGCGCACTAGCGGCGGGTGCCGATGCGCTACGTAAGCACGCGCGGCGGCGGCGCGCCCGCCACCTTCTCCGACATACTGCTCGGCGGTTTGATGGAGGACGGCGGTCTTGCCGTGCCTGAGTCATATCCGCAGATCACCAGCGCGGAACTGGCGGCGTGGCGCGCACTCGATTACCGTGCACTCGCGTTCGAAATCCTGCGCCGCTACGCCGACGAGATTGCGGCGTCCGAGTTAAAGCGCATCGTTGACCGGACGTACACCGCCGCCACGTTCCGTTCCGATGAAATCACGCCGCTGCGTCCATTGCAGGACGGTGTTTACGTGCTGGGGCTCGCGCATGGCCCGACGCTCGCGTTCAAGGACGTGGCCATGCAGTTGCTCGGCAACC
Source organism: uncultured beta proteobacterium (assembly GCA_963778865.1). Classification (GTDB taxonomy): domain Bacteria; phylum Pseudomonadota; class Gammaproteobacteria; order Burkholderiales; family SG8-41; genus PALSA-1004. The sequence continues at coordinate 101,133 of CAVZWF010000002.1, read as the reverse complement.
TGTTCGAGCACGCGCTGGAAAAAAGTGGCGCGCAGCTCAACATTCTGGGCGCGACATCAGGCGACACCGGATCGGCCGCCGAGTACGCGCTGCGGGGGAAACGCGGCATCCGCGTCTTCATGCTGTCGCCGCACCAGAAAATGAGCCCGTTCCAGACCGCGCAGATGTTTTCGCTGCAGGATCCGAACATATTCAACATCGCGATCCGCGGCGTATTCGACGATTGCCAGGACATCGTAAAAAGCGTGAGCAACGATCTTGCGTTCAAGTCGCGCCACCAAATCGGCACCGTCAATTCGATCAACTGGGCGCGCGTGGTCGCGCAGGTGATTTATTACTTCAAGGCCTACCTGGCGCTTCCCGTAGCGAGCGGAACGCCGGTGTCGTTCGCAGTGCCGTCCGGCAACTTCGGCAACGTGTGTGCAGGGCATATCGCGCGTTGCATGGGCCTGCCGATCCGAAAACTTATAGTAGCGACCAACGAAAACGACGTGCTGGATGAATTTTTTCGCACCGGTAGCTACCGTGTGCGTCCCGGCGCGCAGGTGCGCCAGACCAGCAGTCCGTCGATGGATATTTCCAAGGCGTCGAATTTCGAGCGCTTCGTCTACGATTTGATCGGCAGGGATGGCGCCGCGGTCAGGCAGTTGTGGCAGCAGGTCGAGCGCGCGGGCGAATTCGATCTTGCGCGCACGCCGCATTTCGCGCGCGTGGCGGAATTCGGCTTTGTTTCGGGCTCTAGCACCCACGCTGACCGTATCGAGACTATCCGGCGCGTGTATCGTGATTACGGTGGGATCATCGATACCCATACCGCCGACGGCGTCAAAGTCGGGCCTCGATCACCGCGAAGACGGCGTGCCGCTGGTTTGTCTGGAAACCGCATTGCCGGTCAAGTTCGCGGCGACCATACGCGAAGCGCTTGGCCGCGAACCCGACGTGCCGCCCGGCCTCGAAAACCTCGAGCGCCTGCCACAGCGCTTTACGGTGCTCGATCCCGATGTCGATGCCGTTAAGAATTTTATCGAACGCAATTGCGATTAGCGGTCAAACCGCATCGACAGATCGACGGCCTGGATATCCTTGGTCAGGCTGCCGATCGAGATGCGGTGAACGCCGGTCTCGGCAATGACGCGCACGTTGTCGAGCGTAATGCCGCCCGAGGCCTCGAGTTCGGCGCGTCCGGCCGTGATGCTTACCGCTTCGCTCATTTGTCGCGCGTCCATATTGTCGAGCAAAATCATTTTCGCGCCCGCGGCGAGCGCTGCGCGTAGCTGGTCGAAATTCTCCACTTCAATTTGCGTCCACACGTGCGGTGGAGCAACACGCGCCGCTTCGCGCAGCGCGGCAGGAATGCCGCCGGCCGCGGCGATGTGATTTTCCTTGATCAGGATCGCGTCGTACAGCCCCATGCGGTGATTGGCGCCGCCACCCGTCTTTACTGCATATTTCTGGGCGAGCCGCAACCCCGGAAGAGTCTTGCGGGTATCGACAATTTTCGCGCGGGTTCCCGCCACGGCGTCCACGTAGCGTCGCGTGACCGTAGCGACGGCGGACAGCATTTGCAGAAAATTGAGCGCCGTGCGCTCGCCCGTGAGCAGCGCGCGCGCCGCGCCGCGTAATGTGACCAACCGCTGACCCGCGCTCACGCGCGCACCCTCCGCGACAGCCCACTCGATTGCCACTGCGGGATCGAGTTTCTTGAAGCATGCATCGAACCACGGCGCGCCGCAAATGACGGCATCGCTGCGGGTGATGACACGCGCGTGCGCGACTGCCGTGGCGGCAATGAGTCCGGCGGTCCAGTCGCGCTCGCCGATGTCCTCGGCGAGCGCCGCGGCGACGTTGCCTTCGATTGCTGCTGCGAGTTCTTTCATTTTCCACTATATAGTTCGCAACTATAACGATGAATTGTACCCGATAGGGGGACGGATATGACCGGCATCATGGGCGTGATTTCGTATGGCCTGGGCACCATGACCGGCTTCATGTTCGCGCTCGGCTGCATCCAGGCATTGCGCCGTCATACCAACACCTGTCCGACGGGTGTCACGACGCACAACAAGCGGCTGCAACGCGGTCTGGTGGTCGAGGAAAAATACCTGCGCATCGCCAATTACGTGAAGTACATGAACAAGGAGATCGACATGATCGCGCACTCGTGCGGTTGCCGTCACGCCCGCGAGTTACGGCGCGAGCACGTGCGCATCGTGCTGTCGGCCAACCCGAGCATGGCGCTTAACATGATGTATCCGTATCCCTCGCCCGGCGCGCGATCGCCGGTAAAAGCGGCGCCGCCGACTGCAATTGCGGTGTAGAGGCGGCGCGTCCCGGCGGCGGGTAACGCTAGAGCAAGAACAGGGGCTGACGGACCTTGCGTGTGAGTATTTTCGCGAGTGCCTTCGCGCTGGGCCGCCCGCAGGCCTGGAATACCTTCCTGCCAGCGACCAGCGCGTCTGCGCTGCCGTTTTTCATAAGCTGAACCAGCGCGTTCGCCGGCTCGTCTACCAGCAGCGAGAAACTGGCGTTCAACAACTCGCGTGATGCAGCACCGAACTGCGCACGGGCGAGGTCGGCGTGCCGCCGCTGATCCTGGAGCACGTAGTCAAGAAAGCCCTGGCGCGCGTTGCGCGAGGATTGCCAGTCGTTACCGATAAAATCGGCCCAGCCGGCGTCCATCACGAATACGCCGGTGAGACTGGCCTCTTCGCGGCGCGCCAGATCGACCGCAAACTTTAGCGCGGCGCGGCTTTCTTCGGTGCCGTCCACCGCGACGGCAATGTTGCCCATCATCTTACTTCATGGTCATGACGACGATCAGCGCTATGATGATTATGCTCAGGACGATCGCGCCCCAGTCCTCCTGGCGGTCGTCTCTGAATAATGTCATCTGGCCCTTTTCCGGGCTCGCCATGGTTTCGCTGCCGATTTTTTGACTTTTGGCCATTGGAGTCTCTCCCAAAACATCACACTGCGACGAGATAGTCTTTTATTGCAAGCACCACCAGCAGCGCCAGCACGTATTTGGTCGCGCCAACGATGAGTCCGACTTTAAGCGGCGCACCGCCGGTGTTCGACAGCTCTTTCAAATCAATGTAGCCACCCAGACCGACCAGGCCAAAGCCGAAGATCCAGGTCATCCAGACGCGCAGCATCTTGATGGTGTCGGAAGCCGGTGGGCCGCCACGAATGCCGACATCGCCAAACGCGCCAACGCTGGTTAACAGCACCACGACGAGGAAGCCGATCACGAATACCGGGAATTTCTCAACCAGCAAGGTGGCGAGCGATTTCTGTTTTACCTGGGATCCTTGCGATGATTGACCTGCCCAGTACCAGACCGTGATCGCAAATACGGCAAACGGAATCGAAATCACCCGCATGATGTTCCAGATCTCGCCGACTGAAACCGCGGTGCCTGGTGCGACTTGCGGGTTGAACGCGAGCGCTGCGGCCAGCACCTGTCCGGAATTGAGAATCCCAGTGCCGATCCAGGCGCCATACTGCAGGTCGTTGAGGCCGAGCGCGTGGCCGATGAACGGGCTCACAAACATGGTTATGACGCCGAAGCCGAGAATCGTCGCGATGGCGTAAGCGACCTGTGCGGGTTTGGCTTCCACCGCGGGCGCGGTGGCGACCGCGGCGCTGACGCCGCATATCCCGCAGGCGTTGGCGAGCACGGCGGTCATCGAGCGTTCCATTACAAAGATACGCGACAGCCACAGCACCATCACGATGCTCAGTATCACGAAGCCGCCGATCAGGAAAATCGCCATCGCGCCCAACTTCACAATGGCTTGCACGGTATAAAGCGAGCCCAGCAAAATGATTCCGGTCTTGATCATCAGCCGCGACAACCGGAAGCCATCGGCAAAGACCGCCGGCATCGTGCCACCGAAAAACACGTTGCGGTAGAGCATCCCGGCGATGATGCCCAGCAGAATGTAATTCAGGTGTAGGACGTTGACGAGCCACCCCTTTTGTCCGAGCAGCACGGTCGTCTGCATCCATGGTTCTACCCACAGCCGGATTACCATCAGGGTGACCACGATCAAGGCCAGGCCGGGGATTGCCTTCGGCAGTTTTTGCCATAAACCGATAGTGCTTTCCGAACTCATGGAACCTCCCTCTCGAAATCAATGGTGAAGTTTGGACCGGGAATCGAACGCGCTACCCGACGCTCGCAGCCCGCGTCACTTCCCGGGTTGTCGCAGACGGGCGCCGCCAGAACCATCGGCGCGCAGAAGTTGTGCTCCTCCATGGTTGCTACTTTCTATCGTTTTCCGCCATAGATCAGGCGGCATTGCAAAAACGATATGCGGCAACTTGCGGGTGCGTTCGTGGTTTGACAGCACCTCTTGTTCATCCGGCTGCGGCGACCGGTTTTTTTCTAATGGGTGAATCCCGAGGCGCTAGTGTTTGCTGTTTGGACAAGAAAGTCAAGGCGCCGGCAGCGGTGCCCGCGTTCAATCGATCAGGTCTTGCAGGTCGGTCAGTTGTTTAAGCTCGGTGTCCGGGCCGGCGCCCAGTAGGTCGGGCTGCGCGTGCGTACGGTTGATCCAGAACACGTCAAATCCAAACGTCTTCGCGCCCGCCGCGTCCCAGTAGTTCGACGTCACGAAACCGATTTCGTCTTTCGCGAGCACAAGCCGGTCGGGCGCAAGCTGATAGACGCGCGGATCGGGTTTGAATATTCCGACGGCGTCCACGCTGATTACGGCGGTGAAAGTTTTGTCGAGCCCGGCGTTCTTTACAAGCGGCCCCAACATGGCAGGCGAGCCGTTCGACAGTATCGCCAGCTTTATTCCGGACATGGCGGCGAGGGCGTCACGGGCGTCAGGGTAGAGCGCGAGATTGTCATACGCCGCCATCAGTTGCGCTGCCTTGCCGGCATCCAGCGGCAGGTGCAGTACGCGGCACGCATATTCGAGCGCATCGCGCGTCACCCCGGTGAAATCCTCGTAGCGCCCCATGAGACTGCGCAGCCACGTGTATTCGAGTTGCTTTGCGCGCCACAATTGCGACAGCGGCGTGCCGCGGCCCGGAAACAAACTATCGCACAACGCAACCACCGAGTGCACGTCGAACAACGTGCCGTAGGCGTCGAATACCAGCGCCTTAATTTTTGTCATCGGTGTCGCGCGGGAGGGACTCGTCGCGCTCGACAAATCCCGCCTCCGCTTCCAGCCACATCACGTTGATGATGCCGAACGCGAGTGCCACGCCGATGCCCAGTATCCAGGCGAAGTACCACATGGCTATGTTCCCCGGAGCGGTCTAGGTTATCAAATTAAACACATTCTAGTATGAGTGCTCGCTGTCGCGTATCGATTGCGCCGTGACCTTGCCGCGGATCACGCGATACACCCAGGCCGTGTAGGCGAGAACGACCGGCAGCAGCACGATCACCCCAACCAGCATGATTATCAGTGTGTGCTGGCTCGACATCGCGTCCCACGCGGTCAGGCTGCTCGCCGGATGCGACGACGACGGCATGATAAAGGGAAACATCGAGAACCCCGCGGTCAGTATGATGCCGGTGACGCTCGCGCCGGTTGCCAGAAACGCCGGCACCGTGTGTCGCGAAGTCGCGAGCCACGCGGCCAGCGCGGCGCCGGCAACGCCGAGCAACGGCGCGATCTTCATCCACGGATAAGCGGTGTAGTTGTTGAGCCACCATCCCGCGCCGGTCGCGACCTCTTTCAGCAGAGGAGTGGCGGCGCCGCCGGTCGCCGGCGCACCGACGATCTGGTAGCCATGGACGACCCACGCAATACAACCCCCGGCAATCGCGAACAGCGCCAGCGTTGCGACGGCCGACCAGCGCAACGCAACCCCGGCGCGACGTTGTATGTGGGCCTCGGTTTTGACGCGCAGGAACGCAGCTCCATGCATGACCAGCATGCTAAGACTCACGAATCCGCACAGTAACGCGAACGGATTGAGCAGGGCAAAAAAACTTCCGCCGTAACTGATGCGCATGTCCGGGTCAAACTGGAACGGCATGCCCTGCAGCAGGTTGCCGAATGCCACACCGAACACGAACGCCGGCACGCTGCCGCCCGCAAACAACGCCCAGTCCCATGCCGCGCGCCAGCGCGGATCAGCGACCTTGCTGCGATAATCGAAGCCGACGGGCCGCATGAAGAGAGCGAACAGCACGAGCAGCAAGGCGACGTAGAAGCTGTAAAACGCCGCGGCATACACCAGCGGCCACGCCGCGAAAGTCGCACCGCCGGCGGTGATGAACCACACCTGATTGCCTTCCCAAGTCGGGCCGATTGAATTGATGATGACGCGCCGCTCGCCGTCGTTCCTGCCGATGAAAGGCAGCAGCGCGCCTATGCCCATATCGAACCCGTCGGTCAGCGCGAAACCGATCAGCAGCACGCCGAGCAGCAGCCACCAGATGATTTTCAGCGTTGCGTAGTCGAGCGGCATGCCAGGTACCTAAGCGGCGGTTTCGCCGCGGTAGCGGCCGGTGCCGAGGCTGGCCGGCCCGAGCCTGATGTACTTCAGCATCAGCCACACCTCGATGATCAGCAGCAGCGTGTAGAAGCCGATGAACCCGGCCAAGGCTGAAATAAAGCTGGCCGGACGTCAGGCTCGACGCCGACAGATGCGTCGGCAGGATTTCGCTGATGGTCCACGGCTGGCGCCCGTATTCGGCGACGATCCAGCCCAGTTCCGCCGCGATCCAGGGCAGCGGCATCGCGCAGACGCGCGAAGCGCAACAGCCAGCGACGATGGGCGACGTTGCGTCGCGCGCAGTAGTAAAACGCGAGCACGAACAGCAAGAGCAGAATAAACCCGCAACCGACCATGACGCGGAACGACCAGAACATCGGCGCCACGCTGCGGAATCGAATCATCCGCGGCCTTGCGCAGCAGGTCGGGGGTCGCGTCGACTACGTTGGGCGCGTATTTCTTGAGCAGCAGACCGTAACCGAGATCGCGCCGGTGATTCTCGAATCGCGCTTTGACGTTCCGGGGAAGTATCGCCGTTGCGCAATTTTTGCAGTGCGCCGTAGGCAAGCATGCCGTTTTCAATGCGCTTTCTGTGCTCGGCTTTGAGTTCCTTGATGCCGGTCACCGGCTGATCGAGCGAGCGGGTGGCGATGATGCCCATGACGTATGGAATGCGTATCGCGTAGTCCGTGCGTTCGGCTTCCTGATTGGGAAATCCGAACGCCGTGAACGAAGCCGGCGGTTTCTCGGTTTCCCATTCTGCCTCGATCACCGCCAATTTGACTCTTCTGCACCTCGCCGCTGGTGTAACCGGACTCGTCACCGAGCACGATGACTGATAAAACGGAGGCCAGCCCGAACCCGGCGGCGACCGCGAACGAGCGCAGCGCGAAGCCCGCATCGCGCTTATTCAGCAGGTACCAGGACGAGATACCGAGCACGAACGAGGCCGCGGTCACGTAGCCGGCCGCAACGGTGTGCACGAACTTGACCTGGGCGACAGGATTGAATATCAGTTCGCCGATGCTGGTCAGTTCCATGCGCATGGTTTCAGGGTTGAACTCGGCGCCAACCGGATTCTGCATCCAGCCGTTGGCGATCAATATCCACAGCGCGGACAAATTGGAGCCGAGCGCGACCAGGAAGGTGACCACCAGATGACCGACCTTCGACAGGCGGTCCCACCCGAAGAAGAAGAGTCCGACGAAAGTCGATTCCAGGAAGAACGCCATCAGCCCTTCGAGCGCCAACGGCGTGCCGAAGATGTCGCCGACGTAATGCGAGTAGTAGGCCCAGTTGGTGCCGAACTGGAATTCCAGCGTGAGTCCGGTTGTTACGCCCATCGCGAAATTGATGCCGAAGAGCTTGCCCCAGAACTGCGTCATATCCTTGTAAACCGGCTTGCCGGTCATCACGTAGACGGATTCCATGATGACCAGCAACCACGATAGTCCGAGCGTGAGGGGCACGAACAGAAAGTGGTAGAGCGCGGTGAGCCCGAACTGCAGACGCGACAGATCGACCACTTCAGCGCTGGGCATCGGCGTGTTCCGGGGTCGACGGGGAATACAGCAATTGGCGCTGGACGTGGGCAGAATCGAGCCGCATATGGCGTGCCACCGGCGGGCTGAAAAAAGCCTGCCACAGCAGCCACAACAGCAGGAATTTAAGCGCCAGAACCAGCGTGATTTCGCGCGCTAACGGACTCATGCGCAACAGCGGCTCACGCCAACGCCGCAGCGCGCCGGGCAACGACGCTGCCGGGCGCGAAGGGCGAGCGGCACGCATGCAGGCATTCTAGTCCAGTTTCCCGCATCTGCAACCCCGGGTTGGGGCAGGGCTGGTTGCGGCCAGCCTGCCGCGGCGGCGGCAGCCGCCATGCAAATAACGCTTGAAATTACGGACTAATCCCCCATCTGCAAGATAGAAATTCATGAGGAATCGCCATGCGCTTTGACAAATTCACGACCATGTTTCAGCAGGCGTTCGCGGACGCCCAGAGCCTCGCGGTCGGGCGCGACAACCCGTATATTGAACCGTCGCATCTATTGCTCGCGCTGATCCAGCAGGAAGACTCCGGCACGGCATCGCTGCTGGCGCGCGCCGGGGTCAACGTTCCGGCGCTCAAGACCGCGTTGACGGCTGGCATCGGACGCCTACCCAAGGTTGAAGGCCAGGGCGGCGAAGTCAACGTTTCGCGCGAACTTTCGAACCTGCTGAACCTTGCCGACAAGGAAGCGCAGAAGCACGGCGACCAGTTTGTCGCCTCCGAAATGTTTCTGCTGGCGCTGACCCAGGACAAGGGCGACACCGGGCGCCTGCTGAAGCAGCAGGGCGGCGCGCGCGCGGCGCTCGAACAGGCCATCAAGGCGGTGCGCGGCGGAGAAACGGTCGGCAACGCCGAAGCCGAAGGCGCGCGCGAGGCGCTCAAGAAATACACCGTTGACATTACTGAACGGGCGCGCGCAGGCAAGCTCGATCCGGTCATCGGACGTGACGACGAAATCCGGCGCGTGATCCAGATCCTGCAGCGTCGCACCAAGAACAACCCGGTGCTCATCGGCGAGCCCGGAGTGGGTAAGACCGCGATAGTCGAAGGACTTGCCCAGCGCATCGTCAACGAGGAAGTGCCCGAAACGCTCAAAGGCAAGCGCGTATTATCGCTCGATATGGCGATGCTGCTGGCGGGCGCCAAGTATCGCGGCGAGTTCGAGGAGCGTTTGAAATCCGTGCTCAAGGAAATCGCGCAGGACGCCGGCCGCACGATAGTGTTTATCGACGAACTGCATACCATGGTCGGCGCCGGCAAGGCTGAAGGCGCAATCGACGCCGGCAATATGTTGAAGCCCGCACTCGCGCGCGGCGAATTGCATTGCGTCGGCGCAACGACCCTCGATGAATACCGCAAATACGTCGAAAAAGACGCAGCGCTCGAGCGCCGCTTCCAGAAAGTCATGGTCGAAGAGCCTTCGGTCGAAAGCACGATCGCGATTTTGCGCGGTCTGCAGGAGAAATACGAAGTGCATCACGGCGTCGACATTACGGATCCCGCAATTGTTGCCGCTGCCGAATTGTCGCACCGCTACATTACCGATCGTTTCCTGCCCGACAAGGCGATCGATTTGATCGACGAGGCGGCCTCGCGCATCAAGATGGAAATCGACTCCAAGCCCGAAGCGATGGACAAGCTCGACCGGCGCCTGATCCAGTTGAAGATCGAGCGCGAGGCGGTGAAGAAGGAAAAGGACGAGGCCTCGCAGAAGCGGTTGGCAGCGCTGGAAGACGAGATCAAGCGCTTGAGCCGCGAGTATTCCGACCTCGAGGACATCTGGAAGGCCGAAAAATCGCAGGTGCAGGGCGCGCAGCACGTCAAAGAGGAGCTTGAAAAGGTCAAGCTCGAAATGGATGCGGCCAAGCGCAAGGGCGACTGGCAGAAAGTGTCTGAAATCCAGTACGGCCTGATTCCGCAGCTTGAAGCTCAACTAAAGCAGGCTGACGAGGTTTCCGGCAAGGAGCACAAGCCCCGCTTGTTGCGCACGCAGGTCGGCGTCGAGGAAATCGCCGAGGTCGTGTCGCGCGCGACCGGTATTCCGGTATCGAAAATGATGCAGGGCGAGCGCGAAAAATTATTGCGATGGAAGACCGCCTGCACCAGCGCGTCGTGGGTCAGGACGAGGCCGTGCGACTGGTGTCCGACGCGATACGGCGGTCGCGCGCGGGGCTTGCCGACCCCAACAAGCCGTATGGCTCGTTCCTGTTCCTGGGGCCGACGGGCGTCGGCAAGACCGAGCTGTGCAAGGCGCTGGCCGCCTTCCTGTTCGATTCCGAAGAGCACATGATCCGCATCGACATGAGCGAGTTCATGGAGAAGCATTCGGTCGCGCGCCTGATCGGCGCGCCGCCCGGCTACGTCGGTTACGAGGAGGGCGGCTACCTGACCGAAGCGGTGCGCAGGAAACCGTACGCGGTGATCCTGCTCGACGAAGTCGAGAAGGCGCATCCCGACGTCTTCAACGTGTTGCTGCAGATGCTGGACGACGGCCGCATGACCGACGGCCAGGGACGCACGGTGGATTTCAAGAATACCGTGATCGTAATGACCTCCAACCTCGGGTCGCAAATGATCCAGCAGATGTCGGGCGACGATTATCAGGTGATCAAGCTCGCGGTGATGGGCGAAGTCAAGATTCAATTCCGTCCTGAATTCGTCAATCGCATCGATGAGATCGTGGTGTTCCACGCGCTCGACGAAAAGCATATCCTGTCGATCGCGAAACTGCAGCTGGGATTGCTCGAGAGGCGGCTGGCGAAGATGGAGATCAGGCTGGAAGTCAGCGATGCCGCCTTGCAGCAGATCGCTGCCGAGCGGATTCGACCCGGTATACGGGGCGCGGCCGCTGCGGCGCGCGATCCAGTCCGAAATCGAGAACCCGCTCGCCAAGCATATCCTCGAAGGACATTTTGCCGCAAAAGACGTGATCGCGGATCGATTGCGTGAAGGGCAAGCTGCAGTTTGCGAAAAGGCAAATTGGCGGACTGGCCCCCGCGTCAGCGCCTGAGGGCTGGTTTTCCGGCATGGCCTGCCAGGCGGCCGGCGAAATTCACCGTCGCGTCCTCGTCCGCCACTGCCGGACAGTCGCACCGGTTGCCCTGAAACGTCGCCATAATTCCGCGTTTTCTGGCACTATCGATAGTTGTGCGCAACCGAATTGTGACAAATCCAGTGTTTTTTTGCGTTAAATCAACGAAAGCATCGCGCGGGCCGGCAGCCGGCCGCCGGCCGTGATGCACAATTGCACTGACGCTCCCCTACGCCCCGTGAAAAAGAAAGTTAAGCCAAAATCGCCTGCGACCATGCGCGCTGCGCTGGCCAAGCGCCAGCGCGAAATCGAGCGCTCGCGCCAGACGTTGCGCGAGCAGGAGCGCATGCTGACAACGCTCATGAGCAACCTTGACGGCATGGTCTATCGCTGCCGCAACGATGCGCAGTGGACGATGGAATTCGTGAGTGAAGGTTGTTACGGTCTGACTGGCTATCGTCCCGCGGAGCTCGTGCAAAACAGCCGCATTTCGTTCGAAGACATCAGGCATCCGGAAGACCGTGCGCGCGTGCGCGCGGAAATCAATGCCGCGATCTGCGGAAAATCGCCGCTATCTGGTTGAATACCGCATTCAATGTCGCGGCGGCGAGCTCAAATGGGTGTGCCGAGCGCGGCGTCGCTATCCGCGACAAATCCGGCCATGCCGTCACGCTCGAGGGATTCATCGAGAATGTCACCGAACGCAAGCTCGCGACCCAGGCGTTGCAGCAGGCCGAGCGCAGTTTTCGCAGCATCTTCGAAAACGCGACGGAGGGAATTTTCCAGACGTCGCCCGACGGACGCTATCTGAATGTCAATCCCGCGCTTGCCCGAATTTACGGTTATGCCAACGCCCGCCGAACTCATCAGCAGCATCGGCGATATCCAGCACCAGGTCTATACGGACCGGGCGCGGCGCAAGGAGTTCATGCGCCTGCTGCGAAAATCCGGCGCGGTGACCAATTTCGTTTCCGAGGTCAGGCGCAAGGACGGCCACCGTATCTGGATTTCGGAAAATGCGCGCGCGGTGCTCGACGAGGCGGGCAGTCTGATGTTCTATGAAGGCACCGTCGAGGACGTGACCGAGAGCAAGCTCGACCAGGACAAGCTCGAGCACCTTGCCAATCACGACCCGGTGACCGGCCTGCCCAACCGGCTGCTGATGAACGAGCGCCTGCGCCAGATGATGTTGAGCGCCCAGCGCACGCACAGCATCGTGGCGGTGGCGCTGGTCGATCTCGACCACTTCAAGCTGATCAATGACACCTTCGGCCACAATCGCGGCGACCAACTGCTGCAGACGATGGCGCATCGCATGCTTGCCTGCGTGCGCGAAAGCGACACGGTCGTGCGCCTGGGCGGCGACGAATTCGTGCTGCTGCTGTCGGGCGCCGGCCGCGGCGAAGCGATGTCGCAGGCGATACAACGCGTGCTGCAGGCGATAGCGCGGCCGTCGCAGATCGAGGGACGCGAACTGATCGTGTCATGCAGCGTGGGCGTCAGCGTATTTCCGCGCGACGGCCGCGACGTGCAGACGCTGCTCCGGAACGCGGATACCGCGATGTACAAGGCGAAGGAATTCGGGCGCAACAATTTCCAGTTTTATTCGCCGGAGATGAATACGGCGATCGCCGAGCGGCTTGAAATGCAGTCGGCCCTGCGCACCGCGGTCGAGCACGAGCAGTTCGCATTGCTCTATCAGCCCAAGGTCGATCTGGTATCGGGGCAGATCGCCGGCATGGAGGCGCTGTTGCGCGTGCAGGAACGAGCAGGGGCGAACTGTCGCTGCCGGAAAATTTTATCGCGCTCGCCGAGGAAACCGGGATTGATCGTGCAGATCGGCGAATGGGTGATGCGCGAGGCCTGCGCATTCAACAAGTCGCTGCAGGAGCGCGGGCTGCCGGCAATGCGGGTAGCCATCAATCTGTCGGCGCGGCAGTTGATGCGCTACGATCTCGTGCGCGCCGTGAGGCAGGCGCTGGAGGACGCGCAGCTGCCCGCGCACTGCCTGGAGCTCGAATTGACCGAGAGCATGGTCATGCACGACCCGGAGAGCGTGATCACCATCCTCGCGCAGTTGAAGGCGCTCGGCATCCAGTTGAGCATCGACGATTTCGGCACCGGCTATTCGAGCCTGAGTTACCTGAAGCGCTTTCCGGTCACCAATCTTAAGATCGACCAGTCGTTCGTGTGCGAGCTCGATCAGGACGAAAATGCGGCGGCCATCGTCAAGGCGATAATTTCTCTCGGCCACAGTCTCGACATGAAAGTGATTGCCGAGGGCGTCGAGACCGAGAAGCAGTTGTCGTTTCTGCTGGAGAACCACTGCGATGCGATGCAGGGATACTTGTTCAGCCGCCCGCTCGTCGCCGCGGAGTTTGTGAAGCTGGTCGAGCGTGAAAGCGGCGGCAACGGCAAGTTCTCGTTGTTGCGCCAGTCGTGTTCGACGTTTCAGCGACAAGTCGGACATCGCAACTGGCCGTGGACGTGACCAATTTCTAGGTTCTTCCTGCGCGCGTTTGCCGGGCGCTATAATTCCGCCCCGTATCAGCTGTCGATCATCCGTCGACATGTTCCGGAGAAACTAATGCATTTCGAGTCTTGCAGAGGGTGTTGGGTCGTGACCGCGGCATTGCTCGCGCAACCGGTCTACCGCGCAGACCTATCCGCCGCGCCCGATCCGCCTGGTGGTGCCGTTTTCACCGGGTGGAGCGGCGGACGTCCCGGGGCGCATCCTGACGCAGAAAATGTCGGAAGCGCTCGGACAGCAGGTCGTCGTCGATAATCGTCCGGGCGCGGGCTCGACCATAGGCGCCGAACAGGTCGCCAAGGCGCCGCCCGACGGCTACACGTTGCTGACGATCAGCAACACGCATTTCGTCAGCGCGGCGCTGTACAAGAAGCTCGCCCTACGATTCGCTCAACGACTATGCGCCGGTGACACAAGTGACCAGTGCGCCCAACGTCATCGTCGTGCATCCGTCGTTGCCGGCGCGAACGCGTCAAGGAATTGATCGCGCTGGCGAAGGCGCAGCCGGGCAAGATCGATTACGCATCGTCCGGCAACGGCAGCACGCAGCACCTGACCGGCGCCCTGTTCACGAAGATGGCGGGCATCGAGATGACGCATATTCCGTATCGCGGCAGCGGTCCGGCGACGGCGGATCTCCTGAGCGGGCAGGTGACCGTGGGGTTTCCCGGCATTGCGGGCATGCTGCCGCAGATCAAGGCCGGCAAACTGCGCGCGCTCGCCGTAACCAGCGCGAGGCGCTCGCCCGAATTGCCGCAGGTGCCGACGGTGGCCGAAGCCGGCGTCAAGGGGTATGAAGTGACCGCGTGGTTTGGCGTGGCGGGCCCCAAGGGCATGCCGCGCGATATCGTGCTCAAGCTGCACGCCGAGTTACTGCGGATCCTGAAGAATCCCGACGTGCAGAAGCTGCTGCTCAATGCCGGACAGGAAGTGGCGTGGCAGGAGACGCCTGAACTTTTCGGCGAAATGCTCAAGGTCGAGGCCGCGAAGTGGGCGCGCATGGTCGCGGCATCCGGCGCGACGGTGAATTAGCCCCGCAGGCGTCGCGCGGGACGCTGTAAGTTCGCGGCAGTTGCCGCGACTAACCGCCAACGATGTCGAATCAACCGGCAGGTTTTTGATTTGATTGATGCTCGAGAAGGAGGCGATCATGGCAACCGAAACGATAACGACGGCCCGTGGGAGCGGGACATATCCTGGTTCACCCGCTGCTGGTGCGGATTACGCACTGGATCAACGTGGTGGCGATGGTGATCATGATTGCGAGCGGCTGGCGCATCTACAATGCGTCGCCGCTGTTCGATTTCAAGTTTGCCACCGGTCTCACGCTCGGCGGCTGGCTGGGTGGCGCGTTGCAGTGGCACTTCGCCGCCATGTGGATGCTGGCGTTTAACGGCATTGCCTATCTGCTCTACGGCGTCTGCGGCGGGCATTTCAAGTCAAATTTCCTGCCGCTCACGCCGCGCTCGGTGTGGAATGAATTCAAGAATGCATTGCGCGGCAGGATCGCGCATGAGGTCGGCGTATACAATGCCGTGCAGCGCGCGGCCTACGTAGGCGTCATTGGCGTCATAGTCGCGCTGGTGCTGTCCGGGCTGGTCATCTGGAAGCCGGTGCAGTTTCAGGAGCTCGGCGCGCTGATGGGCGATTTTGAAGGTGCGCGACTGCTGCATTTTTTCGCGATGTCGCTCGTCGTGCTGTTCGTAATCGTGCACGTCGTCATGGTGGCGCTGGTGCCGCGCACATTCCTGCCGATGCTGACCGGCCATGCCAAAGACGACGCCACACGGACAGGGAGGCTGACATGAACGATTTTTCCAGAAAACCCGATCGCAATCTGGTGGCGCCGACGCGCGAAATCGTCAAGCTTGAGCGCCGCTTGTTCATGAAGCAGGGACTGAGCCTCGGCGCGCTTGAGCCTGCTTGTCGGGCTGCGATGTCACGGATGCCGATGCAGTGCAAAAAGTCCTGTGGAGCATGTCGCGCTGGAACGACCGGCGTGCAGGCGGCGATCTTCGATCCCGAACAAGCTCGCGCCGGAATATCCGGAAAGCGCGATTACGAAGCCGTTTCCGTTCAACGCGTTTTACGCCGAGTCGGAGGCGCCGCGCGTCGATGCGGCGACCTACAAGCTGGAATTGAGCGGATTGATACGCGAGAAAGCGCCGTGGACGCTGGACAAGCTCTATGCGCTGCCGCAAACGAGCCAGATCACGCGCCATATCTGCGTCGAGGGATGGAGCGCGATCGGCAAGTGGGGCGGCGTAACGTTCAAGACGTTTCTGGAACGCGTCGGCGCCGACCTCACCGCGAAATACGTCGGTTTCAAGTGCGCGGACGATTATTACACCAGCATCGACATGCCGACGGCGCTGCATCCGCAGACGCTGCTGACCTTCAAGTTCGCGGATGCAGATATTGCCGGTCGCGTATGGTTTTCCGATGAAGCTGCGCATGCCGACCAAGCTCGGCTTCAAGAATCCGAAGCACATCGCGGCGATTTTCGTCACCAACGACTATCCCGGCGGCTACTGGGAAGATCAGGGTTACAACTGGTTCAGCGGCTCGTAGACGAGACGCCGCGCGAGCGGTCACGACTTCTTGGCGGCCATGCCCGCCGAGCAGGGCGGCGGTCGGCCGTCCGCTTGGCGTGCGCGCGGGCATGCGCTGGCGTGGTCGCGCGGTCGCACGCTGCAGTGCGACGCGGCGGCCGGCTTGACCTCGTAAGGCTTGCTGAAATCGAATCCGCCGGGCGCGGGCGCTGCCGCGGGCCTGGTATGCGGTTTGCCGTGCGGCGTCTTTGTGGCTGGACGCATGGCGGGGTGGCGCGTGGCGTCCTTCGCTTGCGCTGGATTTTCTGCCTGCGGGCCAATTCCGGCAACGGCAGGCGTTCGAGCTTGCGTTTCAATTCGCGCTCGATATCGTCGAGCATGCGATGCTCGTCCGCGCACACCAGCGAAATCGCTTCGCCCGTGCTGCCGGCGCGTCCGGTGCGTCCGATGCGGTGGATGTAATCTTCCGCGGCGTACGGCAATTCATAATTGATCACGAACGGCAGCAATTCGATGTCGAGCCCGCGCGCGGCGATATCGGTTGCGACCAGCACGTTGACCTTGCCCTGCTTGAAGTCTTCCAGCGCCTGGGTGCGTTCGCCCTGCGTGCGATCGCTGTGTATCGCCGAGGCGGCCACGCCGTCGCGCACGAGTTCGCGCATCAGCCGGTTGGCGTCGCGCTTGGTGCGCACGAACACCAGCACCTGGCGCATGTCGCGGGTTTTGATCAGATGCGTGAGCAGCGCGCGCTTGCGCTCGGCATCAACTTCGTACATCTGATGCGTGACGAGATCCGTCGGCGCATTGCGGCGCGCGACTTCGACCGAGACCGGGGAGCGCAATATCTGGTTCGCGAGCCGCTTGATCTCGTCGGAGAACGTTGCCGAGAACATCAGGTTCTGCCGTTGCGCCGGCAAGAGCGCAATGATGCGCTTGATGTCGGGCATGAATCCCATGTCGAGCATGCGGTCGGCTTCGTCGAGCACGAGGATTTCGACGCGCGTCAAATTGACGGTTTTCTGCTGCACGTGATCGAGCAGGCGGCCGGGGGTCGCGACCAGGATTTCAACGCCTTCGCGCAGCGCCTTGATCTGCGGATTGATATCCACGCCGCCGTAGACCACGGTCGAACGCAGCGCCAGGTACTTGCCGTAGGTGCGCACGCTTTCTTCGACCTGCGCCGCGAGTTCGCGTGTGGGCGTGAGTATCAGCGCGCGGATCGAATGTCGGGCGGGCGACGGGCTGGTATTCTGGTGCGGTGCCAGCATTTGCAGAATCGGCAGCGCAAAGCCCGCGGTTTTGCCGGTGCCCGTCTGTGCGCACCCCATAATGTCCTGATGCGCGAGGACGGGCGGGATGGCTTTTAGCTGGATCGGGGATGGCTTCGGTGTAACCTTGATCTGCGATTGCACGCAGCAACTCCGGCAATAAGCCGAGGGACTCAAACGACATCAGCGGGAACTCCTGGAATTCACCAGCCACAGCGCGAGACAGATCGCAGAACGCTGCCGGCGGCAGCCACCGGGCTGGAAATAATGCTGCGAATAATGCCACCAAAATACGTCAACTCAAGCGTACCAAAGTGTTACTAAGCACTTGTTTTTGAATTATAACCTGCTTCCTGAAAAACCGCCAGCCCATTCTGCGTGCAAGAGCTGGAGCGGCGTGCACGGCTGCGCATTCGAGCGCGCCACGCTGGTGCGCAACCCGGCTGCCGGCGCCGCCACTGCCGCAAAAACCGAACCGCGGTGACGAAAAGGCGCCAAGTCCAATGCGTTGGCCATTGAAAAATCACGAAAAATTTAAGAAAATCTGGTAGATTGTAGCGGCTAGCCCGTAACCTCGCTGGAATTTACTCACATGAAGCTAGTCTAGGCATGATAGACCGTGAACCTATCCCGAAGCGCGCCGAAACGCGGCACGTTTCCGTTGATCCTGACGCTCGATACCAATGGTATTCCGCATCGCTGGATCACGTGGCAGCACGCGTGCTTTTACTACGCCAAGGACCAGATCGCGTGGACCGCGGGCGAGCAGGCGTTTACGGTGCTGGGCGGCTACAACCGCGATTTCCGGCGAGCGTTCGCATATCGTGGCCAGCAGCATCATTGCGATCAAGGGCAAGGCGATGGCGATGCGCGCATTCAGCCAGGTGCCGCCGCTGAATAACCGCGAATTGTTTCACCGCGACCGTTATCTGTGCGCTTTTTGCGGCAGCATACTGCCGGCGTCCAAGCTCACCCGCGACCACGTGATCCCGTTTTCGCGCGGCGGCCGGGACACCTGGATGAACGTGGTGACCGCGTGCCGTTCGTGCAATGAGAGAAAAAGCGACCGCACGCCCGAAATGGCGCGCATGGAATTGCTCTACCTGCCGTATGTGCCCAATCGCGCCGAATACCTGATCCTGACCAACCGGCGCATACTCGCGGACCAGATGGAATTTCTCACCCAGCATGTGCCGGCGCAAAGCCGGCTGCACCAGGCAGCCTGAGGCGGGCCGCGCAGTCAGCCGTTGCGCTTGCGCAATTCCCGCACCAACTTCATCGCCTCTTCCGGCGTCGGCGCCGCGTCGCCCTTGTCACGGAATATCAGCCAGAATATCGCGCCGTTGATCAGCATGAAAAATACCTCGAGATAGAGGACGGCGGTCACGATGACGTGATTGGCCTGGCGCGCAAATATAAAATAAAACCCTTCGAACGTCGGTATCGCAGCCTTGGACATGGCGAACACCGATTCAAACGGCGGGAACAGCATGATGATCACCAAGTTGACGGCGACCACCAGCAGTGTTGCGTTTTGCAGGCTGATGCGGCGCCGCGTGACCCGCACTTTTTCCGCCCGCAACAACAGCCAGGCGATACCGGCATTGATCAATACAACAAAGAGTTCGAGGTACAGCAGGCTCGTATTGACGAGCATGAATTCCGTGCGCTTGGGATAGAAATAAAACCCGGCGAATACCGGTATCTGGGATTTGGCGATCGAATAGCTGTCGAACGGCGGAAACAGCATGATCAGGACGATGTTTGCAGCCGCGACAGCCAATGCAATCGCCTGGTTCCGGTTCATGCGGGTCCGACCTGAGTTATCGCCTACTGCGCAGATTATAGTCGACGTGCACGGCCCGGCATTATAGGCGAAGACGCAAGTCGCCGGCGGCTGCAGCACGCGATTACGAGCGTCGGACGCACGGAAATCCTGAGCATATTGCGGTGTGGTAAAATTTCCCTTTTTATTACAAACCCTTGCCGCGTCGAGTGACACGGCTGCGGCATGTCCCCATTGATCAGCCCAGACCTGCATAGCCACTCGACGCTGCTCCGACGGGACTTTGACGCCGGAAGCGCTGGTGGCGCGCGCGGTCGACCGCGGGCTCACGGTTCTCGCGCTTACCGATCATGACGACACCAGCGGACTCGCACAGGCCCATGCAGCGGCGCGGCGTTCAGGGTTGACGTTGATATCCGGGGTGGAGATCTCGGTGACGTGGCGCGGACAGACCGTACATATCGTAGGCTTGGACATAGATCCGGACAACGTCGAGTTGCAGGCCGGGCTCGCCGCCATCCGCAACGGACGCAGCACGCGCGCAGAAAAAATCGTCGCCGCGTTTGACGCATTGGGAATCGCCGGCAGCCGCGCAGGGGCGCGCGAATATTCCGCCAATCCGGAGATGATCAGCCGCACGCATTTTGCGCGCTTTCTCGTGGCGCGCGGCATCGTAAAGGACATGAAAAGCGCGTTTAAGCGTTATCTCGGCGGCGGCCAGCCGTGTTACGTGCGCACCAGTGGGCAAGCCTGGACGCCGCCGTGCACTGGATTACCGGCAGCGGCGGCGTCGCCGTCATCGCGCACCCCGCACGCTGTGCGCTCGACACCGCCCAGATGCGCGCGCTGCTCGCGGAATTCCGCGCGCTGGGCGGTGCAGCGATCGAAGTCGTCAGCAGCAGCCACCAACCGCACCAATCCGCGGTATTCGCCGCGCATGCGCGTGAGTTTGGCCTGGCGGCCTCGGCGGGTTCGGATTTTCATTCGCCGACGGAGAGCTATTGCGACCTGGGCAGCCTGCCTGCGCTGCCGGCGGGGCTGCGGCCCGTGTGGGAAATGCTCGATGTCTCGCCAGAGCCCTTGCGCGGTTAGCGGGCGACACCAATCAAGTGAGTCAATTTTTCCGCATACATCCGGACAACCCGCAGCTGCGGCTGATACGCGAGGCGGTCGCGATCATTCGCAACGGCGGGGTAATCGTGTCGCCGACCGACTCCTGCTATGCGCTTGCATGCCACGCCGGCGACAAGGCGGCCATGGAGCGCATCCGCGCGATACGCGAGGTCGATGCGCGCCACCATTTCGGGCTGCTGTGCCGGGATCTCGCCGAGGCGGCGACCTACGCGCGCATCGACAACCAGCAGTTCCGGCTGATCAAGGCGGCGACGCCGGGCAGCTACACGTTCATACTGCACGCTACGCGCGAAGTGCCGCGGCGGCTGATGCATCCGCGGCGCAAGAACCATCGGCGTGCGCATCCCCGCGCATCGCGTAGTGCATGCGCTGCTTACCGAACTCGGCGAGCCGTTGGTGTCCTCGACTCTGTTATTGCCAGGCCACGCGGAGCCGTTAAACGACGCGCGGGAAATTCGCGACCGCCTCGAGCACCGCGTCGATCTGATACTCGACAGCGGGTCGTGCGGCGTCGTGCCGACCACGGTGGTCGACCTGACCGCCGCGCTGCCGGTCATCACGCGCCAGGGCCGCGGCGCTTCGGGCCTGCTGGGGGAATTTGTTGGAGCTTAGCGTAATTCAGAAAATCGCCGTGTTCGCGCTGCCGGTGCTGTTCGCCATTACGCTGCACGAAGCGGCGCACGGCTACGTGGCGAGACATTTCGGCGACATGACCGCCTATGCCGCGGGACGGATCAGCCTGAATCCGCTGCGGCACATCGATCTCGTCGGCACCATCATCGTTCCGCTCGTGAGCCTGCTCATGGCGGACATACTGTTCGGATGGGCCAAGCCGGTGCCGGTCAATTTCGCGAATTTGCGCCGCCCCAAGCAGGACATGTTGTGGGTGGCGGCGGCGGGGCCGCTGAGCAATCTCGCCATGGCGCTGGGCTGGGCGTTTGCGTACAAGCTGGGCATGGGGTTGGCGCCCAGCAATCCGGCGCTGGTGTGGCTGGTATTCGCCGGCGCGGGCGGTATTTTCGTCAATGTGATTTTCATGGTGCTCAATCTCTTGCCGCTGCCGCCGCTCGACGGCGGACGCATCGCGGTGAGCCTGCTGCCGCACCGGCTGGCGTGGAAATTCGCGCAGATTGAACGCTATGGTTTCCTGATTCTGATGGTGCTGTTGTTTACGAAGGTGTTGGGCTATATCCTGTGGCCGATGATTTCGCTGTCGATCGCGGACATAGGCGCGCTGTTCGGTATCGCGCCGGCCGAATTGTTCCACCTGCTGCAGGCGTTGTAATTAACGGGAATAGCCATTCATGTTTGTCGATCGCGTTTTATCCGGCATGCGCCCGACCGGCGCACTGCATCTCGGCCACTATCACGGCGTGCTCAAGAACTGGATCAGGCTGCAGCACGAATTCGAGTGCCTTTTTTTCGTCGCCGACTGGCATGCGCTGACCACGCATTACGACTCCCCGGAGATCATCGGGAAAAATACCTGGGACATGGCGATCGACTGGCTCGCGGCGGGCATCGATCCGTCGCAGGCGATCCTGTTCATTCAGTCGCGCGTGCCGCAGCATGCCGAACTGCATTTGCTGTTGTCGATGATCACGCCGCTCGGCTGGCTCGAGCGCGTGCCGACCTACAAGGACCAGCAGGAGAAACTCGCCGACAAGGACCTGTCGACGTACGGCTTCCTGGGTTATCCGCTGCTGCAGAGCGCCGACATCCTGATCTATCGCGCCAACCGCGTGCCGGTGGGCGAAGACCAGGTGCCGCACGTCGAATTCACGCGCGAAATCGCGCGGCGCTTCAATCACGTCTATGGCCGCGAGCCGGGATTCGAGCAAAAGGCCGAGGCGGCGGTAAAAAAACTGGGCGCCAAGCGCGCCAAACTTTACCGCGAACTGCGCACGAAATTTCTCGAGCAGGGGGATGCGACGGCGCTCGAGGCGGCCCGCGCGCTGCTCGACAAAGCGCAGAACCTGGCGCTCGGCGACCGCGAACGATTGTTCGGCTACCTCGAGGGCGGCGGCAAGGTGATCCTTACCGAACCGCGCGCGCTGTTGACCGCGGCGTCGAAAATGCCGGGGACCGACGGCCAGAAAATGTCGAAGTCGTACGACAATACCATCGGGCTGCGCGACGAGCCCGACAGCATCACCAAAAAAATCCGCACCATGCCGACGGATCCCGCGCGCGTCAAACGCACCGATCCGGGCGATCCCGAAAAATGTCCGGTGTGGCAGCTGCACCTGGTTTATTCCGACGATACGCGCCAAGCAGTGGGTACAGGAAGGGTGTCGCAGCGCCGGCATTGGCTGCCTGGAGTGCAAGCAGCCGGTGATCGACGGGGTACTGGCGGAACTCGCGCCCATGCGCGAACGCGCGCAGCGCTATCTAGACGATCCGACGCTCGTCAAAAGCATCATCGCCGACGGCTGCGAGAAAGCGCAGAAGCTTGCCGAGGAAACGATGCGTGATGTGCGCGAAGTCATGGGGCTCGATTTCGGATAAACGCGAGTGCCGCCGGCGCGCTCCGCCGGCCTGAGCTGGAATGCTGCAAAATGACGGCCCAATGACGTGTGTTTCGCATGCAAATCGCGCTAAAATAACGCATGCCGGTCTTCCTGCACGAATGCAATGAATCCAGCCCGCCGTTCGCGGCAGGGCGGGGATGCGCCTCACATTCGCTGACTAGCGCATGACGCAAGCCGCTGAACCCGCTGCCGCAGTACCGGTTGCGACGTATCGCGGCGAGCCGATGCTCGAGTTGCCGCAGGACCTGTATATTCCGCCGGACGCGCTCGAGATCTTCCTCGACATGTTCGAAGGACCGCTGGACCTGCTGCTCTACCTGATACGCAGGCACAATCTCGACGTGCTCGATATTCCGATGGCGCGGCTGACCGCGCAGTATCTGGAATACGTCGAACTCATGCGCCAAAAAAGCCTGGAACTCGCCGGCGACTATCTGGTGATGGCGGCGGTGCTGATCGAAATCAAGTCGCGCATGTTGCTGCCGCGGCCGGCGGCCGGCGTCCAGGAGGAACTGGACCCGCGCGCGGAACTCGTGCGGCGTCTCTTAGCCTACGAGCAGATGAAGCGGGCGGCGCACAATACTCGACGAGTTGCCGCAGGCCGGGCGCGATTTCCAGCTAGTGCAGGTCTGGATCGACCGGGAGGTCGAGCAGGCACTGCCTGGGCGTCAACGCCGAGGATTTGCGCCAGGCGTGGCTATGGCTTTTGCAGCGCGCCAACGTCAATCAGCACCATCGCGTCACTCGCGATCAACTGTCGGTGCGCGAGCATATGAGCGCGATCCTGCGACGGCTGCAGGAAGTCAAGCTGATCGAATTTACGCAGTTGTTCAGTCCCGGCCAGGGCGTAGCCAAGCTGGTCGTGACGTTTCTGGCGATACTTGAGCTTGCGCGCGAGGCGCTGATCGAAGTGACCCAGCAAGAACCCTATTCACCGATTTACCTCAAATCCGCCCATGGACTCACCGTCGTTTGATTTGCAGGAAGTAAAACGCGTGCTCGAAGCAGCACTGCTCACGAGTGCCGAACCGCTGCAGGTGGCGGACTTGAGGAAACTCTTCGTGGACGAACTGGGCAGCGACGTGCTGCGCAAAATACTCACCGAGCTTGCCGCTGACTGGGCGGGGCGCAGCGTCGAGCTTATCAATGTGGCGAGCGGCTGGCGTTTTCGCGCGCGTCCCGAGTACACCCGCTACCTCGATCGCCTGAGTCCGCAGAAGCCGCCGCGCTACTCGCGCGCAGTCATGGAAACGCTCGCGATCATCGCCTACAAGCAGCCGGTCACGCGCGGCGACATCGAGGACATCCGCGGCGTGATCGTGTCGGCCAACATCATCAAGGCTCTGCAGGCGCGCGGCTGGATCGACGTCGTGGGCAACCGCGAGGTGCCGGGGCGCCCCGAGCTGTTGGCGACGACCCGCCAGTTTCTCGATGATCTGGGACTGCGCGCGCTGACCGAACTGCCGCCGCTCGACGATTTGGGGCAACTCGTCGATACCGTCACGCAGGGCGGACAGGTTGGCGGCGGGCTGGCGCCCGGCGATGGTGACGCTCCGCTTGCCGCGGTCGCCGCACCCGGCGCGCCGGCGGATGAAGGCATAAGCCCGACCCTCAATTAGCGCCTGTCATGGCGGCGCACATTACGCCGCCACCGCTTGCACATATTACCTAACAATTTTCGGTGCAGTAGTCAGTTCAGATCGATCGCGTATCTTTTCAGTTCTGCAAGCGGCGCGTAATCGAGCATGGCTTCGTGCGTCGCCGCCAGCACGAGTTGCGGCGCCACACCCGCCTGCAGCGCTTCCACCCAGCGCAGCGCGCACAGGCACCAGCGGTCGCCGGGTTTCAGGCCGGGAAAGCCGAACTCGGGATGCGGCGTGGTGAGATCGTTGCCGCGCGCGGTGCTGAATTCGAGAAACTCGCGGGTCACCCGCACGCACACGACGTGCGCGCCGACGTCTTCCTCGTTGGTGTTGCAGCAGCCGTCGCGGAAAAAGCCGGTGACGCGGGCGTTCGCTGCAGGTTTGCAGCGGGCCGCCCAGCACGTTTTTCGGAATATTGTCGGAATCTCTTTGCATGGCGTTCGCTGTGCATGGTCAGGTGGTCAGCCGGCGGTAGACGTCGGCAACTTTCAAAGGCAGCCGCGCGACATCCTCGATCACCGTATAGTTTACCGCACCGTACATGCGCGGCAGGTAATCGCGCGCTTCGCGGTCTATGGTGATGCAAAACGGATGGATGCCGCCGCGGTGCGCCTCGATTAACGCCTGGCGGGTGTCCTCGATTCCGTACTCGCCGCGGTAGTTGTCGCTGTAATCGTCGGGCTTGCCGTCGGAGAGCGTGATCAGGAGCTTGGTGCGCGCGTCGACACGCGCTCGAGCAACGCGGAGAGATGCCGGATGGCGACTCCCATGCGCGTATAGTCCTGCGGCAGGATACCGGCGATGCGCCGCGCGCACGGTCTCGTCGTAGCGGTCGGTAAAGCGCTTGATGCGATAGATCTCGCAGCGCTTGCGCGTGATGCCGGAGAATCCGTAGATCGCATAACGGTCGCCCAGCACCTCGAGCGCTTCGCACAACATCACCAGCGCTTCGCGTTCGGCGTCGTTGATCCACCCCTTGGTCGAGCCGCTCATGTCGACCATGAACATCACCGCGATGTCGCGTTCGACTTTGTGCCGCCGCTGAAAGAGCTGTTCGGTCAATTCCGCGCCCGAGCGCATGTCGGAATAAGCGGTGATGACGGCATCAAGATCGATATCGTCGCCGCCGTGTTGCTTCTTCAGCCATTTGTCCTCGCCGCGCAGCATCTCGAAAGTGCGGCGCAGTTGACCCACCTGCGCGCGCGTAGCGCGCGAGCGTCGCGTCGATGAAAGCAGGGCTCGCCCGGCTGCGACATCGACTTCACGCAGCACGCACCAGTTCTTGCGGTAATGCCGGCGCTTGTAATCCCATTCGTTGTAGTAGCAGCGCGTCTTCCTCGTGATTTGTGCCTTGCCAGACGTTCGCGCGGTTTTGTTTTCCGCCGGGCGGTCTTGCGCGTATGCGCCGTCGCCTGCCGCATCGAGGTAATCGTCGGGAATTTCGCCCAGATCCTGTGCGATCGAGTGCAGCAAATCCGTTCACGTGCGCAGGCGGTGCGACGGATTGACCGTCGAGCGTCATTCGATTGCGGACTTGTCGCCTTGCTTCGCTAGCAAGCGAATAGCGCGGTGCGCCGGTATCGCCGCCAGGCGCCGCGGAGTCGCGCGCTGTTCCGCCGAGCAGACTGGCGAGCTCGGATTGCAGTTCCTTCTTTTCGCGCTGCGAGCGCGCGACGCGCGCACGGCCTGCGCGATGTCCGGGTGCAAGGTGCCCATGTAACTCAGGCGTCGGCGGCTCGAATTCTGAGTAGAGTGTTCCGACCAGTGCGAGGCTGTCGGCGGCCGTGGCGGCGGGGTCGCGCAGACGCGCGCATTCCGGTGGCGGCTCGGCGTTGTCGCGCAGGGTCGCGAGTTCGCGCGCAAGTCCGGGCAGCTTCGCGCGCGATGATTCGCGTCAATGCGCGTCGTTTCGAGGTAGTGATACAGTGCGAGTGCGCGGACGGGATCTGCAAACGCTGCAAGTCTGCTCGACCGGATCGACGTTGAAGGTGCCATAACGCGTTTGCGCCCAGAGATGCGTTGCGAGCGCTTTGTAAAGCAGAAAATTCTGTTCGCGCGACGCCTGCCGGCGAAGATGCGCGCCGGCAGGTGGATCGTTTCGGTATCGGTATACGCTTCGCTGCCAACCTCGAGCTTGAGCGGGCGGCCGGCGAGACCGCAAATGAAGAGTGCCGAGTACGTTGCTCGCATCCTCGAACGCAACCGCCTGGGCGCGGTCGTGCGACGCCTGCAGAA
The DNA here is from genome assembly GCA_963778865.1 of uncultured beta proteobacterium. Lineage (GTDB taxonomy): Bacteria > Pseudomonadota > Gammaproteobacteria > Burkholderiales > SG8-41 > PALSA-1004. The sequence goes on along the minus strand of CAVZWF010000002.1, from coordinate 74,406 downwards.
AGGCGTCGACGTTTTTGAATTCCGCACTGCCGCGATAAAGCCCTTCGCGATCGAGCGTGTCCATCGCATGAATGATCCAGGCCTCGGCGGTTACCGGGTCGAGCTTTGCGCAGAACGTCGGGGGCGAGCGCTGCAAATTGATAAGCGAGTTCGCCGCTCGTGCGCGCGATGACACGGCGACCCAGTGCAAGGACGAAATCCTGTTCCTTCGCGCGTGAGCGACGCGAGTCCGGCCGCGAGCGGCTGCGCCGTGCGGCGCGACGACAGACACCGGATCGAGCGATTCATCGAGCCGCTCTTCGAGTTGAGCGGCCGTCAACGGCCCGGCCTTGCCGGCAGGGCGATCAGAAGAGGGAAGAGATGAGCTCATTGACCGCGCGCAGCATATCCGGATCATCGGTCAGCGCTTGCGGCAATCGCGCCGGTGCACGCGGCGCGGGGTGGATGCCGCGTCGCGATCAGTTTGCCGGCGTGAACCAGCAGTCGCGTCGATGCGCCTTCGTCGAGGCCGTTGCCTTTCAGGTTGCGCGTCATCTCCGCAAGCCGAATCAACTGGTCGGCTGCTTCCGGCGCGATGCCGGTTTCGGTGACGACGATTTTTTTCTCGAGTGCGGCCTGCGGGTAATTGAATTCAATCGCGACGAAGCGCTGGCGCGTGCTCTGTTTCAATTCCTTCAAAACGCTCTGATAGCCGGGGTTGTACGACATCGCGAGCAGAAATTCCTTGGGTGCGTGCAGTAATTCGCCGTGCTTATCCATCGGCAGAATGCGGCGGTCGTCGGCGAGCGGATGAATGACGACGGTCGTGTCCTTGCGTGCTTCGACGATTTCATCGAGATAGCAGATGCCGCCGCAGCGCACGGCGTGCGCGAGCGGACCGTCGACCCACACTGTTTCGTTGTTGGTGATCAGGTAGCGGCCGACCGAGATCGGCGGCCGTGAGATCGTCGTGGCACGAGACGGTGATCAGCGGGCGCTTCAAGCGCCACGCCATGTATTCCATGAAGCGCGTCTTGCCGCAGCCGGTCGGTCCTTTGAGCAGTACGGGAATCTGGCTTGCATAGGCGGCTTCGAACAAGGCGATTTCGCCGCCGATCGCTTCGTAGTAGGGCTCGCGATCGATCATGCGCGCGGTCGGCGCGGTCTGATTGGCAAGCGCGGCAACCTTGCCTTGAAGAGACTTACTCATCGGGTCGCGCGTCGACGTTCTGCTTTAAACGGGAACTTTGCGAATCTCGAATTCAAGCGTCTTGAGATCGCCGCAGCGCAGTATCGCCTCGGCGCCCAGCGTTTTAGCCTCCTTGACGGCCGCGGCGAGCGGCTCCCGATGATCATGGCTGTCGGAGACAATGCAGATTTTCAATTTTATGCTTTCACAATTTCGCGGCTAGTTTCTCATAAATAGGGATCGTCCATGCAGGGGGGCGAAGGCGCATCAAGTAGGTCAAGGCGTACGGTGGTCAAAAATTTTTTATGGCGGCATAACCATTTTATTGGGCTGGTCTATGCCTGCAAGCGTAAAATCGGCGCGGTCTGGAGGGGAGTAGCCCATCGCAGCACTTCAAGCGCAGGCCCTGCTTGTCGCTGGCGGCAACGTCGGCGACATGCGGGCGGCGTTGCGCGCCGCAAGCTGCGCCCGTCCAGCAACGAAGATTTGACCTGGGGGACAGATGCTCACGAACAATCCATTTGCCGCGCTGACCGATTTCCTGCCGCCTGCCGCCATGCAGACCTATCGTCGTAGTCATGATCCTCCTGGTCGTGGCGGGGACGCTGTTTGACGTGGTTCATAAGGGCAGTGCGAAGTATTTTTTCAATAACTGGCGGAAATCGAAAAGCCAAGGAGCGAAGCAAATCGATGGCGGCGAACTGGTGTCGATCGCCGTTAAAACCGGCCTTGTAGACGTGCTGGCGTCCGGGCGAGTTCTGCAACGCGCGTCGCCGGGTCGCCCATCTGCTGACCATGTACGGGTTCGTGATTTACGTCGTCACCACGGTCATCATGGTGTTCTGCTATCCGACCCCCGCGACGCTGACGCCCGGCGTCGTGCCGCAACTTTGGTGGATTGGCGGGTTAATGATTTGCCTGGGCGGATACTGGTTCTGGTTTTTCATACGGGTCGATGTCGCCGCTGAAGGCAGTTCACCGTTCCGCCTTATGCGCGCGGACCTGTTCATTCTCTCGCTTCTATGCAGCGTCACGCTTGGCTTGATCTGGGCGTATCTGCAAGCAAGCGACAGCGCCACGGCCAAGCTGTTCTTCGGGCTGTACATCATCGCCACGACGGTGCTGTTCGGATCGGTACCGTGGTCCAAGTTCGCTCACATGTTTTTCAAGCCCGCGGCGGCATTCGAGAAACGGGTTTCCAACGCGAACGGATCGAGGAGCAATCTGCCCGCTCCCGCTGACAAACCCGAAAGTTTCGGCAGCGCGCGCGAACAACCCCGGCACTACTGATCAGCCCATCATCGAAATTCATTACGTGAGATAACCAGACCCATGCCAACCTTTGTTTATATGACCAAGTGCGACGGGTGCGGACATTGCGTCGACATTTGCCCGTCCGACATCATGCACATCGACAAGACCTATCGTCGCGCTTACAACATTGAGCCGAATATGTGCTGGGAGTGCTACTCCTGCGTGAAGGCCTGCCCGCAGAACGCCATCGATGTCCGCGGCTATGCCGATTTCGCGCCTCTGGGCCACAGTGTCCGGGTGCTCCGGGAAGAGGCCAAGGGGACGATTTCGTGGAAGCTCAAGTTCCGGGATGGCCGCGAGAAGAACTTCGAGTCCCCGATCCGGACAACCCCTTGGGGATCGATCAAGGGCCCGGCCGAGTATGAGGCGCCCAAGCCCGGGGACTTCTCCAGCCAGGAACTCGCGCATGAGCCGCAGTCGCTCAACATCGAGGGTGGCCTGCCCGCGCTGCGCAAGGACCAACTGAAGCAGGGAGTCGTGTGATGGGACTGTTTGGAGGCAGGAAAACGGTTTTCGTTGACTCGGACATCCTCGTCATCGGCGGCGGCATGGCCGGCTGCGGGGCGACCTACGAGGCCCGGCACTGGGGACGGGATCTAAAGATCGTCTGTGTCGAGAAGGCGAACATCGAGCGCAGCGGCGCCGTCGCCCAAGGTCTCTATGCCATCAACTGTTACATGGGCATGCAATGGGGCGAGAACCAACCCGAGGACCATGTGCGCTACGCCCGCAACGACCTGATGGGCCTGGTGCGCGAGGACCTGGGCTACGACATCGCGCGGCACGTGGACGGCACGGTGCACAAGTTCGAGGAATGGGGCCTGCCGATGATGCGCGATCCCGCGACCGGACGCTACCTGCGCGAAGGCAAGTGGCAGATCATGATCCACGGCGAAAGCTACAAGCCGATCGTCGCCGAGGCCGCCCGCAAGGCCGCGACCGAGGTCTACAACCGGATCATGGTGACGCACCTCCTGATGGACAACAAGGCCAACCGGGTCGCCGGCGCCGTCGGGTTCAATGTCCGGACGGGGGACTTCCACGTGTTCCGCGCCAAGGCCGTCATCATCGGCGCCGGCGGCGCGTCGCACATCTTCAAGCCGCGCTCCGTGGGCGAGGGCATGGGGCGGACCTGGTATGCGCCCTGGAGCAGCGGGTCCGCCTATGCTTTGCCGATCCAGGTCGGCGCCAAGATGATGCAGATGGAAAACCGCATCGTTCTCGCGCGGTTCAAGGACGGCTACGGGCCCGTCGGCGCCTACTTCCTGCACCTCAAGACCTACACGCAGAACGGCAACGGCGAGGAGTACGAGTCGAAGTGGAAAGAGCACACGCGGGCGCTGGTCGGCGATTACATTGACCACCATCCGACGCCGACCTGCCTGCGCAACCACGCGTTTCTGCAGGAAGTCGCAGCCGGCCGCGGCCCGATCCGCATGGTGACCAAGGAGGCCTTCCAGGACCCGCACATGGAGACCGTCGGCTGGGAGAACTTCCTGGGCATGACGATCGGGCAAGCGGTCGTCTGGGCGTCGCAGAATATCGACCCCAAGCACATCAATCCCGAGTTGACCACGTCCGAGCCTTACGTCATGGGCTCTCACGCCACCTGCTCCGGCGCGTGGGCGAGCGGACCGGAAGACTGTGCCCCCGCGGAGTATCAGTGGGGCTACAACCGCATGATGACGGTCGACGGCCTTTTCGGCGCCGGCGACACCATCGGTGGCACTGCGCACAAGTTTTCTTCAGGCTCGTTCACGGAAGGCCGGATCGCCGCCAAGGCGGCGGTCAAGTACGTGATGGAAAAAGGCAGGGACCAGCCGCAGGTCAGCGAAAAGGAGTACCGCGATCTCGAGAAGGTGATCTACCAGCCGCTGGAGAACTACCGGATCGGCCGCAATGAGATCGTCGCCGGGACCGTATCGCCGAGCTACCTCCTGCCGATCCATGGTCTCCAGCGCCTCGAGAAGATCATGGACGAATACGTCGGCGGCATCAGCGTCAACTACATGACGAACGACCCGTTGCTCAATCGCGGTCTCGAATTGCTGGGCATGCTGAAAGAAGACATGGCCTATATAGGCGCCGAAGACCTGCACCAGCTTCAGCGCACCTGGGAACTGCACCACCGGCTATTGGCGTCGGAGTCGGTGACCCATCACACGCTGTTCCGGCAGGAGACGCGATGGCCGGGATATTATTACCGGGGCGATCATATGAAGCTGGATGATAAAGATTGGCATTGCTTCACCCTGTCCCGCTACGACCGGGATACCGGCAAGTGGGCAATGGAGAAGGCGCCGGTCCACCACATCATCGACTGACCGGAACTGATTGAGGCAGGACGGGCAACAGTAGCTCTGCCCTTTTATCTATTCAGCGCGCCGAGTGGCCGGTGAGTTTCACTTCGACGCGGTCGGCCGCATCGATCGTCGCGTAATAGTCGCGCAAAATCTTCAGCACCTCGGGGCGGCTGAACTCGGCCGGCACCTCGTCGCCTTCGGACAGCCACTTGCGCAGCTTGGTTCCGGACACCAGCAGGCGGTCCTTCTCGTCGTGCGGGCAGGTGCGCGCCGAAGCCATGCCGCCGCACTCGATAGCACCAGAACGTCCAGTCGATCTTGAGCGGCTGCGTTTGCAGCGCGCCCTTGGGTATCTCGTCGAAAATGTGATGCGCGTCGAACGGGCCGTAGTAGCTGCCGACGCCCGCGTGGTCGCGGCCGACGATCTGGTGCGAGCAGCCGTAGTTCTGGCGGAACAGGGCATGCAGCAGGGCTTCGCGCGGCCCCGCATAGCGCATGTCGAGCGGATAGCCCGATTGCACCACGGTCTTCTTGACGAAATACTTTTCGATCAGCACCGCGATCGTCTTCGTGCGCACTTCGGCCGGAATGTCGCCGGGCTTCAGATTGCCGAGCAGCGAATGCACCAGCACGCCGTCGCACACTTCGATCGCGATTTTGGCGAGATATTCGTGCGAGCGGTGCATCGGGTTGCGCGTCTGGAACGCGGCGACCGTCGACCAGCCGTTCGCCGCGAACACCGCGCGCGTCTGCGCCGGCGTCATGTATAGGTCGCCGTACTGGCTCGGGAATTCGCCCTGCGACAGCACTTTGACCGGCCCGGCGAGATTGACTGTCGGCCTGTTCCATGACCATTTTCACGCCGGGATGCTCGACGTCGGTGGTCTTGAATACGGATTTGCACTCGTGCTGCTTGTCGATTGCGTATTTTTCGCGCACGGTCATGGTTGCGAGCAATTCGCCGGTCGCTCCATCCACCAGCGCGACGTCCGTGCCGGTCTTGATGCCGTCCGCGGTATCCTTGCCGCCGACAGCGTGATCGGGATCGGCCAGAAGAGGCCATTCGCGAGTTGCATGTCGTCGCACACGCTTTTCCAGTCGGCGTGCGTCATGAATCCGTCGAGCGGGGTGAAGCCGCCGATGCCGAGCATGATCAAGTCGCCGCGCTCGCGCGAACTCACCGGCACTTGCGGCAGCGCGCGTGCGCGCTCGCGCTCGGCCTGCAGCGCAGGGCCCTCGAGCAGCAAGGGTTTTAGACTTCCGCCGCCGTGCGGCGAGACCAGCTTGGACAGCGCAAGCTCCTTGGATATGAACGTTAAAATGCGGTAATTCGTCGGGGCGAGAGCGTAGCACGTGAGTCCGGGTGGGTTTATCCATTTATTTTATTGGCGGATAAGACTTTTCTTCCGCGGGTCCGCGGCGCGTGCATGCCAGGCGTCAGCGATTGCGTTCGCCATACAACGTGCAGCCCGCTTCGAAGTCACATCGCGATTCGCTCTATGCCGCGCGGATCGGCCGTCACTGCGTGTGTGTGTCGTACAATGACTCGCGCAGGCATATTTCTGTCGGCGCCTTATTTACACCGCGAACCCGCATGTTATGATAGCGTCCGCCGCAAGCAATTTTATCTGGATTCCACCAATTAAACAGATGGTTGAATGTCGGCTTCGGGAGGAGTCGGCGCCGTGATGGCGCGCTGTTTCAAAGTATGTATATTTCCAATTGCGTGATTAAGCGCTGCACCGCCGTTGCGTCTCAATTCAGACGTGCAAGCATGGTCCCGCAGCAAATTCGGGCTGGCGGTTGTTTGCTGCGCGTTCGTGGTGAACTCCGCGCAAGCGCAGTCTATGTTCGGCGCGATCGATCCATTCAATACCGGCAAGAAGGTGTCGCCGGCGCCGAACCAACCGTGGATACCCTCAGAGGCGTTGCCGCAGGTGCCGCCGCCAACCGCCGCGCAAACGCTGCCGGGCGAATTGAACAAGCCGCTGTCGCTCGCCCAGCTGACGGAAATTGCGCTGTCGCTCAATGTCAGAACGCGCCAGGCGTGGATGCAGGCGCGCGTCGAAGCGGCGCAATCGGGGATAGACCATGCGGGCGACTTTCCGCAGATTACCGGGCTCATCAGCGATCGCATAGCGCGCCCGATTTCGGCCACTTCGGGTTTTCCAAATACGACGCTGATAGATCAGCGAGGCAATTCGGCGACGCTGGCGCAAGGGGGGCGGCCATATTCGGTATTTCGCAACTTACGGCCCGACCGTGAGCTTGAGTTACGTGCTGTTCGATTTCGGCAAGCGGGCGGCCGACAAAGAAGCCACCGGGTACCGGCTGCTCGCCGCAAACCTTGCGCAAAACCGCGCTCTGCAGGATGTGGCGTTCCAGGTCGAGCAGGCGTATTACCGCGTGCTCGGTTTCGAGCAACTGGTGCGCGCGACGCGCGAATCGCTCAAGAATTTCCAGACCGCGCTCGATGCGGCGCAGCGGCGGCGGGATTCCGGCCTCGCCACGGTCGCCGACGTCTATCGCTCGGAGACGCAGGTCGGTCAGGCGCAACTGGTTCTGAGCCGCAACGAAGGCGAACTCTCCAAAGCGCGCGGGTCGCTCGCTACGACCGTCGGACTGCCGGTCAACTATCAGCTGCAACTGCAACCCATACGCGATCAGATCCCGGTGACCGAAATTACCCAATCGATGGACGATCTGCTCAAGGAAGCGAAGGCAAACCGTCCCGATCTGGTTGCCGCCGAGGCGCGCGCACGCGCCGCGCAGGCGACGGCCCGGGCCGAAGGGCAGGGCGGGACTGCCGACCTTGCAGTTTGTTTCGCAATATGCGCGCCAGATCTACACCAATGCGCTGACCAGCCAGGACGCTTACTTCTTCGGGCTTAACCTGAACATACCGATATTCAGCGGGTTCGGCGACACCTACCGGGTGCGCCGGCGCGAGGAAGAGGCGAAGATTGCCGAAACGACGCGCGACCAGATCTACTACCAGACCGAGCAGGAAGTCTGGCAGGCGTACTTCGATCTGCAAACGGCGACGACCAGCATTTCAAGCTCGGACAATCTCGTCAAGAGCGCCGCTCAGTCGGCGGATGCCGCGCTGGCGCGCTATCAGGGCGGCGTGGGCAGCCTGCTCGACCTGATCACCGCGCAACTGGACGACACGAACGCCAAGGTGCAGCGGATCCAATCGTATCTCGATTGGTACCAGGCGCTGGCGCGGCTGAATTTTGCGCTCGGCGCGTCTGATGAGCAAGGCGCTCGGGCGGAAGCAGCAGTAAGTAGTTGTGCCGATTGGCCGCGTGACAGGATGTCAGTGCGGATTCCAATAAACTTTGTACCGGGTGCACCGGATTTTTTTGAGACCATTCGATGAAGCCTTTGTTGAAAATTTTATTGATTGTCTGCGTCCTTGCCGGCGGCGGCGGATTCTATTGGTGGAAGACGCAGTCGGGTGCGAAAGCGACCGAAGCCGCGTCCGGGCAAAACCGCCAAAGCCGAAGGCAAAGGTGCGGGCAAACGCGGCGGCGGCGGACCGGTTGCGGTGCGCACGGTACCGGTGACGCGGCAGCCGATGCCGGTGGTCATCGATGCCGTCGGCACGGTGGAATCCGAGCATAGCGTCGCGGTGCGCCCGCAGGTGAACGGCGTGCTGACCGCGGTGCTGTTCAAGGAAGGCGACCGCGTGAAGCAAGGGCAGGCGCTCTTCAGCGTCGACCCGCGTCCGATGCAGGCGTCCGTCGATCAGGCGCGCGCGGCGCTGGCGCGCGACCAGGCGCAGCTCGCGCAGGCGAAAGAGCAGGAAGCGCGGCTGCGGCCGCTGATGCAAAAAGAATACATCACGCGCAACGATTACGACGTCGCCGCCACGCAGGTCAAGTCGCTCGAGGCCGTCGTCGCGGCGAACGGCGCCGTGCTCGAGCAGGCGCAGCTGCAACTGTCGTACGCGCACATCAAGGCGCCGATTTCCGGCCGCACCGGCAGCCTGAGCGTCGACTCCGGGAATCTGGTCACCGCGGGCACCGGCGGCGCGCCGCTGGTCGTCATCAACAGCACGCAACCGATCACGGTTGCATTGGCCGTGCCGCAGCGTTTCCTCGAAGACGTGCGGCGTTACTGGAATACGCCGGACCTCAAGGTGCAGATCAGCCTCAATCCCGGCGGCCCGGCGGTGGCCGAGGGATCGCTGGTGTTTATCGACAACACGGTCAATCCGACCACCGGTACGATACTGCTCAAAGCGCGGTTCAAGAACGAGAAAGAGGAGTTGTGGCCGGGGCAGTTCGTCGCGGCGCGCATCATTCTCAAAGTCGAAAAAGATGCACTGGTGCTGCCCGAAGCGCGCGGTGCAACCCGGGCAGGACCGCCCGTTCGTCTATGTCGTGCGCGATGGCAAGGCCGCCATGCAGGAAGTCCGGGTCGCCCGCCAGATCGGGAATCAGGTGGTGATCGACAAAGGCCTGAACGGCGATGAGCAGGTGGTCATCGACGTGCCGTTGTCGCTGACCGTCGGCGCGCAGGTGGTGGTGCGCGCGCCGGGCGACGACAAAGGCAAGGACGGCGGAAGGCAAGAGCGGCAAGCGGGGCAAGGACAGCAAAGAGAGTAGCGACCAGATCAATCCGGAGGCGGCAAGGCGCAAAGCAGGACGGCAAGGCGAACGCCGCGTCCGGCAAGTAAATCGCACGCAACGAGGTTCATCCCATGAACATATCGCGCATATTCATCGAGCGGCCGGTGGCGAGCAGCGTGCTCTTCGTCTCGATACTTTTTTTCGGCTGGCTCGGTTTCAAGTCGCTGCCGGTCAACGATCTGCCGAACGTCGACTTTCCCACGATCACCGTAACCGCGACGTTGCCGGGCGCGAGCCCCGAGATCATGGGCAATACCGTGGCATTGCCGCTCGAGCGCGAGTTCAGCCGCATTTCCGGCGTCGACGAAATGGTGTCGTCTTCCACCACCGGCAACACCCGCATCACGCTGACGTTCTCGCTGCAGCGCGACATCGATTCGGCCGCGCAGGACGTGCAGACGGCGATCTCGCAGGCCATCCGGCGCCTGCCGGGCGACATGGATCCGCCGACATTGCGCAAGCTGAATCCCGCCGACGCGCCGGTGCTGATACTTGCGCTGGCGGCGAAGAACGTGCCGATGGCGGAGCTCGACAAGTTCGCCGATTCGCATATTTCGCAGCGCTTCTCGACGGTGAACGGCGTGGCGCAGGTCACCGTGTTCGGTTCGCAAAAGTACGCCGTGCGCCTGTTCGTCGATCCCAACGCGCTCGCCAAACGCGGACTGGGGCTCGACAAGGTGGTGAGCGCGATACAAAGCGCCAACTCCAATCTGCCGTCCGGCGCGCTGCAGGGCACGGCGCGCAGCTACACGGTGAAGTCCGACGGCGGGCTCGACCGCGCGGCCGATTTCAATCCGCTGATCATCGCCTACAAGGACGGCAAGCCGATACGGTTCTCCGACATCGGGCGCGCCGAAGACGGCGTTGAAAACGAGAAGGTGCGCAGCTGGTTCAACGGCGACCGCGCGCTGATACTGGCGATCTACCGCCAGCCCGGCTCGAACACCGTCGAGGTGGTGCAGCAGCTGCGCGAAATGCTGCCTGAAATCGAAAAGGAAATGCCGGCCGGCGCGTCGCTCAACGTGGTGGTCGACCGCTCCGAATTCATCCGCGAATCGATACATGACGTCAATTTCACGCTGATCCTGTCGATTGTGCTGGTCGTCGGCGTTATTCTCATCTTCCTGCGCAACATACGGGCGACGCTGGTGACGGCGCTGGTGTTGCCCGCATCGGTGCTCGGCACCTTCGCGGTGATGCAGATGCTCGGGTTCAGCCTGAACAATCTGTCGCTGATGGCGATCACGCTGGCGGTAGGCTTCGTGGTCGACGACGCCATCGTGGTGCTCGAGAACATCACGCGCCACATGGAAATGGGCAAGGAACGCATGACGGCGGCGCTCGAAGGCGCGCGCGAAATTTCGTCCACCGTGCTGACGATGACCATTTCGCTCACGGTGGTGTTCGTGCCCATCATGTTCATGCAGGGCATGGTCGGGCGCCTGTTTCGCGAGTTCGCGGTCACGGTCGGCGTTGCCGTGCTGATTTCCGGCGCGGTGTCGCTGTCCATTACGCCCATGCTGTGCAGCCGGCTGCTCAAGCCGTCGCACGAGCATGGCCGCGTGTTCGACTGGTCGGAGCGCATATTCGACGCGGCGCGCAATGGCTACGTCGCGAGTCTGCGCTGGGTGCTCAATTTCCAGGGGACCGTGTTGCTGGCGTCGCTCGTGGTGTTGTTGACCATGGGCTTGCTCTATCAGGCGGTGTCGAAGGGCTTCATTCCGCGCCAGGACACCGGCGTCATCAACGGCAACACGCGCGCGCGCGAGGGCACGACGTTCGTCGATATGGTCAGCAACCAGCAGGCCATCGCGGAGGTCGTCGGGCAAGAATGAAAACGTCGAAGCCGTGATGTCAACGGCCGGGCAGGGGGTGGGCGGCACGTTCGGCGACAATATCGGCCGCCTGATCATCCGCCTTAAAGATCGCCAGGAACGCCACGCCGGCGCCGACGAGGTCATTCAGCAATTGCGCCGCCAGGTCGCCCATCTCCAGGGCCTGCGCATGTTCCTGTCCAATCCGCCCGCGATCCGCATCGGCGGCACGCTGTCGACCAGCGATTACGTGTTTACGGTGACCGGAACCGATCTGAAGCAGTTATACGGTCCGGGCCAGGCGCTTGAAGCGCGGCTGAAGACATTGCCCCAGTTGCAGGACGTGGCGACCAACCTCGAACTGCGCAATCCCGAGATTCAGCTCAACATCCTGCGCGATCGCGCGTCCGCGCTGGGCATCTCGTCGCAACAAATCGAACTGGCGTTGTTCAACGCGTTCGGCGGCCGCAAGGTGAGCACGCTGTATGGAGAAGCCGACCAGTACCAGGTGCTGTTCGAAGTCGACCGCCGGTTCCAGACCGACATCAATGCGATGGAATCGATTTACATCCAGAGCCCGAGCGGCGCCATGGTGCCGCTCAGCGCGGTCGCCGAAATCAAGAGCGGCGTCGGCCCGATCTCGGTGGCCCACTACGGGCAGCTGCCCGCGGTGATGCTCTCGTTCAATCTAGCGCCGGGAATGTCGGTGGGGGACGCCGTGGCGGCGATCCAGGACGTAGCGCGCGAAGTGCTGCCGGACAACGTTTCCAGTTCGTTTACCGGGAGCGCCAAGGCGTTCCAGGAAGCGTTCCAGTCGCTGCCCGTCCTGCTGATGATTACGATCATCCTGATCTACATCATTCTCGCCATTCTCTACGAACACTACGGTTATCCACTGACGATACTGACCGCGCTGCCGTTCGCCGGATTCGGCGCGCTGCTGACGTTGCTCGTGTTCGGCGAAGAACTGAATATCTTCAGCTTCGTCGGCATCATTCTCCTGATCGGGCTCGTCAAGAAGAACGGCATCATGATGGTCGATTTCGCGTTGCAGATGCAGCGCGAACGCGGCATGCATCCCAGGGATGCGATCGTCGAAGCCTGCATGGTGCGCTTCCGTCCGATCATGATGACGACCATGGCGGCGATTTTCGCGACCCTGCCGATCGCGCTGGGACTGGGTGCCGGCGCCGAGACGCGCCGTCCGCTCGGTATCGCCGTGGTGGGCGGCCTGATATTTTCGCAATTCCTGACGCTCTACGTGACGCCGGTGTTCTACGTCAGCCTGGAACGCTTCACCGAGTTTTTCCGCAAGCGCAAAGCCACCCCGGCCATAGCCGAAGTTAGGTAGGAATTTACGTCCTGAAACAGGAATTTAGCAATTGATGGTTTGACGCGCGGCCAGCGAGTGCTACAATGCGCCCACAGACGCGGGGTGGAGCAGTCTGGCAGCTCGTCGGGCTCATAACCCGAAGGTCATAGGTTCAAATCCTATCCCCGCAACCAAATCATCGAGGGCCTGCATGCGTGCAGGCCCTTGTTTTTTCTGCCGTGCGGCCACCAAGCATCCACGGCTGTAACGCATGCGGCAGCGAACCCGCGACGGCGTACTGAGGCCGGCAATTCGTGGCCGCCGCACCGGGAACACCGGCAACGCTCTCGCGCCCGGCAGCCGTTCCTGAAAATAAATTTTGATCCAGGCCAACAAAGGCAAATGTTAGTGCATCTGTTTGTATTGGGTAAAAAGTAAAACCTATCAAAATGATAGATTTGCAATCCACGATTGAGTTGGATTTAATGCCTTGACAGGCGGAAGTGCAGGGAAATCAGTCTTTCAGCAGGCTGCAGTGATCGCATAAAGCCAATGCGATAGCCGCGCTTCCGCCTTGACGCGAGGGGATGCGCTTGGATAGCAACCGGCTATTCGCGACCGACACATTTATCTGGGGGCTCCAGGGGATGTGTCATTTGCAGCGCATTCCATTCGCACCCAACCTCGTACTCCAGCAAGTTTCCCCGCCATACAACCTCGCCTCGCTGCAGCAGGCAGCTCTGTCGCTCGGTCTTAAGGCCGGCATCAAGCAGGCGTCAGCGACAGAACTCGCCAACCTGCCGCTGCCATGCCTCGCGGTTTTAAAGCCCGCCTCAGTCCCACATCCTGATCCCGCCGCGAACGACGCTTCGGTACTCCCTCTCCCTCGACGGGAGAGGGCAGGGGTGAGGGTGAAAACACCGCTCCGCACCCCATCGTCTCGTGCTCGTGCTCAAAGCGAGCGACTCGAAACTCCTGCTCTTCGACGAGAAAAGCCGCAATCCATTCGAAACCGCGCTCAAGGATTTCGAATCGGATTACGCAGGGCAGGTCATGCTGTTCATCGCGGGCGAGAAAGCGCTCGAAGCATCCGATCCGGCGCTGAAAGAAGCGCGCGAATTCGGGTTCAAGTGGTTTATTCCGGAACTCCTCAAGCACAAGCAGATCTGGCGCGACGTGCTGCTGGCGTCCCTTGCCATCCAGTTGATGGCGCTCGCGACCCCCGTATTCACCCAGATAGTCATCGACAAGGTCATCGTTCATCACACGGTCAGCACGCTGTGGGTGATCGCGATCGGGATGCTCGTGTTCATGCTGTTCTCGGGCGCGATGACGTGGGTGCGGCAGTATCTCGTGCTGCATACCGGCAACCGCATCGACGCCGTGCTCGGCAAGCAGGTGTTCGAGCACATGTTCAAGCTGCCGCCGCGCTACTTCGATCACCGTCCGACCGGCGTATTGATCGCGCGCGTGCATGGCGTGGAAACCATCCGCGAATTCATCAGCGGCGCCGCGGTGACGCTGTGTCTCGACGTGCCGTTCCTGTTCATCTTCCTCGGCATCATGATTTATTACAGCCTGGTGCTGACCTCCATCTCGCTCGCTTTGCTGGTCGTCATGACCGGCCTGAGTCTTCTTGATCACGCCGCTGTTGCGCAGAACGCCTGAACCAGCAGTTCCTGCTCGGCGCGCGCAATCAGGCTTTCCTCACCGAATACGTGTCCGGCATGGAGACGGTCAAGTCGCTGCAAATGGAGCCGCAGCTCAACGCGCGCTTCGGCGAATTACCTCGCGGCATACCTCAAGGCCGGATTCGGCACGCGCCAGCTCTCGAATACCTTCAACGTCGTCGCCAACATGCTCGAGCAATTGCAGACGCTGGCGATACTGTGCGTGGGCGCGTGGCTGGTGATGAACAGCGCCGACATGACCATCGGCATGCTGGTCGCATTCCAGATGTTCGCGAGCCGCTTGTCCGGCCCGTTGCTGCGCATGGTCGGGCTGTGGCAGGAGTTCCAGCAGGCCAACATCGCGATCAAGCGTCTGGGCGACGTCATGAACGCGCCGCCCGAGCCTTATTCGGTCACCCCGTCGCGCGAAGCGGGCGGCAAAGGCTCGATTGAAATCCGCGGCCTGAGCTTTCGCTATGCGGAGAACCTGCCCTATCTCTTTCGCGAACTCAATCTGGCATTACAACCCGGACGGTGCATCGCGCTGATGGGGCCGTCCGGCTGCGGCAAAAGCACGCTCGCCAAGCTCATGCAGGGTTTCTATCAGCCGGAAGACGGCGCGATCCTGATCGACGGCCGCGACATCCGTCATTTCTCCGCCAACGAACTGCGTCAGCATTACGGCGTGGTGCCGCAGGAGACGATGCTGTTCAGCGGCACCATTTACGAAAACCTCGTGCTGGCCTTCCCGCACGCGACATTCGAGCACGTCATCCAAGCGTGCAAGGCGGCCGAAATCCACGAAACCATCGAGAAACTGCCTGAAGGCTACCAAACCCGGATCGGCGAGCACGGTGCGGGCCTGTCAGGCGGGCAGAAGCAGCGCATCGCAATTGCGCGCGCGCTACTCAAGCGGCCGAAGATTCTGATATTCGACGAAGCGACCAGCAGTCTGGATGAGGCGACGGCGGAGAGTTTTGCGAAGACGGTGAATCAGTTGAAGGGGAAGGTATCGATGCTGTTTATTGCGCATCAGTTGCCGAAGAGTTTGAATGGTAGATGAAGTGGTGCGGCTCGGCAGTGCTTCGGCAGTTGCGGGAGGCGCGTGAGACGTATGCGATCCACTCAGGTGAAGCGATCAGGCAGCTTTTTTCAGTTGCCGATGCTCCCATCCCTCGCACGCGAGCGCGATGTAGATGGGAATGGGTTTCGCCCCGGTATGGTAATAAAGAATAGTCCGTCGGGTAAGACCAAGGGCTTTGGCTGCTTGTGCTGCGGAAAGCGCGTGTCGTTTCATCCACGCGTTGAAGCGTTGCGTGGGCCAGGCTTGTCCGGCCTGTTCCTTGGCGAGTCGATAAAGCGCCTCGACCGGAATGCCAATGTCACCCGGCCAGCTTACGCCATGGCCCCATTCGGCAACGGTCGCGCGGGCAAAAAACGCGGATTTGCGGAGCCGTTCGTAACCGGGCGCGCTCAAATATTCGGTCACGTTGACTTCAACCGTGCGGTCGTTGGAAAGCCGCACGCGCAGCCGTGCTTTCGGCAGGTGTTCAACATCAGTCACGGTAATCAGCGCCATATAAATTCCTCAAAGATTCGGATTGCGTTCTTTCCACAGTTTCAGGGCCAGGTCGCGATTACCGTCCAGCCACCGCCGCACTTCCTTGAGAACGGCGATCGGCAGCGAGCCCGCAATAATCTCGCCGGAATCGATGCCCACCGTCGCGCGGAAGTCCGGTCCCGTCACGTGTACATGAGCGACGCCGTGCTCGCGGCCAAAGACTTCGATCTTCCAGTTACGTGAGCGATGCAGCGTCACCATGACAACTGATGCTAGTGAATTATATTCACTATGTCAACAATCGATCGCAAATACCAACGTGCGTAAGGCGGGCGGCACGTGCACGCTGCGCGAACCAACGATACCTTATATGCCCGTTTTCGACAGTCAAAGTGAGCCGCTAAGCGTGAATAACGCCATTCTTTGGGAGAGAAACCTTGAAAGTACTGAGGCTTAGAGTGGTCCGACCCGAAATCCGGTACAGAATCAGCCGCCGACTGTAAGTCTGACGGCGACACCTGCAACCGCGATTGCGCCGGCCAACATCACTCTCAATGCGACCGCCGCTGATGTTGGTGGCAGCGTGTCCAAGGTGGAATTCTTCCAGGGGGCAACTTTGATTGCCACGATCAATGCACCGAACCTATTTACCTTCACGGTCAATAATCTCGCTGCGGGCAACTACAGCTTCACCGCGCGCGCGACCGACAATCTCGGCGCGCAAACGACTTCAAGCGCCGCCACGGTGACGGTCAGCACGAACCTGCCGCCGAGTGTCAACCTCACGGCGCCGGCCGCGCAGTCGGTCTATGCTGCGCCGGCGAATATCACGATCACCGGCACCGCAGGCGACACGGACGGCACGGTCACGCAAATCCAGCTCTTCGCGAACGGCAGCCCGATCGCGACACTGCCGGGAACGTCTCCGTTCAGCTTCAACTGGACCAACGTGGCAGCGGGCAGTTATGCGCTGACTGCGCGCGCAATCGACAACACGAACGCAGCCACCACGTCAGGCAGCGTGAACGTGACAGTCAACCCGAACCAGCCGCCGAGCGTGACGCTGACGAGCCCAACCAACAACGCGAGCTTCGCCGCACCCGCGACGATCACGCTGACGGCAACCGCGGCTGACACCGATGGCACAATCGCGAGCGTGCAGCTATTGAACGGGGCGGGCGTGGTCGCGACATTGGCGAGCCCGCCGTATACATCTACCTTGACCAATGTCACGGCGGGGAGTTACACGTTTACCGCCAAAGCAACCGATAACAATGGTGCCATCACGACCTCGGCTGCGGCCAATGTCACGGTGACGGGGGTTACCGCGACGGCGGTTTACTACATCTATACGGATCAATTGAATACCCCACGCGCGATCACGAACGAAGCGGCGACGCCAGTCTGGAAATGGGACAACACCGATCCGTTCGGGGCGAATGCCGCGAATGAAGACCCGGATGGGGATACGAACAAGTTTGTGTTCAACCTGCGGTTTCCCGGCCAGTATCTCGACAAGGAAACAAATACCCATTACAACTACTATCGTGATTATGATCCTTCAATCGGACGATATATCCAGAGCGATCCGATTGGGCTCGATGGTGGGATCAACACATATAGTTACGTTAATGCGAACCCGCTGAGCGACGTGGATCCGACTGGAGAGGTTGGCATTGCAGGAGCAGGATACGGTGCCATTGCCGGTGCTGTAAGCGGTTATATTAGTAGCGGTGGCAAATGGCAGGGAGCTGTTCTCGGCGGAATTGCGGGCGGCGCGATCGGATGGGTCAATCCGTGGTCATCGTCATTGGTTGGTGCTGCTGCTGGGGGTTTCATTGCCAGCGCGGTTGGCCAAGCCGGAGGCAATTACCTAGCTTGTCGCCCCATTCCCGACATCGACTGGACTCTTGCTGCAATTAGCGGAGTCGGTAGCGGCTCTGGTCTCGCCTTCGGGAAAGCACTCGATAGCCCAACGCGTAACGCGTTCAGTTATATGGTCAACCAGCGCATGGGCCCTGGAAACCAGGCAGCACTAAAAACGCTTCAAAGCTTTGTGAAGGGTGGTACGAGTGGTGCCCCGCAACTGGCATATAAGGCTTTGGCGTATCCGGCGAACTATCCGCAGAACTATTGTGGCTGCCCATAGGGCGAATATGAAAGGCGAGAGCGACAATACCACCTACGATTACGACCGTCCTCGTCGATTATTGGTGGCGTGCTATCTGGTGGTGTTCAGTTGGGTAGGCCTTGTCGTAGTCATAGGTGTACTTATCGCCCATCTCGTAACATGGCTACCATCTCTCAATAGCGCATTCATCATCGCACTAGGCATATTTATTTGTACTGCAGTAGCATATGTCGTAGCCGCGCTATCGTTACTTTGTCCGAGTTGCGGGAAGCGTATCCTTGTTCAGGGTTTACGACCAAAGCACCCTGCTGCGGAGAGCATCGCGGGTATGGACTTCTGGGCGAGTGCAGTCGTTCAGATTTTGTGTAAGCATCGATTCACATGTATGCACTGCGGAAAGAGCTACTGGGTTAAAGAACGGTGAGATTGCCCGGCCAGTATTGACAAGGAAACTGGTTCGCATACAACTACCTCAGGAAACAATTCGGGTCGGAGTAACTTAAAATTCGGTGAAGGACCTCCCCGACGCCCGCTGTCCGCGGGCGTTCTTCGTTTAGCCGCAGCGCCTTTGTTCCACAAAAAAGCAAAAAGAGGTCTTGCCTTTTGCCTAATGCGAACATCACTCTCAATGCGACCGCCGCTGATGTTGGTGGCAGCGTGTCCAAGGTGGCAGCAGCATTGGGGTCAGGCTTGGCTAATTGCATAAAGGTGCCGGTCGAGAGTGCGGGCGAACACTTTGGAGTCTTGGGCGCGATGATCGAGGCGGGAGAGGGCATGACTAAGGGTCGAGATATCGCGGCCGAAGGTTTGGGCGAGTGTCGTGAGCGAAGCGGCGCGGGCCTTAAGCGCGAGCCAGGCGATGAGTGCGCGCGCCTCGGCGGGCAGTCGCGCGCGGCCGGCGGCGCGCAACTGTTTCTCGCTCAGGCGATAGCGGCGGCAGACGTGGGTCACTATTTCATTGATCGAGGGTGTGCGCCGGCGGGCGGGTTTGGGCTTGAGGATCGTCTTGACGAAATCCTCCTCACCCACCACGCGGGAATCCGTCTTTCCGCCGTAGAACGTGTCGTTGTGCCCTTCGGTCTTGCCCTCCTCGATGAAACGGGCGTAGCGGGCGCGGGCAGTGCCGAGGCGGACGCCGAATTGCCCCAGCACCCAGTCGGTGGTGAGCCACGGCAAAGCCTCGTCACCGAGATAGGCCCGGTGACTACTATAGACGTAAGCAGCGGGCTGCCTGACCATGCGGGCGCGCACCGGGTTGAGGTGGATGTAGCGCACCAGGGCGAGTCCGTAGCGGTCGCGATCGACGAGAAAGGCCTTGAAGCGGCCCTCGAAAAGATGACCTGCCCGTTTGCGCCGCGCGTTGACGTGGCGCGAATAACGGAAGGCGAGGTTCTGCATGCCGGCGGAGAGGGGCTGATCGCCCGCCTGGAGGGCGAGATGCAGATGATTGGTCATGAGGCAGAAGGCGTGCACCGCGTAGCCAAACCGCGTGACCCCCTCGGCCATGAGTTCGTAGAAGTAAAGTCGATCGTGAGGCGAGAAGAAGATCGCTTGGCGGGCGTTGCCGCGCAGGATGACGTGGTAGAGGCCGCCGGGGACGTGGAGGCGCGGTTTGCGGGCCATGGCGCAATGGTAGTCGAACGGAGGACATTATGCAATTAGCCAAGCCTGACCCCGTATCTCCCGTATCTCCCCTTGTCGTCCGACCCGAAATGAGAGTTGTATGATTGTAAGGCCCCGTTGTTTTCTTGTGAGGAGAATTAGTGATGTCGTTTGATCATTTCTACATGACTGGGGCCGGCGCGTTCGGCTACGCGGTGGCATATCTACCCCTGGCGATATTTGTGTTGTGGCAGGCTTACAGTCGATTGCTACGTCGACTGACGCATCCGTGGCTGCGCCGCGCGCTGATGTTCGTGACTACGGCGACAGTTCTAATTATGCCGTTTTGGGATGTGATCGCGATCGGCCGGGAAGCCGAACGGCTGTGCAAGGAGCAAGCCGGGTTGCATATTTACAAGACAGCGGTGGCGGAGGGATTCATCGGGGGCGGCATCGGGTATTGGTCGAAATATGGGTTCACCTATACGGAAACCGGCGGTCGTGGCGGGAAGAAACTCCGCTATACCATGCAGAATGGGGAAGCGATTCACGAAGAGGTTCCAGACTATATTAGCCGCTATCAACTGCAGATCTCGACCGATTCCAGAGTAATAAGCAAGCACTTCAGCCGCAATTCAGATCGCGTCATTGACAGGCAGACCAAAGAGGTGCTGGGCGAACTCGTAACAGTCTTTATTTATCCTGGCTGGTTAGACAGCCTATCCATAGGTGTGACTGGGACAGGCTCAGGCTTCAGCCCTTGGCGTTGTGGTAGAGAACAACGGTCGGGGATATCTGAAATAAGAAGCAGCTTCCATGATGTCGTAGTTGCAACCCTTAAGCCAAGCCGAAAAGTCGAGGGAGAGACAAAATGATTATCCAGGATTATTACGAGTACTCAATTCTTTCTACCTTGGCTTACGTGGACTGGGATCCGGCTGCTGTGGGATTGGATAAGGATCCGGTTGCTGCTGCTAGACAGGCAATCAGTGACGCAAATAGTGCTCAAAGGGTGCCAGGCAATACAGATGATGCCGATGTCAACACACTTGGCGAACAGATTTTTTATACCGCCGCCCAAGGAGGACAAGGATGGCGCATCGCGAGTTTTCAGCCCAACGATGCAGCAGGCTTCGCAGCGTCTCTGTTCGTCAATAGCGATACAGGTGAAAAAGTCCTCGCGATCCGTGGAACGGAACCGGGCGGCGCGCAACTTCTTACGGATTTACTAAAGGCAGATCTGCGCGAAATGGGTGAGTATGGCATGGCGATATCGCAAGCGGTGAGCCTTTTCAATTACGTGCAGCGGTTACGCGCACCCGCTAACTCCATAATCGCACCACAATTGGCCCTGACGATTGGTACCTCCATACCGATTAATGGC
The DNA here is from genome assembly GCA_963778865.1 of uncultured beta proteobacterium. GTDB lineage: Bacteria > Pseudomonadota > Gammaproteobacteria > Burkholderiales > SG8-41 > PALSA-1004. The sequence goes on along the minus strand of CAVZWF010000002.1, from coordinate 53,510 downwards.
GATCCGTTTGTAACGGTATTAGGTGTGCCGCTGACATTTATCTCCGTTCACATGACGTTTAGCGGACAAGGGCTTGGACTGATCGGCCCTGCGGATAACCTCGTCGTCACCGGACATTCGCTCGGCGGGCATCTCGCCGCCATTGCCGAGCGATTGTTTCCAGGCTTATTTGATGCTGCTGTAACGTTCAATGCGCCAGGGTTTGACCCGGCCCTTGGTGTGGGCAGCAGCGCATTTGATTTAGTCACATGGGGAAGGAAATTAACCGACTCGTTTGTAAATACACTGTTCGCGCCATATTTGCCACAACCGCCAGCGTCGAGTTTTGGTGCACTTGGCAACATAACGTCCCTCATCAGCGAGGATTCTGCCCCCGGAAATGATGCTAGCGGAGTCTCGTCATTGATCACGGGCACGCCGGCGAGCCAACGCATTTCGATAGCCACCGAGCGCAATAGTCATTTAATTGAACCTTTCATGGACGCGTTGGCAGTGCAGTCGTTGATCGAACGGATGAACCCGGATATTGGACTTATTGGCGCGTCAGCGTTGTATGCGGCGGCCTCAAAGGACCCAGGCAGTACCGATGAAAACCTCGTGAATGCGCTATCGAAATTGCTGGGGATTACTGGAGCAAGCTTGACTCCGGATACGCCCATCGGAGTGCCTCCTGTTACAACGCAGGCAGATTTTGTTTCGCGCGCCGCACTTCACACTAGATTAATAGTAATTGAAGACAAGCTGCAGGCAATCCCTGGGCTGCAGCTTGAAAGCCTCGTCGCAAAAGATGTTAGTGGGCTTAGCGGGCTTGCGTACCGCTACGCACTGAAGAATTTGAATCCATTCGCGGTGACGGGTAACGACACGATTTATGCACAGCACAACGTAGATCATTTGCTTGATATTTACAGTGCTAGCGATGAAACCGGGCAACTGACCCTGCAATACCTCACTGATCGCGCCAAGATGCTCAGTTGGTTGGTGCTTCGGAACACGCAAGATACCCAAGGCGTAATTACACGAAATCCCACATCGGAAAACGCTCTCTATACGGATGTCGCTTCCGGCACACAGATTCGAGTAGGTGCGGTCAGTGATAATCAGCGTCAGCAGTTTTACTTCAACGATGCAAATAACACCCCATTCAGGGGATTTGGTCTGGCGGATCACATATATGGTGGCGCCGGCAACGATACGCTCTCGGGCAACGGCGGAAATGACTACCTCGAAGGCGGTGCCGGTAACGACAGCCTAGACGGTGGTGCTGGCAACGATTCCCTGGTCGGCATGTTGGGAAACGATACGCTGATCGGTCCTCGATATTGGAGGGTGGCGGTGCATCAATACTATTGTTCGACCGAAGCGGGGTTCTGGGTCTACAAGTCCGTTGACCAATGGAAGGCGGAGAATCCAGGGGTGATTGAGACGTTGGTCATGAACGAGATGCCTAAATTAGTTTCTCACAACGGGGACATGAACAGTTGGACAGACGTGGAGCAATTGAATCAGCGTATAAATATTGTAAGCAAACGAAATGGCCCGCTATTTCTTCACCGATGGCGCTGGGAAGGAGAGTGGATGGATTCGAAAAAAAACGAAGTGCTGGCGCGCTATGTAGATTTCTACACTTCACATGAGAGGCGGCAAGCTGGGTGGAGCGGATGGAAGTTTTGGTTAGCAACCTCGCATTGCCTTGGATACCAAGGTCGCGCGATAGCGTTCGGTAAATCTACCGAAGAATTCAAAGGCGCAAAAAAATGAACACCATTCAGGAGCTATTCCAACAAGCGCAATTGGCCGAAGCTGCTTATGCCAATTTCTTGGATCCAACCAAGACACGTCTGCAGGCGTTACAAGACGAAGGCATGTCTACTGCCCAAGCCAACGCCTTCCTCGCCCGCTGGCGCGTAGTCGATCAATACGACCCCTCCGCGTTGCTTGGTCACTTTTCTGCATTTCTTGGCGTGGGTTCGGGCTTTTCCGCCACGGTATTCGCGAGCCTCGATAATCCAGGGCAATTCAGCCTGGCAATACGCGGCTCCCAGGATGCCGAACAGAGCATTAGGGTCAGGCTTGGCTAATTGCATAAAGTTGCCGGTCGAGAGTGCGGGCGAACGCTTTGGAGTCTTGGGCGCGATGATCGAGGCGGGAGAGGGCATGACTGAGGGTCGAGATATCGCGGCCGAAGGTTTGGGCGAGTGTCGTGAGCGAAGCGGCGCGGGCCTTAAGCGCGAGCCAGGCGATGAGTGCGCGCGCCTCGGCGGGCAGTCGCGCGCGGCCGGCGGCGAGCAACTGTTTCTCGCTCAGGCGATAGCGGCGGCAGACGTGGGTCACTATTTCATTGATCGAGGGTGTGCGCCGGCGGGCGGGTTTGGGCTTGAGGATCGTCTTGACGAAATCCTCCTCACCCACCACGCGGGAATCCGTCTTTCCGCCGTAGAACGTGTCGTTGTGCCCTTCGGTCTTGCCCTCCTCGATGAAACGGGCGTAGCGGGCGCGGGCAGTGCCGAGGCGGACGCCGAATTGCCCCAGCACCCAGTCGGTGGTGAGCCACGGCAAAGCCTCGTCACCGAGATAGGCCCGGTGACTACTATAGACGTAAGCAGCGGGCTGCCTGACCATGCGGGCGCGCACCGGGTTGAGGTGGATGTAGCGCACCAGGGCGAGTCCGTAGCGGTCGCGATCGACGAGAAAGGCCTTGAAGCGGCCCTCGAAAAGATGACCTGCCCGTTTGCGCCGCGCGTTGACGTGGCGCGTATAACGGAAGGCGAGGTTCTGCATGCCGGCGGAGAGGGGCTGATCGCCCGCCTGGAGGGCGAGATGCAGATGATTGGTCATGAGGCAGAAGGCGTGCACCGCGTAGCCAAACCGCGTGCCCCCCTCGGCCATGAGTTCGTAGAAGTAAAGTCGATCGTGAGGCGAGAAGAAGATCGCTTGGCGGGCGTTGCCGCGCAGGATGACGTGGTAGAGGCCGCCGGGGACGTGGAGGCGCGGTTTGCGGGCCATGGAGCAATGGTAGTCGAACGGAGGACATTATGCAATTAGCCAAGCCTGACCCCGTATCTTGCCGCGTATCTTGCCGTATCTTGTGTGACCCGGTATCTCTCACGTATCTCTTCAATCCATGCCGGTGATCAATCCGATGGGGAACGGCAAATGAGAAAACCGATATTTCAGAATTTTAATTTTGGGAAATGATGATGGGTTTTTATTACATCAGTCTCTTCAGCATATTTCCGCTGGGTATCGCTTACGGTGCGCTGGCGCTTCTGTTCTGGGGTATCGCGCGCCTCACGCGCAGCATGCCGAGACGCAAAGCATTGCTGATCACAGTGGGAGCAGTGTTCGTCGTGCTGCCTGTCGGGGAAGAACTGTGGATCGCATGGAATTTCGGGCAGGCGTGCAAGGAGGCGGGGACGTTAATCTACAAGAAGGTGCAGGTGGACGGGTTTTATGACGACACGACGGGCTGGGGGCCGAGACAGCTTGCAGCGTCCAAGTATCAATTTGTCGAGTCAAACGACATCCTTCACAGGACGTTGCTCCGTGTGGAACGGGCTGATCAAGCATCAAAAGATCGGGCGCTTGCATGGTATGCCGAAATAAATGCAGGGAAAGAGCGGCCCAAAGATTTGTTTATTGTATATCCAATCAGCGATCGGGAAGAAATTGTAGTGTCGCCGAATGGAATTGATGCTTGGCGCGTTACTAAACTCGATCACCCCACAGCAAGATATCAATACAAGATACCTCGTGTGCACAGCACAGTTAGTCATAAGGTTACGATAATTGAGAAGGTTGTGACGGATAATCAGAGTAATGAGGTAGCAGCCCGTCAGCTAATCTATGCACGTAGGTCTCCTTGGTACTTTATCAGTCTGGATGTTCCCGTGAAACTTTGTGGCGACGATCTTAAAGGTTTACTTTACGACGAAGTCTTAAAGCCCCGGCCGTTGTCTAAAATGGGAGGCTTGCAATGACTACTACAATACTTGACTACTACAATTATGCCGCCTTAGCGACTGCTTCGTACGTACGATTAGGCAATAAAGTAAATCCGGGTGACCAATCAGTGAGCGGCAGTATCTTTGCGGAAACGGCACGCGATCAAGACCGCATTCCCTTAGTATTGGGAACGGCCCTTTTCAATCCTGCAGACGCAACTGCTCCTCACTGGAACATCCTGAGTTATTACGGTGGCGACATTCCAGCTAATCAAGATCCAATCGCGGCGCGAGATGCAAGCGGTTTCGGCGCCACGCTCTTCATGAACTCTGCGACGGGTGAAAAAGTACTTGCGTTGCGCGGAACGGAGCCTTCTGAGGATGGTTTCGTCGACCTGCTCTCGGCCGACTTGGGCCAAATCGGCATCTTCGGGGGAAAGCATTGGGGTCAGGCTTGGCTAATTGCATAAAGTTGCCGGTCGAGAGTGCGGGCGAACACTTTGGAGTCTTGGGCGCGATGATCGAGGCGGGAGAGGGCATGACTGAGGGTCGAGATATCGCGGCCGAAGGTTTGGGCGAGTGTCGTGAGCGAAGCGGCGCGGGCCTTAAGCGCGAGCCAGGCGATGAGTGCGCGCGCCTCGGCGGGCAGTCGCGCGCGGCCGGCGGCGAGCAACTGTTTCTCGCTCAGGCGATAGCGGCGGCAGACGTGGGTCACTATTTCATTGATCGAGGGTGTGCGCCGGCGGGCGGGTTTGGGCTTGAGGATCGTCTTGACGAAATCCTCCTCACCCACCACGCGGGAATCCGTCTTTCCGCCGTAGAACGTGTCGTTGTGCCCTTCGGTCTTGCCCTCCTCGATGAAACGGGCGTAGCGGGCGCGGGCAGTGCCGAGGCGGACGCCGAATTGCCCCAGCACCCAGTCGGTGGTGAGCCACGGCAAAGCCTCGTCACCGAGATAGGCCCGGTGACTACTATAGACGTAAGCAGCGGGCTGCCTGACCATGCGGGCGCGCACCGGGTTGAGGTGGATGTAGCGCACCAGGGCGAGTCCGTAGCGGTCGCGATCGACGAGAAAGGCCTTGAAGCGGCCCTCGAAAAGATGACCTGCCCGTTTGCGCCGCGCGTTGACGTGGCGCGTATAACGGAAGGCGAGGTTCTGCATGCCGGCGGACAGGGGCTGATCGCCCGCCTGGAGGGCGAGATGCAGATGATTGGTCATGAGGCAGAAGGCGTGCACCGCGTAGCCAAACCGCGTGCCCCCCTCGGCCATGAGTTCGTAGAAGTAAAGTCGATCGTGAGGCGAGAAGAAGATCGCTTGGCGGGCGTTGCCGCGCAGGATGACGTGGTAGAGGCCGCCGGGGACGTGGAGGCGCGGTTTGCGGGCCATGGCAGCAATGGTAGTCGAACGGAGGACATTATGCAATTAGCCAAGCCTGACCCCGTATCCCCGCGTATCTTGACCGCTTGCTTCTGCACTTCGGTCATGTCGCTTTCCGCAATCGGCTTGAAGCGATTGCCCTGGGCGTGCGCCGGCGCAAGCACGCACGCCAGCATGCAACCAACCGCTATGTAAATTATTTTCATGATGCGCCTGCCAATGGGAAATTCAAACCACCATTTTCGCTGGCCGAGACTCTATCCCCTGACCGGTTCGCAGTCAAACGCACGAGTGTTTGGTGAAATTGCGCTCCTGCGAAAATGCTGCGCGCCCCGCATCAGCTCCTGGGCTAGTTGCAACACTTGCAGAGCGCTTGCAGAGTAACATTGGTGAGGTGGTGCGGCTGGAACGCGCACCAGTGCTTGCGGAAGGCATATGAGACTTACGCGTAACACTCATATGAATCACGTTTCACGCCGGGCGCGTGCGCAATCACGTTGAGCGCATGACTACGGCACGGCTAGTGAGGCACCGCCACACGAAAGGGGCGGTCGACGAAAATGCCAAACCGACGGCACAGCGAATCCTGTTCTCTACTCTACTCTACGCGTGCGGAGATTACACGATGCAGGAAATCGCCGAGTGCTTTGATGTTCACTATGCGACAGTGAGTCGAGCCGTAAAGCACCAGGAGAGGAATGTATGATTTCGAGACCCTATTTTCCCGTTTCGTGAGGAGAGAATCAATGCGATTGGGTCCGCAAACGAAATCGAAACCCAGCTCAATCGCCGATTTTCCGTTTGCTATTTGTATCGATTAATTTTGCAGGGAGGTATCAGATGGAAGGATTGTTGGTTACTTGGAGGCGGTTTAGCGTGGCTTGCAATTAGCGCGTGGATCGCGCTACGCGCAAGTCGACTTGTCAATGGTATCTGGGCGAACATCATTGTTTTCGTAGTGGCATGGCTTTTACTATTTATTGTGCCTGTAGCAGACGAACTAATTGGCAAGATTCAATTCGATCGGTATTGCACGGAAGCGGAAGATGTGAAGATTTTCGCGACGATACTTGTGGGCGAAGAATTGTACACGGCGGAAGGAAGGTGGAAGCTCGCTGATCCGAAACTCCCGTTAGAGCAGCGCAATCGACTTCGAGAAACGCTGAATTCTATTGTCTACTCAGATTCTATAAATGCTGCCAATGTCGAAGTGTCCGCAATAATTCCGATTCATTATCGCGACACAAAATTGTACGAGACCAAGTCAGGGCGATTGCTTGCAGAATCTAGAATTTACGGTACACGAGGTGGATGGCTTAGTCGGGCGCTTTTTGAGAGGGCGGGCTTTTTTGTTAAGCCACAATGTATGCCGAAACTGCTCCGCGAAGGACGAATCGAACAATCGATTTTGTTGTTTAGTGGAAATGTGGCGAGGGCAAAATGAATAACGCGATTCATGATGCATTTATTAATGCACTATTGGCCGAGGCCAGTTATGTTGAGCATTGGGGTCTGTTGAGGGTCATGAGCATTGGGGTCGGGCTTGGCTAATTGCATAAAGTTGCCGGTCGAGAGTGCGGGCGAACACTTTGGAGTCTTGGGCGCGATGATCGAGGCGGGAGAGGGCATGACTAAGGGTCGAGATATCGCGGCCGAAGGTTTGGGCGAGTGTCGTGAGCGAAGCGGCGCGGGCCTTAAGCGCGAGCCAGGCGATGAGTGCGCGCGCCTCGGCGGGCAGTCGCGCGCGGCCGGCGGCGAGCAACTGTTTCTCGCTCAGGCGATAGCGGCGGCAGACGTGGGTCACTATTTCATTGATCGAGGGTGTGCGCCGGCGGGCGGGTTTGGGCTTGAGGATCGTCTTGACGAAATCGTCCTCACCCATCACGCGGGAATCCGTCTTCCGCCGTAGAACGTGTCGTTGTGCCCTTCGGTCTTGCCCTCCTCGATGAAACGGGCGTAGCGGGCGCGGGCAGTGCCGAGGCGGACGCCGAATTGCCCCAGCACCCAGTCGGTGGTGAGCCACGGCAAAGCCTCGTCACCGAGATAGGCCCGGTGACTACTATAGACGTAAGCAGCGGGCTGCCTGACCATGCGGGCGCGCACCGGGTTGAGGTGGATGTAGCGCACCAGGGCGAGTCCGTAGCGGTCGCGATCGACGAGAAAGGCCTTGAAGCGGCCCTCGAAAAGATGACCTGCCCGTTTGCGCCGCGCGTTGACGTGGCGCGTATAACGGAAGGCGAGGTTCTGCATGCCGGCGGAGAGGGGCTGATCGCCCGCCTGGAGGGCGAGATGCAGATGATTGGTCATGAGGCAGAAGGCGTGCACCGCGTAGCCAAACCGCGTGCCCCCCTCGGCCATGAGTTCGTAGAAGTAAAGTCGATCGTGAGGCGAGAAGAAGATCGCTTGGCGGGCGTTGCCGCGCAGGATGACGTGGTAGAGGCCGCCGGGGACGTGGAGGCGCGGTTTGCGGGCCATCGAGCAATGGTAGTCGAACGGAGGACATTATGCAATTAGCCAAGCCTGACCCCGTATCTCGCAGGTGGCGTTCGTGAAGCAAGCGAACATTGCCCACGGGCCGCAGTGGGTGAAAAACGTAATGCCAACCGAAGGCAATGCCTCGCGTGCGGAAAATCCTGAAAACTTGCCAAACAAACTTTTGGAGGCGCAAGATGGCGAACGACTGGACTTTGGAACGGCGCCAGCGGCAGTCGATGGCGATAAGGGGATGGCGACCCTGGGCGAAGTCGACCGGACCAAGAACAAAAAACGGTAAGGCACGAGTTGCAAAGAATGCCTATAAAGGCGGGACACGGGCGCTGATGCGGGACGTGCAAAAAGTGCTACGTGAACAAGAGAAGCAGTGCACAGGGGATACGTAAACCGTAAAACACTTTCCAACCATTCGCTATAGAACCTTCGATGCGTAAAGCTATTTTGTTGATGCTATTGGCTGCTGTGAGTAGTAGCGCGGTGGCGGAGTGGGTCATCGTCGCTGAAAGCGCGGGAGACCCTAAACTTTCAACCTACTTTGACCCCGCAACCATTCGCAAATCAGGCAACACCGTGAGAATGTGGATTCTGGACCACCACTTGTATATCCAATCGAACAGCGGAACTCCCTGATGTGTCTATAGTGACGCAGGCCGAATATCCGACTGCGGGAAGGGAGGCTCATAAACAGCTTTATTCTCACTTCGTATTCTGGTTCGATGGGTAACGGTAATGTCGTTCGCGTTTGGAGTAGACCAATCTCCTCAATTCGGACACCCAGCCGCCACCGGTCGATGTCACCTTATTGGAGGGCTTTGGGAAGTAGCCTGTGGGAATCGGGGTATTGATACACAACCGCGATTCAGTAATCGAAATCTAGAACAACACACCTACCTAGTAACGCAAAACCTCGGGCCAATAACGAGGTGCCCGCTTCTCAATTTAAAGACGCAAGTTTTTCAATTCCTCTAAGACAGCACGGTGGTGTATTTGAAGTTATGGCGACGCTTAATTCTGAGGTTAAGGTATTTTTTATCGTTGATTCGGGCGCATCCGAAGTAACCATTTCGGAGCGTGTCGCAGGCCTGCTACGCGACAATGGCTCTCTGATGGACGCAGACTTTCTAGGCACCCAAAAATATCAGTTTGCGAATGGCGCTTCGAGCTTAGGCAAAGTGGTTCGGATTCGGACGCTGGATTTAGGTGGGCACGTTTTGAAGGACGTCCGCGCAGTAGTGTTGGCTGGCGACGAAGTGCCAGTATTACTTGGTCAAAGCGCCCTTGGGCGGTTGGGTAAAGTGGTCGATAAATTCAAAAGCAAAAACGCTTGAAGTCACGCCGTAACGGGGGCAGAAATGCGTACCGCCAAGCCCTGCGCATCAATCCTGATCACGCCTAAATTGGATCACCTCGGGGCGACCCTACGGCGGCCTCAAGCGTTACGCCGACGCCATTTTTGCTAACCATCAGGCACTGCGCATCAATCCGGAGAGATGCAATTCGAATTGATCCAAGCCTCGGTATCGCTCAATACGTATCCGGCAATCGAACGGCAGTGCTCTGAACAGATCAGAAGTGGTCCCAAGAAATAGGACAGTCGGCTAAGTGAAGACTCTGCTCTAATCGCTTGAGCGGCGAAAGCCGCATAAATAGGAGCAAAGCAGATGAAACGACCCCGCCGTAATCACTCAGTACGACCCTATGTGTCCTATTTTTCGCTCGCTAGTTTCACTCGCTGGTCACCGCGCGCTCTGAAGAATATCATTGCGGCAAGCAATAATCTAAACCACAGAGCCGAGGGCCAAGTCTTGCGATCACGCAACCGCATGCGGTTTTTGGTCCGTGCGCGTCGTTTTCGCGTCGCGCACTGCTCACTGGTCGTTTTGTGCCTCGCAGTCTCCGGCTTCGCCGGTGCTGAGGAGTGGATGCCGCAGCGGCCGTTGCGGCTGATCGTGCCGTTTCCGCCGGGCGGGACGGCGGATCTGCTGGCGCGGTTGCTCGCGACGCCGATGGGTGCTGCGCTCGGCCAGCAGGTCGTGGTCGACAATCGCGGCGGGGCGGGCGGGGTGATTTCGATGGACGCGGTTGCGCACGCGCAGCCGGATGGCTATACCTTCGGCATTCCGTCGATGAGCGCGCACGCGGCCAACGCGTCGCTGATCGCGAAGCTGCCGTACGATTCGATCAAGGATTTCCTGCCGCTGACGTTCGTCGCGCAGGTGCCGATCGTGCTCGTCGTCAATCCGTCGAATCCCGCGACATCGGTGCAGGACCTGATCGCGCGCGCGAAGGCGGCGAAGCGCCAGCTCACTTTCGGTTCGTCCGGCACCGGCGTCAGCAATCACATCGCCGGCGAATTGCTGAAGCTCGAAGCCAAAGCCGACATGGCGCACGTGCCGTACAAGGGCGGCGGGGCGGCGATGATCGACGTGATGGGCGGGCAGATCGACATGATGTTCAACCCCGTGTCGTCGGTGCTGCCGTTCGTGCAATCCGGCAAGTTGAAAGGGCTCGCGATCGTGGACCGCAAGCGCTTCGCCCTGATGCCGGGAGTCGCGACGATGGCGGAAGCGGGGTTTCCCGATTTCGACATTCGGGAATCGTGGGGGCTCGTCGCGCCCGTCGGCACGCCGCCCGATGCCGCGCGCCGCCTGCGCGCCGAGGCGGTGAAGGTTCTGCAGCAACCGGACACCGTCGAGCGCTACGGCGCGCAAGGCCTGACGTTCGCACCAAGCACGCCCGAACGCCTGCGCGAGATCATGGCCGGCGAAATCAAAAAGTACCGCGACATCATTCAGCGCGCGGGCATCAAAGCGAATTATTGAACGTTTCGTATTGGGCGACAACTACCGCATCAGCTATCGTCGTCCTGGCGAAAGCCGGGACCCAGCATCCTCTGGATTCCGGCCTGCGCCGGAATGACGGGCACTTCATCTTGAATTTTAGAAAGCCAAATAGAAACCGCGAGAGCGGCGGAGCGTGAAGTTGTAAGTGGTTTTTCCATCTCGCGCTCAAATGCCATTAAGGAAGCTCTGATTAAGTATGGTTTCGTCATTCCCGCGAAGGCGGGAATCCAGGATATTCAGGCAATTACTGGATCCCCGCCTACGCGGGGACGACTTAATCAGAGGCTCCTTAAAAAACAACTCAGCCGTTTTGTCCGCGGCACTCGCCGAAGCCGATTGAAACTGCGCCATCGCGCCGGGCGTGGGCGCGCAGGATGAGTTCGTCGCCGTCTTCGGGAAAGGCGCGCGTTGCGCCTGACGCCAGCGCCAACGGTTGCTGCGCGTCGTGACTCAATTCCGCGAAACTGCCGTTGCCGAGCTCGTGCAGTCCCTTCGTGAATTGCCATTTCGCCATGCCGCTGCCTATTCGACTTTGATGGCGAGCGCCTTGATGAGCTCGCCCTTGTAACGGTAATCGGCGAGCGCGCGCGCGGCGAATGCGGCGCCGTTGAGATACACGATGGGCTGATTGAGGCGCTCCGCGGCGGCGCGGAACGATGCGCTTTGCACCGCGCGCTCGCAGGCGCGTTCCAGCGTCGCGAGCACTTTCGGCGGCGTGCCCTTCGGCGCGAAGAGACCGTTCAAGCCCGGCGGCATCGACGGCATGCCGAGCTCGGCAAATGTCGGCGCATCGGGGAACGCGGGGTGGCGGCGATCGGCAAACACCGCCAGCACGCGCAAGTTGCGGCCGACGATGGCGCCGACGGACGGCGAACCGAAGCTGACGCGACCCGGCGAGCAAATCGAGCAGCATCGGCGCTTCGCCGCGATAAGCGATCGGGGAGAAGTCGACGTTCGTGCGGTAAGCGAGATTCGCCACCGACAGGTGCGGCACGGTGCCCACGCCCGCATGGCCGTAGGTCAGCTTGCCCGGGTTCGCGCGCGCCGCGGTCATCAGGTCGCTGATCGAACGCAGCGGCGAATCCGCCGGCACCGCGATGGTAAACACGTTCTCGAACGACTGGCAGATGTATTCGAACGAATCGACGCCGTACTTGAGGTCCTTCATCAGGTGCGGCGCGATCGAAATCGGCGTGGTCGGCCCGCCGCCCAGCGTATAGCCGTCCGGCGTGGCGTTCGCCAGCATGCCGAACCCGATCGCGCCCGACGCGCCGTCGCGATTGACGACGACGAATTGCTGGCGCAGATCTTCGCCCATCGCCGCGACGAGCACGCGCGCCATCACGTCGACGTTGCCGCCCGCGGGAAAGCCGATGATCACCTGCACCGGCCGCGCCGGATAGGCGGTCTGCGCGCCCGCCGGCGCCGCATAGATCATCGCGAGCGCAACAAAAAACAGTGCGACCCAGGATCATTCGATCACCTGTCCGGCGCGTGCCGGTAGCGGCTGCGGAATGGCGAGGCCGGGCGCCATCACGATTTTGCGGTGTGTATTCATCTTCCCTCCGTACCATCTGCGCGTCTATTATGCCCGCTTCGACTCGCCTGCCGCCAGCCGCGAGACGTTGAAAAACCGGGAGGGCGTGAGAGCGTTAGAGCGTGAGATGGTAAAATCTTTTGCGACCTCGCGAACTCACGCTCTCACGGCTTCTGAAGGATTGTTCATGCCGCAACTCGATTCTTTCACGCCGCAACTCGTATTCCTCCACGGACCCGGCGCGGGCGGTTGCACCGACGCGTTTTTTTACCAGCTCAAGTATTTCCCGGATAGCGTCGCACCCACCCTGCCCGGGCACCTCGAGGGCACGCGCTGTCCGGACGTTGCGAGCTATATGGAGTGGGTGCGCGGCTGGCTGTGGGCGAAGCGCATGAACAAGAACCTGGTGCTCGTCGGCTACACGCTGGGCGCGTCGATTGCGCTGCAGTACGGCCTCGACTATCCAGACGAAGTGAAGGGCCTCGTGCTGATGACCGTCGCGGCGCGGCCCAAGGTGCGCGCGCCGGACACCTACGAATCGCGACTGCGCGCCGTCACGGACCGCAAGGCGTACGAAGAGTGGCTGGCGTATCAGATGCGCACGATGAAGTTCGTCGAGCCGGGCCTGCGCGAGAAACTGATGGAACGGCATTGGCAGGTGGGGCCGATGTCCCAATACCACGACCTGAAGACGATAGATGCATTCGACGTGCGCGACCGCATCGCGACGCTCAAACCGAAGCTGCTGCTTCTGCGCGGCCTGGACGATCCCGGCAATCCGCCCGAGTACGAGAAAGAGATACACGAAGCAGTGCCGGGCTCACAGTACGTGAAGCTCTCCGGCGTGGGGCATTTCCCGCCCACCGAGAATCCGGAAAAGATCAACGGGCTGATCGAGGAGTTCGTAGCGACGTTGTGAAGCGGTGAGTGGTAAGCAGTGACGGGTGACACGAAGGCGGGAAGCGGTGAGCAGTGAATCGTAATACGTGAATCGTAATTCGGAGATCTGTTTCAATCTTAGTGTTTGGCGATGCCTGCGATTTTGGCGAGGCGCTTCCATCTTTCGGTTTCGGCTTGCATGTGCGCGCGGAACGCGTCGGGTGTCGAGCCCACTGTGTCGATGCCGCTCTTCGCGAAGCGCTCCACGATTTCGGGCTGGCGCAGCGCGCCGACAAACGCGGCATTCAGCGCGGCAACGGTCGCGCGCGATGTCTTTGCCGGCGCGGCTATGCCGTACCATCCGCTCGCTTCGTAGCCCGGCACGCCCGACTCGGCGATCGTCGGCACATCCGGCAGCGCGCGCGAGCGCGTGGCGGAACTCACGGCAAGAGCCCGCACCTTGTTGGCTTGCGCATACGGGATCGATTCGAGCGGCGTGGCCATGGTGAGGTGGATGTGTCCCGCCAACAGTTCCGCCAAGGCCTGTCCGGAACCCTTGTACGGCACGTGCACCAGATCCATTTTGGTGGCGGCGGCAAACTGTACCCACGAGAGATGACTGGTTTGACCGGTTCCCGTCGTGCCGTACGTGAACGCGCCCGGTTTGGCGCGCGCGAGGGCTACGAGTTCCTGCACCGAATTGACGCCGAGCGAAGGATGGGCGAGCAGCAAATAATACGTCGTCACCATTTCGGTGACCGGCGCGAAGTCGCGCAAGAGGTCGTACGGGAGGTTTTCGCGCGTGACGACATGACCGGTGTGGCCGGCGGTGATGACGACGAGCGTGTGCCCGTCGGGCGGCGACTTGGCGGCAATCTCGAGCCCGATGACGCCGCTCGCGCCCGTGCGGTTGTCCACCACGACGGCCTGCCCCCATGACTCGGTGAGTTTCTGGCCCAGCGTGCGCATCGTAATGTCGACGCCGCCGCCTGGAGACGTCGTCACGATTACGCGGACTGCTTTCGCGGGGAAGGCTTGCGCCGCTAAAACCGCATTGCATGGCGCGTGCCGAGGAGCGCGCAGGCAAGCCGCAGCGATGTCGCGCGAATTAAAAGTCTGGAGATCGGGAGGCCGGGAGATCGAAAGCGGTTGTTCCTGCTTGCGGCCTCACGCTCCCGCGTGGTCACGAACGTTCGGGTGGTCCGCCTGGACCGCGCTTGCGCTTCTGAAAAAAGCGCTTGCCTGGCTTCGCGCGCGCGGGATCCTGACGCCGCGCCTGGTCCGGACGCCGGCCATGATCCTGGCGCTTGCCCGGGTTCCTGACGGCGGCCGTTGTCCGCTTGCGGCGATTGAGCACGGTTGCCCGGCGCCATGTCGATTTCGAGGCCGATGATTTCATCCCATAGCGCGTCGGTGCGGTCGCGTTCGGGTATGGCCAGCAGTTCGCGCAACCGGTTGCGCGGATCCTGCGGTTGGCGCTTGACGTGATGCGCCTCGTCCGGCTGCGCGTCGACGAAAGGCGCTTCAACCGCGCTGTTCTGCCGAGGGTTCTGCCGAGGGTTGTTCGTCGCTCATAACGGCATTATCCCCCGAAAGTCGGTCTTCCCGCCAGCCCACGTGCGACCGGCGCGGCGAGGTCACGATCCCTTGAATCTCGCGACAACAGGCCCGGCGCGCCGGGCCCGGGACTTTACTTTCGGCCGTATGACGGGCGCCCAGCGGCCGAGTTCGGACAATGCCGACCATTCCGGCGTCTGGTGGAGGTTTTCGTCTGGCGAGCAAATAGAGCGCCGAGTAGACGAGAAACCCTTTGTCGTTCGGCGACGCGTCGCGAAACCGTATGATCTCGAGGACCCCGGGCAGCTTGAGGATATTGGGTATGTGATCGTTGTCGTAGATGTCGTTGAACTCGGCCTCGTCGCGCGGGCGCGATCTCGAAAGTAATCATCATGCAAAAAGGCGCCGCGCCAGCCTTGGTGTTTTGAGTCGCCATGAACGTGAAATCTCCTCGATGAATGAAACGGGCCCGCTTGAAACCGAACGCTAACATGATTTGCCGCGGGAAGCTTGCACGCCCGCGCCCGGTGTTCGCGATGCCTGGAGCAGATTGCCCGCGTGGTTGACAATGAGCATAAGCGCAGACTAGAGTCAAAAAAACGGCGCAGCACGACTCACGACTTACGATTTACGATTCACCGCTCACCGCTCACGACTCACGCGATTCTCTGAAAGGAAACTGATGGAACTCAAAGGTTGTGCCGCAATCGTGACCGGCGGCAGCGGCGGTCTGGGGCAGCGCATCTGCCGCGCGCTCGCGTTGAACGGCGTCGACGTGGTGGTGAATTACGCCGAGTCGGAGGCGAAGGCGAAAAGCGTCGCGGCGGACATCGCGAAACTCGGCGTGCGCGCGATGGCGGTCCGCGCCGATGTCACCGACCCGGCCGCGGTGGCGCGGATGGTGGATGAGGCCAAGGCCGAATTCGGGCGCGTCGACATCCTCGTGAACGACGCCGCGTTCAACAAGACGATCGCCTATTCCGATCTCGACGGCATGACGCACGAGCTGTGGGACCACATCATGAAGACCAACCTCACCGGCGCGTTCAACTGCATCAAGGCGGTCGCGCCGCTGATGAAGGCGCAGGGGCAGGGTCGCATCGTCAACATTTCCTCGGGCGCGGGGGTCGCGCCGCGCGGCAGCAGCATCGCGTACGCCGTGTCGAAAGCCGGCATGATCCACCTCACCAAGTGCATGGCGGTGGCGCTGGCGCCCGCGGTGACGGTGAACTGTGTCGCGCCCGGCTTCATGGAGGGCACGCGCATGAGCGCCAACCGGCCCGCCGAATATCAGGCCACCGTCGCCGACCTCACGCTGCTGCGCCACGTGGTGAGCAAGGACGACGTCGCCGAGCAACTCGTCACTTTTTGCCGCAGCGACAGCATGACCGGGCAGACGGTCGTGATGGATTGCGGAAGGTTTTGAGAGGCCGTGAATCGTGAGAGCGTGAGCGCGCGATCGTCGGTGCCGAAATCGTGAGGTGGACCAAGGTCATCAAGAATTCCGGCGCGACCGCGGATTGATGTTAGGGTAAGCGCACGCGTAAGCCGGCTGTCCACCAAATGCCATGCTCGGACGTTAATTGCCAAACGACAGACGTATTCTTGATCGGGAGACTCGACATGAAACCCATTGATCTGAAACTGAAGTGCGTATTGGCGCTGGTTGTTGCCGGAACTCTGGCGGCGGGACCGGTGAGGGCGGACAAGCCCGGCAGGGCTGGCGGCGGCAGGGACGAACGCGTGGAACGGCGCGATGACGACGGGAGAGCGCGGCACGACAGGGACCGCCGCTCCTCCGGAAAACACGACCACTTCGATACGCGGCACCGCCAGTACGTGCATGAATACTACGCCGAGGAATTCCGCCGCGGCCACTGCCCGCCGGGATTGGCGAAAAAACACAACGGCTGCATGCCGCCGGGCCAGGCGAAGAAATGGCGCGTCGGGCATCCGCTGCCGCGCGACGTGGTCTTTTACGAAGTGCCGCAGCAACTCGTGGTCAAGATCGGCCCGCCGCCGTCCGGCTATCGCTATGTGCGCGTGGCGTCCGACATTCTGATGATCGCGGTGGGCACCAGCATGGTCGTCGACGCAATCAACGATCTGGGCCGGTAACCCAAGAAGCGGTCGTGGCGCGGCGCTGGCGGTCGTGTTTCCATGGGTTCCCCGCTATGGACAAAAACCCTGCCTCGTGCGCATGATAGGACGTTGGCGATAGATTTTTTCGTCAAGGTGCGGCGTGCTTTCGATTTGTTCGCGGCCGAACGTGAGACGCCGCGGCGGAGCGGGTTGACAAAAATAAGCGAGACGAGGAGATTCAAAATGCCCAGTGCAAAACTGTGGACCGCCATAGGCGTCGTTGTGGCGTTGTCAATTTCGGCGGCGCACGCCGCGCAGCCGGCCTTCCCGGAAAAACCGATCCGGCTTGTGCTCGGCAGCGCCGCCGGGCTCGGGTCCCGATATCGTCGCGCGCGCTCTGTCCGAGCGTCTGTACGGCGCGTGGGGCCAGCGCATCGTCGTCGATGCGCGGCCCGGTGTGGCCGGCATCCTCAGCGCCGATCTCGTATTGCGCACGGTGCCCGATGGCTACACGTGGATGATATTGACTTCGCAGCTGCTCGTCGCGACCTCGGTCTATCCCAACGTCAAGTTCAACCTCGGCAAGGATTTCGCGTCGATCAGCCTGATCGGCACGGTGCCGTTCGTGCTCGTGGTCAATCCCGAATTGCCCGCCAAGTCGATACGCGAGTTGATCGAGCTCGCGAAGAAAACGCCGCTCCAATACGGCTCGGCCGGCACCGGCGCCTCCGAGCATCTCTCCGGGGTTTTGTTCACGCGCCTGACGGGCACCGACATGCTGCATGTGCCGTACAAGGGTGTCGCCGAGGCGCTGAACGCCACGATGGGCAAAGAGGTGCAGCTCACCTATGGCGTGGTGCCGGCGGTGCTGGGCGCGGTGCAGGGCGGGCGCGTCAGAGCGCTCGGCGTCACCGGCCCCAAGCGCAACGCGCTGCTTGCCCGACGTGCCGCCGATCTCGGAAACGGTGCCCGGCTATCAGACGCTCGGCTGGTACAGCGTGGTGGCGCCCGCCGGCACGCCGGAAGCGGTGCTGGCGAAAGCCAGCGCCGAAATCGCCAAGTCGGTGAAGGAACCGCAATTCGGCGAACAGTTGAGAGGGCTCGGGCTCGACCTCGTCGGCAGCACGCGCGCGGAACTCGATACCTTCCGGCGCGAGCAGACGAAGCAGATCGGCGACATCGTCAAAGCCGCCGGCGTGACGGTGAAATAAATCGGCGCGCTCGTGAACCGGGCCGTATTGCTGTGTGCTGCGCTCGTGCTGGCGCAGCTCGTCGCTTCCGCGACGCGCCCAGAACGCGGCGTCGAACTATCCGAACAAGCCGATCCGTTTGGTGGTGCCGTACCCGCCCGGCGGCACGACGGACATCGTCGCGCGCGGCATCGGCATCAAGCTCGCCGAGCGCTTCGGCCAGCAGGTGGTCATCGACAACCGCGGCGGCGCCAGCACCATCATAGGCGCGGACGCGGTCGCCAAGTCACTGCCGGACGGCTACACGCTGCTGCTGACCACCGCGACCACCATGTCGATCAACCCGCAGGTCAACCCCAAGCTGCCCTACGACGCGGTGAAGGACTTTGCGCCGATCACCTCCGCCGTCAACGTGCCGTTCATGATCGCCGCGCATCCGTCGGTGCCGGCCAATTCGATGACCGAATTCATCGCGCTCGCCAAGGCGAAGCCCGGAACGCTCAAGTACTCGACGCCGGGTGCGGCATCGAGCAACCATCTCGCCGGCGCGCTGCTCGAATCGATGGCCAACATCAAGCTCTCGCACATTCCGTACAAGGGGTCGGGGCCCGCGACCATCGCCGCGCTGAGCGGCGAGGTGGACATCGTCATCACGGGCATCGCGACGGTCACGCCGCACTGGAAAGCCGGCAAGCTGAAAATCCTCGCGATCGGCGCCGACAAGCGCCATCCAAGCTGGCCCGAGATCGCGTCCACCGGCGAGGCCGGGCTCAAGGGCTATTACGCGGGCACGTGGTTCGGCGTCGTCACCCGCGCGGGGACGCCGCGCGCCATCATCGACACGCTCAACCGGGAGACCGTGGCCGCGTTAGCATCGCGGCGAACTCAATGAACGCCTGACCGCGATCGGCTTCGACGTCTTCACCGGCACGCCGGAGGATTTCGCGCGCTTCATGCAGAACGACAGGGCGCGCGCCGCGCGGGTGATCAAGGCGGCGAACATCAAAGCCGCCGACTAGGCGCGCGTGCGCTTCGTCTATTCCGGTGTCAGAATCGGAAAACGGTCGGCGGCCAAGTGGAGACGGTCGCCGGTATCGGTCACATTCCTTAATCGGCGAGCATAATATGCACGGGGATTGCAGGGAGGGCAAATGAGCACCGCGAAATGGCTGGCAATTACTTTGGCCGCGGCGCTGTCTCTGGTTGCCGCCGGTACAGTGAACTCGCAGCCGTATCCGAACAAGCCGGGTCGATTGATGGTGGGATTTGCGCCCGGTGGCGGAGTCGATGTTACCGCGCGCATCGTTGCCGCCAAACTGAGCGAGATCTGGGGCCAGCAACTCGTGGTGGACAATCGTGCCGGAGCGGGAGGAACCATCGCCACGGACATCGCGGCTAAAGCGGCGCCCGACGGCTACTCGCTTTTGTTGTGCGGAATCTGGTCGCACGGCGTCGCGCCCGTCGCTGTACAAGCAGCTGCCGTACGACCACTACAGGGATTTCGCGCCGGTATCGCTGATCGGCACCACGCCCAACGTGCTGGTCGTCAATCCCGCGGTGCCCGCAAAATCGGTGAGCGAATTCATCGCCTATACCAAAGCGAACGACGGCAAGATTGCCGTCGCTCACCCAGGCGTCGGCAGCTCGCCGCACATGAGCCTGGAATTGTTCCGCCTGACGACCGGGATCAACATCGTGGCTGTGCCGTACAAAGGCGGCGCGCCGGCGCTGGTGGACCTGCTCGGCGGTCAAGTGCAGGCGATGTTCGACAACATGTCTTCACAACTGTTGATGATGAAATCCGGCAGAACGCGCGCGCTGGCCGTCACCTCGCCCAAACGCACCGCGCATCTGCCGGACGTGCCGACCATGCTCGAATCGGGTGTAGCGGTCGATGTCACGGTATGGTACGGGCTGTGCGCGCCTGCGGCGGTGCCAAAGACTATTCTCGCGAAGCTCAACGCCGATCTGCATAAGGCGCTGCACGCACCGGATGTGCAGCGCCGCCTTATGGAACAGGGCGTCGATCCCGCGCCGTCGACGCCGGAAGAGTTCGCCGCGTTTATCCGCTCCGAAACGGAGAAATGGGCGAAGGTGGTGAAGGACGCAGGCGTGCCGCAGCAATAGTCGGCGCCACCCGGCCATGAACTGATGGCCAAGTCAGGTCTCAAAAACGATGCGGCGACCACGCATTCGCCGCTTAAGTCCAAAAAATAACCGCGCCGAAGCGGGGTTAGGACTATTCGCCAGTACTGGACGCGCGTGCCAAGTCGCGCGCGTCACTTCAACTGGACGACGTACAGCTGGACCACCGTCTTGCCGATGTTCTTGGTAGTGTAGGCCGGACCCGGTTCGAGCATATAGGGCTCGCCCGCTTTTCGCACCACGGTTTCCTTCTTGCCGTCGGCGTAGGTCAGCTGGAGCGTGCCCCCCTGCAATGGGCGGATGATACGAGTCGCGGTTGAAACGACGCCGGTATTTTCGTCCCCCGGGTTGTAGGTGACCTCGTACACCCGCACCTTGGCATTTTCCAGTAGTACCTTCGGTTTGACCGAAGCCTTGGCTGCCTTATCCTGTGCCAGCGCAGAATTCGCTATGCCCCCTGCCATTATGAAAGCGGGAACCAGTATGCTAACTACGAAGCCGACTAATTTCGTCAAAATGCCTCCTTTGCAAAACGTGATTTATCGATAATCCGTATGCGACAAGGCCAAACCAGGTGATCCGCGTCGATCAGGAGGCATGGCCCGGTGACGGCCCAAGATGACATTTACCAATGGCTGATTCGAATCCAGCTTCTTCATTCAGAGTAGCACGTTTTGCTCAGGAATTAGGCAGCTACAACGTCGGGCAACAACCGGCTATTTCCGGCCGTCTCGAGAGCAATTATTTTTGCATTACGACCGGGGATAAACCTCTCCGCGGCGTGAGGGCCTGGGGGATGCCCGGACGTTGATCTGTCCGGGCCCCTCTGTGACGGTACGAGTTAATCGTCGTCGTGTGGCGGCGTTCCGAACACGCCGATACAACCGTTCAGGCAGCCGGGGAAGACGTTGTTGGCCGCCAACGGCACAAACACGTGGTTGTTGTGGGGATTGACGGCAACCGAGTGCGCGGTGCCCGCGGGGAATACATTCGACTTGCCCGCAACGTTGATGGTCGGAATCACTTGCGTCAGGGTCATGCTCTTCGCGTCGATGACGCCGAGCACCGGGCCGCCCGCTTGGTTCCGCGCTGCGAGGTAGTAGTTCCCGTCGCCCCGGTTGAACCACACTTCGTCGCTTCCGGAAACCCCCGGGATCACCTTGTCGATGGTGCCGTCCCCGGCGTCCATGATTATTGAAACGGGCGCAGCGGTATTCGCATCCGCGGCGCTCCACGCGTTGCCGGCCGTATCAAAGACCACGCTGCAACCCAGCAGCAGATCCTGCTTTGGACCAAGGGACAGTCCCGCCGGCTGGCAGAACTTCACCGGAAACAGCGCGTCCACCGCGCCGGAACTCGGCGAGATTCGAGCGACTGCTCCATCCGCGGCGTTAGGTCCAATTTGCGGTAGGGATATATAAAACTTGCCAGTGGCCTCGTCCCACACCGGTTGCTCCGCGCCATTGGTCGCATCGACGCCGTGCGCCGCGTCAAACGTGATTCTTGCACCCAGCGTCAATTGTCCGGTGCTCTTGTTGACCTTGATCAAGGTGGCAAACGGCGGGTCGTCCGCATTATTTACGACGAGGAGCGTTCCGCTGTTGGGGTCGTACGCCAGTTCATCTGCGCGGTTCGGGCTGGTGGCAGAGGTCGCGACGGTGCTGACAATCAGATCGGTGGTGAGATCGATCGTTACCACCCGGCTGGGGGCATCCGTCACAAAGAGCCAGCGTCCGGATGACACGACGCCGTTGGGACCGGAAATATCGTTGTTCGCCGCGCCGGCCGCGTTGAACTTAACGCCGGCAAATCCCCCCGGAATCTGCTTCAGGAAGGTGCCGTTCTTGGCGTCGACCACGTCGACTGCCTTGTTGGAGCGGTCGGCGAGATAGAAACGCTGCGTGGATGCGTCGACCCAGCTGATATCCCAGCCATGGAGAGCGGCGCCGGGAACCGGAACGGTACCGAGAAGCCGGACAGCCCCGCCCGAGTGGTCGTCATTATCGGCAAACGCGGGGCCGGCGCCGCATACGGCGCCAACCAGCGCGGCCGAACAAACCGCCGTTCGCAGGGCGACGAAGGCTCGTGTAGCTGTGGAAACGGATGAAACCTTTGCTGCGTGAGATGCGAGTGATGTAAACATTTGCTTCCCCTCCTGAAGGAAAGTGGATTGGCGCACAGCGCCCCGTACTCGCCTTGGGAAGGCTAACCCATGGCGACACAGCGCACACTGCGCGACTACGTTGCTACCCCGACAGAACGACTGCTTGACCGTCTCGGCGACCGGCAAGTGCCCGGTGGCGTCAGACGATCAGGAAAGCACACCCATTAGGACGGTGTGCTGGCGAAAACGTGCGCTTGGCTAGAGCTGCGCACTGTTGGTGTCTGGT
The DNA here is from genome assembly GCA_963778865.1 of uncultured beta proteobacterium. Taxonomy (GTDB): domain Bacteria; phylum Pseudomonadota; class Gammaproteobacteria; order Burkholderiales; family SG8-41; genus PALSA-1004. Next base: position 31,072 of record CAVZWF010000002.1, on the reverse strand, counting down.
TACTCTTCATTGCAATACTGTAGCGCGTCGTGACAACGATTGGATGTCGCGACTTTAGGCAATAGGTGGGTTTCCGGCGAGAACAATGATATTCAAATTCGTTAGTATTCTTGTGGATGAGTCTGAGCTTCCGTTCGTCACCTTATCCCGCATTACTTACACCAAGCTTACGTACAGCACTTGGTTATTCCAATTGTCGCTGCGTGTTGTGTCCAACGCGCTGCAGCATAACGGTGCCACCCCCACCCGGCGCGGCCACCGGACCTATAAGAGAGGCCGGCCAAGTGTTCCCGCCTCAGCCGCGCTCGAGCAGCGTTTAGCGGCGCTTGTTCACTCGATCACCCTGTCCGCGCGCACGAGGATCGAGTTGGGAATCTTGACGCCGAGCGCCTTGGCGGTTTTCATGTTGACGATCAGTTCGAACTTGGTCGGCTGCTCGACCGGCAGGTCGGCGGGCTTGGCGCCCTTGAGGATCTTGTCCACGTACGTCGCCGCCCGCCGATGCATGTCCTCGTAGCTTGGCCCAAAGGACATCAAACCACCGGCCTCGACCAATTCCCGATACGCATTCACGCTCGGCAAGTGGTTCTTGGCGGCGAAGTCCATCATCCGCGCGCGGTTGTGCAGGAAGATACGATCCGCCAGGATGAAGAGCGCGTCCGGCCGCGCCTTGACGATAGCGGCAAATGCGCCCTCGAGTTCTTCCGCCTTTCCCACTGCCAGGGGCAGCACGTTTATGCGCATCGCCTGGGCTGCGGCGCGCAGCTGCTGCATGGCGCTCGTATGAAATGCATTCAGCGGGTTCCAGAATACGGCGACGTGCGAGAGTCTGGGACTCACTTCCCTGAGCAACTCCAACCGTTTCCCCTCCAGTTCCGGAGCGATCGAGCTCAATCCCGTGATATTCCCGCCGGGCCGGTTGAGAGACGCGACGATACCCGTGCCGACGGGATCGCCGACGGCCACCATGACGACGGGGACCGACGTCGCCGCCTTCTTGACGGCGATGACCGCGGGCGTCCCGGCAGTCACGATCACATCCACTTTCAGGGCGATCAACTCGGCGATGAGGGCGGGAAAGCGTTCATACTTTCCATCCGCCCACCGTTCCTCGAGCAGGAGGTTTCGTCCCTCGACATAGCCGAGATCACGCAACCCTTCGCGAAACGGCCCGATGAGATTTGCCTCAAGGGCGGCGGTAGAGTTTCCGAGGAACCCTATGCGGGCGACTTTCGCGAGTCGCTGGGCGAAGCAGGCCAGCGGTATTGCGAATACGCTTGCGCCAAGAACGACCAGCAGGTTGCGGCGATTCAGCACTTGATCTCCTCGCGCGTGAGCGCAAACGGGCCGCTAAACGAGCCTGAAGCAGATCAAGATTAGTCAAAACACGCCCGCCCTCGTTGATGCAAATCAATCCAAGGCGAGCTTTCTCGCGCGGGAATTCCGGTTCGAGTGAATGAAAGCGCCCATTCACGATTCGAATTTTACGCGTTGTCCCTCACGCCTTCTTCTTCACGTCGCCCGACTTGACCGCGTCGCTCATCTTCACCGGCGGGACGACCGGCACGATGCCGCTCATCAGCGAACCGGGCACGGTTTCGCATCAATTCGTCGACGGTGAACATGCCGTCGTCGCCCTTGTGCAGGAACTTGTAGTCTTCGCCGAAATAATAGGTGTTGATGCGGCCGCGCTCGACGTGGAAGACCTGGCCGTTGATGATGTCGGCCTGATCGGTGCAAAGATACGCGACCATCGGCGCGATGTATTCCGGGCCGCGGTGCACGAGCGTGAGATCGTACTGCTCCTTGGTCATCAGGCCCGCTTCGAACTTGCGCCGGCGGTTTTCCTTCACCGCGTCGGTCAGCGTCATGCGCGTGTCGGCCGCGGGGCAGATGGCGTTCGCCGTAATGCCGTGCTTGTACGCCTCCTTGGCGATCGAGCGCGTGAGCCCGATGATGCCGGCCTTCGACGCGCTGTAGTTGCACTGGCCGACCGAGCCCTTGAACGCGTCGGACGAGAAATTCACGATGCGGCCGAAGCCCGCCTGGCGCATGTACTTGATCGCGTGGTGCGCCGTGTTCCAGTGGCCCTTCAGGTGCACGGTGACGACGGCATCGAAGTCGTCCTCCGACATGTTCCAGATCATGCGCTCGCGCAGGTTGCCGGCGACGTTGACGAGGATGTCGATCTTGCCGTAGACGCTCGATGCACTGGTTGACCATCAGGCCGGCCTTGAGGTAATCGGCGACCGAATCGTAATTGGCCGCCGCTTTGCCGCCGGCCTTGACGATCTCGGCGACGACGTCGTCCGCCGGCCGCTCGTCGGTCGCCTCGCCGCCGCGGCCGACACCCGGGTCGTTGACGATGACGCTCGCGCCCTGCTGCGGCCAGCAGCAGCGCGACCTCGCGCCCGATGCCGCGGCCCGCACCGGTGACGACGGCTGCTTTTCCCTTGAGATGCATGGTGATTTCTCCTCTGTAATGGATTTCGGCGCTGGACATTCTCGCCGACGCACTCGCAAGTATACTGAGTTTGCTGTCCGCGCGAACGCTGTGTGGAGTGAGGCGTGAGGAGAAAGTATGAATGGCGGAGTCATTCAGCGATCATTTAGTTGAGTGATTTTGTTACTCAAACACCATGGGTATAATCGTGCGCGCTGGCAATCGTGAATGCCGGTCATGCGCAACGGGAGATTCCAGATGCGAATATCGATGCGGGTCGTGGTGGGCGCGCTGCTGGCAGCCGCGGCGGCGCACGCGGCAGGCCAGAATGCGGCCGCCAACTATCCAACCAAGCCCATCCGCTGGATCATCGATTTTCCGCCGGCGGGCGTGTCCGACATATTGACGCGCACGGTCGGCCAGAAGCTGACCGAAACGCTCGGCCAGGCATTCGTTTACGACAACCGGCCGGGCGCCAACGGCGTCATCGCCAACGCGCAGAAGCTATGCAAGGCCGCCGGCACGACGCTCGCCAACGTCGTGCGCATCCAGCAGTTTCACACCGATCTCAAGGAATTTTATCCGGCCTACCAGGTGTGGCAGCAGCATCTGCCGGGGCAGCACCTGCCATACTCGGCGGTGGAGGTGCCGTTTCTTCCCGTGCCCGGCTGCACGGTGCAGCTCGATCTGTGGGTGTATGTGCCGGGTGAAGTGACGTGAGTAATGAGTGATGAGTCGTGAGATCGTAAGTCCGTTTATCCCTCTAATCCTCGATTCCCAATACTGATTCTCACATGGACATGACGAAGCAGTGACTGATTTTTCCGGCGTGAGCTATGAGGAGGCGTGCGCCGCGCGCGCGAACTGATTCCTTTTCTGCGCGAGGAGGCGCCGCGGTGCGAGGAATTGCGCCGCCTTACGCCGGCGGTGATGGACGCGCTCAATCGCAGCGGGCTCCTGCGTTACCTTCAACCCAAAGTGTGGGGCGGCATGGAACTGCCGTTCGTCGCCTACTTCGACATCCCGGAAATGCTGTCGCGCGGCGACATCTCGGTGGGCTGGGTGCTCACGAATCTCGGCTCGCATCACCGCAATCTCGCGTCGTGGGACCCCAAAGCGCAGGAGGAAGTGTGGGGCGCCGATCGCGACGCGGGCATCGCGTCGGGCATCGCCTACCCGCAGGGCCGCGGCGTGCCTGCCGACGGCGGCATCGTGCTGTCCGGCGAATGGAATTTTTCGTCCGGCACCGATCACTCGGACTGGAGCATGCTGGCGTGCATCGTGCGCGACGACGATCGCATCGTCGATTACATGTACTGCTTGTTGCATCGCTCGCAATACGAAATCGTCGATGACTGGCACACGCTCGGCATGTGCGCGACCAGCAGCAAGACGGTGCGCTGCAAGGACGTGTTCGTTCCCGCCCACCGCACGCTGTCGAATTACGTGGCGCGCGAAGGCCACTCGTGGCCGGGGCTTGCGGTGCATCGCAATCCGCTCTACCGCATTCCGATTTCCGCGCTCGGCGGCCACGGTATCGGCGGCTGCCTCGTGGGCAACGCGCGCGCCGCACTCGAGACCGCCATCGCGCTGGTCAAGTCCCGCAGCACCGGTTATACCGGCGCCCGCATGCGGGATTTTCAGACGGTGCAATTGCGCATCGGCGCCGCGGGCGCGCAGATCGATGCGGCGGCGCTCCTGCTGCGCAACGATTGCGTGGATGCGCAGCACACGTACGAGGCGGGCGGCACTTTCGATATGGAAACGCGGCTGCGCTGCAAGCGCAACTGCGCGTTGGCGGCGAAGCTGTGCGTGGATGCGGTCACCTCGCTCTACGAGATGGCGGGGGGCAACGGGATTTACGACCGCGATCCGCTGCAGCGCATGTTCCGCGACGCGCGCGCCGCCGCCGGCCACTTCAGTTTCAGCACCGACGCGCAGTTGCCGCCGTGGGGCCTCGTGGCACTCGGCGGCGAATTCAAGAGCCCGACGCTTTAGATAAAAGGTATTCCGGGGCGGTGGGACGAAATCCCGCATGCACGCGCTGACACGACCGTCTATGCGTACGCGGGGACCTCGACATCCAGGGTGGTTACGCGGCGCAACTCGCGGCGGTGAGTGGCGTCGTCGAATGGTGTCGAGCGATGCATGGTGGCGAGGTTGTCCCAGATCACGAGATCGCGGTCGCGCCAGGCGTGACGGTAGACGTACTGGCGCTGGGTGGCGTGCTCGTCCATGCCGCCGGCGAGAGCGGCTAGCGTTGCGCGGTCGTGGATTTGCCGCAGATCGAGCGCGCTTGCCTCCGCGCCGATATGCGGGTGCAGCTTGCGGAATGTCACATTCATGATCGGTCTCCTCGGCAGGATCATGGCCTGCCAGCGATGGTTATGAAAGCTCTGACTCAATTCCGTTCGTGCTGATGTATAGAAGCACAGACAACTCAGTTATCAAGCCTACGCGTTCACCCTTCGATAACTCAGGGCGAACGGTTGGGGTGCAGCCCGAACGTCAGGATCAAATACCGGTCTTCGCGGCCGGGCACGGTCACCGTGAATTGGTTGTCGATGCCTTGCTCCAGCTCGTGCAGCACCGCGAGACGGTGGGCGGCGGCGAGATGAATTTTCGCCTGCACGACCGGATCGGTTTCGCGCGCGGCGGACAGCGGATGGACGGACATCGTGCGCCTCTCAGGGTGGAGCTGATGCATTATAGCAACGGCTTATGCGCGTGGCGCGACGATGCGGCGATTGTTGGTTACAATGAATACTCAATAAGGGGGAGGGCGACCGATGTCAGTCATTCTGGGTAGCGGCGAGCATCGCTACAACGTGATCGAGAACTGGGCGAAGCTGCCCGACGGCTGGGAGTTCAGGGACGTGGGCGCGGTCGCGGTCGACAGCAAGGACCAGGTCTACGTGTTCAACCGCGGCGAGCACCCGATGATGGTGTTCGACCGCGACGGCAATTTCCTGCGCTCGTGGGGCGAGGGCCAGTATCCGCGCGCGCACGGCCTGCACATCGACGTCGACGACACGCTGTATCTCACCGACGACGGCGGCCACGTCGTGCGCAAATGCAGGACCGACGGCAAAGTGCTGCTCGAGCTCGGCACGCCCGGCAAGCCGGCGCCGTACATGAGCGGCGCGCCCTTTCATCGCTGCACGCACACCGCCTTGTCGCCGAAGGGCGAGATCTACGTGTCCGACGGTTACGGCAACTCCAAGGTGCACAAATATTCGCCGGACGGCAAGCTCCTGATGTCGTGGGGCGAGCCGGGCACCGATCCCGGGCAGTTCAACATCGTGCACAACATCGTGACCGACGCCGAAGGCTGGGTGTACGTCGCCGACCGCGAGAACCACCGCGTGCAGGTGTTCGACGGCAACGGCAAGTACGAAACGCAGTGGAACAACATGCACCGGCCGTGCGGTTTGTACTGCCACCGCGGTGCGCGGCCCGAGTTCATCATCGGCGAACTCGGCTCGGGCATGAAAGTCAATCGCGTGCATCCGAACATCGGGCCGCGCGTCTCCATCGTCGACAAGCACGGCGCGCTGATCGCGCGGCTCGGCGGCAAGGACGGCCCGGGCACCGAGCCCGGCAAATTCATCGCGCCCCACGGCATCGCGCTCGACTCGCGCGGCGACATCTACGTCGGCGAAGTGAGCTACACCGACTGGCCGTCGACGCATCCCGACGTGCCGATCCCGAAGGGCCTGCGCTCGCTGCAGAAACTGGAGAAGGTGAAGTAGTTTTGGCGCTCGGATTTTTTTCATCCTTCATCCTTTCGCCGTCATCCTTGACGAACTTGCAGGCAAGGCGGAAGCTTGCCGAAAATTTTTCCGGTGATATCTATTACCTGATGCGGCGACTAATCTTGCGGGTTGGTGCTGGCGGCGCTGGGCGGCAGCGCGGCGGCGGCGTGGGAGCGCGTGGGTGTCGCCGATGACGGCATGGTGGTGTACGCCGATCCCGCGACCATCCAGAAGTCGGGCGACGGCGTCAAAATGCAGGCCCTGCTCGACTACAAGGTCGCCGAGAAGGACGCCAGCGGCAAGCCGTATCTGTCGGTGAAATTGCTGCACGAATACGACTGCAAGGGCGAGCGCGGGCGCACGCTCTACTTCTCGTTGCACGCCGGGCAAATGGGCGCGGGGCAGCTCGTGTACAGCGAAATGCGCACCGGCAGCGAGTGGCTGCCGGCGGGCCGCGCGATAATCGGCGAAACGCTGTGGAAGTTTGCCTGCAGGAAGAAGTAAGGAGTGAGGAGTGAGGGGGTAAAGGAAACTGCTCGCTCGTCACCGCACTTGTACGCGACCTGATGCCCGCGCTTGACTGCCGCGTTCGTGAAGCGGACGCTTGCGCGAGGAGGAGTAGCGATGCTGACCAGGATATGCACTGGATTTCTGATGGCGTTGGCGTGCGCTGCGCGACGGCGTTCGCTGATGCCTACCCGGAGCGTCCCATACGCCTGATCGTCTCGTACCCGCCGGGCGGCGGGACCGATGTCACCGCGCGCACGATCGTGGGCCGGCTGTCGGAAGGACTGGGCCGGCAAGTCGTGATCGACAACCGGCCGGGCGCGGGTTCGACGATAGGCACCGACCTCGTGGCGAAAGCAACACCCGACGGCTATACGCTGCTCATGAGCGATACGACGTTCGGCATCGTGCCCGGGCTTTACGGCAAGCTGCCCTACGACGCGCTGAAGGATTTCCTGCCGGTCACGCAAATCACCGGCGTGCCGGTCGCGCTTGGTGGTTTATCCTGCGCTGCCGGTAAATTCCGTCAAGGAACTCGTTGCACTGGCGAAAGCCAAGCCCGGCGAGCTCAATTTCGGATCGGGCGGAATCGGCACGCCCGTGCACATGGCCGGCGAACTGCTCAAGCTCGCCGCGAACATCGATATCGTGCATATCCCCTACAAAGGCGCGGGGCCCGCGTTCACCGATCTCCTGGGCGGGCATTTCCAGTTGATGTTTCCCACGCTGCAGTCGGCGGTCCCGCACATCAAGAGCGGCCGGCTGCGTCTGCATCGCGCTGACGAGCGAAAAGCGCTCGCCCGCATTTCCCGACGTGCCGGTGATGGCGGAAGCGGGCGTTCCAGGCGTGGTCGCCGTCGCGTGGTTCGGCATACACGCGCCGAAGGCGACACCGCAATCGATAGTCGCGCGGTTGCACGACGAAGCGGTCAAGACGCTGCAGGACCCCGTGGTCAAGCAACGCTTCGCAACCGAAGGCGCCGACGCCGTTGGCAGCACTCCCCGAGCAATTCACCCAATTCGTCGCGGATGAAATCACGAAGTGGACCAAGGTCGTGAAAGACGCGGGCATCAAGGCGGAGTAGTTGGTGATGAGTGATGACTCATTACCCCTTCATCCTTGACTTGCCTGCGGGCGAGGTAGAAGATTTCGTGTCAATTCACCCGCTAACTCCATCATGAACAAGTTCTGGGCGACACTGGGACCGGCGCTGCTCGCGCTGCTTGCCATGCACGCGTGCGCGCAAACCTACCCGACCAAGCCCATCCGCATGGTCGTGCCTTTCGCGCCAGGCGGAACGGGTGAATTCCTGTCGCGCAGCATCACGCCGCGCATGGGCGAATTGATCGGCCAGCAGTTCATCGTCGATTTTCGCGGCGGCGCGGGCACCACCCTCGCGGCCGGCCTCGTTGCGAGCGCTCCCGCCGACGGTTACACCGTGTTGATTCAATCCATCAGCACGCAGGCGATCAACCACAGCCTCTATTCGAAGCTCTCCTACGACACGCGCAAAGATTTTGCGCCGGTGGGTTTGATCGCGGTGATACCCGTGGTGCTGGCCGCGCACCCGTCGTTGCCCGCGCGCAATGCCAAAGAACTGGCCGCGCTGTCACACGCGCGTACCGGCAGGCTCGACTTCGCGAGCCCGGGCATCGGCACCACATCCCACTTCGGCGTCGAGTTGTTCAAGCTGGTCTCCCAGGCCGATCTCACGCATATACCGTACAAGGGCGCCGGGCCGGCGACGATCGACGCGATCGCCGGCTTCGTGCCGCTGGTGACGGACAACATCACGTCGCTCAAGCCGCACATCGATGCCGGCAGGCTGCGCGGCATCGCCATCGGCAGCGCGCAACGTTCCGAGGCCGCGCCGCAACTGGCGACGTTTGCCGAATCGGGCTATCCCGGGTTCGAGGCGAGTTCGTGGTGGGGTATCCTGGCGCCCGCGCGGACGCCGGCCACCATTATTACGCGCCTGAACAGCGAATTGAATAAGTCGCTGGAAGACGGCGCGGTGCGCGGCCGCCTGCTGACTCACGGCGCTACGATCAAGTCGGGTACGCCCGCGCAGGCGACGGAATTGATGATGTCCGAAATCGAAAAGTGGGCGAAGGTCGTTAAAGCAACGGGTGCGCGCGTCGATTAAGCGCGGCGGTAATCGTCATTATGCAGTGACGCATGCTTGCTTCATATTGATGAAATCGCGAGACTGCGGCTGGATCGCGCGGATTTCCGCCGGCCCGGACGCCGGCATCAAACCGGAGTAATGTGACGCATGACCGATCGGCCGCAACCCTACAAAGTAAGCCGCATCCACGTGGTGGCCAAAGGCGCGGACATGCTGGTGCGCGAGTACACGCTGGATCCCGGCGAATCCATTCCCTGGCACCATCACACCAGCGTTTCCGATTTCTATTATGGATTGGCGAGCACGGTCGTGGTGGAAACGCGCAACCCGCCGACGCGTCACGAAATCGGCGTCGGCGAAACGGCAACGGTCACGCCTCCCAGCGCGCACCACGTATCGAATCCCGGCGCCACGCCGTGCCGCTTTTTGCTGATTCAGGGCGTCGGCCAGTACGATTTCGTCAGGGACGAGTGAGCGGCGCGTTCTGCAAACGAGACAGGCTCTAGATAAAGCTTGGATGCGGATGGGCATCGGAGTAGCATTCACGCGATTCCGGCGATGATAACAGTGCCAGCGCAAGCTCAAGGCCCACGCCGGAGCGTGACCCATTCACTTGCCGCCGGCGGCGGGGCGATGGATCGATAAATGTAATTCCAGGGAGGTAGGCCAAATGCGTAACCCGTTATTGAAGAAATCCATTCTGGGCTTGTCAGTTCTCACCCTTGTGAGCGCGGCCGCGCTGGCGCAACCGCGCGCCGAGCCGCGACCGCCGCTGTCGCCGGTGACGGAGGAGATGCTGCGCAATCCGCCGGCGGCGGACTGGTTGATGTGGCGGCGGACCTACGACGCCTGGGGCTACAGCCCGCTCGATCGTATCAACAAGGGTAACGTCAAGCGCCTGCAGGTCGCATGGACGTGGGCGCTATCCACGGGTGCGACCGAGATCACCCCGATCGTTCACGATGGCGTGCTGTTCATTTTCAACTACGCCGACAAAGTGCAGGCGCTCAATGCGGCCACTGGCGACCTGCTCTGGGAATACAAGCGCGATCTGCCCGCCCACCTCGTGTCGGAGGGCGGCAATCCGCTTGCCAAACGCAACATGGCCATCTTCGGCGACAATTTGATCGTCGCGACCTCCGATGCGCATCTGATCGCGCTGAACGTGAACACGGGCAAAGTAGCCTGGGATCAGGCGGTCGCGGATTGGACGAAGGGCTGGCGCTACACGGGCGGCCCCATGGTGGCGGGGGGCAAAATCGTTCAGGGCATGAGCGGCTGCGGCAATGCCCAGCCCGGCGGTTGTTTTATTTCCGGGCACGACCCGAAGAACGGCGCTGAAGCGTGGCGCTTTTATTCGATTGCCCGCCCCGGCGAGCCCGGCGGGGATACGTGGAACGGAATTCCACTCGAAAAACGTCATGGCGCGTCGGTATGGAACTCGGGCAGCTACGACGCCGAGTCGAAAACGCTTTTCTTCGGGGTCGGCCAGCCCTACCCCTGGATCGCCGAAATGAACGGACTGACTCCCAAGAAAGCCGGCTTGAAGAACGACGCGCTGTATGCGGATTCAACGCTTGCGCTCGATCCCGCGACCGGCAAGCTGAAGTGGCACTTCCAGCATTTGGCGACCGACACCTGGGATCTCGATTATGCGTATGAGCGGATCCTGGTCGATCTGCCGATTAATGGCGCGACTCGCAAAGCGCTCGTGACGGTAGGCAAGCTCGGCATCATCGAGGTGCTCGACCGCACCACCGGCGAGTTTCTCTGGCACAAGGAAACCGTCTATCAAAACGTGGTCACGGGGATCAATCCCAAGACTGGCGAGAAGACCATCAATCAGGACGCGATACCGCATATCGGAAAAACCACCGTCAATTGTCCCGCGGACCCCGGCGGCCGGGGATGGCCGGCGACCGCGTACAGCCCAAAGACCCAGATGCTGTACTTGCCTTTGAACGAGTATTGCTCGGACACGACGCCCACTCCGGTCGAGCCTGGTCAGCTCTATACGGGCGGAGGACGCGCCATTTACGCGCGCAAACCGATACCGAACAGTGACGGCAACATCGGCCGCGTCGATGCCGTCGGTCTGCACAATCAGAAGCCGGCATGGTCATTCAGAACCCGCGCACCCCAAACCGGCGCGGTGTTGTCGACCGGCGGCGGGCTCGTGTTTTCCGGCGCGTGGGACCGGTACGTGCGCGCCTTCGACGACCAGACCGGCAAATTGCTCTGGCAGGTGCGCACCAGCAACGCGGTCAATTCATTTCCGATTACTTACTCGGTGAACGGCAAGCAGTACGTGGCGGTGTCGGTGGGAAATGGTTCGAGCCATGCACGCGCGCTCGCGACCCTGACGCCCGAGATCCGCAATCCGGACGGCGGCTCCTCGCTGTGGGTGTTTGCGCTGCCTGACGATTAAACACTATTCACGTTTTAGGCTCATAGCCTGCTGCGTCGTCGGGTCGGCGGGCAGTTCCCGGCCGCCCGCCTCGTAGCCGTTAGCCTGGAGCATGAACGCCACCAGATCGGTGTAGATCTTGTCGCTCAACGCGCCGGGGCGATCGGGAGGCATCCTGCTTTTCAGATAAGCGTACAGGTTGGCGACGCTGCCGTTGCCCCACCGGGTGCGGAAGTACGCGCCGCGCAGCGGCGCGCCGCCGAACTCGCCATTGTCGAGCGTCGATCCGTGGCAATCCCGGCAGTTGTGCTCGTACGCCGACTTGCCCTGCGCAACCTGGCCATCCGTAAAGCTGAGTGCGATTGCCGCCTGCATATTCGAGGCGGCCTGTTGCGGCGGCGGGAAAAGTTTGTGGCGCAGCGCATGCACCGTCGTCGCGCCCATGCGTTCGGTGCGCGCCGCCGCTATCTCGCTCGGTTCGAAGCGCTTGAAGTCGGCCGGAAGGTGCTGTTGGTTGTCCCACGCTGTGACCACGTGATTGAGCACGGCGGCGAGCGCGTTATCGTCGAGCGCATTCCAGCCCGGCATGGCGCCAGCGAAATTTGCGCCATTCACGGTGATCGCGCCTTCAAGACCAAACAGCAGCACCCGGATCACGTAGCCGCGGCCGCCGGCCTGCGCCAGCAGGGTCGCCGCGTGACCCGCAAGCGGCGGAAAAGCGCCCGTGACGCCCCGGCCGTTTTCCTGATGGCACGCGGCGCAGTTGGTGGTGTAGGTGCGCGCGCCGGGATCGGCACCCGTGGAATTCACCGCCGGCGTGGTTTGGGCGAGCGCCATGGCGCCGGCGCAAGCGAGCGCCAGGCAAAAGACGACCCTGAGCGTGGTCGGGACTGCGCGGGGTTTCGGGGATTTCGATTTCATGGTCGAAGCCGGTGCGAATAATAACCGTCTCGCGTGGATTTTCCGAGGAGATGATTGAAGGGAGCCGCGCGGCAGCAGTCAATTCGGAGCCGGAATCTCCGGCTTGTTATTTTTGTTTTCCGGATTTTACGCGGTACGCGGCAACCGCCTTTTCAAGATCGTCGAGTTCTTCGCAAGGCAGGAGGCAGATTTCACGCAGCGCGGCAAGATGCTTTTCAGCGTTGGAGAGATCGCCGACCATCAGATAAGCCTCGCCGATATATTCGTGCGCGCCGCGATGGCGCGGACTGAGTTCGATTGCGCGTTTGTAGTACTTGAACGCGAGATCGAACTGTTTCAGGTTGCGCTGCGTGTAGCCGAGATAGTTCTGCAGGTCCGCGTTGTCCGGATCGCGCAGTGCCGCTTGGGCAAAACGCTTTGCCGCCTCCGGCCAGTTCTTTTTTTCCATCGCCTGCTTGCCGGCGGCGTAATCCGTATCGCGCGCGGCCGCGTTCGGGTTGGTCTCGAAGGGCTCGGCTACGGCCGGCAGTGCAGCAAGCCCACTGCGCTACCACCAGCGCCCAGACCGTCGCGCGCCATCCCGTGCTCCGTGGATTGCGTACGGCTCATCGTTGCGCGAGGTAGGCTTTGGCGCGCGCGACTTCCGGCCGCGTGCCGTCGGCGTTCTTCGACAGCGCCAGGAGCTTGCCAAAGTAATCAGCCGCTTTCTGCCGGTCGCCGGCGGCTTCCGCCGCGCGTGCCGCACCGTAGATGCCGCGATAGCGATTGGGATATGCCTTGAGCGCGGCTTCGTATTCACGCAGGGCGGGCGCCGCCTGCCCCATTTCGAGCAGCAGATCGGCCAGCAATTCGCGCAGCGGATACAGGCGGTTCTCCATCGTCACATGCTTCACGCTGCCGTCCTCGCTATTGGCGGCACCACGCATCAATTTTTCGGCCTGCGCCCGATTGCCTTCAGCCAACGCCACCCAGGCGGAGACCGCCAGCATTTGCTCTTCGGTGCGGTCGGCCCAGTAGGATTGATCGGACTTCTGCAGCGCGCGACGCAGCGTCTCCATCGCGTCGATTTCGCGCTTGGCGCCGGCAGCATCACCGCTGCGCGCCATGCCGAGGCCGCGCGTGAAACGGGTGAGAGAGTCGGCCTGTGGGTATGGGCTCGAGGTCACCGGCAACGCGCTAGCACCGGCCCAATCGCCGCGTTCTATCACCTGTCGCGCGGGCATTGCGGCGAGCGCCGTAAAGTTGCCAAGCCCGGGCGGGCGATCTCCGCGCACTGGCGTTTTCGCCGCTTTTTCGGCCATCGCTTTTGCCCTCGCATCCTGCGCGAGTTGAAGGGCGGCATAAACGGAGAAATCATAGGCGTGATAGTAGTCAGGCTGGATTTCGAGCGACGACATGTTCGAGGTGATGGATTCCTCCCACATCCCGACCATGGAGTAAATGTGCGAGGGCATGTGGCGTGCGTGCGGCACCGCGGGCGCGATGCCGGCGTAGCGCCGCGCGGCGGCTACCCCTTTGTCCGCCAGCGGCGGGTAATCGTAGGCATGGATCAGGAAATGCGACACGCCCGGATGCTGCGGGTTCTGTTCGTACAGCTTTTCCAGCATAGCCGCGGATTTGATCTGGGCGGAGTACGTCACGTCGGACTTCGACGCGGACGCCTGCAGCGTCAGCGCGTAGAAAACCCTGGCTTCGTAATCATCGGGGTAGCGTTGCGTTATCTGCTCCATCGCCTTGTTGTAGGCGGCGAGGCGGGCATTGACCGGCAGTTTGTCGTAATCGCGGTAGTAGGCGCTGATCGCCTCGATCCAGTCGCGCTCGCGCTGCGTTTTCGCGCCGATTGCGCGCGCCTTGCTCCAGCGCCGCCCACGCCGCCTGCGCGTCTTTGGCCGATGGCGGGGCCGCCAGCGAGTTGCCGAGCAGATCGAGGGCAATTCCCCAATATGCCATCGCGCAGTTGGGGTCTTTCTCCAGCACCGACTGGAAGGTCTTGCCGGCGTAGTTGAACCAGTACGAATGCAGCATGGCCACGCCGCTCTCGAATTCGGCCTGCACTCTTGGCATCGCACGACGTGGGAAATGTGACCTTGCCGAGTTTATCGTCGTTCGTGCGCTTGAACGACGCCCGGAAACAGCAGCACAAGGATGGATACCGCGGGAAGAGATTTACGTGGGTGTCATGGCAATCTCCTTGATTTACGAACCAACCAGCAACGGACAGAAAGGCAGGCAAAGCGATTGCGCGGGAGAAAAAGTATCGTGGACATCGCCGCCTCTGTCAAACTGTCCGGCCCATCGCCTGTACCGCTGGGCGCGGCGCGGGACGGCTGTCGATCACGCCGGTTTGACGCAGAATTCACGCGCTAAAGACTTTGGTTTGACAGAACGTGCGTCAAGGCCCAAGAAGGTGGGAGAATTCCGATCAGGTTGTCAGAAAGAGCAAAGGTTAATCGGAAAACAACCCCAGGTCGGTAGTCAAGGAGGCGGGAATGTTAGCCAATACCAGTCGTATGCTACGCCGGCGAATCAGCGTTACTCCTCTATGCGAAGCCATCGGCGCGCAGGTGGAATGCGGTGACGTCAAAGCGCTGGATGCCGCTACGTTTGCCGAGGTGCGCAAGGCGTTTCTGGAACATCTCGTATTGCTGATACGCGGTCAGCAACTCACGGTTGCGGATCTGCTCGCGTTCGGCCGCCGTTTCGGCGAACTCACGCCGGGCGCGCAGGTGCATATCGGGCAGAAGCCGCGCGACGAGCGCTACCCGGAACTCGCGGTGATCTCCAACGTGATCGAAAATGGCGTCGCCATCGGCGGCCTGGGCGACGGCGAAGCGGTGTGGCATACGGACAGCGCTTTTAACGACGTGCCGCCGAGCCTGAGCGTGCTTTATTCGGTGGAGATTCCGCCGGCCGGCGGCGATACCGGTTTCGCGAACATGTATCTGGCGCTGGAGACGCTGCCGGCCGCGCTGCGTTCGCGAACTCGCGCACAAAACGATCAAGCACGACAAGCGCTATACGTCGGGCGGACAGCTGCGCGAGGGCTACCTTGCCGAGCAGGATTTGCGCGAGAGCCCGGGCCCCAGCCATCCGATCATACGCAGGCATCCCGAAACCGGGAAGAGCGCGCTGTATCTCGGCCGCCGGCCGCATGCCTATATCAACGGACTGTCGCTGGCGGAATCGGAAGCGCTGCTCGACGCGGTGTGGGCGCACGCCACGCGGCCTGAATTCACGTGGCACCATCAATGGAAGCTGGGCGATATCCTGATCTGGGACAACCGCTGCGCGATGCATCGCCGCGATGCGCTGGATCCCACAACGCGGCGCATCATGCATCGCACGCAGTGCAAGGGCACGCCGGTGCTGGAAGGTGTTTGACGCATTCGAACGGACTGAAATTCCGTGCGCAAATCAGGGAGGAGTGATGCCGGCAAGAATTCTGCGATTGGTGGCGGCGTTTCATCGTAAACTGCGCATTTCGCGCGCGACGGAGGAGATCCAAATGAATGACCTGGCCGATATTCCCAAGGCAAGCACCACTGCACGCTTTCCACTTGAGCCGGCGAGCCCCGCCGAACTCGGCTTGCATGAGCCCGCGCTCGCGCGTCTGCGCGAGTTGATCGAACGCCACATCGCGGACGGCCGCTATCCGGGCGCGCAGATCGCGCTCGCGCGACACGGCCGGCTCGCGCTGTTCGAAAGCTTTGGCCGAACCTCGATCAGCCCCGCCGCCGCGGCGAACGCCGACACGCTGTGGCTGCTGTTTTCGAATACCAAGGTGATCACCGCGGCCGGCATCTGGGCGCTCGTCGCGGACGGTGCGCTGCGCTTCGCCGACCGCATTGCCGATCATATCCCCGAGTTCGCGCGGCATGGCAAGGCCGACATCACGCTCGCGCAGGTTTTGAGCCATCGCGCGGGCTTTCCCAGCCAGGCGGTCTCATCCGAAAGGCTGGACCGACCACGCCGAGATGCGCCGCCAGGTCTGCGACTTCACGCTCGAATGGACGCCGGGCTCGCGCCTGCACTATCACCCCAAGTCCGCATTCTGGACCGCGGCCACTTCTGATCGAGGCCGTGACGGACCGGGACTACCGCGATTTTCTGCGGCAAAGGATCATAGAGCCGCTCGGACTTGCGCGCGACATCTTCGTCGGGCTGCCTGATGTGGAACACGGCCGTGTCGCCACCATACACGAGCCGGGCGCGGACGGCAGCCAGCGCGCGCTCGCGGAAGAGAACACCGCGCCTTATCGCCGCGCCGGAATTCCGAGCAGCGGCGGCTTCGCGACGGCGCGTGGCATGGCCGCGCTTTATCAGATGATGTTGAACTTCGGGCAGCTCAACGGCACGCGTCTTTACTCGCGCCGCCTGATCGAATTCGTCACCCGCAATCACACGGGGGACATGGTCGACGGAGGCATGGGCATGCCGATGCATCGCGGCCTCGGCGTGCACGTGCGCGGAACCACCGAAACGATACGCGGACTAGGCACGCTCGCTTCGCCGCGCACCTTCGGGCACGGCGGCGTGGGTTCATCCTATTGCTGGGGCGATCCCGAGTCCGGCGTGTCGTTCGCCTACCTCTCCAACAGCCGCATTCCCGACCCGTGGCACAGCCGCCGGCTGGATCTCGTGGCTAATCTGGTTCACTCGGCGATCGACTGAGCGAGCTTGCGGGCGGCGACCGCCGCGATGCCGTGCGCACGGGACGCGCGTGAGCGTGCTAGGCGAGCGCGCGGTGCGCCAGCTTTTCAAGCACGCGCAATGGCGCCTTGCCTTCGTCGCGCATCGCGGTTACCGGCAGGTAGAACGTCTGCTCGAGCAGATGCTGGCCGTCGAGCACCGCATGCTCAACGCCGTCGGTGAATACCATCCATGTTGAATGCGCCGGCAGCTCGATGCGCGTGCGCGCGCCCACCCGCTGGTGGACGTCGTCGAGCTTGCCCTTGTCGTGCAGGTTGAGCATGATGTGGTCGTACTCGCTGCGCCGCCCTTTCACGATGCCCAGCCGCTCCAGGAGCCACGCGCTGCCCGGCAGCTGCGGCGGCACGCGGTCGAGATAAATCTGCGCGACCGTGCGTATCGGGTCGCCGAGATCCCACACGCGCGGCTCGCCGCGCGGGTTGGCATTGTGAAATACGCGCAGGATGCGCATCCCGCCGGTCGGACGCGAAGCGAACGCGTCGACGTGCAGGCGCGTGTCGTCCTTCCTGCGCGAAATCGCGCGGCCGCGCACTTCTGCCGGCCGCAAACTGGTGAGACCAAAGCGCAGGTGCGGCGCGTAGTCCGGGCATACGTGAGTCGCCAGCTGGTAGGCCCGTTTTGAAAAGCGTTCGAGCAGTCGCGTGAGCTTCCCGCGGTCGGCGCCGGTCGCCGAGGTATGCCCGATCGCGCCGACGCGCGGATCGTAGAAGATATTCTTGGCGCCCGGCGTGAGCCATTTCGGCTCAAGCACGGACTCTTCGCCCGGGAAGAGATTGAATTCGAGTTGCGGCATGAACAGCACCTTGCCGTCTTCGAGTGCCTCGGTGGCGGCAGCCGCGATGGTCGGCAACTGCAGTTGGTTCCAGCGCGTCACTTCCATCGTTATCAGCGGATCCATGGTGTTATTATCTCCGGGTGCGCAAGTTGACGATCAACATGGCGCGTGAGGCCCACGCTTCCATCGTCATCTTTGCACGGTGCACGGGAGCGGGGATTGACCTGCATCAAACCTGGCGCCCGGCCGTTGGCTTTAATCATTTAGAATAAACGCGGCCCTGCTTATTGCGCTACCAACAACACAAGGAGGAAACCATGCAAGCTTTCGCGACTTTGAAAAGGGGAATCACCGTGGCGGCACTGGCAGTCGCTGGTCGGCGGCACGCCGGCGCTGGCGGCAACATTCGTCTACGTCTCGAACGCCGACGATGGCGACATCGGCGCCTACCGGCATGCTCGACTCGGGCGAACTGCAGCCGGGCGCGCGCGCGAAGGCGGCGAACGTGGTCATGCCGATGGCAGTGAGTCCGGACCGCCGCTTTCTGTACGCGGCGTCGCGGTCGAAGCCGTTTTCGGTGCACGCTTATTCCATCAATCCCGGCACGGGCGCGCTGACGCATCTGTCGACGCTCGCCGCTGGCGGAGAGCTTTCCGTACATCTCGCTCGACAAGACCGGGCGCTTTCTGTTCGGCGCGTCCTATGGCGCGCACCTTGTCAGCGTCAATGCGGTCGGCGCCGACGGGCGCGTTGCCGCCGAGCCTCTGCAGGTGATCCCGGTGGGGCGCAACGCCCACTCGATCCGCGTCGATGAGAGCAACAAGTTCGCCTATGTGCCGACGCTCGGCAGCGACCAGGTCTTCCAGTTCACCTTCGATGCGAAGTCCGGCCGGCTGAACTCGAACACGCCCGCGGTTTACCTGATGAAGGCAGGCACGGGACCGCGCCATTTCATCACGTCTCAGCGACAACAAGTTCTGTACGTGTTGAGCGAACTGCATGGCACGGTCACGACCTTCGCGCTCGACGGCAAGACCGGGCTGTTGACGGAAGTGAGTTCGGCGTCCGGGCTGCCGCCGGATACCAAGCTCGTGCCCGGCGCGCCGCGCGGGGCGGTCGGCGCGCCCGGCGGGCCGCCGCCGCGCAACACCGACAACGATATCTGGGCCGCGGACATCCACCTGACGCCGAACGGCAGGTTCCTGTACATCACGGAGCGCACCAGCAGCACGCTGGCGGCGTTCAGCGTCGATGGCGCGAGCGGCAAGCTCACGTATTTGGCGAGCACGCCGACCGAACGCCAGCCGCGCGGATTCGCGATCGATCCCAAGGGCAGGTTTCTCGTCGCGAGCGGAGAAAAATCGGAAACCATTTCGGTCTATGCCATCGATCAGGCCAGCGGCGCGCTCAAGTTCGTCAACAAGTACCCGACCGGCAAAGGCTCCAACTGGGTCGAGATCGTCAGCTTCGACTGAGACTGTTTTGGGTAATGGGTGATGAGTGACGGGGGATGCGTGATGAGTAATGGGTGATGGGGAATGCGTAAACTCCTCGATCCTCACTCATTACTCATCACCCATTACTCGTTACGCATCACGATAATAATCACGGAGGACGCATGCACAGATTCGTAAGGGCGGCCGGCCTGCTTGCGCTTGCGGGCGCGGCAACGCTCGCGTTGGCGCAGAACTATCCGAACAAGCCGATCCGCATCGTCGTGCCGTATCCGGCCGGCGGTCCGATCGACATGACGACGCGCCCGCTGGCGCAAAAATTGACCGATGCGATGGGCAATCCAGTGGTGGTGGACAATCGCGGCGGCGCCAACGGCATGATCGGCACCGACAACGTCGCCAAGTCGCCCGCTGACGGCTACTCGCTGGTGGTTGCCTCCGGCGGCGGGTTCGCGATCGGCCCGCACGTCTACGCCAAGCAGCCATTCGACGTATTCAGGGATTTCGCGCCGGTGAGCCTGTTCGTGACCATGCCCGAGCTGCTGGCGGTGCATCCGTCGCTACCGGTGAAGTCGGTGAAGGAACTCGTCGCGCTGGCCAAGCAGCGGCCGAACCAGTTGAACTTCGGTTCCTCGGGCACCGGCAGCACGCCGCACCTCGCCGGGGAGCTTTTGAAGAGCGCGGCAAATATCCAGATGGTGCATGTTCCATACAAGGGCATGGGGCCGGCCACCATGGATTTGATCGCCGGACAGTTGCAACTTGTCTTCGCCGATCTGCCGGTATTGATGCAGCAGGTGAAAGGCGACAAGCTGCGCGCGCTCGCCGTCGGCACGCGGCAGCGCTCGCCCAGTCTGCCGGAGGTGCCGACCATGAGCGAAAGCGGCTTCCCGCAGGTCGAGGCGTATAACTGGTACGCGTTATATGTGCCCGCCGCCACGCCGAAGGCGATCATCGCGAGACTCAACGCCGAAGTCGTCAAGGTGATGAACAACCCCGATGTGAAAAGCTTCAACCAGAGTCAGGGCGCCACCGCCATGAGCAGCACACCCGAAGAACTCGGCGCGATACACAAGCGGGAGTACGACAAATGGGGCGGCGTGGTACAGGCCGCGGGCATCAAACCCGAATAGGCAATGAGTGACGGGAACGGGTGAAGCGCGTCCACGATGCCCGATTCACCATGCACCCGTCACCGGTTTTCATGGGACTGCCCCCGGCACTCGCGTGCATGCTGCGCGCGGGCAGCCTTTGCCTTCGGGCACCGGTCAGGAGTAAAGTAGCTTATTAGGCACACGATGCGTAACGTAGTCCATCCGCTGATCTTCCTCGCCGCGACCACCCTGGCCGCGCCGGCGTGGGCGGAATTGTTCAAATGGATCGATGAGCGCGGGGTTACGAATTACTCCAACGCGCCGCCCGCCGCCGCCGCGCCGGCCAACAAACTCACCCGGGTTGGCAACACCCTCTCCGTATACACGCCGGACGACAGCCTCTTGCAGGCGGTCAAGGCGGCGCGCGAGCGCAGCATCCAGGCGCTCGCCGAACCCGAGCCGCAGCGTTCCGCGGTCGGGCGCATAGCCGTGACGCAGTCGGGATACGAGCAGTGCGTGCAGTCGGGACGGTTGGGCTGCGAGGACTTGTACGCAACTTACGCGCCGGCGTACTATCCGGCCTACGCGAGGTACCCGCTGTACGGCGTGCAGCCCACGCGTTTTCTTCCGCCGCGCCCGACACCGTACCGCGCGGGCGCCGCGCGTGTCAGCCGCGCGCCGCCGGCGCGCTGATCACCGCGGGTCTATCCGCGCGCAGTCCCGCGGGTTTTGCTATCCTGATGACTCCTGCGCGCCGCTGGCGCCTGAATCCCATTATGGTTGATGACAGTCGAATGTTTTCGATGGCAAAGGGCGGCGCAGAATTTACGGATAACAGGCCGCGGATGGTGCGGGGAGAATTCTAGGATGTTGCTTAATGCACGTTTCGAGCTTCTCGAGAAGCTGGGTGAAGGGGCGACCAGCGTAGTCTATGATGCATACGACAAGAGTCTGCGGCGCCACGTCGCGATCAAGCTCTTCAAGAAGTTCAACCGCGGCGGGATATACGCGGAACTGAAGGAAAGGTTCCTGGTCGACGCGCGGGTCGCGGCGGGCGTCTCGCACCCCAACATCGTGACGGTTTACGATGCGGGCAATTACGACGATGGCATCGCCATCGTCATGGAGCTGGTCAAAACCTCTTTGCGCAAAATTCTCAAACTCACGCCGCAATTGCCGTGGGTAACGGCCAGCAATTTCGCGGCACAGGTTGCGGATGGATTGAAATGCCTGCACAGTAACGGCATCTTCCACCGCGACATCAAACCGTCGAACATATTGATCGCGCCCGGCAACGTCCCGAAAATCGGCGATTTCGGCCTCGCGCACCTGCCGCTGTCGGATTTGACACGCACCGGCACGGTGATCGGCACGCCGAATTACATGTCGCCCGAGCAGGCGCAGGGGCAGGTCCTCGACTACCGCACCGATATTTTTTCGCTCGGCGTCGTGCTGTTCGAGATGCTCACGGGTAAGACGCCCTTCGAGAATCCACCGTGCAAGGACCACGTGCTGCTAAGCCGCATCGTCAACCAGCCGGCATTAAAGCCCTCGCAGGTGAATCCAGAGGTGCCCGCCGAGTTCGATGCAATCGTGGCCCGCGCGCTGGCGAAGAATCCGCAGGGCCGTTACCAGGACGCTGCAAAATTCGCGGAGGCGCTGCGCGGGCTTAGCGCGCGTGCGTGACGCGCGCAGCGGCGCAAACCGCGGCGGACTTCGGGCCGCCTGCATTAATGTTTTAAAATGCCGCCATGAATCTGGAACAAATTACGATTGATTTTGTCCCCGAGCACGACCGGCTGCTGATGCGGCTGGCCGGCGGCGAGAAGAGCGAGATATTGCTGTGGCTGACGCGGCGCTGCGTCAAACTCCTGTGGCCACGGCTCCTGCAACTGGCCGCGTCGGTGCCCGTCATCGCGCAGCAGGCGGCGCCCGAGGCGCGGCAGGCGCTGCTCGGCATGGAGCGTGAGCGCGCGTTGGCCAAAGCGGATTTCTCGAAGCCCTATGCGGCGAGCGGCCGCGAACGGCCGCTCGGCGCCGAGCCGCTGGTGGTTGCGCGCATCAACACCGGCCGCAACGATACCGGGCAGCACGTGCTCGCGCTGGCGCCACGCGAAGGCACGGGGGTGAATCTTGCGTTGGATGACACGCTCTTGCACGGCCTGTGCAAGCTCTTGCAGGACGCGGTCGGCAAAGCCGAATGGGACATCGTGCTTACGCTGCCGACCGGCCTGACGGCGGGCAGCACCGAGGGCACGCCGAAATTGCTGAACTGAATGCGGCAAGTCAACAGCTACCGCGGCGGCGCCGTTTCGCCGGTGACGCCGGTAGCGACGGTTTAGAGAAAGCGCCATGGCCATTTACAGTCATAATTGCCGCATGTCCGACCCTTTTTCCGGAATACTGCGTATGGCTGCCGTGCTGGCCGCGTGCGCCTGCGCCATTGCGGCGCACGCCGCATCGAGCGGCGCAGGCACGGGTTTTCCGACCAAGCCGATCCGTTTCATCGTGCCGACCACGACCGGCGGCGGCTCGGACTTGATCGCGCGTTCGCTCGGCGCCAAGTACGCGGCGGCGTGGGGCCAGCAGGTGGTGGTGGACAATCGCCCGGGCGCGGGCATGACGATAGGCATCGATCTCGTGGCGAAGGCGTCCGCCGACGGCCATACGATGATCATCGTCAATCCTTCGCACGCGATCAACTCGACGCTGATGGCGCGGCTGCCGTACGACGCCGTGCGCGACTTTACGCCCATCACGGTGATCGCGACGCAGGCGTACGCGGTGGTAGTCGCGCCGTCGCTGCCGGTGAAAAACATCCGCGAGTTGATCGCACTCGCCAAAGCCAAGCCGCGCGAGATCTCCTACGCGTCGTCCGGGCCGGGCTCCGCTTCGCACCTCGCCACCGAGATGTTCAGCGGCATGGTGGGCGTCGAGATGAACCACGTGCCGTACAAAGGCACCGGCCCCGCCGTCCTCGACCTGATCAGCGGCCGCGTTCAGCTCTATATCAACCCGCTGCTCGCGGTGATCGGCGCGGTCGAGAGCGGACGGCTGCGCGTGATCGCCGTGACATCGGCGAAGCGCGTAACGTCGCTGCCGGATGTGCCGACCGTCGCGGAGTCCGGCGTGCCGGGTTACGAGGCAACCGCGTGGTACATGTTGCTCGTGCCATCCAAAACGCCAACGGCGGTGGTCAATCAGATCAATGCCGAGACGGTCAAAGCGCTCAAGGCGAAAGACCTGGTCGATATGCTGGGGCGCGCCGGCACCGACCCGCTCGGCAACACGCCGCGCGAAGCGATGGAGTTTCTCAAGGTCGAAATCGCGCGCTGGGGCAAGGCCGTGAAGCAGGCCGGTGTGAAGATCGAGTAGGCTTGCGGGCAATGCGGACATCCGCACGCGCAGGCGTCACGGTGTGATGAATCACCAGGATTACATGCAAATCGCGTTCGCGGACGCGCGCCGCGCTTACGCCGCCGGGAACCGGCCGGTCGCATCTATCATCGTACGGGATGACGCCATCATCGGCAGCGGCCGCAATTCGGTATACGCCGACCGCGACCCGAGCGCGCACGCCGAGGTGGCGGCGATACGTGCCGCCTGCCGCAAGCTCGATACGCTCGAACTGGCGGGCGCGACACTTTACTCCACGCTGGAGCCGTGCCCGATGTGCCTGTGGATGATACTCGAGGCGAAAATCGGGCGTGTCGTGCTGGGCGCGCGGCACGCCGCGTTAAAGCGACAGGACACGGGCGACTACTCGGTGGAAACGTTTCTGGCGCTCACGCGCCGCCCGCTCGAGATCGTGACCGGCGTGCTCGAGCACGAGTGCGTCGATCTGCGATTGCGGTGGATGCAGGAGCAGGGCAAATGAATCGTGAGTCGCAAGTCGTGAATCGCGAAGCGTGACAAAGTACACGGCGGGCAACAGCAAGGAGATCAGCATGACGGCAGCGAATACCGTAAGAATCGTCAATCCGGTGGGACAGCGCGCGGTCGAGCGCGGCGCACTCGCGCGGCGGCTCGACACGCTTAACGGGAAGTCGATCGGCTTCATCGACAACATCAAGCCCAACGCCAACCTTTTCATCCAGTACATCGAGGAGATGGTGCGCGCCGAATACAGCGGGATCAGGACGCATGTAGTGCGGAAAAATTTCACGTCGAGCAAGCTGATCGCGCACGAACTCGACGGCAAGGTCCAGGCGCTGGTCAACGCGTGGGGCGATTGAGGGGGCTGTACGTCGTGGTGTATCCACGACTCGGCGTATCTGGAAAAACGCGGCGTGCCGACCTCGACCGTCGTGTCGGCGGCGTTTCTCACGCACGCGCGGCTGGCCGCGAAAAACCTGCAGCTGGACGAACTGCCGCTCATCGTCACGCCGCATCCGCTGAATGACCTGACGCCGATGGAGGTGCGCGCGCTCGCGCGCTCGGCGTATCCGGCCATCGTCGAGCAACTGACCGGGCAGGGCGTGTTGGCGCAACACACCCGCGTGGACTACGTTCACCCCGCCGCGCGCAGGCGCGCGCAAAGCGATGCGGGCACGGAGTCCGCATGAACATCGCAGTGACTGACGCGCCGGTGCTGGAACTTGACGATTCGTGGGAAGCCATCAACGAGTGGTTTTTGAGCCGCGATCTCACCGATGGCCTGCCCATCGTGCCGCCGACCGAGGCGCGGGTGGCGTTGATGACCGGTTACGCCGAGCGCGCGCTCGGATGGCAGGCTGCGGACGTGATCGGCACGCTCGCGCCCAAACAGGGACTGGCGACGGTCGAGAAGATCGCCGCCAATGCGGTAATGGCGGGCTGCAGGCCCGAGTACATGCCGGTGTTGCTCGCCTGCGTGAAGGGCGTCGCCGAACCCGCGTTCAATCTCGACGCCGTGCAGACATCGACCCACAACACGTCGCCGCTGCCGATAGTCAACGGCCCGGTGCGCGCGGCCATCGATCTGAATTGCGGCTACAACCACACGGGCAGCCGCTGGCACAGCACCAGCACCATCGGGCGCGCGCTGCAGTTGACGATGATCAACGTCGGCGGCACGCCGGGTTCGATCAACATCCATACCCAGGGACACATCGCGCGCTTCGTACACTGTATCGCGGAGAACGAGGAAGAGAATCCATGGGAGCCGCTGCACGTCGAACGCGGGTACGCGGCTGAGACCAGCACCGTCACCTTGATTCCAGCGTGTCCGGCCGCGATGATAGACGACAACGGCGGCAGCCAGAACGCGCAGGAATTGCTGTGCACGCTGGCGCTGTCGATTCCTTACGTCGGCAACCGCAATACCAACGGCGAAGGCCAGCCTGTGCTGATCCTGTGTCCGCAGCACGCGCGCCTCCTGGCCAACGGCGGTTACAGCAAGGCGGAGGTCAAGCGCTACATCTGGGAACACGGGCGCCTGCCGTTCGGCAGCATTCCGCGCGGCAACCTGACGAGCTTCAGCAAAAAACTTCTCCGGCAAAATGCCGCTTCCGATCCGGAATTCCGGGTTCCGATCGCGGAAAAGCCGGAAGATATCGTGATCGTGGTGATGGGCGGCACGGGCACGCACAGCCTGTCGGTGCAGACGCGGCTGGCGTCGCAGAACGTGACGGTGCCGATACTGCGCAAGGACGGCGCGCCGTGGCTGCCTTGATGCGATTGGAGAAAGCAAGATCATGAAGCCTTTGTGGCTCAAATCGTTCGCTATGGCGGGAGCGCTTGTGTGCAACGTAGTGTTGTGGCCCGCGTCGGCACAAGCACAGGACTATCCGCAGCGGCCGATCCGGTTGATCGTCGGCTTCACGCCGGGCGGCAGCACCGACCTTGTCGGCCGTCTCATTGGCGCGAAACTTTCAGAGCGCCTCGGCCAGCAGGTGGTCATCGACAATCGTCCGGGCGCCAGCGGGATCATCGCCGCGGAAATCGTGTCGAAGTCGCAGCCCGACGGTTACACGCTGTTGGTATCGGGTTCGTCGATCAGCATCGTCGGCAGTCTTTACAAGGACACCAAATTCGACGTGCAGCGCGACCTCGAACCGCTCGCGCTGGTCGCAACGGCGCCCTATGTCATGGTCGCGCATCCGTCGATTGGTGTAAAAACCGTGCAGGAGCTGATCGCCTACGCAAAGCCGCGCCCGGGAAAAATTTCGTGGGGCGCATCCACACCGGGCACGGTGCAGCACCTGAGCGGAGAGATGTTCAAGCGCCTGGCCGGCATCGAGATGGTATTCATACCGTACAAGGGCACCGGTGCAATGATGCCGGACATACTCGGCGGGCGGCTCCAGCTCGCAATCGACAATGTGCTGGTGCTGGCACCACACGTGCGGCTCGGCGCGTTAAATGCTCTCGCGGTAACCACCGCGAAGCGCTCGCCTATCCTGCCGGAGGTGCCGTCGCTCGCCGAATCCGGATTGCCCGGCTTCGACACCAGCGGCTGGTTCAGCCTGTACTGCGCGCCCAAGACGCCGCCGCAGATCGTGACGAAGCTCAATACCGAGATACTCGCGATCGTCAATGCGCCGGACATGCGGGAGCGCCTGCTCACGTTTGGCGCAACCCCGCTGCCGGGAACGCCGGACGACTTGCGCCGCCAACTTGCGCGCGAAGTCCCCGCGTGGCGCAAAGTCATACAGGACGCCGGCCTCAAGGCCGAGTGACGATTGAAACCGGCGCAAACTCACGTGCCGTCGATCACTATCTTCCATTTCGCGTAGTCTGCCCGCATGCGCGCCGCATATTCCTGCGGCGACGACGGCGCGGGGTCCAGACCCTGGCTCTGCACCGTCTGGATCACCTCCGCGTTCGCCAATGCGCCGCGCAAATGCCGGTTCAGCGCGTTCACGAGCGGCGCCGGCGTGCCGGCGGGTGCGAGCAACCCGTACCAGAACGTCGCATCGTAGTTTTTGATGCCGGCTTCATGCATCGACGGCACGTCGGGCAGGCTCGCGTTGCGATTGAGACTCGTCACCGCGAAGATCTTCAGGCGGTTGCGCAGAGTTCCCGCAGCGGTGGAACTGATGAAGCTGACCTGCAATTCTCCGCCGAGCACGGCGGTGAGAATCTCGCTGGCGCCCTTGTAGGGCACGTGCGCGAAACGCGCGCCCGTCATGTTCATCAGCAACACGCCGGAGAGATAACCCGCGGAGCCTATGCCCTGAGTCCCGTAATTCAATTCGCCCGGTTTTTCCTTGGCGAGCGCAATCAACTGCGCCACCGATTGCAGCGGGGAATCATTGCGCGCGATCAGCGCATTGCAAAACGTGAGTGACATGCCGATCGGCGCGAATGCGGTTTCCGGATTGTAAGGCAGGTTTTTCTCGAGGATGCGGATGACGGTCAGCGCACCGGTGCTTCCCCACAGGAGCGAGTAGCCGTCGGGCCGCGCGTTGGCGACCGTCTGCGCGGCAACGCTGCCGCCGGCGCCGCCGCGGTTTTCGATGACGATCGTCGTCCCCAGCGCTTCGCCCAGCTTCTTCGCGACCGTGCGCGCGGACAGGTCCGCACTGCCTCCCGCGGAAAAACCGACCAGCAGGCGCACCGGCTTTTCGGGATATGCCGCAGCCGCGACGCTGGCAGGAAACGCGAGCCCCATCATGCGGAGCGTTGCGTCGGTGAGCAACGCCGCGAGGCCTGTCGTTTTGATATCCATGCATGAACTCCCCCGTCCATCGGTTGCAGCCGCGGCGGCAGTGTCACTACGAGTGCCGCGTTGCATCCGCGGCGCGTCGGGTGCATGTATTATGTCTGCCGCAATCGCGTCGCACACGGAGAGCCAGAATGAAAAACAAGCAAGTGCTGCTGGCTGCGCGTCCGCGCGGGCCGGTCGAGGAGAGTCACTTCCGCATCGTCGAATCGGACATGCCGGCCGCGGGCGACGGCGAATTCGTCGTGCGAGCGCATTACATGTCGCTCGACCCGTACATGCGCGGGCGCATGGACGACGCCAAATCCTACGCCAAAAAGGCGGAGGTCGGCGAAGTGATGGTCGGCACGGCGGTTGGCGAGGTAATCGACTCGCGCCACGAAAAATATGAAGCCGGCGATTTCGTCGAAACGCGCACGGGCTGGCAGCTCTACGGCAAAAGCGACGGCGGCGGGGTGCGCAAAATCGATCCGGCTTACGTGCCGCTCTCCGCTTATCTCGGCGCGGTCGGCATGCCGGGAGTCACCGCGTGGATCGGGCTCAACGAGTTCGGGCGGCCCACGTCCCGTGAGACCGTGGTTGTTTCCGCGGCGAGCGGCGCGGTCGGCGGCGTTGCCGGCCAGCTTGCGAAGTTTAAAGGCTGCCGCGTCGTTGGCATCGCCGGCGGCCGCGCCAAGTGCGATTACGTCGCGCGCGAGTTGGGGTTCGACGCCTGCATCGACTACAAGGCGGGAAATCTCGATGGGGAACTTGCCGCAGCCTGCCCCAAGGGCATCGATGTTTATTTCGACAACGTCGGCGGGCCGATACTCGACAGCGTGCTCACGCAGATGAATGCGTTTTCGCGCATTGCGCTATGCGGTCAGATTTCCGGTTACAACCATCCGGACGCCTTGACGGTGCGCAACTTCCGCTCCTTCCTCGTCAACCGCATCCAGTTGCGCGGGTTCATCTGCTCGGACCATCTCGATCTCTGGAAACCCGCATTGAAGGAACTCGGCGAATTGGTCCACTCCGGCAGGCTCAAGTACCGCGAAACCATCGCGCACGGGCTCGAAGCCGCGCCGGCGGCTTTCATCGGGCTCCTAAATGGAAAAAATTTCGGCAAGCAGTTGGTGAAATTAATCTAGCTCGCTAAAACTCGCCAGATCGCGATCTTTCGCAGATGCGATGATGCAAGTCGAATGCGAATGCAGATTGTCGTTGGCCGCGCGCGTTAAAAAAGGAGGGGCCATGCCGCGTATTTTTCTGAATCCATTGTCCTGGATCGGCGGAAGTTGCCTGCTGATACCGGTGATCGCATTTGCGCAGCCCAGACCGTTCATCGAGGTGCCCATCAACTGGCCCTCGTCCTGTTGCAAACGCCCGTTGGCATCCACCCGCCGGCGAGTGAAATACCGCAGCGCGATGACGTTCATCAGAGCCACCGCGATTCCTACCAACGTCAGTCCCACATCGTATTGCATAAGCAACACCCAAAAAAACCACCATCACCAGGTCGAGCACCGTGGTAGCCAATTGCCCGGAAAGCAGGTGCGCCACCCAATCGTTAATGGGCAAGCGCGAGCCGATTTCGCCCCCATAGCGTTGAGTAAAAAACTCGATGGGCAAGTGCAAAACGTGCCAGAAAAACTTGCTGGCTGTGGTGATCGCTAGCTTGGCTTGCATCCGCATCAAGTACTTCGATTGCAGTGCGAGCAAGCCGGCTCGCAATAACAGGGTCATGCCCATGCCGGCCAGCAAAGGCACCATCCATTCTTTCCTCCCCTCAACCAGAAAGTCATCGACAAAAACCTTCAAAAAGTCGGCAATACTAGCCCCGGCACTACCAAAGCCAAACCCGCCACCACGACATAGGCCAACGCCGTCTCCGAACCCCTCGACGGCTCTTGAGCGCTGCCAGCAGACTGGGCTTTTGGCCGCCTTTCTCAAAGCCTGGCAGCGGCGTGAAACAGAGCACCACCCCGGTAAAAGATTGGTCAAATTCCTCGTTGGAGACCTGGCGTGGACCGCTCCAGGATCATTGAGATAGATCACCCCTTTGCCGAAGCCCTCCACGACCAGGAAATGATTGAAGTTCCAGAAGATGACGAAAGGCAGCTCCAGTTCTCTCAATTCGTCGGTTTCTTTGCTGTAGCCGTGGGCCTCCAACCCATATTGGGCCGCTGCTTTCACCACGTTGCTGGCCTTGCTACCGTCGCGAGAGACCCCGGTGGCCACTCGCAACTCCTCCAGTGGCACAATACGCCCGTAATAACCCAGCACAATTGCCAGGGAGGCCGCGCCACATTCCACCGCCTCCATCTGCAGTACCGTTGGCGTGTGCACTCGCCGTGTCCGCGGCTTAGGAACTGCCTTCGGTTGCGGCGATGCCATGGGGTGCTAAAGGCCTATGCTGTTCTTGACCAATGGCAACACGAGGCTCATCGGGCTGCGAGTGGTGAGGGTGATCGTGCCTTCGCATAACGTGCCGCTGGTCATCCGCATCTCAGGCCCTTTGCGCGAGGTCCACTGGAATCCGCTGGTGTTCGTGGCGATTTTAAGGTCCACCACGGCATAGATTGGGGCGCCCTGCTGCCCGAAAACTCCGCGACCAGCGTTGGGTTTTGCAGGATTCGCAACAGCAATTGAGGCGTCGCTGGCATCGCCGAAACCGAAGTCACATTCCCGACTATCATCCCAAAGGCTTCCTTTTTCACTGAAACTGGGGCCAGTTGCGCTTCCATATTTGTCGCCACGCGTTTGCCCTCGGCGGACGACAGGAAAAGCCAGGCTTCGAGTTTCTCCTGTTCGGATTGCAGGCTCAGGATTGGCGTGTTGGCATTGACCAGCTGACTCGGTTTTACGGTGATCTCCAACACCGTCCCACTGATTGGGCTGCGAATTTCGCTGTCGCGCTGGTAGATATTCGTCAGCAAACAGCCCGGCACCCTGGTGTTTTTGGAATTCCTTTTCACGAATCTGCTGATTCCGCCGTTCCTTTGCCTGGAGCAAGTTGAGATCCAATTGCTCGATTTGGATTCTCGTCTTGGCGATGTCCTGCTCTGCTACGAAGAAGCTGTTGGTGAGATCCAGCAAAAGCGGTAACGTGACGACCCCGACCATGCCGGTTCCTGTCATTGCAGAAAGCCGCCATTTGGCAGCTTCGAGTTGCTCCTGGCAATTGGTTAACATTAAACTGTAAGTACACATTTGCTCGTCCCGGTCTTTCTTTTCTGCTTCCGCCTCCTCT
>CAVZWF010000001.1:0-345522 GCA_963778865.1 uncultured beta proteobacterium | reverse complement strand
CGTAATTCCGAATTCGTTCACGTTCGATCATTGCGGGCCGATGGCGCGCACGGTCGAAGACTGCGCGATCCTGCTGCAGGCGATCGCCGGCTTCGATGCGCAGGACGCGGGCAGCATCGCGCACGACGATTCCCGACTACCGCGCGGCGCTGGCGGGCGGCATCAAGAATCTCCGCATCGGCGTGCTGCGCCATTACTGGGAACAGGACATGCCCGCGCATCCCGATCTGGCGCGCGCGATGGACGAAGCCATCGACGACGTTCAAAAAGCTCGGCGCGAACGTCGAGGACTGCCACACGCGCCCGATGCAGGAGTCTTTCGACACCAAGGTCGTCATCGGCGAAAGCGAGATCTACTCGATCCACTACGACAATCTCAAGACGCGGCCCGGCGATTTCGGACGCGATTTTCTGGGCCGCGTGCTGCCCGCGTGCCTCTTTCAGTCGTCGGACTACGTGCAGGCGTCGCGCGAGCACCGGCGCATCATGGCCGCGGTGCGGCCGCTGTACGAGAAATACGACGTGCTGCTCGCCGCCGGTTTCGGCCCGGCGCCGCGGCTCGATGCGCACAGGACCGTCAACTTCTGGCAGAAGTCCAATGTCTTCACGCCGTCGAACGTGTGGGGCGGACCGTCGCTCGCATTGCCGGTGGGCATGAGCGGCGGACTTCCCATTGGGCATGCAGTTGATCGGCGCGCCATTCAACGAGGCGACCGTGCTGCGCGCCGGCCACGCTTATCAACAGGCGACCGACTGGCACACGCGCCATCCGCAACTCACGCCGGGCACGCCGCAACCGAAGCTGACGCCCAAGGGCAACGAACCGGTGGCCGCCGATCTCGATGCGAAGACGCGCGACTTCGTGCTGCGCACCGCCGAGCGCGCGGGACTCAAACTGAACGACGTGCAGACCGCGATACTGCTCGAGACCGCGCCCTTCGCGCTGGCGATGGCCGAGCGCATCAGAAAGCCGCGCGAACGCATGGAAGAGCCGTCGCTGGTGTTTCGGTTTCCGGCGTGAAGCAGTAATGGGTAATGGGCAATGAGTAATGAGTGATATGTAATGTGCAATGTGCAATGTGCAATGTGCAATGCGTGCAATGCCTCCACCATTCCCGATTTGCGACTCACGATTCACAATTTACGATTCCCCGATTACTATCACCCATCACCATCACTCGTCACATGACCACTCAAGCCACCCCGCTGTGGGCAAAACAAAAAGAAGGCCGCTCGTTCACGCGGCTGCCGGTGACGACGATGCTGAACGGCGCGGAATTGACGCTGCCGCTGCACGTCATCACGGGCCGGCGCAAGGGCCCCACGTTCGGCATCATCACCAACACCCACGGCGACGAATTTCTCGCCACCATCGCGATCCGCGAATTCATCAACGCGCTCGACACCGCCAAACTCAACGGCCGGATCGCGCTGGTGTCGGTCGCCAATCCGATGGCGACCGCGGGCTTCGGCCGACTCACGCCGGAACAGCACGGCCGCACCGATCTGCACGAAGTCTATCCCGGCAACGCGCGCGGCAACACGACGCAGATGATCGCGGCCGTCATCACCGAACACGTATTGCATCACGTCGACGCGCTGATCGACTTTCACTCGGGCGGCAGCGGCGGACGGCTGCAGGCGCGCGTCGACCACAACAGCAAGGCGTCCGCGGAACTCAAGGAAAAAAACATCGCGCTCGCGCGCGCCTTCGGCGCGCCGTTCGTGCATGAAAACGAATTCGCGGGCTCGGCGTCGCACTATCTGAATTCGCGCGGCGTGGTCGCGGTCAACCCGGAAGTCGGCGGCTGTTATCTCGGGCCCGCGGCATCGCGCTACTACACGGACATGATGGTGAACGGCTCAGCCGGCATGCTGCGGCACCTCGGCATGCTGGACGGCAAACCCGCGCCGCCGCGGCAAATCCATTTCGACACCAAGGCGCGGCGCGAACTGCGCCCGCGCAATAGCGGCTATCTCGTTTCGCACTTCGAAGAGCCCGCCGACCTCGGCAAGCTCGTCAAAGGCGGCACGCGCCTCGGCGAAGTGATCGACCTGTATACCTACGAAGTGATCGAGACAATCGACGCGCCGTTCGACGGTTATCTGTTCTTCTCGCGCTACTCGGGCATGGTCGGCGCCGGCACGCAGGCTTTCGCGCTCGCCGAAGCCGCGGCTTCGCGATGGCTGGAGTAAAGCCTCGCCGCAAAGGACGCGGAGGACGCAAAGGTAAACACCGGCAACTCCTGAATCGCTAAGGGCGCGAAGAGAATCTTGGATCATCGCGTTGCGCGGGGACAGGTCCCGGTGTAGACTCCGTCGATCTGACTAGTCAGGAGTCTAAGGCTATGGACAAACTGAGCATTTACGACGCCAAAGCGCATTTCTCGGCGCTGATCGAGCGCGCACAATCCGGCCGTTCGACCGTAATCACCAAACGCGGGCGAGTAGTGGCTAAAGTCGTGCCGGTGAAGGAATCGGCGTGGGATCGCTCGGCGGTGCTCGACGAGGCAGAGGCGTTGCGCAAGAAACTGAAAGTGAAAGGCCGGTTCAAGATCGCGGATCTGATCGCGGAGGGACGCCTGTAGTGGCGTTCGTACTCGATGCATCCGTCGCAATTGCCTGGGTCGTCCCTAGTCAGGCGACTACGTACACGAGGCGCATCCGGCTCCGCGCAAAGCGCGAACCGTACCACGTGCCGGCGATCTTTGCCGCGGAAGTCACCAACGTGCTGGTCGTGCTGGAGCGCCGTGGAATATTGAATGAGCACGGCGCCGAAGCCGCGGCTGAGGTGCTTAGCCGCCTCAACCCCGTCGCGCATCCGTTGAATCTCGGCGTATCGGAACTACGCAAGCTGGCGAGACGATACAGACTGACCGCTTACGACGCCTGCTATCTCGCGCTTGCGCTCGAACTACGCCTGCCCGTCGCATGCGGCGATCGCCCGCTCAAGACTGCGCTTGTTGCAGCCGGCGTGAAACTCGCATAGACGCGACGTTCGACGGCTATTTGTTCTTCTCGCGCTATTCCGGCATGGTCGGCGCCGGCACGCAGGCGTTCGCGCTAGCGGAGAAAGCCGCTTCGCGGTGGTTGGATTAGGGATTCACCGTCAAGATTTTTTAAATTTCCACGCCAAGGAAAGCCATAAACCCGGAACCAGCGAACAGGCTTTATGGTTGCTAGCATCAAGTAAGGTTCGAGTCTTGACCGGCTCCCCGACCTGGGCAAATCCGGGCACTGGTCGGAAGTCTTTATACTGCCTTACCGGTCCGCGCTAGACGCGGGTGTTAGCTGGCTTGCGGCACGACATGCTCTTAGTCAATCCATCCCGGGTAAACAACGTCATCCGAACCCGCGAATTCCGAGGTGCATGCGACGCGACCTGTGAGAATGGCGATGTGGTAGTCGGGCGGCTCACCGAGAGCGCGGAAAGTATCCTGGATCGCCGCGCGGTAAAGGGGCTCGTATCCCCAGACAAGCGCCGGCCGGAAGTTGATCACGAAGACAACGCCGGTGCTTTGGCAATTCTCAGCTGTCTTTGTAGACGCAAGTTGTAAAGCCTTCAACTGGCACACGCCGAGCACGTATCCAGCGAGACTCGAAACGTCTCGAGAGGCACCTTTGCGGCCGTCGCAAGGAGAGATCATTTTAACATTTCATGATATAACCCAACCGTTCTTAGGTTATGGTAGACTTCTTCATGCCAACGATCGTCTGGATTCGGAACATTCGCATCGTCATTTATCTGAACGACCATCGGCCGGCGCATGTGCATGCAATCCGGGGGAACGAGTTTTCAGTATTCGAACTAAACTGTCCCAATGGGCCGCCCGAACTTCGAGAGGCCCACGGGTTTTCCGGACCAGAGTTGAAAAGAATTGCGGCGGCCATCGCGGCACAGTTGGTGCAGCTTTGCCTGAAATGGAGGTCAATCCATGGAACTTATTAGCAAGTCTCGCCTGGAACGTGCTCGTGCAAAGGGCGCTGACATTATCAAACACGGTCCTGTTGCGGTTGCCGCTCGCTATCGTGCCGGCATGATTTTCGTTGAGTTGAATTCCGGCGTCGAGGTTCGCTTTCCGGTGAGGCTTGCTCAAGGCCTGGAAAATGGCAGTTCCAAAGACCTCGCGGAGATCCAGATTGAGGCTCGGGGCCTTGGGCTTCATTGGCCGAGACTTGATGTGGACCTGTATGTGCCAAGCCTTCTCCAAGGCGTTCTCGGTACAAGAAAATGGATGGCCGAGATTGGTAAATTGGGCGGCAGTGTGACTTCAGCGGCGAAGGCAAAGGCTGCGGCGGAAAATGGAAAACTTGGCGGGCGCCCAAAGAAGGTTACGGTGGGAGTCTGAAAAAAACAAACCGCTACCGCGTGTGGATAAACAACCCCGCGTCGAGCGCGCTGGGTATTAAAACAGTTTGATCTGACGTAACTCTTCCCGCCCTTGGCGTCCACTCGAA
This sequence comes from uncultured beta proteobacterium, assembly GCA_963778865.1. Taxonomy (GTDB): domain Bacteria; phylum Pseudomonadota; class Gammaproteobacteria; order Burkholderiales; family SG8-41; genus PALSA-1004. Next base: position 341,064 of record CAVZWF010000001.1, on the reverse strand, counting down.
ATTCGGGAAGATCAATCTCGTTATGAAAGACTTGTTCCTCATCCTGCTTTTCGCTGGCATTGCGTGGCTGGTGTGGCGGGCAATTACAAACAAACCCGCGTCTCCCCCACAGACCAGTGAGCCGATGCCTAAGGTAGACTCGCAATTTCGCCATCTGCGAAACGCGATGCAATTTGCCAAAACGCAGCACAAAACGCTGACGAAAAAGCAACGCGAGCAGGCCGCTTGGCAACAGGCATAGTCGCTCGCGTTTCTTTCGGGACCGTTTTGAGTTCCTCGCCTACGAGCGCCGGCTCAAGCGCGCAGGCGTGCGGTTGATCTCCATCACCCAGCAGACCTCGGATGATCCCGCCGGCGAGATGGCAAGCAAGATCTTCAGCCTCTTTGACGAATACCAGAGCAAGGAAAACGGCAAGCACACGTTGCGGGCGATGCAAGAGAATGCGCGTCAGGGCTTCTTTAACGGCTCACGCCCGCACTTCGGGTTTAAAACCGTGGCGGCGGAAACGCTCGGCAACAAGGGCCAGCACAAAAAGACCATTGCGGTCGACGCAGTCGAGGCGGCGATGGTGCAACGGATCTTCGCTCTCTATCTAAGCGGAGACAAGGGCGCGTCGTTGGAGTGCAAGGGCATCGCGTATTACCTGAACGAGCGCGGCATCACGATGCGCGGGCAGCGCTGGACGCGCTCGCGCGTGCATGAGGTGCTCGCGAATCCCGCCTACATAGGCGATTACTACTTCAACCGGGTCGAGGGCAAAACGGGGCGGCTTAAACCGCAGAGCGAATGGGTGAAGCTCACGGTAGAGCCAATCATCGAGGCGGCAATATTCGAGCGGACACAGATTCGCCGTGCCGCGCGCGCTCCGGCCGCGGTACCGCCTCGCGTCGTCAACTCCCCGACACTGCTCACGGGCCTGCTGAAATGCGGCTGTTGCGGGGCAGGGATGACTCAGGCGACGGGTAAAGGCGGACGTTACCGTTACTACAAATGCAACACGCGTATCGGCAAAGGGATCGACTACTGCAAAAGCGGGAATGTGCCGATGCAAAAGCTGGATGATCTCGTGCTCAATTCACTGGCCGACCGGGTCTTTACGGCGACGCGCGTAAAACTGATGTTGGAATCACTGGCGCGGAGCGTCAAAGACGCCCACCGGCAACAACAACGGCAGATCGAACTGCTCAACCGCGAACTGACGGCCGTTACGGGCGGCATGGGACGGCTCTATGAGGGGATCGAGACGGGGGTGATCAAGCTCGATGATGTGCTGCGCGATCGCACCGACAAGCTGCAGGCTAAGCGCCAAGCCATCCTGACGGAAATCGCCGGGCTTAAAACTCAGGCCGCGCTGCCTGACAATCTCCTGCACCAAAAGCACATTGACGCATTTACCAAGGTATTGCGCGCGAAGCTCCGGGAGAGCGGCGCGTTCGCCAAAGAATACCTGCGACTACTGGTCGATGAAATTCGCGTGAATAAACAGCAAGTGAAACTCACCGGCAGTTACGGCGCCGTTGCTACGGCGGTGGCGGGAAACCTGGGCAACCCAAATGGAGTGCCCAGATTTGCCCCTAGATGGCTCCCCAATCTGGGCTCGAACTTTTACACTCTTGACATTGTTAGCGGCTCAAACCGCCTTCGGCGCGACATAACCTTCCGACTCGAGCAACTGAAACAAGCCGCCGGCCTGCATCAGCTTCCTGCAGCGACTCGGGCAATGGCTCGGCCTTGAGCGCCGCACCGGTGCGCTGATTGCGCACCGTGTAATCCTCGAACGACACCTCGGCGACATCGCCCTCGTTGAACGCAGGTTCGATGCCCGGGCACTCGAGCGCGGGAAATCCGAAATTCACGCTGTTGCGGAAAAATAATCCATTGATCGATTCCGCCACCAGGCAGCCGAGCTTGAGATTGCGCAGCGAACGCGCCGCCGGACGGCTCGAGCCCATGCCGAAATTGCGCCCGCCGATCAGGATGTCGCCCGGCTGCACGAGATCGACCCAGCCCGGTCGGTTGGCGGAAAACACGAATTTCACCTGCTCCGCCGGCGTCAGGTAAAACGCGCGGTTCGGCAGGATGAGGTCGGTGTTGATGTTGTCGGGAAATTTCCAGACTCTGGCTGTGAATTTCATTCAACCCTCGATCGCGGAAACGCAGAGAATGCAAAACGAAAACTGTTGAAGCCATTCGCTCTTCCTGTGCATCTGCGTTTATCTGCGGCTAATTAATTCAAGACTCGCGGGATGCGTGATCGCGCCCTTGATCGCCGACGCGGCGACGGTCGCCGGCGACGCCATGTAGATGCGCGCGCTGGGGTCGCCCATGCGGCCCTTGAAGTTGCGCGTGCTCGCGGTGATGCACACTTCATCCGGCCCGAGCACGCCCATGTGCCCGCCGCCGCACGCGCCGCACGTCGGATTGGTGACGACCGCACCCGCTTCGACGAGAGTCGCGATGACGCCCGAGCGCAACGCCTGCAGGTAAACGTGCTGCGAGCCCGGCGTCACGATCAGCCGCGTTTTCGACTGAAACTTTGCGGCCGGCGAGCACGCGCGCGGCGAGCGTGAGATCGTCGAGCGTGCCGTTCGCGCACGAACCGATGAAAGCCTGATCGATGCGCGTGCCGGCGACTTCATCGACGCCGCGCGAATTTTTCAGCACCGAATCCGGCAGCGCCACCAGCGGCTCGAGCTTGCTCAAATCGATCTTGCGCACGTCGAAATAATTTGCATCGCGATCGGGATGCACCGGTTCGATTGCGGTCTTGCCGCACGCGCGCAGATAGTCGGCGAGCACGTCATCCGCTTCGAACGTCGCGAACTCGCACGACAGTTCCGCGCCCATCGTCGACAGCGTCTTGCGCGCGCTCATCGACAAGCCCGCGAGTGCGGCGCCGCCGAACTCGACGTTCTGCGTCGCGTGATCGCCGTAAGTGCCGGCGATATGCAGGAACACGTCCTTGGTTGTCACGCCGTTGCGCAAGGCGCCGCTCAATTCATAGCGCACCGTCGCGCCGACCCTGAACCACGTTTCGCCCTTGGCCGCGGAATACATGACGTCCGGCCCGCCGACGCCGCGCGCGATGCAGTTGAACGCGCCGGCGCTGCACGTGTGCGAGTCGCTGCACACCAGCACCGTGCCGGGCAGCGCATAACCCTGGTCCGCCACCACCTGGTGGCAGATGCCCTGCGTGCCGCCGACGTCGTGAAAGCGCGCGATGTTGAATTTCTCGACGAACTTGCGCGCGGTGCGGTGCGCGCCCGCGCTTTGTATGGTCGGCGCCGGCACGCGGTGGTCGAGTATCACGACCACGCGCTCCGGATGCTCCATCTTCAGCATGTCCTGCCAGATGCTCGGCATGAAGTTGTTGTCGAACAGCACCACGGTGTCGACACTGACCGTGACGAGGTCGCCCGCCGCCACGCGGTCGCGCCCGCTTTTTTTGGCGAGGATCTTCTCGGCTATTGTCATGCCCATAGTGTCAATCCTTAAGTCTAATTACTACCAAATCTTGAACCGCAAAGAATTCTTTTCAATACCCCCTTGAGGGGTACGCCACGGAAAATCGAAGCCGGGAACTATGATCTTTACATATCAGATGCAATAGTCGCAATCTGATCAGGCAGTGAGTAGCAGGTATCACGTTCCGCGACAGACCTGTTTCGGGTGTCGCGAATGCCCGTACACTCAATCCCTTCAGAAAAAACGTCCGCAACGGCAAAGATGATTCCATCCCAGAAATCAGCCGGTGCTGTTGTCCCGATCCTTGGACACCAGGCGTTTACCGTCAAACCTCGCCAAAGTGGATGCGCCGGTACGGCGCGGACGGAATGTTATCGTCCACGTGCAGGTCCCACAGCTCGGCCTGCCCGGCCTGCTCGTGCGCCGCAAACAGATCCTTGAAACGATCGAGGCTGGTGATCTTCTCGCCGCGCAGGCCGAAGCCGCGCGCGATGGCAGCGATGTCGCCGCGGCCATGCTTCGATTCCCGCGGGTCGTAACCTTGCGCGACGAATTTGTGCACCTCGGCGCCGTAGCCGCCGTCGTTCACCGCGCAGATCAGCATGCCGGATGCCGTGGCGGCGGATGGTTTCCAGTTCCTGGATGTGCATCATCAGGCTGCCGTCGCCCTCGATCAGCAGCACCTTGCCGTCATTACGCGCGGCGGCCATGCCGATCGCGGCCGGAAACGCCGAGCCGATCGCGCCGAAGTCGTTGATCACATGCACCTGCTCCGCGCGGCGGCCGTACATGTGCGTAACGGCGATGCCCGCGAAATGCGCGCCGCCCATGATCACCGTCCAGTCTTTGGGAATCGCCGCTATCGAGCTCCAGCATCGCCGGCCGCGGATCCACCGTGCCGGGCGCGACGAGAAACTCTTTGGAATCCGGCCGCGCCGCCGTCGCCGCGATCTGGTTGGCGAGCATCGGCGAGCGTGCGCCGGCCGACGTATAGTTGCGCTCGGCGAGCTTCGCCAGCACGGCCTCGGCGGTGGCCTTGGCGTCCGCCTTGATGTGCAGGTCCGCGATGCGCAGGCCCTGGTAGAGGCCGCGCGGATTGAGGTCGATCTGCACCGTCTTCGCGTTCGGATACAGGTAGCCCGCCTCGGTGGTGTAGTGCCCCAGCCCCGCGCCGACACCGATCAGCAGGTCGCACGCGGCAAATTCTTCGCGCGCCAGCCCGCTCGCGTACGCGCCCGCAACGCCGATGCCGAAGCGGTTGTGGTCGAAGAGTCCCTTGGCGAACAGCGAGGTCGCCAGCAACGCGCCGCAGCGGTCGGCCAGCGCTTCCAGCGCCGGCGCCGCACCGAGCGCATCACGCCGCGCCCGGCGAGAATGATAGTGCGCTTGGACTCCGCGATCAGCGCCGCGAGCTGGTCCACCAGAACGGGGTCGGGCGCCGGACGCTGCGGCGTGGGCATGAGCTCGCTGGACGGCGAATACTCCGCGCCCCACGGAAACGGCGCCTTCTGCAGATCCATCGGCACGCCGAGCACCACGGGGCAGCGTTCCTGCTTCGCGGTGTAAAAGGCTTCGCGCACGGTGTCGAGCATCCGGTCCACGCTCTTGATCGGCAGGTAGCGCGCGCCGGTCGCGGTGGCGAGCGGCCCGAGTTCGAGCTGCTGGATGTACCAGGCGGACGACGTCGGCGAGTCGCCGGCGAACACGACCAGCGGAATGCTGCCGCGCGCGGCCGTGGTAAGCGCCGTCATGGTCTGCGTGAAGCCGGGGCCGCAGGTGACGGTCGCGACACCTACCTTGCCGGTGTGGCGCGCATAGCCGTCCGCCATCGCGCAGGCGCAGTGCTCGTGCCGCGCGTGCACCACGCGCACGCCGAACTTCTGCGCCATGACCGCGCCCCAGTACATGTTGGCGTCGCCCAACAGCGCAAACATCGTATCCACGCCTTCCGCCACGAAGGCCTGCGACAACACCTCGTATCCGCTGACCTCGCTCATGCGCTCCCCTTGTCGTTTTTCGTGATGATGCTGCGCGCGCCGTCGAGCAACGCGCGCCCCAGGATTTTCGTTCCGGAGGCCGCGGGCGCCTGCTCGAGAACCGTATCGCTGCCCTCATTTACGTCACCCCGGCGGCGCTGCTCGATGACGCGCGCGATATTGGCGGCGAACTCCGTCAACAGCGCGCGCGCGACGTGCACGCCGCCCGCCGAGGCGAACATCTCCAAGGGGCCTGCGACCTCGAACCCGCCTTCCATGGTCACTTCCGTGGTGTCGGCGCCGCGCGCCTCCACCTCGAACCGGGCGCGGGCGCGCGACGCACCCTTCTGGTCGATGCCCCGCGCCTCGATCAGGCAGCGTTTCACGGGATGATCATACGTTAGCCGTGTCTCGCCGCGGAACACCGCCACGGTGGGCCCGAATTTGAACGTCACCTTGCCGCGATGCGCGCCATCCGCGGTCAACTCGGTGAGCTCTGCGCCGGGAATGCACGCCGCCACCACAGCCGGATCCGATATCAGCGGCCACACCTCGTCCGGCGGCATCGGAATCGAAAACTTCTCCTTCAGTTCGATCACACGCTCTCCTCCGTTCATTTCCTCAGATTGAAGTAAACCGGCGTTCGATGCACAGGATATGGCCACTCGCGTAGCCGGCAGCGCGCGACACCAGGATCAGCATCGCGCCCGTCGAATGTTTGGGCATGCCGGGCCGGCCCGGCGAGCGGCGCCTCACGATGGAATCATGCAGTTACGGACGCACACGCGACAATTCGCGGTTGAGGTCGGCGGCGGCCGCCGTTGGTGCAATGGCACCGACCCTGGAATGGCGCTGTAGGTATCAGTTGCCCGCGAACTTTTTCTCGAGCCGGTCGAGCTCTTGCATGCCCATCAGGTCGTTCAATTCGTCGAACGACGCCAGAAGATCGGGACGGTCCACCACGCGGTTGTTTTTCACGACCTCTTCCTTGAACACCGCCATCGCGTTCTGCATGCCTTTTAACGCCGCCGTCGACAGGATGCGCGGATAGCTCACGCCGGCCACGCCCAGGTCCTGCAATTGCTTCGGCGACATGAGCGGTGTCGTTTTGCGCGAACGCATGCCGAGCCCCATGTTGACGATCAGCGGCTTGGGCACGCCCTTCGCGACTTTCGCGATATCTTCCTTCGACAACAGCGCGTCGGCGTACATGACGTCGGCGCCCGCCTCGGCGTACAGGTTGAGCCGGCGGATCGCCTCGTCGACGCCGTGCGGGCCCGCCGCATCGGTGCGCGACACGATCACGAAATCATGGTCGCGCCGCGCGTCCACCGCGGCTTTCACCTTCTGCACCATTTCCTCGGCGGGTATGCACGACTTGCCGGCCATGTGCCCGCAGCGCTTGGGCCACACCTGGTCTTCGAACATGAGCGCCGCCATGCCGGCTTTCTCGAACGCGCGCACCACGAAGTGCACGGTCATCGCGTTGCCGTAGCCGGTGTCGGCGTCCGCGCGCAACAGGAGATTGGTGCAATCGGCGAGCCGCCGCGCATTATTGAGATTTTCGTCGAAGGTCATGACGCCGCGGTCGGCCCAGCCCATGCGGCTCTCCGACACGCCCGCGCCGGAAATCGATGCGGTCCTGAATCCCGACTGCTCGACGAGCCGCGCGGTGTAGCCGTCGTAGATGCCCGGCTGGATGAGAATTTCGGGTGCGTTGATCAAATCCCTGAACTGCCGGCCTTGGCTTGCCATGTCGTGCTCCTCGAATGGGATGTGGACTGGATTATTGCATACGGCCTCAGCCGCCTTCGCCCGGCTTGAGCCCGATGACGGCGACGAGCTTCTTCCACTTCGCGAGATCATCTTTGATGCGCGCCGCGAACTCCGCGGGCGTGTTGGCGACGACTTCGCCGCCAAGTGCCGCGAGCCGCTCGCGCGCATCGGCTTCCATCGATGCCCTTGACCAATGCCGCGTTCATCGCGCGACGAGTTCGCGCGGCGTTGCCGCCGGCGCGATCACGCCGAACCAGCCGCTCGCTTCGTAGCCGGGCACGCCGGACTCCGCAATCGTCGGCAGTTCCGGCACGAGCGGCGAACGTTTGGCCCCCGTCACGGCAAGCGCGCGCAACTTGCCCGCCTTGACCTGCGGCATCATCGTGCTCAAGTCGCCCGACATGAACTGCAACTGGCCCCCGAGAATGTCCGCAACCGCCGGCGCGACGCCCTTGTACGGCACGTGAACGACGTCGATCTTCGCGAGCACCTTGAGCAACTCGGTGGCGAGATGGGTGGTCGAGCCGTTGCCCGGCGAGCCGAAATTAAGCTGGCCCGGTTTCGCCTGCGCCAGCGCGATCAATTCCTGCACGCTCTTCACCGGCAGCGACGGATGCACCACCAGCACGAACGGAAAGCTGCACACCACCGTGATCGGCGCGAAATCCTTGATCGGATCGTAGGCGAGGCGCGCCGATATGACGGGCAGAATCGCGAACGGGCCCTGGCTCCCGAGCAGCAGCGTGTAACCGTCGGCCGGCGAGCGTGCCGCAAGCTCGGTGCCGATCGCGCCGCCCGCGCCGCCGCGATTGTCGATCACCACCGGTTGGCCGAGCGCGGCGCCCAGTTTTTGGCCGGCCACGCGCGCGACGTAATCCGCGCCGCCGCCGGCGGCGAAGGGCGCAATCAAGCGTATGGGTTTCGTTGGATACATCGCGGGCGTGGCGGACTGCGCGGCGGCGCTCGCCACCGCCAGCGCAGACACGATGAGCCCGTGTGCAACCCGCCGCCCGACGTCAGTCTTCATGCTTGCGCCTTCCGCGTTGGACAGCAACGATACTACCTTACGCCGCTGTGGGGCACCACGGCTACGCCCTGTGTTTAAATGGTAAATGGTGAAGGGTAACGGCGAATTCCTCGTGGTCATTGCGGCGCTCACGCACGCGGGCGGCGCTGCCGCGCAGGAATTCCCGGCGCGCACCGCTCGCCGGCGGCACCCGAGCAATTCGGCGATTTCATCAAATCCGAAATCGCAAAATGGGGCAAGGTGATACGCGCCGCCGGACTGCGCACCGAGTAAGCGGCGATGCGCGACGGTATGCAGCTTGGATTACGCCCTGCGCTTACGCGCCCGGCTCGATGCACCCGATGCAATACAATGGTGCAAGAAACTCTTAATATATGTAATTTTGAGCGGTAATCAGGAGCGGCGGAATAATCATGCGGGAACTCGTTGACACCAGGCGCAAGAAGATCCTCTGGATCGCGGCGTGCGTCGTGGTGCTGGTCGCGGCGGTGATGATGCGCGCCGCGTTTCACGTGACCAAAGCGGCGGATCCCGCCAAGGGGAGCGCGCCGGCGGTGCCGGCGGTGACGACGACCGTCAAGGAAGAGGATATTCCGACCTACCTCGCGGGGATCGGCACCGTGACGCCGCTCTTCGCGGTGACGGTCAAAGCGCGCGTCGACGGACAACTCGAAAAAGTGATGTTCAGCGAAGGCCAGGACGTCGCGGCCGGCAGCGTGCTCGCGCAGATCGACCCGCGGCCGTTCCAGGCGCAGCTTGAACTCGCGCAGGCGCAAAAAGCGCGCGACGCCGCGCAACTCGAAGAACAGCATCATGGACCTCGAGCGCTACACCGTGCTGTGGAAGCAGGATTCGATCGCGCAGCAGACGCTGGCGACCCAGCAGGCGACGGTCGACCAGTTGAAAGCCACGGTGCAGGCGGACCAGGCCCAGATCGACACCGCGAAAGTGCAGCTCGACTACACGACGATACGCGCCCCGATCAGCGGACGCACCGGCGTGCGCCTCGTCGATCCGGGCAATATCGTGCGCGCCACCGACAACACCGGCATCGTCGGCATCAATCAGATCGATCCCATCGCCGTGCTGTTCACGCTGCCCGAGGACCGCTTCCAGGACATCAACCGCGCGATACGCGACCACGGCCGCAGCGCGCTCGAAGTGCAGGCGTTCGCCCGCGAAGACAACACGCTGCTGGGCAGCGGCAAGCTGATGCTCGTCAACAACCAGATCGACACGGCGACGGGCACCGTCCAGCTCAAAGCGCAGTTTCCCGAATGCCGCGCACAAGCTGTGGCCCGGCCAGTACGTGAACGTCCATCTGGTGCTGGGCACGCGCAGCCGCGCGGCCACGGTGCCGGCATCGGTCGTGCAGCGCGGGCCCAACGGCCTTTACGCCTATGTCGTCAAGCCGGACGACACCGTCGCGGTGCAAGCGATACGCGTCGGCGCTGATCCAGGACGGCATCGCCATCGTCGAAGAAGGCCTGGAAGCGGGCACGCGCGTCGTTACGGACGGCCAGTACAAATTGAAGCCCGGCGCGAAAATCGTCGAAGTGAACGCGGCCGCCGCGGCGCCGGCCAAATCCCCGCGCAATCGCGCCGCAGAAAGACCCGCAAGCAAGCCGAAAAGAAAGCCGCCGGCCAGTGAACATCTCCGCCGCCTTCATCAACCGGCCGATCGGCACGTCGCTGCTCGCGGCCGCGATATTCCTGATCGGCGCCGCCGCCTGGCCGCTGCTGCCCGTGGCGCCGCTGCCGCAGGTCGATTTTCCGACCATCCAGGTACAGGCGACTCTGCCCGGCGCGAGTCCGGAAACGATGGCCTCCAATGTGGCGACCCCGCTGGAGCGCTATTTCTCGCTGATCGCGGGCCTGACCGAAATGACCTCGACGAGCTTTTTCGGCTCGACCGTCATCGTTTTGCAATTCGATCTGAACCGCAGCATCGAATCGGCGGCGGTCGACGTGCAGGCGGCGATCAACGCCGCCGGCGGGCAACTGCCCGCCAATCTGCCGAATCCGCCGACCTATCGCAAGGTCAATCCGGCGGACCGCCCGATCCTGATCATGGGCGTGAGTTCCGAAACGCTGCCGCTGACGCAGGTGTCGGACTTCGCCGACAGCATCGTCGCGCAGCAGATTTCGCAGTTGTCCGGCGTCGGCCAGGTCAGCATCTTCGGCCAGCAGAAGCCGGCGGTGCGCATCCAGGTCGATCCGGGCAAGATCTCCGGCCTGGGCCTCAGCCTGGAAGACATCCGCGCGCAGATCGCAACCGCCACGGTGAACACGCCCAAGGGCGCGTTCGACGGGCAGAAGCAAAGCGTCACCGTCTACGACAACGACCAGATTTTTTCGGCCGCCGCATGGAACGACGTGATCGTCGCCTATCGCGGCGGCGCGCCGATACGCGTGCGCGACATCGGCGTCGCCGTCGACGGCCCCGAGAACGTCAAGCTCGCGGCGTCGGCCTACGCGGGCGCGGGCGGCGACGAGGACGCCAAACAGCTCGCCAACGGCCGCACGATACTGCTCGCGGTGTTCAAGCAACCGGGTGCCAACGTGATCGACACGGTCGACGGCATCAGGCGGGCGCTGCCGCGGGTGCAGCGGGCGATTCCGCCCGCGGTGAAAATCGGCATCATCTCCGACCGCACGCAAACGATCCGCGCCTCGGTCGCCGACGTCGAATTCACGCTGATACTGACCATCGTGCTCGTCGTGCTGGTGATTTTCATATTCCTGCGCAACGTGGCGGCCACCCTGATTCCGAGCGTCACCGTGCCGCTGGCGATCCTCGGCACCGCCGCCGCCATGTACCTGGTCGGCTACAGCCTCGACAATCTCTCGCTGATGGCGCTGACGATATCGGTGGGCTTCGTCGTCGACGATGCGATCGTGATGCTGGAGAACATCTACCGCCACGTCGAGAAGGGCATGCCGGCGCGGGAAGCCGCCCTGCAGGGCGCGCGAGGAAATCGGCTTCACCATCATCTCGATCTCGGTGTCGCTGGTCGCGGTGTTCATTCCGCTTGCTGCTGATGGGCGGCATCATCGGCCGGCTCTTCCGCGAATTCGCGGTCACGGTCACGCTGACCATCGCGATCTCGGTCATCGTTTCGCTGACGCTGACGCCGATGTTGTGTTCGCGTTACCTCAAACACCATGGCGGCGAAGTACCGGGCACGGGCGGCTCTTCATGTGGTTCGAGCGCGGCTTCGATGCAATGCTCGCCGCCTACGAGCGCGCGCTGCGCGTCGTGCTGCGGCACCAGCCGCTGACGCTGCGGTGTTCTTCGCGACCGTCGTCGCCACGGTCGCTTTGTACGTCGTCATTCCGAAGGGGTTTTTCCCGCAGCAGGACACCGGCTTCATCCAGGCGATCGCCGAGGCCGGCCAGGACATTTCGTTCCAGGCGATGACCGAGCGCGCGGTCGCGGTGGCCGACATCGTCCGCCAGGATCCCGACGTCTACAGCGTCGGCAACTCGCTCGGTTCGAACGCCGCGAACACCGGCAATTTTTTCATCACCCTGAAGTCGCGCGACGCGGGCCGCACAGGCCGACGCCGAGCGAGATATTGGCGCGCCTGCGGCGCAAGCTCGCCGCGGTCCAGGGCGTCAACCTCTATATGCAGGTGCCGCAGGACATCAACGTCGGCGGACGCATTGCGCGCACGCAATATCAATACACGCTGACCGACGCGAACATCGCGGAACTCACCGAGTGGGCGCCGCGCATCCTCGAGCGCCTGCGCCAGCTGCCGCAGTTGGCCGACGTCGTATCGGACCAGCAGACCAACGCGGCCGCGGTCAACCTGACCATCGACCGCGATCGCGCCTCCAGTTACGGCATTTCGCCCGCGATGATCAACGCGACGATCTACGACGCGATCGGGCAGCGGCAGGTGACGCAGTACTTCACCCAGCTTAACGCCTACCGCGTGATCATCGAGGTGACGCCCAGCATGCAGCAGGACCCGAGCCTCTTCGAGAAAATCTACGTCACCTCGCCGACCACCGGCAAGCAGATCCCGGTCTCCACCTTCGTCAAGATCGACAACACCAAGACCAACTACCTGTCGATCGCCCACCAGGGACAGTTCCCGGCGATCACGATCTCGTTCAACCTGGCACCCGGCACCGCGCTGGGCGACGCCGTCGATGCGATCCAGGAAGCGGTCCCGAGCATCGGCACGCCGGCGACGATTACCGGCGGCTTCCAGGGCACCGCGCAGGCGTTCCAGCGCTCGCTGGCGTCGCAGCCGTACCTGATCGCGGCGGCATTGATCGCCGTGTATATCGTGCTCGGGCTGCTGTACGAAAGCTACATCCATCCGTTGACGATCCTGTCGACGCTGCCGTCCGCCGGCGTCGGCGCGCTGCTGATATTGATCGCGTGCGGTTACGATCTCTCCGTGATCGCGTTGATCGGCATCATCCTCCTGATCGGCATCGTCAAGAAGAACGGCATCATGATGGTCGATTTCGCGCTCACCGCCGAGCGCGAGCGCGGGCTCGCGCCGGAAGCCTCGATTTTCGAGGCGTGCATGCTGCGCTTCCGTCCGATCATGATGACGACCATGTGCGCGATGCTGGCCGGCGTGCCGCTCATGCTCGGCACGGGGACGGGATCGGAACTGCGGCGCCCGCTCGGCCTGGCGATGGTCGGCGGGCTGGCGCTATCGCAAATGCTGACGCTCTTTACGACGCCGGTGGTTTATCTGTATCTCGACCGCCTGAATAACCGGCTGAAGCGGGGCAAGGCCGCGGCATGGCGCACGCGGATGCACCTGCCGGCAACCGGACCTGCGGCGCAGGGTCGCCCGCCGGCAGCGTAAGACAGCTACTTGACCGCTCGGCAGGTTGGCCGCGTTCCAGCCGCCGCCCAGCGCCTTCACCAGCGTCACCGCCGCGATCAGGCGGTGCCCGCAGATGCCGACCGCGGTGCGCTCGTTGTTGAGCCGCTGCCTGCACGACGACGACGTTGAGATAACTCACCGTGCCGGCCTTGTACTGATTGAGCGTAAGTTCGGTCGACTGGCGCGCGGCCGCACCGCCTCTTCCTGCACTTTTTCCTCGTCTTCGAGTATGCGCAGCGCCGCGAGATTGTCCTCGACCTCCTGAAACGCCGCTGAGCACCGTCTGCCGGTAGATCGCGACGTTGGCGTCGTAGACGGCGATGCGCCTGATTCGATCAGCGCGCGCCGCAAGCCGCCGTCGAATAGTCGTTTGCGCGAGCGCGGGGCCGACCGCCCAGAAGCGGCTGCGGCCACGGTGAGCCAGTCGGCGAGATGTTGAGTGCGAAAGCCCGCGCTCGCCGACAGGGTAAGCGACGGGAAATACGCCGACTTCGCAACGCCGATCTGCGCATTGGCCGCCGCCATCGCGCGTTCGGCCGCGGCGATATCGGGCCGGCGTTCGAGCAGTTCCGAGGGCACGCTGGCCGGTATGTCGGGAATCGCAATCGTCGAGATGCTCGGCGGCGAGCGAAAACTCCGCCGGCGCCTTGCCGATGAGTATCGCGATCGCGTGTTCGAGCTGCGCGCGCTGCACGCCGACGTCGATCGCCTGCGCCTGCGTGCTCTTCAGCTGCGTCTCCGCCTGCACGACATCGACGTGCGCCGCGACACCCGCGTTATAGCGGTTGCGCGTGAGCTCGAGCGATTTTTGGAACGCGGCCACGGCGTCGTCGAGCAGCTTGCGCTGCTGGTCGAGCACGCGCAGCTGGAAATAATCGAAGGCGAGCTCCGCCTGCGCCAGCAGGCGCACCGTCTCGCACGTCGGCCGCGCTCGCCTGCGCGCTGGCGACGTTGGCCCTCGATCGTGCGCGCACGCTGCCCCACAGATCGGGCGCCTTCGTAGCTCGCGGCGAGCTTGAGAACGTTGGTGTCGCCGAGCGTGTCCGGCGCGCGTGCGCGTGCCGGCGAGCGGCTGCGCGTCGCCGACGCGCTGCCGGTCAGCGTCGGGAACAAGCCCGCGCGCGCCTGCTGCACGAGCGCGCGCGCCTGGCGGAAGTTCGCCTCCGCGAGCGCGCACGGTCTGGTTCGAAATGTCGACCTGCGTCGACGAGCGAGTTCAACTTCGGCATCGCCGAAGATCTCCCACCACTTGCCGCGGCTTCACGTCGTCGCTCGGCTGCGCGACCTTCCAGTCGCCGGCTTCCTTGTAGGCGGCCGGCGCCGTCGACGGTCGGGCGCACGTATTTCGGCGCGAGCGAACAAGCGCCGAGCAGCGCGAGCGCCGCCACGCGCGCGAACACGTTTGCATAATTGCACTGCAACTTCATTCACCCTCCAGTACGGACCTGGCCCGGCCGCTTGTCCCACACGCGCTGGCACCACAGGCGGAAGCGGTCGAGATAAATGTAAACCACCGGCGTCGTATACAGCGTCAGCAACTGGCTCAATATAAGTCCGCCGACGATCGAAATGCCGAGCGGCCGGCGCAGTTCCGAGCCGTCGCCGAAGCCGAACGCGAGCGGCACGGCGCCGAGCAACGCCGCCATCGTCGTCATCATGATCGGCCGAAAGCGCAGGAGGCACGCTTCGAAAATCGCCTCTTCGGGCGGCTTGCCGGTCCTGCGCTCGGTGGCGAGCGCGAAATCGATCATCATGATCGCATTTTTCTTGACGATGCCGATCAGCAGATATCACGCCGATCAGCGCAATGATACTGAACTCCGTCTGAAAGAGCAGCAGCGCGAGCAGCGCGCCGACGCCCGCGGACGGCAGCGTCGACAATATCGTGAGCGGATGCACGTAGCTTTCGTAGAGCATGCCGAGCACGATGTAGACCGTGAGTATCGCCGCGAGGATCAGCCACGGCTGGCTGTTGAGCGACGCCTGGAACGCGCGCGCCGTGCCCTGAAAGCTGCCCGACCAGCGTGGACGGCGCGCCGATCTCGACCATGGTCGCGTTGATCGCCTGCACCGCGTCGGAGAGCGACACGCCGACCGGCAGGTTGAACGAAATCGTCGCCGCGGCAAACTGCCCCTGGTGATTGACCGCGAGCGACGTATTGGTCGGCTCGTAGCGCGCGAACGCCGAGAGCGGCACCTGGCCGCGCGTCGGCGACTGCACGTAGACGCCCTTCAGCGCTTCCGGGCTTTGCCAGTACTGGGGCGCGACTTCCATCACCACGCGATACTGGTTGAGCGTCGAATAAATCACCGACACCTGCGCCTGGCCGAACGCGAGATTCAAGCGTGGTGTCTATCATCTTCGGCGTGATGCCCATGCGCGCGGCGGTTTCGCGGTCGATCGTGAGCGTCGTCTGCAGGCCCTTGACCTGCTGGTCGGTATTCACGTCGGCGAGTTGCGGCACGTCCAGGAGTGCCCGTTGCAGGCGCGGCGTCCAGGTGCGCAGGGTTTCAAGCTCGTCCGCCTGCAAGGTGAACTGGTACGCCGCATTGCTTTGGCGTCCGCCGACGCGGATATCCTGCACCGGCACCAGAAAGAGATTCGCGCCCGGCACCTGCGCGAGCTTGCCGCGCAGCCGCGCGACCACCTGGTCGGCGGACAATCTTGCGCTCGCTGAGCGGCTTCAGCGAAATGAACATGAAGCCGCCGTTGCGCTGGCCGCCGCCGGTAAAGCCCGTCACGCTTTCCACCGCCGGATCGCTTTGCACGATGTCGACGAAATCCGCCAGCTTTTGGCGCATGGCCTGGAACGAAATGCTCTGGTCGGCCTGGATGCTGCCGATGATGCGCCCGGTATCCTGCTGCGGGAAAAAGCCCTTCGGGATGTCGATGTACAGAAAGACATTGAGACAGACCGTCGCGAGCAGTATCGACACGATGAACCGCGGATGGCGCAACGCCCAGCCGAGCGTCTTCTCGTAGCCGCGCAAAATCCACGCGAACACGCGCTCGCTTGCGCAGGTACAGGCGGCCGTGGCCGCCCTCCGCCTGCGGCTTCAACAGGCGCGCGCACATCATCGGCGTCGTCGTCAGCGACAAGACGAGCGAAATCAGGATCGCGACCGACAGCGTGACCGCGAATTCCCGGAAGAAGCCGCCCGACGATGCCGCCCATCAGCAGGATCGGGATGAACACCGCGATCAGCGACACGCTCATCGACAGCACGGTGAAGCCGACCTCGCGCACGCCGCGCAGCGCGGCCTCGTACGGCGTCATGCCTTTCTCGATATAGCGCGACACGTTTTCGAGCACCACGATGGCGTCGTCGACCACGAAGCCCGTCGCGATCGTCAGCGCCATCAGCGACAGGTTGTTGAGGCTGTAGCCGCACAGGTACATCGCGCCGAAGGTGCCGACCAGCGACACCGGCACCGCGACGCTCGGGATCAGCGTCGCGCGCCAGTTGCGCAGGAACACGAACACCACCACGATCACCAGCCCCATCGAAATGAGCAGCGTGCGTTCGACGTCGCGCAGGCTGGCGCGGATGGTGGTGGTGCGCTCCATCACGACATTCAGATCGATCGCCTGCGGAATCGACGCCTGCAATTGCGGCAGCACCTCGCGCACGCGGTCGGCGGTCTCGATGATGTTGGCGCCGGGCTGCCGGTACAGAATGACGAGCACCGCCGGCTTGCCGTTCGAAATGCCGGCGTTGCGCAGGTCCTGCACCGAGTCCACCACCTCGCCGACGTCCGCGAGGCGCACCGCGGCGCCGTTGCGGTAGGCGACGATGAGCGGCAGATACTGGCTCGCTTTCTTCGCCTGGTCGTCGGCGTAGATCTGCCATTGGCGCTCGCCCGTCCTCGACCGTGCCCTTGGGACGGTTCGCGTTGGTCGCGCTGATGGCGGCGCGCACTTCGTCGAGCCCGATCGCGTACTTGTTGAGCGCCGTCGGATTCAACTCCACGCGCACCGCGGGCAGCGAACTGCCGCCGACCGTGACCTGGCCGATGCCCTTCACCTGCGAGAGCTTTTGCGCGAGTATGGTGGACGCCGCGTCGTACATCTGGCCGCGGTCGAGCGTGGCGGAAGTCAGCGCGATGATCATGACCGGCGCGTCGGCCGGATTGACCTTGCGATAAGTCGGGTTGCTCGGCAGGCCGGTCGGCAGCGTGCTGCGCGCGGCGTTGATCGCCGCCTGCACGTCGCGCGCGGCGCCGTCGATGTCGCGGTTCGAGATCGAACTGCAGCGTGATGCGCGAATTGCCGAGCGAACTCGAAGAAGTGATCTCGGTCACGCCGGCGATGCGGCCGAGCGCGCGCTCGAGCGGTGTCGCGACCGTCGCCGCCATCGTTTCCGGGCTCGCGCCCGGCAGCGACACGCCGACCGATATCGTCGGAAAATCGACCTGCGGCAGCGGCGAAACCGGCAACAGCTTGAAGGCCACCGCGCCGGCGAGCGCCAACCCGATGGTGAGCAGCGTGGTCGCCACCGGGCGCCGGATGAATGGCTCGGATAGGTTCATGCGCGTTTGTCTCCGCCGCCGCGCCCGGCACGCTGCGCCTGTCGACGCCTTTTTCGACGCGCCGCGCCAGGCGGTCAAACGCGAGATAGATCACGGGCGTCGTAAACAGCGTCAGCAACTGGCTCACGATCAAGCCGCCGAACATCGTAATGCCCAGCGGATGACGCAGTTCGGAACCGACGCCGCCGCCGACCATCAGCGGCAGCGCGCGCCAGCAACGCCGACATCGTCGTCATCAAGATGGGCCGGAAGCGCAGGAGGCACGCCTGGTAGATCGCCTCGCGCGGCGTCTTGCCTTCGGTGCGCTCGGCATCGAGCGCGAAGTCGATCATCATGATCGCGTTCTTCTTGACGATGCCGATCAGGAGAATGATGCCGATGATGCCGATGATGCCCAGATCGCTGCGCGCGATGATGAGCGCCAGCAGCGCGCCGACGCCGGCGGACGGCAGCGTCGACAGTATCGTCACCGGGTGTATATAGCTCTCGTACAGCACGCCGAGCACGATGTACATGGTGATGATGGCCGCCAGTATCAGCAAGCAGCGTGTTGCCCAGCGAGGCGCGGAACGCGGAGGCCGCGCCCTGGAACGTCGTGCGCACGCTGACCGGCACGCCGCAGCTCCTTTTGCAGGGCCTCGATCGCCTTGACGGCGTCGCCCAGCGAATAGCCCGGCGCGAGGTTGAACGAAATCGTCGCGGACGGAAACTGGCCCTGGTGATTCACCGCCAGCGGCGCCGGCTTTTCAACCAGCTGCGTGACCGCGGAGAGCGGCACCTGCGTGCCGGTGGAACTCGGCACGTAGAGATCGCGCAGCGCATTCGGCCCCTTGCGAAATTCGGGTTTGACCTCGAGCACGACGCGATACTGGTTCGATTGCGTGAAGATGGTCGACACCAGCCGCTGGCCGAACGCGTTGTAGAGCACGTTGTCGATGGCGGCGGTCGTGACGCCCAGCCGCCCCGCGGTATCGCGGTCGATTTGCAGGAAGGCCTGCAGGCCCTGGTCCTGCAGGTCGCTGGCGACGTCGATGACCTGCGGCAGCTGCGCCATGCCCTCCACGATGCGGCGCGTCCATGCGCTCAATTCGTCCGGATTCGCGGTATCGAGCGTGAACTGGAATTGCGTGCGGCTCACGCGGTCTTCGATGGTCAGATCCTGCACCGGCTGCATGTAGAGCGTCATGCCTTCGTGGTCGGCGAGCCGCGCTTTCAGCCGGCGGATAACGCGCGGTCACGCCCGCGCGCTGCGAATGCGGCTTCAGATTGATCAGCACGCGGCCGCTGTTCAGCGTCGTGTTGGTGCCGTCGACGCCGATGAACGACGACAGGCTTTCGACCGCCGGATCGGCGAGGATGACCTTGGCCAGCGCCTGCTGGCGCTCGGCCATCGCGGCGAACGAAATCGACTGCGGCGCTTCGGATATGCCCTGGATCACGCCGGTGTCCTGCACCGGAAAAAATCCCTTCGGGATGAAAACATACAGCACCACGGCGAGCGCCAGCGTGCCGATGGCAACCAACAGCGTCGCGCGCTGGCGATCGAGCACCCACGTCGAGCATCACGCCGTAACGCGCGATCACGGCCTCGAACCAGCGCCCGGTCGTGCGATAGAACCTGCTCTGCTCGCGCTTCGGGCGTGTGGCGCAAGAGGCGCGCGCACATCATCGGCGTCAGCGTCAGCGAAACCACCGCCGAAATCAGGATGGACACCGCGAGCGTGATCGCAAACTCGCGGAAGAGCCGCCCCACCACGTCGCCCATGAACAGGAGCGGGATCAGCACCGCGATCAGCGAAAACGTCAGCGAGATGATCGTGAAGCCGATCTGCTCGGCGCCTTTCAACGCGGCCGCCATCGGCTCCTCGCCCTCCTCGATATAGCGCGAGATGTTCTCGATCATGACGATCGCGTCGTCGACCACGAAGCCGGTCGCGATCGTCAGCGCCATCAGCGTGAGATTGTTGATGCTGAACCCGGCGAGGTACATCACGCCGAACGTGCCGACCAGCGACAACGGCACCGCCACGCTCGGAATGATGGTCGCGGCGACATTGCGCAGGAACAGAAAGATCACCATGACCACCAACGCCACCGCGAGCAGCAATTCGAACTGCACGTCCGCGACCGACGCGCGGATGGTCGTCGTGCGATCGGTCAGCACCGCGATGTCGATCGACGCCGGCAGCGACGCCCTGCAACTGCGGCAGCAACTGCTTGACGCGGTCGACCACCTCGATGACGTTCGCCCCCGGCTGGCGCTGGATGTTGATGATCACCGCCGGCACGTCGTTCATCCACGCGGCGAGCCGCACGTTCTCGGCGTCTTCGATCACGTCGGCGACGTCCGCAAGATAGATCGGCGCGCCGTTGCGGTAGGCGATGACGATGCGGCTGTATTCGGCGGCCGAACGCATCTGATCGTTGGCGTCTATCGTGTAGGCGCGCTGCGGCCCGTCGAAGCTGCCCTTGGCCTGGTTCACGTTGGATGCCGCGATGCCGGTGCGCACGTCCTCCAGATTCAGGCCGTTCGACGTCAGCGCTTTGGGGTTCACCTGCACGCGCACGGCCGGACGCTGCCCGCCGCTCAAGGTGACCAGGCCGACGCCGGTGACCTGCGAAATCTTCTGCGCGAGCCGCGTGTCGACGAGATTCTGCACCGCGGGCAATTGCAGCGTGTTCGAGGTAACGCCCAGCGTGAGTATGGGCGTATCGGCCGGATTGACCTTGCTGTACACCGGCGGCGCCGGCAAATCCGCCGGCAGCAAATTCGCGCCGGCGTTGATCGCGGCCTGCACTTCCTGTTCGGCGACGTCGAGGGAGAGGTCGAGATTGAACTGCAGCGTGATCACCGACGCGCCGCCGGAACTCGTCGACGACATCTGCTTCAGACCCGGCATCTGCCCGAACTGGCGTTCGAGCGGCGCCGTCACCGATGACGTCATGACGTCCGGACTCGCGCCCGGATAAAACGTCACGACCTGGATGGTCGGGATAGTCGACTTCCGGGAGCGCCGAGAGCGGCAACTGCCGGTACGCGAAAATTCCCGACAGCAGAATGGCGACCATCAGCAGCGAGGTCGCCACCGGGCGCAGAATGAACAGCCGCGACGGGTTCATGCCAGTCAGCCTGCGCCAGCGAGTTCACTCACTCGGGCTTATCGCCCTTCTTGCGATTGCCGCCGCCCTTCCTGCGCTGCCCGTCGCCGCCTTTGCGCGGCGCCGCGGCATCCTTGGACGGCAGTTCGACCTTCGCGCCTTCGCGCAGGCGGTCCATGCCGTCGACGACGACAAGCTCGCCGGGCTCGACTGCCCGACTCGATGACGGTCGCGTCGTTTTCGGCCGGCCCCGTTTTCACGTCGCGCAGCGTGACCGTGCGTCGTCCTTGACGACGTAGACAAAAAGACCGCGCGCGCCGCGCTGGAGCGCGGCACTCGGCACGGTGGTCACGTCGCGGCGCGTATCGATCAGCATGCGCACGTTGACGAACTGGTTCGGAAAAAGCTTTGCGTCGTCGTTGGCGAACTGCGCCTTCAGCTTCACCGTGCCGGTGGTGGTATCGATCTGGTTGTCGATCGTCAGGAGCGCGCCGCTGGCGAGCTTCACCTTCTGATCGCGGTCGAAGGCATCGACCGGCACGCGCTCGCCCGACTGCATGCGCTTTAACACGACCTGCAGATTGTCCTGCGGGATCGTGTAAACGACCGTAATGGGTTGCAACTGCGTGATGACGACGAGACCGTTCGCGTCGCTCGCGCGGATGATGTTGCCGGCGTCCACCTGGCGCAATCCAAGCCGGCCCGCGATCGGCGCCGTGACGCGCGAATAGGCGAGTTGCAGGCGCGCGTTTTCGACCTGGCCCTGGTCGATCTTGACCGTGCCCTCGTATTGGCGCACCAGCGCCTCCTGCGTGTCGACCAACTGCTTGGCGATCGAGTCCTGCGCGAGCAGCATGCGGTAGCGTTCGAGGTCGATGCGCGCGTTCGCGAGCAGCGCCTGGTCGCGCACCATCAGTCCCCTCGACCTGGGTCAGCGCGGCCTGGAACGGGCGCGGATCGATTTCCGCGAGCAATTCGCCCTCGCGCACGATTTGGCCTTCGCGGAACAGCACGCGCATCAATTGACCGTCGACGCGGCTCCTGACCGTGACGGTTTTCAACGGCGTGACCGTGCCCAGCCCGGTCAGGTAGACATTGACGTCCTTCTTGGCTGCCGGCAGCGCAACGACCGGCATGACGCGCGACGCCGCATCGCGTCCTTTCTTGCCCGCCGCCGGCTGCGCATCGTCCGGCTGCCGCACGTAGACGTAATAACCCGCCCCCGCGGCCACGACCAGCACAAGCAGCAGCCAGTGCCAAAGGGATGCCAACCACTTAATAAATCGCATGTGACCTTTTCGCGTCCTTCATAGGCGGGCCCGGCGGCCGGCAAACAGCCGGTTATCATAGTGGAAATGCGGCCGCGCGGGGGCTTCCGCGCTCACGATCCGGCATGTTACCGAACCGCCGGCAGGCGCCGCCAGCGGGAATTGTAAGAGTATGTAACCTACCGTACAAAGCGCGGCCATGAATTTCGCTATGCTAGGATACGGGCGAAACAAAAAAGGACCCCGTATGAAGCCCGCGCGAGTAAGTTTGATCGTGGCTATCGCGGCCATCGCAGCGATGGTGAGCGGCGCCGCATTGGCCCAGCTGTATCCGACCAAGCCCGTGCGCATGATCGTGCCTTTCCCGCCCGGCGGCGCCACCGATCTTCTGGCGCGCGTGGTCACGCAAAAGCTCACCGAGAGTGTCGGTCATCAAGTCATCGTCGACAACCGGCCGGGCGCAGGCGGGACCATCGGCTCGCGGCTGATGCTCGATGCGCAGCCCGACGGCTACACGATCCTCACCGCCAGCGTGAGCACGCATGCGATCGGACCGCATCTTTATGCCAAGGCGCCGTACGATCCGATCAAGGATTTCACGGCCATTACGCAACTCTCGTCGACACCGACCGTGCTCATGGTGTCGGCGACGCTGCCGGTCAATTCGTTGAAGGAATTCATTGCGCTGGCGAAAGCCCGCTCTGGCCAGCTCAACTACGGCTCGTCGGGCGTGGGCACGCAGTTTCACCTGTCGGGCGAATTGTTGAAGCTCCTGGCGGGCATCAACATGGCGCATATCCCGTACAAGGGCACCGCGCTCGTCTATCCCGATTTGTTTTCGGGACAGGTGTCCGTGATGTTCGACACGCTTTCGGTCTCCATTCCTTTCATCAAGGCCGGGCGCGTCAAGGCGCTCGGTGTGACCGGCGGCAAGCGCGCGCCGGCGCTGCCGGAGGTGCCGACCATGACCGAAGCCGGCGTAGCGGGTTTCAACGCGGACTTGTGGTTGGGCATGTGGGGCCCCGCCAAGCTGCCGCGCGACATCACCGATCGTCTTGCAACTGAAGTCGCCAAACTGTTGAGGCTTGCGCGACGTGAAAGAGCGGCTGACGGCGCAGGGCATGGACCCCATCGGCAGCACGCCCGCGCAGTTCGCCGACTTCGTGCGCCGCGAAAACGAGCAGTGGTCGAAGGTCGTCAAGGCGGCGGGTGTGAAGGCCGAATGAGTCCGCAAGAGGTGACGGTTACTTGTGATGAAAAAGGGTGGCGGTTACTGGTGACGAAAACCGACTGAATTTACGTCACCCGCACCTCGTCACCTGTATCCCGTCACTCGTCCTTGAGCAACTGCGCGGCGATGATGTTGCGCTGAATTTCCGACGTGCCTTCGTAAATGCGCACGATGCGCGCGTCGCGGTAGGTGGTTTCGATGCCGGCCTCGCGCATGTAACCCATGCCGCCGTGGATCTGCACCGCCGCGTCGACCACTTTGCCGAGCGCCTCGGTCGCGTAGAGTTTCGCCATCGCCGCTTCGAGCGTGCCGCGCTCGCCGCGCATGAGCGTGGCGATGCCGCGCTCGGTCAAGAGCCGCGCCGCGTCGCGCTGCACCGCCATGTCGGCGAGCATCCACTGCAAGCCCTGGTATTCGGCGAGCTTGTGGCCGCCTTGGCTACGCAGCTTCATGTACTCCGCGCTGCGGCTGATCAGCTTGTCCATGATGCCGCAACAGCGCGCCGCAACCGTCACGCGTCCTTGCGTGAGCGTCTTTAACGCCTGCACGAAGCCCATGCCTTCCGGTCCGAGCAGATTTTCCACCGGCACTTCGCAATCCTGGAACACCACTGGCGCCGTCGTGCAGCCGTGCATGCCCATCTTCAGTTCGTTCCTGCCGACCGACAATCCCTTGAAGCCGCGCTCGAGAATGAACGCCGAAATCCCTTTGACGCCTTTGCTTTTGTCCGTCACCGCCATCACCGTGAAGACGCTCGCGACCGGCGCGTTGGTGATGTAGATTTTTTCGCCGTTCAGGACGTAGTGGTCGCCTTGCTTCACCGCGGTGGTGCGCATCGCCGCCGGATCGGAGCCCGCCTCGGGCTCGGTCAGCGCAAAGCAGCCTATCCATTCGCCGGTCGCCATGCGCGGCAAATATTTTTTCTTTTGCGCCTCGGTGCCAAGCGCGTTGATGCCGGTCGTGCTGATGCCGGTGTGGTTGCCGATCAAGGTCGCGAAACCGTAGTTTGTCGATCCCATCACCTCCTCGATCGCGCACTTGCCCGCAAGATCGAGGCCGATGCCGCCGTACTGCTTCGGGGATGGTGAGCCCGAAGAGCCCGAGCTCGCGCGTCTTCTGCACGAGATCGTCTGGAATCGCGTCGTTCTCCTCGATCCAGCGCGAGCGCGGATCGACTTCCTTCTGCAGGAAACGCCGCAGTTCGTCGCAGAGTTGGGTGACTTCAGTTGAGGTCTGCATATTTTCCCTATTATTTATCCTAAAGCAACCCGGAACCGCCGATGGACGCCGAAGAACGCAGAGAAATCCAAAAGCTGATAGCGACAAAGATCACAAATCGCTGCACCCGCAATGACGCGTGCGGGAGCGCGTAGCAAAGTATTGCGGTCGATTGCGTGGTTAACCGGGTTGGCGCGGCTTTATGCGCCAGAGCCGTGTTGAGTGCCGGGTTCGGCGCCATGCGGCTACAAGGACGGTTGTTTCCCACGGCTCATGTGCCATACTGCCAGCACTTCGAGTGTTTCGGGTGTGACGCGGTAGTAAATGAAGTACCGAATGCGACCTACGAGCAAGCGGCGAACTCCTTTAGCCCTAATACCCTCGTAGGCATTGCCGACGCCGGGCTGCTGTGCCAGAAGAGCCAGGGCTTCGCCAATGTCTGTGCGAACCGCACCTGGTGCGGCAGGCCGGTTTTCGGTCCACCATTCAGCGGCCTTATGTATTTGCGATGTAGCGCGCGCGGAGATCTTGACGCGAAGCGTCATCGTTAGCCGTATTTACGCAGGCTCTCAAGAAGTTGGTCGGCAGAGACAAACTTGCCTGTTTCTATCTCCGCAATGGCGGCGAGAAGTTCATCTTCATCTTCCGACGAGAGAGTGATCGGTTCGTCCGGCTCGCGCGAAAGTACAGCGACAACTGAGCCCTCGACGAGAGGAACACCCTCGACGACAACTTTACCGCCGATAACAGTACCAGTGGTGACTTGCATGAGCGAATAATACTCCTATTGCAAAAGTGGGGTGCAAGACTTCCGCCGAAAGTCCGCCCTGAAACGCGCGGCTAACCGAATTGCACAACATGTAATTCTGCGCTCGCCGTTGTCGTTACTCAAGAAAAGTAACGGGTCATGAGGTACGAGTGATGCGTCAATCTCCCATTAGCCATTGCCCATTACCGCTTTTCCAGCATTCTTTACTCCCGCCCCAGCGGCTTGATTAGCGCATCCCCCGCCTTCACACCCCTGCCCTTCGGAAACACGAACAGCGGATTGATATCGAGTTCGGCAACACGGGCCCGGATTGATATCGAGTTCGGCAACATGGTCCTTGAGATCGACCGCGAGCGCGGAGAGCCGCACGATAGTCTCGGCCAGCGCGTCGATGTCGGCGTGCGCAGCACCCCGCGCGCCGGTCAGCACCGCGTAGCCCTTGATCTCCGCGATCATTTCGAGCGCGACCGATCTCGTTACCGGCGCGATGCGGAATGCGACGTCCTTCAGCACTTCGGCGAAAATGCCGCCGAGCCCGAACATCACCGCCGGGCCGAAGAGCTTGTCGTTGGTGACGCCGAGGATCGCTTCGATCCCGCCGCTCACCATTTCCTGCACCAACACGCCGTCGATGCGCGCATCGCACTTGTAGGCTTTGGCGTTGCGCAGTATCTCGTCATACGCGGCGGCGACCGCGGCGTCCGTTCGCCAAACCGAGCCGCACGCCCTGCGCTTCGGTTTTGTGCGAAATATCCGGCGACTGCACCTTCAGCACGACCGGATAGCCGATGCGCTGCGCGAGCGCCACGGCATGTTCGCGGCTGGTCGCGAGTTCCTCTTTGGTGATGCCGATGCCGTAATGGGCGAGCACCTGCTTGGCGGCAAATTCGGTGACGTCGTCCTGCCTGCCCGCGAGCATCCTGCGCGCGTCAGCGCTCGTAATCACGGTCGCCTGCTCGGCGCGCAATGCGTCGGCGCGCCGCAGCGCTTGCGCGTACCACGACAGCGCGGCCAGCGCGCGGCCGCAACGCACCGGCGATTTGTAATGCGGCACTTTTTCGGCGTCGAGCATCGCGTACGCTTCCGGCGCGGCGGTGTCGAGTGCGCTCCACATCAGGAATATCGGCTTGTCGGTGCGTTTGGCCACGGCGACGATTTCCCGCGCCACACTCGCGGCCAGCTCGCCCATCAGCGACGCGTTGATCATCGCGATCGAATCGATGTTCGGATCGTCGAGCACCGCGTTCAGCGTGCGGCCGATCATGGACAGATCGCTGAATATCGCCGCCGTCACGTCGATCGGGTTCACGAGCGAGCCGAACGACGGCACGATGCCGCGCAGTTTCTCGATGGTGGCGGCGGAGAGCTGCGGCAGCTGCATGCCGCGATTCACGCATTCGTCGGTCATCAGGATGCCGGCGCCGCCGGAAATCGTGATGATCGCGACACGATTGCCCTTGGGCAGTTTGCCGCACTGGAACGCAAGGCCGTAATCCACCACGTCCTGGATGTCGTCGACCTGGATGATGCCGGCCTGCCGGAACGCCGCCTTGTAGAGCGCCATCGCGCCGCCGAGATTCGCGGTGTGCGACGCCGCCGCCTTCTGCCCTTCGTCGGTGTTGCCGACTTTCCATGCGAATATCGGTTTCTTTTTTTCGAGCGCGCGGTTGCCGGTTGCGATCAGGCGGTGCGCGTCTTTGAGGCCCTCGATGTAGCCGACGATGATGTCGGTCTGTTCGTCCTCGATGAAGTAATTCATGAAGTCGAGCGAACTCACGCCGATTTCATTGCCGGTCGTGACGGTCTGGCGGAAATGCAGCCCGCCTTCCTGCGCCGCCAGGTTCATCACCGAAAAACCGAAGCCGCCGCTCTGCGACACCATGCTGATGCCGCCGGGTTCGTATTCCGTGCCGAAGACCGAACCGAAGCCCGCGTAGACGCGCTGGGCGGGATTGATCATGCCCTGGCAGTTGGGGCCGATGATGCCGATATCGTATTCGGCGGCGATGGCGGTGATCTCGCGCTGCATGTCCACGCCCTTGCCGCCGGTTTCGGAAAAACCGGAGCTGAAAATGATGGCATAGGGTACGCCGAGCTTGCCGCACTCGCGCAGCATCTCGCGCCACGCGCGCCGCATTGATCAGCACCAATGCGAGATCGGGCGCTTCCGGCAGTGCCGCGAGCGACGGATAACATTTGACGCCGAGTATCTCCTGATACTTCGGATTCACCGGATAGAGCTTGCCCGCGTATTTGTGCGCGACGAGATGTTTCAACGGCTGGCCGCTGATCGAGATCAGGTCCGTGGACGCGCCGATGATCGCGATCGAGCGCGGGCTGAAAAAACGTGCGAGGTCCGTGCGCATGCGTGCCGCTTTCCCGTGGGAATTCCGCCGCCAGAACGGCCGCGGAAAAAGTCGTTATGTTACTTGAAAGCGGAATCGTGATGGTGAGTAAGCGGGGGCAGCGACGTTCGATTCGCTTACGATCACGTCACGATTCACTTCACGCGCGCGCGGCCGCCAATGCTATGATTACGCCCTAACATGAACACCGCCCCGCTACCGCCACTGCCGCGCCGCAGTCCTTCAAGGACGTGTGGCTGATCTCCGCCGGCCACGGCCTCACGCACTGGTACACCGCGACTTTCTATATCCTGCTGCCGCTGATCGGCAAGGAGTTCGGTCTCATCGTACACCGAGATCGGACTCATCATGACCGTGCAGCATCTGGCGGGCGCGATTTCGAACATACCGGGCGGCATGGTCGTCGACATGGTCGGCAAAAAAGGCTACCTGATGGCGACCTCGCTGTTCTGGGTCGGCTTTCCGTACGCGCTGATGAGCCTCACCCACAGCTTCTGGATGCTGCTGATATGCGTGACGCTCGTCGGCATCGGCAACAATCTGTGGCACCCGGCGGCGATCCCGACGCTCGCTTACCGCTATCCGGACGCGCCGCGGACTGGTGCTGTCGTTTCACGGCATGGGCGGCAATGTCGGCGAAGCGGTCGCGCCGTTCGTGATCGGCGCGCTGCTCGGCATGGTATCAGCTGGCGCACGGTGGTCGTGATCAACGTCGTGCCGGGACTGACGATGTCGGCGCTGATCCTGCTCATGCTGGGCGCGTTTTCGATGACGAAAACCAAGGACGACCACGCGATCAATGCCGGCGCCGGCGCGCAGGGCGTGAAACAGTATCTGCGCGACTTCGCGCGGCTGCTCAGGAACCGGTCGCTGATGCTGATCGCGGCGAGTTCCGGTTTCCGCACCATGACGCAGGCGGGACTCCTAACGTTCCTGCCGGTGTACCTCGCCTACGAACTGAATTATTCGCCGTTCGCGGTCGGCGTCTGCATGACGGTGCTGCAGGTCGCCGGGTTCATCGCCGCTCCCGTCGGCGGGCATCTCTCGGACAAATGGGGCCGCAAGCAGGTCATCATGTCGAGCATGCTGCTGTCCGGCGCGATGATCGTCGGCATGGCGTTCGCGGGAAAAAGCCTGTGGTTCGTGGTGTTCGTCGCGCTGGTCGGCTTTTTCCTGTATGCCATGCGCGCGGTGCTGCAGGCGTGGACCATCGAGTCGGTGCCGAAGAACATGGCCGGCGCCGGCGTCGGTCTGCAGTTCGGGTTCGCGTCGCTCGGCGCCGCGATCTCGCCCGCGATCTTCGGCATGATTGCCGACAACTTCGACATCTACAGGGCGCTTCTATTTCCTCGCCGGCATCATCGTCTTCGCCAACGTGCTCGTGCTCTTCATGCCGGCCGACAACGCGAAGCCGGTTGCGCGCGCCGCCGCTGCGCGCTAAGCGCGGGCCCAACATTACCATGCCACGAAATAGGGTCCTTTCCCCCTCGAGGGGGAACGAGTACCGTTTTGATCAACCGACCGGAGAGAAAAAAATGAAAAGCGCGCTTTACAAGAAAGGCATGGCGACCCGTTCCAAGGTGATGGGCAAGAAACACATCGCGAAGCGGCACGCCAGCCCCGACAAATTCTCCATGCAGCAGCAGCAATTCGTCACCGAGTACGCGTGGGGCGCGTTCTGGTCGCGCAAGGACCTGCCGCTCAAGATTCGCAGCCTCGTCACGCTCGCGATGATCACGGCATTGAACCGCCCCGACGAAATCAAGGGCCATATCCGCGGCGCGCTCAACAACGGCGCCACGCCGGAAGAAATCATGGGTGTGTTTCACCACGCGACGGTCTACTGCGGATTTCCCGCCGCCAACGGCGCCGTGCGCGCGGGAGCGGAAGTGTTCAGGGAACTCGGGTTGATTTGAGCACCCGCAGCACGCCGAGAGCTTGAACGTTTTTTCCGGCAGATCCCCCCAGCGCTGCCCGTGTCGCCGGCGTGTGCGCGCTGCGATGTCCGTGATGTGCTTGATTACGTGATTTCTCTGGCACCGCATGCGCGCTGCCGACGCGTGCCACCGCCACTACCTGGCAAGCCCCACTTCGGTCAACGCGCCCCTGAATTGCTCCGTACTGCGCCTGCAGGTATTTGCGGGCGTCCGCGCTGTTCATGTAGGTATTCTCGAAAAGATTCTGCTCGAGGTCTTTCTTCCATTCCTCGGTTTGAGTCAGCCGCGCGAACGCATTCTCCCAGTACGCAATCTGCGCCGCGCTCATGCCTTTCGGGCCGGCCACCATGCGCCAGTTGCGTGATCTCCACGTCGACGCCCTGCTCCTTCCAGGTCGGCGCCTGGCGAGACACGCCGGCCAGCCGCTGCGCGCGGTGATGCCGAGCACGCGCAGCTTGCCCGCCGCGAGATGCGGAATCACGTTGTTGGCGGCGGACGCAATCAGGTCGACGTGCCCGCCGAGCGTGCAGTGATCGCGTCACCGCCGCCCTGAAACACGACGGTCTTCAAGCTTCTTCATGTCGCCGCCCACGCTCTTGGCGATCAGCGCAATCGCGATGTGATTGGGGCCGCCGAGCGCTGCTGCCGATCGAGACGCTCACCGACGCGGCGTCCTTCCTGAGCCGTTCGAGAGATCCCTGCCGCTCTTAAGCGGCGAGTCCTCGCGCACCGATAGCGCGACCGATTCGCTCAGGAGCATCGCCAGCGGCGTGACGTCGTCAAACCCCAGCGTGCTGCGGCCGGTGATCTGGTTGGTGAGCAACGTGGTGGTTCGCGACTTCGAGATAATGCGCGTCGCCCGCGTGCTGATTGAGATAAAGCCCAGCCGCACGCGCGCCGCCGCCGCCCGGCTTGTTGACCACGGTGACCGCGACATCGATCAGGCGCTTGTCCTGCCACAGGTGCTTCAGCTCGCGCGCCGTCTTGTCCTGGCCGCCGCCCGGGACCGTGCCGACGATGATCTCGACGTTTTTCTCGGGCTTCCATTGCGCGACCGCGGCGCGCGCGGCGGCCGGGCAGGCAAGTAGCGCGGCCAGCAATGAGCACCGTGATCGATAGGCCGGTCCCGTGTCTCATCGGCGTTAACATGCGCTAAGCCGCGAGCGGCAGCTTCACTACCGCACCGGTTGTCAACGAACGTTCGATGGCGAGCGAGATTTCCAGCGTGCGGCGCGCGTCCTGCGGCGTTGCCAGCACGCACGGCGCGCCGGTCGCGAGATGGTCGAGCCACGCGCGCGTTTCCGACGCGACGGGGCCCTGGAATTCGCCGAGCGCCCAGTCGCCGGGCGTGCCGCTGCCGAGGAACACCATGTTGACGTTGTGATCCGGAATGTAAACGTGCGGCACGCCGACGTTGCTGTACATGATCTGATCGGTGTGGTCGTCATCGATGATCAGCACGCCTTCGGTGCCGAGCAATTCGACGCGCGCGGCGTGGCCGAGCGACGGGTAGTGCTGCGGCAGCGCGTAACACACGCCGAAATTGACGACCGCGCCGTCGGCGAACGTCACGATCGCCCACGTCACGTCGTTGGTGTTGTAACCGGTGTCCTTCAACACGCTGCCCTGGCCGCGCGCGTAAACCTCGACCGCCGGATTATCTTCGAGCAGCCAGTTCATCACGTCGATGTAATACGTAAGGCCGGAGACCGCACTGTTTTCCGGTAGGCGCTTCAACGTCTGCAGCGCCTGCGAGCGCGAGTTGTAGACGCGCGCCGCACCGCTCGTCACGCGCCCGAGGCGGCCTTGCACGATTTGCTCCTTGGCGAGCAGATAGCGGTCCTTGTAACGCCGGCTGTAACCCACCCGCAGATCGCCGCGTGCCTTGGCGACTGCCGCAATAATCTTGTCGGCTTCCGCGAGATCGAGCGCCAGCGGTTTTTCCACCAGCACCGGTTTGCCGAGCTCGAGCGCCTGCATGATCGGCAGCGTGTGCTCGAGTTCGATCGTGGACACGATGACGGCATTGACTTCCGGCCGCGATATCGCGGCGAGATTGTCGGTCGAATGAAACTGCGCGCCGGTTCTCGTCGCGAGAATTTGCGCGCGCGCGGGATCGCGATCCGCGACGGCGAGAAATTTAACCGCCGGATGCGCCGCCGCCAGCACCGCGCGCAGCGTGCCGATGCGGCCTGAGCCTATGACTGCGATGCCGAGTTCCTTGCGCTGCACGATTTTCCTTCGCTGCGATTCAAAATTCGGGCTACAAAGTGCTTCTTACTCGGCCCGGATACCCGCCTGCTGCACGATCCGGGTCCACTTGGCGATCTCGGATTTGAAGAATGCGCCGAACTCCTGCGGCGAGCCGCCCACGGGCTCGGCGCCCTCGGCCTGCAGGCGGCTCTTCGATTCGGGATGCTTAAGCGCCATGCCGACTTCCACGTTCAATCGCCCTATGATAGTCGCGGCGGTGCCGGCCGGCGCGAGCAGGCCGTACCACTGGCTCACTTCAAAGCCCGCGACACCCGCTTCAGCGACCGTGGGGATATCCGGTGCGGACGACGCGCGCCGCGCGGTGGTGACGGCGAGCGCGCGCAGCCGCCCGCTCTTCGCGTGCTGAAACACGGATGGGAGCGTGCAAATGCACAGCGGCACCTGGCCGCCGATCAGGTCGGAAATCGCGGCACCGGTGCCTTTGTAAGGCACGTGCACGAGGTCTATCTGCGTTACCGCGCGCAGGAGCTCGGTCGCGAGATGCGCGGACCCGCCGATTCCACCCGAGGCGTAGGCAAGTTTGCCGGGATGCGATTTCGCCAGCGCGACGAGCTCGGCGATGCTCTTCACCGGCAGCGACGGATGCACGACAACGAGCAGCGGCGTTTCGGCCAACTGGCTGACGGGCGCGAATGCGGTTGTCATATCGAACGACAGTTTTGCGTACATCGCCGGCGCGAATGCGTAATTGCCCGGGGCCACCAGCAGCGTGTAGCCGTCGGGCGGCGCCTTGGCGGCGAGTTCCGCGGCGATAATGCCGTTCGCGCCGGGACGGTTGTCGACGATGATCTGCTGGCCCAAGGCTTCCGCGAGCCGCGGCGTCAGCGACCGCGCGACGATGTCGGCGCCACCGCCGGGCGCGAAGCCGATCAGCAGCCTCACCGGCTTCGCAGGATAGTTCTGCGCCCACGCTGCGTGCATGATGGCGGCGGCAACGAGACACACAGCGCACAGCGTCAGTAGTGTCCGGTCAGCCCTCACTTCGCTCCTCCTGTGAATATCGGCCGCGGCACGGCTGCCGGGTTCCCGCGCAGCCGATGATATTACGAAGGCGATTGTCCCGCTGCGGCCACGTCATTGCCCGCTACGCCGAGCGGCTTCAGGCGGACTCGCGTCCAATGTGGTGCTTGGCTTCGGTTTCCGGCAGCAGTGCTACCATTAGCGGCGCTCGCGGGGACCCTACCGATGAAGTGTCACAGTTGCCAGGCTGAAAACGAAGCAAGCGCGCGGTTCTGCGAGAACTGCGGGACCCGCCTCGAGGAGCTATGCCCCGCCTGTGGCGCCGCGATCGGCGCGGGCAAGAAATTCTGCCGCTCCTGCGGCGCGGCGCTGACGGGCGAACGCAGCGGTCCCGCCTCGCCGCGAAGTTACACGCCGCGGCATCTCGCCGAGCGCATCCTCGACTCGCGCGCCGCGCTCGAGGGCGAGCGCAAGCAGGTCACCGTGCTGTTCGCCGATCTGAAGGGCTCGATGGAATTGATCGCCGACCGCGACCCGGAGGATGCGCGCAAACTCCTCGACCCCGTGCTCGAGCGGATGATGGAGGCGGTCCATCACTACGAAGGAACCGTGAATCAGGTGATGGGCGACGGGATCATGGCGCTGTTCGGCGCGCCGCTTGCCCACGAGGACCACGCGGTGCGCGCCTGCTACGCGGCGCTGCGCATGCAGGAAGCGATCCGGCGGTATACGGACGAGGTCCGCCGCACGCACGGCGTCGAGGTGCAGATTCGCGTCGGGCTCAATTCCGGCGAGGTGGTCGTGCGCTCGATCGGCAGCGATCTGCAGAATGGACTACACCGCGGTTGGCCAGACCACCCACCTCGCCGCGCGCATGGAGCAGCTCGCCACGCCGGGGACGATACGCCTTACCGCCAGCACGCTGGCGCTCGCCGAGGGCTACGTCGAAGTGAAGTCCTTCGGGCCGATTCCGGTGAAAGGCCTCGCGGAACCCGTCGAGGTGTACGAGATTACCGGGGCGGGCGCGGCGCGCACCCGGCTGCAGGCGGCGCGCATGCGCGGCCTCACGCGCTTCGTGGGACGCGACACGGAACTCGACCAATTACGGCACGCAGCGGCGCAATCGCACGATGGTCACGGCCAGATCGTCGCGGTGGTGGGCGAGCCGGGCGTGGGCAAATCGCGGCTGTATTACGAGTTCATCCACTCTCACCACGTCCAGGACTGGCTGACACTTGAATCGGGATCGGTATCCTACGGCAAGGCGACACCCTACCTGCCGCTCGCCGACCTCCTGCGCAGTTACTTCAAGATCGATACGCGCGACGACACCCGCGGCATCCGTGTCAAAGTAACGGGCGGGCTGCTGACACTCGACGAAGCGCTCAAGGACACGGTCGCGGTCGCGCTGTGGCTGCTTGACGCGCTGCCGGAAGACAGTCCGTTTCTCGCGCTGGAGCCGACCGAGCGCCGCCGCCAGACGCTCGCCGCGGTGAAGCGTATCCTGCTGCGCGAGAACCAGCTCCACCCCCTGATGCTCGTGTTCGAGGACCTGCACTGGATCGACAACGAGACTCAGGCGTTCCTCGACAGCTTAGTCGACAGCCTGCCCGCCGCGCGCATCCTGCTCGCGGTCAACTACCGGCCGGAGTACCGGCACGCGTGGTCGAACAAGACGTACTACCGCCAGATTCGCATCGACCCCTTGCCGCCGGAGAGCGCCGAAATTTTGCTTGACGCGCTGCTCGGCGCAGATCCAGGCACGCAATCGCTCAAGCGGCTCCTGATCGAACGCACGGCGGGCAGCCCGCTGTTTCTCGAGGAGAGCGTGCGTACGCTCGTCGAGACACGCGCGCTGGTCGGCGAGCGCGGTGCCTACCGGCTCGTGCAGGCGCCCGACACGCTGCAAGTGCCGGCGACGGTGCAGGCGATCATCGCCGCGCGCATCGACCGGCTGGATGCGCAGGACAAGCGCCTGCTGCAGGCGGCAGCGGTCATCGGAACGCATGTTCCGTTCGATCTGCTGCGCGCGATTGTCGAGGTCGACGAAGAAACGTTGCGGCGCAGCCTTGCGCATTTGCAGACCGCCGAATTCGTGTACGAAGCGCAGCTCTTTCCCGACCTCGAGTACGCGTTCAAGCACGCGCTGACGCACGAGGTCGCGTACGGCAGCGTGCTGCAGGAGCGGCGGCGCGCGCTTCATGCAATGATCGTCGAGGCAATCGAACGGCTCTACGCCGACCGGCTCCCGGAGCAGGTCGAGCACCTTGCGCACCATGCGGTGCGCGGCGCCATCCTGCCGAAGGCCGTGTATTACCTGCGCGAGGCAGGGAAAAAAGCGGCAGGCGGTTCAGCGACTCGCGCGGCCGTCGCGTATTTCGAGGAAGCGCTCACGCTACTCCACGAGCTTCCCCAGTCCAAGCAGACGCTGACCGAAGCGCTCGAAATACGTATGGCGCTCGGGCCGGCGCTCATTGCGCTGAAAGGCGCGCCAACGCCGGAAGTGGAGCAGGTGTACCTGCGCGCATTGGAGTTGGTCGATCAACTCGGTGCGAATGTCCACCGCTTCCCGGTGCTGTGGGGTTTGTGGTATGTAAACTACACGCGCGGCGAATACCCGGTCGCGCGGGAGGCGGGCGAGCGGCTGCTTATAACAGCAAGCAAAGGCGACGACACGGGCCAGCTCCTGGAAGCACACCATTCCCTCTGGCCTACGCTCGTAGCAATGGGCCGCCCGCTGGAAGCGATCAGCCACCTGGAGCACGGCCTCGCGCTATACGACCGCGGGCGTCACGGCACGTACGCGTTTCTTTATGCCGGCCACGATCCCGGCGCCTGCTGCCGATTCCATCTGGGTATGACCCGTTGGTTGCTCGGATACCCGGATAGCGGGTTGCGCGACGTGCAGGATGCCGACCGGCTGGCCGATGAACTCAAGCATCCGCTGACGACAGTGATTGCGCACTGGTTCACCGCCTGGGTCCACTGCCAGCGCGGCGAGCGCGAGCTTGCCATCGCAAGCTTCGAGAGACTTTCCGCTCTTGCCAGACCCTATGCGCTTTCCGCCTGGGCCGATAATTCGGACGCTATTATTCGGATGATGAATCAAGAGTGCACGACCCTATCCGCGATCAAGGAGTTGAACCAACAACTGCGTTCATCGCCGGTCACAACAACCTGGCGCAAGATGGTCTGCACCTGCATGCTGGCTGAATTGTGTGCGGATTCCGGATATGCCGAAGAAGGCCTGCAGATGCTGCGTTCGATACCGGAGGAACATCGCGGGGCCTTCGCCGCATCGGAGATTTTGCGGCTCGAGGGCGAGTTTTTCCTGAAGCGGAAACAGCCGGCCCGCGCTGAGGCGCAACGCCGCTTCCATGAAGCGATCGCGCTCGCGCGCGGCCGCGGCGAAAAATCGCTCGAACTGCGGGCCGCGACCAGCCTCGCGCGGTTACTCGATGCACAAGGCCGTCGCGAAGAAGCGCACGCCGCGCTCTCTGGCATTTACGGCTGGTTCACCGAAGGCTTCGAAACCGCGGACCTCAAGTCCGCGAAGGCGCTTCTCGACACGTTGACATGAACTGGCGCCCCGACCGCGCCATCGAAATCATCGCCGGCACGCCACCCGGCGCCGGCCTCGACCGCACGGCGCGCGCGCTGGCGCACGCCATCGAGTCGCAGGGACTCGTCGACGTGCCGATTAAAGTGCTCAACATGCCGGGCGACCGCAGCCGCAAAATCTGGGCTTATCTCGACCGCTTTCCCAATGACGCGCACGTGCTGGCGGTCAGCTCGCCCAACGTGACGACCGACAATCTCACCGGACAGACCGCGTTCGATCACGATACCTACACGCCGCTGGCGATTTTGCACAACGAATACCTTGCGTTCGTCGCGCGCGCGGATTCGCCGGTCAGAAGCAGCGTGCAATTGATGGAACGGCTCGCGGCCGACGCCGGTTCGCTCACGGTCGCGGTCGCGACTTCGGCGGGCAACCCCAATCACATCGCGCTCGCGCGCGTAACGCGCCATGTGGGCGGCAACGTAAAAGCACTCAAGGTCAGCGCATTCGATTCCGCGCGCCACGCGATTGCCGATGTGGTCGCCGGCGGTTGCGATATCGGCGCTGATTTCCGCCGCCAGCGCGGTGCCGGAACTCGCGGACGGCACACTGCGCGCGCTCGCGGTATCCGCGCCGGCCCGGCTCGCACCACCTTTCGCCGATACGCCGACGTGGGTCGAGCACGGCATCGATTGCGTAATCGGCGCCTGGCGCGGCGTCGACGGCGCGCGCGGCCTCGACCCCGCGCAAATCGCATTTTGGGATTCGGTATTGGCGGCGGCGACCGTGTGCGACGCGTGGAAAACCGCGATCGCGCAGCATCACTGGAGCGCGATGTACCGCGATAGCTCCGAGCTCGCCGCTTATCTGCCGCGCGAACGCGCCGAGATGCGCGCCATGCTGATTGAACTCGGCCTGCTGGCGTAAGCCAAGCTTGCCCGTCTCGCGCCTCACGCTTCCCGCCTTTCAGCGGCCTGTGCTATCCTTGCCCCCCGCCCTTAGTGGCATCTCAACATGGGCGACCGCAATGGATCCGGAGCAAAAAATGCGCATGGAAGTTCATGTTCACGGCACCGCATTCCTGTGCAAAGGCGTGCATCTCACGCAGGTCGAGCACGCGCTGCGCCCGTGGCTCGACTACCTCGAAGTCGACGCGATCGAAAAAGTGCAAAGCCTCGAGCGCGAAGAGCCGGGCATCCGCTTCGACGTCAAGGAACAGGCGCTCGACATGTGCTGGACCGGCGAAGTCGGCCGCAGCTTTCAGGCGCGCCTGACCGAGGCGTTTCAGGCGCTGGGCCCGCTCACCGAATACGCGTCCGAAATCACGCTCACGTGCTATCACGACAGCGGCAAGGAAGAGTTCCAGCAGATATTCATCGGGCCGAGCGCCGAAGCGATACACGAAATCCGCCGCCAGTGCGTCGAGGAAGACCTTGCCGCGCTGCTGTCGCCGCATTTCGACAAGGCGCGCGTCGACCAGGTCGCGAACATGGTCAACCAGATGTTCGACGACGAATGGAAGCGCCGCCCCGTCGCCGAAGAGCCGGCGGTCGCGGCGCCGACGCTGCAGCCGCATCCGCGCAACCGGCATCTGCACTAGAATCCGATCAAATGTCTGCCACGGATGAACGCAGAGTACACGCGGAAAAACTCGAAAGCAGAAAGTCGGTTATTGATTTTGGTCTTCATCTGCGACCTCTGTGATCTCTGTGGCCCATCGTTGTTCGAACGTTATGCCGATTTGCTCATGGACGAAATCGTCAAGCAGGGCATGGCCAAATGGCCCAACGTACCGTCCGTCTTTGGGTGGCTGGCCCTCGACCGCCGCGGCCACTGGCTGATCAAGGGCGAGCGGATTTCCAACGCGATCGTCGCCGATTTCATCGGCCGCAATTACGAGCACGACGATCAGGGCCGCTGGTTTTTCCAGAACGGTCCGCAACGCGTGTTCATTTCGCTCGACTACACGCCGTTCGTCTACCGGCTGCGTGTGGGATGCCGCACCCGGCGCACCGCAGCGCATGGAAACCCACACCGGCGCGCGCCGGTTACGCAGATCGACGGCGCGTGGATCGACGAGGCGGGCGTCGTATTGCTCGCCAGCGAACACGGCGTCGGCATCGTCGACGACCGCGATCTCGAGCGCCTGCTGGCATGCTTCACCGACAAGCAAGGCGACGCGCTCACGGAGGAGCGCATCGCCGCCGCCATCGAGCAACTGCAAGCCGGAGCCGCGGCCGATCTGCGCTTTTGCTATCGCGGCAACAGCGTGCCGGTCGCCCCGATTGCGGCGGCCGACGTTCCCGCCCGGTTCGGCTTCGTGCAGCGGCCCGTGCAGCCGGCCGGCCAGGAAGAGTGTTATTAGAAGCGGTGAGGAGTTAGCGGTGAGGAGTGAGGGGTGAAAGGAAAACCGTGCGGCCGCTGACAGAATTCCCGCAAGCGGCGCGCGCGCGCATACGCGGCGTGTTGTGCGACATCGACGACACGCTCACGACCGACGGCCGCCTGACCGCGGCCGCGTATGCCGCGATGGAGGAACTGCAGCGTGCCGGCACTGCTGGTGGTCCCGGTCACCGGCCGGCCGGCCGGCTGGTGCGACCACATCGCGCGCATGTGGCCGGTCGATGCGGTGGTCGGCGAGAACGGCGCGTTTTACTTTCGCTACGATCACGCGAAGCGCGCTCGATGCAGCGGCGCTTTGTCGATGACGACGCAACGCGCGCAGGCTATCCGCCAGCGCCTCGCCGTCGTTCGCGACCGCATACTCGCCGCCGTGCCGGGCTGCGCGGTGGCAGCCGATCAGCACTACCGCGAAGCCGACCTCGCGATCGACTACTGCGAAGACGTGCCGCGCCTGCCGCGCGCACGCCGTCGATAAAATCGTCGCCCTCATGCAGCGAAGCCGGCCTGACCGCGAAAGTCAGTTCGATCCACGTCAACGGCTGGTTCGGCGATTACGACAAACTGGCGATGACGCGCACGCTCTTTACCGAATGCTTCGGCATCGATCTCGACGCGCGCAAAAACGAATTCGTCTTCGCCGGCGATTCGCCGAACGATGCGCCGATGTTCGCCTACTTTCCGCACGCGGTCGGCGTTGCCAACATCAAGGCATTCGCCGGCCGGCTTGCCGCCGAACCCGCGTATGTCACGCAAGCCGCGAGCGGCGCGGGTTTCCGCGAACTGGCGGATTTTCTGCTTGCTGCGCGCTGAATAATCCTCGCCACAAGGACACGAGTACGAGAAAAGCAAAATAGAACTTAATTCGCACTACTTTAATATCCGAATTTGAGTTTTCGATTTTCCTCTGTGTTCCTGTGCCCTTGTGGCCAGTTTTGACTTAACAGGAGTACAATGATCGATCTGAGAAGCGACACCGTCACCCAACCCACCGAAGCGATGCTGTCCGCGATGCAAAGCGCGACTTACGGCGACGATTCGCGCGACGGCGACCCCACCGTGCAGCAAGCTCGAAAT
Source organism: uncultured beta proteobacterium (assembly GCA_963778865.1). Lineage (GTDB taxonomy): Bacteria > Pseudomonadota > Gammaproteobacteria > Burkholderiales > SG8-41 > PALSA-1004. Next base: position 301,268 of record CAVZWF010000001.1, on the reverse strand, counting down.
GCTGGCCGCGGAGAAAACCGGCAAGGAAGACGGCGCTTACATGCCGAGCGGCACCATGACCAATCTGGTCGCGATGCTGACGCACGCGCAGCGCGGCGGCGAAGTGCTGCTCGAGGAAGGCTCGCACACATTGAGCTTCGGAACTGGGCGGCATGGCCGCGCTTGCCGGGCTCTTTTACCGGACCATACCCGGCACGCGCGGCCGCATGGATCTCGACGTCGCTGCGCGAAAAAATCAGGCGCACGCACCGCAACCAGATGGGCACCGCGCTGGTCTGGATGGAAAACACGCACAACCGCGCGAGCGGCGCCGTGCTGCCGCTCGCGCTACATGGCCGAAGTGCACAAGACTCGCGCGCGACAACGGCGTTCCCGTGCATGTCGACGGCGCGCGTCTCTTCAACGCCGCCGCCGCGCTTGACACCAGCGCAAAAGAAATCTCGCAGCACTGCGACAGCGTGTGCTTCTGCGTTTCCAAAGGCCTGTCGGCGCCGGTCGGCTCGGTGCTGTGCGGAAGCCAGGATTTCATCGAGCGTGCGCGCGCGCTTCCGCCGCATGGTCGGCGGCAACATGCGCCAGGCCGGTCCGCTCGCCGCTGCCGGCATCGTCGCGCTCGAAAACATGGTGGCGCGACTTCCCGAAGATCACCGCACCGCGAAGCGGCTCGCCGTGGGCCTGCACAAAATCGACGCGAGCATCGTCGATCCGGCGCTGGTCGAAACCAACCTCGTGCGCGCGATCGTGCGCGCAAGCGGACGCACGGCGGCCGAACTGGTCGGACCTGCTTGAACAAAGAGGGCGTGCGCGTGAGCCCGGGCGCGACGTGGGAATTGCGCTTCGTCACCCACCGGCATATCGGCGACGCCGAGATCGATCAGGCGCTCAGCGCGTTTGCTGAAACCTGGAAACAATTCGGAACCGCCGATACACGCTGAAAAGAATTTTTTTCATCCTTCATCTTTCCGCTTTCATCCTTCAGCTTGTGCCGCCGATAAACACAACTGAACGCCGGTATTTATAACGAATCGCGAAAAGGCTAGGGTGTCACACCATATTCTTCTGGATATACCAGCGCATATGTATATATCCACAAGCGCGAAGTTGTATATGCAAATATATGAGTTTAGAATTTTCAAAATTTCAATTCCCTGAAGTTAGAACTTATGGGTACTCTAGAAGACTGGGAATCCGCGAATGAAGCCTTTCGTTACGGGAAGGGTTCTTACGAATGACAATGCCACGCTGCAAAAACATCTCTTCGCGCTTTCCAATCAGCGCGTTGAAAATGAGGCGATACAGCACAGAGAGGTCATTCGGGGAATAATCATTAACCACATCCTTCTCCAACGTCACATTGACGCGTTGGACAAACGAAACGCCAGACTTCAACGATGGGTTATCGCACTGGCCGTCGCAGCTCTTATCAGCACTCTCGTCCAAACCATTTGCACAGGCATCCAAACGAATATAGCTGTAGAAGCAAACAAACAATCGAAAACAACTCAGCAAAACATTGCGCCGCAATTGCCGCCGCTACCAGTGCAAGAGTCGGGCGCAAGTCAGGCTCAATCGCAACCCAAAGGCACCACAACGAAGTGAACACCAGTTCCAACATTTGGTCGAGCGGACGCGCTGAAGCGCGCCGCTTACAATGACGTTAAATGGCTCGGACAGCGCCCGACGTTGATCAACCGCGATACGCGCGGTGGGTGAGCGTTTCGCACGGCGTCGACGCACTTGAGCCAGGACTCGCCATCTTCATTCAAGGTCTGGGAAAGATTGACGCCAAATTGGTGCATGATGACGCTGCATTTCGCACACTGCCGCCCGAGGTGCGCGGCACTTTCGAAGAGTCGCTTCGACTGACCGATCGTTTTACCCTTTCGCAACTTTGGGTGCTGGGAGCATATGAAGCAACGCGCACCATTGACCAGCGAGTGCGAGATGCACCAAGAATTCTAACGAAGCTGCTCGCTCAACGGATATTGACTATGAAGAAGCTATTTGCGCGGGTCCGCGTGCCCTTGGCGAAGTTCGAGCCGGCGGGCGCACATCGAAGAACTGATTTTTCCGTAGCACGTCCGGCGATGCATCAGGAACTCGGTATTTCATGGAAAGTGGCCCAACGCATTTTTGTTTCGCGACGCGATTTGTCAGACAAACTTTTGGCGCTACTAGGCGCGATCCAACGGCACCAAGATCGTAGGGCGAGCCATTTAACCCTACGATCAATCGGAAGCGCTAAAGCGCGCCGATCACCATTACGTTGACACTTTAAGGGGAGCGTGTCATGACTATCTGGCATTGGCTGGTGATTCTCATCGTCGTTGGTGGCGTCTACGCCGTTTATCGGCTGGCTAATCGCGGGAAACAACCGGCAAATACGGCGGAAGGCACCAACACAACAGCGGGGCCGTCTGGTGTCGGCGGCTGGTTGCTCGTACTTGTAGCGGGAATGATGTTTTTGGGTCCGTTGTTTGGAGCGAGCCGCATCGACACGGATCTCATAGCTGCGGAGCAGCAGTATCCAAACCTCTTGTCGGCATCGGAGTGGAACACGTTTAAGGCAGCGACGTGGTGGACATTTCTTGGCATCGCCGCGCTAAGTTTTTATGGGGGCTGGGGGTTGGCTCGCCGCAGAGATTGGTCAGTTGTAAGAAGGGCAATAGTTATTCTATGGGTTATCGGACCGATTGCATCCCTCGTCATGGGCGTGTTAATCCCTTCGCTAATCTTTAGCCGAACTGGAGTAGCTGACCTCGAATTTCTCGGGGGACTAACTGCATCGACAATATTGCAGGTATCTGGACGGCGTACCTTTCGAAGTCAAAGCGCGTTTGTACAACCTACACTGCCTTGCCGCAACCGACCGCTTAATCAAATATATTGGCGACTACATTGCTCTTGCGTTTCCTTCGCGTCCTATGCGTACCCCTCAAGGGGGTATTGAAAAGAATCCTTTGCGGTGAAGCTGTTCAAATAATTCTTTTTCGGATTGCCGTCACCACGATCTCGGCGATGATCACCACGGCAAAGATAGCGACCAGCACCATCGCCGCGCGGTCCCACTGAAAGAGGTTCATCGCGGTATCCAGCGCCATGCCGATGCCGCCGGCGCCGACCAGCCCCAGCGGGCGACTCGTGCCGGACGTTGGGCTAGACAGTTGGGGGGTTGAATAATGTTCTCAAATATGAGAACATTGCGGCGTGTCTTACTCCATCGAATACTTTCATCCGAAGGTACTTGCAGAGTTCGAGTCATGGCCCGCTGATGTTCTTGCGGATTACGCAAGGATTGCCGAGCTTCTGATGGAATACGGCCCGAATCTTCGGCTTCCGCATTCGCGTGCGTTCGGGGGCGGTCTTTTCGAGCTTAGGCCCAGAGGAAAATCCGGAATCGGGCGGGCGTTTTATTGTTTTCTCATCGGCCAACGGGCCGTGGTACTGCACGCATTCATTAAACAGTCGCAGCAAACTCCTGAACGAGAGTTGAAACTCGCTCGCAAACGCATGAAAGAGGTGCTCCATGGCTGAAACCCGATACCAACCCGTCCGGCACGATCACGCTGCTTTCCTTAAAAAGGCGCGCAAGCGCAAGGGTTTCCTGGCCGCATATCAAGCGCTGGCGGTTGAGTATGCTGTCGCGAACGAAATGCTCGCCGCGCGCGCGCGCGCCGGTCTTACGCAGGAAATGGTGGCGTCCCGCATGGGCACAACGAAAAGCACGGTTTCACGCCTCGAATCGGCGGGCAAGCATGCGCCATCGCTCACCTCTCTAAAGAGATACGCCAAGGCCGTGGGGTGCAAAGTCGAAATCCGGCTGGTACCACAGCGGTAGGACACCACCAATGTTTCTCGCCGATCAGTCGCCGACAAGCAGGCGTCGCGGGTGTCAACAAATAATATTTAATCGCCGGTATCTGGCCATTAATGACAACGTCAAAATTCCGAAAGCGCTCGTCAAGCGCATTAACCGGGTCACCGCGCAGGTTGGAGTCACGTCCGGCGCCCTGGTAAAGACCGCACTTGCCAACCAACTCGACTACGAGGAGTGGTTTGTGAAAGCGGTCGACGAGGGCATCGCCGACCTGGACGCCGGCCGTACTTTCTCCACTCGCAAAGTTCTCGCGGCAATCGGGAAACGGCGCAATGAACGCGCCGAGCGCAAACGCAAGCAGGCCGCTTGACTGGTCTGCGCGCTCGCGGCGCGATCTGCTGCTGATCGACGCGTTTTACGCGCAATTTCAAGTATGCTACGGCCACCGCGAAAAACTTAAGGTTAACTTGATGGCAATCAACTCGTACCGCTTCGTCGACTTCGCGACACGGCGGCTCATGAAGGCCTGGGCCGCGCGCGAGGAGCCCGGCGTGATTCCCTACACACCGCTCGCTAAACCGCTGGGCGAGTGCATCGTCGCGCTCGTCTCGACGGCCGGCGTGGCGCGCAACGACGACCAGCCCTTCGACCAGGACGGCGAGCGGCGCAACCCCTGGTGGGGCGACCCGAGCTTCCGCGCGATTCCCCTCGGCGCCACGGAGAAGGACGTGAGGCTCTACCACCTTCACATCGACACGCGCTTCGGCGAAGCCGATCTTGACGTGGTGCTGCCGATGCGCCGGTTGGCGGAGCTCGCCGCCGAGGGCATCGTCGGCCGCCCCGCGCCGACGCACTACTCGGTTATGGGTTACGTCCTCGAGCCGCAAGAGCTGGTCGGGAAGACGGCGCCCGCGATCGCCGGGCGCATGCGCGCCGAGCGGGTTGATGCGGCGGTGCTGGTGCCTGCCTGACCGTTCTGCTGCCGGTCCGTGGGACTGGTCCAGCGAGTCCTCGAGGCAAGCGGCATTTCAACGGTGACGCTCTCCTGGATTCCCGAGGTGACCCGCGCCGTCGGCGTGTCCCGGCTGGCGGGCCTCAGCTACCCCATGGGCCGGCCCCTCGGCAGGCCGCACGATGCCGACGGCCAGCGCGCCGTATTGCGCGCGACGCTGGAGGTGCTCGCAAGTGCGTCCGCGCCCGACACCTACGTCGAACTGCCGTTCGCGTGGCCGGAGTCGCCGGCCCAGGCGCGAAATGCCTCCCGTGGGCTCGCGCCGTCGCCCATAGTCAAGCTGTTGCTGAAGAAACCGTGGCTGGCGGCCAGGCTTTACAGCGGCCGCATCCCGCACGGCGCAGGCGGATCAGCCTGACCCGCGGCTGCAGCGCACTCTCTCTATGCGGTCTCGTGGCAAGACCTTAAGGAAGTAGGATGAAGAAAATTCGATGCGGCGGTTAGCGGTGTTTACATTGATCTGATTTTCCGGCTCAGCCGTTTCGCTTTTCTTGGCGTGCTTGGCGTTTTCGCGGCTAAATAATTCTTTTGCGGATCGCCGTGACCACGATCTCGGCGACGATCACCACCGCGAAGATCGCCACCAGCACCATCGCCACGCGGTCCCACTGAAAGAGATTCATCGCGGTGTCGAGCGCCATGCCGATGCCGCCGGCGCCGACCAGGCCCAGCACCGCCGACTCGCGCACGTTGATGTCCCAGCGAAACAGCACCACCGACCAGAACGCCGGCTGGACCTGCGGCCAGTAGCCCTTGGTCAGGACCGAAAACCACGGCGCGCCGGCCGCCTGCAGCGCTTCTATCGTGCCCACGTTCGCCTCCTCGATCGCTTCGCCGACCAGCTTGCCGACGAAACCGATCGAGCGAAACGCGATCGCGAGCGTGCCGGCGAGCGCGCCGGGTCCGAACACGGCGACGAACAACAGCGCCCACACCAGCGAATTCACCGAGCGGCTCGACACCAGCAGCAGCCGCGCGACGTAGTTGAGCGTGCGGCTGGGCGTGATGTTGTGCGCCGCCATGATGCCGATCGGGAACGCCATGACGACCGCCATGATGGTGCCGAGCGTCGCGATGTGCAGCGTTTCGACCAGCGCCTCGTGCACGCCTTTCGGGTAATAGGCGAACGCGACCGGCCACATGCGCTTCAGGAGATCGGCCATCTGCTCCGGCGCATCGAGCAGGAATTCCGGAATCACCTCGACCGTCTGGATCGACACCACGATCGCGGTCACCATCGCGAGATAGACCGCGAAGCGCGCGAGCCGCTGCGCCGGCGTGAAGCGCCGCCAGGTTCGCGCTTCGAGTGCACTGGCGTCACGCTTCGCGCTCATCCGACTCCTCACTCCTCATCCACCTTGCCGCGTTCGAGGAAAACCGCGCGCACCCGGGTCGCCAGCAGCTTCGCCGACGAAGATCAGGAAGATGATCGAGAGCAGCATCGCGCAGACGAAGTCGTAATCGAAGCGCTGGAACGCGGCGAACAGCGCGCCGCCGATGCCGCCGGCGCCGACGATGCCGACCATGGTCGAATTGCGCAGGTTGGAATCGAGCTGGTAGGTCGCGAATCCGATGAAGCGGCCGAACACCTGCGGCAGCACGCCGTAGGTGATGACGTTCATGAACGGCGCGCCGGTCGCGCGCACCGCCTCGACCTGCTTCAGCGAAATTTCCTCGATCGCCTCGGCGAACAGCTTGCCGATGAAGCCGATCGACGCGACCGTGAGTGCGGCGATGCCCGACAGCGCGCCGAAGCCGAGCGCCTTGACGAACACGATGGCGACGATCACCGGGTGAAACGAGCGGCACAGCGCGATCAGCATGCGCGCCGGCCACGTCACCCACACCGGCATCAGGTTGCGCGCGGCGAGCAGTCCGATCGGCAGCGACACCAGGATACCGAGCGCCGAAGCGAGCACCGCGATCTCGATGCTTTCGGTGAGGCCCTTTGAGCAGGATTTCCCAGCGCGCGAAATTCGGCGGAAACATGCGCCCGATGAAGCGCGCCCCGTTGTCGAGGCCCGACCATGAAGCGCGCCCACGTGAAATCGAGCAGCGAGCACGCGTAGACGATGTAGGCGGCAAGCAGCAGCCAGCCGGCGCGCGCCCACCAGTTGGGCGGGAAGCGACGGGATGCGCCGTCATTCGCTGCGACTCATGTCGAATTCGATCACCGGTTACGATTCACGATTCGACTTACGATTCACCGCTTACCTACCATCCGCCGCCGTAGATCGTCTTGAGATGATCGTCGGTGAGCCCCGCCGGCGCGCCGTCATACACCACCCTGCCGTCCGACATGCCGATGATGCGGTCGGCGAAGCGCCGCGCGAGTTCGACGTCGTGCATGTTGACGATGATCGGGATGCCTTTCGCGCGTGCCGAGATCGCGCATCAGCGACATGATTTCGACCGAGGTCTTGGGGTCGAGCGACGATGTCGGCTCGTCGGCCAGCAGCAGTTTCGGATGCTGCATCACCGCGCGCGCAATGCCGACGCGCTGGCGCTGGCCGCCGGACAGGCTGTCGGCGCGCTGATTGGCGAAGCCGGACAAGCCGACGACGTTCGAGCAGATCGAACGCTTCGTCGATGTCGGATTGCGGAAATTTGCGCAGCCACGCCTTGAGCGGCGCAACGTAGCCGAGTCGCCCGGTCAGCAGGTTCTCCATCACGGTCAGGCGTTCGACCAGGTTGTATTCCTGGAACACCATGCCGATGCCGCGGCGCGCTTCGCGCAGCGCGCGCCCCGACAGTTTGACGAGGTCGTGGCCCTGAAACAGGATGGCGCCGGCGGTCGGCTCGACCAGGCGGTTGATGCAGCGGATCAGCGTGCTCTTGCCGGTGCCCGACGGGCCGATGACCGCCGTGAATCCGCGCGCGCCGAAATCGAGGCTGATGTCGCGCAGCACCGGCTTGCCGCGCGTGTACTCCTTGCTGAGTCCCTTGATGCTCAGCGCGGCGGCAGTTGTGCACCGCGGCTACTTCTTCGCCGCTTTTTCCTCGGCGGCTTTCTTGCGCGCCGCTTCCTCGCGCGCCGATTCCTTTTCATACGCGGCGCGGTTGAACGCCTCGCCCGAGCCCTCGGCGACCTTGCGCACGACTTCCCAGTCCTTGAGGTAGGTCACCGGGACAAAAGCGGTCGGCGCCGTCGAAGGTCTTCTGCATTTCCGGCGTGAAACGGTAATCGTAAAAGCATTTCAGCATCTGGTCGCGGAATTTCGGCTCGAGATCGTGCGCGTAGGAAAACGACGAAGTCGGAAATTTCTGGCTGCGATAGATGATGCGGAAGTCGTCTTCCTTGACCTGGCCGCGCGTCGCCCATGCGGTGAAACACGTCGGAGGCGACCGCCGCGGCGTCGTAGTCGCCGGAGTTGACCCCCATGACCGAAGAGTCGTGCTTGCCCGAGAACAGGATCTTGTAGTCCTTGTCGGGCGTCAGCCCCAGCGGCGGGAACAGCGCGAGCGGCGCCATGTGCCCGGAGTTCGACGACGGCGAGGTGTGCGCGAATTTCTTGCCCTTGAGATCGGCGAGTTTCTGGTACGGGCTGTCCTTCTTGACGATCACGATCAGGTTATAGCCCTGGAATTCCTTGGCGTCGCCTTTCACCGCGAACGGCACCGCGCCGGCGATATTGACCGCAAACGCGGTCGGGCCGGTGGAAAAGCCGCCGACATGCAGCCGGCCCGAGCGCATGGCCTCGATTTCGGCGGCGTTCGACTGCACCTGGTAAAACACGACTTTCTTGCCGGTGCATTGCGGCGAGGTGATCGGTGAACGGGCGGAACGCCTGCTCGTATACCGCGGGGTCTTCGACCGGCGTATACGTGAATACGAGCGTGTTCGGAGTCTTGAATCGCTTCGCGTCCTTGGGCGGATCGGCGACGAGATCCTTGTTCTCGTCGCAATACTGCGCATCGAGATCGCCGCGGTTCTTGCAGCCGTCGGTCTGCGCGTAAGCGCGGCGCCGCAAGCACGGCGAAGATCGCGGCCAATCCAAGACGGCCGGCCAGGGCGGTTACTTTCATCGTTTCCTCCGGGAAAATCGTGACGATAGCGTCGTAACGTCATGCTTGTCGCGCATGTTTGCGGATACTGTACTGAGCGCACTCGGCAGGGTCAAGCAATATGCGGCCGGCGCGGTCAGCGCACGCGCTTCGCGGTGAAATTTTCCTCGATCTCGTCGCGAAAATAAGCTGCCGGGCGACGGCGCGTTCATCAGCCGCCGGTAAACCTCCTCCGACACGCCCGTGTACTGTTGGATGCCGCCGTTGCTGAATTCGATTTCGAGCACGCGGTTGCGCGCGTCGTAGCCGGCGGAACGCAGGTTGGTGGCGTTGAGTCGTTTGCGTTCCACGTTATCGCCTCAGCGCATGCAGACAAATCGCCGCCAACAACCGCCGTCATCAGCCCGCCACGGCGGTGGGCCTGCAAGCCAGCGCGCACACGCGCTGTCGGCGAGGATTGCGTGAGAGCGAAGCGTTGCGTGGAAAGCAGCGCGCACGCCGCACCGTTGGAAGCGACCCCGCCCCGCTAGGACTCGTTGCACAATGAGGGATATGTTCCCTCATTTCGGAACGCACTCTTAGGATCGGTTCGCCATCGGGAAAGGCCACGCGCCGGGGATCGAGATCGGCTGCGGAGCCACGGGCGCGGCGGCCGGCTGGGCGGCGCCGGTTTGCGCGGTGCCGCCTTCTTCTTGGCGACCGGCTTCTTCCTGGCGGCGGCTTTCTTCCTGGCCGCCGGTTTCGCTTTTTTCCTGGCCGCGGGTTTGCGCGCCGGCTTCGACTTCCTGACTACCGATTTTTTCTTTTTTGCGGCGGGCTTTTTCTTAGCTGTTTTGCGTTTCTTCGCTTTAGCCATCTCCTGCCTCCTGTCAAATTTGAGAACTCGCCGCGCGGGTTCGGACCGGCCATAGCCGGCCAGCGGCGGCTCGCGCGGCCGCCTCCATGCTACCACCGCCGCAGCGCGCACGCTGCGGAAAGCGCAGCCGAACCCTAGTGCAAAGCCGACAGCGCTTTGCTGGCCAGATCGCGGTACAAAACCTCCGGATCCAGCTTGATGCCGCCTTCCCAGGTCACCGTGTTTTCGACCGGGTCGACTTCCACCCGGTTAAACGTGTCGATGTCGCACAACATCCGGAAATACTGGGTGTGCACGAGGTCGCCGAGGTAGACGTGGCCTTCCAGCCCGTCGTTGAAGCGCAACCACAACGTGTAGTTGTCCTCGGCGCGACATTCGGTGATGGTATGCATGCGGCGTCTGTTTCTGGGGTATCTCTTGGCCAGTAAGCTTAATCCCAACTGAGCGCGCCTCCCGTTTGATATTCCATCACACGTGTTTCGAAGAAATTGCGTTCCTTCTTGAGGTCTATCATTTCCGACATCCACGGAAACGGGTTGGTCGCGCCGTCGAACATCGCGTCCAGCCCGATCTGCTGGCAGCGGCGGTTGGCGATGTAGCGCAGATATTCCTTGAACATCGGCGCATTGAGCCCCAGTACGCCGCGCGGCATGGTGTCCTCGGCGTAGCGGTACTCGAGGTCGACCGCCTTTTTCATGATCTCGTGAATTTCCGCGCGGAATTCCGTGGTCCACAGGTGCGGGTTTTCCATCTTGATCTGGTTGATGAGGTCGATGCCGAAATTGCAATGCATGGACTCGTCGCGCAGGATGTACTGATACTGCTCGGCGGCGCCCGTCATCTTGTTCTGGCGGCCGAGCGCGAGGATCTGCGTGAAGCCGACGTAGAAGAACAAGCCTTCCATGACGCACGCGAACACGATCAGGCTTTTCAGAAGCTTCTGGTCGTTTTCCGGCGTGCCGGTCTTGAAATGCGGGTTGGTCAGCGTATCGATGAACGGGATCAGGAATTCATCCTTGTCGCGGATCGAGGCGATCTCGTGGTACGCGTTGAACACTTCGCCTTCGTCGAGCCCCAGGCTCTCGACGATGTACTGGTAGGCATGCGTGTGGATCGCCTCTTCGAACGCCTGGCGCAGCAGGTACTGGCGGCATTCGGGCGCCGTGATATGGCGGTAGGTGCCGAGCACGATGTTGTTCGCCGCGAGCGAATCGGCGGTGACGAAAAAACCCAGATTGCGCTTGATGAGACGGCGCTCGTCGTCGGTCAGCCCGTTGGGATCCTTCCACAGCGCGATGTCGCGGCTCATCTGGATTTCCTGCGGCATCCAGTGGTTGGCGCACGCCGACAGATACTTCTCCCACGCCCATTTGTACTTGAACGGCACCAGTTGATTGACGTCGGTCTGGCCGTTGATGATGCGCTTGTCGGCGACATTCACGCGCCGCATCTGGGCCGGCGCGGACGCCGGTGCCAGCGCGGCCAGCGCCGCGGCGGGATCCCGCGGCAACGCGCCGGCGCCGGCCGCTCGCCGTCAACTGCAGACCGGCCGCGGCGAGGCCGCCTGCGTGAGGCACGTTTTCTTCGAATTGCAACATGGTGAACTCCTTTATTGATTTTGTGGGTGGACGACGATCAACAGCTCACGCGCCCTTTATCGGTGTTGTCGGTGGGCCCGTGCGGTTGCTCTGTGTCTGACCTTTTCGCTGTATGCCTCATATCCCGAATCCTGCATCCTGCTTCACTGACATGACTCGCATTCCGGGTTGTCGATCGAGCAAAACTTGGCGTCCGTCGCCGGCGCCGCGGCGATGCCGCCATCCGTCGGCACCGCATTGAGCGCGCCCGGCCTTGCCGGTGGATTTCTCGACGTGCGTCGCGCCCATCGTGCGCAGGTAGTAAGTCGTCTTGAGCCCCCGCAGCCAGGCGAGCTTGTAGGTTTCGTCGAGCTTCTTGCCGGATGCGCCCGCCATGTAGATATTGAGCGACTGCGACTGGTCGATCCACTTCTGCCGGCGCGCCGCGCATTCGACGAGCCACTTGGGCTCGACTTCGAACGCCGTCGCATAGAGATTGCGGATTTCCTGCGGAATGCGGTCGATCTTCGCGAGCGTGCCGTCGAAATACTTGAGGTCCGACATCATCACCTCGTCCCACAGGCCGAGCTTCTTCAGGTCCTCGACCAGATACTCGTTGGTGACCGTGAATTCGCCGGACAGGTTCGACTTCACGTACAGGTTCTGGTAGGTCGGCTCGATGCACTGCGAAAGCCCGGTGATATTGGCTATCGTCGCGGTCGGCGCGATCGCGATGCAATTGGAATTGCGCATGCCGACGTCCTGGATACGCTTCCTCAACGCATCCCAGTCGAGCGTGGAGGACAAATCGGTCTCGACGTAGCCGCCGCGCTCTTCGGCCAGGAGCTTCAACGACTCGTGCGGGAAAATACCCCTGTCCCACAGCGAGCCCTTGAACGTCGAATACGGCCCGCGCTCTTCAGCGAGATCCGCCGACGCCGAGTACGCGGTATAGGCGATCGACTCCATCGAGCGGTCCGAAAACTCGACCGCCGCCTGCGAGCCGTAGGGAATGCGCAGCATGTGCAGGCAGTCCTGGAAGCCCATGATGCCGATGCCGACCGGACGGTGCTTGAAGTTGGAGTTGCGCGCCTTGTTGACCGAGTAGTAATTCAGATCGATCACGTTGTCCAGCATGCGCATGGCGGTGCCGACGGTGCGTTTTAACTTCTCCAGATCGAGCTTGCCGGTCGCGACATCGAGGTGCGCCGGCATGTTGACCGAGCCCAGGTTGCAGACCGCGATTTCGTCTTCATTGGTATTCAACGTGATCTCGGTGCACAGGTTGGAGCTGTGCACGATGCCGACGTGGCTTTGCGGCGAGCGAATGTTGCACGGATCCTTGAACGTGATCCATGGGTGCCCCGTTTCGAACAGCATGGTCAGCATCTTGCGCCACAGCTGCGCGGCGGGAATTTTCTTGAAGAGTTTCAATTCGCCGCCGGCCGCCTTCGCTTCGTAATCGAGATACGCGCGCTCGAACGCGCGGCCGAACTTGTCGTGCAGGTCGATCACGTCGGACGGCGAAAACAGCGTCCACTCGCCGTTTTCCATCACGCGCTTCATGAAGAGATCCGGAATCCAGTTCGCGGTATTCATGTCGTGCGTGCGGCGGCGGTCGTCGCCGGTATTTTTCCTGAGTTCCAGGAATTCCTCGATATCGAGGTGCCAGGTTTCCAGATACGAGCACACCGCGCCCTTCCTCTTGCCGCCCTGGTTGACGGCCACCGCCGTGTCGTTGACGACCTTCAGGAACGGCACGACGCCCTGCGATTTGCCGTTGGTGCCCTTGATGTGCGCGCCCAGCGCGCGCACCGGCGTCCAGTCGTTGCCGATGCCGCCCGCGTACTTCTGCAGCATCGCGTTTTCCTTGATCGCCTCGTAAATGCCGTCCAGATCGTCCGCCACCGTCGTGAGATAGCAACTCGCCAGCTGCGAGCGGCGCGTCGCGGAATTGAAGAGCGTCGGCGTCGAACTCATGAAGTCGAACGACGAGAGCACGTTGTAGAACTCGATCGCGCGCGCCTCGCGCTGGTCCTCCGGCTCATTCAAGGCGAGCCCCATCGCGACGCGCATGAAAAACGTCTGCGGCAGTTCGATGCGCGTGCCGCGCACGTGCAGGAAATAGCGGTCGTACAGAATCTGCAGGCCGAGGTAGCCGAACTTGAAGTCGCGCTTGGGATCGAGCGCGGCACCCAGGCTCTTCAGGTCGAAATTGCCGATGCGCTCGTCCAGCAAGTTCGGCGTCGATGCCTTTCTTGATGAGCAGCGGAAACACTTCCGCGTAGCGCGTCTTCATGTCCGCCTGCGTGAGTTCCTCGCCGACCGTCTCCAGGCGCAGCGTGTGCAGCAGCAGGCGCGCCGTGACATAGCTGTACGCGGGGTCCTTCTCGATCATCGCGCGCGCCGACAGTATCAGCGACTTGCGGACTTCATCGACCGGCACGCCTTCGTACAGGTCTTTCAACGTGGCCTGCATGATCACCTCCGGATCGACCGCGCGGCCCAGGCCTTCGCACGACTCCTGCACCAGCGCCCTGACTTTCGCCAGATCGAGCGGGCGCGTCTTGCCTTTGTCCGTAACGTTGATCGTCGGTGCGCGCCGGAATTGCCGCAGCGTGCGCTTCGCGCTGCTTCGCGCGCTCCTGCGAACGTTGCTCGCGATACAGCACGTACGCGCGCGCAACCTCGTGCTCGCCCGAACGCATCAGCGCGAGTTCGACCTGGTCCTGAATATCCTCGATGTGAAACGTGCCGCCGCTCGGCTGCCGGCGCATCAGCGCGGCGACCACCGTGTCGGTCAGCGTGGCGACGACTTCGCGCACGCGCGCGGAAGCCGCACCCTGCCCGCCGTTGACGGCGATGAATGCCTTGGTCAAGGCGATCGAAATCTTCGACGGCTCGAAGCCGACCACCGCGCCATTGCGGCGAATGATCTTGTATTCGCTATAGCGCGACTGCGTCGCCTCCGACGCGTCTTCAACGGCAAACTTCGCGACGGATTCCGGATTGGGGATATGGGTGGCTAACTGCATGGGTCTCTCCTTAACCGTTCATTTCTTTATATTTTTTCTGGCGTGCGGCCTGCCGCCACACGCCAGCCCATAAACCACTATATGTTGTGCTTAGACTGATGGTTCGAACTAATTCTAGTGGCTCGGTTTGGAGAGTGCAATAGCTTTTTAAATTTTTTTTACCGCCTAGTAATCACTTGCGAAACAGCGCGGATTTGCTTGTTGCAACAGGGAAAAACCTGATTAAAAAATGAGCAGAAAAAACCCGGAAACGGCGTCAAATCGGGCTTTGCCGCGCCGCCTGTTGCGACGCGAAAATGGCGAACGGCTGGTAGTGCCGACGCAATTGCGCAGCCGCGGATCAAGGTAAGCGCCCACACACACTGGCATACGTCGAGCCACCCACGCACAGACGCCGGGCGCAGACGGCCTTAGCGCCGGTCGCGATCGCGCGACGGCTCACGCCTGCCGCAGCAAATTTCGAAAACGCGGCCAATCGAAGCACGGCCCGGGATCGCTCTTGCGCGCCGGCGCGATGTCGGAATGGCCGACGATGTCCGCCAGCGCATAGACGCCTTGCAGCGCGCGCGTCAAGCTGCGCCAGCCGGTCGTATTGCATGTCTGCGAACGGCGACGTCGTCGGTTCCTTCAAGCTCGATGCCGATCGAGAAATCGTTACAGCGGTCGCGTCCGCGCCACGTCGACTCGCCCGCGTGCCACGCGCGCTTGCCGCACGGCACGAACTGGATGAGTTCGCCGTCGCGCCGGATCAAAAAATGGGCCGACACCTTGAGCTGCGCAATGTCCTGATAATACGGATGCGCGGCGCCGTCGAGCGTGGTTCGTGAAGAGATCAACGATACCCGGACCGCCGAACTCTCCCGGCGGCAGGCTGATGTTGTGGATGACCAGGAGTTCGACCGCCGCGCCGGCGGGCCGTTCGTCGCAATTGGGCGACGGAATGTAGCGGATATTCGCGACCAGGCCGGTCGCGTCGAAGGTCAACATGCTGGACATGGGCGCGATTGATCGGGGTTCGAGAATTTCCAGGCGGCGGACGCGCGTCCTGGCAACTGCAATTCGCGAGTCCTCACTCCCCAATCCTCGATCCTCGATCCTCGATCCTAATTGATCCCCAACCGCTCCATGCGGTAGCGCAGGGCGCGAAACGTTATGCCGAGCAACTTGGCCGCCGCCGTGCGATTGTAGCGCGTCTGGTCGAGCGCTTTCACGATCGCCTCCTTCTCGACGCGATCGAGATACTCCTGCAGCGGCAGGCTGGATCGATCGACTGTCGCCGTCTCGCCCGCCGACGCCGATGCCGGCCGGCGTGCAGCTGCAGATCGTCGGCCTCGATCATCTTCCCCGGTGCACAGCGCCAGCGCGCGCTCGAGTATATTTTCCAGCTCGCGCACGTTGCCCGGGAACTGATAGTCGCGCAGCGCGGCGAGCGCCGCGGGCGAGAGCGCCGGCGCTTCCGCGCCGCCTTGCGCGCCGCCGCTTCTGCGCAATATATCGCGCGCGAGCACCGCGATATCGTCGCGCATTTCGCGCAACGCCGGCATGCGCAATTCGATCACGTTCAGCCGGTAGTAAAGATCCTGCCGAAACTTGCCGTCCTTCACCGCGTCGGCAAGATGATGATGGGTGGCGCTGATGATGCGCACGTCGACGTTCTCCTCGCCGGTCGAACCCACCTTGCGCACTTTTTTCTCCTGGATTGCGCGCAGCAATTTGACCTGCATCTGGATCGGCAGATCGGCGACCTCGTCGAGAAACAGCGTGCCGCCATTGGCCGCCTGGAAAAAACCTTCGCGGTCCTGGTCGGCGCCGGTAAAGGCACCCTTCCGGTAGCCGAAGAATTCGCTTTCCATGAGATTCTCGGGAATCGCGCCGCAGTTGACCGGCACGAACGGCGCTTCGCTGCGCGGGCCCTTCAGATGCATCAATCGCGCCGCCATCTCCTTGCCGCAACCCGACTCGCCGCTGATGTGCACGGGCGCCTGGCTGCGCGCAAGCTTGTCGATCATCTTGCGCGTTTGCTGCATGAGCGCCGAGTCGCCGAGCAGCACCGGAACCACCCCGGCGTCCGCCTCCTTGTCGCCGTTTTTCTTCGGCGGATTGGCGCGCGGCAGCTTCAGGGCCGAGCGCACCAGCGCGCGCAACTGATTGAGCGATACCGGCTTGGCGAGATAATCGAAGGCGCCCGCCTTCAACGCCGCGACCGCATTTTCGGCGCTGCCATGCGCGGTAATGACTGCCACCGGCGTGCTCGCATAGTTCAGGCTGACGTACTCAAGCAACTTCAATCCGTCGCCATCGGGCAACCGCATGTCCGTGAGGCACAGATCGTAGCCGTGCTTTTGCATCAGCTGGGTCGCCTCGAATTCGCCCGCCGCGCAATCGGTATCTAGTCCCATGCGCTGCAGCGTGAGACTCAGCAACTCGCGAATATCGGCCTCGTCATCGACGATCAGAACCCGGCTTTTCTTGTCCATTAGCGCCTCACCACTCCCTGACACAGAACGGTAAACTGCGCGCCCGCGGGGGTTTCGATAAATTCGAGCTTTGCATCGTTAGCCTCGCACACTTCACGCGCGATATACAGCCCCAGTCCCGTGCCGCTGCCCACCGTCGTGAAAAACGGCTCGAACAGCTGATTGCGCAGCGCCGGCGGCACGCCGGGACCATCGTCCACCACGTCCAATTTTACAACACCCCCGCCGCCGATCACGTCCACGGCAATGCGGATGCTGGCAGGCTCGCGCCGGCAATGGCGCAGAGCATTGCGGCACAGGTTCCACATCACCTGGTTCAGATGGCTGCGGTCGAATGAAATTTCCGGGTCGGCCGCGAGTTCAAGCGCAATCAGCGACTGGGGCATTTTTTCGATCTGGCAGAACTGCTCGGCGAAAGTCTTCAAATAGTCGCCGGCCCGGAACACCTCGCGATGCGCGCGCTCGCCGCGGTTTAACTTCAGGACGTCATTTACCATGCGGTCGAGCCGCCTGGCGTTGTCGTAAATAATCGTCAGCAATCTCGTCACCGTCTCGTTGAGCGCCGGTTCTTCCCGCAGCAAGTTCGGTCGCGTGGCTGATCGCGGACAGCGGATTCCTGACCTCATGCGCGATGTTTGCCGTGAGCCGGCCCAGGGCGGCGAGCTTCAGCTGGCGCGCCTGCGCCTGCACCCGCGACAAATCCTCGAGAAAAATCACCGCGCCCACGTTGCGGCTGCGGCCGACCGGCACGAAACGCGCGCTGATCCGGTTGTTTTGCACCACGGTGCTGATCGGATTGAAACCGGCGACCGGATTCTTGCGCCACTCCTCCAGCCGCTGCGCCAGCGCCGGCGCATAGTCTGCAGAGTTCCGCTCGCGCCGCTGATCGCGCAGTGGCCCCAGCATATCCTCGGCGCGCGCATTGTGCTGGCGGATGACGCCCTGCTCGTCCACCACCAGCACGCCATCCTGCATGTCCTGGATCACCAACTGGCTGACTTCGGACATGCTGGCAAGATCGATCTCGCGCTGCGCGACGAGCTGTTCCGTGGCGACCAGGTATCTCGCCAGCGTGTGCGCCACCCATGCCGTGGTGAAATAACCGATGCTGAGCAATCCGGCCTGCACGTATTGCGTGGTTTGCCCGTAATGGAAAAGTACCTGCGTGGTGTGTTCGATCAGCACCGCGATACTCGCGAGCGCGGCGTAAAACAGCGTGAGCCGTCCGCGGCTGATGAGCCCGGCGGCGGCAAGTCCCGACAAGAGCAGCAACCCGAGCCCGCTCGAGATGCCGCCGCTCGCATACATCAGCACCACGATGAAAGCAATGTCGGCGCCCACCTGGATGCCGAGCTGCAAGTGAAAATGCCGGCGCCACGCGATCACCAGGAAGCACAGCAGGCTGAACGTCACATAGGCGGCCGCGACGTAGACGAACAATTCGAAATCCAGCGAACCGAACGTGAGCTGGCGTCCGAAGATGGTCGTTGACCGACAACAGCAGCAGCGCGACGATGAAACGGTAGCCGTTGAAGAAATACAGCGAACGCCAATAAGAGTCCGGCGGATCCGCCGACAGCGCGACGTGACTCACAGCGGGATGGACGCAACTGCGCGTCGGGATGCTGGCGACAAGGACTGGCATGGCTCAGCGGTGCAGCCGCAGATGCTCTTCGCTGCAGAAAAATTTCTCGTCGCTCACGTGACTCTCGCTGCGCGGCAGATGCACGCCGCAATGCGCGCAGCGCACCATGTCTTCCGGCGCCGCTTCGCGCGGCGGCTCGGCGCGCGCGCTGAGCGAATTGCGGTAGCTTTTCAGCACCGCCCACGCCACGACGATGCCGAGCACCAGAAAAATCAGTTTGCCCAAGACTTACCTCCCGCAATCCCGTGGCACGGCAAAAATTGCTAGTTTGCATCACGCGCCGCCTCGCGTCGAGGCAGCGCCGTCACGTCAAGCGGGTGAAATTTTTCGCGGTCAGGTGCCCGGCCCGCAACTTGCGCGCGGCGGCGCGACGCGCAGCGGGCTTGCCGCGCGGCCACGCAAACAACGCCGCGCCGGCGGCGCGGTTGTGGATGGCCCTGAACGGCCGAATTGGTCGGGGTGAGAGGATTCGAACCTCCGACTCCTGCGTCCCGAACGCAGTACTCTACCAGGCTGAGCTACACCCCGATTTGCTGCGCTCCAACTACAAGGGGCACGTGTGTGCGTGCCCCTTGGCGCGCCTGACATAATGCACGTTCAACGTGTTAGGCGCTCTTAGTAGTCGCGTGTAACGGCAAAGTCCGCCAATTGTAGCAAAGATTCGCGGTATTTTGAATTTGGCAGGCCCGCCAGCGCGCGGCCGGCCGTGCGCGCCTCGACTTCGGCCTGGCGCCGCGTATAGTCGAGCGCGCCGCTGCGCTGGATCGCGGCGATGACCTGCTCGAGTTCCCCCAGACCGCCCGCCTCGATCGCGTTCTTGATCAGCGCCGCCTCCGCGGCGCTGCCGTGCTTGATCGCGTAGATCAGCGGCAGCGTGGGCTTGCCTTCGGCGAGGTCGTCGCCCACGTTCTTGCCGGTCGCCTTGTTGTCGCCCGAGTAGTCGAGAACATCGTCGATCAATTGAAACGCGGTGCCCAGATGCATGCCGTAATTGGCCATCGCCGCCTCCTCTGCGGGTGTTGCGCGCCCGAGTATCGCGCCCAACCGGGTCGCCGCCTCAAACAGTTTGGCGGTCTTGTAGCGTATGACCCGCAGGTACGCATGCTCGTCGATCTCCGCGTTATGGCAATTCATCAATTGCAGCACTTCGCCCTCGGCAATGACATTGGTCGCCTCGGCCAGCACCTGCATCACCCGCATGCTTTCGACTTCGACCATCATCTGAAACGCGCGCGAATAGACAAAGTCGCCGACCAGCACGCTCGCCGCGTTGCCGAACAGGGCGTTGGCGGTCGGATTGCCGCGCCGCAATTCCGAGCCGTCCACCACGTCGTCGTGCAACAGCGTGGCGGTGTGTATGAACTCAACCACCGCCGCCAGTTGATGATGATGCTTGCCTTGATAGCCGAATACGCCGGCAGACAGGACCACCAGCGCCGGGCGCAGGCGCTTGCCGCCGCTGCCGACGATGTATTCGGCGACCTCGCGGACCAGCGCAACATCGGATGCGAGACGGCTGCGTATAACGGTATCCACCGCCTGCATGTCAGCGGCGATCAGGTCCTGGATAAAGGGGACGGACATCAGGCTACCGTGAAGAATGGCGCCGTGCGCTGCCCATGGCCCGGGAGGGCGCCGCGATACGGCGGCAGCGATACTGGCAAGTGGCTCATTTTACTATGCTTTGACTGAAAAATCGCGATTAGGTATAATGCGCGGTTTTCCGTAATCCGGCATGCCAGCGGGCAAAAAGGGTCAAATCATGTATGCGGTCATCAAAACCGGCGGCAAGCAGTACCGCGTTGCATCCGGCGCAAAGCTAAAAATCGAACAGCTCGCGGCGGATGTCGGGTCCGAAATCGTCATCGACCAGGTATTGATGGTGGCCGACGGCGACAACGTCTCGCTCGGCACGCCGCTGGTGGCCGGCGCATCGGTGACAGCGAAAGTCGTGTCCCACGGGCGCGGCGACAAGGTGCACATATTCAAAATGCGCCGCCGCAAGCACTATCGCAAGTCGCAGGGACACCGTCAAAACTACACCGAGATTGAAATTCTCGGCATCGCGGCATAGGGAGCACGCTCAATGGCACACAAAAAAGCAGGCGGCAGTTCACGCAACGGCCGCGACTCGAACTCCAAACGCCTGGGCGTAAAAGCCTACGGCGGCGAACTCATCCCGGCCGGCAGCATCATCGTGCGCCAGCGCGGCACGCAGGTGCACCCGGGCGTCAATGTCGGTATCGGCAAAGATCACACGCTGTTTGCGATGGTCACGGGCACGGTTGAATTTGCGATCAAGGGCCCCGCCAGGAAAAGAACCGTCAACGTCCTGCCTGCCGCGTAACCAAGGCGCTTAACGCAATCGAGAAGCCCTGCCGCCGCGCAGGGCTTTTTTTGTTTCTCCGTCGCGTAAATTGCCGCGGGCGGAAAATATTACTTGAGACAGGCTATTTGGATTCCGCATGATCCCATCGATACGAGATTGTGCCCGCTGCCCGTGTGCGCTTTTTCCCGCGCGGCCAACGTTTAAACACTGACATGAAATTCATTGACGAAGCCACCGTGGAATTGCACGCCGGCAAAGGCGGTGACGGCTCGGCGTCTTTCCGGCGCGAAAAATTCGTGCCGCGCGGCGGGCCCGACGGCGGCGACGGCGGACGCGGCGGCAGCATATTTGCGGTCGCCGACCGCAATATCAACACGCTGGTCGACTACCGCTTCGCGCGCATTCATCGCGCGAAGAACGGCGCCGCCGGCCGCGGTTCGGATTGCAACGGCAAAGCGGCCGAAGATGTCGTCTTGCGCGTCCCGGTGGGCACCGTGATCAGCGATCTGGAAACCACCGAGATCATCGCCGATCTTGCGGTGCATGAGCAGACACAGTTGATCGCCAAGGGCGGCGACGGCGGTTTGGGCAACCTCAATTTCAAGTCGAGCACCAATCGGGCGCCGCGCCAGTTCACGCGCGGCATGCCGGGCGAATCGCGCAAGCTCAAATTCGAACTTAAAGTGCTCGCCGACGTGGGGTTGCTCGGCATGCCCAACGCCGGCAAGTCGACGTTCATACGCGCGGTATCGGCGGCGCGGCCCAAAGTTGCGGATTATCCGTTTACCACGCTGCATCCCAATCTTGGCGTCGTGCGCGTCGATAACAACCGCAGCTTCGTAATCGCCGATATTCCCGGCCTCATAGAGGGGGCGGCCGAGGGCGCCGGACTCGGCCACCAATTCCTGCGACATCTCGCGCGCACGCGCCTCTTGCTGCATATCGTCGACATCGCGCCGTTTGACGCGGACGCCGATCCGGTTGCCGAGGCGCGCGCCATCATCAACGAGCTGAAAAAGTACGATGAAGACCTGTTTCACAAGCCGCGCTGGCTGGTGCTGAACAAGGCGGACCTGCTGGCGCCGGAAGAACACGCCGTGCGCGTGGGGCAGTTCCTGGCGGATTTTGGATGGCGCGACAAAAGCTTTATTATTTCGGCGTTGAGTGGCGCCGGCTGCAAAGAACTGACTTTCGCCATCATGGAACATCTGGATCGGAACCAAGCGGCGAATATCGCCACCGATGCCAGTGAAGAGCCAATTCAAGAACAATGAAGGTTTTTGTTCTGCGAGGCATCATTAGCGGCTAAAGTTTTTTATGGGATCTGAATTAGCCAAAGCCAAACGACTGGTCGTCAAGGTCGGCAGCAGCCTGGTCACCAATCAGGGGCAGGGGCTCGATCACGCCGCGCTCGCGCAATGGGTCGGCCAGATCGCGGAATTGCGCAAGCTCGGGCGCGAAGTAGTGCTGGTGTCCAGCGGCGCGATTGCCGAGGGCATGCAGCGGCTGGGCTGGAAGCGGCGGCCCAGTGCCGTGCACGAACTGCAAGCCGCTGCAGCGGTCGGTCAGATGGGCCTGATCGAAGCATATGAATCGCGTTTCCGCGAGCACTCGCTCCTGACTTCGCAAATTCTGCTGACGCACGAGGACATGGCGGACCGCAAGCGCTACCTGAACGCGCGCTCGACGCTGCGCACGCTGCTCGATCTGGGCGTGATCCCGATCATCAACGAAAACGACACGGTCGCGACCGACGAGATCCGGCTCGGCGACAACGACACGCTGGGCGCGCTGGTGACCAACCTTGTTGAAGCCGACGCACTCGTCATCCTGACCGACCAGGCCGGGCTCTTTTCGGCCGACCCGCGCAAGGACGCCAGTGCAACGCTCATCCGCGACGCGCGTGCGGGCGACCCCGACCTGGAAAAAATCGCGGGTGGCGCCGGCAGCGATATCGGGCTCGGCGGCATGCTCACCAAGGTGCTGGCGGCCAAGCGCGCGGCGCGCAGCGGCGCGCACACGGTGATCGCATCCGGCGGCGAAGCGCAAGTGCTGGTGCGGCTCGCGCGCGGCGAGCGCATCGGCACGCTCCTGACAGCAACGACCCAGACGCTGGCCGCGCGCAAGCAGTGGCTCGCCGATCATTTGCAGGTGCGCGGCAAACTGATGCTTGACGCGGGCGCGGTAAAGGCATTGCGCGATCAGCGCAAGAGCCTGCTGCCGATCGGCGTATTCGAAGTGGCGGGCGAGTTCGAACGCGGCGAAGTGGTCGGCTGCTGCGCTCCCGACGGCGGCGAGATCGCGCGCGGGCTGGTCAACTACAGCGCAGCTGAAACGCGCCGCATTCTGAAAACACCGTCGAGCGAAATTGAGGCCAAGCTCGGCTATGTCGACGAACCGGAGCTCATACACCGGGACAATCTGGTCTTGCTGTGACCGGCTATGCGCGCCCGAGAAAGGCCCGTGTCGTGCATAGACATTTGCACACGGAGTCCCCGCAGCGCCTAACCGAGTCAACGTCGGTTGCTGTTGCGCGGGGGGGCACCGGAAGGGACGCCGTACTTGAAACGATTGATAGCGTCCTCGACTGACAAAATCGGACTGCCATCGGGGCAGAAATAACTCGCATACAGCACGCCGTGCTGCCGGTTGATGTCCTTGTACTGGATGCGGCGCCACACGCTGGTCTGCGCGTTCGTCCAGGTACCATCACGACGGCCGAACGCGTAATACCTTTGTTCGACCGTGTCGCAGCGGATGCCTTCGTAGGAAACGTTTTCGGCGCCGCTCGGGCTGCGTATCACCAGCGTATAGCGCACCGTCGCATCGCTGCCGATGGTGATCGACGCAGCGTCGATGAAAAACCGGTTGCTGCTCGCAGCGCTGGGTTCGAACGCAAGCAGGTTTTCCGGTTTGGGCGGCGGCGGCAGCTTGACCTCGAGTTCGACGCGTGGTTTCGCTTCTCCTTCGTCGTCGCCGTCGGTGCGTGTCTGCGCGCCTGCCGTCAACGGCAGCACGAGCGCATAGCATGCGAGCAGGCAACCCAGAAGCCAGGCACTCCCGGCGTACGTCGTCTTTCTACATCGACAAGTCGTGGCCTTCATGCACTGCCGCGCCGCGACGATTTCGCGCAAGCGATCACCCGTGCAGGTCCTGTATTAGCGAAGTTCTGGTAGCGGCGGGAACGCCGTCGATTGTCGCCGCATAAACCGGATGATCAACCCCGATGGCAAGTGCAGCACCCCCGGTCAGCGCGCGCAACATCGGCGGCGTCAGGTCAAAGCGCAGGAAATGCACCGCCGAAGTCTTCGCGGCATTTTCGCGCTCCATGTCCTCGTCGGCGATCGCGAATACGCGGTCGTGTCCGGCGACCTTGACCCACACCCTGTCTTCGATGCCCTTTAACAAAGCCAGCATGGCATGACGCTCGTCGACGTCCGGATATTCGATCAGCATCGTCGCTTTCCAGTTGCTGCCGTCCGGCACCAGCGGATTGTAGGCGTCAAGCTCGTCGCGTATGCCCGCCTCCTCGAATATGCGCTCGACGCGCAGCATTTCCTGGATCTGGTAACGAATCGTGAGTTCGTCCTCGAAAATAAGCGTCACGTGCTCGCCGAGCGACAGCGTGCGGTTTTTCTTGTGCGCGATCACTTTGGCGCGGAAATCCGCGCGCGCCCTCGCGTATGCTTCGAGCGTCATCAGGCTGTCGGGCGTAATCCGGGGCATCGGTTTTCCTGTCGCGAACTATTTCAAACCGTAGGCGATCCGCAACAACGTGAGCGGATGCTCTTTGCGCGCGCGCGCTGCCCCCATGCCCTGCTCGATATGGCGGCCGGCGATCGGGCAGTCCGAGCTGATGTAATCCGGATCCGTCGCCGCCATCTGCCTGAATACCGGGCGGCCGATTTTCATCGACTGCTCGAAGAATTCACTTTTTACACCCCATGTGCCGTCATGGCCGGAGCAGCGCTCGACGGTGTTGATCTCGGTGCCGCGGCACCAGCGCGAGCATTTCGCGCGTTTTCTGGCCGACATTCTGCACCCGCGAGTGGCAGGGAATGTGGTACGACACTTTGCCCAGACGCTCCTTGAAATCCGTCTTCAGCAGGCCATCCTTGTTGCGCAGCACCAGATACTCGAACGGATCGAACATCGCCGCCTGCACGGCGGTCACGTCCGCGTCGTCGGGAAACATAAGCGGCAGTTCCTGCTTGAACATCAACGTGCACGACGGTATCGGCGTCAGGATGGCGTAACCTTCGCGCGCAAGCCTCGCGAGCGGAGGAATGTTGAAGTCCTTCAGTTTCGCTACGGCCTCGAGGTCGCCCAACTCCAGCTTCGGCATTCCGCAGCACGCTTCTTTCTCGACGATTACGGCGGGAATTTCGTTGTGCGCGAGTATCTTGAGCAGATCATGGCCGATGCCCGGCTCGTTGTAGTTGACGTAGCAGGTGGAGAAAATCGCGACCTTGCCCGGGGTGCTCTTGCCGTCCCGCACCGGGAACGACGCGTCCGGTTCCGCGTGCGTGCGAAATTTTGCACCGCTGTACGGCGGCAGCACGCGGTCCTTGTGCACGCCCAGCAGTTTGTCCATCGCGCCGCGCACCACTGGCGCCTTGTTTGCAGCATTCACGAACTGTACCGACCACCGGTATCGTCGCGAGTTTGCCCAGCGCATCGGTCGACGACAGCAACTTGTCGCGCAATGACGTGCCGCCCTGCTTGAACTTGACCGCCTTGGCGCGCAACATCAGGTGCGGAAAATCGACGTTCCACTGGTGCGGCGGCACGTACGGGCACTTCGTCATGTAACACGTGTCGCACAGGTAGCAGCGGTCGACGACTTCCCAGTATTTGGGCTTCTCGACGCCGTCGAGCTCACCCGTCTTGCCCTCGTCGATCAGATCGAACAACCGCGGAAATGCAGTGCACAGATTGACGCAGCGCCGGCAGCCGTGGCAGATGTCGAACACGCGTTCCATCTCGGCAAAGACTTGGTCTTCGCGGTAGAAGTCCGGCGTCTGCCAGGCGATCGCATGACGGGTGGGTGCTTCGAGACTGCCTTCGCGTACGGTCATCTTTGGTGGGGCGTGAGGTGAGGGGTAGGCGTAGGAGCAAAAAAAGAGGAGTGAAAGTGAGGATTCACGCCTCACTCCTCACCCCTGGCGCCTTACGCATTCTTAGTCGGTCAGTGCGTCGAGCGACTTCTGGAAGCGGTTCGCGTGCGAGCGCTCGGCTTTGGCCAGCGTCTCGAACCAGTCGGCGATTTCTTCAAAGCCTTCCTGGCGCGCGGCTTTCGCCATGCCCGGATACATATCGGTGTATTCGTGGGTTTCGCCGGCAATCGCCGCTTTCAGATTGTCGCGCGACTTGCCGATCGGCAGCCCGGTGGCCGGATCGCCGACCGCCTCGAGATACTCAAGGTGGCCGTGGGCGTGGCCGGTTTCGCCTTCCGCCGTCGAGCGGAACACCGCCGCGACGTCGTTCTGTCCTTCGACGTCGGCTTTCGCTGCGAAATACAGGTAACGGCGATTGGCCTGTGATTCGCCGGCAAACGCGGCTTTCAGATTTCCTTCGGTTTTCGATCCTTTGAGTTGCATCTTTTTCTCCTATCGTTCGAATACTGAGACCGGTCCGGGCAGGACCCGCGACAAAACCAGCCGTAGCGCAGCGACACGGCAATTTTCGCAACGAAGTCCAGCCGGCTGGAACACGAATTAGACTAAATCTAATCTGTGAACTCAGTGTAAAACTCTGCGCCCCACCTGTCAATTGCGCGCGGCCAGCGGCAGTGCGCCTGCACGCCCACCGTATCTCAGGGCGCGTTGATCGCGTGCGTGCGCCGCTCGTGCGGATTGCGATGCAGATACTTGGCGAGTTCGTTCAGCGCCAGCTGATAAACGTCGCGCTTGAATTCGATCACCGATTCGAGCGGCACCCAGTAGTCGTTCCACCGCCACGCATCGAACTCGGGCTTGGCGGACGCGCGCAAATGCACGTCGCAGTCGCGCCCGACCAGCCGCAGCAAATACCAGATCTGCTTTTGCCCCTTGTAGTTGCCGCGCCACTCGCGCCGCACCCATTGCTCCGGCACTTCATAACGCAGCCAGTCGCGCGTGCGGCCGAGTATCCTGACGTGCTCGCTGCCCAGACCCACTTCCTCGTGCAGTTCGCGAAACATCGCGCGCTCAGGGGTCTCGCCCGGCCTTGATGCCGCCTTGCGGAAACTGCCAGGAATGCTCTTTGACGCGCTTACCCCAGAAGACCTCGTTCTTCCAGTTGCAGATGATGATGCCGACATTGGGGCGATAACCGTCACGATCGATCATGTGAATCACCCTGTGTATGCTCTAACTGGCTAGATTCTTTCACAAACTTGCGTGAAATGAAAGCCGCGTCAGCCGCTACAAGCAGCAGGCGTTCGCTCGTCGTGCGGGTTCATTACCGAGAATTCCTGCGCGAAACGGCGTGAATTCGAGTCCGTGCGCGCGCTCCAGTTGCGCTGCGCGCGCGCGCAGTTCGGCCCACGTCGGCTGGCCCGGGCTGCGCTTGAACGCGAATGCGGCGATATTGCCCGGCTTGCCGGCCGGCAGACACGCGACGAGGCCGTCGAACGCCTCGGCGAGACGATTTACGCACGTCGTGAAATTGCGGTCCCCTCCCCACAGATTGACGACCAGCATGCCGCCGTCGTCGAGCGCGCGCGCGCAATCGCGATAAAACGACGGTGTCGACAGCGCTTCGACCTGCGACTCGGCGTCATAGCCGTCGATCACGATCACGTCGGCTTTGCGCGTGACCCTTTGCACGTAGTCGGCGCCGTCGGCCACGATGATGTTGAGCCGCTCGTCGTCCGGCGGCACGCAGGAAATACTGGCGCGCGATGTCGACCACGCGCGGATTGACCTCGACGGCCACGGTGCGCGCGCGCGGCAGACGGTGGTAGACGAACTTGGCCAGCGAGCCGCCGCCCAGCCCCACCATCAGGACTTCGCGCGGATCGGGATTGAACAGCAGGAAAGCCATCATGCTGCGCGTATACGAAACCTCGAGATCGTTGCGGACGCGCGATGCGCATCGAGCTTTGCACCGTATCGCTGCCGATGTGCAGCGTGCGCACGCCGAATTTTTCGCTGATGTAGACCGATTCGTTGTCGTCCGCCGGTTTGCGGATGCGCCAGCTGTGCAGGAACTTCATGCGTGAGGGATTTTCCGGAAAGACGCTGTGGTTCGGTAGAATAAGGGCTTTCGCCACTTTCGGGTAGACATGCGCGTATCGAAATTCTTTTTATCGACCCTCAAGGAAGCGCCGTCGGAAGCGGAACTCGTCAGCCACCGGCTCATGCTGCGCGCGGGCCTGATCCGGCGGCTGGGCAGCGGCATCTACAGCCTGATGCCGCTGGGCCTGCGCGTGGCGCGCAAGGTCGAAGCGGTCGTGCGCGAGGAAATGAACCGCGCCGGCGCGGTCGAACTCTCGATGCCGGTCGTGCAGCCGGCGGAACTGTGGCAGGAGTCCGGACGCTGGCAGGCCTACGGGCCGGAGTTGCTGCGCCTGAAGGACCGGCACGAGCGCGATTTCGTGATCCAGCCGACCTCCGAGGAAGTCGTCACCGACATCGCGCGCAACGAAATCAAGAGCTACCGCCAGCTGCCGGTGCACTTCTATCAGATCCAGACCAAATTCCGCGACGAGAGACGGCCGCGCTTTGGCGTCATGCGCGGGCGCGAATTCGTGATGAAGGACGGCTATTCGTTTCACGCGGGCTACGCCGATCTTGAACGCGAATACCGCAACATGTACGACACCTACACGCGCATATTCACGCGCCTGGGCCTCAAGTTCCGCGCCGTCGCCGCGGACACCGGCTCGATCGGCGGCACCGGCTCGCACGAGTTTCACGTGCTCGCCGACTCGGGCGAGGACGCGATCGCGTTCTGCCCGGATTCGGATTACGCCGCCAACATTGAACTGGCCGAAGCCGTGGCGACGCCTGCACAACGCGGCGCGCCCGGCGCCGCGCTGGCAACGGTCGCCACGCCGGGCGTGCGCACCATCGATGATCTTTGCCGCTTGCTCGGCATTCCCCCGCAAAACACCGTCAAGACGCTCGTCTACCGGGGCAGTCGCCGGACTGGTCGCGTTGCATGCTTCGCGGCGATCACCAGTTAAACGAGATCAAGGCGGCGAAACTGCCTGACCTGCTGTCGCCATTGCAGCCCGCCACCGAAGCTGAAGTGCGCGCGGTGTTCGATGCCGGGTTCGGATCGCTCGGCCCGCTCAATGTGAAAAACCCCGCTGGCCTTACCGTGATTGTCGACCGCTCTGCGGCCACCGCCAGCGATTTCGTCTGCGGCGCAAACGAGGACGGCCAGCATTACACCGGTGTCAACTGGGGCCGCGATCTGCCGGAGCCGGCCATGGTTGCCGACATCCGCAATGTCGTCGCCGGCGACCTGAGCCCCGACGGCAAGGGCGCGCTCGACATCTGCCGCGGCATCGAAGTCGGCCATATCTTCCAGCTGCGCACCAAGTATTCCGCGGCGCTGAAATGCACGTTTCTCGACGAAACCGGCAAACAGCAGCCGATGGAAATGGGCTGTTACGGCATCGGCATCACGCGCATCGTCGCCGCGGCGATCGAGCAGAACCACGACGAGCGCGGCATCATCTGGCCGCTGTCGATGGCGCCGTTCGAACTCGCGATCGTGCCGATCGGCATGGGCAAAAGCGCGGCCGTGCGCGAGACCGCGGAAAAACTTTACGCCGATCTCACGGCCGCCGGCCTCGACGTGCTGCTCGACGACCGCGACGAGCGGCCGGGCGTGATGTTCGCCGACATGGAATTGATCGGCATTCCGCATCGCGTCGTGGTCGGCGAGCGCGGATTGAAGCAGGGCCAGATCGAATACCAGGGGCGGCGCGACAAGGCCGCGCAGCCGATCGCGCTCGCCGACGCCGTCGCCGCGATTAAAACGCCTCGTATGCGCAGGCTGACCGCGCTGCTGCTTGCGCTGCTGTCGCACGCTCGCGTTGGCAGGCAATCAGGTGTACGAACCGCTGTCGGCGAGCGTGCAGGCCGCGCTGCACGCCGCGATCAGCGATCAGGCCACGCCCTTTCTCGCGTTCGATACGGCCGACGAAGCGCGCGCGTGGCTCGACGCGATGTCGCAGAAACTGGCGCGGCAATTGCCCGATCGACGCACGCGCGAAGAATTGCTGGTGACCGTGCACTACGAAGCGAAGCGCGCCGGGCTCGATCCGCAGCTGGTGCTGGGCCTGATCCAGGTCGAAAGCAATTTTCGCAAGCACGCCGTATCCAGCGCCGGCGCGCGCGGCTACATGCAGGTGATGCCGTTCTGGGTCAAATTGATCGGCACGCGGGAACAGAATCTGTTTCACCTGCGCACCAACCTGCGCTACGGCTGCACGATCCTGCGTCATTATCTCGACCGCGAGCACGGCGACTATTTTCGCGCGCTCGGCCGCTACAACGGCAGCCTTGGCCAGGCCGAGTATCCGAACATGGTGCTGCGCGCGTGGAACAACCAGTGGAAGTATCCGCTGCGCGCGGCCAGCGCCACGCCGCGCTGACAAGGTCACGCCGCTTTGCCGGCGACGGCGTCGGTGGCGGCGTTGCTGTCCGTCTGGCTGAACAACTGCATCGAGCGACATTTGCAGGCTGCCGCCGATGCGCGTCGAAATCTCGTGGACCAGCGACTCGAGTTCGGCGCTCGCATGCCGCGCCGGCACATGCGCGTCGGTGTGAAACACGAACAGGCGATAGAGGTCCTCCACCTTGATGCGTCGCGGCATCGCGGCTCAACACCCAGCCGTCGGCGCCGGAGCGCGCAACCCAGCCCGCGCCGGACAGCGTCGCGAGAATCTTCTCCAGATGATCGACGCGGACCTTGACCGCCGGGTGCAGGCTCGACAGCGTAACAATCTCGCCGGTCTGGTGCGCGCGCCACAACATTTTCAACACCTGCAATGCATCGAAAAAATCGCTGCCCGGCACCGGCTGGGACTGTCCGGCGCGCTCGCGCCACTCGGGCAGCAGCGCGACGAGCACCGCGCCGCCGATGATGATCAGCCACGACAGGTAAATCCACAGCAGGAAAATCGGCACCGCGGCAAACGCGCCGTAGACCAGCTTGTAGGTCGGAAAATGCGCGATGTAAAAACTGAAGCCCTGCTTCATCGCCTCGAAGCAGATGCCGGCGGCAGACGCCGCCCACGAGCGCGTCGCGCTTGAGCACCGGGCGGTTGGGCACCGTCGCAATACAGCAGTGCGAGCGCAACCGACGTCAGCACCAGCGAGACGAATCGCAGCATCAACAGCCCGATTCCCGGCGGATCTGTCGATCAGGCCGAGCGACAGCGTGATCAGATACGAGGTGAGCGACAGGCTGGCGCCGACGAACAACGGGCCGATCGTGAGCACCGTCCAATAAACCAGTACGCGCTGCAGCAGCGAGCGCGGCCGCGACACGCGCCAGATATCGTTGAACGCGCGGTCGATCGTGATCATCAGCATCAGCGCGGTGACGCCGAGGAACGCCATGCCGACCGCGGTCAGTTGCGCCGCGTTCTCGGAAAATTGATCGGCGTAAGTCGGAATCGCGTCGACCGATTCCGGCACCATGTTGTTCGATCAGGAACTGCTGCAAATGCGCCATCAACGATTCGAACACCGGAAACGCGGAGACGACCGTCAACGCAACGGTGATGATGGGCACCATGCGCGAGCAGCGTGGTGAAAGTCAGGCTGCTCGCGATCTGGACGCAACGGTCCTCGACAAAGCGCTGGCCGAAAATACGCACCAGGTCGGTGAGCGGAGCGCTTTTGATTACCATGGCAACTCCGGATTCGCTGCCGAGCACGTCTCGCCACTATCCGCGAGTGCGACGGCAACCTATATAATACCCGCGAAGTCCCGCGTCCGGTCCGATGAAAGAAATCCTCGTCCTCTATTACAGCCATTATGGCGCCGTCAGGCAGATGGCGCAGTTCGTCGCGCGCGGCATCGAAGAGGTGCCCGGCGCGCGCGCGCGCGTGCGCACGGTGCCGAAAGTCTCCGCGGTCTGCGAAGCCGTCGAGCCGGACGTGCCCGCCGCGGGCGCGCCCTACGTCGAATTGCGGGACCTCGAAGAATGCGTGGCACTTGCGCTGGGTTCGCCCACGCGCTTCGGCAACATGGCGGCGCCGCTCAAGTATTTTCTGGACTCGACATCGGGCCTGTGGCTAAAGGGCGTATTGAGCGGCAAACCGGCGGCGGTTTTTACCTCGACTTCCAGCATGCACGGCGGCCAGGAATCCACACTCCTGTCGATGATGCTGCCGCTCATGCATCACGGCATGCTGATCGTCGGCCTGCCGTACACGCAGCCCGAACTGCTGTCGACCACGAGCGGCGGCACGCCCGTACGGCGCAAGTCATGTCGCCGGCGCAACGAGCGACCGGCCGATCACCGAAGACGAAAAGAAGCTGTGCATCGCGCTCGGCAAGCGGCTTGCCGAGACCGCGCTCAAGCTCGCCGCATGAACGCGGGGGACGCGGCCCGGCGCTATCTGCGCCATCACCGTCACGGCATGTTGTCGACCCTGTCAAAAAAACTCGGCGGCTACCCGTTCGGATCCGTTGTAGCGTACGTGACCGATCATGCCGCGTGCCCGGTGATTTTGATCAGCCGGCTCGCGGAACACACGCAGAATATCGAAGCCGACCCGCGCGTGAGCCTGCTCGTGCGCGACGCCGAGCGCCGACGTGCAGGCGGGCGCGCGCCTCACCCTGATCGGCAATGCCCGGCGCGTCGAGCAACGATCTCGCGGCGCTGCAAGCGCGTTACCTCGCCTGCGTCCCGGATGCCGAACGGCTCGTCGCGCTCGGGGACTTCTCGTTTTACCGCATCGAGCCCGTCACCCTGCGCTACATCGGCGGCTTCGGCGAAATCCGCTGGATTTCCGCCGACAGTTACACGCCACCCGCCAACACCATGGCTGCAATGCGAGGCCGACATCGTCGCCCACATGAACACCGATCACGCCGCGGCGTTGCGCGATTACTGCCGTCACCTCGGGCGCCGGCATCCCGCAATCGGTCACGATGACGGCGATCGATTGCGACGGCTTCGACGTGCGCGCCGATGGCGAACTCTTGCGCTTTGATTTTGACCAGCCGGTCGTCAGCGCGCACGCGGCGCGCGCGGCGCTCAAGGCAATGCTCGTTGCAGGCGCGCGCCTGATGCGGGCAGCGCGCGCGGCCTATTGCGTCGCGGTAGCGAGCCTCATCGCGCTGATTTTTCTGGGTCTCGCGTGGGAACTCGTGCTCGCACCCCTGCGCCCCGGCGGTTCCCTGCTGGCGCTCAAGATCCTGCCGTTGCTGGCGCCGCTGTTCGGCATCCTGCGCGGGCGGGTCTATACCTATCAATGGACGTCGATGCTGATACTCGCGTATCTGGCGGAGGGTGCCGTGCGTGCGTGGTCCGACCGCGGCATGTCCGCGCACGCTGGCGCTGGCGGAGGCGCCACTCGCCGCTCGCCGGCTTTGCCGCCTGCATCGTCTACGTCCGCGCGCGCCCGGCGCCGGGATTGATGCGCGCGCGGAATTGAATACATGTTACGCAGCGGGCGGCGCAATGCTATGCTGTGCGCCCCAGCATAGCACCCGTTGGAGAACTGACCATGCCGATCATCGCCATGACCCGTGAAATGGGCTCGCTCGGCAAGGACGTTGCCAGCGTGATCGCGGCGCGGCTCGGCAAGCCGGTCGTGCACCACGAAATCATCGACCACCTGGCCAATAAAATGCGCCTGCGCAAAAGCCACGTGGTGCGTTTTCTCGACGGCAAGGCCAATATCTGGGAGCGCCTGACGACCGACAAGACCAGCCTGTCGATCTATACCGCCGACGAGACGCTGGCGCTTGCCGAGAGCAACAGCGTCTCGGTTATCCGCGGCTGGGGATCGGCACACCTGCTGCGGCCCATATCGCACGTGATCTGCGTGCGCGTGTGCGCCCCCGTGCACGTGCGCGTGCAGCGCATGATGGAACGGCTCAATACCGACGACGAAGCGTTTGTCACCAACGAAATCAAGCTCTCCGAGGAAGCGCACGGGGCGATCACGCGCCGGCATTTCGGCATCAGCTGGCAGCATTCCGACCGCTACGACCTGGTGCTCAACACCGAGCGCATTTCGGTCGAGGAATGCGCCGACGAAATCATGGCGCTGGCCGCGGATCCGCAATTCCAGGAAACCGCGCAATCCAGGCAAATGCTCGAGAACCTCGCGCTGGAAGCGCACGTGCGCGCGGCGCTGCGCGCCGCATCCGCAACACCAAGAAGATGAATATCGCGGTGAGCGCCGACCAGGGTATCGTGACGATTGCGGGCACCGTCGATCGCGGGAGCGAACCGGTCTTCGCGTCGGAAGTCGCGGCGGCGGTGCCGCGCGTAAAGGACATCACGCAACCATCTTAAGATCGGCGCGACCTAGCGCGTCAGCTACGCCGGCTGACGGCGCGCGTTGCACGCGCAAAACGGCGCGTCCGGCGTCTTTGAGCTCTGCGCGCCGCCCGTGCGCACCGCGCGTGCGGTCGATCACACCTGCGGGTTCAGGCGCTCGAGCTTGGAGTGCAGCTTGTTCAGCGCGTTGATGTAGGCCTTGGCTGACGCCACCACGATATCGGTGTCCGCGCCCTGGCCGTTGACGATGCGTCCGGTCTTCGACAGCCGCACCGTCACTTCGCCCTGCGAATCGGTTCCGCTGGTGATGTTGTTGACCGAGTACAGGAGCAATTCGGCACCGCTGTTGACGAGACTTTCGATCGCCTTGAACGACGCGTCGACCGGTCCGCTGCCTTGCGCGGACGCCGGCCTTTCCCGGCCGTCTTCCGACAATACGATCTTCGCGAACGGCGACTCGCCGGTTTCGGAATGCGCGGTCAGCGACACCAGCCGATAGTGCTCGTTTTCGACGTGCTCCAGGTTTTCCTCCGTAATCAGCGCCTGCAGGTCCTCGTCGAAGATTTCGCGCTTCTTGTCGGCGAGATCCTTGAAACGCTTGAACGCGGCGTTGAGCGCCTCCTCGGACGCGAGCTCGATGCCGATTTCCTGCAACCTCGACTTGAATGCGTTGCGCCCCGAGAGCTTGCCCAGCGTCAGGCGGTTGGTCGTCCAGCCGACCGACTCGGCGCTCATGATCTCGTAGGTTTCGCGGTGCTTCAGCACGCCGTCCTGATGGATGCCGGATTCGTGCGCGAACGCGTTGGCGCCGACGATCGCCTTGTTGGGCTGAACCGGATAGCCGGTGATGCCGGAGACGAGCTTGGAAGCCGGCACGATCTGGGTCGCATCGATGCCGGTGTCGCAGGTGAACACGTCCTGGCGCGTGCGCACCGCCATGACGATCTCCTCGAGCGACGCATTGCCCGCGCGCTCGCCCAGGCCGTTGATCGTGCACTCGACCTGGCGCGCGCCGTTCAACACCGCCGCCAGCGAATTGGCGACCGCCAAGCCCGAGATCGTTATGGCAGTGAACCGACCACACCGCCTTGTCCGAATTCGGCATACGCTCGCGCAATTGGCGGATCAATCCGCCGAAGTGTTCCGGCAGCGTATAGCCGACGGTATCGGGAACGTTGATGGTGGTGGCACCCGCCGCGATCACCTGCTCGATGATGCGGCACAGAAAATCGATATCCGAGCGGCCCGCGTCCTCGGGCGAGAACTCGACGTTATTGGTGTACTCGCGCGCCCATTTGACCGCACGCACCGCCTGCTCGATCACCTGCGACGGTTCCATGCGCAGTTTCTTCTCCATGTGGATGGGGCTCGTCGCGATGAACGTATGCACGCGCGGCGATTTCGCGCCTTTGACCGCTTCGCCGCAGCGCCGGACGTCGTCCTCGTTGGCGCGCGCAAGTCCGCACACGGTGCTGTCGCGCACCGCCGCGGCCACCGCCTTGACGGATTCGAAATCGCCATCGCTCGCCGCCGGAAAACCCGCCTCGATGACGTCGACGTGCATGCGCTCCAGCTGGCGCGCAATGCGCAGCTTTTCGTCCTTCGTCATCGCCGCACCCGGGCTTTGCTCGCCGTCGCGCATCGTGGTGTCGAATATGATCAATTTTTCCTTGCTCATGGGCTTCTCCTGTCTGGCTGCATCACGGCGCGCCGCGCGGCGCACGCATGAAAATCATGGATCCAATCCGGGTTGGATACACCCGGCCGCACAACAAAATCGAATTTAGGTAGGAGTATTTAGCGCGCTACGCGCAGCAGCAGGCCGGCCAGCAGGGGGCTGGCAAGAAGGAACAGCAAGTTGGCCTGGTGCGTGGGACTCATAGTGCCAAAATATAAAGGGTTTTGCCGGCGCTGGCAAGCGCGGTCAGGGCCGGGGTGCGGCGGGGGGGGCTGCGCCGGTCTTGCGCCGGATGATGTCCCACGCCGCCAACGCGTAGCCGGACAACGCGTAACCGATGAACAGAATGAACAACATTTCGGGCAGCGTGCTCGACACCGCGACCAGCCCGACCACCGCCAGCGCAATGGCGACGACCACCGGAAACGACACGCTTTTGCGCGGATTGATGTCCTTGCCGCTGTAATACTTGAAGTTGCTCACCATCGTGAGGCCGGCGAACATGGTCAGCACCCACGCCAGCCATTTCACGTCGGCGCCGCGAATCTGATGCTCGTTCATGGCCCACACCAGTCCGGCGACCACGCACGCGGCGGCCGGGCTCGGCAGGCCCTGAAAGAACCGCTTGTCGGCGACCTCCAGCTGGGTGTTGAAGCGCGCGAGCCGCAGAGCCGCGCACGCGCAGTAGATGAACGCCGCGATCCAGCCGAGCTTCGTCGTGACCCATGCGCCGAGCATCGGAATATTCTGCTCGCCCGAAAAATCCTTGAGCGCCCACACGTAGATCACCAGCGCGGGCGCGACGCCAAACGACACCATGTCGGCCAGGCTGTCGTATTCGGCGCCGAAAGCGCTCTGCGTATGCGTGAAGCGCGCCACGCGGCCGTCCAGCCCGTCGAATACCAGCGCCACGAAAATGGCGAGCGCCGACTGCTCGAAGCGTCCGTTCATCGCCTGCACGATGGAGAAAAATCCGGCGAACAACGCGACCGTCGTGAAGAGATTGGGCAACCAGTAGATGCCGCGGCGGCGGATCCTGCCGCTCTTGCCGAGCCATTTCTGTTTTGGCGCGTACATGACCGTCACCCCAATTCCGCGAGGACGGTCGCCGCCGCGTACACCTTGTCACCGACCGCCGCCTTCGGCACCGCCGACAGCGGCAGATAAAGATCGACGCGCGAGCCGAAGCGGATGAAACCGTAGCGCTGCCCGCGCGCGAGTTTGTCGCCGGCTTTTACGTAACACAGGATGCGGCGCGCGATCAGGCCCGCCACCTGCACGCAGGTGACGTCGCTGCCATCCACGGTTTTTATCCACAACGCATTGCGCTCGTTCTCGAGCGATGCCTTGGGCAGCGCCGCGTTGAAGAATCGGCCGGCGTGATACCACGCCTCGCGCACTTCGCCATCGACCGGACTGCGGTTGGAATGCACGTTGAACACGTTCATGAATACGCTCAACTTGAGAGCCTCGCGCTTGAGATACGGATCCTGCGTGCGTTCGACCGCGACAATGCGCCCGTCGGCAGGCGCCAGCACCGCGCGCGGCGTCGGTCGGGATCACGGCGCGGCGGATCGCGAAAAAACTGCAGCACGAACAACGCAATAAGCCAGAAGAAAAGCGCCCACTCCCATCCCGCGGCCAGCGTAACGCCGATCGCTACCGCCAGGGCGGCTGCGACAAACGGCCAGCCTTCGCGCGCGATGATCGGGTGGGGATAATTCATGGTGAGGCGTTAGACGTGAGCAGCGTGGCGTGAGGCGTGAATCCCGCGCGTATCGCGTTCGCTCCACGCCTCCTCCTCACTCCTCACCCCTCACTCCTCACTAGTTCTTCGACTGGTCGACGAGCTTGTTCTTCTTGATCCAGGGCATCATGTCGCGCAGCTTGCCGCCGACGATTTCGATCTGATGCTGGCGGCCGATGCGGCGCATGGCGTTCAACTTGGTGGCGCCGGTCTGGTTCTCGAGCAGGAATTCCTGCGCATAGGCGCCGGTCTGGATTTCCTTCAGTATTTTGCGCATCTCGTTTTTGGTTTCCTCGGTGATGATGCGCGGCCCGCGCGTGAAGTCACCGTACTCCGCGTTGTTCGAAATCGAATAGCGCATGTTGGCGATGCCGCCTTCATACATGAGGTCGACGATCAGCTTCAGTTCGTGCAGGCATTCGAAATACGCCATCTCCGGCGCGTAGCCCGCCTCCGTCAGCACCTCGAACCCCGCCTGCACCAGCGCCGTCGCGCCGCCGCACAATACGGTCTGCTCGCCGAACAGATCGGTTTCGGTCTCTTCCTTGAAGCTGGTTTCGATTACGCCGGCCTTGCCGCCGCCGATCGCCGCGGCGTACGACAACGCCATGTCGCGCGCTTTCTTTGACGGGTTCTGATGGATCGCGATCAGCATGGGCACGCCGCCGCCTTGCGCGTAGGTCGAGCGCACGGTATGCCCGGGCGCCTTGGGCGCGACCATCACCACGTCAAGATCCGCGCGCGGCACGACCTGGCCGTAATGAATGTTGAATCCGTGCGCGAACGCGAGGGTGGCGCCTTTCTTGATGTTGGGCGCGACGTCTTCGCGATAAACCTTCGCGATATGTTCGTCCGGCATCAGCATCATGACAAAATCCGCGCCCTTGATCGCGTCCGCCACCTCCTTGACGTTGAGACCGGCTTTCTTCGCCTTGTCCCACGACGCGCCGTCGCGCCGCAAGCCGACCGTCACCTTGACGCCGGAATCGTGCAAATTGAGCGAGTGCGCGTGGCCCTGTGAGCCGTAGCCGACGATGGTGACCTTCTTGCCCTTGATGAGCGACAGATCGGCGTCTTTATCGTAATAGACTTTCATGGTTTCCCTCTTTGAAGAACGTGAGCAGTGATGCGTGAGGAGTGAGGCGTAAAACCCGCGGGTTTACCGCCTCTCGCCTCCCGCCTCCCGCCTCACTGAATTTTAAGCACGCGGTCGCCGCGGCCGATGCCGGACGCGCCGGTGCGCACGGTTTCCAGTATCGCGCTGCGGTCGATGGCGCTCAGGAATGCGTCGAGTTTGGAACCGGTGCCCGTCAACTCGATCGTGTAGTCCTTGTCGGTGACGTCGATGATGCGGCCGCGGAAAATATCGGCCATGCGCTTCATTTCCTCGCGCTCCTTGCCCACCGCGCGCACCTTGACCAGCATCAGCTCGCGCTCGATGTGATCGCCGTCGGACAGATCGATGACCTTCACCACCTCGATCAGCTTGTTCAGCTGCTTGTTGATCTGCTCGATCACTTCGTCCGAACCCGTGGTCACGATCGTCATGCGCGACAGCGTCAGATCCTCGGTCGGCGCCACCGTCAGCGTTTCAATGTTGTAGCCGCGCGCCGAAAAAAGCCCCACCACGCGCGACAGCGCGCCGGGTTCGTTTTCGAGGAGCACGGAAATAATGTGTCGCATCGCCGCCCCCTTACAGATCTTCCGAGCCGAGCAGCATCTCGGAGAGACCCCTGCCCGCCTTCACCATGGGCCACACGTTCTCGGTCTGGTCGGTGATGAAGTCCATGAACACCAGACGGTCCTTCAGCCGCAACGCTTCTTTCAGCGCCGGCTCGACATCGGCCGGCTTTTCGATCAGCATGCCGACGTGGCCGTACGCTTCGGCGAGCTTGACGAAATCCGGCAGCGCGTCCATGTACGACTCCGAATAGCGGCTCGAATAATCGACCTGCTGCCACTGCCGCACCATGCCGAGGTAGCGATTGTTGAGGTTGATGATCTTGATCGGCAGCTTGTACTGCTTGCACGTCGACAATTCCTGTATGCACATCTGGATGCTGCCCTCGCCGGTGATGCACGCGACCGTTGATTTCGGATGGGCCAGCCGCACGCCCATCGCCGCCGGCAACCCGAAGCCCATGGTGCCGAGCCCGCCCGAGTTGATCCAGCGCCGCGGCTTGTCGAATTTGTAGAACTGCGCCGCCCACATCTGGTGCTGGCCGACGTCGGACGTCACGAACGCATCGCCCTTGGTCAGCTCGTACAGCTTTTCGATGACGAACTGCGGTTTGATGATCTTGGACGTGCGCGCATACTTCAGGCAATCGCGTCCGCGCCACAGATCGATCTGCTTCCACCACGCCTTCAACGCGCCCGCATCGGGCTTGTCTTTGGACGCCTGCAACTGCTTGATGAGTTCCTGCAGCACCGGACGCACATCGCCGACGATGGGCACGTCGACTTTGACGCGCTTCGAAATCGACGACGGATCGACGTCGACGTGAATGATGGTGCGCGGCTCCTCGAAAAAATGCTTGGGATTGCCGATCACGCGATCATCGAAACGCGCGCCTATCGCCAGCAGCACGTCGCAATGCTGCATGGCCATGTTCGCCTCATAGGTGCCGTGCATGCCGAGCATGCCGACGAACTGGCGATCGGTGGCGGGATATCCGCCCAGCCCCATCAACGTGTTGGTGCAGGGAAAACCCAGGAGGCGCACGAGCTGGGCGAGTTCCGCCGACGCATTGCCGAGCACCACGCCGCCGCCGGTATAGATCATCGGCCGCTTGGCGCGCAGCAACAGTTGCAGCGCTTTCTTGATCTGCCCGGCGTGGCCTTTCACCACCGGATTGTAGGACCGCATGCTGACCGACTTCGGATAATCGAATTCGGCTTTCTGGCTCGGGTGGGTGATGTCCTTCGGAATATCGACCACCACCGGTCCCGGCCGGCCGGTCGCCGGCGATATAAAACGCCTTCTTGATCGTGACCGCGATGTCTTTCACGTCCTTGATGAGAAAGTTGTGCTTCACGCACGGGCGCGTAATGCCGACCGTGTCGCATTCCTGGAACGCATCCTGGCCGATCGCATGCGTCGGCACCTGGCCGGTGATGATCACCAGCGGGATCGAATCCATGTAGGCGGTCGCGATGCCCGTGACGGCATTGGTCACGCCGGGGCCGGACGTCACCAGTGCCACGCCGATTTTTTCGGTCGAGCGCGAATAGCCGTCCGCGGCGTGGATTGCGCCCTGTTCATGGCGGACCAGAATATGCTTGACCTTGTCCTGCTTGAACAATTCGTCGTAGAGGTGCAGCACGGCGCCGCCCGGGTAGCCGAACACGTAGTCGACCCCCTCTTCCTGCAAACACCGCACCACGATCTCGGCGCCGTTCAATTCCATGGCTGAACCTTGTCGATTTCCAAGCAAAACACAGAACCGCGAACGATACCTTTTGCGCCCGGATTGGTCAAGCTAAATATCTGATTAAACAGCATGATACCGGCGACTTCGCGCGCTGCCGCGCGCGTCAACTTGCAGTGCCGACGCGTTTTGTTAAGATGCCCTGCATAAATTCAGCGCGCATGCCGAACAACGTCAACGCCGGCAAGAGCGAGCACGTTATTTCGGGGCGCACCACGTCGTGCCCGATGCGAAGTATCAATAACACGAAGCCCGGCGCGACCGGGTTCATCACAAAGGCGGATTCCACTGGCTACCCGCAAGGAACTTTCGGATTTTCTCGCCGCCGTCGAACGCCGCGCGTTCAAGCAGGCATTTTTCGCGGCGCGCGACGAGCAGGTCGCGCTGGACGCGGTGCAGGACGCGATGATGAAACTGTCCGAAAAATACGCGGCGCGCCCGGCGGCGGAACTGCCGATGCTGTTCCAGCGCATTTTGCAGAACACGATACGCGATTATTTCCGGCGCCAGAAAGTGCGCTCGCTGTGGACTACGCAGGTGTCGTCGCTGTCCGGCGGCGAC
The DNA here is from genome assembly GCA_963778865.1 of uncultured beta proteobacterium. GTDB lineage: Bacteria > Pseudomonadota > Gammaproteobacteria > Burkholderiales > SG8-41 > PALSA-1004. The sequence continues at coordinate 259,633 of CAVZWF010000001.1, read as the reverse complement.
GACGGCGATGAGCACGACCCGCTGGAAACTTTGGAGGTACAATCCAACTCTAATCCGCAAGGCGCGCCTTCCGATCAGTTGCAGCAGTCTCAAACCCTTGAAATCATTGAAAAAGCGTTACTATAAACTGCCGCATCGTCAACGCCAGGCGTTCCTGCTGCGTTATTGGGAGGAAATGGACGTTGCAGAAGCTGCGGCCGCCATGGGTTGCTCGGAAGGGAGCGTGAAAACTCACTGCTCGCGGGCGACGCATGCTTTGGCTGCGCTGCTGAAAGATAAGGGAATTTCGCTATGAACGAACACGAACTGGCAAACAAGATCGTTCGGCCACCTGAATCAGGGGCTCGGACACCATCAAGCAAGGTACCGCGTATCAGTTGCAAGCGGCGCGCCAGGCGGCGCTTGACCATTACCGCGAAGCGCCGCAGCCGCGTGTTCGGCCTGGCGTGGGCCGGCGAAGTCGCGTTCCGTATCGGCCACAGCCGCCACGTCAACGCGCGCAATCTGCTGGCGCTCGGCCTGATGGTGCTGAGCCTGATCGGCGTTGCCTACTGGCAGATGGTGATACAAGCCAATGACATCGCCGAAATCGACGCGAGCCTGCTGACCGACGAGCTGCCCATCAACGCTTATCTCGACAACAACTTCGAAGCATGGTTAAAGCGCTCGTCGCAATAATTCTTGGCCTGAGCTCTCGCCGCCCCGGTTGTTGCCGCCGTACCTGTCCAGCCCAAAGCAGCAGTTCAGCCCAAGCCGGCCAAACCCGACTGGTCGGAGCTGACCCCGTCGCAGCAGGCGGTGCTGGCGCCGCTCAAGGACGACTGGACAGAGCTCGACACCCTGCGCCGCACAAAATGGGTAAAGGTCGCCAACGCCTATCCGAAAATGAAACCGCAGCAGCAGCAGCGCCTGCAGGCGCAAATGAAAGAATGGGCGAGCCTCACGCCGGAGCAGCGCCGCGTGGCGCGTGAAAAATACAAGACCATCAAGAAATTGCCGCCCGAGAAGCGCCAGCAGGTCCAGGCGCAATGGCAGCAGTATCAGCAATCGCTCGCCGCCAAGCCGGAGTCCACGGACGACAACGCGGCGGCGACCACCCCAGCAGTAGCCGCGACCACCTCACGCTTGAACGCTCATCCGGCGCCCGCCGCCGCCCGCCTGGGGCGACGCCTGGGCAGCCTGTGTTACGAGGTATTGCTGCTGGCTGCGATACTTTTTGTCGCGGGCTGGATATTTCTTGCCGTCGACCGCCTGCTCCCGGACGCGCTCGCGCGTCCGCTCTTGCAGTTTTATCTGCTCGCCGTCACCGCCGCTTACTTTATCTACTGCTGGACCCGCGGCGGGCAAACCCTGCCGATGAAAACGTGGCGCATCCGCGTCGTGGCCGACGACGGCACCGCGATTCGGCGCGGCAACGGCCGCGCGGCGCTATCTGTTCGCGCTTGCGAGCGTTGCCCTGTGCGGCGGCGGTTTTTGGTGGGCGCTGGTCGATCGTGACGGCCAGTTTCTGCACGACCGCCTGGCCGGCACCAGGATTGTGAAGGATCGAGGATTGAGGATACGAGGATTCAGCGCTCGACGTCCTCGAATTCCGATCCTCGATCCTCGATCCGCTATCGTCGCTCCCCCCACCACATCATCACCATCGCCAGGCTCAGAAACATCAGCGTCGGCACGATCGCGCTCCAGAACGGCGGCCAGTCGCGCAACAGCCCCAGGTAGGTGAACAATCGTCCCAGCATCCAGAAACCGATGCCCAGCATGATCCCGGCAAACACCTTGCCGCCGACGCCGCCGGCGCGCTGCTGGTAATACGCGAACGGCAGCGCCAGCACCATCATCACGAGCACCGCGAACGGATAGATCAGCTTGTTCCAGAACGCGATCTCGTGACGCGCCGTCTGCTGGTTGTTCTCGCGCAGATGCTGCACGTACGAATAAAGCGCCCACGCCGACATCTGTTCCGGCACCAGCATCAACACGCTGAGCAAACCCGGCTCCAGCACCGAACGCCAGTCGGCTTCGGCGATGCGCTCCACCGTCATATTGTCGGTGTCGAAATTCGTCTGCACGACATCGCGCAACCGCCACGTGTTGTTTTGCCGGTACTCGCCGCGTTGCGCGAGACTGATCTTGCGCAGCCGGTGGTCGGCGTCGAATTCATAAATCTTCACCCCCAGCAGCACCGCCTCGGGCAGCACCTGGGCGACGTTGACGAAACTGCGATCGTCCTTGACCCACAGACCGGAGCGGAATTCCTGCGCGATCACGCCGGTGATCGCCTTGGCGCGCAACTGCTGCGCGAACTGCTCGGCCGGCGGCGCGATGAATTCGCCGATGACGAAAGTCAGCACGGAAAACAGCAGCCCGACCTCGACCAGCGTCAACGCCATGCGCGGAATCGATACGCCGGAAACCCGCATGACCGTGTATTCGGAATTGGCGACGAGTTGCGCGAGCGCAAACAGCGTGCCGATCAGGGCCGCAATCGGAAAGAGCTCGTACACGTGGCCCGGCACGCTCAACAGGACGAACGCGAAAATATGCAACAACCGGTAGCCGCCCTTGCCCAACTCGCCCAACTCGTGAATCAGATCGAAGAGCGCCAGCAGCATCAACAGCGCCGCGAACACCAGCAGCGTGGAGGTGGTGATTTCCGCCGACAGGTAGCGTCTGATGACCTTCATTTAAAGTAACGAAATACCGAAAAGAGCGTCAGGCGCCTGAAAAAGAGCAGCACCAGCAGGGCGACCATGACCGCGTGCACGCCCAGCAGCCCGACCGGAAGGCTGACACGCTGCTGCGCGATCCACGCCTGGGCAATGCTGATGACGTTGTTGTAAATCATGTAAACCAGTATCGCCATCACGAGATTGAGCGAACGGCCCGCGCGCGGATTGACGAACGAAAGCGGGATGGCGAGCAACGCCAGGATCAGCGCCGACAGCGGCAGCCCTATCCGCCACGCCAGCTCGCCCAGATTGAGCGGATTCGGATCCCGCAACAGCGCCAGCGTCGGCAGTGACTTGGCGGACGGCGCCGACGCCTTGGCCTCGCGCGCCTCTATGCGCATCGCATAACGCTCGAATTCGCTGATCTTGTAATCGGTGGTACCGGGCGCGCCTTCGTAGCGCCGGCCGTTGAGCAGCACCAGAAAGCGGTCGCCGTTGTCGAGCGGTTTGCATAAAGCCGCGCTTGGCGACCATCACGCCGGTTTTCTGGTGCTGCGTGGAGCTCACGAACACGTTGGCGACCATGTTCTCGCCCTCGTTGACGTTCTCGACGAAAAACACGCGCTCGTTTTGCTTCGACTCGCGAAATACCCCGGGCGTGACCTGCGACACGTCGTCGCGATTGTCCATGTAGCTTCTGAACTCCTCGCTCTTGGTGATCGCCCACGGCGACAGCACCAGGCTCAGCAGCGCGACGACGATCACGATCGGCACCGCGAACGACAATACCGGCCGCACCCAGCGCGTCAGGCTCAGCCCGGCGCTGAACCACACGATCATTTCCGAATCGCGATAACTGCGCGACAACGTCATCAGCACCGCGATGAACAGCGTAAGCGACAGCAATACCGGCAGGTAGTTGAAAGAGGTGAGCGCGAGCAGCGCGAAAACCCCCGTAAACGTGATCGAGCCGCCGGCGGCAAGACCGAGAAAGCGCACGAGCTGGGTCGTCACCGTGATGCCGAGCAGCACCACGAAAGTCGCAATCGCCGTGCCGGCGCATTCCCGCACCAGGGAATTATGAAATATTTTCACGCGGACGCGCTTTGATTTTTGCCCGGATAGCGAAGATAATCAGCGGATTCTGCCAATCACTCATGCTCAGGAGAACGGCGTGGAATTTAGCATAAAAAGCGGCAGCCCGGAGCGCGTCCGCGCGGGCTGCATCGTCGTCGGCGTTTTCGAACCGCGCAAGCTTACCGCCGCCGGCGCGGCACTCGATCGTGCGTCGCGCGGACACCTGTCCGCCGTCCTTAAGCGCGGCGACATGGAAGGCAAGGCGGGCACAACGCTGCTGCTGCTGCAAGTGCCGCGCATCGCCGCCGCGCGCGTGCTGCTGGTCGGCCTCGGCCGCGAGCGCGAATTCGACGACGGCAAGTTTCGCACCGCGGTCGGCAAGGCCATCGCGGCGCTAAGACAAACCGGTGTCGCCGATGCGGTGCTGTGTTTGTCGGCCGCGGTCAAGCAACGCGGAATCGCCTGGCGCGCCACGCAGGCGGTCATCGCCGCGACCGATGCGTCGTATCGATTCGAGCGCATGAAAAGCAAACGCGAGTCGGCCGGCGGCGTTCGCCGCCTGACCCTGCTGGTCAGCGAGCGCAACGATCTCGCACGCGGGCCAAACCGGACTCAAGCAGGGCGTTGCGATCGCGCACGGCATGAGTCTCGCCAAGGACCTCGGCAATCTGCCGGGCAACGTCTGCACGCCGGCCTATCTCGCCGATGCGGCGCGCACGCTCGCGAAAGAGCACAAGCTGGGCGTGCAGGTCCTCGAACGCAAGGACATGGCGAAGCTCGGCATGGGTTCGCTCCTGTCGGTGGCGCGCGGCAGTTCTGAGCCGCCCAAGCTGATCGTGCTCAAGTACTACGGGCGGGTCGCGCGGCCAGAAGCCCTACGCGCTCGTCGGCAAGGGCGTGACGTTCGACACCGGCGGCATCTCGTTGAAACCCGCGCCCGAAATGGACGAGATGAAATTCGATATGTGCGGCGCGGCGAGCGTGCTCGGAACCCTGCGCGCGGTCGCCGAATTGAAGCTGCCGCTCAACGTCGTCGGCATCATCCCCGCCACCGAGAACATGCCGGGGGGGTCCGCCACCAAGCCCGGCGACATCGTCACCAGCATGTCGGGACAAACGGTGGAAATCCTCAATACCGACGCCGAAGGCCGGCTCATATTGTGCGATGCGCTGACCTATGCGGAACGCTTCGAGCCGCAGGCCGTCGTCGACATCGCAACGCTCACCGGCGCGTGCGTGATCGCGCTGGGCCACGTGGCGAGCGGCCTCTTCGCCAACGATGACGCGCTCGCGCAGGAACTGCTCGCCGCCGGTCAGACCACGCACGACCGCACCTGGCGCCTGCCGCTGTGGGAAGACTACCAGGAGCAGTTAAAAAGCAATTTCGCCGATTTCGCCAACATCGGCGGGCGGCCCGCCGGCAGCGTAACGGCAGCCTGTTTTCTCGCGCGCTTTACGAAGAAATTCAAATGGGCGCATCTGGATATCGCCGGCGTCGCCTGGAAATCCGGCGCCGCCAAGGGCGCGACCGGGCGGCCCGTGCCGCTGCTGACGCAGTTCCTGATCGATCGCTCAAGCAGATCTTGAACCGCAAAGGACGCGAAGGTCGCCAAGGTCATTCGAGATTCGGTTCAATTCATCGGCCTATATTGCGGTATCCGATCGCGATCGACTATGGCATTTAATCAGAAACCGTCTTTGCCTTTGCGTCCTTTGCGTCCCTTGCGGTGAGGCTTTAAAGGGTACCCATTGACTCAAATCGATTTCTATTTTCACGTCGAAAACAAGCTGCAGACGGCGTGCGCGTTGAGCGCCAAGGCCTACGCGCGCGGCATGCGGGTGCTCGCTTTCTGTCCCGATGCCGCCGCCGGCCAAAAGTTCAGCCGCCTGTTGTGGAGCTGCGCAGGCGGTGAGTTTCATTCCGCACTGCGCGCCCGACGACCCGCTCGCGCGCCGTCACGCCCGTCATCGTCGATCACGACGGTTCCAATCTGCCGCACGACGAGGTGCTCATCAACCTGCGCGCCGAATGGCCGCCGTTTTTCGGCCGCTTTCAGCGCCTGATCGAAATCGTGAGCCTCGACGAGACGGACCGCAGCGACGCGCGCGCGCGTTTCAAGTTCTACCGCGACCGCGGCTACGCCATTCAGAATCACGATCTGAGCAAGAGCGCGCAGTAATGCGCCGGGACCGATGAGCCAGCCCGGGCGATAACGACGATCACGGCGCGGGAGACGACGTGCTGGGCCGCGCCGATGCGCTGCTCAACAAGCACCGTGCCGCCGTCAAACTGGCGGCAGATCCGGACGCCATCCCGACGCTGACCGAAGCCGTCGCCGGCGATCGCGGACGCCGCGGCGATCCCGACGTTGACGGACATTGTCATCGCGCCGGCGCAGGTCGCGGACGTGCGCCCCTGCGAGCCCCCGCCGCCCGTGCCGCCGGTGCAAGACGTCACGCCCGCGCCAGACGGCGAAATCATCGCGCGCGTGCAGGCGCAGAACCTGGAGCACGACGTCTATCAGAAATTGAAACAGGATCTCGACGCGCAGATCGCCCAGGCGCTGCAAAGCCGGTTCGTGCCCGATGTCGCCGGCGCGCTCGATGAGGCCCTGCACAAGATCCGCGACGACCTCAAGACGAACATCAACGCCATGGTGCGCGCCTCGATCGAGGAAACGCTGCAAAGCCAGCTGCAGCAGTTGCGGCTCACCGCGGGCAGCGCCGCCGGCACCGACGCCCGCGCCCCCGAAGCCTGCGGCTGTCATGCCCGACGTTTCCGCGCCTGCCGCCGCCGCGATGGAACTCGCCAAGAGTTTCGAGCCTCACGCGATCGAAAGCCGCTGGTATCCCGAATGGGAGAGCCGCGGCTACTTTGCGCAGTCCGGCGACGCGTCGCGGCCCGCCTACTGCATACAATTGCCGCCGCCCAACGTCACCGGCACGCTGCACATGGGGCACGCGTTCCAGCAGACGCTGATGGACGCGCTGGTCCGCTATCACCGCATGCGCGGCTGCAACACCAACTGGGTGGCCGGCACCGACCACGCCGGCATCGCGACGCAAATCGTGGTCGAGCGCCAGCTCGAAGCGCAGGGCAAGACGCGCCACGACCTTGGCCGCGACGCGTTCATCAAGCGCGTATGGGAATGGAAACAGGAATCGGGCTCGACCATCACGCGCCAGATGCGGCGGCTCGGCGCTTCCGCCAACTGGGGTTACGCCGACAGCGAAGGACAGAAGAGCGGCTACTTCACGATGGACGAGAAGATGTCGCGCGCCGTCGATCGAAGTGTTCGTGCGCCTGCTACGAGCAAGGCCTGATCTACCGCGGCAAGCGGCTCGTCAACTGGGATCCCGGTGCTCGGCACCGCGGTGTCCGACCTTGAAGTCGACAGCGAAGAGGAAGACGGCAAAATCTGGGAAATCAAATACCCGCTGGCGGACGGCAGCGGCGCGCTGGTCGTCGCCACCACGCGGCCGGAAACCCTGCTCGGCGACGTCGCCGTCGCGGTCAATCCCGACGACTGGCGCTACCAGCATCTGATCGGCAAGCACGTCCAATTGCCGCTGACCGGCCGCACGATACCGGTCATCGCCGACGGCTACGTCGATCGCGAGTTCGGCACCGGTTGCGTGAAGATCACCCCGGCCCACGACTTCAACGACTATCAAATCGGCCAGCGGCACCAGCTCGAACCGATCAATATTCTGACGCTGACCGCGCAGGATCAACGACAACGCGCCGGCCGCCTACCGCGGCCTCGACCGGTTCGAAGCGCGCGCGCGCGTGCTCGCGGATCTGGCGGCACACGGACTGCTGGTCTCGGAAAAACCCTACAAGCTGCGCGTGCCGCGCTCGGGCCGCACCGGCGTCATCGTCGAGCCGATGCTGACCGATCAGTGGTACGTGAAGATGGAAGGGCTGGCCAAAGCCGGGCTCGATGCGGTCGCCGCGGGCGAAGTCAAATTCTTCCCCGAGCACTGGACGACGACCTACAACCAGTGGCTCGAAAACATTCAGGACTGGTGCATTTCGCGCCAGCTGTGGTGGGGCCACCAGATCCCGGCGTGGTACGACGAAGACGGCAATATCTGTGTCGCGCGCAGCGAAGAGGAAGCGCGCACGCAGGCGGCGGCCATGGGTTACCGCGGCAAGCTTGAGACGCGACGATGACGTGCTCGACACCTGGTTCTCGTCGGCGCTGGTGCCGTTCACCTCGCTCGGCTGGCCGGAGAAAACCAAAGACCTCGACGTGTTCCTGCCGTCGTCGGTGCTGGTCACCGGCTTCGACATCATTTTCTTCTGGGTCGCGCGCATGATCATGATGACGCTGCACTTCACCGGGAAAGTGCCGTTCCGGCATGTCTACATCAATGCCCTCATCCGCGACGCCGAGGGCCAGAAGATGTCGAAGTCGAAAGGCAATACGCTCGATCCGCTCGATCTTATCGACGGCATCACGCTGGAAGACCTGCTCGCGAAGTCGACGGTCGGGCTACTGCGCGCGGACCACAAGGACAAAGTCGAAAAATACATACGCAAGAACTATCCCGACGGCATACCGGCGTTCGGCGCCGACGCGGTGCGCTTTACCTTCGCCTCGCTGGCCACCTTCGCGCGCACGCTGAACTTCGATCTCGCCCGCTGCGACGGCTACCGCAATTTCTGCAACAAGCTGTGGAACGCGACGCGCTTCGTGCTGATGAACTGCGACGGCAAGGATGTCGGGCTGGACGAATCGCTGCCGCTTGAGTATTCGCCCGCCGATCAATGGATCGTCGGCGGCGCTGCAGGACGTGGCGGATGAAGTTGCCCGCGGGTTCGAGGAATACCGCTTCGACAACGCGTCGCGCGCGATCTACGAGTTTGTGTGGAACGAATACTGCGATTGGTACGTCGAGCTCGCCAAGGTGCAGCTCGGCAGCGGCAACGAGGCCCAGCAGCGCGCAACCCGCCGCACCCTGGTGCGCGTGCTCGAGGCGATGCTGCGGCTCGCGCACCCGATCATTCCGTTTATCACCGAGGAACTGTGGCAGAAAGTCGCGCCGCTCGCGGGGAAAGACGGGTGCAACCATCATGCTCCAGCCCTACCCGGAAGCGGATCCGCAACAGCGCGCGCCGCAGGCGACGACTCAAATTAGATACGCTGAAGATACTGGCGGACGCGTGCCGCTCGCTGCGCGGCGAAATGAGGCTGTCGCCGGCCGAGAAAGTGGCGGCGCTGATCGACGGCGACTTTGCCAGCGTCGGCGTCGGCGCCTTGATCCCATACCTCAAGGCGCTGGCCAAGCTCTCCGACGTGCAATTGGTCGACGCGCTGCCGCCGTCGCCCGCGCCGGTGGTGATGGTCGGCCAGCTGCGCGTCATGCTGGACGTCAAAATCGACGTCGCCGCCGAAATCGCGCGCATCAACAAGGAAATCGCCGCGCAGGACGGGCAGGCCGAAAAAGCGCGGCAAAAACTCGCCAACTCGAATTTCGTCGACCGCGCGCCCGCCGCGGTGGTCGAACAGGAGCGCAACCGGTTAGTCCAGTTCGACGAAACGCTCGCCAAGTTGCGCGCGCAACTGGCGAAGCTGGACAAGACGGAATAAGCGGGTGGCGATACACGCGCTGCGCGCATTCCGCTATCGCAATTTCCGGTTGTATTTTTTCGGCCAGTCGCTGTCGCTGCTCGGCACGTGGGTCCAGCAAATCGCCATGAGCTGGCTCGTCTACCGCATGACCGGCTCGGCCTTTCTGCTCGGTCTCACGGCGTTCGCGAGCCAGATTCCGATCCTCGTATTCGCGCCGCTGGGCGGACTGTGGGCCGACCGCTTCGACCGCCGCAAGCTCCTGATCGCGTCGCAGGCGCTGGCCCTGGTGCAGGCGCTGGCGCTCGCGCTCTTGACCTATTCGGGATTGATCGAGGTGTGGCACATACTCGTGATGGCGGCGCTGCTCGGCGTCGTGATGGCCACCGACACGCCGATCCGTCAGTCGTTCGTGTCCGAGCTGGTGCCGGGCAAGCAGGATTTGCCGGGTGCGATCGCGATGAACGGTTTCGTGCAAAACGCGGGCCGCATGATAGGCCCGAGTGTTGCCGGCCTCCTGATCGCCTCTCGAGCGAAGCGTTCTGCTTTCTCGTCAACGGCCTGAGCAAGATCGCCGTCATCGTCGTCATCGCGTTAATGCAGATCGAAGTGCACACCGCCAAGGCCGCCCGTGCATCGCTGTGGAGCGGCCTTAAGGATGGCGTCAAATACGCCGCGGACCTGCTGCCGGTGCGGCTCCTGCTGCCGATCGTCGCACTCGTAAGTTTTATGGCGACTCCCTATCAGGCGTTGATGCCGATCTTCGCCGCCGAGGTATTTCAGGGCGATGCGCGCATGCTAGGCTTTCTGATCGGCGCGGCGGGATTCGGCGGCTCGAGCGGGCTTATTTACCTCGCGTCGCGCAAGGACGTGCGCGGGCTCGCGCGCCATATCATGTTCGGCGCCGCCCTCGCCGGTTCAAGCCTCATGGTATTCGCCGCGTCGAAACTGCTGTGGCTTTCGCTCGTCGCGATCATGCTGACCGGCTTTGGCATCATACTCGTCGGCATGGGAGTCAGCATGATTCTTCAAACCATAGTCGCCGATGAAAAACGCGGCCGCGTCATGAGCTTCTTTACCGTCGCCTTCCTCGGCATGAGCCCGCTCGGCAGCCTCGCCGCCGGGTCGCTTGCGCACGCAATCGGCGCCGGTTACACGCTCTTCATCGGCGGCGCTTGCTGCGTCGCGGGCGCGGCCGTGCTGTGGCGGCAATTGCCGCGCCTGCGCGCGCACATTCGCGAAATCTACGCGCATATCGGCGTCATAAAAACCTAGCGCCCCGCGCACATCCGGCCCCCGAATCTGGCGCGGCCGGCTGAAGATCTTGCGCAGGCAGGCGCGTGGGTCAGGATGAGCGGCGGCGGCGCGCCATACCAACGCGCGGATTGCCGGAGCGTAAACCGGCGGTTACACTGCGGCCACGCGTTACCGGAGTTGCACGGTATGGACATTGTTGCGCCTCATCGCCATGGCTGCGGGCCTCGGCTGGGCGAGCGGTCTCAGGCTTTACGCCGTATTGTTTTTTCTCGGCGTACTCGGCTTTTTCGACGCGATTGCGCTGCCGCCGGACCTTGCAATCCTCACTCACCCGGCCGTCATGCTGGTGACCGGCGCGCTGTTCGCGCTCGAGTTCGGCGCGGATAAAATTCCCGGCTTCGACAGCGTGTGGGACGCGTTTCAGACCTTCATCCGCATTCCAGGCGGCGCGTTGCTGGCCGCCGCCGCGGTGGCCGACCACAGCGCGGCGCTGGCGCTCGCCGCAGCGCTCCTCGGCGGCACATTTGCCGCAGGCGCGCATTTCACCAAAGCCGGCAGCCGCGTGCTGATCAATTCGTCGCCCGAGCCATTCAGCAACTGGGCCGCATCGCTGACCGAGGACGCGCTGGCTGCGGGCATGGTGTGGATTGCGTTCACGCACCCGCTCGCGCTGATCGCTATCCTCGCCTTGCTGGTGGTATTAACGGCGTGGCTCATGCCGAAACTGTGGCGTGGTGTGCGCAATGTCATCGCCGCCGCGAGGCATTTGCTGGGGGCGGCGGGCTAAGGATTTTGCACAACCAGCGGCAACTTCAGCGCGCGGCGCACGACGGCGACAAAATCCGCAGGCACCAGCACCGGCATGTCGACCGCATGCGCGGTGAAAAATGTCCGCACGTTATGCTCCAGGCGTTCGACCGACGTGTCGCGCAACGCGGCTTCGAGATCGGCGATGGCGCGTTGCGGCCGGATCGCCCTGTCATAAGTGAACCAGACCTGCTTGATACGGTGCGCGCCGCGGTCATAAATAAGATTCGCGTTAAGCGCGCGACCCGCACGCTGGTATGCCGCCGCGCACACAGGCACGACGGACGCGGGCTGTTGCACCAGGTGTATCCAGCCCGGCGTTTCTATTTCCGCCAAGGCGCGCTGATACCGCGTGTGCTCGGTCAGCGAGAGATCTCCGTCGTGGAACTCGACGCCGAACTCGCTCTCGAATGCCTCGATTATGTTGCGCTGGATAAGCCCGGGGTCGGGACGCCGCCCCATCACGTTTTTGAGATCGGTCGTGCGCTCGCGCACCGCCGCGACAGCCTGGTCGCAGTGCGCCAGGGCAGGGTTACGCAGGGCACGCGCCATGCGGCTGATTTCCACGTCGATCAGCAATATGCCCTGGTACAGCAACGCTTTGTCGTCGAACGCGCCACCGGCGCTCCCGAGCGTGCGGCCATCGACTTCGATGTCCTGGCGGGCACGGAATCGCGCGTCCACCCCGAGTGCGCCAACCGCCGCGGCCACCGCGTGGCAAACGCGTTTCGCAATCGCCTGCATGTCGGACGTGCGGACTTCGCGTTGATGCAGATATAGGGCCCAGCCGAGCTGGGCCTCGTCGCAATACATGGCGTTCCCGCCGGTGATGCGACGCTGCACCGCGAGGTTGGCGCCCTTGCAGTAATCGAGATCGAACTCCTGCGCGGCGCTGTGACGGCAGGCGAGCAACGCGCAGGGCGCGAAGCGGGCGAAACGCAGCGTGCTCGAGCTCTCTTCGGCCCCCCGCGCTTCCAACAGCGCACGGTCAAGCGCGATGTTCTGCGCCGCGGAGCGCAGGCCGGTATCCACGACTCGCCACATTTCGCCCATCCGCCGTTCCCGTCCTTAGCGTTTTGCAAGTCCACGCCGCACCGCGCAACCCGCAAACAAAATGTCTATTCCGGCGGCTTTGCCTCTTGCCAGCCGCGTTGCGCCAGAAACGTCTCAAACGACATGCTTTGGTAAGCACCTCCCGCTACGTACTGATCGAACTGCATGAACGCCTCGACCGGAGTCCGCGAGCCGCGCCGCATCAATATTTCCCGGCCGTCCGTGCCCACGAACATCCAGGCCGGTACCGGGCTTGCCCGCAATCGCTTGATCGCATCGGCGCGCGTGAGTTTTTCGCCGCCCGGCAGCGCAATAACATCATTGGGGTTGCCGCGAATATCGAAATAGGCGAGCACATAATGTTCGGTATAGCGTTTGCGCAGAGCATCAAACGCAAATGTATTCTTGTTGGCGATTTCGCAATACGGACAGGTGGGGAAACCGAAGTATACGAAAACCGGCTTGTGCACGCGTTGCGCCACGCGTAGTGCCTCGTTGTATTCGACAAACGGCCAACCCTCCGGCGGTTTCGCATGCGCGACCTGGACGAAAACCGCCAGCGCGAAAATTCTAATCAGCGTGATCATAAGTGGGCCAGTGTGACCGCATCCAAGCGCCGGCGGCTATTTTTTTTTCATGAAGAAAATGAACTCGCTGCTCGCCGTCTCGCTTGACAGCAGTTCATTGCCGGTCTGCCTGGAGAACGCCTGGAAGTCCTTGACCGAGCCGGGGTCGGTGGCCATGACGCGCAGCACCTGGCCCGCCGTCATGTCATTGAGCGATTTTTTGGTGCGCAGTATCGGCAATGGACAATTCAGTCCGCGCGTATCGAGTTCTTTGTCGAAATGCATCCCTACTCCAGGCAGACATGGTTTCAAGCGGAATCTAATATACGGTGCCGATGCACTTCATGCAAGACGGCCGCCGCCGCGATCCGCGGCTCGGCGCCGCGCGGCCACGCGCGTAAACCCGGCGCTGGGCGCCTAAAAGACGCTGATGTTCTTGTCGGCAAGCAGCTGCGAAAGCCGCGTGTTCGCCAGCGACAGTCGATCGACCAGGATTTCGAGGAAGGCGCCGTTAAAATTGTGGCGGCAAAGCTCCGAGGACTTTGCCAGCGATTCGGCCTTGATCTCGATCGCGGTAATATCGGTCGACGGCGGTCACGCTGGCGGTGCGCTGGAACTGCTTCTTGCCAAGATAAGCCATCTCGCCGAAACAATCGCCGGTGCGCAGCACGTTAAGCAGCTTGCCCTGCTTGCTGATCTTCACTTCACCCGTCGCAATTATGTAAAACGCTTTGCCGACGTCGCCCTCCTTGAGCAGCACGTGGCCCGGCGTGTACTTGTTCCAGGCGGTCACCCGCAGCACCTCCCACAATTCGACATCGGCGAAATTCTTGAAAAAAGCCAGCTTGCGCAGGAGATTGAACTTTTCGCTGTCTGGAATGCTTTTCTCGGGTTTTTGCAGATTGCCGAACACGGCGACGAGATCATGCGAAACCTCTTCCCAGGTCTGATAGCGTTCGGCGGTGTTTTTCTGGAGCGCACGCTTGACTATGGCGTCGAGCTGCGGGGGAATTTCGGAACGCAGTGCGCTTGGCGCCGGCGCGTCGGCGTTTAGGATCTGGTAGATCATGCTGTAGTTGTTAGTCGCCTGAAACGGCAGCTTGCCGGTCAGCATCTGATACAGCACGACCCCGAGCGAAAATATGTCCGTCTGATGCGTTAGCTGGAGCTCCTTGACCTGCTCGGGCGACATGTAAGCGGGCGAGCCTATGCCGGTGATCTGGGTCGTTTCGGTGGCGGTGGTCTGCGCCGCGCCAAAATCGGTAATCTTGATGTCGTTCTCGCCCGACAACATGATATTGGCCGGCTTGATGTCGCGGTGGATCACGCCGTGCTTGGCCGCAAAATCCAGCGCCTTGGTGCATTTGAACGCAATTTCAATCACCTTGCCGATCGGCAACAGCTGCTCGGGGCGCGAATACTGCTCGAGTGTGGTGCCGTCCACGTACTCCATCACGATGTAGCTCGCCTCGTCGTCGGCGACGGCATCGTAAATACTCACGATATGCGGATGGGAGAGCTTGCCGGCGAGCGAGGCCTCCGTCACGAAGAGCTTGCGGTAACGCCGGCCGTGTTCCTTGTCACCGAGCGCCTCCTGAAATACCACTTTCATCGCGACGTGGCGGTTCACGAATGGATCGATCGCCTCGTACACTATGCTGGTGGCACCTTTGCCGAGTTCACGGATGATTTCGTATTTGCCGATTTTTTTGATGGTCATCGTATCAATCCAGCGGCGCCGGCCGGCCGCGCCTCCCGCCGGGCCGATTCGCAAGAAAATACAATACCATAAAGCGGGATAATTGCGTCGGATATAGCCCTGGGCTGACGCCTAGGGCGCGTCCCGGTAGGTGCATCGGGGACACTCGCATACGCGGCAGTCGACCGCGCCGACGCGAGTCCGGTGACAGCCGGCGCCGAGTCGTGCGCCGTGTTGTGCCGTGCGCTCAATACGCATTAAGATTCGCCCGTCGGGTTCTTCGCAGACGCCCGGTGTTCCCACGGCATTTCGCCCAAGCTCTGCGCATCCGCGGGAAAACCCGCCGCGGAAAACTTTGGCTATGGCGAAATGACTGCTACCCCCGTTGACTCCGCCGGCGCTGCGTCTATCCCACCCGCGCCCGTCGCGTTCGCGGCAGCGTTCTGGTATTGGCTCAAGCTCGGATTCGTGAGTTTCGGCGGCCCGACCGGCCAGATCGCCATCATGCACCACGATCTGGTCGAGAAAAAGCGCTGGATCTCGGAGCAACGCTTTCTGCATGCGCTCAATTACTGCATGGTGCTGCCCGGACCCGAAGCTACACAGCTCGCAACCTACATCGGATGGCTCATGCACAAAACGCGCGGCGGCATCGCGGCCGGCGTGCTTTTCGTGTTGCCGTCGTTGTTCGTGCTGATCGCCTTGTCGTGGATATACATGGCTTACGGCCAGGTGCCGGCGATCGCGGGCATACTCTCCGGCATCAAGCCGGCGGTCACCGCCATCGTGGTTTTCGCCGCCTGTCGCATCGGGTCGCGCGCATTGAGAAACGGGGTGCTGTGGTCTATCTCCGCTGCTGCGTTCATTGCGATTTTCGCGCTCAACGTGCCGTTTCCCTACATCGTGCTGGCCGCCGGGTTTTGCCGGCCGCTTCGAATGGCTGGCGGCGGCACTCGGCGGCGCCGCATTCGTCGCGCTCGTTCGCTATAAGGTGGGCATTATTCCGGTCATCGCGGCGTGCGGCGCGATCGGTCTTGTTCACGCCTTGCTTAAGCCGGTTTTGGCAATCTAGATAACACCCCCCGCGCAAGCGGCGTGCGGCCCCCTGGCACCGCTTATTCTCAACGGAATTCCCGCCCACAGCGTTCACGGCCCGGGCGCGGCTGACTGCCGCTACCGCCGCGTTTCGCGCCGCGTTTCCTCCTCCAGCGAGCGCAGTTCGCGCAGGCGCGCATCCACACTCGACTGCTGGTAAAAATCGCCGTCGCCGCTTTTCTGCGCCAGCGTGAGCTGCTCGATGGCGCTTTTCACATTGCCCTCGCGGTAATAGGCCTCCGCCAGCGCGCGGTGCTGCGGCAGGCGTTTGCCGAGCGCGGCATAGCATTTGGCCTGTATTTCGTACATCCGGGGATCGGACACCGAGTACTGCAACCGGCTTTCGACGAGTTTCAATGCTTCCCCCGGCTGCCGGCTTGCCAGCAGCACTTCCGCGTAGTCATAAACCAGCGCGCGATAACCGGGATGGCTCTTGAGCGCGTCACGGTAGGTCTGCAATGCCGCACTCACGTCGCCGCTGGCGACATAGTAACGCGCGGCAAGCGTCTGCACCGCGGCATTGTCGGGCAACGCGTTACGCAAGATCTGCAGTTCCCTGCCCGCACGCGCATACGCCTTGACGCGAATCAGCGCCGCCACCAGGCCGTAACGGCTTGCGGCTTCGCTCAGGTACTTTTTCTCGCCCAGGCTTGCCTCGAAGAACGCCAAGGCTTCCTGGGGAGTGTCCTGCGCCGCCTTGAGCTTGGCGCGCATCAACTGGAATTCGAGACTGTCCGGCACCTGCCGGTAGGGCAGGTTCTGCGCACGGCTCTGCATGTCCGCGATACGCTCGTACGTCAACGGGTGGGTGCGCAAATAGGCCGGCGCGTTCGTTTCATAAAAGCGCGTCGCGCGCTGCATGCGCTCGAAAAAGAGCGCCATCGCTTGCGCATCGAACCCCGCATGTTCAAGCACCTGGAAGCCGACGCGGTCGGCCTCGCGCTCATGGTCACGCGTGTAATTAAGCGTCGATTGAATCGAACTCGCCTGCGAAGCCATGATTGCCGCCTGCGAGATTTGCGGATTGGCGCGGGCGGCGAGAATCGCGACGGCGAGCGCGGCCAGTGATGTAATTTGCGACTGCTTCTGCTGCGCGAGCATGCGCGCCATGTGGCGTTGTGTTACGTGCGCCACTTCATGCGACACCACGCCGGCCAACTCGGACTCGCTTTGCGCGGTCAGGATCAGGCCCGAGTTAATGCCGACAAATCCGCCGGGCAGGGCGAATGCATTGACCTGTGGGTCCATGATGAGAAAAAAATTGAACTCCTGGCGTGAATCGGCGCTCGCGGCGACGAGCTTGTAGCCCAGCGTATTCAGGTAGTCGGTTATCTCGGCGTCGTCCGAATAACTGCGATCGGCGCGGATCTCGCGCATGATGCTCTCGCCCAGGCGCCGCTCGGTCTGCGGCGAAAGCTCGCTCTGCGACACGTCACCCAAGTCGGGCAGACCCTGGCCCAGCGCCGTTGCCGCCATGCACAACACGCTCGCGAATATGAGGAAAGGGCGGTTCACCAAGCTATGATAAGGGTAAATTGCGCAAAGTTCCGCACCCGCGCGATTCGATCGTCAAAGCATGGGCAAAAATCGATACTGCCGAACCGAAACAGAATACAATTGAACAATTGGCTGGGCATGAATCCAGAATAAATGCTCCATTCTCGTTATCCCGACCCCGCATGGCCGACCCCTTGGAATTAGCCTACGCCGCCTTCGACGCGCGCAAGTTTGACGACGCGCGCGAGCATTGCAAGCGGGTGCTTGACGTCGAGCCGCTGCATGCCCAGGCATTGTTGCTGTCCGGGTTGATCTCCAAGAAGCAATCGAGATTCGAGGAAGCTATCGTGTTGCTCGAAAATTCGTTGGCGCAGGCCGCGAATCCTAACGCATTGGGCAGCCTCGCCGGATGTCTGCAGGCAGTGGGCCGGCTGGAAGAGGCATTGCACAATATCCGGCAATTGATCGCGATCGACCCGGCCAACGCGGAAGCGTATTTGCTCGAATCAACGATCCTGTACGGCCTGCGCGATTACGACGCCGCATTGGCGTGCGCACTGCGCGCGAAAACGTATTTGCCGCATTCCTACCTGGTCGAGGCACGACTGGGTTGTATATTGATGCAGCTCGGGCACTTCGATATTGCGGAAATGCACTTCTGGAACGCTGCGCACTTCGCGCCGGCCTTCGAGCATTGCCGGTTGATCAATGTTCGCCGGGATCTCTGGAAAATCGTCGATACCGAGATGCAAAGCGCGGCATCCCCGACAATCGTATTGCTGCGCGAAGCGCACGGCCCCGGCGTCTATGACGCGGTGGTCGCCGTTTCGTGCGATGTTCAATATTTCTACAAGCATGGGGCGAAATTCGTCAATTCCTTCGCCCAGAACGCGGCGGCGGGAAAATTATTGCATATACACATCCTGGACCCGGACGACAAGTTCGCGGCTTACATAGACCGCTTATTGGCCAAAGTCACGCTTTCGAATTTCACCGTAACCACCGCGCAGACGGCGTTTGCGACGTCCACCAATTACAGGTTTCGCCGGACCTACTATAGTTGCGCACGCTTCATGGACATGGGATGGCTGTTGCAAAAATATCGAACAACCATCGTGTGTTTCGATATCGATTTGATATTCGAGCAGCCCGTCGACGCGATGATCGGCGAAGCGTCCGGTAAGGACATCGGACTTGTCCAGCGTGAACCGCTTGATTCGCTGTGGCTGGACATCTACGCGGGCTTTGTCGTGGCCAACAACACCCAGGCGGCGCTGCGCTACTTTAACGCAGTCGGCAATTTCGTTCGCCATTTTACCGGCCGCGACGAGCTCTATTGGCATCTCGATCAAATCGCCCTTTATTGCGTGCTCAAAATGATGGAGCGATTCGTGGAACAGCCGCGGGTCGGCTGGATCTCGCAAGCAGCACTTGCATCAGTCTGGCACATCGGCAAGCCCAATGACTTCCTGATAAAAGAAGATAGGGTGGCGCGTTACGCGATCGATGACCTGGTAAGTCCGGCGCTGGCGGCAGAATAATGGCGGACGCCGCAATTGGCTGCGGTGCAGTTTACCTTGCCTGTCCGGAATAAGCGGAAACAAAAAACTCATGCCCTATTCAGTGCCCGTCTTCGACGAGTTGACCAGAAACATCATTGAAATCCTGGCGCCCGATAATGTGCTGGATATCGGCTGCGGGGCGGGAAAACACGGTGAAATCGTGCGCACAGCGTTGCCGACCGCAAACCTCATGGGGGTGGAGATCGAGGAAAGTTATGTCGAGCGCTTCAAACTCAATCTAACGTATGATGAAGTACGGGTGATGAGCGCTACTGAGGTCATGGCCACCGACCTGGACAAACGGTATGACCTGGTGATCATTGGCGACTGCATCGAACACATTCCGAAGTCCGCCGGGCTCGACCTCCTGAATTTCCTTACCTACCGATCCGCCTACACCCTGGTCATCTGCCCCGAATCGGTAATCCAGGATACGGTCGACGGAGTCAAATCCGAAGCGCACATATCGGTATGGACGGAACGGGATTTCGAATGGCATGATTTATGGGCTACCGCGTCGGTTATGCAAATGATGCTGTTTCTCCTGCGCGGCTACCCGACCTATCCCGTTAGCCTACCCGAATTAACCGGGAAACTTAATGGTCTGGCGCTGCCGTTGAACACGCGGAAGTTCTCCAAAGTCTGCCGTTTGGAATTGCACAACAGGGTTCGGGATGAAACGGTCGGCGACCGCACCGTACCATTCAGGTGTCTGTAATCTCAGCCGGCGACATGGCCAGGCGGTTGCGAAGTTCACGGTGCCAGATTCCTGACGTTGAATCGACAGGCACGGCACGTCTCTTAAGGCGTGCGCCCTGCCTGGAGGAGGACGAAAATTGAAAAAACTCACGCATTTCAACCCGCGCGGCCAGGCACGCATGGTGGATGTCGGCGGCAAGGATGAAACTCACCGTGTGGCCCGTGCGGGCGGCCGCATAGTCATGCAACGCGCAACACTGGCCATGATCGCCGCGGGCAGCGCCACGAAGGGCGACGTGCTCGGCATCGCGCGCGTCGCCGCGATTCAGGGTGCGAAGCGCGCGGCGGAATTAATCCCGCTCGCGCACCCGCTGGCCCTGACGCGCGTCGACGTCGATTTTGCCATCGATACCACGCAGAAAGCCGTCACTTGCGTCGCCCAGGCGGAGACGCGCGGCCGCACCGGTGTCGAAATGGAGGCGCTGACTGCCGTCGCCGCGGGCCTGCTCACCGTTTACGACATGTGCAAAGCGGTCGACCGCGGCATGCGCATCGAAGACATCTGTCTCATCGAGAAAAAAGGCGGCAAGTCGGGACACTGGATACGCAAGCCGCGCACCTGAACGCCTCGCGCGACGATCCCGTCGACACCGGCAATAGACAGCCCTGCCAAACTTGGCTAGCATGGGCGCCCTGTTCCACCCGGTGCGCTAAAAATTGGTGCCGGACCATTAGTAGCGGACCCAATCCGGACACAGCCCGCGGTCATCGAGGAGAGGCTATGCATCAACTGCGCAGAACGTTTATCAAATTCGCGGGCGCGGCAACAGCGCTCGGCGCGGGGCTGCTCAAGTCGGCCGGCGCGGCGCTCGCCGCCCCGTGGAACAAGGCGGCTTTTGAGGCGAAAGCCGCGGCCGATGCCGTGAAAAATATTGGCGCGGCCAATCTTATCGAGAGCAAAGACATCATCCTCACCGCGCCGGATATCGCTGAAAACGGCGCGGTCGTGCCGATCGCGGTCACCAGCAAACTCCCCAACACCCAGAGCATCGCGATCATCGCCGAGAAAAATCCGTTTCCGCTGACATCCACCCACGACATCGCGCACGGTGGCGAAGGCTACATCTCGGTTCGGCTCAAAATGAGCGAAACCTCCAACGTGCGTGCGGTCGTCAAGGCCGACGGCAAGTACTATACCGCCACCAAGGAAATCAAAATCACCATCGGCGGCTGCGGTTGAGCGGTTGCCGACGCGCGCCGCCGCCCGCGTCAGAACACGTAGAAAAGGAGACCCGTCATGGCCGAACCGATGAGGATACGCGCAACGCTGCAGGGCGACGTCGCGGACGTGCGCATCCTGATGCAGCACCCGATGGAAACCGGCCAGCGCAAGGACGCCAAGGGCGACATCGTGCCCCTGCACTTCATCCAGAGCGTGGTGGTCGTCCACAACGGCAATCCCGTGCTTGACGCGCAGTGGAGCCAGGCGATCGCGCGCAACCCTTTCCTTGGCCTGCGCGTCAAAGGTGCTAAGGCCGGGGACAAAATCAGCGTCACCTGGACCGACAACAAAGGCGACCGGCGCACCGACGACGCGGCAGTGACGGCGGCCGCGTAGCGTGGCATTGCCTGCACATCCATAAACACCGGCGGAGATCGCGTGATGTTCAATGTTCGCTGCGCACTTGCTGCGGTCGCGCTGGCCTGCGCCAGCACCATCGCGCTGGCGCAGGCCGGCAACACCGACCCGCTCGCGGTCGGGCGGCAGATGCTGGCCGAGGACAATCCGGGAGAACTGTGGATAGACCAGGGCAAGGCGCTGTTTTACGCCAGGCGGGGCCCCCGCCTGGCGTCGTTGGACCGGTGCGACTTCGGCCTGGGTCCGGGCAAGCTCGAAGGCGCAGTCACGCGGCTGCCGCGCTATTTCCCCGACACCGGCAAAGTGCAGGACCTGGAGTCGAGGCTGCTCACGTGCATGGTAGAGCTGCAGGGATTTAACCGCGAAGACATCGTCAAGAGGGCGCTCAGCCCCGCGGGCAGCAGCGGCTCCGATGTGGAGGCGCTGGCGCTCTTTATCGCATCCCGGTCGAACGGGATGCAGATGAATGTGGCGTTAAGCCATCAGCAAGAATTCGACATGTACAAAGCCGGCGAGTACTTGTTCCACCGGCGCAGCGGGCAGACGGACTTCGCGTGCGTTCAGTGCCACGGCGAATCCAGCAAGCGCATACGCCTGCAGGACCTCGTGAACATGACGGACCAAAAGCAGATCCAGGGAGTCGTTTCGACCTGGCCCGCGTATCGGGGCGCGCATTTCGTCGTCCGCACCATGCAGTGGCGGCTCTACGACTGCTTCTGGCAGATGCGGCTGCCCGAATTAATCTATGCATCTGATGTGTCGATCGCGTTGTCGACGTATCTCCACTATCAAGGCAACGGCGCGGTTATTCACGTGCCCGGATTCAAGCGTTAGGAAAGCGAGGAACGCATGCGAAACGCATGGTCAAGATGGATGCCGCTGGGTGCCTCGGCGCTGATCGCCGCCGGCTGCGCAACCTATCCCGATCAGGCGGGCACGCGCCAGCTGGCGGAGAAAATGGTGAGCGAAGGTTTTTCCGCACCTATGCCGGCCATGCTCAGACGCCTCGAGCAGGACAAGTCGCAGCAGATCTGCAGCAAGATCGGGGGGGCGGAACTGACGCCGGCGGAAACGGACGAAGTGCTACAGCTCGCGCGCGCCTCCATCAAATATCCGCGATCCGGGAAACTCGTGGGCGACTGGAAAACCGGCGACGCGCTCGCGCATGACGGCGCCGGCGATCGTATCCAGGGCGGACGGCTCGAGCAACGCAAGGAAAACGGCGGGCTTTGCCAGAACTGCCATGCCCTCGAGCCCGGCGAGATAAACGTTGGAAACGTCGGGCCGGGCCTGACGGGCTACGGCGCGCAGCGCGGCAATGCGGACGCGGTCGTCAAATACACTTACGAGAAAATTTACAATGCGTGGGCGTTTGTTCCCTGCTCCCACATGCCGCGCCTCGGCGCCACTGGCCACCTCACGCCGGAACAGGTCGCTCACTTGGTGGCTTATCTGATCGATCCTCAGTCCGCGGTTAACCGCAGGTAACCGCGCAGCGACAAACCGGCAAACGGGCCTGGATCGCTCCAGGCCTGTTCTATTTTTGGAGAACACCGATGGCGATGTCGCGGCGAGAATTCCTGCATACGATGGCGGTGGCGGCGGCTGCCGGCTTTCCGTTTGCCGAGAACGCGCGCGCCGCCACTGCGATCAACGGGTTTTACGACCTGCACAGCTTCGGCAACAATGTGACGCTGATGCATTTCACCGACAGTCACGCACAGCTGTTACCGACCTATTTTCGCGAACCGAGCGTAAATATCGGCGTCGGCGGCATGACCGGCAGGCCACCGCACCTGGTCGGCGACGCATTGCTCAGACACGCCCGCATCAGTCCGCATACGCGTCTCGCGCACGCATTCACGCATCTGGATTTCGAGCATGATGCGCGCACGTTCGGCAAGATCGGCGGCTTCGCCCACCTTGCCACGCTCGTGAAAAAAGTGCGCGCACAGCGCCCGGGTGCGCTGCTGCTTGACGGCGGCGACAGCTGGCAGGGTTCGGCGACCGCGCTGTGGACCCGCGGCGAGGACATGGTGCAGGCCGCCCAACTGCTCGGTGTCGATATCATGACCGGACACTGGGAATTCACGCTGGGCGCCGCGCGAGTCAAGGAACTCATCGACAATCAGTTGAAGGGCCGGATCGAGTTTCTCGCGCAGAATGTGGCGACCGTGGATTTTGGCGATCCGGTTTTCACGCCGTGGGTCATGCGCGAGATTAACGGCATACCGGTTGCGATCATCGGCCAGGCGTTTCCGTATACGCCCATCGCGAATCCGCGCCATCTGATTCCCGACTGGACGTTCGGCATCCAGGAAGAGAAACTGCAGAAAACCGTGGACGCGGCGATCGCCAAAGGCGCGCACGCCGTAATTCTGCTGTCGCATAACGGCATGGACGTGGACTTGAAGCTCGCCGGGCGCATCTCCGGCATCGACGTGATACTCGGCGGACACACTCACGACGCCGTGCCCGACCCGGTCTCCGTAAAAAATCGCGGCGGCACGACGCTGGTGACCAATGCCGGCTGCAACGGCAAGTTTCTCGCGGTACTCGATCTCGACGTGAAGCGCAAACAGGTCGCGGGCTATCAATACCGCTTGTTGCCGGTTTTTTCGCTGATGCTCGAAGCGGACGCGGACATGTCGGAACTGATCGCCCGCGTGCGCGCGCCGTACGACGCAGAAGCTGGGTGAAGAGCTCGCCATCAGCGAGGGCCTGCTCTACCGGCGCGGCAATTTCAACGGCACGTTCGACCAGGTCATACTCGATGCATTAATTGACGTCAGCGGGGCGGAAATCGCTTTTTCACCCGGATTCCGCTGGGGCACGGCGCTACTGCCCAACGAGCCGATTACGTTCGAGCAAGTCATGAATCAGACCGCGATCACCTATCCCTCCACCACGCTGACCGATATGAGCGGCGCGACGATCAAGACCCTACTCGAAGACGTGTGCGACAACCTGTTCAACCCCGACCCCTATCTGCAGCAGGGCGGCGACATGGTGCGCGTGGGCGGCATGCAATACGCGTGCGATCCGACGCGCGCCATGGGAAACCGCATCAGCAATATGCGATTGCACGGCAAACTGATGGAGCCCGGCAAACGGTACAAGGTCGCGGGCTGGGCATCGGTTGCCGAGGACGCCAGCGGTCGCCCGGTCTGGGAAGTCGTTGCCGACTATCTGCGCTACAAACAAGTCATACACGCGCCGCTGCTTAACTTGCCGCAACTGTCCGGCGTCACCGGCAACCCCGGAATCGGCTAGCGCGCGCCGGATTGCGCTGGCGCCGCCGCGCGCCGCTGAAGTTCCGCCCGCACGGTTGCGATCACTTCGCCCCAATCATTTAAGCGCGACTGCCGAATAAGGCGCAGCGCGGGGTACCAGGGAATCCCGGTGCCGCTCTCGAGATAGCGCCACTCCGCGACGGCGGGAACCATGACCCACGCGGTTTTGCCGAGCGCACCGCATAAGTGAGCGGCGGTAGTACATACGGTCAAAACCAGATCGAGGCTGGAAATCAACGCCGCCATTTCGTCCATGTCCGTAACCGCCTCGGTCCATTCATGCAACGCGATGCCATGGCGCGCCCGCAAATCCGCGACCTCGGCTTGCGACCGTACCGTATTGGAGGGAGACGAAATGCGTCCGCGCAACGGTCAGCATCGGCAGCAGTGTTGCAAGCGCCAGGGACCGCGCCGCCTGGCCGGTGCCCGGCGTTCCACCACGCCACGATATGCCGACTTTGAGACCCGGTCCGAGCGCTGCCAAGCGTGCGCGCCAGTCGGCAACCTGGATGGGGTCGGCCACCAGGTAACCGTCATGCCGCGGAAAATCCGCCTCACGATTGCGCAGCATGCGCGGCAAATCACCACAGCGCACCCTGAAATCGGGGACTGGCCCGCGCCGCCATTTGGGTTCGCCTTTGACGCGATGGCGATAAATCCTGGCGGACGGAAATGAGCGTGCGAACAGGCCCGTGAGCCGCGGGTCGCATTCGATTATCGTGTCCCGTGCAAGCCCCAGCAAATCAGGCAGGCAGGAAGCGAACATGATCTGATCGCCCAGTCCCTGCTCGGCCTGAACCAGCACGCGTCTGCCCGCAAGCGGCTCCCCCTGCCATAACGGGTAAGCGTAATCCCGCCAATGGTCGAGATCCGGAATGCGCACGCGCCACGCGTATTCACGCCAGCCTGCCGCAAACTCGCCGCGCCTGAGCAGCATGAATGCGCGCTGCAGATGCGCCTGCGCGAAATCAGGGTCGAGTTCAAGCACCCGCCCGATCAGCTCGCCGGCGGCCCCGCTCTCGCCCAGATCGACGAGCGCCAGCGCTTTGTTGAAAAGCGCTTCGACATGATCCGGCGCGATCGCAAGGGCACGATCCAGCACCGGTAATGCCTGCCGGGGCGTGCCTTGATCGCGCAGCGTGAGCCCGAGATTGGCAAGCGTGGCAATATGCCCGCCATCGGCCGCCAACGCACGCCGGTAGGACGCCACGGCCGCGTCAAGGTTTCCGCGCAGGCGATATAGGTTACCCAGCGCATTGTTTACATCCGCGTCATCACGCTGCATGCGCAACGTCTCGAACAACTCCTGCGCCCGCTCGAAACGGCCGCTGCGCGCTTCAGCCAGCGCCAGATAATACAAAACGCCGCCATCGTCCGGATCCGCCGCGAGCGCCGCGCTCAAATGCCGGCACGCCGCCGCGAATTCCCCCCGGCTTGAAACTGTCGATGCCCCGTGCCAGCAAATCCTCGTCCGCCGCGCCGCCGGACTTGCCGGCGGCTGTGCGCGTAAGGGTTTTGAGCAGGGTCCAAAGCATGATCACTGCTGCGCCAATTGTGCGACGTCCAACGCGACGCGCATGATCACCGCGCGCCAGTCGCCGGGACGCGGCTGCCGCATGAGACGAACGCTGGGGTACCACGGCATGGCCTCACTTTGCTCCCCGTAGCGCCATTCGCACGCCACCGGCAACATCACCCACGCCGTTGTGCCAAGCGCGCCCGCCAGATGCACCAGCGCCGTCTGCACCGAAATAACGAGATCCAGCGCCGCGACCAGCGCCGCGGTCTCATCATAATCCTCGATCGCCTCACGCCATTCATGAATCACGATCTCGCGCTCGCGAGTGATCTCCCGCAGCTCCCCGCTTGCATCGCCGTATTGCAGGCTCACGAAATGGCATGCCGTCTGCCGCACAATTGGCAGCCAATCCCGCAGCTGCGTGGAGCGCGTCGCGCCGCGCGTGGAAGGCGCGCCGCCAGACCAGGAGATGCCGACTTTCAAGCCCGCTCCCATCGCGGCGAGCCGATGCTTCCAGTGCTCGATGCGCTCCGGTGCGGCCCGCAAGTATCCCGCGTGACGGGGAAAATCAGACGCCTGCCGGCGAAAATGCGCGGGCAGGCTGCCAATTGCCACCTGATAATCCATGCGCGCAGCTTGCGCCAGACTCGCGAGGGACGCATCTGCCCGCGCCTGCGGTTCGATCGCGGCAGCCGGGAACGATCGCCTGAAAATGGGCGCGAGCGGCGGCGCGCACTCGATCACGCAGCTTGCCGCCTGCCCCAGCACGTCAGGCACGCATGACGCGAACATGATCTGGTCGCCGAGCCCCTGTTCCGCGTAAACCAGCAGCTTCTTGCCGTGCAGTGACTCTCCCCTCCACTCCGGCAACGGCAACGCGCGCGCGACGTAGTTGCCGCGCGCAACCTTGCGCGCCTCGTAGTCAGGCCACGCCTCTTGAAAACGCCCGACCTTCAGCCGCGCAAGCGCGCGATTCAAGCGCGCCTCGTGCATATGCGGGTAAGCAGCCAGGAGTTTTTCGCAAATTTCAAGCGACTCCGCGGCGCGTCCTTCCTGCGCGAGCACCGCGCTGTAATTGCACAGCACGTCCGGATCGGCGGGACTTAACTCCAGGGCTTTTCTGATGTGCGCTGCGCCACGCTCGAAATCACCCGTGCGATGACTGAGCACGTAGCCCAGGGTGCTGTGAGCGGCGGCAAAATCGGGTTGCAGCTCGACCGCGCGCTCGAGACACGCGACGACTTCGTCGATGTCACCGGCTGCAAGTGCGGCCAACGCTCTGTGGAAGTACGCTTGCGCGAATTGCGGCCGATAATGGATCGCGAGCAGGAAAGCGTCGGCCGCGTCCTCGCTGCGGCCCGCTCCGAGATAGCTGAGTCCCAGATTGTTGTGCGCGTCCGCATCATCATGCCGGTGCTCGAGCACGCGATTAAAGCACGCAATTGCCGTCGCAAAGTCCTTGGACGCATAGGCGGCGAGCCCGCCGTCAAACGCAGCGCGCGCCTCGCCCTGAGCCTTGTCCTGCGGCGTCACGCGCGGGATCGCCGGCGCACCTGCCGGCACGGCGCGCGCGCCGACGCGAGCGCGCAGGGCGTCAATCCACGCGAGAATGTTCATGATGCAGTGCGTCCTGCCAAGTAATCCACTCTCCAGTCCTCACTTCACGCGCGCGACGTCCACAAGTTCCGCCGCAACGCGCTCGATGACAGGCCCCCAGCTATCGCCACGGGCGCGACGAAAGAGCCGCATCGACGGATACCACGGCATCACCTCGCCGTGCCGCGGGTAACGCCATTCGGGACTGCACGGCAACAGAGTCCATACCGGTTTGCCGAGCGCGCCGGCAAGATGCGCGACGGCATTATCGACGCTGATGACGAGATCGAGCGCGCTGATGATCGCAGCAAGTTCGTCGATATCGTCGACCGCCGCGCCGAGATTCGTCACGCTGGCGCCGGACTCAATGCGCATCGATTCGACCTCGGCGGCGATTTCCCCGTACTGAAGCGCATAAAATGCCGCGCCGACACTCTTCAGCACCGGCAGCCACTGCGGCAAATCGATAGACCGCGCAAATTTCCGTGAGCGCAAAGTGCCGCCGCGCCACGCAATGCCCACCCTCAGCCGGGGTCCGGCGGCAAGCTGCTTGCGCCAGAATTCACCGCGCCGGGCATCGGCCGCAAGATACCCGCGGCGCGCGGGAAACTCGGCGCGTGTACGGCGTAAGAACTGCGGCAAAGATCCGATCGCAACCTGCAAGTCGACCGGCGGCAGTTGGGCGAGCCAATTCTTGTCGTCGTTCTTGTCCGCGCCGTGGACATGCGCCTGCCCAAACGAACGCCGGAACAGCGCGGCGAGCCGCGTATTGCATTCGATCACGCAGTGCGCGGCGAGCTGAAGCAAGATCCGGCTACGCACGATGCAAACATGATCTCGTCCCCGAGTCCCTGCTCCGCGTAAACGAGTATGCGCTTGCCGGCAAGCGGTTCGCCCTGCCACGGCGGGTACGGAAAACCGCGCGCGGCCATCGCCCCAACCGCAAACCGGCGCTCGTATTCGGCCCACCCGGCGGCATAATCCTCCTTCATCAGCAATGGCGTAGCTGCGGTTGATCACGGCGTCGGCGAATTGCGGCTGCGCTGCCAGCACCTCATCGTAACGCCCGATCGCCTCGTCAAGACGCCCGAGATCGCGCAGCGCGTGCGCAACACAGGCGCGCGTCTCGATGATCTCCGGATTACTGGCGAGCGCCCGCTCAAAGCGAACCAGCGCTTCGTCGGCATGGCCGGTTTCGAGCAACAGCAAACCCAGATTATGCTGCGCTTCCACCAGGTCCGGAGAGAGCGCCAACGCGGCATCAAAACACGCTCGCGATTCGGCGTAACGCCCCGCCTTGTAGAGCGCGTAGCCCAGGCGGCAATGGGCATCCGCCGACTGACGGATCGCAGGCGACGGCGCTGCGATAGCAATCAATTGCCGCATTGACATCCTCCCCCGCCTTGAGCAGATTGCCCAGACTGAGCCACGCCCCGCCGTGGCGGGGTTCGAGCGCAAGCGCCTCCCGGTACGCCGCCGCGGCCGCATCCACGCGTCCGAGCTTGGCCAGCGCTGCGCCCAGTTCCAGCCGCGCCGCGGCAAAATCCGGCGCGAAGTGAGCCGCAAGCTGAAAATAATCCGCAGCGTCTTCGCTGCGTCCCTGGTCCCGATACGTGAGCGCGAGTTCAAACAAGGCCGGGGTAAAATCATGCTCAAGCTCGATGGCGCGCAGGAGGTTGCGCTCGGCTTCGGCGTACTGTCCGCGCTGACGCGACAACGCGCCGTGCCGATATAATTCGGCGGCGGTCGTCGCGTCAGGCAAGGCTCATCTCCACGCCGGGCATTTTCGGCGCGCCTCACCCATGGTCCGGCTCGATCATGAGATTCACCGCGTGCACATACTCGATGCGGTGCGCTACCCGGTAGCGGTTAAGATGCCAGCCACTCCTCCAAGTGCGGAATATGCTGCCTGAACACTTCAATCATGATCCGCGGCCGCGACTGCTCGACGATGCGCCGGGCGCCGGCGAGCACATCGAGCTCCATGCCCTCAACGTCAATTTTCATGAAATCGACGGGGCCCGCGATCAAGTCATCGAGCGCCGCGGATCTGACCCGTCCGGTCGCATTATGCATGAGACGGGTCGCGCCGCGATTGCTGGTGCTGTCGCACACGAGATCGTACGTCGCGGCGCCTGCCGCAACCGCAATCCCCAGCCGTGTAAGATCGGCATCATGGACGCCATTGGCTTGAAGATTCCGGCGTAACAACGCGATTGCTTCGGGATTGGGCTCGAGTACGGTCATACTGCGCGGACGCATGAAGCGCGCATAGTAGACGACGTGATTACCGACATAGGCGCCGACTTCGACAATATGGGCGCCCGTCCCGACCCAAGATTCGACAAACGCGAGTTCGTCCGCTTCAAAAAACCGGCCTTTCAGAAAGCAACGCTGGATCAGGTCAAACGGATTGGGGATATAAAAGCGCAAACGCTCCCCGCGATGGTCGAACTCGGCGTGAAAATCGGTCGCCGCGCATTTCTCGCAAATGATGCGCTCGACCGCCATGCGCCAGTCGCGGTCAGTCGCCGCACGCGGGCCTCCGGCGTAGGTATCGCGGCGGTTGTAAAAGAACGGCTGCGCGATTTTGACGCAACGGTATTGCGACCACATGCGCAGGTAGTAATCGAAGTCCTCGCCCGCGTCCAATTGCGGATCGAACGGCGTGGCCAGCGCCAGTTCGGTTTTTACGAAATGTCCAATCTGCAACGTGATAAACGGATCGTTGGCGAGCAGCTGATCGATACGCGTGATCGGGAGCAGCTGGCCGGGGCGGTATACGCCGTTTTCCTCATCGCCGGCAAGCTCGTATATCGCGCCCCAAACCGCATCATGGCCGGGCAGGTCGCGGGCCACGTTCGCAAACGCGTGGGGGCACAACACGTCGTCCGCATCGAGAAAAAAAATCCATTCGGCGCCCGCCTTGCGCGCGAGCTGCACGCCCTCGTTACGCGCGGCGGAGCGCCCCAGCTTGCCCTGCGTATCATCGACCTTGATGAATACGATGTCCGCAAACGGTCCGCGCGCCGTTGCGCGGGCCTGCGTCACCGAGTCCTCGGCGTCCAGCGCATAGTGCTCGTGGCCGGGGCCGACCGGGGTGACGATGGCGCACTTCATTGGACTACGCAGGCCACTTTCCGGGTCCCGTTCAGCGCGTCACCGGCTGTGCACACGCCGCTTGAAACGCGCCGTGCAGCAGCGCTTCGAAAGCGCGCGTGAACCCTGCTTCGTCCATCAGCGGGGATCGCCGCATGAGCCCGCGCAAGCTGCCGCGCAATTCGGCGAGGCGATGCGTTTCGCGGCCCAGGTTCGCTGCGATGTCGACATAGTGCCCGGGACTATCCGCGATCAGTTCGGTGAGTCCCGCGCCCGCGAGCAGGCTGGCGCCGGCCCGTGCCACGCCATATTTCCCCGCCAGCGTGACCACCGGCACACCCATCCACAGCGACTCGCACGTGGTCGTTCCGCCGTTGTACGGAAACGCATCGAGCCCGATGTCGATGCGGCGATACAAACTCAGGTATTCGTCGAAATCGAGTTTACCGGTCAAGTGCAGGCGCGCGCTGTCTATCCCGTGCGCCGCGAAACGCTCGCGCAGGCGCGTGCCGGTCTCCCCGGCAGGCACTCCCGCGATCAGCAGTTCCGACGCCGGTAGTCGCACCAGGATGCGCGCCCACAGGTCCAGGACTTTTCGGTTGAGCTTGGTAAAGCTATTCAGCGAGCCAAAGGTTATTACGCCACGCTTTAACGCAGGCAGCGCGCCGACAGCGGGCATGGGAGCCGGCGGCCGATAGCACCACAGGCTGTGCGGCATGCGCAAGAGCTTCTCGACATACATCGCATCCGCTACACCCGGGGGATCCATGCAAGCGTCGCTGATGCGGTAATCCATGGTCGCGAGACCGGTGGTATTGGGGTAGCCGACGTATGACAGCTGCACCGGCGCCGGTTTGCGCGCGAATATGAGCAGGCGGCTGTCCGCGGTATGCCCCGACAAATCAATCAGGATATCGATGCGGTCGCGCGCCACCAGTCCGGCGGCGGCTTCATCCGACAGCGCGGTAATATCGCGCCAGGCCGAGACGTGGCTACGCAATTGATCTGTTACCTCGTCCGCACGCCGGGTATTGCTGTAGCAGACGAGCTCGAACCGGTCACGATCATGGTTGGCGAACAAAGGCTCAATGAAATACGCGAGTGCATGCCGCCGGAAATCTGCCGATACATATCCGACGCGCAGCTTCCTCCCGGGGGCGGACGCCGCGGCGCGCGGTGCGACCGCGGGCGCCAGCGCACGGGCATGCAGCTCGTTCCAGCGACGATGTTCCGCCAGAATAGCGGCGCCGTCGATGGCGGGGTGATGGCACAGCAGAAACAACAGTGCGGATCGCGGTGCGCGCGCATCCGGCCTAATTGCAATTGAGCTC
Organism: uncultured beta proteobacterium; assembly: GCA_963778865.1. Taxonomy (GTDB): domain Bacteria; phylum Pseudomonadota; class Gammaproteobacteria; order Burkholderiales; family SG8-41; genus PALSA-1004. Next base: position 227,596 of record CAVZWF010000001.1, on the reverse strand, counting down.
TCCAGTGCGGCGTGGGCCTGCTCGATCTCGCCAACTGCGAGTAATGCCAGCGCCAGGTTGTAGTACGCCCCCGCATGCCGGGGCGCGGCCGCCAGCGCAGCACGGCAATGGTCGATGGCGTCGTCCAGCCATCCGGCGCGGCGGCACGCTTCGCCGCAGTTGCTGAGGTAATCGGCATTGGCGGGTTGCAGCGCAATCGCACGCTCGAAGTGCCGTACCGCAACCTCGTGCCGCTCCGCGGCAACCGCCAGCGCGCCCAAGAGATTCCACGCCTGATGGTGTTCCGGATCATCGCGCGCCACTTCGCCGGCGATTGCCTGCGCACCCGCGAGGTCGCCCGTCTCAAATCGCCGCACGGCCTCCAGCATCGCAGTGGCGCTGGGCTGCGGGGAGTGCACCGCCGCGTGCCCGCCTTGCGCGCGAATCCGGTTGCCGAAGAGTTGCCTTAGTACGCTATTGAACACGGCGGGGATACGAGGCGATTCATGCCATGAAGTATAGACCGCCGTGTGCTCCGTGAAAATGCGGGAGTATTGACCGCAACGGCGAACGGCCAGACACCGGTCCGCTAGCGACTATCTCACCAGCCTTCCTTAAGCACGCCGCAGATGCGATCAACATCATCGCAAGTCATCCGGGTATGCAATGGCAGGATCAGATAATTGTCGTCTATCGAATCCATGGCCGGAAACTCGTCGTGGCACCCGAATACCGAGTAGCGGTCATTCCGGTAATGCGTCTGGCCCGATTCAATCCGTCTGCTGCGTAGCTTCATCTGGCAGTCGATGCGCCGCTCGACGAGGATCGTGAATAGCCACGCGGCATGTTCCTTGCGGGGATCGAAATCATTGACGATCCGCACGTGCGAAACCGGCTTGAGATTTGCAACGTAGCGTTGGTACAGGGATTTCCGGTAACGCAGGGTCTCGTCGATTTCCTCCAGTCCCGCCAGCCCGATCGCAGCGCCGATATCGGTCATCTGATACTTGTAGCCGATTTCCCGGATGTCGTTCTCCCAGATACCTTTTTGCTTTTCGGTCCTATCGATTCCAAACCAGCGCAGGCGCCGCGCCTTTGGATCGAGGCCGGCGTCGAGGAAGGTCAGGAGCCCGCCGTCGCCCGTGGTGAGATGTTTGATCGCCTGAAAACTATACATGGTGAACTCGGAAATCGCCCCGATCGGCTTGCCGTCGTAACGGGCGCCCAGCGCATGCGCCGCATCCTCGATAACGGGGATCGAATACTCATCGGCGAGCGCCCGGATGCCGGCCATATCGCACGGCAGTCCGCCGTAGTGCACGCACACGATGGCTTTGGTCTTTTCCGAAATCCTGCGCCGCATGTCCGGCACCGAGATATTCAGCGTCATCGGATCCACATCGACGAAAACCGGCTGCGCGCCGATGTAAAGCAGCGGAAGATTGGTGGCCGTGCACGTAAACAGGGGAACGAGCACTTCGTCACCGGGTTTGATCCCGGCCAGGAGATAAGCCAGATGCAAAGCGTCGGTTCCGGAACCCGTCGTGACACAGGGACCGGGCTGATGGAACTTGTCACGAAAGCGCGCCTCGAAAAGATCGACCTTCGGGCCCTGGCCTATCCACCGGCTGTCGAGCGTGTCGCACACATACTCCTTGGCCTTCCTCGGCATGTGCGGGTAGAAGAGTACAATGCCCTCGTCCGACGACATCAGCGGCAGATCGTTTTTCGGCAACTTGGCCATGAAATTGTCAAAGCACGACGAAATTGGGATCAGGCGCGCGCATACCCTGGCGGACTACCTGTTTCTCAGGGTCTTGCGCAACCGCGTGAGACGGTCCATGACGAATAATACCGCTTCGATCGGCTTTATACAGCAGATACGCTTTTATTTGCGCGCGCCGGCCAATGTTGAAATATATATTTCACGCCTGGGATCGAAGCGCGTCGGTTACCTGCTGCTGCGGCATGCCGAGAGCACCACGCTGATCACCGAAGCGGTCGACTGCTCCCACCGTGGAATTGGAGTCGGCGCCCGGATGGTACGGTATGCGCAGCATCTTTACCCCGACTTGACCGCGGAAATCCGCGTTGACAATGCGGCGTCCATCAAGCTGCACCAGGCCGCGGGCTTTACATTGGCCGGCACCCGCGGCGGCGTCCAAATCTTCCGCTACGCCCGATAGAATGCGCAACCCATTGCAGCGCGCCAAGATTCCCCCGACCTCCGCGCGTCGCGACCGCCCGTCGAAACTTCACCACGCGGGGTCACGCGAGCGACTTCATCCCGACTTCGACGCGCTTGATCACGCTGGCCCAATCGCCTGTCGCCGTTTGCCGGCACAGCATCACAGACGGGTACCACAGGCTCTCCGCAGGCGCGCGTAACCAGCGCCAGTCCGCGAGTTGCGGCAGCATGACCCATGTCCTGCGGCCCACAGCACCGGCGAGATGCGCCACGGTATTGTCCACGGTAATAACGCCATCCAGCGCCTGCACGAGCGCCGCCGTTTCATCCATGTCGTTGAGGGCCTCCGGGAACTCCAATACGTTGGCGCCGCAAGCGGCCGTAACTTCCCTCAGCTCGGCAGCCGCGTCACGCTGCAAACTGACAAATGCAACGCGTGGCGCCTGGAACAAAGGCGCCAGCTCGGACAGCGCGATCGAGCGCAGATCGCGGTGCGTTTTTATGGTGCCGCCGCGCCATGCAATGCCGACGGCACACACGGCGTGATCGCGCGCGAGTCGCGCGTGCCAATCCGCCGCGCGGCGCGGGTCGGCGCGCAGATAGCCGGTATGCGGGGGAAAGTCGGCGGATTTACGCCGCAGCAACCGCGGCAGGCTGCCGATCGCGATCTGCGCTTCGATCCGTGGATACCGTGCAAGCCAGCCGCGGTCCCCGTCACGCGCGGCGCCGTGCACCAATGCGTTGGGAAATGAGCGCGCGATGAGTGGGGCAAGCTGCAATCGGCACTCGATCACGCAGTCGATCCCGCGCGCCAGCAAATCCGGCACGCACGACGCAAACATGATCTCATCGCCCAGCCCCTGTTCGCCGTAAATCAACAGGGCGCCGCCACGGCTTAATTCCCCGCCCTGCCACGCCGGAAAAGGAAAAACGCGCGGCGCGGCGCCGCCCGCACGCGCGTTACGCATCTCGTAATCTTCCCAGCCGCGCGCGTAATCGCCGCTGCCGAGCCGCACAAGTCCCCGGTTCCAGCGGTATTCGGCCTCTGCCGGATGGCCGGCAATCAGCTTCTCATAATGGGCAAGCGCCTCGTCGGTTCGCCCCTGCTCGTTTAACGCATGGCCCAGGTTGGCCTGTGCCGCCACGGACGACGGATCGAGTGCGACCGCGCGCTCGAAATACCGCTGCGCGCAGCGCGGATCCCCGCGCTGGCTTAAATACATCAAGCCCAGGTTCGCGCAGGCGGCGGCCCAGTCGGGCTTGAGCTCGAGCGCGCGCCGATATGCGGCTATCGCTCCCGGCGTGTCGCCACCGCGGCTATGGGCCAGCGCGGACTCGAAATGTATCGCGGCGTCGTGTGGCGCAATCCGCACCGCATGTCGAATATGCTCGAGCGCTGCGGCGGTCTCGCCCGCTTCGCGCAGCATACGCGCGAGACCGACCCGGGCAGCCACGCAGTCCGGCGCATGAGCAAGCGCAAGCTCAAAGCAGTCCAGCGCGTCCTCGTGCTCGTCAGCCGCGAGGTGCTCCTCCGCCTGCTCCACCCATGCCAGAACGTCGCCGGGCGCCAACCCAGTCGCTCGCGATATCGCCGCGGCGGGGCTGCTCACAGCTGCGCCGGGACGCGCGACTAAAGAGTGCCAATGCCGGATTAGACGTCTTAGCATGAAGCGCGGTTAAATCTGGCGCTGCTCATGCGCGTTGCTCCACGCTCAACATGGCGAGCCGCTCGCGCCGCCACTCTTCCGCGTATTCGCAATCGCGATATTCCTCGAAATACGGCCCGCCGAGCGTGTAATGCACGAGCGCGGCGTCCGGTCGCGGCGGGTTATAGCCGACCAGGTGATTCCAGCGCGCGGGAATTTCGCCGATCAATTCGTCGTTCGCCAGCCATTTGAACTGGTGAAGCTCGAGCCCCGACGCCGCATTGACATATTCCGGCGTAAGCGCGCGGCACTTCGCATTGTTGAACAACATCACGCTCGACCAGTTTTTTTTCGGATAAGGCGTTTGCGGCTGATCGAGAAATTTCGTGACTTCTTTCGGCACGTGATTATGTTTCACCACCATCACCGCATAGCGCTCGTCGCGCAACGCGTAAAGCCGGTCGATGTCGTCGCGCACCAGCATGTCGCAGTCCATGAATATCGACCAACCCGCGTAATCGGACAGAAACGGCGTCAGAAAGCGCGAAAACGAAAAATCCGTCGACTGCAGCGGATGGCGCTCGCGCGTCAATATGCCTTTAAGTTCGGTCAACATCAGCGGCGTAATCGCCACCGGCGCCGACGCGCGCGCGTGTATGCTGTGGGCAAGCACGCTGTACGCGACCGCCTCCCGCGGGTCGTAGCCGACAAACACCTTGATCATCGGGCATTACCTTGTATGCGATACATCGGTTTGAAGGCCGGAGCCCACATTCGCAATGCCGTCCAGAGTTTTCGCGAGCAAGCACTGCGCCACCGTGCCGATAACCGCGTCCCACTCGCCGTATGCCGGTTGCCGGAATATGCGCACCGAAGGATACCAAGGCATCTCGTCCCCGGCAATTCCGTAGCGCCATTCCGGGCTGAAGGGCGCCATCACCCACACCGGCCTGCCGAGCGCGCCGCCCAGGTGTATCACCGCCGTGCATACGCTCACGATGAGATCGAGCGCCGTCACCACCGCTGCGGTCTGTTCGTAGTCCGCGCGCACCTCGTCCCAGCTGTGCACGCGCACGCCGCTCGCCGCGGTTAGTTCGGCGAGCTCCGTGCGGCAGTCGGTGTATTGCAAGTCGACAAAGTGCACGTCCTTCACTTGCAGAATCGGCAGCCATTGCGCGAGCGGCAGCGAGCGCACCGGCCGCCGCGACTTATGCGTGCCGCCCTGCCAGGAAATGCCGACCTTGAGCCCCGGACCCAGCGCGGCAAGGCGCTCGCGCCATGCGGCAACCAATTCACCGTCGGCCTGCAGGTAACCGCGGTGCCGCGGAAAATCGGCGCGTTCGCGTCTGAAGTAAAGCGGCAGACTGCCGATCGGACATTGCACGTCGATGCCCGGACCGGGACGCTCGCGCGGCGGCGAACCGTCGGGATTCGCGGCGTAGACGGTGGCGGCCGGAAACGACCGCCGGATGAGAGTCTCGAGCTTACGCGAACATTCGATCACGCACTGTGCGCTCGCCGCCACTACGTCCGGCAGGCACGACGCAAACATGATTTCATCGCCCAAGCCCTGCTCCGCGTATACAAGGATGCGTGTGCCGGTCAACGCGCCGCCATCCCAGCGCGGGAACCGGGCCGGAGCGGCGCGGCCAGTCGGCGCTCAGCAAGCGCAGTTCGTAGTCGGGCCAGGCGCGCGCGAAGTCGTGGCGCAGCAAATAGGCGAGCGAGCGGTGCCAGATGGCGAGCGTGAAATCGGGCTTGAGCGCGACCGCCGCGTCATAGTTCGCGATTGCCTCATCGAGCCGCCCGAGATCCTGCAGCACGATGCCCAGATTGTTCAGGAGCTCCGGATCCGCGCCATCCACGTCACGCGCGGTTTCGTAGAACTGCAAAGCCGCGTGCGGGCGGTGCAGTTTCTGCAGCACCAGTCCCAGGCATTTCAATGCATCGGGGTGGCGCGGGGTGTGCGCCAGCACCCGCTCCAGCAGCGCTTGCGCGTCGGCGTAACGCTCGAGATCGAGCAGCGACAACGCGAGGTTTTTCAGCAAATCCGGAATGTCCGGCGCCAACGCATACGCGCGTTCGTAATGCTGCAGCGCGGGCTCGCGTTCGCCGGCCGCCTGCGATATGAGTCCAAGATTGAAATGGGCAACGGCGCAGGCCGGATCGAAGCGCAGCGCCTGCTCGTAGCTCGCGCGTGCCGCGTGCCGCTCCTCGCGCGACAGAAATACGTTGCCACGCGCGGCGTGAGCGGCGGCGAAATCCGGTTTACCCGCGAGAGCAAAGTCCAGATGCAGCGCGGCCGCTTCGAATTCGCCGCTTTCGCCCAGCAGCGCGCCGAGCAAAAAATGGGCGTCTATGTTGCGCGAATCAAGTTCCAGCGCGCTGCGGTAGCTGCGCTCCGCGGCATCCCGCTCGCCCGCCTGCTGACAGCGATATCCATGCTGCAACATCTCGTCAACGGCGCCGCGCGCCACGACGGGCCTAAGCGTTGTCCGCGAAAATATGCGCGCAATTAATTCGGTCAGAATCACGTTGTCGCCGGCTGGCACAAGGTTTGCAGCTCGATACTACATGAACTGCCGCGCTATTGACGCGGCAATCGCTCCCACTTGATAATGCAACCGGTTCTATACCGATGAAAACCCGTGACGCCGACGGACTATCCACCTGCCCTGGGTGGGCCGCGCCCCGTCACAAATTGCCCATGAACGTCTTTCGCGTACTGCTGTGGCCATGGCGCAATTACCGGCGTAACGCCCGCACGCTACACGCGCCGCCGCAACTCTCGCTTGAACAGTATGAAACGCTGGCGCCGCACCAGGCCCTGTCCGACGGCATCACGCAAGTCGTCTACGCGACCCCGAATGTCTTTACCAAATGGCGCGTGGATACGCTGTTCACCAAGGAACCGGATACCATCGAATGGATCGGCGGCTTTCAGCGCGGCGAGGTTTTTGTGGATATCGGCGCCAATGTTGGCATGTACACGATCTGGGCGGCCAAAACGCGGGGCGTGCGCACGTTTTCGTTTGAGCCCGAATCGCAAAATTACGCGCTGCTTTACCGCAATATCGTCATGAATGGTCTGGCCGAGGACGTCGTCGCCTATTGCCTGGCATTAAGCGATACGGCCAGCTACTCGCTGCTGCACCTGAGCGAATTCCAGCTCGGCGGCTCGTGTCACTCGTTTGGCGAAAAGATCGACCACCGTCTCGAGCACCGCGATACCAAACTCGCGCAGGGCTGCGTTTCAACCACGCTCGACGCGCTGGTGGCGGCCGGCGCGCTCCCCGTGCCCAACCATATCAAGATCGATGTCGACGGGCTCGAGCACAAGGTGCTCGCCGGGTGCCGCGGGGTGCTCGCCGACCGCTGCCTGAAATCGGTCCTCGTCGAAATCAACACGAACCTCGAACCGCACCGCAGGATAATCTCCGATATGCAAGCGCTTGGATTCGGTTTTTCCGAGCAGCAGGCGGCGCTCGCCCGGCGCGCCGAAGGCGCGTTCAAAGGTGTGGGAAACTATGTCTTCGTCCGCTGAACAACACGTTCTGTACCAGATCGCCAATGCGCCGATTCGCGAATATCCGTACGCGCACATCTACGTCGAAAACGTATTTCCCGGACGATTTCTATGCGCAGCTGCGCGCCAACTGGCCGGATGCGTCGTCGCTGATCAGTCTCGCCGACACCGGACGGGTCGCCAAGGGCGCGTATCCCGAGCGCTTCGTCATGCCGTTCAATGCATCCGAGATCGACAAGCTAAATGATGATCGCCGCGCCGTTCTGGACGGAGTTCGCGGCGTGGTTCATCACACCAGGCTTTCTTACCGCAATGATAGACAAGTTTGAGCCCTACGCGAAGGAGAGATTCGGCGACAAGTTGTACCGCTGCGGATTTAAGACGGATGCCCTCATCGTGCGTGATCTGACCAACTTACAGCATCGGCCCGCACACTGATTCGCCGCAATCGCCTGTTGTCCTTGCTGTTTTACTGTCCCGCGGATGAAGCGCACAAAGCATCTCGGCACTTCAATCTACGTGCCGCGCGATCCGTCGTTTCGCTGCCGTGGCGGACCGCACCACCCGCACGAGCTTTTCCATAAAGTGCGGACGATGGAATACAAACCGAACTCGCTTTTCGCTTTCATCAAGAACGACCGTTCATTCCACGGGGTCGAGCCGATTGGCGATGCCGACGTGCTCCGCGATATACTGCTCTACGACGTTCGCGTAATCGAGCCAAAACTCGAGACGCCACGCGCCAAGCTGGGCTTCGGAACGAGGCTGTTGAAAAGCTTGTTTGGCGACGGCCGAAATTAACCAGGAAATTTAATCGGAGCAAGATCATGGCCTTATTCGGTACGGTTTCAAGCAAGGATGTGGATGCGTTTGCCACGGGCTTGGCGCAGGATCTTGCCAAGCGTTATCCGCCGGCGCTGGACAAAGGCAGCGAGCGCAAGATCTCGCAGAAACGGCTGACGAGCATACTCGAAGATACCTTTACCCGGGCAATCGAGTTCAAGCGGCAGCACAAGCTCGGCGTCTACAAGAAAGCGCGCCTGGGCAACACCTTTCGCTGGGAGTTGCAGGAAATGGGCTATAGCGAAAAATTCGTCGAAGTCGCCACCGAAGGCCTCATCGTTTACATTACTAGGAAGTAGTACATCTGAGCGCGGAGCAGGGTTCCCGCTTGCGGGATGCGACGGCGAAGATGGACCCGGCGACCGACGCGACTACTCTTAGTCATTAGACACCGGTTCGGAGTTCGCACATCTGAGCGCGGAGCAGGGTTCCCGCTTGCGGGATGCGACGGCGAAGATGGGTCCGGCGACCCACTCGCTATTTAATCAGCACCGATTGTCCGGTTTCCAGCGTAACAAAGGCGATTGCTTTTTCCCCGCAATAGGTTTCCCAGGCTTTGCGCGCGCCGGGGAAAAGCTTCGACCCATAGTCATCGCAAACGATTACGCCACCTGCGACCATGCGCGGATAAAAGTACTCGAGACAGGCGAGCGTTGGCGCGTAGAGATCCACATCGATATGCACGAAGGACCAGCGGGTATCCGGCAATTGCGCCAGAACCTGCGGAATAAAGCCGCGGTGAATCTGCACGCCCGGAAAGTCGTGAAAGACTCCACGCACCTGCTCGATTGAAACGGCGGCATCGCCTTGTGCAAACGCCGGTGCGTTGTCCGTCGCGCCGCCCCGCCGGATCGGAATAAAGTCTTCCGTGCGTGGCTCGGGAAACCCCTCGAAACTGTCGATCAGGTGTAAGCCTTCGCCGTCAAACCGTCCCGTCGTCAATGCGGCTGCGCGCGCTACGAATAGCGCGCTAAATCCCTGGAACACGCCGCATTCGGCCCGTGCGCCTTCGAACTTGAGTGAATAAAGAAAATAATGCGCCAGATTCGCCGCCCCCTGTATACGGGCAAACGTCTTCCACGGCGAAACCGGCGTAGCCGATTCACTTATGCAGGATTGGTACAAATCTAAGAGACGGGTTCCCCCAAACGCGGTAGCCCCGAACAATATTCCGGTATGCAGGTCAAGCGGCGCCCGCTCGTGACGTTCCTTCAGCGCCCGCAATTCTTCCACCGGGAAACTGCATTGCGCCGCCGCCTTTTCGCGCGGGACGCTGCAAAAACGTCGAATTGCCGATCTGAATATTTCTCCGAGCATGCTGCGGCTCCCGCGGAGCTTACGGGAAATTGCCGCGCGCGATGGCGACGCAAACCATCACGACGGGCATGCGCGGTCGAACTTTTCTGCGCTCAAGTTTGCGGATAGGGCCGGGAAACGCCGCCAGATTCACGCGCTGCGGCGGCCAACTCACGCGGCGGGCGGCGCAACATAGCCCGGAATCTTGGACAGATCCACGTCGTCAATCTGATGCCGGTCCATGCACTGCTCGGCGTACTTCAGGTAAACCTTTTCCCACATGAACACATCGAAGAGATCGGGGTCGATATGGCCGCCAAGCTTGAACTTGCCGAGAATCGAAAGCGACTCGGATAGCGGCTTGCCCTTCTTGTAGGGCCGGTCCTTGGCGGTCAGCGCCTCGAAAATATCGGCAATGCCCATGCAGCGCGCCTGCACCGACATTTGTTCGCGCGTGAGTCCGCGCGGGTACCCCTTGCCGTCCATGCGCTCGTGATGGCCGCCTGCGTATTCCGCCACATTTTTCAAATGCCTCGGCCACGGCAGCGCCTCGAGCATCTGGATCGTTACGTCGATGTGGTGGTTGATGATCTGACGCTCGTCCGCGGTCAACGTGCCGGCGCGTATGGTCAGGTTTTCGACCTCGTTCGCGCTCAGAAAGTCGCATTCATTGCCCGCGACGTCGCGCCAGCGATAGCGGGTTGATATCTCCTTTACGCGCTCGACGTCCTCGGGCCGCATGGCTTCGCCGCCAATATTGCAAAAGCGCAGAAATTCACGATCCTCGTCAAGGCGGCGCACCTGCAATTCAAATTCGCGCTCGGCGTCGCGCAGCGCCGCCAGGTCATGTTTTTCATCTGCTTTAAGCTTGGCCTTGAGCAGCGTGATCTCCAGCATCGCGGCGGACGACCTCGAAACGCGTGTCGACCAGATGGATGCGGTCGAATATGGTGTGCAGCTTTGTCGCCTTGTCGACCACGTGCACCGGTGTAGTCACCTTGCCGCAATCGTGCAACAGTCCCGCGATCTTCAGTTCGTAGCGATCCTTGTCGTTCATGTGGAAGTTCTTCAGCGGCCCGAGCGCGCAATTGTTGACGGCCTCCGCCAGCATCATGGTGAGCTGCGGCACGCGTTCGCAATGCCCGGCGGTATACGGCGACTTGTCGTCGATCGCCGCGTTGATCAGATTGATAAACGACTCGAACAGATTCTCAAGGTGGTTGATCAGCAGCCGGTTGGTCAGCGCGATCGCCGCCTGCGAGGCGAGCGATTCGGCGAGCTGCTGGTCTTCCGCTGAAAACGGGCTGATCGCGCCGCTCGCGTGGTCCTTGGCGTTAAGCAATTGCAGCACGCCGATAATTTCGTTCTCGTGGTTCTTCATCGGCACCGTCAGAAACGACTGCGAACGGTAGCCGGTCTTCTGGTCGAAGCTCTTGGTGCCGGAAAAATCGAACCCCTTCTCGATATAGGCGTCCGCGATATTGACCGAGGTGTCGTGATGAAACGCGTAGGCGGCCACCATCGTGTTCACGGGCTTGCCGTCCAGATCGTACAGGCTGATCGGGGTAAACGGTATCTCCACGCCGGTGGTCCCGCCCATGGCGATATTGAGCGTGTCATTGCGCATGATCTCGAACTTCAGCGTGCGCTCGTCCATTACGCGGTATAGCGTCCCGCCGTCCGCATTGGTGATTTTTTTCGCCGCCAGCAGGATAGCCTCCAGCAACCGGTTGATGTCGGTTTCCTTGGAAAGCGCGACCCCGACCTGGTTGAGCTGGTCCAGCCGGTCGAAGAGACTGGCGGAATCCGGTGGGCGTTGCATCTGTTCATCGCAACGGGTATTACTTGATGCAGACCGCGCGCACCTGCGCCATATCGGTAATGCCCATCAACACCTTTTCGATGCCGTCCTGCTTCAGCGTGCGCATGCCCTCCTCGAGCGCCGTGGCAAGCACCTCGGCCACCCGCGCGTGCTCCTGAATGTTTTTCTTGACCGGATCGGTGCCGATCAGCAACTCGTGCAAACCGACGCGGCCTTTATATCCGCTACTGCCGCACGTATCGCAGCCGGTCGGCGTGTTCAGCATGATCTCGCCTTTCTCGTTGCCGAACTCCTTGAACCAGTCCTGCATCAGCTTTTCGCGCGCCGCCTTGGGGTCCTTCTTCCACGTGGCCGTATTCGTCATTTCGGCTGAGTATTCTTCCAAGAGCAGGCGCAATTCCTCCGGCGTCGCGACATGCGGCTTTTTGCATTTTCCGCACAGGCGCTTGGCGAGACGCTGGGCCAGGATGCCGAGCAGCGCATCCGCGAAATTAAACGGGTCCATGCCCATGTCGAGCAGCCGAATGATCGATTCCGGCGCGGAATTGGTATGCAGCGTGGCAAACACCAGGTGGCCGGTGAGCGACGCCTCGATGCCGGTGCCGACCGTTTCCTTGTCGCGCATCTCGCCGACCATGATGATGTCCGGATCAGCGCGCAAGAATGCTTTCATCGCAATCGCGAACGTCAACCCGGCTTTCGGGTTCATCTGCACCTGGCGCAGGCCGCGCTGCGTGATTTCAACCGGATCCTCGGCGGTCCATATTTTGGTATCCGGCGTATTCAGATAGCCCAGCACCGAATGCAGGGTCGTAGTCTTGCCGGAACCGGTCGGGCCGCACACGAAAAAGAGGCCGTACGGCTTTTCGATTGCCGCCTTGCATTGCTGCAGGTTGTGCTTGGACAAGCCGAGCTTGTCGAGCGGAATCGGCTCGCCGGCGGCGAGTATACGCATCACGATGTCTTCGACGCCGCCCTGGGAGGGGATGGTCGCGACCCGCAGCTCGATGTCGAGCGGACCGAATTTCTTGAACTTGATCTTGCCGTCCTGCGGTTTGCGCCGCTCCGATATGTCGAGATCGCACATGATCTTCAGGCGCGCCGCGATCGCGTTGCGATAGGCTGCGGGCACTGAAATGTAATTCATCAGCGAGCCGTCCTTGCGAAAGCGCACCTCCGTCTTCCCCTTGCCGGGATAAGGCTCGATATGTATGTCGGACGCGCCCTGCTTGTAGGCGTCCACGATGATCTTGTTGACGAGCTTGACCACCTCGTTATCCGACGCGGCCGACGCGACGTCTTCGTTGATATCCTCCGTCGACTCGTCGTTTTCCAGTCCCGACAGCAAATCGCCGATGTCGGTACCGTCATCCATGGAACCGACGCCCACCGACGCGCCGCCGCCGCTGCCGCCGCCGAAGAACGCGTCAAGCGTTGCCGCGAACTCGCGCGCGCAGCATACGCGGTAGACAATCTTGCTTTTCGGGTAAACGTTGTGGACGACCTTGGAGCCGCGGATTTTCTCGGGGTCCGTCGTCAGGATCCAAATGCCGTCTTTCGTCTCATCTATCGGCACCCACGTGCTGCTTTCGACGAATTCCCGGCTCATGTTTTTCATCAAATCCGCCGGTTTTATGCGATCCGGTTTGTGCGACTCATAAGGCACGCCGAAATACGCCGCGAGCGCCTCGCCGATGGCGCCGACCTTGACCTGGAACTCATCGATCAGCACGGTTTCGATGTCGAGATTCTTGCGCCGCGCCGAGCGCGTTGCCAGTTCCAGTTCCTCCGCGGAGATCACCGCGTTCGAGATCAGGTAGTCATACTTGCCCTTGACCCCGCCGACCGGTTTTTGGCGCTGGCGCGCGGCGATGGCCAGCGTTTCCGCCACGTGGGTCGCGCCCTCCTCCATCACCGGCGGAAACGGCTGTCCGCTCTTGGAATTGATGATCTGGATAACGCCGATCAATTCCTTCGTTTGCGCTTCCGTTACCGGCACCACGAGCATCTGCTTGGTGCGATAGCCGGTTTTCACGTCGACCTGTTTCAGGAAATTCAGCTGCGGGCTGTACGACTTCAATTCCTTGTCGTCGTACACGTCGCGGATGTTGATCATCTTCTTATGCACTGCGACAAAGCCGGCGATACTTTGCTCCGCGATCGGCAGCTTTAGATCCTTGAACGAATTAAGGCCGGTCTTGACCTTCGAGACGATGGACGATTTGTCCTCACTCACGAGATAAATCGTGAGCCGGTCGGCATTAAAGAGCCCGCAGATGTCCTGGCTCAGTTCCAGCATGATTTCGTCAATGTTGCTGGTAGCGTGGATCCGGTTCGCCACCGACTGCAGCGCCTTGGAGAAATTGAGCTTCTCCGCGAGATTGTCCTGCGCAACGGGTTTAGTTTCGAGAACGGTACTCATGGTGGCTGACCCCTCATCTAGCACTCATACCATTGTTCGTAGTCAAAGCACCTGCCTTGCTACGCGCGGCGGTCATAATTCGAAGACCTGATTGTTTTCCAGCATGCGCGGATTGTGTATTCCAGCGCATTGCATAATTTCCTGCATCGTGAGTTCAACCTCGCCCGGCTTCAGGTGCGTAATATAAATATCCGCCTTGCGCTTGAATTTCGCCAACTCGTCAGCCAGCATGCTCGGACAAAGATGCTTGGACGCTATCGCCAGATCGCGCTCCCGGTTGCAGAATGCCGTTTCGATAATCAGGTAACGCAGATTGTCGATTTTGTTGACTTCCATCCACAGCGGGTCGTTGGTCGTCGTGTCCCCGGTGAAAACGAGGCTGGCGCGGCCGGAATCGATGCGGTAGCCGATCGCCGGCACGACGTGGTTGGCGGGCAGCGGCGTGAGCATGCGGCCGGCAAGATCGAACGTCTTGCCAAGAACCACCGCCTCGTAGCGCAGAAAAGGCTTCTGCGCGTCCGGTATCTGGGTGAAATCCGGCCAGATCTTCCAGTTAAAAAGATGCCGCCGCAGAATCTCGAGTGTCGGCTCGATCGCGTGCACGGTGATCGGCTTGTCGCGCATCCAGCCCACCGAATCGACCATGAACGGGATCGACGTGACATGATCGAGATGCGAGTGCGTGACGAACACGTGATCGATACGCGCCAGTTCCGCGATGCTCAGGTCGCCGACGCCCGTGCCGGCATCGATCAGGATATCGTGGTCGAGCAGCATCGAGGTGGTGCGCAGGTCACCGCCGATGCCGCCGCTGCAGCCGAGTATCCGGAGTTTCATCGATGCCGTCTTTACTTGGTCTTGAACGTAAACGCGCCGTCCCAGCCTTTGCCGGGCGGGTTAGCGCGCAAATGGGAAATCCGTTCCACGAAGGTGGTGCTATAGAGCGGATTGCCCGGAACCTGTTTCTGCAAATTAAACAACTGCAACTCCGCCTGGTCCCAGTCCTGCGCGCGGTAGAGCCGCAAAAACTGGGTGTATAACCTGATTTCCTCGAGTCTCGCCTTGTCGACCTTACCGTGCATGCCAAACGGCTCGAAAATCGCCACCGCCTCGTCCTTGCCTTTCACGCGCACCCGGTCGAGTTCACGGAACACGACGTCCGGCACCGCATTCTTGGTGCCCTCGCCGACCATGATATCAGCGCCATACTCTTTTGTGATGCCTTCCAGCCGGGATGCGAGATTTACGGCGTCTCCCATGACGGTATAGGCGGTACGCAGCTTCGATCCCATGTTGCCGACGCTCATGCGGCCGGAATTAAGGCCCACGCCGATGCGGATTTCGGGCCAGCCGCGTTTCTGGAATTCCGGCTTCAGTTTCTTGAGAACTTCGTGCATCTCGAGACCCGCGAGTATGCCGTTGCGGGCATGCGCCGGATCGGCGAGCGGCGCGCCCCAGAATGCCATGATGCAGTCGCCCATAAACTTGTCGACGGTACCGCGGTGCTTGTAAATAACTTCCGTCAACGGCGTCAGAAACTCGTTCATCAGTCGCGACAGTTGCTTGGGGTCCAGCCCCTCGGATATGGTGGTAAAACCGCGCACGTCGGTAAACAGCACCGTCATCTCGCGCGATTCGCCCTCCATCGAAAAGCTTTCCGGATTGCGCGCCATCTCGTCGACGAGCTCCGGCGGCACGTACTGGCCGAAGAGTCCGGTGATCTGGCGCTTGCCGCGCGTTTCCACGAAATAGCCGTACGTCATGTTGAGCGCGAACAGCAGCGAGATCAGCAAGAGCCCCGACGCCAGCGGCAATACCAGGTTGCCCAGGTGAAACACCAGCAAATTGCTGAACAACACGGACATCAGGACTACCAGCGTGACGAGCAGCGATTTCAGCGGATTCAATAGCGGCAGCAATAACGCCATCGCCAGTCCCGCGAACAATAGCGACAGGAACTCCGCGCCGACCACATAGGGCGGCTTCTGCTTGATGTTGCGATCGAGCATGCCGGAAATCATGTTGGCGTGAACCTCGACGCCGGGATAGACCGACTCGACCGGTGCCGCGCGCAAGTCGAGCAGCCCCGGCGCGGTCGTGCCGACCAGCACGATCTTGTCCTTCAGATCGGCCACGTCGACGCGTTCGTTCATGACGTCCACGACCGACACATATTTGAAACTCTTCTGCTTGCCGCGATACGGGATCAACGCCGTTACCGCTTCGTCGACCGGAATTTTTATTTTGCCGACCTCCAGCCACTCCAGGCCGGAATAGTTTTTGCTGAGAATCAACGCCCTGTCGCTGGGATATCCGGGCGCGACATTCGGCATGCCCATCAGCATGCGAACCATAGCGAGTGAAAGCGGCTCGTAATATGCGCCCTTGAATTCCGCGAGCATCGGCACGCGCCGCAATATCCCGTCGGCATCCGGTTCGATACTGAAATGGCCGGCGCTTGCCGCCGATTTTTGAAACTCGGCGAGATTCGCCGTATAGCCTTCGAAGCTGAAAAACTCGATATTCTTGGCGGCGAAAGTTCCCGCCGGCAGCACCGGCCGCGGCAACTCGCCTTTGATGGTGGCCGGCACGACGCCACTGGCGGACTGTCCGTCCTTGTTGAACGTGTAACCCAGCACGATCGCGCGGTTGCGCATGTGCTGGGCAAATATCTCGTCGTAATCGAGCTGCGGCTGGAGTTGCTTGAACGTGGCCTGGAACCCCGCGACGTCCTTTCAATTCCTTTTGCGCCAGCTGCTGCAGCACCTTGAGTCCGGAACTCTCGTCGCGCTCCGCAAACACAACGTCAAAGCCGACGATGGCGATCTCGTAATGGTCGAACAACTTGTCGAGCAGAAGCGCCAGGCGGTCGCGCGGCCACGGCCAGCGGCCCTCGCCGCCTTTTTCCCTCTCGGCGAGGCTTTTTTCATCGATATCGAGTATGACGATGCGCGGATCGACGGTGCGCGGCATCGTCAGCGCGAGCCGCGTGTCGTAAACAATCGCCTCCAGACCGGTCGACCAGCGGCAGCCGGTAATATTTCGCCGCGTGACCCAGAAACGCCAAGCAGCAAGGACGAGGCCCAGGCCGATGCGTACGATGTGTTTTTTCAAACCGCCTCCGCCGCCGCCGTCAGTGCGCGGGAATGAGCGACGCGTCCGTTCCCCGGTGTGGCAAGAAATTCTGCCATTCGCGGCGCCGGCGCGCGACATGCCGCGCATTTCAATTGTTTCCACCCGTCTTGCCGCCGCGGTGGCGGCGTTACCGAATGTCGCCAGCGGTCGGCTCATGGTTCGAGTGGTGTAAGGTGATGAGTTGGCGCGGAATATGGCCAGCCGGCTGTGCCCGACCAGGTACCCCAGCCTAGCCGTTCTTGAAAAAGAACTCCATCTTTACGCCCGCCAGCTCGATCACGTCGTGATCGTTGAGTTGGTGCGCCTGCGCATCGAGCGTCTTGCCATTGAGCACCGGGAAATTCGCGCCCTCCACATGAGTAATAAAGTGGCCGTGCGGCCGGCGCGTAATCACCGCCACCTGCACGCCGGGCTTGCCGAGCGTAGTCAGATTCTTGGTCAATTCCAGTTCCTTGCCCGCCGATGGCCCGGTCAGTATCTGGATCGCCGCGAGCTTTTCCGGCTGCTTGGCCGCGGCGGCGGCAGTCGCCGCCGAAACCGCCGCCGGCGGCTGGCTTTGGGTGGTCGATTGCGTCGCCGCGGGACTGATCTGGGTATCGCCGAATCCGCCGCCGCCCGGGGCCGGCGGAGTCGGCTTGCCCATCGGCGCGCGCAACACCATCGTTTTCTCGAAATCGGCGACGGACGCAGCACCCGTTGGCGCCTCGCTGACGAACTTCGAGCTTGTATTTGCCGATTTCGATGATGTCGTTGGTCTGAAGAATGTGTTTCTTGACCGGGTTGCCATTGACCAACGTGCCGTTGGTGCTGCCCAGGTCCTCGAGAAACGAGTCGTTAAGTATGGTGACGATCAATGCATGTTCGCCGCTGACGGCCAGATTGTCGATCTGGATGTCGTTGTGCGCTTTTCGGCCGATAGTGAAGCGCTCCTTGTCGAGCGGAACCTCCCGAATCACCGCGTTATCCAAACTCATGATCAATTTTGCCATGGCAGTATCCCTGTAATCTTATTATCTAAACCAAGCCTTGAATTTGGCAAACCACCCCGTGGGCACTGCGAAATCCTTGATCACCCGCACCAGAATCACCGAAATATTATCGCGTCCGCCGCTGTCATTCGCGAGCTGTACGAGCTGTGTCGCCGCCAGCGGCAGATTCGATTGCAGCGTGCTTAACGTCGAATGAATGTCTTCATCCTGGACCATGTCGCTTAAACCGTCCGAGCACAGCAGGTAAATATCGCCCGGCTCGACATTATAGGTGTGAACTTCCGTCTCGACGTCGGGATCGATGCCGACCGCGCGCGTCACCAGGTTCTTGTTCTGCGAATAGCGCGCCTGCTCCTTGGTAAGCATGCCGCTGTCGATCTGTTCCTGCAACAGCGAATGATCGCGCGTAACCTGCTCGAAGGTATCGTTGCGCAGCCGATACAGCCGCGAGTCGCCGATGTGGCCGACCGTCATGCGATTGTCGTAAAACAGCGCGACCACCAGCGTGGTGCCCATGCCGGCGTACTGCGGCTGGCTCTTGGCCGTCTGGTAAATCGCGGCATTCGCCTTGGCCGAGTTCTCGCGCACGAATTTCTCCGCGAGCGTTTCCCCGGAACCGTCGATCGCGTGCGGCGCGTGATTTTCGAGCGCCTGCTTCATCTCGGTGTTGAGCATCGCCACCGCGATACCGCTTGCGACCTCGCCCGCATTGTAGCCGCCCATGCCGTCGGCGAGCACCGCGAGGCCGATTTCGGCGTCGGTGCCGATGCTGTCTTCGTTATGCGAGCGCACCATGCCGGGATCGGTGGCGGTCACGACTTCAAGCGCGGTACCCAGATTGGCTGTCATGGTCGCTATATTCCGATATCGACAACGTCCGACTTCACCGCAGCGTCGCCGCCGCCCGCCATGCACGCCCGGATTGCCTGCGCCAATTCGTCGCCGGTTTGAAAACGCTCTTCGGGCTGCTTGGCGAGCGCCTTGTTGACGATGTCGACCAGGCACGGCGGCAGCGTCGGGTTGTGCGTCAGGATATCGACGTGCGGCTCATTGGCGATCTTGAACATCAATTGCGCCATCGAGTCGCCCTGGAACGGCAGACGCCCGCAGCTCATCTGGTACAGCGTCACGCCGAGCGAAAAGAGGTCCGAGCTGCCCTGGATCTTCTTGCCCGCCAGCTGCTCGGGCGACATGTAGCTCGGCGTGCCCAGCACCATGCCCGTCTTGGTCTTCGACGAGTCCGTGATGCGCGCAATGCCGAAGTCCGTAACCTTGACGGTATCGCTCTCGAGCTCGTACATGATGTTGGCCGGCTTGACATCGCGGTGCACGACGTTGTTGGTGTGGGCGTATGACAGCGCCTCGGCGACCCGCGCAATAATGCTCATCACCTTCGGCAAGGGCAGCAGATTGTCGGGCTTGATGAACGGGGTCAAATCCTTGCCCTTCAAGAATTCCATGGCGATATAGGCGAGATCGTGCTCCTCGCCGGCATCAAATATCGTCACGATATGCGGGTGATTCAGGCGGCCCGCGGTCTCCGCTTCGCGGAAGAACCGGTCCTTCACGTCCTGCAGTTCGTCGGCGTCGAACTCCTGCGACAGCGCCATCGTTTTGATCGCCACCACGCGTCCGATTTTCGGATCCTTGCCGAGATACACCACGCCCATCGCGCCCTTGCCGAGTTCTTTTTCGACCTGGTAGCGGCCCAGCATCGGTTTCTCGACACCGCCGCCCGGGCAGGATTACCGTGCCGCCGGGGTGCCCGCCGCCACCGCCGAGTATGACCGTCTCGGACATCGCCTTCGCGCGTCCGACCCGCTCCGCGACGTCGCGGAACTTCGGATTATTCTCCGCGATGTAGCGAAATGCATTTTCCGCCTTGTTGAACTGGCGCTTGCGCTCGTAGTCGAGCGCTAGGTTGTAGATCAAATCAAGCACCGAATCGTCAGGCGTCAGCTTGCGGAAATAATCGAACGCCGTATCGAGCTGGCCCTGCCCCTGATAGCCAAGACCCAGCATGCGATGGCTTTGCGCAAGGTCGACATCCGAGCGTGCCTTGCCGCTTTCCGTGACCAGGAAACGCTTGGTCGTCAGCGCGAGGTGTCCGATCAGCAGCAGACTGACCGGCGCCATCAACTGGATCCACAGTAAGTTGCGTTCCCATCAACACGAAATGCGCGACGATCAGCGCCACAAACAATGACGCGGTGCAGATCGCCCCCATGCCCGCCTTCAACCGCGGCAAGCAGCGCGATCAAGTAAGCCGCAACCAGCAGGAACACCAGGTATTCGACCCACACGGCCCACGTCGGGCGCGACGAAAAAATCCTCCTTCATGATGCTCGACACCGAATGCGCGAGGGTTTCCACCGGCGCCATGCGCGGCGCCACCGGGGTCACCTGCGAGATGCCGAGCCCGGTCGCGGTAGCGCCGATCAACACGATCTTGTCCTGATACTTGGCGGCGGGAATTTTTCCGGTATAGACGTCGAAGAACGAATCGATCGGGAACGCGCGCTTGTCGCCGGCGTCGCTGTAGAAAAACGTATACATGCGAAGCTCGGGATCGGTGCGTATGCGCAGCTTGCCGATGCGCACATCTTCGCCGGGCTTGGCCTGGATGTCGGCGACCTGCAGGTTCAGGTACTTCGCCACCAGCATCAGCGACAGCGACGGGAAAAAGCGATCGTAATAGCGCACGATCAAAGGCTCCGTGCGCGTCGCGCCGTCGACGTCCTGCTGGGCGTTCAGATGGCCCATGCCCGCAACCGCCGCCGCGAGTTCGGGTATCGGATAGGCCGGATTGATGCCTGGCGGCGGGAGAACGTCGGCGTTCTTGTCCTTCATCGCGATGCCGTTCGCCAGCACGTTGGCGGGCAACGGTTTGTCGGGGTTGCCCTGCGGCTCGAACGGAAACTGCTGGAACACCAGCGGCAACAAGACGTTGTTTGCTTTCTTGAAACTCTCCGCGAGTCGCTGATCGGTATTGAGGGCGCCCGACGCCTCGGCGAGCAATGCCTCCAAGCTTGTCGGCATCGGGATCGTGCGAACCTTTGAATTTCGACGCCGCGTACGCCTCGTTCAGCTTGTTGATGTAAGCAAGGCCGGCATCAACCTGGGGCTCGAAAAAAAATGCGGTGTAGCCTATCGTCTTCGCTTTGGCGTTCGCCAGGATATCCGTCATCTTGGCGTGCACGTCGCGCGGCCACGGCCAGCGCCCGATATTCGCGATGCTTTGATCGTCGATCGCGATGACCGCAATGCGTTCGGACGGCGTGCGCGACGCCGACTTCACTCCCAAGTCGTACGCTTTGCGCTCCAGGCTCTGGATCAAATCACCGCCCGATGCAATCAACAGCACCAGCGTGACCACCATCCCCAGAAACCAATCCGACTTCCAAAAAGTCAAATTTTTCATCCCAATACCTAATTTTTATATTTTTATTCTAATGGGTTAACGCCGAAGACTGAATTATTTTACGGTATTTGCTGACAAGTATATGATTTTTTTCATAAGTGCGCCACAATACGCCGATTTGAGCCGTAACTTTTCCCGCACGGCCAAGCACATTTTGCTTGCCTTGAGCGTAGTTACGCAAGCGATGCGTATTGCGCGCCATATGGCCGGCCTCGCCTGAAGGTTAGTAAGCGCCTGCGGCTCTAACCAGGACGTATCGCGGCGATAAACAAAAAAAGGCCACCTGCGAGGTGGCCTTTTCCAGGCGAACCAAATCTAAGCCCGTATTCAACCGCCAAGCAGGCTGCCCGGCGTCAACCCGCCTGCCTGCGCGACCTCCCCGCCCGCCAGCTTCTTGCCGTCCTCGTAGCGTGCTTTAAGCACCTCTATCGCGCCGCCTTGCGCCGTGACTTTGAAGCTGTGCGCCGATACCTCGGTGACCTCGCCGATTTTGCCGGCAACGTCGGCAAAGCGCCGGTAGACCAGCTTGCGCGCGTCAAAAATGTGTAACTTCTTGCCGTTGTGCGTCGTCCACGCGCCGGGCGCAGGATTGCAGCCGCGAATCAGGTTGTAGACGTGGTCGACCGGCTTGGCCCAGTCTATCCTCGCCTCGGCCGACCGGCACCAGCCTTCATAGCTCGCCTGCGACTCGTCCTGCACGACTTCCGTGTGCTTGCCGGCGACCACCAGGTCCGCCGCTTCCAGCATCGCGCTCACGCCCAGCGGAAACAGGCGGTCGAAGTAAATCGATCCCAGCGTGTCGTCGGCACCGATCGGCGTCTTCTTTTGCAGAATGACCGCGCCTTCGTCCAGCCCGTCGCTGGGACGGAATATGGTCAGGCCGGTCTCGGTTTCGCCTTTGATGATCGGCCAGTTGATCGAACTCGGGCCGCGAAACTTGGGCAGCAGCGACGGGTGGTACTGGATGGTGCCGTGGCGTGGAATATTGACGAATTCCTGCGGCGCGAACTGCAGCACGAAGGCCATGATGCCGATGTCCGCACCGGCCTCTTGCATCGCCTGGGCCGCTTCCGGCGCGCGCAGCGACTTGAACTGGTGAACCTTGATGCCCCGCTCCTGCGCGGCCGCGCGCAATGCATCGGCGCGCGCGCCGTCCTTTTCCGGCGCGCAAAACACGGCCGCGACCGTGTCGCCGCGCGCGAGAAACGCTTCGAGTACCGCCTTGCCAAAGTCCTGCTGCCCGATAATCGCGATTTTCATAGTGCCTCATTCTCTTACTTGGTCTTCGGCGGCATGCGAAAAGCGCCCGCCTGCCGTTTCGCCGCAATCTTGGCGTCGTTCCAGCCGAGGACTTCTTTCAGAACCTCGTCCGTGTGCTCGCCCAGCGTCGGCGAGCGTTCGATTTTCGCGGGCGAAGCCGACAGCTTGATCGGCATGCCGACGTTGTACCACTTGCCGCGCTGGGGATGGTCGAGTTCGACGTACATCTCGCGACCGCGCACATGCTCGTCGTTCGCCAGATCCTCCGTCGACATGATGGGGCCGCACGGCACGTCGAGCGGATTCAGGATGGCCATGAATTCGCGCTTGGTGTACTTCGACGCAAACTGGTCGATCAAGCGCCACATTTCGGTCTGGTTCTTGCGGCGGTCGCCGATCTTGACGAAGCGCGGATCGGTCGGCAGGTCGGGCATGCCCAGTTCCGGCCCAATGCGCTTGGCCAGCCCGTCCCACACCGCTTCCTGCACCACGACGTAGAGATAGTCGTTCGCGCCGCCGGGCTTGCACTTGATCGCATTGCCGAGCTGGCCGCCGCCGGAATCGTTGCCGGCGCGCGGCGTGGCGGCCAGGCCCTGCGGTCGGCCGCGAATACTCCGACAGCTCCTGGCGCGTCAGCCGCTGATGATCGCGCCATTTGACGCGGCACAGGTTCATCACGCCGTCCATCATCGCCACTTCGACGTATTGTCCCTCGCCGGTGCGATCGCGCTGGTGCAGCGCGGCGAGCAGCCCGATCGCGAGATGCAGGCCGGTGCCGGAGTCGCCGATCTGCGCGCCGGTGACGAACGGCGGGCCATCGGGCATGCCGGTGGTACTCATCGCGCCACCCATCGCCTGCGCGACGTTCTCGTACGCCTTGAAATCGGCATACGGACCGCTCGAACCGAAGCCCTTGATCGAGCCCATCACGATGCGCGGATTGATCTCGTGGATTTTTTCCCAGGTGAACCCGAACCGGTCGAGCACGCCGGGACCGAAATTTTCCATGAGGATGTCGCACTTCTTCGAGCAACTCGACGAACACCGCCTTGCCTTCCGGCGACTTCATGTTGACCGTGATCGAGCGCTTGTTGCAGTTGAGCATCGTGAAGTAAAGGCTGTCCGCGTTCGGCACGTCGCGCAACTGGCCGCGCGTCGCATCGCCGGCCGGCTTCTCGAACTTGATCACGTCCGCCCCCATCCACGCGAGCAGCTGCGAGCAAGTCGGTCCTGCCTGCACATGCGTCATATCGAGAATTCGAACGCCCTTCAATGCTTCCATTGGATCCTCACTCGATATCGTTTCTCGCTGCGAGGTGAGCGGCGCTGGTCCGCTCGTGCTCGCGGCCGCTTGAGCAGCGCGCTTCTCGCGTCCGCTCCCAGCGCTATTTCTTTTTTGCGCTTTGCGGATTCAGGCTCGTGATGCGACCGCTTTCGGTGCCGGCGGTTTCATCGATGACGGCATTGATGAGCGTGGGCTTCTTCGAGCGGATGGCTTCTTCCATTGCCGTGCGCAACTCGGCCGGGGTCGTGGCGTGCACGCCCACGCCACCGAAGGCCTCCATCAGCTTGTCATAGCGTGCGCCCTTGACGAACACGGTGGGTGCCACATCGGGGCCGCCGGTCGGATTGACGTCGGTGCCGCCGTAGACGCCGTTGTTGTTGAAGATCACCACGCAGACCGGCAGGTTGTAGCGGCAGATGGTCTCGACTTCCATGCCGGAGAAGCCGAAGGCGCTGTCGCCCTCGATCGCGATCACCGGCTGGCCGCTGACCACGGCGGCCGCGACGGCAAAGCCCATGCCGATGCCCATGATGCCCCAGGTGCCGACGTCCAGGCGCTTGCGCGGCTTGTACATGTCGACGATGCTGCGGGTGAAGTCCAGCGCGTTGGCGCCTTCGTTGACCAGGATGGCGTCCGGGTTGGCCTTGATGATGTCGCGCACCACGTTCAGCGCGCTGTGAAAATTCATCGGCGTCGGATCCCTGGCCAGCGTCTCGGCCATCTTGGCGAGGTTCTTGTTCTTGCGCTCGGCGATGGCGCCGAGCCACTCGGCCGGCGGCTTGGCCCAGTTGGAGCCGATGCCGGCAAGCAGCGCGGACACGCAGGAGCCGATGTCGCCGACCAGCGGGGCGTCGATGCGGACGTTGCTGTCCGCCTCCTGCGGCGAGATGTCGATCTGGATGAACTTCTGGCCGCCCCACGCCTTGTGGTCCTTGCCGCCCCAGGTCTTGCCCTTGCCGTGCGAGAGCAGCCAGTTCAGGCGGGCGCCGACCAGCATCACCACGTCGGCCTCGGGCAGCACGTAGGAGCGGGCGGCGGCAGCGGACTGCTCGTGCGTGTCGGGCAGCAGGCCCTTGGCCATGGACATGGGCAGGTAGGGGATGCCGGTCTTCTCGACCAGGGCGCGGATGTCCGCGTCGGCCTGGGCGTAGGCGGCGCCCTTGCCCAGCAGGATGAGCGGACGCTTGGCGCTCTTGAGCAGTTCGAGGGCGCGCTGCACGGCGTCCTGGGCCGGAATCTGGCGCGGCGCCGGATCGACCACCTTGATCAGCGATTTCCTGCCGGCTTCCGCGTCCATGGTCTGCGCGAACAGCTTGGCCGGCAGGTCGAGGTAGACGCCGCCCGGGCGGCCGGAGACGGCGGCACGGATGGCGCGCGCGATGCCCACGCCGATGTCCTCGGCGTGCAGCACGCGGAAGGCGGCCTTGCACAGCGGCTTGGCGATGGCCAACTGGTCCATCTCCTCGTAGTCACCCTGCTGCAGGTCGACGATCTCGCGCTCGCTGGAGCCGCTGATGAGGATCATCGGGAAGCAATTGGTGGTGGCGTTGGCCAGTGCGGTCAGGCCGTTGAGGAAGCCGGGGGCGGACACCGTCAGGCAGATGCCGGGCTTCTGCGTCATGAAGCCGGCGATGGCGGCGGCGTTGCCGGCGTTCTGCTCATGGCGGAACGAAATCACGCGCATGCCTTCGGCCTGTGCCTTGCGGGTGAGGTCGGTGATCGGGATACCGGGCAGACCGAAGATCGTGTCGATGCCGTTGAGTTTGAGGGCATCGATGACCAGGTGAAAGCCGTCGGTCACTTCTTCGGTGCCGGTGGCAGTGCCTTTGCTTTCGGTGACCGTATCCATCGAAATCTCCTGTTGGTGGATGGCTGTTGCAATGCGCTCGGAAATGATGTTTTTTTGAGGGGTTTCAAATATATGCAGTCGCCGCGCGACGAGCCTTGACCACGGTCAATTTTTGCCGATTTGGTATACTTCGGCGGTCAACGGCAATCATGCGCCAGTTCATGAGCCGGTGTTGCCGCCCCGCCCAATGACCTCTCTCGCCCGCCATCCTGAAGCCAAGATTGTGCGCCTGCAGTTGCGCCAGAACCTGGTGCTGAAGTCAATGACGCGCGAAGAATGGGACAGACTCGAGCCGTTGCTCGACATCACCGACTACGCGAAGGGCGCGCTGCTCGAAAACCAGGGCGACTTGTCGATGCAGCAGTATTTCATCCTCGACGGCATTTTGAAGCGCGTCGTGTCCACTCCGGCCGGCAAGGAAATGATCCTGCGCTTCGCGGCCGAAACCGAAATCGACACCAGCTACGCGGCGTGGCGCCTGAAAACGCCGATCCCCTACTCGATCCGCGCGGTCACGCGTGCGCGCACCGCGCGGCTGTCGATGGAAGAGTGGGTCGCGTTCATGGACCGGCATCCGTCGATCAAGAGCGGGTTTGAATTCGAGGTCATGAAACTGATGAGCGAAGTGATGGCGCATACCATCACGCTGCATCTGCTCGACGCGCCCGGCCGGGTCGCGCGCTTCATGCGCAAGCACGCGGCGCTGGTCGAGCGACTGCCGAAAAAAGAACTCGCTGCCTACCTCAATCTGTCGCCGGAAACCCTCTCCCGCCTGAATAAGCGCGGCAAAATCTAGGCTATCTCCGCGCGCTATGACTTTGGTCATAGTCCGCCGCCGCGTCGGGCCTTGACGGTTCGTGGTAATGCGGCGGCCTACCGTAGTCGCGCCGTACGCGGCGTTTGCGCCTGCGGCGAATTAGTTTGTCCCGCCCGCCCCTGCCCTCGGGCCTAGGACTTCAAGCATATTTTGTTTACCGCCACGCGCAGAGACAATGTTCTCGCGCAATGGGCCGCGCATGGCAAGGCGGCGAACACGGAAGATTTTTCCAATCTCAATCCAAACGGGAGGCAACATGGAACAAACAAGGCAATACGAATTATGCGATACACGGCTGACGGACACTGCGGCCGCGATCGGAAACATGCTCTGGTACATCGCGGAGCGCGTGCTCTTAATCCTGGCCGTGCTCGCGTTCACCTACAGCCTCATTGCGGCCGAAGTCGAACTCGCCAAAATCGAGCAGATCAGCGCGTCGGCCGTGCGCTAGGCAATGGCGGATGATGCGTGATCGGACGCGCGTTGCCGCGCACGCATCGGTTTGAGCAAGCAGCAGCGCCAATGCTGACGCCACGGCGTTCAATCCCGCCGCGCAATAAATCATCGCATGCCAGTCCACGCCCGGCGGCATCGATCCGCCTGCGCACAGCATCAGCAGCGCTGCTGCGCCCTTCGCCGTGTGCAGCATACCGGCATGGGTCGCCGCATACTTTGCGCCGAACGCGTCGGCACAGGCTGCCGGGAACAGGCTGTAGATTTCGCCCCAGGCAAAGAATATGAGCCCGGTCAGGAGCACGAACATAAGCGGATTCTGCCCGAAGTGCGCAACACCCAAGATGGCGAACGCTTCAATGCCAAACGCGATGAACATCGTGTTCTCGCGTCCGATATGATCCGACACCCAGCCGCAGAACGGCCGGGTAAGGCCGCTGAAAACGCGATCGATGGCGAGCGCGAATGCCAGCGCCGGCAACGTGAGATCGACAATGGTCACCGGCACATTGGCCACTTTGAATTCCTTGGCGATCGGCGCGAGCTGCGCAATGGCCATGAGTCCCGCCACCGCCACCAGAAAAAACATCAAGTACATGACCCAGAACACCGGTGCCGCGGCCACCTCCAGCGGGCGGTAACTGCGCGAGTCCTGCGGCGCGCGGGGGTTACCCGGTTTGATTTCGGCGCTGGCCGGCGACGTGATGCCCAGTGCGGCCAGCATCACGATCAGCCCCTGACCGAGACCGCAATACAGAAACGCGTTTTCATAGCCGTGTGCCTGTATCACGACATAGATCGGCAGCACGGTCGCCGCCGAGACCGTGCCAAAACCCGCTGCGGTCAAGCCGACCGCGAGGCCGCGCCGGTCGGAAAACCATTTGAGCGCATGGCCGATACAAGCGCCGTAAACCGCACCGGCACCGGCGCCGCCCACTGCGGCGCTGACATAAAGCATCGTCAGCGAACCGGCCCACGCGTTCAGGCTCCAGGAGATTCCCGCCAGTATGCCACCGGCCATCACCACCGGTCGCGCGCCGAAGCGATCGGCTGAAATAACCGGTGACGGGCACCAGCCACGTCTCGGTGAGCACGAAGATGGTGAAGGCGATACTGAATCGCCTCCCGCCCCCACTGGAATTTCGCATCGAGCGGGCTGACGAACAACGACCAGCCATAGTGCAGATTGGCCACCGTCACCATGCAGACGATGCCGAGAGCGAGTTGCAGCCAGCGGATAGTCTGGGCCGCTTTGCGCGGCCTTGTGGATCTCGATCCATCAATCACCACCTTTGGTCGCAGGGTTTCCTCTTGGCGCAGTTGCCGCGTGCCGCGCAATCAGCGATTGCGGAACGGCGACCGTGCGCCACCGATCTTGCGGTTGATGACGCGTTCAAATTTCGCGGACTGCTGCATCGGCAGCCCGGCTTTTTCCATCATCACCCGGTCATCCCCGAAATAGCGGGAATGACCGGACACGCTCAGGCTTCCCCGGCGATTCTCTTCCTGATGATGGGCCGCAAGACGAAAAGGGCCATGGCCGCCGCTGTGAGGTCGAATACGGCTGCGATGTAGTAGGGCACCGAGAACGAACCGGCATAAGCTGCAGCCACCGCCGCCGCGCCCCACCCGGCCATGATGGAAGACAGTCCTTTGGCCGTATACAGTATGCCGTAGTTGCCCGAGGCGTTTTTCGGGCCGAAGACATCTCCCGTTATCGCCGAGAACAACGCATAGATTTCGCCCCAGGCAAGGAAGACAAAGGGCATCAGGATCATGAACGCGATCGGATTTCCCGAAATCTGCGTCATCAGGAAGATGAGCACGCCTTCAAGCGCAAAGGCAAAGGCCATCGTGTATTCCCGGCCGAACCGGTCCGAGACCGCGCCCCACATGATGCGGGCGAACGCATTGGTAACTCCCGCCAAGGTTGCAACGAACGGAACAATGGCGATGCCCATGAACTTCGCGTCGAACACGTTGAGGGACTTGGCGATCTGCGACATGTTGCCGGTAGTCATCAGTCCGCCGGTGCAGACCATGAGGAACATGGCGTACATGATATAAAACTCTTTCTGCGACAGCATCTGCGCCGCGGAATACTCCTGCCGCGTTTGCACGACCGCCTTGGGCTGCACCCAATCTTTGGGCAACCAGCCTTTGGGAGGGTGATGCAAAATCAACGCCATTGCGATGGCCACAATGCCTTGACCAATGCCCCACGCGGTCATGGCGCCGGCCCAACCCATGGACGCAATACTGCCGCTGATCGGGATGAGCGTAAGCGCCGAGCCGCCGCCAAATCCTGCCGCCGTCAGGCCGGCCGCCAATCCCCTTTTGTCGGGAAACCATTTGACCGCATTGGCGACCGTGGCGATGTAGATGATGCCGCAGCCAGTACCGGCGAGAACGCCGTAATAGATGTACAAGTGAAAAACGGATGTTGCGAACATGCCTCCGAGCACCCATCCCAGAAGAATGAGCACGGAACCTATGAGCATGAGATTGCGGATACCGAATTTATCGATGAAGTATCCGGCGACCGGCACCGGCCAGGTTTCAAAGAGAATAAACAGGGAAAAGATGAGGGCAATATCGGAATAGGGCACGTCCGCAAACTGCTGTTTCAGCCCGGGAGTAAAAAGGGTGAAGGCATACTGAAAGTTCGAAATGACGACCATCGCCATGACACCGGCAGCCAATTGAATCCACCGGTTGCCGACGATCGGACCGTACGTTTGTTGCGCGAGATCAAGCTGCGCGGCGCTCTCGTTTGACATATAGGCTACCTCCTCAAGATATTTTCTATAGTGTCTGGCATCACCGACGCGATCATTTCGACCGCGCCAGGCGCAACAGACATCCACGCTCTTTGATTCCGGGCTGCCGGGACAAAAGCGTTGCCCTATTGAATCTTACCTCAAATCAGTGTGACGCAACCGAGTACGTTCGGCCCTTGACCGCGGTCAAGAATCACCCTAATTACTACCAGCGATTGCGGGACAAATTCGCTGAAATACCCTGCTGGCGCAGCAGCTTGCCACACCGCACCCAAAATTACTCCTGGTCAAGAAATCCCGCCTCACGCATCCAATCTCTATGCATCGCTTCCGCCTGCGCGGCCCACTTTCCGAATTCCGGGTCGGTCATGAACGTCGGATTAAACGCGCCTTCTTCCATGAACTTTTGCCACTCCGCGGTCCGGCGCACCTGCTTGAAAAGATCGACGTAGAATGCAATTTGCCCGGCGGACACGCCGGCCGGCAAGAAAGTCCCGCGCAGCATAGCGTAATTAAAGTCGACACCTGCCCCCTTGCACGGAGCAATATCGTGCCACGACGACGTGCCTGCCACCGTCGCGTAAAGAGCTATGCGCGCATCACTAAATACGCACAGCGCTCGCAATTTGCCTTGCCGCCATGGAACGATCGCTTCGATCGGATTGTTGACACTGGAATCAATCCGCCCATCGGCCAATCGTAGTGCAACCTCGCCGCCGCTCTTGAACGGGATGTAGGTAAACTTGACCCCGGCGGCCTTCTCGATCGCGAACGTAATTATCTGGTCTTCCTGTTTCGATCCGGTACCACCCATTTTGAATGTGTTCGGTCCAGCCGCCTTCACCGCGGCGAGATACTCCTGCGCGGTCTTGTATGACGTCTTAGCGTTGACCCACAGGACGAATTGATCGAGCGCCAGCATCGCAACCGGCGTCATTTCGCGCCACGTCGGCACGCCCTTGCTCGCGAGCGGCGTGGTAAAAATATTGGAGAGTGTAATAACGATTTTGTGCGGATTGCCTTTGGCTTCCTTCATCGCAAGGAACGCCTCCGCACCGTCGCCACCCGACAGGTTGACGACAATCAGCGGCTGCCGCATCAATTTGTGCTTGGTAACTATGCCCTGCAGCAGTCGCGCCATTTGATCAGCGCCGCCACCGGTGCCAGCTGGCACCAGAATTTCTACGGGCTTGGTTGGTTCCCATTCGCCAGCGCATGCGCCCGCCGCGAATAGCGCGATCAGCGCGCATAACACCCAGCCCAGTTTCAGTGCGGAATAAGGGTGAATGATGCGCCTCCAAGCGCGGGACGCCGCGCCCCGTTTATTTCACCAGCAATACTGGCACGTCTACCAGATGCAGCACCTTGGTCGCGACCGATCCGAGCAGCATATTGGCCACCGCGCCGGCACCCCGCGTGCCCATCACGACCTGCTCGATCTTCTTGTCCTTGACGAAATGCGCGATGACCTCGCCCGCCCCGCCGACACTGATGTGGTACACGTATTTCAGCCCCGCGTCGTCGAGCAGCTTGCGCGCGCCGGCGAGCGCCTTGATGCCTTCGTCGTGATGATATTTCTCGGCCTCTTCGTGCACGCCGCGCACGGTGCCGGGAAACGGGTGCTGGACGTTGAGCAGATGAAGTTCAAGCGGTTCCTTGTAGAGCGCTGCTTTCCGTATCACAAACCGCACCGTGCGCAACGAGTTTTTCGAGCCGTCAACCGGAATTAATACTTTCAGCATCGCATGACTCCCAATGTGTCGTCGAGCTCAGCTCGACTTGGTCCGTTGCTCGTCGGCGGCCAAATCGACAACTTTTGCTTCCGCATGCGCAGCGCGTGCAGCCAGCCATTTGCCCAGCACCACGACGACGGCCGCGCCGAGCAGTCCCGCTGCCGACAACTCCAGCTTGATCGGGCCGGCCGCAAACGCCTCGAAATCTATCAACCAGTGTGCGTTGGCTTCGAACCATTTGACCACGGCCGGATCGGTGACCGGCATCTCGCCGGCGACATAACCGATGAGCGCGGCGCCGATGGTGATGATGATCGGATAGCGCTCCATCAGCTTCATCAGGATGGTGGCGCCGAAGATCACCAGCGGGATGCTGATCACGAGCCCCAGCACGAGCAGCAGTGTGCTGCCTTTCGCCGCCGCCGCCACGCCAATCACGTTGTCCAGGCTCATCACCAAATCGGCAATCAGGATGGTCTTGATTGCCTGGATCAGATTGTCCGAGCTTTCGATGTCCGCCTCGCCGTCTTCGGGCATCAGCAGTTTGACCGCGATCCAGAACAGCAGCAGCCCGCCGATGATCTTGAGGTAAGGCCACTTCAGTGCCTCGACCGCAATGATGGTGAGTATGATACGCAACGCCACCGCCGCGCCCGCACCCCAGAATATGGCTTTGCCTTGCTGGTGCTTGGGCAGCGAGCGCGCCGCGAGCGCGATCACGACCGCATTGTCGCCGGACAGGATGATATTGATCCAGATGACGGCCATTAATCCGACCCAGAATTGCACCGTCTGTATTTCTGCTAAAAATTCCATGAAACCCTTCCTCCCTGTTTACGCCTGGGTGGGCGCCCATGCCGCAACTAGGCAATAAATGATACCCGACGGTGCCGGGGCACACCATCGGAAATAAACCACGGCCGGCGGGCAGCGCCAACCTTGCCGGCTTAAAACAACCCGACCACTTTGCCGTTCTCGTCCAGGTCGATTTTCTCGGCCGACGGCACCTTGGGCAGACCCGGCATGGTCATCACGTCGCCGCACACCATGACCACGAATTCCGCGCCGGCGGCGAGCCGCACTTCGCGTATGTTGATCAGGTGACCGCTGGGGGCGGCACGCAGTTGCGGGTCGGTTGAAAACGAGTACTGCGTCTTGGCGACGCACACCGGGTAATGGCCGTAACCATCGTCCTGCAGTTTCCTGATCTGGCCGCGCACCTTGCTGTCCGCGGTGACGTCGGCAGCACCATAGATCTTGGTGGCAATGGTCTTGATCTTGTCCCACAGCGGCATCGCGTCATCGTAGACGAACTTGAAGTTGGCAGGCACTTTTTCAATCAGGTCGACCACGGCGTGCGCGACTTCGGCGGCACCCGCGCCGCCTTCCGCCCAGTGCTTGGCAAGAATCACCGGCGCTTCGTGATGCGCCATTTTCTTCTTCAAGAGTTCGATCTCGGCGGCGGTATCGAACGTGAACTGGTTGATCGAAACCACGCACGGCAACCCGTAATGATTGCGGATGTTATTGACGTGGCGCTCGAGGTTGGCCACGCCTTTCTCCAGCGCGGCGAGGTTTTCCTTGTTGAGTTCCTTGAGATCGACGCCGCCATGGTACTTCAGCGCGCGCACCGTCGCCACGATCACCACCGCCGACGGCCGCAGGCCGGACTTGCGGCACTTGATGTCGACGAACTTCTCGGCACCGAGATCGGCGCCGAAGCCGGCCTCGGTCACGACGTAGTCGGCGAGCTTCAATGCGGTCCTGGTCGCGATCACCGAGTTGCAGCCGTGCGCGATATTGGCGAACGGTCCGCCGTGGATGAAAGCCGGATTGTTTTCGAGCGTCTGCACCAGGTTCGGCTGCAGCGCGTCCTTCAAGCAGCACCGTCATCGCGCCGTGCACCTTCAGGTCCTTGGCGAGCACCGGCTTTTGCTCGCGCGTGTAGGCGACGACGATGTTGCCCAAGCGGGTCTTCAGGTCCTTGAGCGAATTCGCGAGGCAGAATATCGCCATCACCTCGGAGGCGACCACGATGTCGAAGCCGTCCTGGCGCGGGTAGCCGTTGCCGGGACCGCCGAGGCCGACCGTGATGTCGCGCAACGCGCGGTCGTTCATGTCCATCACGCGCTTCCACGCGATGCGCCGTACATCGATGCCCAGCGCGTTGCCGTGATGGATATGATTGTCGAGCGCCGCGGACAACAAGTTGTTGGCGAGCGCGATCGCGTTGAAGTCGCCGGTAAAGTGCAGATTGATGTCTTCCATCGGCACGACTTGCGCGTAGCCGCCGCCGGCAGCCCCTCCCTTAACGCCGAACACCGGGCCCAGGCTCGGCTCGCGCAGGCAGATCACGGCTTTTTTGCCGATCTTGTTCAACGCATCGCCGAGGCCCACGGTGGTGGTGGTCTTGCCTTCGCCGGCGGGCGTCGGGCTGATCGCCGTCACCAGGATTAACTTGCCGTCTTTTTTTCCGGCGAGGCTGTCGACGTATTCGAGCGACACCTTGGCCTTGTAATGGCCGTATGGCACGAGGTGATCTTCGGGAATGCCCAGTTTCGCGGCAACCTGGGTGATGCGCTGCATCTTCGCGGCTTGCGCGATTTCAATGTCGGATAACGCCATGATGCTCCACCTTTAACAGAAATTTTGAGGACGGGAATTCATCTTATTTTCGCCGCCGCGGCGCGCGGACTGGGGAATATAGGCTTCACTTACGGGTTCGGCCTTGACCGCAGTCAATAATCCGCACCGGTTTTCCGCGTCAGGCGCAGGACTGACTCACCACGCGCGCCCACTTCATGCGCTCGGCCGCGGGGTAATCCGACGCGAATGATGCGAACGTGCCGCGCAGAATATCCGCGGCCTTGCGAAACTTTGATGCGCACGTGCCATGGAGTCAACCGCGGTAAATCGGCGCGGGCTGGGTCAAGAACGACAGCAGGATGTGGTAGGCAATCGCGTAGTTGACGGCCTTGGTGCTGTTGTGGGCGATGCCCGGCATCACGGCAAACTGCTTGTCCGGATTCGGCAGCAGCTTGAAGAATTCGAGCAGGTCTTCCATCGCCGCGATGCCGTCGTACTGGCCGCGCATGATGAGCGTGGGCGCCGTGATCCGCTGCGGATCGACGAGCGGCAGCTTCGCGCACATGTCGACGTAAGTACCGGTCGGCACCGAATCGTCGAGCGCGAGGATCTGTGCGGCGTAGGCGTCGATCACCGCCTGGTCCGCACCGCCGTCGTGGTCGCGCGTGAACATCGTCTGCACGAACGCGCGGTCGATCTTGCGGCGATTGTGCGCGCAGATACTCGGGCAGCTTTTTCGTGCGCTCCGCGAGCGTCGGGCTGCCCTTGCCGGTCCACACGAATGCGCTCAACACGAGCCGCGCGACGCGCTCCGGATGGCGCTGCGCGTAGAGCGCCGCGCGCAAGGCGCCGGACGAACTGCCGTAGAACAGAAATTTTTCGGTGCCGCGCGTTTTGACGATGTAATCGATCGCGGCCTCGATATCGTCGGCGCCGTTGGCGACGTCGCAGTTGATGTCGCGATGCTTGCTTGAGCGGCCGTAGCCTTCCATGTCGATGCACCACGTGTCGAAGCCGCGGCGCGCGAACCAGTCCATCATCGAGGCGTCGGGCTTGCCCGGCATCTGAAAATCGAAGCCCGGCGTCGACGCCATCGACGAGCCGTGCACGAAAACCAGCGTGCCGCGGTTCGGCTGCGCACGGCGCCCGCTTCTCCCACAAAAACAGTTTTACGTCGCCCTTGTGCGCCCAGTGTTCCTGCCGACGATCGGCGCGCTGTCCATGAATCGTCGTTTGATCCGATTTGGCTTCGATCCGCGCGTCTTTGCGGCAAGCTTACGCCGTTGCCAGCGCCTTCATCGCCTGGCCGCCGCCGTAGCTCGAACGCGGCGTCAGTTCGCCGCCGCGCATGAGCTTGACCGCGCAGTACTTGAATTCCGGGATCTTGCCGAACGGATCGAGCGCCGGGTTGGTCAGAAGATTCGCCGCCGCCTCGTAAAAGCAGAACGGGATGAACACCGCGCCGCGCGGCGTGCCGTCGTCGGCGCGCGCGTAGAGCGAAATAATGCCGCGCCGCGACGCCACCGTGATCACGTCGCCGGGTTTGGCGCCGAGGGCGTCGAGATCGAGCGGATGAACCGACGCGACCGGCTCGGGCTCGATCGCATCGAGCACCGCGGCGCGGCGCGTGATCGCGCCGGTGTGCCAGTGCTCGAGCTGGCGGCCGGTGATCAGCACGAACGGAAATTCCTTGTTGGGCTGTTCGGCGGCCGGAATGATGTCCGCGGGCACGAGTTTCGCGCGGCCGGTCGGCGTGGGGAATTTGTCGATGAACACGACCGGCTCGCCCGGGTCGCCCTCTTTCTCGCACGGGTAGGTGACGCACGACTCGGCTTCGAGCCGCTCCCACGTAATGCCGGCGATCGAGTTCATCGCCTTGCGCATTTCGTTGAACACGTCGCGCGCGCCGTCGTAATTCCAGGCGAGGCCCATGCGGCGCGCGATCTCCTGGATGATCCACAGGTCGGGCCGCGCGTCGCCCGGTGCCGTCCAGCGCCTGGCGGCCCAGCTGCACCATGCGATCGGTGTTGGTCACCGTGCCGGTTTTCTCGGGCCATGCGGTCGCCGGCAGAATAACGTCGGCGTAATAGCAGGTTTCGGTCAGGAAGATTTCCTGCACCACGAGATGATCGAGCTTGGCCAGCGCCTCGCGCGCGTGATGCGCGTCGGGGTCCGACATCGCCGGGTTTTCGCCCATGATGTACATGCCGCGGATCTTGCCGGCGTGCACCGCGTCCATGATCTCGACCACGGTCAGGCCCGGCTTGGGATCGAGTGTCGCGCCCCACAGCTTTTCGAAGCGCGCGAGCGCAGCGGGATTGTCGACGCGCTGGTAATCCGGAAACACCATCGGGATCAGGCCCGAGTCCGACGCGCCCTGCACGTTGTTCTGGCCGCGCAGCGGATGCAGGCCGGTGCCGGGGCGGCCGATCTGGCCGGTCATCATGCACAACGCGATCAGGCAGCGCGCGTTGTCGGTGCCGTGGATGTGCTGCGAGATGCCCATGCCCCACAAGATCATCGAGCCCTTCGATTTCGCATACAGGCGCGCCACCGTTTTGATCGTGTCGGCCGGAATGCCGCACACCGGCGCCATCGCCTCCGGGCTGTAATTGGCGACGTTGCGCTTTAACTCCTCGTAACC
This sequence comes from uncultured beta proteobacterium, assembly GCA_963778865.1. Taxonomy (GTDB): domain Bacteria; phylum Pseudomonadota; class Gammaproteobacteria; order Burkholderiales; family SG8-41; genus PALSA-1004. The sequence continues at coordinate 190,922 of CAVZWF010000001.1, read as the reverse complement.
GATGGTGCGGCTGCGGATGAAATCCTCGTTGACGAGCCCTTCGTGCACGATGGTGTGCATCATCGCGTTCAGCAGGGCAACGTCGGTGTCGGGCTTGAACTGCAGGAAATGCGTGGCGTGCCGCGCGAGATCATTGCGCCGCGGATCGGCGACGATCAGCTTCGCGCCGCGCTTCACCGCGTTCTTGATCCAGGTCGCCGCCACCGGATGGTTGGAAGTCGGATTGGCGCCGATCAGAAACACCACTTCCGCATTCGCGACGTCGTTGACCTGGTTCGACACCGCGCCCGAACTGACACCTTCCATCAGCGCGGCGACGCTCGAAGCGTGGCACAGCCGCGTGCAGTGATCGACGTTGTTGCTGCCGAAACCGGTGCGCACGAGTTTCTGGAACAAGTACGCTTCTTCGTTGCTGCCCTTGGCCGAGCCGAATCCGCACAGCGCATTGCGGCCGGCGCGCGCGCCGCCTTGATCGCGAATCTCTGTCGAGCTTGCCGGCGGCGAAATCGAGCGCCTCCTCCCAGCTCGCCTCGCGGAAATATTCCAGCGGATTGGCCGGGTCCATCGCCAACTCCACCGACTTCGGCACGCCGGCCTTGCGTATCAGCGGCTTGGTCAAACGCTGCTTGTGGTTCACGTAGTCGAAGCCGTAGCGCCCCTTGACGCACAGGCGGTTGTGGTTCGACGGCCCGTCGCGGCCGTCGACGGACAGGATCTTGTTGTCCTTGATGTTGTAGGTGAGCTGGCAGCCGACGCCGCAGTACGGGCACACCGAGTGCACCTGCTTGTCGGGCTTGACCATGCCGGCATTGCGCGCCGGCATCAGCGCGCCGGTCGGACAGGCCTGCACGCATTCGCCGCACGCGACGCAACTCGAGTTCCCCATCGGGTCGTCGAGGTCGAACACGATTTTGGAATGCTCGCCGCGGAACGCGTAGCCGATCACGTCGTTGACCTGCTCCTCGCGGCAGGCGCGCACGCAACGCGTGCACTGGATGCACGAGTCGAGATTGACCGCCATGCCGAAGTGCGACAGATCGGCCTTGGGCTGGTGGCGCGCCGCGAAGCGCGGCTTGCCGACCTTCAGCTTGCCCGCCCACTGATCGAGTTCGGAATTGAGCGTGTGACGCTCTTTGGGCATGTCGGACAGCAAGAGTTCGAGCACCATTTTCTGCGACGCGACGGCGCGCGCGCTGTCGCTCGTGACTTCCATGCCCGGCGCGGGTTTGCGGCAGCACGCAGGGCGCGAGCACGCGCTCGCCCTTGATTTCGACCATGCACGCGCGGCAGTTGCCGTCCGGGCGCATGCCGTCCTTGTAGCACAGGTGCGGAATTTCGACGCCGAGGCGCTTGGCCGTCTGGATGATGGTCTCGTGGCCATAGCCGACGACAGTCCTTGCCGTTCAACTTGAACTCGACCGGCATCGCTGCGTATTCCTGTTTGCTCATCGCTGTCATGATTACCCAAAGCTTCACCGCAAAGGCGCGAAGGTGCGAAGAATCAAGAGCTTCGATTCCTTGGCGTCCTTGCGGCAAATTTTATTCGATCTCGTGCGCGAAATGCTTGACCACGCAGCGCACCGGGTTGGGCGCCGCCTGGCCGAGCCCGCATATCGATGCGTCAGCCATCGCGCCGGAAAGTTCCTCGAGCAGCGCCTTGTTCCACTGCGGCGCCTGCATCAGGGTGAGCGCCTTGGCGGTGCCGACGCGGCACGGCGTGCACTGGCCGCACGATTCGTCCGCGAAAAATTTCATCAGGTTGCGCGCCGCCGCACTCGCCTTGTCGCGATCGGACAGAATGATCACCGCGGCCGACCCGATGAAGCAGCCGTGCGGCTGCAGCGTGTCGAAGTCGAGCGGAATATCGCCCATGGAGGCCGGCAGTATGCCGCCCGACGCGCCACCCGGCAGGTAGGCGTAGAACTTGTGTCCCGGCAGCATGCCGCCGCAATACTCGGCGATCAGTTCCTTGACGGTGATGCCGGCGGGTGCGAGATGCACGCCGGGCTTGTTGACGCGGCCGGACACCGAGAACGAACGCAGCCCCTTGCGGCCGTGGCGGCCGTGCCCGGCAAACCACTGCGCGCCTTTTTCGAGAATGTCGCGCACCCAGTAGCAGCGTTTCCATGTTGTGCTCGAGCGTCGGGTGGCCGAACAATCCGACCTGCGCCACGTACGGCGGGCGCAGCCGCGGCATGCCGCGCTTGCCCTCGATCGATTCGATCATCGCGGACTCTTCGCCGCAGATGTAGGCGCCGGCGCCGCGCCGCAGATGGATCGGCGGCAGCGCGCACGGCGGATTTTTCTGCAGCGCGGCGATCTCGCGCTCGAGTATCGCGCGGCAGCCCGCGTACTCGTCGCGCAGGTAAATATAGACCTCGGAAATCTGCGCCGTCCACGCCGCGATCACCATGCCTTCGAGAAAGCGGTGCGGATCGCGCTCGAGGTAATAGCGGTCCTTGAACGTTCCCGGCTCGCCCTCGTCGATATTGACGGCCATCAGGCGCGGCGCGCGTTCGCCGCGCAGAATGCGCCACTTGCGGCCGGTCGGAAAACCCGCGCCGCCGAGCCCGCGCAGGCTGGAGGCTTCCATCGTTTTCAGGATGTCTTCGGCATCGCGCTTGCCCGCCAGACATTCAGCGGCGATTTTGTAGCCGCCGTGTTTGCGATACTCGTCGAAGCCGATGTAGCGCGCGACCGCGCAGCGCGTATTTTTCGCCGCGACCTGCGCCTGGACTCTCTCCACCGTCGCGCGCGCGACCGGATTCTGGCCGACCACCACCGCCGGCGCCTCTTCGCAGCGTCCGATGCACGGCGCCGGAATCACGCGCACGTTCGGTCCGAGCGTTGCCCGCAGCGTCTTCGAGCAGCGGCTGCGCGCCGGCGAGTTCGCACGACAGTGAATCGCAGACGCGCACCGTGAGCGCGGGCGGCGTCGCGTCGCCTTCCTTGATCGACGTCGAAGTGATGATAAAACGTCGCGACCTCGTACACCTCCGCGGTCGCCAGCGCCATCTCGCGCGCGAGCGCCACGATGTGCGCGGCCGAAATGCGGCCGTAACGGTCCTGGATCCTGTGCAGGTGCTCGATCAACAGATCGCGCCGGCGCGGTGCCGCGCCGAGCAGCGCCTGCACTTCGGCCAACGCCGTGGCGTCGACCGCGCGGCCTTTGGGTTTGCCGCGCTTGTTACTGGTGATTGCTTCGTCCAACGATCATTCCTCCGGTTGCTGCGGATGCGCGCCGGATAACAACCGCGCGCCCGGCTGAAACAAAATGCGCCCGCATCCACGGGCGCAAAATCAACAGCTCTGATGCGGCAAATGCGATGCCGCCGCCTACTTCAATACCGATCTTCAGCAGCTTGCCCATCTCCGCCGGATTGCGCGTGACCTTGATGCCGCACTCTTCCATCACCGCCAGTTTCTCCGCCGCGGTGCCTTTGCCGCCGGAGATGATCGCGCCCGCGTGCCCCATGCGTTTTCCCGGCGGCGCGGTGACGCCGGCGATAAAACCGACCACCGGCTTTTTCATGTTGGCCTTGATCCAGCGCGCGCATTCCTCTTCGTCGGCGCCGCCGATCTCGCCGACCATGACCACCGCCTCGGTCGCCGGATCGTCGTTGAACATCTTCATGATGTCGATATGCTTCAACCCGTTGACCGGGTCGCCGCCGATGCCCACGCACGACGATTGCCCGAGGCCCTGCTCCATCAACTGGCCCGACCGCTTCGTAGGTCAGCGTGCCGGAACGCGACACCACGCCGACCGGGCCCTTCTTGTGGATGTGCCCCGGCATGATCCCGATCTTGATTTCTTCCGGCGTGATGACGCCCGGACAGTTGGGACCGATCAGCTTCGTGCGCTTGCCCTGCATCCGGTACTTGGTGCGTATCATGTCGCGCACCGGTATGCCTTCGGTGATGCAGATCACGAGATCGAGGTCCGCATCGACCGCTTCGTCGATGGCGGCCGCCGCGAACGGCGGCGGCACGTAGATCACGGACACGTTGGCGCCGGTTTTTGCCTTCGCTTCCTTCACGGTCGCGAAAATCGGTATGCCTTCGTACGCCTCGCCGGGCTTTTTCGGATTGACGCCCGCCACGTAGCAGTGGGCGCCGTTCGCGTATTCCTTGCCCATCTTGGTGTGAAACTGGCCGGTCTTGCCGGTGATGCCCTGCGTCATCACGCGCGTATTTTTATTGATCAGTATCGACATGGCTATTTCCCCCGCGCCGCGGCAACGACCTTTTCGGCGGCGTCGGCCATATTGTTGCCGGAAATGATGGGCAGCCCCGATTCGGCGAGTATCTTCTTGCCGAGTTCGACGTTGGTTCCTTCGAGCCGCACCACCAGAGGTACTGTGAGCTTGACCTGCTTGGCCGCCACCACGATGCCTTCGGCGATGACGTCGCACTTCATGATGCCGCCGAAAATGTTGACCAGGATCGCCTTGACCGCGGGGTTCTTCAACATGATCTTGAACGCCTCGGTCACCTTCTCGGCCGACGCGCCGCCGCCGACGTCGAGAAAATTCGCCGGGCTGCCGCCGTACAGCTTGGTGATGTCCATCGTCGCCATGGCAAGACCCGCGCCATTGACGAGGCAGCCGATGTTGCCGTCGAGCGAGATGTACGAGAGATCGAATTTCGACGCCTCGATCTCGGCCGGGTCCTCCTCGTCGAGATCGCGCATCGCGACGATCTCGGGATGGCGAAACAGCGCGTTGTCGTCGAAATTCATTTTCGCGTCGAGCGCGATCACGTCGCCGCCGCCGGTCAGGATCAGCGGATTGATCTCGGCGAGCGATGCATCGGTCGCATCGAACGCCTGGTAGAGGCCCTTCAACGCGGGGCGCGCTTTGGCCACCGACGCTTCGGGTATGCCGATCTTGCGCGCGATATCGTCCGCCTCGCTGTCTTTCAGGCCGCTCGCCGGGTCGATGAAAACCTTGTGGATTTTCTCGGGCGTCTTGGCCGCGACTTCCTCGATGTCCATGCCGCCTTCGCTGCTCGCCATCAGGCACACGCGCTGGGTGCCGCGGTCCACCACCATGCCGAGATACAGTTCCTTCTTGATGTCGGCGCCCTCTTCGACCAGCAGCCGCCGCACTTTCTGTCCCTGCGGCGCCGGTCTGATGCGTCTTTAGCATCATGCCGAGGATCTGGCCCGCGTGTTGTTTCACTTCATCGATCGATTTCGCGACCTTGACGCCGCCGCCCTTGCCGCGGCCGCCGGCGTGAATTTGCGCCTTCACGACCCACACCTTGCCGCCGAGTTTCTGGGCCGCCGCGACCGCTTCGTCAACGCTGAAGCACGCGATGCCGCGCGGAGTCGTAACGCCGTGCTGGCGCAGGATTTCCTTCGCCTGGTATTCGTGTATCTTCATTGACTACCTTCCGATGACGCGCGCAGCCGGCGTCGGCCCGCGCTCGGGTTGTCGATAACTTAACCGCGGACGCGCCAGCGAGCCTTGACCGCAGTCAATATTGCCGTTTGAGTGAATTGATACGCATGACTACGGCCGAAAATCGCGGTGCGCGACGCGTTTGCTGCCGGCCCTCCCGCGCAACGATTTCGACAGTCGAATTGAACACGCAACTGCGTGCCGCGCGAAGTATAGCCGATTCGATAGTCGACGGCCTGCCGCCAACGCTGACGCGTGCGCCGCCGTGCGCAGCGCCGTGCATCACGACTCGGGCTGGTATTGGCTGGCCGCTTGCGCCGTCTGGCGGCGCCAACCACGGCGAAACTTGCCGGAAGCCATATTTTGCGACGCAACAACCAATTGGCTCAAGCGTGACCGATCGCCGGGAACCGCGCCAGCGCGCCCGTCGAGACCCGCTTCGCGGACAAAAAAAAGCGCAACCCCTGAGGGTTGCGCTGAGGTTCCACCAAAGGAGGAGGTTTTGGAGGATATGCGCCGACACCTGTAAAGATGCCCAACGCAACGACCATTGTGGCTGAAATCAGGCCTCTTTGCAAGCGTTTTCTGCTGCTATGCAATATAACTTTCTATGCTCGCATAGAAAATTTAAAATACTCAATATAAATACAATAGATTACGGTAATTATTGCAAGCCGCGGAGCCGCGCTCGTCAGGGCACGCGTCTAGCGGACAACCATGACGGGAATTTTGGCGTAGGTCAAAACCTTGCGCGTTTCGCTGCCCAGCAGCACTGCCGCGAGTCCCTTGCGTCCGTGCGAATGCAACAGTATCAGATCGCAATTGTGGCTGTCCGCGGTCTTCAGAATCGCGTCATACGGATGGTCGCTCGTTTCGCAAACGGTCTCGCAGGGCACGCCCGCTTCGCGGCACGATTTCTGGATGAACTCGAGATAGCTTTCGGCGCGCAGCCGCGCCTCTTTTTCGATGCGCTCTTCAGTGACCGGATCGAACGCGCCTTCGTACGCGATCATCAGGTGATAGTCGGGAATGGCATGCACGCCGGTGACGCGCGCGCCGTGGAACTTGGCCAGTTCGATGCCGGTCCGTATGGCCTTCTGCGACAGCTCGGAACCATCCGTGGGGATCAGGATATGCTTGAACATACGACCCTCCTCGCGCAAGACCGCGCGATGCCCACACTAGCAAACTGGCGCGCGGATATCAAATCCATCGCGCGCGCCGATTTGAGGCCCGCTCGCGACCGCACGGCGTCCGCCACGCGCGCCTGCTTATTCGGCAGCGATGCCCGCCTGCGCCACGACCTTGATCCACTTCGCGATCTCGGCGCGGTTGAACTCCGCGTATTCGTCAGGCGTGCTGGCAACCACCTCGGCGCCCTGCTTGCTCAGGTTCTCCTTCACCACGGCGTCGTTCAGCGCCCTCACCAGCGCGGCGTGGACGCGCTCGATGATGGCGCGCGGCGTATCCGCCGGCGCCATCATGCCAAAGCCGCTCGAAACCACGAAGCCGGGAAGCCCGGATTCCACCATCGTCGGCGTATCAGGGGCCGCCGCGGAGCGCGCTTTGCCGGTCTGCGCGATCATGCGCAGCCGCCCCGTGCGCACGTGCTGGATCGCCGCCGGCATGCTGGATAACTGCATTTGCACGTGCCCGGCGACGAGATCGACCATCGACGGGCCGCTGCCCTTGTAGGGCACGTGCACGAGCTTGATATGGGCCATCGAGCTCAAGAGTTCCGCCGCGAGATGGCCCACGGTGCCGGTGCCGGCGGTCGAGTAATTGATTTGTCCGGGCCGCGCGCGTGCAATCGCGATGAACTCCTTGACGGTCTTCGCCGGCAGCGACGGATGCACGACGAACGCGGTCGGCACATCCGCGATCAGCGAAATCGGCGCGAAATCCCTGACCGAATCGTACGGCAGCTTCTTGATCATCGCCGGATTGATGGTATGCGCCGCGGAAACCACCAGCAGCATGTAGCCGTCGGGCGCGGCCCTGGCGACGATTTCGGTGCCGATCACGCTGCCGGCGCCGCCGCGGTTTTCCACCACGATCTGCTGGCCGAGGTTTTCCGCCATCCTGGGCGTGAACACGCGCGCGATGATGTCGGTGTTGCCGCCGGGCGCGAACGGCACGATCACGCGGATCGGTTTGACCGGATAACTTTGCCCCCAGCGCGGAACCGGCCAGCATCAACCGGCGCATGCGACCACGGTGAAACGCAAGCCACCGCCAGCAGACATGTTTCCTCCGTTTGATTTCGCCGCGCACGCCGGAATATCGTCCGCGAGCGCAATCCCGGCTGATTTTCAGCCGTGCTATTCTTGTCGCCGGCCCATTATATAGGCTGCGGCATACGCCAGCATGCTTCGCTGTGAATCGTTCCTGCACGCCTGCCTATCGTTAGACCTTCACATTACAGTCTGGATCCCTATGCCGCTTAGCATGATACTGACGGGTGACGTCAACCTGATGAACGTCACCGACCCCGCTGTCCCGTTCAAACGCGTGGTCGAGGAATTCCGCGCCACCGACGTCGTATTCAGCAATCTCGAGTGCTGCCTGTACGATCCGCCGGGCGGGCATTCCGTCGATACCGAAGGCTTTTTCGCGCATCCGGGCGCCGGCGGCGAGGCGCTCAAACGCGCCGGCATCCACGCCGTCGGCATCGCCAACAACGTCAACTATGGCGAGGCCGCGATCAAGTCGTCGATTGCGCGGCTCGATGAACTGAAGATCCCGCATACCGGCGCCGGCGCGAACCGCGCGGCGGCGCGCGCGCCGGTGATCGTCGAACGCAACGGCGTGCGCTTCGGCTTTCTGCAGCGCACGTCCGTGTACTGGCCGACCAATCACGAAGCCGGCGACAACGCGCCCGGCGTCGCGGTCATCCGCGGCCACACCGCGTACCAGTTGCCGCTGCACAAAACGCGGCCCGAGATTCCGCCCTGCAACCGCCCGGGCCTGCCGCCCATCATCAAGACGTGGGCCGACCCCAAGTATCTGCAGCAGTACAAGGACGACGTCGCCGCGTTGCGCAAGCGAAATGCGACGTCCTCGTCGCCTCGTGTCATTGGGGACTGCATCAGGACGTGCTTGAATACATGCCCGAGATCGCGCACGCCGCCATCGATGCGGGCGCGGACATCGTGATCGGCCACGGGCCGCATTACTCGCTGCCGGTCGAAGTCTACAAAGGCAAACCCGTCTTCTACGGACTCGGCAGTTTTTCGTTTCACACCGGCCACGGCGGCAAGAAACACGGCGACTGGGTCGGCATGATGGCGCGCATCGGTGTTGACGGCAAAGCGGTCAAGAGCGCGACGTTTCAGTTCGTGCGCCACAACGACGCCAACGAGTCGGTGCTGTGCACGCTCGCCAACGAACAGGCGACGCTGGCGGACATTACGCAAGCGCAGCGCACCGTTCGGCACGGAACTCACGCCGCGCGGCGATCAGGTCGCGATCACGCTCAAGGTTTAGGCCCGCGCTTTACGCGCCGGCGACGCTTACGGCCCTTCGTCCGCGGGATGGCGCAGTTTGCGCGCCGGATAAACCTTGGCCGGGTATTGCTTCAACGCCTCTTCGTCGAGATCGATGCCGAGACCCGGCGCGGTCGGCAGATCGATGTAACCGTTCTTCGGCTTCAACTGGTTCGGCGATATCTTGTCGCAAAACTCGACGAACGGCAGAAAATATTCGGTGATGATGAAGTTGGGCATCACCGCCGACGCGTGCACGGTCGCCGACAATCCCAGCGTCGTCGAATTGTAATTGTGCGGCGACATCGCGACCATGAACGGTTCCGCCATCGCGGCGATTTCCTTCAACTCGAGGATGCCGCCGCAGCAGGCGACGTCGGGATTCAGAATGTCCGCCGCGCGCGCTTCGAGCAGCGGGCGGAATCCCTGCTTGAGGTAGGTCGCCTCTCCGATCACGATCGGCAGCCCGGTCGCGCGCCGGATTTCGGCCAGCCCTTCCGCGTTTTCCGCGATGCACGGCTCTTCCATCCAGTAGAGCCCGAATTCGGCGAGCTTCTTGTCCAGCGGTATCGCGTGCATCGGCGCCAGCCGCCGGTGCTGGTCGATGAGTATGTCGACGTCCGGCCCCACGGCGTCGCGCACCGCCTTGATCACCGCGACCGCGCGCGCTTCGTGTTCTTTGGGTATCCAGCTGCGCCACGGCGACGGCAGCGGATCGAGCTTGAGCGCAGTAAAACCCATGAGCCACGACTTTCTCCGCGGCGCGCGCGTAATCGGCGGGCTCCTTCAATTGATAACTCCAGCCGTTCGCGTAGACGCGTATGCGGTCGCGGCAGCGCCCGCCCAGGAGGTTGTATACGGGCTGCTTGCACGCCTTGCCGGCGATGTCCCACATCGCCTGCTCGATGCCGCTGATCGCGCAGAATAATTCGAGCGAACCGCGGCGCGCGGCGTAATCGTCGAACGCGATCTGCGTGAAATGCTTGATGTTGAACGGGTCGCGACCGACCGCGTACTTGCCGAGTGCCGCCAGCTGCGCCACCACCGCGGTATCGCGATCGTATTGCGAGTACGCCTCGCCCCAGCCGTGAATGCCGGCGTCGGTTTCGACCTTGACGAATATCAGGTTCTTGCGCCAGCCGGGATGCACCGTGTACGGCTTTACCGCGGTAATCTTCAATTGTTTTCCCCTGTAAGTTGCAGCCGGCACGCCCGCCGCAGACGTCCCGGGCGCGGGCGCGCGACCTTGCGTGCGAAGGATTAAGCTTCCATACTATGTTCGCATAATTCGAATAATGTTTCCTGACGCAGCCGTGCCGGCAGCGTTCGTCATGGCGAGGAACCGATATGAATAAAATGATAGCGGCTGCATGTTGCGCGTGGCTTGTGGTCGGCCACGCGTCCGCGCAAAATTATCCGGTCAAAGCGGTGCGCATCATCGTGCCGTATCCGGCGGGCGGCACTTCCGACATCCTGTCGCGGCTCTTGAGCCCCAAACTCAACGAAGTATTCGGCCAGCCGGTCGTGGTCGACAATCGTCCGGGCGCCAACGGCAACATCGGCGCCGACCTGGTCGCGAAATCCGCGCCCGACGGCTACACCGCTGCTGCTCGCCGACCTGGGCGCGCTGACGATCAGTCCCAGCATCTACAAACTGCCGTTCGATCCGGTCAGGGATTTGGCGCCGGTGACCATGGTCGCCTATTCGCCGCATCTGCTGGCGGTGCATCCCTCGGTGCCGGTGAAAACGGTGAAAGAACTGATAGCGCTCGCGAAGTCGAAACCGGGCCGGCCTCAATTTCGCCGTCTCGTCAATCGGCGGCGCGCCGCACCTCGCCGGCGTGGCATTCGAAGCGCAGACCGGCATCAAGTGGACCTACATCCCGTACAAAGGCGGCTCGGATGCCATCATCGGACTCGCATCCGGCCAGGCGGACGCAATATTCAACGGCATGCTGGCGACGTATCCGTACGTGAAATCGGGCAAGCTGAAACTGATCGCGGTATCCAGCGCGAAACGCATGCCGTCGATACCGGAGGTGCCGACGGTCGCCGAAGGCGGGCTCAAGGGTTTCGAAACCGGCTCCTGGCAGGGCATAGTCGCGGCGGCCGGCACGCCGAAAGACATCATCGGGCGGCTCAACACCGAGATCGTGCGCATCTTCAACACGCCCGAAATGAAGGAAAACCTCGCCAAGCAGGGCGCCGAGGTTTACACGATGACCCCGGAGCAACTCGGCGACTGGCTGAAGAGTGAAATCGACAAGTGGGCGAAAGTCGTCAAGGCCGCGAACCTCAAGCTCGAATGAGCGTCGATCGGAATCGCCGGACCGTCCCAGCCCGCTGCGAGGATGACGGGCATGGTTCCAGCGCGTGACGCAGCACGAATTATTCGCTGCGCGCGCCGACCTTCAGCAACTGGCCGATTTTTTCCGACGCCTTGAGTCCCGAACCGGTCAGCACCAGAACCGTCGTCTCGTCCGGCGCGATCGCGCCGTCCCTGAACAACTGACGCAGGCCCGCCGCCGCCGCCGCGCTCGTCGGCTCGACGTACAAGCCCTGGCGCGCCAGCGCGCCGAGCGCGGATACGATCTCGTCCTCGGTTACGGCCACGATGCTGCCGCCCGAATTTCTTACCGCACGCAACACCTCGCGCACGCGCGTCGGCTTCGATGACGCGATGCCTTCCGCGATCGTGGCGGTGATGTCCGTCGGCACCAGTTCCTCGCCGCCGGCCGTGAACGCCGCGAAGTACGGCGCGCAATTCGCGGCCTGCACGCCAAAGAGGCGCGGCACGCGCTCGATTTCGCCGCGCCGCTTGAGTTCCGCGAACCCGCGCTCGCAGCCGCAGACGTTGCTGCCGTAGCCGACCGGAAATACGATGTTGTCGGGAATCCTGAATCCGAGTTGCTCCCACAATTCATACGCGAGCGTCTTGGTGCCCTCGAGAAAAAACGGCTGCCAGTTGTGGCTCGCGTAGAAAATTTGCGTCGAATAACGCAGGGCCGCATCCGCCACGTCCTGGCGCGAGCCGCTTGATGGTCACCACGTCGGCACCCGTCGCCGCCATCTGCGCGATCTTCGGATACGACGCGGTCTCCGGCACCAGGATGCGGCTCTGCATGCCCGCGGCCGCCGCGTACGCGGCGAGCGAGGCTCCCGCATTGCCCGATGAATCCTCGAGCACGCTGGTGATGCCGCGGCTCTTCAAATAGCTGATGAGCGTGGTCATGCCGCGGTCCTTGAACGAACCCGTCGGCATCATGAATTCGAGCTTCATCGTGACCGCCACGCCATCGAGCTTGCCGCACACCAGCGGCGTCCAGCCTTCGCCCAGCGTCACGGCGTCCCGCGCATCGACGAGCATTGCCTTGGCGTAGCGCCATACCGAACGCCTGCTCGTATCGATTTCGTCGCGCGTCAAGCCCGGCGCATCGCCCAGATTGAGATAAGCGCCGCCGTCGCCGCACCAGCGCGGCTTGTCGAGCGGATAAGTCGCGCCGGTTGCCGAATCGATGTAATTCATTTTTTCAGGAACGCGCGCGTGAGTTCCAGCACGCGCGCGACGTCGTCCATGTTGTTATAGAGATGCAGCGAGAACCGCAGCACGCCGCGCCGGATCGAGAGCTTGACGCGGTTCTCGCCCAGCCACGCATAGAGCTTGTTGTAGCGCTCGTCGTTGCTGCCGTAATGATTGTCGTCCATCGCGCCGACCGTCACGATGTGCGCGAGATGCGGCCCGGGCTTGCCGCCGGACACGGGCAACCCGAGATCGAGGAAGCCCTGCGCGAGCGCGTGCCCGAGCTGCGTCACGTAACGCTCGACCTCGCGCGTGCCGTGGCCGAGAATTTCGCGTCATCGCCGCATCGACCGCCGCAGCGCCGACGTAGTTGTAGTTGCCGAGATCGAAGCGCCGCGCCGCCGGCATCAGCTTGAATTCTGCGTCGCCCATCGACGCCTCGTGCGCCTCGCCCAGATCGACGCCGAAGCGCGCGAGGTAGGCCGGCTGCATTTTTTCCGCCCACTCGCGCCGGCAATACAGAAAGCCCATGCCGTAGAGTCCGAGCAGGCCTTTTTGCGTCGACACGGCGAGCGCATCGACGTTCGATTTCTCGACGTCGGTATGCAGCACGCCCACCGATTGCGCGCCATCGACCAGGAACAGCACGCCGCGCTCGCGGCACGCGCGTCCGAGCGTGTCGATATCCGTGCGAAATCCCGGCGCGAACGTGACCGTGGACACCGTCACGACGCGCGTGCCGCGGTCCATCCTCGCGATCATCTCCGTCGACCGGAATATGGCCCGTCGCGCGGCTTGACCGTGCGCACTTCGAGTCCGTCGCGCCGCAGGTTCAGCCACGGATAAACATTGTTCGGATGCTCGAGCTCGGCGCACACGATCACGTTGTCGCCCGGCTTATAGCGCAAGCCCGGTCGCGATCATGTTCAGGCCGTCGGAAATATTCTTGGTGTACGCGATCTCGTCGGGCGCGGCGTTGATCAACTGCGCGAACTTGCCGCGCGCGCGCTCGATCAGGGCGAAAAATTTTTCCTTGTCGCCGCCGTTCATCATGCGCTCGTCGAGCTGGGCATCGATCGCGGCGCGCACGCTCTTCGACAGCACGCCGCGGCCGGCGAGGTCCATGTAGGTCCAGCGCTCGAGTGCGGGATAATTCGCGCGCGCGGCGGCGATGGTGCTGAATTCGGCTGACCGGTTTGTTCATGGTCGGACTCCTGTGGACGGCTTGCACGTTGTCGCTTGCCGCCAATATCATATATTGCAACAGTTCCTGATTCCAATTGCCCGCGCCACGTTCTATCAGCTTCAGACGGCGTCCCTGCATGCATTCGAGTCGTCCTTCGCGCACATCGCGTGTGGATGCCGCGGCATCGCGCTCGTTCGCATCGCCGTAACCGCCGCCCGCCGGCGTGCAGATGCGCAATACGCTGCCGCGCGGCAACGCGAGTTCGCCCGCGGCCGCCGGCAGCTTCTGCTCTCCGCGGCGTGCCGGGATTCAAAATGAACGCGCCGCGCGCGCCGTCGCCGCCGCCGTGCATGCCGCGCGCCGCGACGTTCTGGCGCTCGGACGAGAGGCTCACGACGATATCGTCGCCGAGCACGCGGTAATCGCGCACGACGCCCATGCCGCCGCGATACTCGCCCGCGCCCGCCGAACCGTCCCACAACGCGTAGCGCTCGACGCGAAACGGATACGCATGTTCGAGCGCCTCGACCGGCAGGTTCGACGAGCCCGACGCGTGCACGCGCACGCCATCGACGCCGTCGCGATTGGCGCGCGCGCCCATGCCGCCCGCCAGCGTTTCGTAATTGACGAAATACGCGCCGGTGCGCGGATCGGTTCCCGCCAGCACGTACAGATGATGCGGTCCGCTGCCGGCGAGCGCTTTGTGCGGCATCGCCTGCGACAGCGCGTTCGCAATCACGTCGCCCAACACGCTCGCGGAAATCGAGCGGCAGCCGATCGCCGCCGGCGGCACCGGGCCGACCACGCAGCCGGCGGGCGCGGTGATGTTCAGCGTGCGGTAATAGCCGGCGTTGGCCGGCACCTCCGGATCGAGCAGGCTTTTGGCCACCGTGTAAACGGTCGCGAGCAACGCGCGATACGGAATATTGCGCGCGCTCTCCAGTTGCTTGTCCGAGCCGGTGAAATCGAAATCGATGCGGCCGCGGCCGACGGTCATCGCGAGCCGTATGCGGCAGCGCTCGCTTTCGGTATTGCCGTCGAGAAAATCCTCCGCTTCATAGCGGCCCGCCGGCAAACGGTTGATCGCCGCGCGGAAACGCTTTTCGGTGAAGTCGAGGTAGGCGGCGATGGTCGCGGCGGTGTCCTTGACGCCGTAACGCTCGAACAGCTGCAGCACGCTTTTCATGCCGACGTTGTTCGCCGCGAACTGCGCCTTGAGGTCGCCGATGCGCTCGTCCGGCGTGCGCGAATTCAGGAGGATGATGTCGACCACGTCGCGGTTGAGAATTCCCGCGCGCATGATGCGCACCGGCGGAATGCGCAGGCCTTCCTGGTAAATGCTTTTGCACACCGCCGCTTCCGAGCCCGGCACCATGCCGCCGACGTCGGCGTGGTGCGCGATGTTGGCGACGAACGCCACGATTTTCTTGCCGATGAACACCGGCGCGATGATGTTGATGTCCGGCAGGTGCGTGCCGCCGCCGTTGTACGGATCGTTGGCGACGAACTGGTCGCCGGGCCGGATTTCGGCGAGCGGATAACGCTTCAATATCTCGTCGACCGCGCCGACCATGGAGCCCAGATGGATCGGCACGCGCTGCGCCAGCGCGATCACCTGCCCTTGCGCATCGAATATCGCGGTCGAGCAATCGGCGCGCTCCTTGATGTTCGGCGAGAACGCGGTGCGCATGAGCGTCGCGCCCATTTCCTCGGAGGTCGCGAGCAGATAGCGCGCGACGACTTCCGCCTTGATCGGATCGACGCGCTGCGCAGCCTTGCGTTTTGCCGCCATGATCAGGACGCTCCTTTGACGTGCAGCGGCTCGACTTCCATGTGCAGATAGCCCAGCTTGTCGTTGCGCAGCTTCGCGCGCGGCGGCACCACGGTCGTCGTGTCCATCTGCTCGACGATAGCCGGCCCGTTGATGCGCGCGTTGACCGGCAGCTTGTCGCGGTCATACACCGGTGTCGTGACAAAGCCGGTTTCCGGAAACCACACTTTGCGCTTCTCGATCACCGCGTCCTTCACCGTCGTGCGCGCCGGCTGGTGCTTCTCGTGCGTCGGCGCGCGCCGCTCCACGGTGACGACCAGCCGCAGGTTGACGACTTCGACCGGCTGCGCCGCCATGTCGTAACCGTAGATCGCCTTGTGCCGCTTGTGATATTCCGCGATCAGCCGCGCCAGGGATTTCGCCGCGAGCTTGCCGTCTTTCACTTCCAGCGACAGTTCGTAGTTCTGGCCGAGGTAACGCATATCCATCAACCACGTGTATTTCGCCTGCGCGCCTTTCCCCGCTTCGCCGGCGAGCCACGCGTCGCCGCGTTCGCGCAGTTCCGCGAAACCGGCGTTAAGCGCTTTGACATTGGCGGCGGCCGCGACGAGCAGGCGCGTCAGGCTGAAGTCGCCGCGCACGTCGGCGTGCAGGAGGCCCAGCGCCGACAGCAGTCCGGGCCGCGGCGGCACCAGCACGTTGCGTATGCCCATGTTGCGCGCAACGTCCGCCGCGTGCAGCGGGCCCGCGCCGCCGAACGCGACGAACGTGAAGTCGCGCGGGTCCACACCCTGCTCGACCGAGATCACGCGCACCGCGCCCATCATGTTGACGTTGATGATTTCGACGACACCCGCCGCGGCGCGCACGAGATCGACTTTCAGCTTGGGCACGAGTTCGTCTTCGAGCACCTTGCGCGCGCGATCGGCGTGCATCGCCATGCGTCCGCCCAGCAGCGACTTGGGATTCAGGCGGCCCAACACGACGTTGGCATCGGTCACCGTCGGCTGGGTGCCGCCGCGGCCGTACGCCGCGGGCCCCGGAAACGCGCCCGCGCTCTGCGGCCCGACCTTGAGCAGCCCGCCCGCATCGACCCACGCGATGCTGCCGCCGCCCGCGCCTATGGTGTGAATGTCGATGGTGCGCGTGCGCACCGGAAAGCCGCCCATTTCGCGCAAGTCTTTTTTCGCCGGCTCGCCATCGCGGATCAGGCACACATCGGTCGACGTTCCGCCCATGTCGAACGTGATCAGATTGCGTATGCCCAAGTTCGGCGCCCAGACCGACGCAGCCGACGACGCCGCCCGCCGGGCCCGAGAAAAACGTATTCACCGGCAGCTTGCGCACCGCGCCCGGCGTCACCGCGCCGCCGTTCGATTGCATGACGCGCGGCGCGACCTTGATGCCGAGATCGGCAACCCCGCGCTCGAAGCGCTCGAGATAGCGGTCCATGATCGGCATCAGGCTCGCGTTCACCGCCGTCGTCGCAAAGCGCTCGAACTCGCGGAATTCCGGCAGCACGTCGGACGACGTGCACAGATAGACCTCGGGCCAGAGCTGCTTGCACGATGTCGCGCGCGCGCCGCTCGTGCGCGGGGTTCGCGTAGGAATGCAGCATGCAGATCGCGATCGCCTCCACCTGCTTGCCGTGCAGCGTCAGCGACCGCGTTGCGCACGTCGTCTTCCACCAGCGGCGTGACTTCCGCGCCGTCGTGCGCGATGCGCTCCGTCACTTCGATGCGGCAATCGCGCGCGGCGGGCGGCGTCGGCTTCAGAATATCGAGATTGAAATAATGCGGACGGCGCTGGCGCGCGAGCTCGATCACGTCGCGAAAGCCCGCCGTCGTGATCATGCCGGTGCGCGCGCACTTGCCTTCGAGCACCGCGTTGGTGCCGAGCGTGGTGCCGAGCACGAGAAACTCGACCTCGCTGCGCGGCAGTTGCGCAAGCGCGATGACTTCGGCGATGCCGTCGAGCACGGCCTGGGCCGGGTCGCCGGTGGAGGTCGGCAGCTTGTGATAGGTGTAGCGGCCGCTCGTAAGCTCGCACAGCACGAGGTCGGTGAACGTGCCGCCGGTGTCGATGCCGATCCAGATTTTTTTCACGATGTCGAAACTGTGAACGCCGCGATCCGCAGACTCCGTCACCCGCCGGGCGGGGGAGGGGTGGGCAGGGCATCAGCGCGAACAATCGGATCGCACCGACGTGCCGGGCGCGACTATGGCGTTGCGACCGGTCGAATCCGCGGGAAAACTGGAGTTGCTTCGATTTGAAGAATAACACGCGCGGCGAGGCCGCGCCAAACGCGGTGCTATCATGAGCGTCTGAAATTCCGCGAGTCCCGCCATGACCACCGTTACTCCGCTGAAGAAATCCGCCGCATCCGCGCCGCCGCTCGCCGACGATTACACGTTGAGACTGTGCGAGCAGCTCGCGCGCTGGCGCTTTGAAGACCTGCCCGCGGAAGTCGTGCGCATGCTGAAGCGCTTCCTGATCGACACGCTCGGCGTGATCGCGGGTGCGGCCAACGCGCCCGGCATCCGCGAACTCAATCAGCGCCTGTCGAAATGGGAAACCGGCGGCTCCGCCACCGGCCTCATCGGCAAGCGCCGTTATTCGCCGCCGACCGCGGCACTCGCCAACGGCGCCGCCGCGCACGCGCTCGACTTCGACGACCAGCACGATCCGGCGCGCGTGCATACCAACTGCGTCGTGCTGCCGACGTTGCTCGCGACCGCCGAAGACATCGGCGCAGCGTCAGCGGCAAGGATTTCCTGCTCGCCTACGCAATCGGCACCGAGCTGCACGCGCGGCTGGGGCTCGCGTGCTACAACAGCCTCGGCAAAGGCTGGCATCCGACCATGGTGTTCGGCACGCCCGCGGCGAGCCTCGGCGCGGCGAGCCTCCTGAAGCTCGACGCCGAAGGCATGCGCAACGCGCTCGGCATGGCGTTTCATCAAACCAGCGGCTCGGCGCAAAGCATGCGCGACGGCGTGTTGTCGAAACGTCTCGGCGCCGGATTCGCCGCGCGCGCGGCGGTGCTGGGCGCGTTCCTCGCGGCCGACGGCCTGACCGGCACGCGCCGCCCGCTCGAAGGCAACGCGGGCCTCTTCGCGCTGTACGAGCGCGACGAAGTGAAAACCGAATTGATCACCCAGGACCTCGGCAGCCACTGGCGCATCACCGAATACAGCTTCAAGCCCTATCCGTGCTGCCGCTGCAACCACACGCCGATCGGGCTCGGCATCAAGCTGCGCGGACAGGGCATCAAGCCCGGCGACGTCAGGGAAGTCGAAATCGGCATGGGCAACGTCAACTGGCTCACCGTCGGCGAGCCGTACGACGTCAGGCGCGATTCGGTGGTGCACGCGCAGTTCAACGCGGCCTACACTTTTGCGCGCGCGTTGACCGATGCGCGCGTCGACCTGCGCAGCTTTCTGCAGTCGGCGATTTCAGAGACCCGCAGTCGTGGCGCTCGCCGGCAAAGTCCGCGCGGTGGACGACCCGGCGATCGATCCCACCGCGATCGAACCGGCGCGCGTCACAGTGACGCTCAACGACGGCCGCGTGATCGAAGTGAAAAGCGACACCGTCAAAGGCAGCCCGCAGGAGCCGATGAGCGAAGACGAATTGCTGAACAAATTCCGCGACTGTCTCGAATTCGGCGTCGGCGCGAAGCGCGCGGATGCCGACAAGCTGGCCGATGCAATCATGTCGCTGGAGAACGCGACCGATGCCGGCGCCGCTTTGGTCGGCGCGTTTCCGCAAGCGAAGTAAGTCACGCCGTTCCGCCGGCTATAGACGCGTCAGCGCGTCGTCAACACCACTTTCCCGATCACTTTGCGCCCTTTGACGAGTGCCAGCGCCTCGGCGTAGCGTTCGAGCGGAAACGTCGCCATCACGTACGGTTTCAATT
The DNA here is from genome assembly GCA_963778865.1 of uncultured beta proteobacterium. GTDB lineage: Bacteria > Pseudomonadota > Gammaproteobacteria > Burkholderiales > SG8-41 > PALSA-1004. The sequence goes on along the minus strand of CAVZWF010000001.1, from coordinate 171,639 downwards.
TCCCCGCGCTGTAGAGATCGAACAATTGCTGGCGCACCACGCGGCACTTTTCCGGTTCGCGGTCGCGGTAGTCGCTGAACTGCAAGCCGATCGCCGCGATGTTCTTGACCAGCAGGTGGCCGGCCTTGATCTCGGGCACGCGCCCGCCGGCAAAACCGACGATGACGATGCGCCCGCACCACGCGACCGCGCGCATGCACGCGTCGAACACGTCGCCGCCGACATTGTCGATCACGATGTCGACGCCGCGCTTGCCCACCGCCGCGAACACCTGCTCGCGCAGTTTCTCGCGCAGGTCCGCCACACCCGTATCGATGACGTGGTCGGCGCCCGCGGCTTTCGCGGCCGCCGCCTTGTCGGGCGTGCTGACCGCGGCCAGCACGATGGCGCCGAGCGCCTTGGCCACCTGCACGGTCGCCAGCCCCACGCCGCCGGCCGCACCCGTCACCAGTACGATTTCGCCCGGCTTCAATTGCGCGCGCTCGACCAGCGCGAAATGCGCGGTGTTGTAGGTCAGCCCCATCGCCGCGGCCTCGGGATAACTGATCGCGGCGGGAACCACGTGGCAGTTGACCGCCTTGGTCGTGACCTGCTGCGCGTACGCGCCGTACTCGACCTGCACCAGCACGCGGTCGCCGGGTTGCGGCGTGGTGACGCCGGCGCCGACCGCCTTGACCACGCCCGCGCATTCCTTGCCCGGCACGAACGGCAGCTCCGGCAGGAACTGGTACTTGCCGTCGATCACCAGGAGATCGGGAAAATTGATGCCCGCCGCGTGCACGTCGACGAGCACTTCGCCGGCGCCGGGCGCCGGCACGCTCCATTCTTCGACTTTGAGCGAGTCGGGCGCGCCGAACTGCCTTACGACCAGTGCTTTCATTGTTGGATGGCCCTCGAAGGCCTGATGCGGCCCGCGCGAAACGCGGCAGTTTAGCAATCGGATCACGCGATTACAACGCTGATGCCGCGGTGCAACGCGGGCGCCGTACATAAAAAAAGGCGGGGAGGTCCCCGCCTTTTTGATGCCGGACCGCGCGTGCTGCCGCGGTCTGAAAATTACTTCTTGGCAGGTGCCGCCGGGGTTGCCGGGGCGCTGCTGGGCGCCGCTTTGGGCGCATCGGCTTTGGGCGCTGCCGCTTTATCCGCTTTGGCTTTGGCTTTCGCTTCTTTCTTCGCTTGCGCGTCGGCTTTGGCTTTGGCTTTCGCGTCGGCTTTGGCTTTGGCTTTTTCGTCGGCTTTGGCTTTGGCCGCGGCTTTCTTGTCTTCCTTGCTCATGGCTTTCGGCGCATCCGCTTTGCGGGGCTTCCGCTTCGCGGGGGCAGCCGCGGGGGCCGCGGGGGCTGCTTTAGGCGCGTCGGCCGCAATCGCGGTCAGGGTGGTGCCGGCAAATGCGGCGGCAATCAGGGTGGCTAACAGCTTGTTCATGTGTATCTCTCCATTGGTTAAATCCGGTAATCCGGATGCACCCTATAACGCGCGTCCCGGCCGGCAGTTGACAGGCGGGTTACGCCGGGGGAAGGGGGGCGCCTGCCGGCACGCGTGCATCAGCCCCGGCCCGCGGTAGTGCGGCGCCGCATCAGCGCGACGATGGTGCGAAGTCCCGCGCGCGCCGGCAAGACGCGGTGCCGGCCGTCACTTCTTCGCGGCCTCCAATTCGGCGAACGCTTCGCGCGCGAGCCGAAAGCCGTCGATGCCCGCCGGCACGCCCGCATAGGCCGCGACCTGCAGCAGCACTTCCTTGATTTCGTCCTTGGTCACGCCGTTGGTGAACGACGAGCGGATATGCAGCTTCAATTCGTGCGGGCGGTTCATGATCGTCAGCATCGCGATATTGAGCAGGCTGCGCGTCTTGCGCGGCAGTCCCGGACGCGTCCAGATCGCGCCCCACGCGTTCGCGGTCGCGAATTCCTGCATCGCGAGCGCGAATTCGTCGGCGCCCTTGATGGATTTCTCGACGTACTCCGCGCCCAGCACTTCCTTGCGCACGACCAGACCTTTTTCGAACAATTCCGATTGCATGATAGTCACTCCTCAGGTTGGTTGACGATGAAGAATGCACAACCACTGGCCAGCGCCGGTGATTTTGCCTATAGTAGCACCTCCCGATTACTCCCCAACCCGGTACACCACCATGGAACTGAACCTCAAAGGGCGCACTGCGCTCATCACCGGCGGCTCGCGCGGCATCGGCTACGGCGTGGCCGCAGCGCTCGCGGCCGAAGGCTGCAACCTGCATCTCGCGTCGCGCAGCGCCGAAAGCCTTGAAGCCGCGCGCAAGAAACTCGCCGACCAGCACGGCGTGAAAGTCGACAGTGCATGCGCTCGATCTGTCGACCCAGGACAACGCCATCGCGCTCGTGAAGGCGTGCGGCCCGCTCGACATCCTGATCAACAACGCGGGCGCGATTCCGCAGGGCACGGTCACCGGGCTCGACGACAAAACGTTGCGCGAGGCGTGGGACCTCAAGGTCTTCGGCTTCATCAACCTGACGCGCGAAATCTACCGCGACATGTGCGCGAAAAAACGCGGCGTCATCGTCAACATCATCGGCGTCGCCGGCGAGCGGCCCGCCGCCAACTACATCGCCGGCAGCATGGGCAACGCGGCGCTGATGGCGATGTCGCGCGCGCTCGGCGACCGAAAGCCCCGACTTATGGCGTGCGCGTGGTCGGCATCAATCCGGGCGCGATCGAAACCGACCGCCAGGTCGTGCGCTGGAAAGCGCGCGCGCAAAAAGAACTCGGCGACGAGAACCGCTGGCGCGAACTGACGACCGGATTTCCGTTCGGCCGGCTCGGCACGGTGGCGGAAGTCGCCGACACGGTGGCCTTCCTGTGCTCGGACCGCTCGTCGTACACGACCGGCACCGTGATCACGATCGACGGCGGCGCCAGCGGACGGAAGTAGTCGCTACTCGATGCGCGCGCCGGTTTCCTTCACGAGTTTCGCCCAGCGCGCCATTTCGGACTTGATCACCGCCGCAAACTGATCGGGCGTATCCGCCGGCAATTCGAACGCTTCGGCCGACAGGCGCTCGCGCACTTCCGGCAATTGCAGAATGCGCACGATCTCGGCGTTGAATTTGTCGACGATCGCGCGCGGCGTTCGCGGCGGGCGCGAGCATGCCGTACCACGTCGAAGTCTCGAAGCCGGTCACGCCGGACTCCGCGATCGTCTTCACGTCCGGCATGACCGGCGAGCGGCGCGCGCTCGTCACCCCGAGGGCGCGCAGGCGTCCCGCTTTTACCTGCGGCAGCCGATTGCGCGATATTGCCGAACACGAGCGAGATCTCGCCGCCGATCACGGCGGCCACCGCGAGCGAATTGCCTTTGTACGGGACGAGCAGAAGATCGATGCGCGCCAGGCTCTTGAACAATTCCGCGGCGAGATGGGACGCGCTGCCGCCGGCGGCAATCGTGATCTGGCCGGGCTTTGCGCGCGCGAGCCGCACGAGTTCCGGCACTCCGCGCACCGGCAACGACGGGTGCGCGACGAGCACGTACGGCGCCACGCCCGCGCGCGCGATCGGCGCGAAATCGTTGATCGTGTCGTACGGCAATTTGGGGAACAGGCTCGCGTTGATGCCATGCGTGCCGCTGGTGCCCATCAGGAGCGTATAGCCGTCGGGCGCGCTCTTCGCGACGAGTTCGGCGCCGACCACGCCGTTGGCGCCCGCGCGATTGTCGATCACCACCGGCTGGCCCCACGTTTCGGTGAACTTCTGGCCGAGCGTGCGCGCAAGCAGATCCGACGGCCCGCCTGCCGCCAGTGGCACGACAATACGGATGGACTTGACTGGATACGGTTGCGCAATGGCAGTCGCTGTCCGATAAAAACCGGCGGTCCCCTCGTCCTTCCCGCGCACGGGCCTGCGGCTAACGAGTCCGGACTCGCCGCCCGCCGCCAGCGGCACGATGATGCGGATCGCCTTGGCCGGATACTGCGGCTGCGCGTGTACGGATTGCGCGATGCATACCGGTGATTGCGCACCCGGCGGCGCAGCAGCAATGCACCCCGCCCGGCGCGCGCCATAAACGATCAGGCAGCGCGGACGTAGCGCCGCAGCACGATGCGCAGCGGATCGCGAAAATGCGGGCGCATCTTGTCCGTCCACGGCGTGCCGGCGGCTTTCTTCCACGCGCTTGATGCCTGCACTTCGGGCGCGCTCAAATGGTAGAGCGCGATGTACTTGTGCGTGCCGCCGTCGGTCCTGAAGCGGCGCGCGCATCAAGCATCCCGGCACCGCCGCCAGTGCGGGCACGTGTTCTTCGTTATACCAGGCGTTGAATTCCGCCTCGGCCGCGGGGTCGACGTTCATCGCGTACATCAGCATGCCGCCGGCGTTGTCGGGCGCGGCGAGCCGGCCCGGCACGGTCTGCTCCGCTTCGAGGCGGCAGATGCGCAGTATCTTGCCGGTGACGCGCTTCGACCACGGCGAGAGATTCGCGCCGGCGATCGCGGTATACGCCGGGCTTTTCAGCACGGCGAGACTGTCGAGATCGTAGGTCGCGATCGAAATTTTCGGATCGTCGGCGCCCAGCCAGCGCTCGCGCGTTGATGAAACCCGGCACGCGCAAGCGCTCGGGCACGTGCTCCGTGATCGTACCAGTCGTTGAATTCATCCGCCGCCACCGGCGTGTAATTCATGCCGGCGAGCAGCAATCCCATCGGTTCAGCCATTTGCTCCCTCATTACGCTAGCCACAGAGAGCACAGATGACACCGAGAAGCAGTTCAAGTGCGAGCAACAATCCGCGCTTGCGTCGAATTTCGACTCCGAACTCTGTGCTCTTGCGACTGTACTAATCGACCTTCACGCCGGCGGCCTTCACGACCGGCGCCCACTTCGCGATTTCGGCGCGGATCTTGTCGCCGAATTTCTCCGGCGGGCCGCCGACCGGCTCGAAGCCGTTGTCGATCATGCGCTGGCGCATGTCGGGCGCCGCGATGATTTTGTTGAGCTCGGCGTTGAGCCGCCGCACGATGTCGGGCGGTGTCGCCGCCGGCGCGAGTATGCCGTTCCACGACGTCACTTCGTAACCCGGCACGCCGCCTTCCGCCACCGTCGGCAAATCCGGCAGCGCCAGCGCGTGCTTGGCGCTGGTGACCGCGATCGCGCGCACCTTGCCCGCCTTGATCTGCTGCACCACCGTCGCCGGCTCGCCGAAGATCATGCTGATCTCGCCCGACAGCAGCGCGATCGCCGCCGGCCCGCCGCCCTTGTACGGCACGTGCACGATCTTGGTATTCGTCATCATCGCGAACAACGCGCCCGTCAGGTGGTTCATCGCACCGCTGCCGCTCGAGCCGTAGGTCAACTGGTCGGGTTTCGCCTTCGCCAATGCGATCACGTCCTTCACCGTCTTCACCGGCAGCGACGGATGCACCACCAGCACCTGCGGCACCTCCGCCATCCAGATGATGGGCGCGAAGTCGCTCTCCTTGAACGGCAGCTTGCTGTAGATGCTCGGATTGATCCCGTGCGTGCCCGCGTAGGCGAACACGATGGTGTAGCCGTCGGGCGGCGGATTTCGCCGCCAGTCTCGGCGCCGATGTTGCCGGCGGCGCCCCCGCGGTTGTCGATGATGATCTGCTGGCCGAGCGCCTCGCTCAACTTCGGGCTCACGATGCGCGACAGCACGTCGGCGCCGCCGCCGGGCGGCCACGGCACGATGAAGCGTATCGGTCTTGTTCGGATAGCCTTGCGCGAATGCCGCGCCGGCGACCAGCATGGCGCACGCGGCACGATACGGAATTTCAGAAATTCTCATGGCGTTCCTCCGTGATGCGGTACGAATCGATCGACCGTGCATCGGCCTGCACATTGTGCCAGCATGCCGCGCGCTGCGCATGTCAGAGCGGCGTCATGCGCCGGGATGCCGGTCGATACACCGCAACCGTGTCATCGAGCGCCGGCAGCTGCGCCGGCGTCGATCACCGCGAGCCCCCGATACGGCGTCGAGCGGTCGATGCCCACGCATTTAAGCCAGGTGAAATCAATGCCGGCGATAGCGCCTTCCGCGAGCGCGCGGTCGGCCACCAGCATGACCTGATTGTCCGCAACCTGCGGCGCGCGGTCCAGTCCCGAAAACAGATTGCGCTTGTAATACCGGCGGTCGACCAGCGCCTGCCACTCGCCCATGCCGCGCACGCCCAGGTAATACGGATCCTTGAACACGTCGGCCGACGCGACGCTGTAGATCGCGAGCGACGGCGACGAACCCGGCGTGTCCGTCTTGAAGCGCTGCGCGGAAGAAATTCCCGGCACCGTCGCCATGATGCGCAGGTGCTCGAGATACCACGCGTCCCAATCGGCGGCGCGCGTGGTGTCGGTCAAGCCGCTTTGGCTCATAAAGATCATGCGTTCACCCTTTCCGCTGCATTGCGTCCCGCGATGCGCCCGGAAATAAACGCCCAGCCCAGATGATGGCCGTGGCCTTCGAGCAGCAACCCGCCCTGGCCGGTCGAGCCCGCCGCGTACAAACCGGGTATCACGCTGCCGTCGGCGCGCTCGACTTCGAGCTTCGTCGAGACCTTGAGCCCGCCGTCGGTGAACACCACGTAGCTTTTCACCGGCCCCAGCGCGTAGTACGGCCCCGGATCGATGGCGGGGCGCGTTTCGCGCGTCGCATTGTATTCAGCCAGCGAGCGCTCGAGGCTCGTCCGCCGCGACACCCATGCTCGCCGCCAGCCCCGCGACGGTGTCGGACTGATGGTAGATGTCGGCGCGGTTGCGCCGGTAATCGGCGAGGTACGCGTAAGCAACCCCCGGCGCGGTCGACACGAAATACGGCCAGCCGGAAAATTTCTGCGCGAGCTTGTGATCGAACACGATCCACGCGATGCGGTCGGGTTGCTTCGCGACGTCGCGGTTCGGCGCGCCGAGTTCGTCGGTGAAGCGCTGTCCGTTCTTGTTGATGAGCACCGCGCCTTCCTTGTAGAGGTCCGGCGAGGGCCCCAGCGCGGTGGTCAGAAAACTCATCAGGAAAGGCCGCAATATCCATTGCGGAAGACTGGCCCATCGCCCACGCGATCAGTTGCGCGATCGATTTCGTCGGCGGCAGTTTCTGGATCAGGTTGGGCCGCGTCGGCGGGATGAAGCGCATGATGGGCCCGCGCACGATGTCGCCGTTGACGACCGTCGCACCGAGTTCGAGCGCCATGCGGTGGCCGTCGCCGGTCGCGGTCGGATTCACCGCGTCGACGTCGACGACATCCGGCGAAGCGTAACGCGCCTTGATGTCGCGCCCGTTGCTGTAATCGCCGGCGGCGAGCACGACCCCGCCCCGCGCGCGGAATTGATGCAGCGTGCCGTCGGGCAGGCGCGCTTCGACGCCCACCACGCGCCCGTTTTCCGTCAAGAGGCGCTGCGTTGCCGTATTGAGCCGGATATCCACGCCGAGCGCGCGGCAGTGTTTCGTGAGGTGGTAGGCGAACGATCTGGAATTCGGCACCACGTTGTGCATGCGGTTGCAGCGGTGCGGCGGCTCCGGCATCGGCCCCACGAACACGACACCCAGCGACATCAGCCAGTCGAGCATTTCGGTCGTGTGGTCGACGAGTATGCGGCGCAGCGCAAGATTGTCGCGGGGCGCCAGCGCGCCCGCGTGCAGCGCGAGGTCCTCGAAATGCGCGTCGGCGGAATCCTTGATGCCGGCTTTTCTCTGGTGCGGCGTATTGGTCGCGGTGAGCGAGCCGACCGACCACGACGTCGAGCCGCCGGTGTGCGGATTTTTTTCGAGCAGTATCACGCGGCGCTTGAGCCGCGCGCTTCGCTTGCCGCCGCGAGCCCCGTGCCGCCGCCGCCGACGACGATAACGTCGGTTGCCGTCACTTCAGCCAATTAATTCTCCATTGGTTTTGATCAAACCAGACGCTCGCAAATCAAAAGGCGGGCGACGCCCGCCTTGCCACCTCACCCCTCACGGCCGCACCGCGGCCTAATTCCCCGGCAAATTATGAATCTCGGGGAAATAAACATCCTTCCACGAAACCGCCTTGGTCTTGATCGAGCCGACCTCGAACATGAAATCCGCGTACTTCTGGATATTGCGCGGTGTAGCCGTGAATACGAGATTGGGGTCCTCGAGTTGCTTCTGGATCTCCGCCACCGTGCTCTTCTTGTCGCCCGACACGCGCAGGTAAATTTCCGCCGCGTGCTTCTTGTCCTTGTTGATGAGTGTCGATCGCTTCGGTGAACGCGGCGAGCACCGCCTTGTAAGTGCGCGGGTTCGCGTCGTGGAACTTGCTCGTCGAATACAGATTGGAGAACGTCGTCGGCCCGCCCATCACGTCGTCCGAGCTCATGATGCGGTGGATGCCGGGCTGCTCGAGTTCCCGGTACATGAACGGCGGCGACGTGAAATGCGCGCTGATGTCGCGCTTCGACAGGAACGCGGCCATGCCGTCGGGATGCGACATCGACACCGTCAGCGGATCGAGCTTCGCGTAACTGTCCTTGCCCCACTCCTTCATCGCCGCCATCTGCATGATGATCGCCGGGATCGACACCTTGACCGCGGTAACCGCGATCTTGTCCTTGTCGGTGAAATCGCGGATGCTCTTGATCGCGGGGTTGTTGACGTTGAGCCACATCGGTGTCAGCACCATGCCGGCGACGCCCTTGATCTCGTTGCCGCTGCCCTTGGTGCGCGCCCAGATCGTGATCATCGCCGGCGGCCCGTTGGTGCCGAAATCGATCTGCCCGGACAGCAGCCCGTCGTTCATCGCCGCCGGATTGGAGAGCGTCATGAACACGCCTTTGACTTCGGGCAGCCCCGCCGCCTTCGATTGCTTTTCGACCAGCTTCTGGTCCTCCATCACCATCAGCGGCAGAAACCCCAGGCCGAATTGCTTGGTGATGCGCACTTCGGTGACTTCCGCGCCCGCCGCGCCGCACAGCGAGAGCGGCGCAAAACGCGCATATGCATTGAGCAGTGAATCTCATGCCGGCTCCTGTTGTGTCGGGCGTCGCTTACGCGGAACGCAAATGCTTGACCGCGATCTTGTGCGCGTCCGGCTCGGAGAGTTTGCGCAGCAGGCTGCCGCAATCCATGATTTTCGGATCGACGTTCATCGCGGCATAAGCCTGCCACGCGGACGCCTGCACCGCGGAGTACACCGGCTTGCCGAGATCGCGCTCGAGCAGGTCGAGCACTTCGAGCGCGCGCAGCTGCGTGCACGCGACGAACACCGCTTCCGAATCCGGCGTCGTCATCTCCTTGACCTTGGCGTAGATTTCTTCCGGCAGAATTTTCGCGTGATCGAACATGTCGAGCATGTCGAAGGTGCCGAGCTTCGCGACCTCGATGCCGTGCGCCTTGGCGAACTGCTTCAAGCGCTCGTTGGTGACTTCCACGTACGGCGTCACCACGTCGACCTTCTTGTGCCCGCCCGCCATCAGGCACGCGACCATCGCGCCCGCCGTGGTCACGGTCGGCGCCTTGGTGATCGCGGTCAGCTGCTCGCAGATCTTCTTGTTCCACGCCGGGCCCTCGAAAAAGCTGCCGCTGGTGCAGCCGTAGACGACCACGTCGGGCTCGACCATGGCGACTTCGGCGGCCGCGTGCTTGCTCGCGTTTTCCATGTTGCGCAGTTCTTCCGGCGTGCCCTCGCGGCCGCCCGCGATGCGCGCGGTGTGCACCGACACGCCCTCGGGCGCGATGCGCCAGAATTCCGTTTCCATCGTCGTATTGATCGACGGCACCAGCAAACCGATTCTTCCACGCCATCCGTACATGAATTTCTCCTGAGACCGGTGATTAAGAAGCCATCTCAACAATCCCCGCTCCACCCGTTCGGGGGAGAGGGCGTATTTATGAGACCACTTAAGCGATTACGCGATTGGTAATTGACGCCGGGAACCCGCGCCGCCACCGTGCGCAGGGTTGGTTGCATCGAGCCCGTTTATAATCCAGCGGGTAGCGAGTGTCAAACCGCTGTTGCGCCGTCTTATTTGCGTTTTTCTCCGCGGGCCGCGCGATTTTGTCGACGGCATCGACTGCGGCGTCGTAGATCTTGCGCGCGGCGGCTTCCTTCGCTTTCGCGGCGTCGAATTTCTTTTGCGCCGCCTCGGCCTGCTGCTTCAATTCGTCCGCGCGTTTCTGCGCGCTCTTGTGGTCGGCGTCCAAGCCGGCGGTATTCCTGTTCGGCGCGCTTGGTCTCGTATTCCGCTTTCTTCAAATCGCTGAACGCGGCGCCCGCCTTGCGCTGGCCGCTCTGCAATGCGTCGTCCGCCGGCGCCTGCGCCTGCGCGGGCGTGGCAAACATCAACACCATGACCATCAACAGAAAATATCGCATACGGCGCCTCCTGATTACTCGAACTTGATGCCCTCTTCCTGCACGATCCTGCGGTGCAGCGCGAGCTGGTCGCGGATGAACCTGGCGAACGCTTCCGGCGTATCGCTCGCCGGCTCGCCGCCGACGTTGAGCAGATGTTGTTTCGTGTCGGTTGCATTGACCGTCGCGACCACCGCCTGGTTCAACCGCACGATGATAGTCCGCGGCGTGCCGGCGGGTGCCAGAAGCCCGAACCAGCCGGACGATTGGTAGGCGGGAAAACCGGACTCGGCCATCGTCGGCACCTCGGGCAGCGTGGGCGAGCGCGCGGCGCCGCCGACCGCGAGCGGTCTTACCTTGCCCGCCTTGACCAGCGCCACCATGCTGCCCGGCATCGGCCCGAAATTGATGTGCGCTTCGCCCGCGGCGGTGGCCGTCAGCGCCTGCGCGCCGCCTTTGTACGGAACATGCACCACGTATTTGCTCGAGCCCGCGAGGCTCACGAACATGGCGACCGCGAAATGGCTGGTGGTGCCGCTGCCCGCCGACGAATAATTGAGCGTGCCGGGCTTCGCCTTCGCGAGCGCGATCGAGCTCCTTGACGTTGGCGGCCGCCACCGACGGATTGACGACCAGCAGATTCTGCACGATCGCGAACAACGAGATCGGCGCGAAATCCTTCACCGGATCGTACGGCAGCTTGCGATAGATGATGGGCGCGAACGAATGCGTCGACACCGAACCGGCGAGCAACGTATAGCCGTCGGGTGCTGCGTGCGCCGCGATGTCGCCGGCGATGGTGCCGCCCGCCCCGCCGCGATTGTCGATCACGATCTGCGCGCCCAGCGTGTCGGCGAGCTTGCCGGCAACGATGCGCGCGATCGCGTCGGTCGCGCCGCCCGCCGGATTCGGCGTCACCAGCCGGATCGGCCGCGACGGATAATCCTGCGCCCACGCGCCGGTAACAACCGCCAATGCTGCGGCCAACATGACAAAGTTTCTCAAGTCTGTGCCCTCACCGGTTACCGTAAGGCGTGAATCGTAAGCGGTAAGCGGTAAGCGGTAAACGTGTTCCGCCGTTGCCGACTCACGATTCACGATTCACGATTCACGTTTCACGAATCACGTCTCCAGCGGCAACCTGATCGTCTGGCCGGTCGCCGCCGCGCGCTCGATCGCAATCGTGGTCTCGAGCGTGATGCGCGCCTGCTCGGGTGTCGTATGCACGGTCGGACTGCCCGTCACGAGATGATCGAGCCACGAGCGCGTCTCGTTGCCGAGCGGCCCCCAGAAGTCGCCGCACGCCCAGTCGCCCGCGGTGTTGCTGCCGAGGAACGCCATGTTGACGTTGTGATCCGGCACGTACGCGTGCGGAATGCCGCGCTCGGAATAAAGCAGGTGGTCCATGTGATCGTCGTCGATGATCATCGTGCCCTCGGCGCCGAGCAGTTCAACGCGGTCGGACTGCCCGAGCGTCGGGTAGCGCGTGGGCAGCGCGTAGCTCACGCCGAGATTGATCACCGCGCCGTCGGCGAGCGTGACGATGCCCCACGTCACGTCGTGCGCGTTGTAGCCCGCCTCCTTGAAGATGCCCGTCTGTCCGCGCGCCACCACTTCCACCGGCGGATTGCCTTCGAGAAACCAGCACATGAGGTCGACGTAATACGTGAGCACGTCCAGCACCGGTGTTGCGTGTGCCGAGCGTTTCAAAATCGAAAAAGCCTGCGCGCGCGAATTGTAGACGCGCGCAGTGCCGCCGACGACGCGCCCCAGGCGCCCGTGCAGCATCTGCTCCTTGGCGCGCAGAAAACATTCCTTGAAGCGCCGGCTGTAGCCGACGCGCAGATGGCCGCCGGTCTTGCGCCACGTTTCCAGTATGTCGTCGGCATCGGCCAGCGTCAGCGCGAGCGGCTTCTCGACCAGCACCGGCTTGCCCAGTTCGAGCGCCTTCTTGACGGGCGCCGCGTGCTCGCCTTCGGGGGTGGACACGAACACGGCGGTGACTTCGGGCCGCGCGATGACTTCGTCGTTGCTGCCCGAATGAAAATCCGCGCCGGTTTGTTCGGCCAACGCGCGGGCGCGCGCCGGATCGCGGTCCGAGATCGCCAGAAAACCGACCGACGGATGCTTGGCTGCGAGCCGCGCGCGCAGCGTGCCTATCCTGCCCGAGCCGACGACCGCGATACCGAGTTCTTTGCGCTGCAAGGTCTGCTCCCGTTGGTGTTCCCGCGCGTCGATGATAACGGAAATAAAGAGCGCAGGGCCAATCTCACCGCAGCGGCGTTTTGTTGTTATCATGCGTCGAGATTAAACAGCGGCCGGCATTTAATGCGGAGGAAATCCATGCCAACCTCTTTTCGCCCTACTCCTAATCATCTTGACCCTCGCGGGCGCCGTCGCTCAGGCCGCGGACACGGCCGGTTATCCCGCGCGCCCGATCCGCTGGATCGTGCCGGTGCCGGCCGGCGCCACCACCGACATCGTGACGCGGCTGGTGGGCCAGAAGATGGGCGAAAACTGGGGACAGCAGGTCATCGTCGACAACCGCGCCGGCGGCGCGATGATCATCGGCAGCGACATCGTCGCCAAAGCGACGCCCGACGGTTACACCATAGGCACGCTCCTCACGCCGACCATCGTCAATCCGTTCGTGCTGAAAAACCTGCCCTACGACACGCTGCAAGGATTTCACGCCGGTGTCGCTGATGGTGATGGTGCCCGGCGTCATGACCATGTTCCCCGGCGTGCCCGCGAACAACCTGAAGGAAGTGATCGCGCTCGCCAAAGCCAAGCCCGGCACGCTCAATTACGGCTCGCCGGGACCGCTCACCTCCGGCCACCTGTCGATGGAAATGCTGAAGCTGACCGCGGGCATCAACATGACGCACATCCCGTACAAGGGTGGCGCACCGGCGATCGCTGACTTGATCGCGGGCCAGATCCAGTTTCTGATCAGCGGCCCGCCCGGCGTATTGCCGCACATCAACAGCAAGCGCCTGAAAGCGATCGCGACCACCGCGGCGAAACGCTCGCCGGGCCTGCCCGACACGCCGACGTTCGCCGAATCCGGCCTGCGCGGGATTCGACACCTATGAATGGTACGGCGTGTTCGCGCCGGGCAAGATGCCCAAGGACGTGCTCGACAAACTGAGCCGCGAAATCGCGCGCATCGTCAACCTGCCCGACATGAGCGAGAAGCTCTCGGTGCAGGGCGCGATCCCCGTCGGCAACACGCCCGCCGAATTCTCCGCGTTCGTGAAGCGCGAAATGGACACGTGGGGCAAGGTCGCGCAGCAGGTGGGATTGAAACCTGATTGAAGCCGTGAGTCGCGAATCGTGAGCGGCGAGCGGTGAGCGGTGAGCGGTGATGAGCGGTTAATGCACTACGTCGCGCGGTATTCCCGGGGTGTTTGTTCCGCTCTGTCGAGCGGACTCCTGACTCCCCTCCCGCCCTTATTCAATACGTGCGTGTATATCATCGTGGTTGACACATCCGTGTGACCCAGCAGCTCCTGTACTGTACGTATGTCGTAACCGTTTTCAAGCAAATGAGTCGCAAATGAGTGTCGCAGGGTATGGCAACTCACGTGTTTCGCAATCCCGGCCACGCGCGCCGCTTCCTTTACGCCGCGGACGAGGTAGTCCTCGTAAACGTGATGGCGCCGGATCACGCCGGTCTTCGGGTCCACCGAGCGCTTGTACGACGGAAACACGAATTTCCACGCCCATTCGTATTGAGCGCGCGGGTATTTGCGCATGAGCGCATCCGGCAATTCAACGTCGCCGTAGCCTTGGGCGAGATCGCGCTCGTGCAACGCCTTGACTCGCAAGAGGTGGGTCTGCAGCGGCCCGATTACCGAAGCAGGCAACACGGTGATGCGGTCTTTGCCGCCTTTGCCGTCGCGCACCAGGATTTGCCGGTAGCCGAAATCCAGGTCCTTCACCCGCAGGTTCAGACATTCACGCAGACGCAGGCCCGCGCCATACAACATACTCGCCATCAGCCACTTGGGTCCGCGCATGTTCGCCAGCAACCGCCGCGCTTCATCCGGAGTCAACACCGTCGGCTTCCTGACCGGACGCTTGGCGCGCACGATGTCGTCAAGCCACGGCAGCGGCTCACCCAATACTTCCTTATACAGAAAGAGCAGCGCCGCCAGCGCCTGATTCTGGGTGGCGGCCGCCACCTGGCCGTCGACTGCAAGATGAGTGAGAAACGCCGTCACCTCCGCCGCCCCCAGTTCACGCGGGTGACGCTTGCCGGTAAAAACTATGTATCGCCTGATCCATTGAAGGTAGGCGTGCCCGGTGCGCTGGCTGTAATGCCGCGTTTGGATGGCCGCTTTGAGCGACTCGAACAACCGGGGGCGCGCAACCGACCCTTGAGATTGCTCTTGACTGCCGTTGTCAGGCATATACCCTCCATCTCGCGGCGGCAAATTGCGCCCGGCGCATGGGAGGAGTAACGTATCCGGCGAATTATCGAATACAGTCTATGACTTAAGTAATAGTCGGGGTGCGTATGACCGGCGTTTGTTACAACCAGGCGGATAATTTCCGCTTGCGAATATGTCCCGAATAATTTTTACTGACGAATTCTAGTTAGGCGACACGTCAGGTGTATCAGCTAGTCCTGCAATTCCGAACGGTCACCGTCGACTTCGACCACCTCGTCGCAATCGAGGACGAGCTCTTGGCGGCAGTTGAGCCGTCGGCAGAAGTTGATGGGCACGATTTCGGCTCAGGTGAAGGCAATATCTTCATCCTTACCGACAACCCGGCCGCAACACTCGAAATCGTGCTTCCGGTGCTCAGGAAGCTTTCTCGCGATCGTGACGCAACTGTTGCCTACAGGGCACTCGAAGGCGACGAGTACACGGTAATCTGGCCCAAGGGCTTCAAAGGCGGGTTCTCCGTTGCCTAGTGCCAAGTCGCCTAACAAGCAGTTGCAGCGGACGGTGAAACGGTATCGCGGGCGCGCCGCGAGCGCGTCATTTCATTGTGCACTCGCGGCGCGCTCCAACCGGCAGCGCGCCGCCGCTGAACTGCGGCGTTGGGCCTCTACAAGGGAGATTTAGTCATGCGGTCACATCTGATGTTGTTAATTTTGGTTTTGCCACTTACTGCGGCCGCTGAAGACCGTTGGGTTCCGATCAGCAAGCCAAATCCTCCACTCGACGCACTGCTTCTAGACGTGGGGCATGTCGTTATGAATGACAACGGCAACCGAGTAGCAACTATCCGGTCAATCACAGGTGGCGGTTTTCGGATGGATACGGTAACTGAGTTTGACTGTCGTACTCACAGGCAACGCTCGCTCTCCTCCGCATTAGCCGATAAAGATGGCCGTCTTATAAGCGCAAGCGCAAAAAGCAACACTTGGTTTGGCGGTAAAGACGCCATTGGTCTAGAAACTGTCTGCAATGCTCCAATCACGAAGCCGTGATTCACTCTTACGTCTTCGTGTTTAAAAAAAACGCCTGGGATCACCGAGATAATCTGAAGAAGCGGAGGACTCGTTAGTGCAAAGCTTTATGTCTGTGAAATCCATTAGCCTAACCTTCTCTGTTCTGAGCGCTGTTTCCGGCTTTATTTCCGCTTACTACTGGTATCTAGCAAGCAAAGTTATTGTCACTCCGGCCTGGGAATTGGAGATTCGAGGAGATCGGGAGAAAAATATTATGGGGTGGGTGGCGGAAACATGATTGCGTTCACAAAGTCTGGAAGTCTTAATAGGCGTGCCTCGATTTGGACCGCGGTAACCATCGCATTAGCCGCGATCTCGAGCGTGCTAGCCGCGGTGTCAGTATGATCGTCCGAGGCCCAACCCGGCGCTCCCAACCGGACCTGCCGCAAGAAGCACGCGGCAGGCCGGTTAGCTTGCACGTTAGAGCTGCATGGACACGTTGAGTCCCTTGCTACTATTTGTCGGGTTTGGCGCCGGTCTTGTCGTGTGGTCGCGCATTGCATACTGGGTAATTGGGGCCCGTGCTGCCACTGCGCAAGGCACAGCTGCCATCGTCCAACCAACGAAGAGAAGAGGTACTACGCCTCTTGTTGACGGTGGCCTCCCTCTGGTTTGCGCTGTTCGGCGCGGTGGTCTTCTACTCGTATCACGCCGCGGCACACCCGACTCACCGTGGTTCTGGTTCTTCGTCGGCGTAGCTATAACTCCTGGTGCCATTGTCATAAATCTACTTATGGTGCTACGTCGAGTTAAGAAACGTGATGCTGAACATGTGCAGCTCTAACTACAGGTCGAACGGACGGGCCGCCAGCGTCACGGCATCATTGAGTTCAGTTGTGGCCCGCCGTTCACCAAAACGTTAGGCATCACCAGGTTCATGGCTTCACGGAAACTTAGTCTTCCCGCATCCTATGAACTGGCTTTGTCCGCGAGCCATAAATACGTTGCTGCGCTCGGGCGCAATGTCGCGCTTGCCGACCTCCGGGGCCGAAAGCGTTTGGCTTCTTGGCATCCCCTTTCTCACCCCAGTCACGCCACCTTTGCCCATTCTGAGTCCCTACTCGCAGTCAAAGGTACATCCGGCGAAATAGTAGTCCTTAATATTCCTGACGGTTCGGTTGTCGGCCACCACGTGAGTAAGCACAGTGACGAAGGGGCTGCACTCTACTTCTCCGCGGATGACGAATTCCTTGTAGAGGGATCCTGGGACGGCCACATCCGTGTCAGAAGGACTCGTGATTTACAAGTCGCGGCAGAGTTTTCATTCCCGGGTGAGATGATCACCGAGGTATCACCCAGTGCCGACCGACAAAACTGGCTGTTCGCGCATCAACCCAAGACGAATGAAGGTAAGACTCCCCCGCACACCCCTTACCTCACGCTGTGGAGCTGGCCATTAGAGCGGCCTTACGCGAAACTGCCATCCGGTTTCGACAATTTGTATGCCGTTGCGCTCTCGCCTTGTTCATCGTACATCGCAACGGTTGGGCGCTCGTGGGAAACCATGAATGCGGAGTGTCGCGTCGCATCATTGGCCGGCAGCACACTCGCAGTTAAACCGGCGACGATTGGTGGCACCGGGATTAGGACGCGCTGGTCACCGGATTCAACGATGGTCGGTATCGTCGACGCTAATGGTTTTTCCATATTCGATGCCCCAACACTTGACCTGTTCAACACCTTTGGTGCCAAATATCCTGCGGATTTGGCATTTCTCGAAAACAATACGAGTATCTTGCTAGGGACGTGGGAATCGGGAGCGATCTTGGCACTCCGCACAGGTAATGCCTAACAACGCAATCGACAGCGACACTTGGCAATCGCCTTTGGCGCGCGCTCGTGCGCGTCATTGCGGACGTTATGTGGCAACAAAATATGGACGCTGAGAGTTTCAAGGCCGCAGTTCATCATTTGTTAAAAGGACACGGATTCAAGAAATCTAGTGCCACTTGGAGAAAGGACCTCGGTGAGTGCATTGCAGTATTCAATGTACAAAAATCTTCGTGGAGTGGCGGTGTTTACTACGTGAACCTAGGCGTGTATTTCAAGTTGCTTGGGAAGGACATATCCCCCACCGAGAATAAGTGCCATATTCAGCAACGCCTTGAGATCGATCCACCGGAAAATGTAATCGCCAATGCCATGAAGTGGTTTGAGCAGCGCTCCACGCTGAAGGCAGTACAGGTTTTACACAAAGCGGGGGAGCTTTCTGGCAAAGGTTTAGTAAATAGGCTTATCGTTGACGCAGTTACCACATAACCCCACGGTCGGCTCCGACGCGCGCAAAAGCAGCGCGCGCGGGGCACCGTGAACGTTATGCGGCAAGGTAAGCCGGCGATGTCAGAATCTGCTACGCTGGCGGCGTGAAGGTTACACGGTATTTTGAAGCGGTTCGCAATCGCCCTGATCGCGCTATCATCCGTGACAAGTGGATTGAAAACGCCATCCGGACACCGCTCCGCGAAACCACTCAGGCCGACGGTCGAATTCGACGCTGGGTGCAGGTACCGGAAATGGAAAATCGCTTCTTGCGTGTTATCCTTTTAGCGGATGGAGAAACTGTTCACAACGCCTTTTTTGACAGAAGGTTCTCGCCATGAAAGTTCGCTACTTCGCTGATACCGACACATTGCTCATCGAGTTTCTCGACACGCCGGTCGCTGAAACGCGCGATCTCGACGAAAATACGATCTTGGACGTCGACGCGAAAGGCAACATATGCTCAATCACTGTCGAGCACGCTTCTCGACGCGCAGGCGCACCTCAGTTCTCGTACGAGCAGGTTGCCGCATAACAACACGTTCCACCGCGACGCGCAAAATGCAGCGCGCGCGTAAACGTGGACGTTGATATGGCTTATTCCTGTCAATAGGCACGAGCGGTTCCGCACTCCGTGATCAACGGGGTGTCTGGTTGAAAGTTTGCCAGCCAGACAGGTCAACGCGACGGGGCCATCTGTAACGACGGTCGATCGAGCTGATATTCGTGCGTTGGTTAGCACCAGACTGCTGTTCGTCGTGGAGCTGCCTCGGTCTAGGATCTGAGGTGCCGGCGTGAGCCGGATCAATAACGTTCGACGAGGGTTCTCCTGCCGCAGCCGCGCCGCGTTGCCTCTCTGGCCGGAATGGTGGATGTGAGTGTTCGACCTCCTGTGCTGTTGTGGATGAACGTGTAATGGATGCTCAGTCGAGCTTCACGTCCCTGGCGATCGCCCAGACGAAGCCGGCGAGCTCGCGCGCAATCGGCGACCACGATCTTGTTCTTGTTCAGACGCGCCGCGCACAAGCGCTTCGATAGCGCGCGCACAGGCGCAACTGCGCCTTCCAGGCGATGTCGCGCGCGGCCTTGGGCAAGCCCGTTTGTCGGCGTGCAATGATCGGGCGTGACGCGTGCCGGGTGCTGATAAGCCCACGCCGCCTCGATCAACGCGCGCCTTGCAAAGCGGTTGCCGCTCTTGGTGATCGAGCCCTGGTGGCGGCGCTCGCCGCTGGAGTTCTCGGTGGGCACCAAGCCCAGGTAGGCCATGAGTTGCCGCGGACTGTCGAACCGCGTGAGATCCCCGAGTTCGCAGATGATCGTCACCGCATGCACGAACTGCACCCCGCGCAGCGCCTGCAGCTGCTTGACCACCGGTGCGAAGCGCCAGCCCTCGGCACTTCGCTCGATCGCGCGGGTGAGCCGCTCGATCCGGCTGGTGGCGACCTCGACCGCATCGACATACTCCTCGAAGGCGATCTGCTGCACCGGCTGCGGCAGCTTCAGTTGCGCGAGCCAGCGCCGGTGCGCCTGCGTCCATGAGCATCTTGCCCACGTAGCGGATCTCGTTTCTGAGCAGCAGCGCCTTCAACTGCTGGCGCGCCCGGCGCTGCGCGATCATCGCATCGTCGCGCGCGCGCACCAGGTCGCGGATCGCCTCGTCCCTTCGCCGGGCACGTAGATCGGCTCCAGTTCCCCGGCGCGCGCCAGGCGCGCGAGCTGCTCGCTGTCGCGCCGGTCGGTCTTGATGTGATCCCCGCTCTTCTCGGAATCAGCGACGGCGACACCACCAAGCACGCGTGACCGCGGGCGCGCGATCAGCGCGTTGAATCCAGAACCCGCACGGCCCCGCCTCGTACACAAACACACAGCTCGCACGCCCGAGCGATTCGAGCTTGCGCACCGCCTTCACCAGCGCCGCCCGGTCCCCGCCGATCTGGCCCCAGCGGCGCACCTCGCCGCCCTCCTCTGCCAGCGTGATATCGATCGATTCCTTGTGCACATCCATTCCCACGAAAACCTTGCTAGACTTTTTCATGGCCTGCCTCCTGAAGTTGGTTGATTCCCCACAGGACAACCCTGTGGCTCTACGCGCTACACGCGCGCAATCCACGTTAGCACGGAGGCAGGCCGCCTCGCGTTAAGCCATTCTGTCTAGCCTGCGCCATGTTGCCACTGGATAGCACCAAATGGAGTGAACTGAAGCACGCGTACGGGCCCGCGTCGGACATTCCTGCCATGCTGAAAAAGCTTGAGGAGTTTCCGCCGCATGAGGGTCACGAAGCCCCACCTTACTTCATGCTTTGGAGTTCGCTTTGCCATCAGGGCGACGCTTATACGGCAGACGCGCAGAATCCGCGCGCAGTTCACCAACACGTTAGCCCTCATAGGCAAGTAGATACATCAAACATTCGCAAAAGGAGATGGTCGTGATCAAGAGAATGGCAGTCATGCTCAGCCTCGCCGCCCTGGCGGCAATAGCCACCTCGGCGCAGGGGCAATGTTCACTGCAAATGCTGAAGGGTCAGTACGGTACTTGCTGGGCGCGGTTACATAGAGCCAGGCGACCCCGGGGTGCAACGCGTGCATCGGGGGCTACTCGTATTCGACGGTGCCGGCAACGTTACAGGTAAGCAGTCATCAAGTCGCGCTGGGAAGATCGGGCACGAAAAGCTCCAAGGAACGTATACCCTAGATTCCGATTGCTCTGGAACGATGACATTCGGTTCGGTGGCAAAGCCCGGCGCGCAAATTCATTGGGACGTCTACGTTACACAGGACGGTAAAACCGGCGAGATGCTTCGTACTGACGATGGCAGCATGGCTGTTCGTAGTTTTCAGAAATGATGGCTAACCGCGCGTTCGAAAACGGACGCTCGCAAGCGTCGCTTCGCTCCCTTGCTCGCGCCGTTCAACGCGGACGTTAGCGTGCGAATTGAATTAGTGATACGCTATGTTTCCTATGAGTGATGCCGACGTTGTTGAGATTCTGAAGCTCCCCGTCGAGGATCGTCTCCGTCTCGTCGAGTTGCTATGGGAAAGCCTATCCGCGAATCCGGCGGCGGTTCCGTTGAGCGATGCTCATCGAGCGGCACTCGACGATGAACTCGCGGCACATCGACAGAATCCGGATGACGTGCTGACACTGGAACAAGTGCTCCCAAAAGCTTCCTGAGGTTAATGGCGCTGCCACTCGTTTATCGTGTCCGAGTCAAGCACGATCTGGATGCCGCAATTAACTGGTACGAAGAACAACGGGCTGGTCTTGGCAGCGAATTCCAAGCGTCAGTACAGTCAACGTTCGAGGCTATTGAACGTCATCCCGAGTTGTTCGCGTCGGTATATCGGGAGGTTCGCCGCGCAATCGTGTCGCGGTTTCCGTTTGCGGTATTTTATTTGGTCGAACCAAGACGTGTCGTTGTTCTCCGTCTATTGCACACTGCGCGTAATTCTGAGCTTTGGCCGAAACCTCGAAACAAAGCCCGCTAACAATGCGTTTGACGGCGACGCGTAGACTCCGACTATTGGATCGGCCCAGGAGAGCTTTAATGTCCTCTGGACGATCTTCGGTCGTAGTGATTTCGAGGTTCAGCGTGTTCCCGTACGAGTCGGCGCATCGAGCATCGGGCGCGTCCGACATCTCCACGATCTTGAAGTCCGTGCCACGGAGTTGATTGTAGAGCGCGAGGAACGCGTCCGGTTAAGCGGCGCGTTTTTGCGTCCGTCTTGAACCGGGGGTTATACCTTTCGCCACGACCTTGCGTAATTCTTCATTGATGCGAGTTTGATAACCGCGGCCCTGCGACTTGAAAAAGGCCATTACGTCGGCGTCGAGACGAACGGTCGTGAGCACCTTCGTCGGCGCCTTTTGAGGGCCGCGGCCACGTCTTAGAACGGGAGCGCCCAGCATTTCCTCGGACCACGGCGGGTTATCCGGATCGATGCGTTTATTTGAAGTAGTCTTTGGCAACTTTAAAGTAGTAGCGTGCTTCATGTTTTTCCGCCTTGCGTAAAGAGATAATGTGTGGACCCGCGCGGCGCTCGGTATGCACCATCACGACGGCATTCGCCTTCCAACATTCCGAAGGTGACCAAGCGCTTTTCGCCATAAGCTTGGCGAATATCTTCGCGCGTGATCGTGAAGTTGTCCCAAATGGCCTCGCAACCGGCGAAATCGAGGCCGTGGTCCTTAATGTTTCTTCGGCGCTTTGTTTCGTCCCAAGTTGTCACTAGTAAATTGTAATAACAAAATACTAGTTACGCAAGGACAATCTTTTGAAAGGTATAACGACTGCGGTGAAATGCGCGGGCGAGCGACGCTCGCGAAGCGTCATTTTCTACCGCACGGTTAACTACTCAATGCAAGCGGACGCGAAACGCGCCGTTGATTTCGAACGTTAAATGCGCAAATCCTTCGCCTTCCGGTTTACTACGCTCGTTGCCGGCACCTGGCTCGGTGCGTGGCTGTCCGTACATTTGCAGTTTGGACTAAGCGGCTATTGGGGATTCGCGTCCGACGAAGTGGAAGTGGTCTTGCTTACCCTTGCCGTCTCTCTCGCTGCCGTCGCTTTGCTGTTCTTGCCAGTATCTTTGGCCGCCGAACGCATCGCGCCAAGCCGGTGGGTCAAGGCGGCGGTTGTGGTCAGCGCAACGATCGCAAGTATCTGCCTCGGCCTTCTTATTTACACGGTATTCTTGCATCGTCCGCTAATGCTCATGGTGGAACGCGACTGGAAATTAGTGATGTGCTTTATCATTCCAGGAATTGGCTATGCTTTACCGCGCGTCATGCTGCCGCGCAGTTAGGCGCTCGCGCCCGTCACGGCGTTCTTGAAGCGCATCGTGCGCCGCCAGGTCAATTTCGTGGCCCCGCGCGGGACGTTGACGGATGCGACAGCGGATTCGGTCAGGGCATCGAAAAAAATAGTGCCGGCGAACAGGCAACACTTCTACTCCCGGCGCACGGGTTGCGTTACCGTCCACGCTTACCCGACCGCCCCGAGGTCGAGCCGGCCGCGCGCGACCGGCGGGCACCAGAAATAACATCCGGTGACCGGCTGCGTGAATTTGAACAGCGCATCGACGATGCCGTCCTCGGCGCCCGCCATGCGTTTTAACTGCGCTTCGAATGCGTCGGGCGTGCGGCCGAACGCGACGAACACGAGGCCCGCGCGCGTCGCATCGTTCCACGGCATCGAGCGGCGCACGACGAAGGCCTCGGGCGTGAAACTCTCCTGCGCGGTGCGCTTCACGTGCGCCGACTGCGGGCGCGTCCGCCGAGTTCGACATTGTCGCGCCGGCGGCGGCCGATGCTGTTGTCCTGGCGCTTCGCGCTCATCGCATTGAAGCGATCGAAATCGTGCACCCATTGCTGCACGGCGACGAAACTCGAGCCGTCGAGCCCCGCGCCCATGCCGCCGACGATTGCGGCCGCCACGGCTTTTTTGTTTTTCGGATTCTCGGTGCCGTCTTCATAGCCCGTCAGATCGCGGCCCGTGCCGTGACGAAACGCGTCGATCGCGGTGTCGAGCGCAAACGCGGGCGCCAGCGCGTGCTCGATCGCGCGGCTGCGATGAAAGAGTTCGCCGCGCTCGGCGCCGCGCAGCCAGCACCACAACGCCGCGGGCGTGGACGGCACCTTCGCGCCCTTGCGCGCGTACGCGGGAAAGCGGCGCATGCCGGGTATCGTGCAATCGAGCGCGCGCAACAACGACGCGCCCAGGCCGACGACGCAATTCTCGCCGTCGGCGATATCGCCCAGCGCGCGCAACGCCCGGCGCGCCTTGCACGCGCGATGTGAGCCGGAACGTGAGATACCGCGCGTGCGCGGCACCGGCGCAAGATGCCGGGCTTGACTGTTAATCTGCTCATAGCGGACTCGTCCCTCTCGCCCACGGTAGACGGGATTACGCTGCGCAACAATATAATCAGGCCACGCCGTAGCGCTTCAACGCGGCCTCGTCGAACTTGAGACCGAGCCCGGGCTTGGTCGGCACGATGAGTTCGCCCTTCACCGGTTGCGGCACTTCCTCGAACATCTTGCCCGACCACGGCATGTATTCGACGGTGAGGCCGTGCGGAATCGCGGCCACGAGATGGACCGACAGTTCCGGGCACAGGTGGTTGACCACCGGCACGTTGAACGCTTCGGCCATGCCGGCGATTTTCATCCAGCCGGTGACGCCGCCCGCGCGCAGCACGTCGATCATCACGATGTCGACCGAGCGCGCTTCCAGCATGTGGCGGAACGGCGCGAGGCCGTACACGTATTCGCCGCCGGCGATCGGCGTGGCGAGCGCTTCCGCGACGCGCGCAAGCCCCGCGTAATCGTCGTGCGTGGTGACGTCTTCGAGCCAGAACAGATTGAATTCCTCGACGCGCGCTGCCGATCGAGATCGCCTGCCGCACGTCCCAGCGCTGGTTGATGTCGCACATCAGATCGATGTCGGGGCCGACCGCTTCGCGCATGACGCGCATGCGCTCGACTTCGCGCTCGGGACTGGTGTCGCCGGGCAGCGCCATCTGCGTCTTCATCTGGCGAAAGCCCTTCTCGACCAGCTTGGGCCCGGCCTTCAGCGATGACGTCGAGCGGAAAATGCCGCATCAGCGCGCCGCTCGCGTAAGTCGGCACGCGCTCGCGAAATCCGCCCAAAAGCGCGAGAGCGGCAGGTTCAGCGCCTTGCCCTTGATGTCCCACAGCGCGATGTCGATCGCCGCGAGCGCCAGCGTGAATATGCCGCCGGGGCCGCTTTGTCCCGCGGCGCCGCGCAGTTTCGCAATGATCGCTTCGATCTTCAACGGGTCCTCGCCCACCGTCAGCGCGCCCAGCGCGTCGATCGCCACCTTCAGCGCGCCGGTCAGCGCGCCGCCGAAAAAGCTGAAGCCTATGCCTTCGACGCCCTGATCGGTGCCGATGGTGAGCGCGACAAAGTCGCGCGTGGCGCCCGGCGTCGAGGGCCCGCCCGCGAGCGGCTCGTCGGCGGGCAGTTTCACGATCTGGCTGCGGATATGGGTGATTTTCATGGGGGTCTCGGGTGGGTTGTGAATTGGGAAGTGCACTATATAAAAGCGCTGAAAACATTTCCACAGCAGGTCACAGAGAACGCAGATAGTACAAACCCAAACCGATGTCGATGTCTTGACGGCGTTTTCTGCGTTCATCTGCGGCCACGTCCTGCATTGGATGTGCTACTTCGCGAGACTCGCCTTCTGCGCGAGCGTTTCCTCGCTGCGCCGCGGCTCGTAAACGATGCCTTTCTTCGCGGCCCAATGCACGGTGGGCCAGTAGAGCGGCACGACGGCGACGTCGTTGAAGGCGATGCGCGTCGCCTCCCGCAAGCTCGCCAGCCGCTTCGCCTCGTTGAACTCCGTCAGCGTGCGCTTGAACGCCGCGTCGAACTGCGGGTTCGAATAGCGCGAACGGTTGAACGCGCCCAGGCCCGCGTCCTTGTCGAAGGTGGCGAGCACGTTCATGAGTCCGATGGTCGAATCCGGTGTGGTCGTGCCGAAACCGAAGATAAACGCGCTGTATTCGCGCCGCGTTGCCGCGCCCGCGTAAACGTTGTAGGGCACCGCGAAAACGTTGTTCACCTTGATGCCGCCGCGCGACAACATCTGGCCGATCGCCTGCGCGAGGTCGCTGTCGCGCGCGAAGCGATCGTTCGACGTATGCAGCGTAAGGCCGAAGCCGTTCGGATAGCCCGCCTCCGCGAGCAACTTCTTCGCCGCCGCGACGTCTTGTTTCGGCGGCGGACAACGTAGGTTCGAAGCCGCCTATGCCTTGCGGCACCATCTGGCCGGCGGGCTCGCCGGAGCCGTCGAGCAAACGATCGACGATCAGCCTGCGGTCTATCATCAGCGACAACGCGCGGCGCACGCGCGCGTCCTTCAGCGGATTGCGCGCGAGCGGCTTGCCCGCGCTGTCGGTGACGAACGGGCTCTGGTCGCGGTCCGAGTCGAGCGCGAGGTAAATCAGCCGCGTCGAACCGATCGAATAGACGCGCACCTGCGCGTTCGATTTGAGCTGCTTCGCGCCGTCGGGCGACACTTCGTCGATCAAATCCACGTCGCCCGCGAGGAGTGCTGCGATCCGCCCGGCGTCTTTCGCGATGTACTTGAGCGTCACGTTCTCGAAATCCGGCCGCGGGCCCCAGTAGGCGGCATTGCGCACGAGCTTCAAATATTGCGCGGGCCGCCACTCGACGAACTTGTAGGGGCCGGTGCCGACCATGCCCTTGCCGGCGTTGAAGTCGGCGGTGGTGAGCCCGCTCGCCGCTTTCTTCGACAGGATGAACGCGCGGCCGACCTGCTCGATCAACGACGGCACCGGCTGCGAAGTCTTCAGCTGCACGGTCAGGCGGTCGAGCGCGCGCATGTTGACGATGCTCGCGACCGAGCCCGCGAACGACGCCGGGCTGTTGGGCACGTTGCGCGCGCGCTCGAACGAAAACACCACGTCGTCGGCGGTGAAATCGCCGCCGTCGTGAAACTTCACCTGTCGCGCAGCTTGATTTCCCACGTGGTCGGATCGAGCGCGCGCCACGACACGGCGAGCGCGGGATGCAGCTGGTTGTTCGCGTCGTTCATCACCAGCCGGTCGAAGATCTGCCCGGAAGTGCTGTAGTTGGTGCCGCTCCGCGCAAACAGCGGATCGAGCGACGACTGCTCGGTGGCGCGGCCGATGACGAGATCGGCAGCCGCCGCCGCCTGTGAAATGACCGCGGCAAGCAACATCGCAATGCACTGAGCTGCGAGGCGCGCATGTACTCTTCCCGGAGGCTACAGCGCTACCAGCGCCTTCAACGGCACGATGGGCAGCACGACGTGCGACGCGCGCTTGCGGTCGACGAACACCGTATTGGTCGCGATGCGCCGGGTCTGCGCGCGGCCCTCGGGCTCGCCGGTGTTCGGATTGACGTCGTAGCGCGGGAAATTGCTCGACGAAATATCGAGCCGGATGCGATGGCCGGCCTTGAACAGATTGCACGTCGCGAACGGCTCGATCGTGATCTCGTACACCTTGCCCGGCGTCATCAGCGCGGGCTTCGCCCACGACTTGCGGTAGCGGCAGCGCAGGATGCCGTCGCACAGGTTCATCGCGAAGCCGCGCGGGTAATCGGCGTTCGGCGGATGCACGTCGATCAGCTTCGCGGTGAAATCGGTGTCGACGCAGCTCGACGCCACATGCAACCGCACGACGATGGGGCCGATCACCGCGACGTCTTCGTCGAGCGGCGGCGTCTCGAACACGAGCACGTCGTGGCGCGCGGCGAGCGGCAGGCCCGGATGGCGCACGCCGAAGAAGCGCTTGTCCTCGCACTGGTCGAACGCGCCGCCGACGAACACCGGCGCGCCGGAAGTCAGCGGCCCGCCCATCGTCGGCACCGGATCGGCGGGATCGAAATCGTACGCGCGCGGCGGCGATTTCGCCGCGGGTTTGGCGCGATCGAGCCGGCCGTCCGCATGCAGATAATAATGGGTGTATTTGACCTGCGGCAGCGGCCAGTCGGCGCCCGCGATCCAGCGGCCGCCGTGATCGAGGCGTCCATCGGCGTTGCGGCGTCCGCTTCCGCCGCCCATCAGGAACAAGCCGCACCGCGGGCTCTTTGTCCACGCCGTTGGCGACACCTTTCACCCAGTGATCGAACCAGCGCTGGCGAAACGCGCGCCAGTGCGGCGCGAGATTGTTGTCGATGGTGGCGGCCGCGCCGAAATCGACGTCGCCCGCAAAAGTTTTCGAGCGGTCGCCGTGCGTCCACGGCCCCATGATGAGGCGCACCGGCCCGCGTTTCTTCTTGCTCAACGCAACGTAGTTGTCGGTCGCGGTGCGCACGTAAGCGTCGTACCAGCTCGACATGTGGATCTGCGGCACGTCGGCGAACCGGTCGTAATAGCCTTCCGCGTAAATGCCGAGCTGCTTCCAGTAATCGTCGAACGCGCCGTGCGTCCACTGCGCGAACAGGTAATCCTCGTATTCGGGCACCCAGCGCACCGGCGAGTGGCCCGGCTTCCACGGCATGACCTTGAACCACTCGATGAGATCTTCCGCATCGAGCGCGGCGCGCACGGCGGGGTTCGCTTTGGCGAGCGGGCTTTCCTTCGCCTGGTTGAACGCCCACGTCACCTGCTTCATCTCGAACGCGCCGCCGCTGCGTATGCCCGACAGATACGCGTTGGAGAACGCGCCGGAATCGATCACCATCGCCGCGAGCGCCGGCGGATTCAGGCACGCGAGCGAGCCCTGCGTGTGCGCCGCGTACGAAAGTCCCATCGTCGCGACCTTGCCGTTGCACCACGGCTGCGCCGCGAGCCACGCGACGGTGTCGTAACCGTCTTCGCCGTCGGACAGATATTTGACGAACTCGCCTTCCGATTCATAGCGGCCGCGGCAGTCCTGGTAGGCGACGACGTAGCCCTGGCGCACGAACCACGCCGCGACTTCCGGGCGCGGGCGCGACGCCGTCATGCCGGCGTCGATCTCGGAGCGCGAGACCGCGGTCTTGCCGTACGGCGTGCGCTCGAGGATGACCGGAAACTTCCCGTCCGCCGCCAGGCCGTTCTTCGCGGGACGGTAGATGTCGGTGGCGAGCTTGACGCCGTCGCGCATCGCGACCATGACGTCGCGCGCGACGACGAAGTCGTAATCAACCGGCGGTGTGGCGGGGTTGTCCATGGGCGATAGTTGTTGTTACGTACGCCAAAGCATCATTCTGCCTCATCTGTGCCGGGACCGCTGCCGACCCGGCGCACGGACGCCGGTTGCCTAAGCGGAATCGACGTCGTCGGTGTTATTCTATTGGTCCGCGCTGCGGCATGCATCGCAAGGCGGGCAAAAGCGGCCAGATTCAAATGCGCCGCAGAGAGCACGGAGCAATGCAAGTAAAAACACAAAACGATCGAATAGTTGTGGTTTGTTTTTCTCTGTGAACTCTGTGCTTTCTGTGGCTTGCATCTGTTTTTTCAGGAGGTATTAGTGGCGGCAAATCTTGAATTGCAGACAGCAACGCCGCGCGCGGGTGTCAACGCGCCGGACAATCTGCAGGTCGTGCCCAGTCGGGCGCCGCCGTCGGCGCCGAAATACGCGGCGTCGATCTCGCGCAGCCGGTGCCTGAAGCAACGCGGGCGCGCCTGCGCCAGGCGTGGGCCGACCACGGCGTGCTGCTGTGGCGCGACCAGCAGCTGCCCGACATTTCGTTTCTCGAAGCGGCGGCCATATTCGGCGTAACCAAGGAACCCGCGGCGCGCAAATACCAGATCGCCGGCGGCTACAAGATCGGCGGCAAGCTCGTGCCGCTGCACCCGCACGTGAGCCTGATCTCGAACCTCGACGAGGACGGCCACCCGGTCAGGGACAACGGCACGCTCGGCAGCTATGAAGTCGTGTGGCACAGCGACAACTCGTACGTCGAAGTGCCGCCCGCCGGCAGCATGCTCTACGCGGTGATCATTCCGGTGAACGGCGGCGGCGATACGTGGTTCAACAACCAGTATCTCGCGTACGAGGAACTGCCGGACGAATTGAAACGCGCGATCGCGGGCAAATCGCAGATCCACGACTCCACGCGCAACAGCGCGGGCGTACTGCGGCCGACGGTGAAAATGCCGACCAAGCCCGAGGAAGTGCCGGGCCCGGCGCATCCGCTGGTGCGCGTGCATCCCGTCACCGGCAAGCGCGCGCTGTACCTCGGCCGCCGCCGCGACTGGCCGTCGAACTACATCATCGGCATGTCCAACGCCGACAGCGAAGCCCTGCTCGACAAATTGTGGGCGCACGCAACACAGCCGAAGTACGCGTGGGGCCACCAATGGCGCGTCGGCGATCTCGTGCTGTGGGACAACCGCTGCTGCATGCACTACCGCTCGGAAGTCGATGCGACGCAGCCGCGCGTGCTCTACCGCACGGTGGTCAAGGGCGAAGCGGTGATCGCGGGATAAACGCGGTCCCCGTCACCGCATAAATGCGCGCCTGTGGCGCGGCGGCTATCCAGTACAATCCGGCGACTTGTCCGGAGGAGGCGTCATGAAATTCATCGTCCAGCGATTGCAGTGTGCTTACTCGCGTGCGCGGTCCCCGTGCACGCGCAAACTTATCCGGACAAAACGATCCGCGTGGTGGTGCCGTGGCCGGCGGGCGGCATCACCGATGTCATCACGCGCGCAATCGGCCAACGCCTGACCGAAGTGTTCGGCCAGACTATCGTCGTCGACAACCGCCCCGGCGCCGGCGGCACGCTCGGTGCCGGCATCGTCGCCAAGGCCCCGCCGATGGCTACACGCTGTTGATGCACGACATAGCGAGTCACTGTATCTCGGCCTCGCTTTACACCAGGCTCGCCTTACGACGCGCTCAAGGACTTCGCGCCTATCATGCTGGTGGCGGGCTCGCCGATGGTCCTGATCGCGAACCCGGCGCTCGGCGTGCGCACCGTACCGCAATTGATCGAGTTGGCCAAGTCGAAACCGAACCAACTCAACTACGCCTCGTCCGGCAGCGGCGCGATCACCCACCTGGGCGCGGTGCGCCTGATGCGCATGGTCGGCATCGAGCTCGCGCACGTGCCGTTCAAGGGCAGCATACCGGCGACCTCGTCGGTGATCGCGGGCGAAACCGCGGTCGCGTTTTCCACCATTCCGGCCGCCGTGCCGCAGGCGAAGGCCGGACGCCTGAATCTCCTGGCCGTGTCGTTCGCGAAGCGCTCGCCGCAATTGCCCGACGTGCCGACGATCGCGGAGACGGTTGGCGAATTCGACCTCGGACTGTATTCGGGACTGTGGGCGCCGGCCGGCACGCCGCGCGCCATCATCGACCGGCTGTACGCCGAATTCACGAGCGCGATGGAGCAGCCCAGGGTCAAGGACATCCTCGCTGTCAACTCGGCCGAGCCCGGCCGCATGAATCCGGCGCAGTTCGGCGAATACGTCGCGCGCGAAATCAAGCTCTGGGGCGAGGTCGTGCGCGACGCGCCGGCATCAAAGTCGATTAACCAAAGGGAGCAACAAGCAATGGACATGGGCATCAAGGGCCGCGCCGCACTCGTCACCGGCGGCAGCCGCGGCATCGGCCGCGAAACCGCGCGCCAGTTTCTGGAGGAAGGCGTGCGCGTCATGATCTGCGGCCGCAATGCCGAAACGCTCGAGCGCACGCGCGCCGAACTCGCGCAGGCGACCGGCGGCGAAATTCACGCGACGGTCGCGGACATGACGAAAGAAGCCGATATCGCGCGCCTGGTCGACGCGGCGAAACAGCGCTTCGGCACCATCGACATACTCGTCAACAACGCCGGCCAGATGTACTCCGGGCGCTTCGCGGTGATGAACGACGCCGGATTGAAGGAACAGCTCGAAACCAAGCTCTTCGGATTTCTGCGCGCGATCCGGCTCGTCTATCCGATGATGAAAGAGCGGCGCTGGGGCCGCATCGTCAACCTGATCGGCGGCGCCGGCAAGGAGCCCGATCCGTACATGTTCGGCAGCGGCATCACGAACAGCGCGCTGCTTAACATCACGAAATCGCTGTCGACCGAGTTCGGCGAGGACGGCGTGCTGGTCAACGCGGTATGCCCCGGCTGGGTCGACACCAATCTGTGGCAGCGCAACGCGCAGGGGCTGGCGGCGGAACTCAACACCAAGAGCGAAGAGGAAGCGCGACGGCTAGCGGCGCGCAAGAATTCGCTCAACCGTTTCGGCAAGCCCGAAGAACTCGCCAACGCCATCGTGTTCCTGTGCTCGGAGCGCGCGAGCTACATCACCGGCGTGTCGCTGAACCTCGACGGCGGGCGGTTGAAGAGTCTATGGTAGGCGGCGCCGGCAATGGCGGCGATTGCACAAAATCGACGTGACCTGTAGCCTATTGGGCGGGTTCCCTGGAACTCCGTTGATTCTACATACAAGCGCACCACTGTGGAAGTCTGGCGAGGTGAAAGTGAAATCTGATGAGTTGCGCAGGGAAGTGCGGGTTCCGATCAGCCTGCGCGCGCAAGTGCGGATTGCGATCAGCCCGCGGTCGCAAGACATGCCCGGCCCCTGGCATCCTTGCCTGATCGAGGATCTTAGTACCAAAGGCTTCCGGATCTTTTGTACGTTAAAAGTTCAGATCGAGGACATTATGGATTTGACGTGCGAGCTTTATCCCGAACGCATTTTTAATTGCAAAATCGAGGCCCGGCATATCAGCAACGACTGTATCGGGACCAGGATCGCGGAGGTGAGCAATTTCGCGTTGAGGATGTGCCAGCAGTTTATCGATGAGCACGTCTATTACAAGTAGAACGGCACTTTGCAATACAGCCATGAACCTGTCGCCGGCTATCAGCGGCTGCGTTTCTTCCCCTCCTCCGCAAAAACCTTCTGCGCGTGGCGCACCGCGTCGCGCATGACGGGCACACCGGCATAGACCGCGCACTGCAGCAGCACTTCGCGGATCTCCTCCTTGGTGCAGCCGTTGTTGCGCGCGGCGCGGATGTGGGTTTGCAGTTCGTGCCCGCACTTCAACGCCGTCAAGAGCGCGACGTTGATCAGGCTGCGCGTCTTCATCGGCAGCCCCTTGCGCGACCACAGCTCGCCCCACACGTAGCGCGTCGAGAACTCGCGCAGCGGCATCGAAAAATCGTCTTCGGTGCGCGCGATTTCGCGTCTCGCGGCCCTCGCCCAGCACCTTGGCGCGGATTCTTTTGCCTTTTCTGTAGAGCGCGTCCTGCATTGCATTTCCCCCTTGATGAATGGATACTCAAATATGGTCCCTCGCCCCGCGTCAGTGGGGAGAGTCAGTGCAACAAGCGAGGGGTCGGGCTGGGGTGAAGGGAAGCGAAAGCGATCAAGTTCGCAGCGAAAACGATTACTGCGTGCCCCCTCACCCTAACCCTCTCCCCCGGAACCGGTGGAGAGGGAATTTTTGAGCTGGCCTCTTGAATATTATGCCACGCCGGATACATGCATATCCGCCACCGGATTTAGGACTGGCAATGACGATGCAGCTGCGCCGCACGACCCGTGCGCTATTCATCACCGCGGTGTCCGCATACTGCGCCGTGGGCGCCGCGCAGGACTATCCGACGAAGCCCATCCGGCTTGCTCGTCGGTTTCGCGCCCGGCGGCGGCACCGACGTCGTCGCGCGCATACTCGCGCCCAAGCTGACCGAAATGTGGGGCCAGCAGATCGTGATCGACAACCGCACGGGCGCGACCGGCACGATCGCCGCGGGCTTCGTCGCGCTCGCCCCGCCCGACGGCTACACGCTCCTGATGGGCCATGCCAGCACCAACACCATCGCGCCCAATCTCTACGCGAAAGTGCCGTTCGATCCGCTGAAGGATTTCGCGCCCGTCACGCTCGCCGGCTCGGTGCCGCATCTGGTGTCGGTGCATCCGTCGGTGCCGGTGCGCAGCGTCCAGGAACTCATCGCGCTCGCGAAGGCGAATCCGGGGCAGCTCACGACGCCGTCGTCCGGCTACGGCAGCATGTCGCACATCGCGGGCGCGGTGTTCATGCAGATGACGGACACGAAGTTCGTGCACGTGCCGTACAAGGGCGCGGGCCTGTCGGTGCAGGACCTGATCGCCGGACAAGTCAAGGTGAGCTTCGACACGACGCCGGCCGTGATGGCGTTCGTGAAGGCCGGCCGGCTGCGCGCGCTCGCGGCAGCCGCGCCCAGGCGGCTCGCGTCGCTACCCGACGTGCCGACCGTGTCGGAAGCGGGTGTGCCGGGTTACACGATGTCGAGCTGGTACGGCGTGTTTGCGCCCGCGCGCACGCCGCCCGCGATCGTGCGCATTATCCACGCCGCCGTGAACCGCGCGCAGGACCTGCCCGACGTAAAGGAGCGCATGGACGAGCTCGGCGCGGACGACGCGCGCACCGCGACCCCCGAAGCCTTCGCGGCCATGGTGAAATCGGAACTCGCGCGCTACGCGAAAGTCATCAAGGCCGCCGGCATACGGATCGAGTGAATATTCTAATCGGCCCGCGCCCCCGAATCCTTGACAACCTTCGCCCACTTCACGAGTTCCGACTTGATGAACGCAGCGAACTCCTGCGGCGAGGTGCCGGCGGGCTCGACGCCCATGTTCGCAAAAAACGATTTGATGTCGGGCGAGTTGACGCCTTTCACGATCTCGCGATTGAGCGCGTTGACGACGTCGGGCGGCGTTCCCTTCGTCGAGACCACGCCCCACCACGACGTCGCTTCGAAGCCAGGCGCGGATCTCCGCGATGCGCGGGAACGTCCGGCAATGCGGGCGAACGCTTGAGCGAAGTCACGCCGATCGCGTTCAGCCGCTTCGCGCGCACCTGCGGCAGCGCGGCCAGCATGTTGGCGAAGCTCATCGTGATCTGCCCGCCCAGCAGGTCGTTCATCATCGGGACCGGTGCCTTTGTAAGGCACGTGCACGAGACTGACGCCGAAGGTCGTGCCGAACAGCGCCCCGGCCAGATGCTGCGAGCTGCCGATGCCGTTCGAGCCGTAAGTGAGCTGGCCGGGTTTCGCCTTGGCGAGCGCGATCAGTTCCGGCAGGTTTTTCGCCGGCGTCGACGGATGGACGACGAGCACGTTCGCGGTGCTGCCGAGCTGCGACACCGGCGCGAAATCCCTGACCGCGTCGTACGGAATGTTCTTGTACAGCGCGGGATTGATGCGCGTGGCTGCCGATGTTCGCCATGAAGAGCGTATAACCGTCCGGCGCGGCGGCCGCGATGGTCAGTTCCGCACGCGACCAGCCCGTTGGCGCCGGGACGATTGTCGATGATCACCTGCTGATGCCATTCGCTGCGGTCAGCTTGGCGCCGATGGCGCGCGCCATCGTGTCGTTGCCGCCGCCGGGGGCATAGGGAACAATCAAACGAATTGGGCGAACCGGATACTTCACAATTGAAATTGAGGCCTGCGCGATCATCCCGGCGGCCGCGGCCGACTCGCGGACGGTCGCATCCCGCAAGCGGGAACCCTGCTCACTGCTCGCGTCCAGCCCGCCTAGCGCGTACGGCACGATCAAATGTATCGGCTTGATCGGGTACGTGCGATCGGCAGCGGTCACAGCGGGGACGGTCACAACTGCAAGTGCTGCCACGATGGTTTTCAAAATTCGCATCGAATCGCTGCCCCTCACCCCACCCCTCTCCCCACTAACGCGGGGCGAGGGAGAATTCTTGCGGCACAATAATTATGCACGCGCGCTGTGAAGCGGATTATTTTTGCGCGGCCTGCGCGGCTTTCACGCGCGCGACGGCCGCGGCCTTTTCCCGGTCGCGCGCGGCGCACAACGCCGCCCATTCCAGCGTGTCGCGGGCGCGCGCGGCTTCGTAGCGATCGATCACGCGGCCCTCGACTTCGCGCCACGTGTCGCTGGTCGCCGCGAGCAGATCGTACTGTTCGATCACCCAGTGCGCGTCGCGCACGTCTTCCGCGCTCGGCGTGAGGCCGACCGTATGGCCTTCGACGACCGCGGGGTTCAAGCCGCCGCCGCCGAGATGTATGCCGCACCGGTACATCGCCTGCGCCTGGTGCAGCGCGCGGTCCGGGTCGCTCACGCTGCCGGTCGTGTTCGCGACAAACGGCGCCGCGCGCACGCCCAGTCCCAGCGCGCGCGCCGCGAGTTCGGCCTCGCCCTTGCCGTAGACGAACTGGTCGAAGTCGACGAACATCTCGACGCCGAGGTCGCGCGAATAGTCGTAGCCGCCGGCGCTCGCGCCGAATTCCTTCACGCGCGGGCTCGCCGCGGCGATTTCGAAGACGTTGGCGGTGCCCACCGCGGTCTCGATGCCGCAATCGATCTCGATCGAACCCGGCGCAATGCCGCGCTCTTGCTCGAGCCGCGTGATGATTTCGTCGAGCAGGCGCACTTCGGCCGCGGACTCGGTCTTGGGATACTTGATGCGCTTCTGCCCCGGCCACACCGCGCCTTCGAGATCGGCCTCGACCGAGTCGTGGTTGATGCGCGTAAATGCCTCGGCGCCGCCCCTGGAAACGTTGACTATCGCGTCCTTGACGAGAGTGCGCGCGTGCGCCTTCAGATGCTGCGGGACCGAGTCTTCAAGGTCGATCACGATGAAGTCGCAGCCGCGCCGCCACGCGTTGTCGACGAAGCGCGGCGTCACCACCGGCATGGTCAGGCCCGAGCGGCGCACGGTCTGTTTGTACATGGTCATTGCCTCTCTCAAGTGCTAGCATTCAATCTTGAACCGCCAAGGACGCGAAGGACGCAAAGGAACGCCGAATCAAGATATATTCTAAGAACCTCGACAATTTCGCGTGCCAGTGGTCGATCGTTTGTCTCTGTTTGTCGCGCTTTTCCTGAACCGTTTCCTTGGTCTTGCTTTTCCTTCGCGTCCTTCGCGTCCTTGGCGGTGAATGCTTTAGCTTTAACCGTAAGCGCGGTTGAGCGGCTCGACCTGATGATCGACGAGGCACAGCGCGCCCTTGAAGCCGATCGCGCGGCCGCGGTGCGCGGCCTTGAATGTATTTTCCGCGGTCGCGAAGAGCCCGCGATCCGGCGCGCGCCACCACGCGCCCAGCGGCGTCACGCCCGCGGCGCCGGCGACGATGATCAGTCGCTGCATCAGGTACTCCATCAGATGGATTTCGCCGGACGGCTCCGCGCGCAGATCCATGATGAGATCGGCGCGGCCGAGAGTCAGCGCCGCGACGCGCGGACTCGCCTGGCTGATCTCGTACGCGGCATGATTGCCGCGCGCCGTTTCGAGCGCGGGCACGATCCGCAAGGTATCGGGCGCGATGCCGCGCTCGCTTTCGAGGCGGCTCAAGCAGCGCGTCGACTTCCGCAATCTGCGCCGCCGATTCCGCGCGCGTCACCACCACGCCGCTCAAGCCGGGCCACACGCACGCGGCGAGATCGGCGTGCAACTGCGGCCGGATCGACCTGCGCGTAAACCTCGGCGCCGCCGGCGACGCTGCACGGCCCGCAGTTCGGCCGGCGCGCGACAAGTTCGCGCGATCGAGCACGTCGCGTCGCGCCGATTCGCCGCGCGCGCGATCAGTCCGACTTGCCGACGCAGCAGTCGACCGCACGATCACCGTTCGGACGCCGGATTGCGCCGATGACGCGATAAACGCCGATGACCAAAGATTGCCGGCTTTCCGCATTGTCCGGCGCCATCCATGCCATTTTCGATCTGCGTGCGCGATTTATCTGCGGTCAATCGCATTAGGTTTTATGTCCGGCCAGAAACGCCTTTACCGCGCGCGTGAAACCCGCCGGATTGTCGAGCGTCACGTGGTGATCGGCCGCGGCCACCTCGGTGAACTCGATCTGCGGGCAGCGCGCCTTCACTTCGGCGACGATCTCCGGCGTGATGCGCGCGCTGCGCTCGCCCTTGACGAGCAGCGCCGGAATGCGGATTTGGTTCCAGTGCGGCAGGCCGTCGATACTTTCGCGCGTGGCGTAAACACTGCGGTCGAACTTGTGCCGCCAGCTGCCGTCTTTGTCCTGACATGCGCCGCGATTGGCGATGTGCCGCAACACTTCGGGCGCGGCGCTCGAATCGGCCGGCCGCAGGCGAAAGCGCGCGATGAACTCCTCGCGCGTCGCGTGAGTCCTGCCCTGGCGCGTGCCGACCTCGCGCAATTTGGCGGCGCGGTCCGGCGTCATGTGCAACGTGGTGTCGACCACGACGAGCCGGCTCACCCGCCCCGGATAAGTCGCCGCATAGGTGAGCGCGACCGTGCCGCCCATCGAATGTCCGATCAAAGTAAAGTCGTTGAGACCGAGCTTGGTCACGACCGCGTCCAGGTCCGCCGCATAACGCTCGTAGGTGTAATCCGGCGGCTGCGCCCATGCGCTGTCGCCGTGGCCGCGCTGGTCGATGGCAAGCACGTGATGGTCCGCGCTGAAGTCCCGCCGCCACGAAATCGAACCAGTGCCCGCTCGCCGCGCCCCCGTGCACGCAGAGCATCGGCGGACGCCCCGCCGTGCCGTAATCGAGATAGTGCAGCGAGAAGCCCGTCGACCTCGACAAAGCGGCTCGTGTAAGGCGCGGGCTGGATGGCGTTGCGATGGAGCGTTGGTATTGAGTTGTGAAGACATGCGTTCCTTCGTTTGGATGTTTTTTCGCTATTTTGCCACGAAGCGCGTGCCCCCATCCCGGCCCCTCCCCCGCGCATTCCCTGCGCAGGGGAAGGGGTCGTACGCGAGCGCGTCGCACCGATTCCCCTTCCCTTGCGCATGAAATGCGCGGGGAAGGCCGGGGTGGGGGCCGACTACTGCCTGCGTTATTTCAGGTAACAACGGCCTCACCACGCCGCGCGATCTCATCCGCCACTTCGGCGTCGAGGAGATCGATCAGGCCGCGCACCCACGACTCGCGCAGGTTGCGGCCGATGAATACCATGCGCGTGCGGCGGTCGGCCGACGGCCAGCGCTCAAGCCACACGGGCGCGTGATACACGTGCTGCACGCCGTGGATCACGGCCGGACGGTCCGGCTCTTCGGCGACGCGGACGATGCCCTTCACGCGCAAAAGATCCGCGCCGCAGTTCTCTGCCAGCGCGGAGAGCACCAGCGCCAGCGTGACGGCGTGCAGCGGCTCGTCGCGCACGATGCAAAAGCTCGTGATGTCGTCCTGATGATGGTGGGGCGCGTGGCCGTGCGCGGCGGCCGCTTCATGCGCGAGCCACGACTGCAACGTCCGGATGCTTGCCCGCCGCGTCGTAAAACCCGCAATCGAACAGGGCGGACGGCGCAATGGCGCCGCTCGCGGCTTCCAGCAGCGACGCGCCCGGATTGAGCTTCGCAAGCCGCGCGCGCAGCGCCGCCGTCTGCGCTTCAGGCACGTCGGTCTTGGTGATGACGATGCGGTCGGCGACCGCCGCCTGGCGCAACGATTCGGCATGACGCTCGAGCGTCGCGAGTCCGGTGACCGCATCGACGGTCGTAATCACGCCGTCGAGCGCGTAAACCTCGCACAAATCGCGGTCCGTCATCAGCGCGTGCAGGATGGGCGCGGGGTCGGCAAGCCCCGTGGTCTCGACCACGACGCGCTCGAATTGCGGCACCGTGCCCGCCGCGCGCCGCGCGGCAAGATCGCCGAGCGTCAACACGAGATCGCTGCGCACGTTGCAGCACAGACAGCCGTTGGAGAGTTGCACGAAGCTCTCGTCGCTCGTCTCGATCAGTTCGTGATCGAGCCCGACCGCGCCGAATTCGTTGATGATGACCGCCGTGCGCGCCATCGCGGGATCGCGCAGGAGGCGCGCGAGCAGCGTCGTCTTGCCGCTGCCCAAAAAGCCGGTGATGACGGAAACCGGAATCATGCAGCTCCGCTCGCGGCGCCGCGGCGCAATGCGCACTGCGTTGCCGCGCTCGACCCCCAGCGCGCCGCGCACCGCGTTCAGCAACCCGACGAGCGACGCGCACGGGCGCGAACGCTCATCGCGCATGTCCGCGTCGCGCCAGCGCACGAACCAGCGCCACGGCACGTCGTCGCCGGCGGGGCGCTCGATCCAGACCACGCAATCGCCGGCGCGTATCACGGCGACGACCGGCAAAGTGCCGGCTTCGACCGCGCCGTCGACCTTCCACAGCGCGAGACTGTCGGCGAGGAATCCGGACGAACGTTAGCGCTCACAGCTGCGCGCCGCTGCGGATCTCTTCGGAGATTTTGCGGAAGAGATACTGGCCGTCCTTGAGATCGCCCAGGAACTTGCCGTCCTCGACCACGACCTTGCCGCGCAACACCGTCAATGCGGGCCACACGTGCACTTCGTGGCCTTCCCACGGCGAGTAATCGGATTCGTGCAGCATCTCTTTGGTGATCGTCGTGCGCCGCGCCGGGTCGAGCACGGTGATGTCGGCGTCGGATCCCGCCGCGAGCGCGCCCTTGCGCGGATAAAGCCCCATGATCTTCGCGGCGTTGCTCGACACGCGGTCGACGAATTTCTCGATCGAGTAACCGCGCCGGCCCACCATCTCGGTATACATGAGGCACACGCGCGGCTCCACGCCGACGTTGCCGCCGGTCGTGTCGTCGATGCGCTTGCCCATGGTTTTGACCTGCAGCGAGCAGCACACTTCGTCGGTGGCGACCGTGTGCAAGGTGCCGTCGGTCATGCCCCGCCACAACTCGTCCTGATCGGCTTGCGCCTTGAGCGACGGATAGGTGTGATACATCTGGCCGTTCGGGCCGCTTGTAATCCTCCGTGCGTGTACATCAGATACTGGTGCAGCGATTCGCCGTAAACCGGCATGCCGCGCGCGCGCGCTTCGCGTATCGCCTCGACGCCCGAGGCCGCGCTCACGTGCATGAAGTAGAGCGCGATGCCCGGCACGTTCTTCGCCAAGCCCGAGCACGCGGCGAAACGACAGGTCTTCCGACATCGCGTTGTGCACCTCCGCCATGTGCTCGAAACCGGTGCGGCCCTCGCGTATCAGCTTGTCGTACATGTGCATCACGATGTCGTTGTCTTCGCCGTGCATCACGCACAGGCCGCGCTCGCGCGCCACCACCTTGAACACCTCCCAGATGTCGCCGAAATCGACCATGCGGCCGCGCCGGCTCGGCGTGATGTCGGTGGTGAATATCTTGACCGTCGGATAGCCCGCGCGCAGCGCCTCGCCGAGCTGGCCGAATATCTCCGGCGGCAGCCGCCCTTCGACCATCACGTGAAAGCTGTAATCGCAATAACACTGCGCGGTCCAGTCCTGGTGCCGGTCCTCGATCGCCTGCTGTATCGTCTTGCCGTGCGTCCAGCGCGCGAAATCGATCATCGTCGTGGTGCCGCCGAAGAGCGCCGCCTTGCTCACGACCGAAGGCGGATCGGTATACGTGACGCTGCCGTCGGGATGCGGCGTGTACCATTTGAGATGCACGTGCGGATCGATGCCGCCCGGCATCACGATTTTCCCGGTCGCGTCGATCAGCCGCCGGGTTTGATCCTTGCGCATAAGTGCCGGCGGCGGCAACGGCGGCGATCTTGCCGCCCGCAATCGCCACATCGCAAGCAGCCACCCCCGCCGGCGTCACCACGCGGTCGCTGCGTATCACCAGATCGAACATGTCAGTTTCCCCTTACGAAGTTCCCTCCCCTCGCATCGGGGGAGGGAATTGTTTATCTGACGTTTTCCGTAGCGGAAACACGTTCACGGTTTGCCGTAGTCGCCGCAACAGCGCAGTCAGTTCGCGCACGCTCGCCCACTCCTCGCAGCGGTCCACCGCTTGCTTCGATGCGCGCTACGCCTTCCGGCGTCAGCACCAGGCCCGCGAGCTCGTGGAATTTTTCGCGTATCTCGGACTTCCGCGAACGGCCGGTGGAAATCGCCGCGATGGCTTTCGCAGGAATGCGTGGTGCTGCGGCCGTCCTTGAGCGTCACCGTCACGCGCGCCGGGCGCAGGCGCGGCGCCACCGCGCTCATGGCCGGATCTTCCGTCACGTGCACGCGGCTGACGCAGCGCCGCGATCGCCGGGTCGCGCAAAGCGGTGTCGTCGATCGACGCGTGCTTCAGCATTGCCGCGCACTACCATCACCGCCGCTGCATGCGGCAACGAATACTTCGACGCGAAAAAATTCGGCGGATCGGGATTGCGCATGACCGAAGCGAAGCGGTAAGTCGCGACGTCGATGCGCTCGATGTCGTCCGGCTTGGGTGCCAGCGCGGCGAGCGCCTCCTGCAACGAATCGAGCGCGGGATGCATCGGATTGCAGCACGCGTACAAGACGGAAGTAGTTGCGCGTGATTTCCCAGCGCGTGCCCAGTTCGTCGAGCAGTCCGTCGGGTTTGAAGCCGGCGCCCACGAGCTGGCCGAGCGCCTCCTCGATCGCATCGTCCTGCGCTTCGAATCCCGCGAGCGCCAGGTCGGGCGCGAGCGCCGCGGCGAAGCCGCTCATGCCGCCGGCGACGTTGAGCGTCGTCGCACCCGCGACCGCGTTGGTATAGCTCGGCGTCAGCACGAGTGTGGTCGCGATGCGCATCGCGCGGCTGATGCCGGCGGCGTCGAGTCCGCGCAGGCGCGCGCCCGCGGCGACCGCGGCCAGCAACGACGCCTGGCCGTTCTGGTGCGCGAGCGGGCGCGGCGTGAATGCCATACACAGCCGCGCCGCGACGTCGTAACCCAGAATGAACGCGGCCAGCATTTCGCGGCCCGTAGCTCTGCGCGTGTTCGCCGACCGCCAGCACGCCGGGCAAAACCTGCATCGCGGCCTGACCGGAGACGAGACGCAGTCCTTCGCACAACTCGATCGCGCGGCCGGCAATGCCGTTCAGCAACGCGGCGGTACGCGGATCGTGCGCCGGCCAGCCGCGCGCATATACCGTAGCGCCGGTTCCCGCCGTCGGCGCGAGACGCTCGCGCAACGCGTGCACCTCGGGCCGCTCCGCGCCCGCGAGGATGACGCCGAGCGTGTCGAGCAGCACGAGTTTCGTATGGCCGTTGCACCGGCGCGGGCACATCGCTCCCATTGCGTGCGCGCGACGAACTGCGCCAAGCTCTCGATCTGCTGACCCATTACTCAGTATCCATTTGAAACCTGCATCAGGATTGCCGCAGATGGAAGCGCGTGAACAAGGCACTGCGTGAATGCGAGATCCCCTTCACGCTAACTCTTCCCCGATACGATAGGATGTTTCGCACGTACACCGCTCACGCCTTACCATCCTCACGCTTTCAATCACTCCAGCTTGATCCCCGCCTGCTGGATGATGCGGCGTCCACTTGGCGATTTCGCTCGTGCAGGAAGCGCTCGAACTCGGCGGGCTTGTTGCCGACCGGCGTTGCGCCGTCCTGCGCCGCGCGTTCGCGCACCGCCGGTGTCGCCATCAAGCGCGCGATTTCTCCGCTCAATGTGTCGATGACGGCAGGCGGCGTGCCCGCCGGCGCCAGCAGGCCGAACCAGCCGATCACTTCGTAATCCTTGAATCCCGCTTCCATCGCGGTCGGCACATCCGGCACGCGCCGGCGAGCGCTCGCGCGTGGACACGGCGAGCGCGCGCAGCCGTTTCGCCTGGATCAGCGACATCACGGTTTCTATGGTGCTGAACGAGACGGTGGCCTCGCCGCTCATCACGGCCGTGGCCGCGGCAGGGCCGCCCTTGTACGGTATGTGCGTGAGCTGGGTCTTCGTCTGAATCGCAAACAGCGCGCCCGCCAGATGCAGCGCGCTGCCCGGGCCGGACGACGCGTAGAGCACTTCGCCGGGCTTCGCGCGCGCGATCCTGACCAGGTCCTGCAGCGTCTTCGCCGGAAACGACGGCAGCACGAGGATCACGTGCGGCACTTTCACCACCTGCGAGACGGCGGCGAAATCCTTGAGCGAATCGTAGCGCAGCTTGGGATACAGACCCGGGTTGAACGTGAACGACGCGGAGGTCATCAAGCAGCGTGTAGCCGTCGGCCGGCGACGCGCGCGACGAACTCGGTGCCGGTCGTCGAACCGGCGCCGGGCCGGTTGTCGACGATGAACTGCTGGCCGTAGACTTCGGAAAAGCGCTGCGCGAGCATGCGCGCGAAGACGTCGGTGCCGCCGCCCGGCGCGAACGGCGTCACGATGCGCACGGGTTTCTCGGGCCACTTCTGCGCCGCCGCGTCAGGTGCGGCGACCAATCCGAGAGCTGCCGCCGCGATCGACACGCCAACCGATGCGCGAACCGATGTTGGCAAGTCACTGCAGGATATTCATGCATGATCTCTCCGTTAT
Organism: uncultured beta proteobacterium; assembly: GCA_963778865.1. Lineage (GTDB taxonomy): Bacteria > Pseudomonadota > Gammaproteobacteria > Burkholderiales > SG8-41 > PALSA-1004. Next base: position 127,996 of record CAVZWF010000001.1, on the reverse strand, counting down.
TCCGAATGGTTGCGTGTTGCCCCGCGCGCAGCCTGCGCGCCTTACTCCAGCCGCGTGCCGGTCAGCTTGATGAGGTAGCCGTACTTGTCGTAGTCGGCGCGGATGCGCGCGGCGGTCTCGCGCGGGCGTCATGTACCACGGTTCGAACGGCTCCAGCCGGCTCTTCATGTCGGGGCTCGTCTGCGCGTTCCTGATCTCGGCATTGACCCAGTCGATGATGGCCTTGGGCGTGCCGGCGGGCGCGAACACGCCGACCCATCCTCTGAATTCGTAGCCGGGGACACCGGCCTCGGCCACCGTCGGCGTATTGCGGAAACTGCGTCAGGCGCGTGTCCGCACTCACCGCCAGCAGGCGCAGGCGCTTCGCGTCGAGCTGAGTCACCACCGCGGCCGGGCTGCCGACCAGAAACTGCGTTTCTCCCGCGACGATCGACGTCGTCGCCGGCCCGCCGCCCTTGTACGGCACGTGCGTCATCTGTGTTTTCGTCATCGACGTGAGCAACGCAATCGCCAGATGCGAGAAGCTGCCGCTGCCCGAAGTCGCGTACAGAATCTCGTTCGGCCGCGCCTTGGCAAACGCGATCAGTTCCTTGACGTTTTTCACCGGCAACGACGGATGCACGACCAGCAGCCCGGTCTGCGCGGACAGGAGACCGATGCCGACGAAATCCTTCAGCGTGTCGTACGGCAGTTGTTTGTAGATGTGCGGATTGCCGACGTGCGTCGTCGAATGCACCATGAGCGTGTAGCCGTCGGGCTTGGACTTGGCGACGAAGTCGGCGCCTATCGTGCCCGCGGCGCCGGGCCGGTTGTCGATGACGAACTGCTGGCCGGACGTCTCGGAGATTTTCTGGAAGATGAGGCGCCCCACCACATCGGTGAGCCCGCCGGTCGGCCACGGCGTGACGACGCGCACCACCTTGCTCGGATAGGCCTGCGCCGAGCATAGCGACGGCACGCACAGCCCACACGCGATAACGAGAACGACACGCATCTACACACCCTTAAACGCCGGTTACGGAACAATCTGCAGCCGCATGTTCGCGTGAGTATACGGGAAAGTATCCCGTCATTTTGCATTGCACTCCGAAGGACAACGCTGGCGGGCCCCGCGGCAGTGTACGGGCACGCGGCAGCGCAGCAATCGCAGCCCCGGGGAAAGCGCACCGCGGATCGGCGGTGTTCGTGCGCGAAATATCGCGACCCTTGACATTGTCGATTGCGCTATTCGCGCCAATTGAATAGCATCACGGTCTCGCGGTGGACGGCAAAGCGACGGGACACGCATTCCCGCCACACCGGTTCCACCCGCGTCAGCCGTTCAATACCAGGAGGAGTTTCATGCCTAAGACCTACAAGATACTGATCATGGGCGCGTCGTACGGTTCGCTGCTGGGAACCAAGCTGGCGCTCGCCGGGCACGCCGTGCACCTGATATGCCTGCCCGCCGAGGCGGATCTGATCAACACGGAAGGCGCGATCATCCGCATGCCGATCAAGGGCCGCGAGGGCCTGGTCGAGATCAATTCCAAAAAACTGCCCGGCAAAATGTCCGCCGGCGGCACGCAGGGCGTCAATCCGGGCGACTACGATCTCGTCGCGCTCGCCATGCAGGAGCCGCAGTACCGCTCGCCCGGCGTGCGCGAGCTGCTCGACGCGGTGGCCAAAGCCAAAGTGCCGTGCATGTCGATCATGAACATGCCGCCGCTCACTTACCTGAGACGCATTCCGGGCGTCGACGCCGACAACATGCAGAGGCTGCTACACCGACTCCACCGTGTGGGACAACTTCGATCCCGAAGCTGATGACGCTGTGCAGCCCGGACCCGCAGGCGTTTCGCCCGCCGGAAGACAAGGTCAACGTGCTGCAGGTCAGGCTGCCGACCAACTTCAAGGCCGCGCGCTTCGATTCCGACGCGCACACCGCGATCCTGCGCCAGCTGGAGACAGGACATCGACGCGGTGCGCTTCGACACCGGTTCCGGCAAAATCGAATTGCCGGTCAAACTGAAAACCCACGAGTCGGTGTTCGTGCCGCTCGCCAAATGGAGCATGTTGGTCGCCGGCAATTACCGCTGCGTGCAGAAAGACGCCGCGCGCTCGATCAAGGAAGCCGTGCACACCGACCTCGAAGCAACGCGCGCGGTCTACAACTGGGTGGTCAAGCTGTGCGTTTCGCTGGGCGCCGCCGAAAAGGACCTCGTGCCGTTCGACAAGTACGCGAATGCCGCGCTCTCGCTCGGCAGCCCGTCCTCGGCGGCGCGCGCGCTCTTTGCGGGCGCGCCGAACATCGAGCGCGTCGACCGCCTGGTGCAAACCATCGCGGCGCAAAAAGGCATGCAGAGCGACGTGCTCGATCAGACGGTCGCGCTGGTCGACGCGCGGCTCGAGCTCAATCGCAAGAAAGCCTGAGCACACTCGCGAGAGCGTGAGGGCGTGAGGGCGCGAGGGCGTGAGCAGTACGACGTCGCGCGTCGCGCTCTCGCGCTGATCGTGCTCGCGTTCGCGATCGCCGGCCGTCGCGCGCACCGCGCGCCAGACCTATCCCGCGAAAACCGTGCGCGTCATCGTGCCCTACGCGACCGGCGGCGGCACCGACATCATGACGCGCGTGGTCACGCAGAAACTCGCGGAAATGTGGGGCCAGCAAATCGTCGTCGACAATCGTGCCGGCGGCGGCACCGTGATCGGAACGCAGCTCGCGGCGGCAGCACCTGCCGACGGCTACACGCTGTTCGTATCGGCGCCGAGTTTCGTCATCAATCCCACCACGCGGCCGGGGCTTCCCTATGACGTAGTCAGGGATTTCCAGCCGGTGACGCGTTTCGCGTTCCAGCCCTACGTGCTCGTCACGCACCCGTCGGTGCCGGCGCGCAACGTGAAGGAATTCATTGCACTCGCCACCGCGCGCCCGGACGCGCTCAATTTCGGCTCGACCGGAACGGGCAGCGGCTCGCATCTCGCGGGGGAACTCTTCAAGCTGATGACGCACACGACACCCCAGCATATTTCCTACAAGGGCATGGGGCCCGCCGTCATCGACGTGATCGGCGGCCAGGTGCAATTCATTTTCGGCAGCGTGCTGGCGGTCGTGCCGCACATGCGCAGCGGCAAACTGCGCGCGCTGGGCGTCAGCAGCGAGCGGCGCAGCGCGTCGCTGCCCGACCTGCCGACGATCGCCGAGGCGGGTGTTCCCGGCTACAGCACGGTGTCGTGGAGCGGAATTCATTTGCCGGCCGGCGCGCCCAACGCGATCGTCGACAAACTTGACGCGGACGTCACCGCGGTGCTGGCGCGCCCCGACGTGCGCGAGCGGTTTCTCAATGACGGCGCCGAACCGGCGACCGACTCGCCGGCCGAATTCACCCGCTTCATTCAGGACGAAATCGTGAAATGGAGAAAAGTCATCACGGCCGCGAACATCCGGATAGACTGAACGCAATAATCCGCTCACTGACGGGAACGACCATGAAAAAATCCTTTGCCGAACGCATCGCCGCGATGAACGCGATGTACAAACTTCCCGCCCACGACTCAGCCGACGCTGCCCGCCGACGTGGCGGACCGCCTCGTCAAATTCAAAGCGACGCTGATGGACGAAGTGCATGAAATCGACGAGATCGTGCAGCTCGCGGAAAACGGCGGCGACGCAAGCGGATATCGCGGTCGCGATCGCCGATCTCCTGGGCGACATCATGGTGTACTGCCGCTCGGAAGCGCTGAAGTACGGGCTGCCGCTCGAAGAAGTGCTCGACATCATCATGGACAGCAACGAGAGCAAGCTCGGCGCCGACGGCAAGCCGATATACGACGCGAACGGCAAATTCCTCAAGGGGCCGAACTACTGGAAACCGGAGGAGAAGATCAAGGCCTTGCTCGACGCGCGCGGCGTGCGGGCGGCGCCGTAAGCCGGAATTTAATATCCGGCATCCTCATTGAGGAAGCCCTGATGAAGTTCGTTCGTGCTGATGACTAGAAGCACGGGAATCGCGATCGTCGGGCAAGGCCGCTCGCCCTTCTATACATCAGGGCGAACGCTTGGGGACTGAATGAGAGTTTCGTCAACTTCTCCGCCGGGGCTTATTCACGCGCCTGCGCGCCGCGCTCACTCGATCTTCAGCCCGATCGCGCGCACGATCTTGCCGTACTTGTCGATTTCCGCTTTCAGGTAAGCGGCCATCTCACCGGACGTCCGGCTGTGCGGCTCGACGCCGAGCGCGGCGAAACGCTCGCGCAGTTCCGGCGCGTTGACCGCTTTGGCGAGTTCGGCATCGAGCCGCGCGATCACGTCCCTGGGTGTCGCGGCTGGCGCGAACACCGCGTTCCACAGCACGTGCTCGTAACCGGGCACGCCGGCTTCTATCATGGTCGGAATGTCGGGCGCGATTTGCGAGCGCTGCGCCGTCGTCACCGCCAGCCCCCTCACCTTGCCCGTGCGCACCAGCGGCAAGCTGGCCGCCATGCCGGAAAAATACGCCGCCATCTGCCCGCTGATCACGTCGATCGAGGCCTGGCCGCCGCCTTTGTACGGCACGTGCACCATCTCGGCGCCGGTGATCGAGCGGAACAATTCGTAGGCGAAATGGTCCGAATTGCCGCTGCCCGACGACGCCACGTTGTAACCGCGCGGTTTGGATTTCGCGAGCGCGATCAAATCCTTGACCGATTGCACCGGCAGCGCGATATTGACGATCAGCAAATGCGGGCCGGCGGCGGCCTGCCCGACGGCAACGAAGTCGCGCACGGCGTCATAGCCGAGTTTGTCATAGGCGCTGACGGCAACTGCGATGCCGGTGTTCGCGTAGAGCAGTGCGTAGCCATCGGGCGGCGACTTGGCGATGGCTTCGGCCGCGATATTGCCGCCCGCGCCCGGACGGTTCTCGAATACGACCGTCTGGCCGAGACCTTCGCCCAGCTTCTGCGCCACCAGGCGGCCGACGACGTCGCTCGAACTGCCGGCGGGAAAACCGATAATCAGGCGCACCGGCTTGACCGGAAAAGTCTGCGCAGTCGCGTCGTGCGTCGCCATGGCGGCGATCGCGATACCGAGACAGCGCGCGAGCAGCGGCGATGCGGAACTAATCATGGTGCTATCCCTCCTCACATCAATTTTGTCACAGAACGGCCCGCGCGTTGCGCGCCGCGCCACTCTGTTTGATTGTAGAATTCCGCATACCGCGCAATGTCGGCGCCGTGCGCGCGCGCAAACCAGTACAAGAGGAAAAACGCATGGACAAGGCAATCGCCACACCGCAAGAAGCCATCGCGGACATTCCCGACGGCGCGACCATCGCCATCGCCGGCTTCAGCGTCGGGCACCGCTTCGCCACCAGCCTGATCCTCGCCCTGCGCGACAAGGGCACGAAGAACCTGTGCCTCGTCTGCAATTCGCTCGGCGACCCGGGCGCGCAGCGCGGCCAGATCCTCGCCGAGAACAAGCAGGTGAAGAAACTGATCGCCGCGTTTTCGGTGCGTCCCGGCACGCCGACCGCGAGCGAGGAACAGATCGTCGCCGGCGAAATGGAAGTCGAACTCGTGCCGCAGGGCATACTGGTCGAGCGCTGCCGCGCGGGCGGCGCCGGCATCCCCGCGTTCTACTCGCCGACCAGCGTCGGCACCGCCGTCGCCGCGGGCAAGGAAACGCGCAACTTCGACGGCAAGCCGCACGTGCTCGAACACGCGATACACGTGGACTACGCGTTCCTGCGCGGCTACCGCGCGGACCGCCTCGGCAACGTGCAGTTCCGCGGCGGCAGCCAGAACTTCAATCCGAGTTTCGCCAAGGCCGCGCGCGTCGCCATCGTCGAGGTCGACGAAATCGTGGAACCCGGCGGCATTCCGCCGGAGCTGATCGACCTGCCGGGCATCTTCGTCTCGCGCGTCGTGAAAACGACGCAGGTCGTCGACGGCAAGGCGTGGCGCCGTCCCGAGCGGCGGCCGTCGGACAAGCCGCGTCTCTACAACGGCAAGCCGGCGCTGACGCGCGCGGGCATCGCCAAGCGCGCCGCCGCGCTCGTCAAGGAAGGCACTTACGTCAATCTCGGCGTGGGCATTCCCGACCATGGTGTCGAACTATCTGCAGAACCGCGACGTGATCCTGCACGCCGAGAACGGCGTGCTCGGCTACGGCGAGATGGTGACGGGCGATGACGTCGATCCCGACATCTATAACGCCGCCGGCCAGTTCGTCTCGCTGAAGCCCGGCGCGTCGTTTTTCGACAGCGTCACGTCGTTCGAGATGGCGCGCGGCGGACACATCGACACCGTGATCCTCGGCGCCTACGAAGTCGACCAGACCGGCAGTGTCGCCAACTGGAGCACGTCGGACGCGAAGCGCGGCGGCATCGGCGGCGCGATGGACCTCCTGTCCGGCAAAGGCGACCTGATCATCGTGATGGAGCACTGCGACAGCAAAGGCCGCCCGAAACTGAAGCGCGCGTGCACCTATCCGCTGACGGGACAAGGTTGCGTCACTTACCTGGTCACCGATCTGGCGCTGCTGCACTGGCAGGACGGCCGCTTCGTGCTCGAGGAAGTCGCGCCCGGCTTCACGCCGCAGGAAGTCATGGCGCTCGGCGACATGGAGATGACGCCCGCGCCGCACGTCGGCAACATGGCGTAACGGTCACGTTCATCGCTTGTTCGCCTGCGCGTCGCGCCGCCACAGATGCGCGCGCCAGCGCACCACGATCAACAGCGTGAACGTGAGGCCGACCGCGCAATACAGCGCCGCGGTCGCCGGATAACCGAACGCCGCGATCAGCGGGCCGGAGATCAGCAAACCCGGCATGTTGCCGTTGATCATCAGCATGCGTATGCCCATGACGCGGCCGCGCAGGCGCGCGTCCGCGTTGCGCAGAATCAATGTCGCCATCGGCACCTGGCTCGTGCTCTGCGCGAAACCGGTCAGCATCAGCAGCACGACGCCGGCGGCGGGATTCTGCAATCGCGAAAAGATGAGCAGCATCGAGTACCAAGCTACGCACGACAGGACCATCAGGCGCGCCGCGCGCGTGGCGCCGCCGCGATGGCTCAATACAACCGAACCCAGCAGCGCGCCGAACGCGGTGCCCGCGGCCATATAGCCCAATACCGTCTGGTCGGCGCGATAAATTTCCTTGACGACGTACGGCATCAATCCGTTCAGCAGCGGGAAAGCCGTCAGGTTGAGCAGGAACGCGAGGCACATGACGGCGAGCAACAACGGCGTATCGCGCACGTAGGCGAGACCTTCCTTCAACTCACGCCACGGGGAAGCACGCGGGCGGATAGCCGCCGGAAATGGTGCCGGCCCGGCTGCGGCGCGCACGCGACCTGCCTGCCACGTCAGTAGCAGGCTCATGGTGTAAAGACTCGCGACCGCCGCGTAGGCCAGCCCCATGCCGAGCATGGCAACGAGGCTCGCGCCAGTCAGTGCGCCCGCGATGCGCGCCGTGTCCTGCGTGGTGCGCTGTATGCCCATCGCCGCCATCAACTGCGCGCCCGGCATGGTTTCGCCAACGACCGTCGCACGCATGCCGATGTCCGACGGGCGCACGAGCCCCGTAAGCGCGGCGATGACAAATACGTAAACTGGCGTGAGCACGCCGGCGAATGTCAGCACCATCAGCGTGGTTGCCAGCGTCGCGTAGACCGCGCGCATGGCGCACAGCAGTTTGCGATGGCCGGCGCGGTCGCCCATCACGCCGAACAGCGGCGCCAGCAATGTGCCGGTGAACTGCAGCGCCGCGAACACGGCGAGCAACAGCACCGACTTCGTTTCGACGAGCACGTACCAGCCGAGTATCAGCGTCTCCATCTCGAAGGCCCACGAGGTCGCCATGTCGGCGGGCCACTGAAAGCGGAAACTGCGCACCCGGAACGGCGCGAGTGCCGATGCCCCCTTAATCGCGCTCAAGACACGCTGCCGCAGTGCACGTTTATTCCATCTCCCCGGTCATGACACCGTGATTCCGACGTATAGTAGATAGGCGTAGCATAACAGCGCGGCGTAGCGCAGGCGACCCGCCTGCTCCGTCAACGAATGCAGGCGAGTCGCCTGCGCTACTTTGAATTGCGCTTTTGAGTAAGGTTCTTACAAATGTACACTGCGCGAAAATTCCGGATGCTGCTACCCGCATTGGCCGCGTTGAATTTGTTCGCGGTCACCGCTGTCGCGCAAAACTATCCGGCGAGACCCATCCGGCTCATCGTGCCTTATCCGCTAGGCGGGATGGACGCGAGCAGTGAGCAGGGCTCCCCGCTTGCGGGATGCGACCGCCCGCGAGTCGGCCTCGGCCGCCGTGATGATCGCGCAGGCGTCAATTTCAACTGAGCAGTATCCACATCGTCCGATTCGCTTGATTGTTCCGTACCCACCAGGCGGCGCGAACGACAACCTCGCGCGCCCGCTGGTGCAGAAACTGGGCGAGAACATGGGCACGCAGGTCGTGCTCGACAATCGCGGCGGCGGCGGCGCCCTGATCGGCGCCGACCTCGTGGCGAAAGCGCCGCCCGACGGCTACACGCTGCTGTTCTGCTCGACCGCCACCCACGCCACGAGTCCGCAGTTGATGAGCCGCGTGCCGTACGATCCGTTCAAGGACTTCACGCCCATCGTATTGCTTGCAACGTCGCCGGTACTCGCCGCCGCGAGCAACCACCTGGCGGTGGGCAGCATCAAGGACCTCGTTGCATTCGCGAAAGCGAATCCGGGCAAGCTCACCTACGGTTCGGGCGGCGTGGGCTCGGTGTCCCACCTGTCGGTCGAGATATTCAAGGCGATGGCGGGCATCGACGTGCTGCATGTGCCGTACAAAGGCGGCGGCGACTTTCAGGCCGACATGATCGCCGGCCGCATCGACCTGCAGTTCAACAGCGCGCCGACGGTCGCGCCCTATGTCAAGGCCGGCCGCATGAAGGCGTTGGCACTCGCGCGCGCGAGCCGCTGGCCCGATCTGGCCGACGTGCCGACGTTCGCGGAGGCCGGCTGGCCGCAGTATCAACCCAACGGCTGGTACGGGCTGTGCGCGCCGGCGAAAACTCCGCACGCCATCATCGAGCGCCTCAATGCGGAAGCCCTCAAGGTCGTGGCGTCGGCCTTCTATCGCGAGCGCCTCGCGATGCTGGTGGCCGATCCCGCCGGCAGCACGCCGCAGGAATTCGCGGCCTACATTCGCAACGAATACGAAAAATACGGCAAGGTCATCAAGGCCACCGGTGCGCGCGCCGAATAAACAGCCGTCATGAACGCCCGCGAAAAAATCGAAGCCGAACTCGCCCAGGCCCGCGCCGACCGCGAAAAGGCCAGCGCTGACCGCGCCAAAGCCGGCGCGGAGTGGCGTAAGCAAGCCGCGGCAAGCGTGAATTATGACAAGGCGCGCGCGGAATGGACCCAGGCCGACGCCGCCTGGAACAACGCGAATGCCGCAGTCGAGAAGCTCGACCGCGCGCGGGCCGACCTCGTCCACGCGGACGAGATTGCGCGCCAGCGTGCTTTCCTTGAAACGGTCCTCGCCACCGCTCACACCGAGCGTGACCGGGCAGACGCCGCACTCGCCGCCGTCGCCAAAGCGCGCGCCGCACGGGAAGAGCAGGCCGCCGCCACGCCGGCCCGCGTCGAGCGGCGCAGCAGCGAGACCGACCGGCGCAAGCCCGACCACGACCGGCGCAAGAGCCCAACCGAACGCCGCAGCGCGCAGTTCCGCATCGCCGGCGGCGACGGCAGCGCCAACGAATGGACTGCGGCCGTTGATTACTATAACAAGGCGGACGCCGCGTGGAACAGGGCGAGTGCAGCGCTTGCGGAATTCAACCGCGCGAACGTAAAGCGCTGAGCGAACGCGGGGACTACGCTAATTCCATAAAAGCAGTCGGCATCGCATCAAATACTCGGCCACGAAATTTTCTGCCATTCGCTTTCTTGGACCGCTTTTGACCGTCTGCGCCCCAAGCGCCCCATTGCTTGAAGAAAAACGCTACGTCAGCCTGATCGCATTGTTGTTTGACGTTGTCCACCCATTCTTTGCGCATGGGACGGGCCTTGTGACCTGACTCGCCGCCGACGATGACCCAATGAATTCCCTCAAGGTTGATTGCCCCTACATCCTCAAGCAACGGCTCCACAGAGAGAAAGCGTACGTTGGCGTCGATCGATCGTAGTACATCGATCCGGGGGACACCGTGCCTGCGATTTTCAACCGATACTCCTAGCCACGCGTTGGCAGGCACATCGATGCTGCGACAGAACTCTGCCATGCGTTCCGCGCGCTTGGTGAGAATTTGAAACGTGTGCTGCGGTGCGCGCGCCATCACTTCGAAAATGCGGCGGACATAATCGAACGGTACCTTTTCATGGAACAAGTCCGACATTGAATTTACGAAATAGGTGGTCGGCTTGCGACGCTCAAGCGGTTCAGCAAGCCGTTCCGGCATAAGCGTTAGCCGGAATCCGTTTTCGTAGCCGCGCACGCCGATCGCTTTAAGCCGACGAGCCATCATTTCAGCGTAACAGTGCTTGCATCCGGGCGAAACCTTGGTGCAACCCACCGTCGGGTTCCACGTCTGCTCGGTCCATTCAATGTTCGATTTTGTCGACATGTTCGATACCGATTTTTCTTGCAGTATATCTTGAACGGCTTACTCGCGAACGAGATGCGAGGCGATTTTGACAGCGATGGGAGCACCTTTTGGGTTCCCCGCGGCAAAGCACAGCGCATACATTGGTGAATTCTTGGAGTTGCGCAATATCAGTGGGTGTTCGACGGTTTTCTCAAAAACTGAATTTAATCGCTTAAGAAAGAACGTAAGAATTTCGTCCACACCCGCAATTTTTGTGACTGAGTCATTTTTTGCACCAAATAGATCCACGTCCCCGTCTTCACGATAGAACTCGGACTTCCAATCGTCGGTACCAAATAGCGTTGTGAGGCGATTTGCCCATTTGCTATCCGGAATTTCTTGATTTGGCATTACACGGCTTGGGCCAATCCCCACGGGGAACAATACCCAAAGGTCTATCGCTTTCGTTTTGGCAATCGCCACTATGGTTTCCCATTCAACGCCCATTCCGTAGGGGTCCAGAAAAACCACGGCACGTTGTTCGCGCCAATTTTGCGCACGGCACCATTCCTGAAGCCATCGATTTGCATCCGATTTTTCGATAGCACAGCGATCAGCGAGAGCAGGGAATTCCCGCTCGACAAGATCGTGTAGCGCGTTGGCGTGCTTCGCTTTGTTGTCAATGAAAACATAATGATGAAATTTGTTTTCCAGCGACAAGGCCACCCTGACGCTGCCTTCCTGATAGCCTCGCGTATCGTCGTCATATCCGAAGAGTGAAGTCTGTCGCAAGTCTTCGCCCGTGTCGCGATCGCCCGTTCCAGCAAAGGCATCGACGTAAATTGTCTTGAGTTTCCTTGCGTTCGGATTCGTTGTGAAGATTTTTTGATACTGAACGAGATAGTCTCGAAGCGCATTTAGCTTGCGCTCTGTCCATGATCCCCCGAAGCGGTGTGTCGCCATAATGTGCGCCTGATACTGCCTGTTTTAGACCTTGTTGACTAACGAACGATCGTTCGGTATCGTAGGCGAATGGCAGATGACCGTCAATACCTCTCACGGCTGCAGGATTACTACGCACGGCACAAGGTTCTGCCTTCGTACGCGCGTATAGGCGCACTGGTCGGGCTAAGTTCGAAGGCATCGGTGGCGGGGATGGTGCTGCGGCTCAAGGGCGAGGGATTTTTGCAAAGCTCGCCAGACCGACGTCTGAAGCCAGGGCGACGCTTTTTCGAGCGCCCCGTGGCCGAGAGTGTACAAGCCGGCATGCCAACGCCTGCATCCGACATGCCCCTCGATTCGCTGAGCATAGACGAGCAACTGATCGCCAATCCGTCGAAAACAGTTCTGGTCAAGGTCAAGGGCGATTCGATGATCGATGCCGGTATTCACGACGGTGACACTGTGGTCGTGGAGAAACGCGCGTCAGCAAACGTCGGTGATATCGTCGTCGCAATCCTCGACAACGAATTCACGCTGAAACGGTTCGCACGCGAAAAAGGCCGCATCGTGCTGCGTCCGGAGAACAAGGCTTATCCTGTCATACGACCCAAGGGCGACGCCGAGATTTTTGGAGTGGTGGTCGGGTTATTCAGGAAGTACCGATAGCGGGAGACCATCATCGCGAAGAAGATTGAAGCAGCGGCGCTCATCGTCACCGCGCGCATCGCCCGGCAGATTCTAGTTATTCGCGGCCATAAGGCCATGATCGACGCCGACCTCGCCGCGCTCTACGGCGTGCCCACCAAGCGGCTGAACGAGCAGGTAAAGCGCAATGCGCGGCGCTTTCCCGCCGATTTTGTCTTCCAACTCAGCCGCGCCGAACGCGACGAGGTGGTCGCAAATTGCGACCACCTCCGGCGGCTCAAGTTTTCCCCGACTATGCCGTTTGCCTTCACCGAGCACGGGGCGTTGATGGCGGCCTCCGTCCTCAACACTACGCGCGCGGTGGAAGTAAGCCTGTATGTCGTGCGCGCCTTCGTCGAACTGCGCGAAACGATCGCCACCCACAAGGAACTCGCCAAGCGGCTCGATGAACTGGAATCGCGCCTGGAGCGGAAGCTCGCCATCCACGACCAAGCAATTTCCGGAATACTGGAAGCCATCCGCCAGCTCATGGCCCCGCCCGAGCCTGCGAAGAAACGCCGCGTCGGGTTCGTGCAAACCGATTGAGACGGCGGCAGGCTGCTGATGCGTATACGATCAAGGTCCAAGCTGACCGAAAGATCTTTCTGTCGATCATCGGTTTAGCATCAAATTCCAAATGTTGACCTTGTGGAATTCTCACCGGTCGTTTGCTTCAGCGATTACAATTTAGTGAATGGTCTCGCGTGCATGATCCATCGCATGGGTAATCTGGGAAATAGAAAAACATTGTCCTGCAACGGCTTACTTCGACGAAGAATCGAACAGTAGGGGAGGCATATGGCAACTATCCTGGGCGATACCGAGATCCGGAAATTATTGGGCTCCGTTATCGTCAACGGCGAGTTGGAATCAGTTCATCCCAACTCGTACATTATTCGTTTAGGTGAAGCCGGAGAATTTCTTAATACTGGTAAAGAGTATACCTTCCGCACCGGAAATGAATCCTGCGGGATGCGGTCCAGCATTACCCGCAGATCAGCGACTGTCTGCTTAAACGTCATGGACTCGTTATCGGGCAGATGGCTCGCCAGTAACTTGAGCCTAGTGTTGAAGATCGACACCAGCACAGGGACTTCAGACGGCGCCCGATCGTCCGCCTGCTTGTTGAAATCGTTCTGCCAGAAATCGATGACCTTGAATTCGGTCTTGCGGCCGTCCGGCAGGCGGTCGAAGAATTTACAGGTCTGATGATTGCGTGTACCGCGGCCTATCATTTGCCATAGCTTGATGCGCGATTGCACAGGCTTCATGAACACAAGATTCACGACCTCGGGTACGCCATTCCACGGCTCCGCATCGTAGCCATCCACGGGAACCTCGAAGCCAACTTGCGTCCGGTCATCAAGATTCCAGCCCGCTTTACGCAAGGCCGGATCGATAAGGATGTACCGCGCCTGGCCCTCGTTGAGCGAATGTACGTCTTTCGCCCTCATACGGGCTTGTCTCCCTCGTGGGTACGCGTCTGCGAAGTTGTTATTGCAGCGAATCTTACACGCAAGCCCCGCGGAAGGGTGTCCCAGGCTATCAACTAGGCAGGGCGAGGATTGGCCCGCAGCTCCTAATCAGATCAACCCGCCGCATTGTTGACGACGTAGCGCAGAAATCCGCTGTGCGGCGTGTACTTGTCGTAAAGCCCGCGCGCGCGGTAATTGTTCTCCTTCGTGTTCCAGTACAGGCGCGACCAGCCCTGCGCTTTCGTTTCCGCCAGCAGCCAGTCGATCAATTGCTTGCCGACGCCGTCTGCCCGCAATTGAGGATCGACGAACAAATCCTGCAGGTAGCACACCGGCGTTAGCGTCGCGGTATTTTCGTGAATGATGTAATTGGCGATGCCGATCACGCCGTGCCCCGCGCGCTCCGCGACGATGCCGTGCACGGGAGAATTCGCATCCCTGATGCGCATCCACGTGTGGCACGCGATGGGCGCGGACCGTTCTCGCTCGTAAAAACGGCAATAGCCTTCCCACAGCTCGCGCCAGCGCGCTTCATCGCGCGCTTCAATTTTGCGTATCTTTGTCGTCATCGCGCAATCCGCATGAAAAGAGATTGCGCATCGTACCACGGCGTCCGCTCCGGCGCGTGCCGGCCCGGAGGCTGCGCGTTTACCGCTCACGCATTGCGCAATCGCTATTACCGAGACGCCGGAACCGCGTTCCCGCCGGCGAGCGCGCGCGTGCGTATTCGCGCAAGCACAACCGACAGCGCAACACCGGCGAGGCATAGCGCGCCGATCCCGCGATAGCCCCAGGTGAAACTTCCCGCATGGTCCTTCACCACGCCGAACGCATAAGCGGTCATCAAGCCGCCAATGTTCGCGAATAAATTGCCGACACCGGTCGCGGTACCCGCGATGCGCGGTCCCAGCACTTCCACCGGCACGAGAAAGATGGGCCCGAAGTAGAACTGCAGGAAAATCGCGCCGACCGCGATCACGGCCAAAAGCAGCGGGACCGATTCGACCGTCACCAGCAGCGCCGACGCGCACGCAAGCACCGCAAATGAGCCCCCGATTACAAGCGGCGGATTGCGCAGGCGGTCAGACACGTAGCCGCCGACGAGATTCGACGCCGCCGTCAGCGCCGCGCCCATCGCCACGATGAGTCCCGCGGTCTGCACGGACATGCCGCGGTCGGCCACCAGCAGCGACGGCAGCCACACGACGAAGGCGGTCACCACCGAGAAGCGCACGAACTGCAGCCCGCAACATACCCACATGACCGGGTAGAGCGCGAGCCGCGTGATGTCGGACAACGCGAGGCGTGAAGCAGCGGGCCTGCGCGGCGGCTCGTTAGCCGCCGCCCGGAACGCCAATGCCGCCACCATACCCGGCACCGCGAGCAACATGATCGCGGCGCGCCAGCCGTAGAGGTCGGTCAGGAGCGGGCCCGCGAGCGCCAACACGATATTGCCGGCGAAACCGCCGACCATGTAAAGGCTCATGGCGGTCGCGCGGCGCTGCGGCGGAAACCACGCGGCAAGGAGTGTGAGTCCCGGCGCGAACATCAGCGCGCGAAACGCACCCGCGACGAACTGGCTCGCGAGCGCCAGCCAGAACACGTGGATCAGCCCGAAGCACAACGACAACGCGGACCAGCCGATGAGCCCGATGAAGAACGGGCGCCGCGGGCCAAACCGGTCCGCGAGAAAGCCCGCCGGAATCTGTCCCAGCGCGTAGCTTAGCGTCGCCACCGCCGACAGCATGCCCGCCTCGGTAAAGCTGATGCCGAGATCCGCGCGGACGAGCGGCAGCAACAGCGGAATGGCGGTGAAGGTCAATCCGTGCGCGAGCTGGCACAACACGACCAGCCAGGCCGTGGTGACGCCGGCGCGCCTGGGCGCGCCCGCGGCGCGGGCGGAGTGCGCACCGATAAACGCGGCGGCGGCCGGCGCGTGCGGATGCCTGTGCACTGATCAGCGCCGGCAGAACCCGCGCGGGCGCCGCTTCATCCGCATCGGTACGGTGGTTACCATGGAGCAACGCTAGCATGCGCGGTATCGACCGAAGTTGCGCTACATCAATCCCGCGGCGCGATGGTGCACATTGTAGAAGGCATTCAGTGCGGGAAATAAATGGCGTCGAAACGAACCGTCAGAAAAGTCGCGACTGGCGCGTACCGGCGGCGATTCTTCATTCTGCCGTCATGCCGGTCGCGGTGACCACCTTCGCCCATTTCTCCACTTCGCTTTTGACGAACGCCGCGAATTCCTCGCTGCCCAGCGGCGCCGGCTCCGCGCCCTGCGCATTCAGGCGATCGCGCACTTCGGGCAAGCGCACGATACGCATGGCTTCATGACTCAATCGTTCCACCACCGCGCGCGGCGTTCCGGCGGGCGCAAACAATCCCAGCCAGTTAATCATTTCGTAACCGGGCAGCCCGGATTCCGCGATGGTCGGCAGATCGGGCAGGAGTGTGGAGCGCTGGCTTCCCGTGATGGCGAGGCCGCGCAATCTGCCCGACTTCGTGTGCGGCGAAACCGACGCCGCGGTGCCGAAAGTAACCGGCACCTGGCCTGCCACCACGTCGACGATGGCCGGACCGCCGCCCTTGTAGGGAATGTGCACGAGCTTGATGCGTGCGAGATATTCGAGCAGCACCGCCGCGATATGCGTCGACGTGCCCGCGCCCGCGGACGCGTACATGATCCTGCCCCGGACGCGCGCGCGCCAAACGCGATCAAGTCCTTGACCGAACGCGCGGGCAGCGACGGATGCACGGCGAGGATGTTCGGCGAATCCGACAGCCGCGCGACCGGCTGAAAATCGCGCAACACGTTGTACGGCAGCGTGCGGTAAAGCGTCTGGTTGACGGCATGCGTGCCGACGCTGCCCACCGTCAGCGTGTATCCGTCGGGTGCTGCACGCGCGACCATTTCCGTGCCGACGATGCCGCCAGCACCCGCTGCGATTGTCGACCACCACCTGCTGGCCGAGTGCTGCCGCCAGCGGCCCGGCCACCAGCCGCGAGGTGAGATCGATGAACCCGCCGGGCGAAAAACCGATGACGATGCGCACGGGTTTCGCCGGATAATTCTCCGCCGCGACCGCATGCTCGCACGCAACCAAGCGCACCATCGCAACAACCAGCGCCCACACACTGAACGTCCGCATCAGCACTGCTTCCTTCACCGTTTCAGCCGCATGCCGTCTCCAGGCTGGAGTATGAACGAGCTGGAATCAGCTTGGCAAAACGTGCGGATTGCAAACGCGGCAACACGCATGCCGATGCCACGCATCAAACGACGTTGATGCTCGCCGACTCGGTGAATGTAAACCCGTTATCGCCGGTCCAGGTGAATTGCAGCGTGCCGCTTGCCGTTGCCACGAGCGAGAACGTCAGATACGGATTGGCGGAAATCGACGGATGGAGAACGGCGCGGCAGACTTCATCGCCGTTGTACGTGCACGCGAACCCGGTGATGATGTCGCGCGGCAGCGGCTTGCCGAGGTGGTCGCGGCGAAATCCGGTTTCCATGGTGTGGCTGATCAGCGTCCTGATATCGATGATCTCGCCGCGTTGCGCGGTCTTCGGCACTTCAATGCGCGCGACCGTCACTATTGCAGTTCCTCGAGGCAGGCGGCGGTCGTCACGATGACGTGCACGGTCTCGGACCAGAACGTGCCGTCGTTCATCTGCGCGATCGCGACGACGTTCTCGGTATCGGCGAGACGCACGCGCGTACCGACGTGCGCGCGCCCGGCGCGCGGCCCGAGATAAAAACTGATGACTTCGGGTTGCGGGTTCTTGTCGGTGAACACGTGTACGGCCTTCACGTGATCGGCGTCGGTCATCGGGCTCTCGACCCTGACGGTGAGCGGCACCAGGTGGCCGTTCTCGACGAGCGGCGGCAGCCCGAGTTTGACTTTGCCCGGGTTGATTTGCGCCGTGCCGACGAGCCGGCGGATAACCTCGGGCATGTTGTTGGGCAACGTGCGGTTCAACTGCGCCACGGCGGCCGACGGCAACGTCGCGGCAACCGCGAGCCCGCCTGCGACAACCAGAAACTGTCGGCGACCGGGGCAGGATTCAGAGTGAAGGATTGAAGATCGAAGCTTGCGTTTCTTCATCCTACCTCGCTCCAATACGGAGGTAGATGTTCAAGCTGCAACGCGTCGCTCGGCGGTCCCCGCTCCCGCAAGCGGGCGTGCGGCTAACG
Source organism: uncultured beta proteobacterium (assembly GCA_963778865.1). GTDB lineage: Bacteria > Pseudomonadota > Gammaproteobacteria > Burkholderiales > SG8-41 > PALSA-1004. The sequence continues at coordinate 110,155 of CAVZWF010000001.1, read as the reverse complement.
AGTCGCGGGGACTACCCTTCATCCTCTATCGCCTCATACCATAGTGATGCCGTGGTTCTTCAGCGGGAACGTGCGAATGCGCTTGCCGGTCGCCGCGAAAAACGCATTGAGCACGGCGGGCGCCGCCACGCAGATCGTCGGCTCACCCACGCCGCCCCAGAACCCACCCGAGGGCATGATAATGGATTCGACCTTCGGCATCTGCGAGATACGCATCGAATTGAAGGAGCTGAAGTTCGTCTGCTCGATGCGGCCGCCCCTGACCGTGCACTCCTGCTCGAACACCGCGGAAAGCCCGTACACAAACGAGCCGGCGATCTGGCGCTCGATCTGCGCGGGGTTTACCGCGTAGCCCGGATCGGTCGCACAGACGATACGATGCACTTTCACTTTGTTGCCGCCGGTCACCGAAACTTCGGCGCATGCCGCGACATAGCTGTTGAAGGCTTTCATCTGCGCAAGTCCGCGGAAAACGCCTTTGGCCGCGGGCTTGCCCCATCCCACCTTTGCCGCCACCGCATTCAGCACGGCCAGATGCTTGGGGTTTTTGGCCATCAGCTTGCGCCGGAACTCGAGCGGATCCTGGCCCGCCGCAAGTGCCAGCTCGTCCATAAAACATTCGACGTAGATCGCGTTCTGGTTGATGTTCACGCCACGCCAGAAGCCGGGCGGCACATGCGTGTTGCGCATCGCGTGGTCGATCAACAGGTTCGGAATGGCGCTGTAACCGAACTCGAATTCGCCGCTCGGCGCGACACCCTGGAACGTCGCCGGGTCCATGCCGTTCTGCAGCGCTTCGGGGCGCACGGCGGTAAGGATCGATTGCCCCGAAATGCGCATGTGCAGGCCGGTGAGGTTGTTGCCCGCATCAAATGCGCCGACCAGCTTGCATTGCGTGACCGGATGATAACGGCCCTGCGTCATGTCTTCTTCGCGCGTCCACAGGAGCTTCACCGGAATTCCGGGCATCTGCTTGGCGATCAGCACGGCCTGCCGCACGAAATCGTGGAAGGCGCCGCGCCGGCCGAATGCGCCGCCGAGCATGAGTTTATAGACCTCGCACTTGTCGGCCGGCAGACCCGATGCGGCGAGCGTCGCGGCAAATGCGGCTTCGCCGTTCTGCGTCCCCAACCAGACTTCGCACTTGTCGGGCGTGTAACGCGCGGTCGCGTTCATCGGCTCCATCGGCGCGTGATTGAGGAACGGATAGGCGTAGACCGCCTCTACTTTCTTGGCCGCGCCGGCGAGTGCCGCTTTCGCATCACCGTTTTTGTTGCCGACGAACGCCTGCTCGGCGTCGAGGCCCGCTTTGAGCATGTCGGCAATCGATGCGCTCGACACCTTGGAGTTCTCGCCTTCGTCCCACACGAGAGGCAGCGCGTCGAGCGCGGTCTTCGCCTGCCACCACGTATCGGCCACCACGGCAACGGCGGAGTCGCCCACCTGCACGACTTTTTTCACGCCTTTCATGCCGGTGACTTTGGCGGCATCGAAGCTCTTCACCTTGCCGCCGAACACCGGGCATTCCTTGATGGTGGCGTTCAACATGCCCGGCATTTTGAAGTCGGCGCCGTAGATCGTTTTGCCCGTGAGCTTGTCGGCGGTGTCAAGACGCTTGACCCCCTTGCCGATGAGCTTCCAGGTTTTCGGGTCTTTCAGCGGCACGTCTTTCGGCGGCGTGATTTTCGCGGCGGCTTCCGCGACTTTGCCGTACGTGGTCGTGCGCCCGGAGGGGCCGTGGGTGATCACGCTGTTGGCGGCGCTGCACTCCGCGGCCGGCACTTTCCATTCGTCGGCCGCGGCCTGGACCAGCATGACGCGCGCCGTGGCGCCGCCGCGCCGCACGTACTCGTTCGACTCGCGGATGCCGCGGCTGCCGCCCGTTGAAAAATCGCCCCACACGCGTTTACGCGCAACGCTCTGGCCGGGGGTCGGATATTCGGTCGTCACTTTCGTCCAGTCGCATTCGAGTTCCTCGGCCACCATTTGCGCGAGACCGGTCAACGTGCCCTGACCCATTTCAGTACGCGCGATGCGGATGACGACGGTGTCGTCGGGTCGGATGACGACCCACGCGTTGACTTCAGGCGAGCCATCCGCCGCGCGCACGACGGCGGGGCCGAACGGAATATTGAGTCCCAGCGCAAGCCCGCTGCCGACGGCGGCGGAGCTGATGATGAAGGTACGACGGCTTAGATTCGGGGTATGGGTAATCATGGCGTCCATCCTCAGGCGTTGGCGGCGGCGTGTATCGCCTCGCGCACTTGTTGAAAGGTGCCACAGCGGCAGATGTTGGTGATCGTGGCGTCGATGTCGGCATCAGTCGGCTTGGGAGTGCTGTTTAAGAGCGCGGTCACCGCCATGATCATGCCCGACTGGCAGTAGCCGCACTGCGGCACTTCGTGATCGAGCCAGGCTTTCTGCACTTTGGTCAGCACGCCGTTTACCGCCAGGCCCTCGATCGTGACGATCTTGTACCTTGCGCCGCGCTGACCGGGGTGACGCACGCGCGCACCGCTACGCCGTCGACGTGCACAGTGCAGGAGCCGCACCGTGCGATGCCGCAGCCGTATTTGGTGCCGGTCAGGCCGACCTGCTCGCGCAGCACCCACAACAAGGGTGTCGCCGGATCGACGTCGACTTCAATGATCTTACCGTTGACATTCAGGCTTGCCATTTCCATTTCCTCCTACAGTCATGGATATGTGGTCTAAGGACTTAACCGGCGCCGGCCACATAGGGGTCACCGTCTGGGCGAAGATTCTACTCCGAAAATATCGCTAGTCGCAGCCGCCCGCGCAGATATTTCAGGCCGCGGCGGCACCCGCCAGCCTGCGGCCGCCGCGCGCGCGGTAGAGCAGCAACAGGACGATACCCACATTGACGAGGTTCCACGCCGTGCCGTTCAGGAACGCAGCGCGATAGGAGCCGGTCAGGTCGAATATCGCGCCCGACATCCAACCGCCCAATGCCATGCCGAAGAGTGTGGCCATCAGTATGGTGCCCACCCGCGCGCCGGCCTCCCGCGGCGTGAAATACTCGCGCACGATCAGCGCGTAGCTCGGCACGATGCCGCCCTGGAACAAGCCGAACATCGCGGATACCACGTACAGCGAAGCAACACCGTTGGTAAACAGGAATGCGAGAAGTGCCACGCCCTGCAACACCGAACCCAGGAGCAGCGTGCGCAGGCCGCCGATGTGGTCCGATATCCAGCCCGAGACGAGCCGGCTGACGATGCCGGCGGCGAGCATCAGCGACAGCATCTCGGCGCCGCGCGCGGCGCCAAAGCCGAGATCACCGCAGTACGCGACGATGTGCACCTGCGGCATCGACATCGCAACGCAACACGCAACACCGGCCACGCACAGCAGGCCTTGCAGCGCCGCGGGCGAAAAACCGAGCGGCCGCGCGGAGCCCGCGCGTGCCGCCTGTTCGATCAGCTCCGCCGACAGCGACTCAGGCGCTACAACGGGCGGCGACTGTTGCGGCGGGCGCCGGCGCAATACCAGGATTGCGAGCGGCAGCATCGTACACAGGCAAAGCACCCCCATGCCGATATACGTCTGGCGCCAGCCCACGGCCGCGACGAAATGCTGGACGATGGGCGACCACACCGCGCCCGCCATGTAGTTGCCGCTCATGCAGATCGCAATCGCGATGCCGCGGCGGCGCGAGAACCACTGCGAGGTATCTGCCACCAGCGGCGCGAACGTGGCCGCGCAGCCGAGCAATCCCATCAGCACGCCCTGCGCGAGGCTGAACTGCCACAGGCTGCCGGCCATACCGGCGACGATAAACCCGGTGCCGAGAAAAACCGAACCAACCACAACCGGAACCAGCACGCCGTAGCGGTCCGACAACCGGCCCATCAAAATTCCACCCAGACCGAAGCCCACCATCGCAAGCGTATAGGGCAACGACGCATCCCCGCGCGCCACCGCGAATTCAGCCTGTATGCGCGGCAGCACCACGCTGACGGTGTACATGCCGGAGCCGCCGATGGTCATCAGGATCAGCGATACGAACAAGCGCGTCCATGCATACGGGGATTCGATGTCCTGCAGCGTTGCGGTGCGTGTTTTCATGGATGGTATTGGAATCTATAACACCGTCGCTGTCTTGCGCAACCACCCAGTTGGGATAAACTTTGGTCCCTGCCGGCTTCACCAGGGAGCAACCCAGTTGATCATCGACACGCATGCGCACTCGTCGACTGCTGTCTCGAACGCATCCGCCGCGCCCGCTGATCTGATCCAATGCCGTATCGACGACCGTGGTGAGGCGGGGCACGTCGCTTACGTCACGGTGAACAATCCGCAGAAGCGCAATACGCTCGGCATCCCGGGCAAGCGCGCCATCGCGGAGACGTTCGATCGACTTGCCGCGGACGACGCGCTGCGCGTCGCCGTCATCACCGGCGCGGGTGAGAAATCCTTTATCGCCGGCGCCGACATCGCGGAAATGAAGGAGCTCGACGCCGAACAGGCGCTCGTCGAACACACGCTCACGCACTGTGGCCAACGAGTCGATCCGCAGGCTGCCGGTGCCCGTCATCGCGCGCATCAACGGCTGGTGCCTCGGCTTCGGGATGGAACTCGCCGCCGCCTGCGACATGCGCGTCGGCGTGGACAGCGCGCGATTCGGCATGCCGGAAGTGCGCGTCGGCATTCCGTCGGGCATGGAAGCGAATCTGCTGCCCGCACTGATCGGCTGGGGCAAAACCGCCGAACTCGTGCTGACCGGCGACATCATCGATGCGGAAGAAGCCTATCGCTGCGGCTTCCTGCAAAAGCTCGTGCCGGCGGCGGAACTCGATGCCGCGGTCGAAAAAATGGTCGCGTCGATACTGCTCGGCGGCCCGCGCGCGATCCGGCTGCAGAAACCGCTCATGCGCGACTGGGAGCGCATGTCGATTGCGGAGGGCATACAACAAGGCATACGCGCGTGCGTCGCGGCGCGCCGCACCGACGAACCCCGGCGCATGATGGAAGCGTTCATCGCGCGCAAGCGCAAATAGGCACGCGCCGCCTCGCGCTTTCGCGTCGCCGGGCACCCGACGCGCATGGTGGCAACTGCGGGAACATCGCGTGCGATCCCGCGATTTCCCGACCTCACCGCCGTTTCGACTTGCTACTGATTCCTGCCGGCACTGGCGCGAATCAGTTTGCCCAGGCGTTCGCGCTCGCCGCGCATGAAATCCGCGGTTTCCGCGGGGGTCGTGCCGAGCGGCTCCGCGCCCTGCCCGGCCAGCTTTTCCTTCACGTCGGGCGTCAACAGGATGCGGCGCGTTTCGGCCTGCAGCCTGGCGACGATCTCCGGCGCAATTTTCGCGGGCGCGAGTATGCCCTGCCACGAGCCGGTGACGAAATCGGGGATGCCCGCTTCCGCAAACGTGGGCGCGTCGGGAAGCGCTGCGTTGCGTTTTGCGCTGGTCACCGCCAAGAGCTTCAGCTTGCCGCCCTTCACAAAAGTCAGCGTCGCGAGCATGCCGTTGAACAGCACGTCGGCCTGTCCGGACGCGACATCAAGTACCGCCTGCGCGCCGCCCTTGCCGGGAATATAGGCCCAGTCGATGCCGGTGCGCGCCGCCAGCATGATGCCCGCCCAGTGCGGCGAGGTGGTCTGCCCGGCGGTGGCGAAATTGAGCTTGCCGGGCCGCGCTTTGGCGAACGCGATGAACTCTTTGACGTTGGCCACCGGCACGCTCGGATGCACGCAGAATAAATGCGGCGAGTACGAGACGATCGTAACGGGAGTGAAATCTCGCTCAAGGTCGATCGTGGCCTTCCCGTGCACGAGCACGGTGATCGTCGTGCTCCCGAGGTCGGCCAGCAAATAGGTGTAGCCATCCGCCGGCGCCTTGGTCAGCAATTCGTTGCCGATGAGTCCGCTGCCGCCGGGACGGTTGTCGACGATGACTTGCTGCCCCCAGCTTTCCGTCAGCTTCGCGCCGATCACGCGCGCGAGGATATCCGACGTGCCGCCGGCAACGTTGGCTATGAGCATGCGGATAGGCTTGACGGGATAACTTGAGTCCGCGGCGCCCGCGTGCCCGGCGCACAGCGCAATTGGCAGCGCGCAACCGAGGACGTTAAGCCGGGAGCAACGAAAATGCCTCCGGCCCATACGCCCTCGCGCTGTCACGGTTTCGCCGCCGGCGCCACCGTCAGGCCGCGTATGCCGTTCTTGGCGATCGCGCGCGCAACGAATCCGGTGGCCTTGACGTCCTCGATGAATTCGCGCAGGTAGGCGGCACCGATGTCGTGCCCCTTGCGGCGTGCCCGCCGCCTGCTGCACCGCGGTAAAACGGCCTGCGAGTATGCGCGAGCCGGGAAGCTTGTCGTGGTCGATTTCGAGTTGCGATTTCAAACCGGCGAGCGCATCCATTTTCTCGTCGACGAACAATTTGAAGGTGGCGTCGGCGCCCGTCGCGCGCGTGAGCGTTGCGTGCTGCAGGGTGCGCGTCAGATAAAGATCGTAGGCGGCCTTCGCAGTCACGGCAATGCGCACGCCCGGGCGATCCACCTCGGCGATGGATTTCAGCGGCGAGCCCGGCGGCACCAGGTAAGTCGAATCGATTTCGACGTAGGCCGCGGTGAAGGTGATCTCGTTCGCGCGCTTGGGCTCGATGGCGAGAAATCCGAGCTGCCACGCGCCGCTGCCGGCAGACTCCGCGAGCGCTCCGGCGGATTCATAGGAAACGATCTTGACGGGCACGCCCAGCCGTTTGCCCACCTCGTGCGCGAGATCGAGCGCAACACCGCTGGGGGCGCGCGTGACCGGGTCGCGGGCGGTCAGCAGGATGTTGGAAAAATTGATGCCGACATGCAACGTGCCGGAAGGCGCGAGATCGGCGCGTGCAGCGGAAATTTTTTCACTCATGGCCGAACCCGCTGCTAACAGGTTGAAGCCGGCCGGGCAAATCGCAAATCTGAGCGGCGTGGAGTCGTTTCATGATTACGGAGTTCCTTAAGATTACGGGAGCCGATACTGTAACCCATCCCGGCGTCAGGCCCTAAACACGGCGCAAGTCCAACGGCAATCACGCTGCGAAGTGCGGCGACGCAGCGCGCGCAGGGAACAGCGGTCGCGCTCCTCACACCCCCAGATAGCGCGTCTCCAGATGGGCGCGCAGGTGCGCCGGGTTCAGCGCCTCGCCGCTGGCGCGCACCACAAGCTCCGGCGTTTCCCAGCGGCTCGCCTGCGACCAGATATTGGCGTTGAGCCATTCGAACACCGGCGCGAGATCGCCCGCCGCGATCCGCGCATCGAGATCCGGCACGGCGCGCCGCATGGCGGCAAACCACTGCGCCGCGTACATGGCGCCCAGCGTATAGCTCGGGAAATAACCGAACGCGCCTTCGGTCCAGTGCACGTCCTGCATGCAGCCGTCCCTGAAATTGCCGCGCGTATCGAGCCCTAGCAAGGCCTGCATTTTTTCATCCCACAACGCGGGAATGTCCGTCGGCTTCGATCGTCGCCCTCGATCAGCGCGCGCTCGATTTCGTAGCGCAGGATCACGTGCGCCGGATAGGTCACTTCGTCGGCGTCCACGCGGATGAAGCCGCGGCTTGACGCGCGTCAGCAGCGTGAACAGATTGTCTGCGGCAAACGCGGGCTGCGCGCCGAATTGCGCGGCCAGCATGGGTGCCAGCAGGCCGACGAAGCCGCGGCTGCGCGCGAGCTGCATCTCGAAACGACAGGCTCTGGCTTTCGTGTATGCCGTACGAGCGCGCGGCACCCACCGGCTGGCCCAGCCATGCGCGCGGCAGGTTCTGCTCGAAGCGCGCATGCCCGGTCTCGTGTATCGTCCCCATCAGGCTTTGCGCGAAATCGTCCTCGCGGTAGCGCGTCGTCACGCGCACGTCCTCGGGCACGCCGCCGCTGAACGGGTGCGTGCTTTCGTCGAGCCGCCCGCCCTCGAAATCGAAACCCAGCAACTGCATCACCGCAACGATTCAACGCGCGCTGGGACGCGACCGGAAACGGCGCGACCGGCGCGATCACCTTGTCGTTGCGCTGCTTTGCCTGCACGCGCGCGATCGAGGTCCGGCAGCCACTGCTTGACGTCCGCGAAAATGCGGTCGATGTCGGCAGCGCGCACGCCCGGCTCGAAACGGTCCATCAGCGCGTCGTAGCGCGTAAGCCCCGTGTCGGCGGCGAGCAACTGCGCCTCTTCGCGCGAGAGCCGCACCACCTCGCGGAAGTTGTCCAGAAATCCGCGCCAGTCGTTGGCCGGGCGCTGGCTGCGCCATGCGTGCTCGCACTTCGCGCCCGCGAGCGTCTTCGCCTCGACCAGCGACTCCGGCAGTGCGTTGGCATCGCGCCAGTCGCGCCGCATCTCGCGCAGATTGGCGCGCTCGACATCGGTGAGCGGTTCCTGCTCCGCTGCGCGCAATCAATCCCGCAAGCTGCGGATCGGTGCGCGTGCGATGCATCAACGCTTGCAACTCCGCTTCCGCCGCAGCGCGCGCCGCGTTGCCCTTGGGCGGCATCATCGCATTGCGGTCCCAGCCGACGATAGCGGCGAGATGGTCGTAGCGGTACAGTCGCGCCCAGACGCGACAGAGTGCGGCGTAACTGGGCGCACGGGAGGGGGCTATCGACATAGACGAATTTAGCGGCCTGCACAGGCGTGCGCGAGATCAACCGGCGGCGCGCGGCGCACAGGCATTGTTTTTCGAGTATACCGCATGCCGTAACGGCCTTACCGCCGGCCGCCGGCCGGCTGCTCCTCCTACCGAAAGCCGCACGCGCAGGCGACGCCGGCGTACTGATATGGATCAATGCGTGGCGTTGCCAAGTCGATAAGATCTCTTATACAAATAATAAATGACAAGTTTTGCCCCACCTTCCGCTAGCGTCGTCCGTCGCAAGGCCCCGCAGTTCGGGGGCCACGAGCGCCTCCGCACACCGCCCTCCGGCGCGTGCCTCACACAATTCCGCCCACTGCCGGGGGCGACCCGTTAAAATGAAACCCGTGCGGCACGGCAGTTGCCCAATCATTCCAGGGCCCGGATCATGAAACCTGACGACTCTGAATTTTCGCTCCCGCAACAACAGGTCAGCATCGACGTGCTGCTGGAGAAGTACGCCAAGGGCGACGAGCAGACGGCAGACGACGTGCGGCGCCGCGTGGCGCGCGCGCTGGCCGCCGTCGAGCAGGACCCGGCGCGCTGGGAACAGGAGTTCTTCGACGCGCTCACCGGCGGATTCATTCCGGGCGGACGCGTGAATTCCGCCGCCGGCACCGACCTGCAGGCAACACTCATCAACTGCTTCGTGCAACCGGTGGGCGACTCGGTGTCGCAAGCGGTGGACGGCCGGCCCGGCATCTACGTCGCGCTGATGGAAGCCGCGGAAACCATGCGGCGCGGCGGCGGCGTCGGCTACGATTTTTCGTCGATCCGCCCGAAAGGCGCGTTTGTGCGCGGCACGCATTCGAGCGCGAGCGGTCCGGTGTCCTACATGCGCGTATTCGACCGCAGCTGCGAGACCGTCGAGTCCGCGGGCTCGCGGCGCGGCGCGCAGATGGGCATACTGCGCTGCGACCATCCGGACATCGAGGACTTCATCCACGCCAAGGACCACGGCGACCTCTCCAACTTCAACGTCAGCATCGCGGTGACCGACGCGTTCATGCGCGCGGTGGAAACGGACGGCGACTGGGACCTCGTGCACAAGACGCCGCCCGGCGCGACACGTCACCGTCAGCCGCGGGCCAGCGCAGCGACGGCGCGTGGGTGTACCGCACGGTCGAAGGCGCGCGACCTGTGGCGGCAGATCATGCAATCCACCTACGACCACGCCGAGCCGGGCGTCGTGTTCATCGACCGCATGAACGACGACGACAACCTGTCTTATTGCGAGCGGCTCGACGCGACCAACCCGTGCGGCGAACAACCGCTGCCGGCGTACGGCTGCTGCTGCCTCGGCAGCATCAATCTCACGCTGTTCGTGCATCGACGCGTTCGGGCCCCGGGCGCGCTTCGATTTCGCGGCGTTCGCGCGCGTCATACATCCGGCCGTGCGCATGCTCGACAACGTGCTCGACGTAACGGTGTGGCCGCTGCCGCAGCAGCAGCAGGAAGCGAAAGCCAAGCGCCGCGTCGGCCTCGGCTTCACCGGGCTTGGCGACACGCTCATCATGCTCGGCCTCAAATACGATACCGACGCGGCGCGCCGCATGGGCGCCGAAATCGCCGAGTTCATGCGCGACGAATCGTACGCGGCGTCGATTGCCATCGCGAAGGAGAAAGGCGCGTTTCCGCTGTTTGACGCGCAACACTTTCTCGCGGCGCCGCACTTTGCCGTCGCGCCTGCCGGCCGCGCTCAAGAAGGAAATCGCCGCGCACGGCCTGCGCAACAGCCACCTGTTGTCGATCGCGCCCACCGGCACGATATCGCTCGCGTTCGCCGACAACGCATCCAACGGCATCGAGCCGCCGTATGCGTGGACTTACCAGCGCAAGAAACGCATGCCCGACGACACGCAACGCACCTATGACGTCGAGGATCACGCGTGGCGTCTGTTCCGTCAAAGCGGCGGCGACATCGGAGAAACTACCCGCGCATTTCGTCACCGCGCTGGAGATTTCAGCGCTGCGATCACATGCGCATGGTGGCGGTCAATCGCGCCGTTCGTGGATTCAGCGATCAGCAAAACCGTGAACGTGCCGGAGAACTATCCGTACGACGAATTCGAGAATCTCTACTTCGAGGCGTGGAAGTCGGGATTGAAAGGGCATCGCCACTTACCGCCCGAATTCGGTGCTGGGCAGCGTGCTTTCCGTCGCGTCCGGCGGCGGCCACCGCCGAGCCCAACGACCTCGACACCTCGGACACCGACCGCCGCATCCGCCTCGACGCTGCGCCCGAACCCGCGTTGCTGAGCCTGCGCTGGCCCGGTCGCCCCACGCTGCCCGACGGCAATGCGTCGTGGACGTACATGGTCGAGTCGCCGTTCGGCCGCTTCGCCATTTTCGTCGGCCATGTCGAAAACGGCGCGCCGTACCCGTTCGAAGTCTGGATCAACGGCAACGAACAACCGCGCGGCCTCGGCGCGATCGCCAAGACGCTGTCGATGGACATGCGCGCGCTGGACGCCAAATGGCTGCGCATGAAACTCGACGTGCTCGCGCGCACCGGCGGCGACGCATTCGACTGCGCGATGCCGCCGGACGGCAAGCCGCTGCGCGTGCCCAGCATCGTCGCCGCGTTCGCGCGCATCCTGCGCCACCGCGTGGACAAGCTCGGCGCGCTGGCGGAAGCCGGCGGCAAATCGCCGGTGCTCGACGCATTGTTCGCCACCAAGGAACCCAAGACCGGCATCGACGGCACGATGTCGTGGACCGTCGATGTTTACAACCCGAGCTCGGAAGACGATTTCGTGCTGATGTTGAAAGAGCTGGTGCTGCCCAACGGCCAGCGCCGGCCGTACTCGATGTGGATGGCAGGCAGCTATCCCAAGGCGCTCGACGGCCTGTGCAAGCTCTTGTCGCTCGACATGCGCGTCATCGATCCCGCGTGGATCGGCATGAAGCTGAGAAAACTCCTGTCGTACGACGAGCCGCTCGGGGACTTCATGGCGCGCGTTCCGGGCGCGGAACGCCAGGAAAACTATCTGAGCACCGTCGCCTACGTCGCGCGCCTGATCATTCACCGCTACGCGATGCTCGGCATACTCGACGAACGCGGCTTTCCGGTCAGCGACATGGGCGTGCTCGAAGTGCCGGACGACGACCGCAAGACGGTGGCATTCGAATACCGTCCCGTGCACGGCAAACTCTGCAAGGAATGCGGCAACCAGGCGGTGATCAAGAAGGACGGCTGCGAATTCTGCACCGCCTGCGGCGCTATCGGCGCCTGCGGCTAGATCCCGCGTGAAAACCGTCGCCCTGCCCGCCGGCGAACGCGTGCCGGCCCTGGGTCAGGGCACGTGGTACATGGGCGACGACCGCGCGACGCGCGCCGAGGAAATTGCGACGCTCAGGCTCGGTCTCGATCTCGGCGCCACGCTCATCGACACCGCCGAAATGTACGGCGACGGCCGTGCCGAACAACTCGTCGGCGAGGCGATCGCCGGGCGCCGCGACGAAGTCTTTCTCGTGAGCAAGGTGCTGCCGCACAATGCGACGCGGCGCGGCACCGTGCAGCGCCTGCGAGCAAAGTCTCAAGCGCCTCAAGACCGACCGCATCGATCTGTACCTGCTGCACTGGCGCGGCGGCGTGCCGTTCGCCGAAACGCTGGAGGCGCTGTTGGCACTGCAAACGAGCGGCAAGATCCGCCACTACGGCGTGAGCAACCTGGATCTCGCCGACATGCAGGAACTCTGGCCGCTCAAGGGCGGCGCCGCGATCGCCACCAACCAGTTGCTCTACAACCTGACGCGCCGCGGCATCGAATGGGATTTGCTGCCGTGGCTGCGTGAGCGCCGTATTCCGGTCATGGCCTATTCGCCGCTCGAACAGGCGCGGCTCGTCAATCATGCGAAGCTCGCAGCATTTGCGCGGCGTCACGGCATGACGCCGGCGCAGGCCGCGCTTGCCTGGCTGCTGGCCAAGGACGACATCATAGTGATTCCCGAAAGCGGGGCGCCGCGAGCGGCTGCGGGAGAATCTGGGTGCCCTCGACCACGCGCTGACTGCCGCACAACTTACGGAACTGGACGGCCTGTTCCCGCCACCGCGCGCGCCGCGTGCCCTGGAAATGCTGTGACGCAACAGGCGGGAGCTTCACGAGACCATACGCGTTCACCGTAGCGTCGAACCCTCGTCGCCGACCGTCCGACAGTCGACAGGTTATGCGGGTTATTGCCCCGCCTGCCGCCACCGTTCCCCAAGCAAATTCCGCCTCCATCGCAGGGATTCCTGCGGCAGCGCCTTGGCCCGAATATTGCGAGGACACTTTGCATTATCAACTGCGTACGCGCTGGCAGCATGGTGCAGACGATCAATTACCAGAAGTACCGCTTGGAGGGAGATATGCTGGAAGTTGACCTCGACGCCCCGGATTTGACGCTTGAGCTCTCTATCGCAAAAACCTGCGCCGCGTTCGGTCGCGTAGTCTCGGTCAAAGTGCACCGGAAGCCTTCGCCGTTTGCGCTGGTTGAAATGGCGCAACGCGAGCAGGCCTACGAAGTGGCCGCCGCATACGGCGGCTCTGGATTCGGCACTTCTGCGCTCGTGCACCTCGTGCGCAAGCCCACGTAGCCTCACGGGATCCACTTACGTCACTATCGCGCACGGCGCCGGAATTGCGATACGCGCGATAATTCAATGCGGTAGCGCGGAATGCCGGATCCCGCGCACCCGTGGCCGGGCGCCCGCATGGTCTAGAATGCGCAATGTCCGGCTCAGAAATCATCAGCATGCTGATACTTGCCGCCATCGCCTGGTTGTGGCTGGACAGCCTGAAAGCCCGCGAAATCGCGGTGCGCGCCGCGCGCGCGGCGTGCGCGACCGAGGGACTGCTTCTGCTAGACGACACCGTGGCGATCGCTAACCTCAAACCGGTACGTGACGACGACGGGCACGTCAAGCTGCAACGCGCATACGATTTCGAATACAGCGACACCGGTAATAACCGTATTAAAGGCAGCGTCGTCCTGCTCGGCCACCGCGTAATGATACTCAACGTCGGACCGGGACTGCCGCCGCCTGTACGCACCCTGCATTAAGGAGCCAGCACCAAACCCGGCGTGCGCGCGGACGGCACAAGCCGCAACGAGACCTTCGACCCTGACCCTTGAAGAGCAACTTGTACGTGCGAAAATTTGGGCTTTGGCCAACTACGTTCTGCAGCTTCAGGAATAACGTTTAGCGGTTGCCGATCGTCATTTCCGGCCCCGGGATCTAGCGCCCGCATAATCCGCTACGCGGGCGTTTTTTCGGTGTCCGTTTGATCCTGATCAAAGTCCATCAAATCGTTTTGTAAGATGCTTTAGCCATTGCTCGCAAGAGTGATGCAGCATCGCCATTCAGAGCGATGCGGGCCGGGCACCTACTCTAGCCCGGCCAGACTCGGGACGATCGGGACCCTCCCCCCGCCGTCCCGTTTCTTTTGGTGGCCCGCGCGATTACGATGCGGTACGGCTAGTTGGCGGCGAAACAGTAATACAACCCGGCGCCGCCGGTTCCCTTGAGCGCGTCCTGGCTGCAACCGCCGCGCGAGGCATGCGAAGAGTTCCACGACCGCGCGACGTCATCGTCGGTCAAGCCCTGGCGGTCGCTGTGACCGAGTTGCGCTGCGCCGTCCGCGCCGCTTTTCGTCCAATTACCGCAGGTAAGGTCAGCACCCGCGGGGAAGGCGAGCCCGTTGCGTTGCGAGCCGGTCAGAACGTCGTGCGTGTTCGGCGTGTCGCCGCGGCCGTTGACGACAGCCCCTTTCTCGGTGAGGTTGGTCTCCTTGGTTACGTTGTTGCGGCCGTGCAGATTCTCGATATCGGTCGCAATCACCACGCCTTTGGCATTCTGCCACGGGCCGCGGCCGATCCGATCGATTGCGTTGACTCCCGGCGTGTCGACCGTCGCGGCAGTGCTGAGGTACGCGCGCCAGGTACGGTTGCCGGCGCCGGCCGCCTGCGCGAGATTTTGACAATGCCGGTCCGCGCCGGCCAGACCACCCAAATCAGCACCTTTGCCGCTGCCGGCGCTCGTCACGAAAAACGTCATGCGGTTTTGCTGCGGATCGGCGCAACCGCCGACGCCCAACGTGGCAAGCACCACTGACGCGGCCAGTGAGAATTTAATTTTACGGTTCAACATGCGCCTTCCTCCGATGTGAATTGATTTATTGGAATTGAGACCCTAACACACTGCCAAAAGGTGTTCAATCGCGGCGCACCGCAGGCAAGTAGGGCGCGCCGCTCCGGCATGCGTTTCGAGAAAGCGGGTGGCGGGGCCGGTCTTGCTCCCGTTACTGCCAGCGCGCGCAGCCCGCCGTCGCGCACGTACTTGATGGCAGGGCATCAGCGTTTCACCTGCAACCGTGAGCAGGATTTTCATTGGCGCTCTCCTGTTGATGCGGAGTACGTGGGCCGGCCGCATGATATCTGCGTGGATAATTGCGGGACAGGCTCTACAATGCCCGTAACCATGCCAAAAGCCAACCCCCGTCCCGCGCTCGATCTGATCGAGAACTTTCCGGCGCACGAGAAGGCGGCGGCATACCTGAAAGAAATGATCCTGGGACAGAACTACCGGTCCATAGCGGAAATCGGCGGTGGCGCCAACCCGCTGCTCGATGATGAATTCATCGCGAAAAACGATATTCAGTACTTTTTGATCGACAAGTCCCGGTCGGAACTTGCGAAGGCGAGCTCCGTCTCTTGCAAGATTGAAGCGGACGCCGATGCCGGCTGATGACATGTTTCGCGAGCAAATCGCGGACCAGAAATTCGATCTGATTTTTTCCCATATGTTGCTGGAACATCTTGAAAATCCCCTGCAAGCCCACCGGAACTTTTATGACGCGCTGAAGCCCGGGGGGCGTTGCGTGCACATCTATCCTTCGCCCAACAATCTGCCGCTCGCGTTAAACCGGCTGCTGCCGGAAGCGATTGCGGCCCGCCTTATAAAAATCGCCCAGCCCACCCGCGAACTCGCGAGCGCGCGCCCGAAATTCAAGGCCTACTATCGAATGTGCGGCGCCCCGGGTGCCGCGCTGTCCGCGGCATTTGAAGCAATCGGGTATACGGTTATCCGGCACACCGGATATATCGGGCACACGTACTACGAGCGATTCAAGCCCGCCGCGGCACTGGAAAGACCGGCTGCGGCATATCGCTCCACAAATTCCAGCTTCCGCTGATCACCGGCTGTTTGCTGGTGTTGGAAAAACGCGCTTAGCCACGCGCGCAATACGTCTGAAGCTGCGACGGTTGTCGAACGCGTTTTGCGTGCACGCGCGATACTCCGCGCAGTGGCGAGAGCGATGCACCGCCCAACGGTTGTTTGCAAGGGCTGAACGCGCGCCCTGTGCGAGTCGAATGGAGTAAAATGACGCAATCTTGGCGCACGGCATTTCCTGGCGACGCCGCAATCAGGAAATGAGCGCCGGTTAGCGTTCTTTTCGCCGCGGGCCGACATTTGTCAGGAGAACTTACCATGCGCGCACTATCCCTAGTTACCCGATTCGCCGCCGTGGCGTTGGTGGCCGGATTCGCTTCGGTTACGTTCGCCGCCGACGCCGGCGCAATTCAGCAGGTCACGGGCAACGTGACGATTACCGGCGCCGACAACGTCACGCGCAAGGCGGCGCCCAAGGAAAAAGTGCAGTCCGGCGATACCGTCACGACCGAAGCAAAGAGCGAGACGCTGATCAAGCTGGCGGACGACTCAACGGTTATCCTGCGCCCGAATACGCGGTTCCAGTTTACCGAGTTCAAATACGAGAAAACGCCTGCCGATTCGTCGCTGGTTTCATTGCTGCGCGGCACCGCGCGCATGGTCTCCGGGCTGATCGCCAGACGGCATCCGGCCAACGTCCGCGTTAATACCATAACCGCGACGATCGGGATCCGCGGCACGGACTTCGAAGTCGCGGTAATTCCTGAAGATACGCCGGACGCGCGCGCCGGGGTCTACGACTATGGTGCACGATGGCGCGACCAATATCAAGCTTACGCAGATGGACAAGAATCTTGACGTCAAAAAGAACCAGACCGCATTTGCGCCGGACAAACCCAAACCCGGCGAAGAGCCGCTGCAGATTCTGAAAGAGACCCCGATATTCCTGCAACAGGGCGGCGGTCTTGATGCCCTGATCCAGTCGATCACCATTCAAATACCGATGTTCCGCTGATCTTCGTTAAACCCGGTAGTGTGCGGCACTAACCCGTTCCGCCGCGCCTTAGTGCGCAAGGCAAGAGGAACGCCGCAGTTCGTTCCACTCGTCGCCCCAGCAGCATTGGTGGTCGAAATTCTCCTTGTCGATGACCGTCGCACCGGTGACGCGCTCGAGAATACCGCCGCGAAGTTGCAGCAGGGACGAGCTTGTCGCGCCCGCCTCTGAAATGCGTTTGGCGCACGTTGCGCAAGTTGATCGGCGGCATCCGCGGGGTTCAGCGAAAGATCCAGGCGCGAGACGCGCAATGCATCGGTCCATGCGCTCGTGTCGAGCGGGGCTGCAACCGTAACGAGACAACTCACGTCGCGGCGGCGCGCGGCGATCAACGCGGCCATTGCACCGCCGCCGGAATAGCCGACCAGGTTGACTTCGCTGAGCACCGTAGATGCGTTTGATCTCATCGACGGCGCAGGCTCATGGCCGCGACCGCTTCATCGCTGAAGCGCGCGCGCATCCACAGCTGCGGATCGCATTTGAGCAGATCTTCCGTACGCAGGTACTGACAAGGCCGCCCGAGGTAAGCCACCGCCGCTGACGGATCCGCGATGGCCATGCGCAATACCAGTGGCTTGACGCGGCGTAGGGTCGGACGGCGGCTCGTCAGGAAAACGCCACGGTGCGCCATCACTCTCGACATACACCGTCACGCGGGCATTTGCGGCGCGCGACGCAGGCAGTTTGGCGAACGCGCGCAAGCGCGCGTCGGCAACCTCCACCGGCGCAAACCCCGCCGCTTTTGCCAGTGTACCGGCGTGCTCCGACGGCGATTGGACCAGTGCACAAGCGGCACAAAATAAAACTGCCGAGCCGGGAATGACCCAACTCGGCAGCACCATTTGCAGCAGGCCCTGCCGTCGATTATTACCGGCGGGATCCAGCCATGTTCCTAGAATCGTATCCCAAGGTTGAACAGGAACTGGTTGTTCTTGACCTGGGAACGCGATTGCTCGCTCGAATACTGGAAGCTGCCGTAGACCGCGTTGTCGGCTCTGAACCGGATACCGATGGCGGGCGTCCATGCGTCATTGTCGTTCGCGGCGGCGACGCCGCCAATCGGCGCCTGGTCCGGGCGGTGCAAATCATTGATGTACGTGATCGACACATAGGGCGTGAAATGTCCCGCCGTATAAGCCACCTGGCCCAAAAGTCGGAACTGCGTAAGGTTGACCGTGCCATCCGGCACGAATGTCCCGTTCGTCAACGTGTAGGCGCCAAGCTTGTCGTGGACGCCCAGGAAAGCGCCGCGGCCGGTCAAAGTCCACGCGCCGATGACATCGCGATAGGTCAGGCCGATGGCACCGAGGGTGCGGTCGTCTGTCGTCGAGCCGGCCACACCAGCCACTGCGGTGTCGATATTCGTCCGACCGTAACCAAGCGTCGCGTCCAGTGCCAGATTCTTATTGAAAGCCATACCCAGGTACGGCGCAACCGTCCAGCCACTGCCGCTCAACGTGCCGCCGGAGAAATTGAGATCGACACTGGTATGATCACTGGCGACAGCGACACCGAAAACGACGTTGTTGTCGAAAGTGTAATCGATGCCCGCGAGATACACGTTGACCGAACCGCTGGATTGCAAGGGCGCGAAGTCATACGAGACATTGCTGCGCGAGAAGGCGCCCCACGCGTTCCACTGCGTGGCGCCAGGCGCGGCCGCGGCGCCGGTGTTACCTCCAAGCGCAAAACGCTTTACGTCGAGCCCCGCCTGATTGTTGCCGCCGAATACGAAATTAGCGGTCGCGCTGCCGATGTTGCCCGCGGTGCTCAATCCGGTGACGGAAATCAAACCGGTCGTCAACCCCGGACTGTTATTCGGTTGTGAGTTGTCGATCGAAGATGAAGACGAAGGCGATGTCGAAGGCGAAGTCTGGGCCATTGCGGCACCCCAAAACAAAACCAGATACCAGCGCGGAGATCGTGCTCAGGACAATTTTTAAATTCATTTTAGTGAACCTCTAAGTCCAGTTTGCTACCCGACCGAAACCTGTTGCATCCTTGAATTAAGACTACGCCAAAGAAATTACTACTTAAAATCCTTGTAACTCAATAAAGAGTATCAAATTGCGCGAGCGGAAGCACGTAAACCGGCCCAAGCAACTGAAAACAAACCTATTTTTGTTGCGTGTTTGCAACAGTCAGCAACCGCGCTGAAATCCTCCGGCGCCAGCGCCGCGCGCGCGCGACGCGAGTGTCGCGGAAATCGTAGCCTGATCATGCGCCTGTTTAGCCATGGTAATTCTTTCGGCATAAGGTTCGGAATCTTCCGGTATCAGCTTCTCCATCACGTCGAGCAGCCGGTATGCGTCGGGCAGGTTTCCCTGGTCGAACATCAATTGCGCCCAATTGCGCACGAGCAGAGGCTCGCTCGGAAACATCCGATGCGCATGCGCGAAGAGCTGATTTGCCTCTTGCGCCGCGCGCAGCCCTCCCGCCGGGTCGAGTGGCCGCAGCGACCGCAGCGCCTCTACCTGCAGCACGTTGGCCAAGGCCCCGACCACCCACGGATCGCGCGGGAAAAGCAGCGCCGCCGTGCGTGCCGCGGTCTCGGCGGCGGCCAGATTGCGCACCACGCCGGGAATCCGCGCGGGAAATTCGGCAAGCTGCGGAATATCGGCGACCGCCCTGCCGAGCAGGTCAAACACCAGTTGCCGCCGATAATAGCGCTCGTACGGCATCAGGCGTATCGGCCTCTTCAATCAGTTGCTCGCCCAGCTGCGGCTGCTTGGCCGCGGCCTGCTGGGCGAACCATGACGCAACATCGGCCCGTGTCGCGCGCCAGTCGAGTGCGGCGACCAGCAACACCGACGCCGCCACCGCCCATATCGACCAGCGCGCCGTGCGCGACACGGTCTGCCGGTCAGCCGCCGGCGCGGCAACCCGACCCGCCGACAGCGCGTACACGATGCACAGGATGAGCATGAACACCGGAGCGGCAAACGACGCAATGGAAATGGACCGGGCATGGTTCGAACGCCAATTCAGCATCGATCCTCACCAGCAAAGCAAAGTGGCCCGATGGCGTAAATCAAGGGCGCCCCGACGGCGATCGCAAGCCAATAGCGCACGGCACTAACGCTGAAATTGCCGGTCGCGGCGCGCATGACTCCACGCCGCCCATGCCGCAATAAAGCAAGAACGACAGTATCGGCAGCGCACGTCGCAACCATGCGCCTCCTGCACGCCGGTGCCGGCATCGAATACGAACACCGGCAGGCAAATTGCGCAGCCCGCCACCAGGGAACAGGCGACACCCCAGACCCATAGATTTTCTTCGGGCGCAGATTCGGAACCTGCGTTTTCAACCGCATTGCGCGGGAATCCATCCGCCATGATCAGGATGAAGGCCGCGATTGCGAACGAGATCAGCCGCGTGGTCAGCACCGGAATATTGACCTGCGCATCGACCCAGAATACCCAGCAACGCCGAAGACCAACGCGGCGAGCACGGTCCAGCGACCCGTTAGCTGCGCTGAGCACCTGCGGGACACCGTGCTTCAGCGCGCGCCACGCACAGCCCACCACGAACAAAAACCAGCCGGCGCCGATGCCCAGACCAAAAGCCGGCACCGCGGCGGCGGCAAGCCCGGCCTGCACTGCCGCAGCGGCGGACAACACGCCGCCCAAAAATGCGCAGCGCAAAAAATATCCACGGCGGTGCGCGTCCGGAAAATCCAAACAACGCGCGCGTGGCCGCGAACATGACGGCACCAAAAAACAGGCAATACAGCCAGCCACGCGAGAAGACCGAAATTCAATCCGATATCCAGCGTATCGGCGTGCATGCGATCGTACGTGTGATCCGCACCGTAGCCCACCATGCGCATAACCGACGCGGGCACATACGGGAAATAATGCAGGTAGGCCGATTCCGGTCCGTAACCCAGCAACTTCGTCTCGAGTGGCGCGGCGGCGAAGGTCTCAACTCCGGCGCCCCATATCGCCAGGCGCGACGCCGCGCTGCTCGACGCGCGCTGTGTTGCAGCCGCCTGCGTCGCGGTCGAGATTGAACACCAGGCGGCTGATAACCGGAACCTCTTGTGCCCATAGTCGGGGAGTCGGGAGCGTGTTGATTGCAATCAGCGCTGCCACCGCCAAGGCAAACGACCGCAACAGCTCCGAGCAAAAATACGACGCGCGCGCGCGTACCCCGCGGCGAAACACGCGAGCATCAGCATGCCGATCAACACCGCCAGCAACGGCCCGCGCGTTTGCGTGACCAACAAGCCGCACACTTGCAACGCCGCCACCGTCAGCCACAGCGCGAGTTCGGGCAGCGCGCGGCGCGCACGCCAGCAACGCGCGATCGTGATGGGCAACAAGAGGCCGAGATAAGCGGCGAGAAACAGCGGACTGCCCAGCGTTCCGCCCGGCCGCGCGAACTCGCGCAGGCCGAGAGGGTAAAAATCCAGATCCAGGCGTTGTTGCAAAGCGTAGGCGGCCGGAATCACGCTTGCCAACAGCAGCACGTCGAGAAAACCTCTCTACCCGGTCGCGACTGCGCGCCCACCCCAGCACGGCAAAGAAAAAAGCGCCGTAGACGCCCCACGCGAGCAGTCCTTCGCGGCGATAATAGCCGCCGAAAATCGCGACCTCCGGATTCTCCGACAACAGCGGTCGAAACGACCGCCAGCAACAGGAATACAACGAGCGAGCTTGCCGCGATCTTCGTTACCGTGCCTGCCTCGCGTCAGCCAATTCAAGCCGCCGGCCAGCAGCATCGCCCCCAGTGCGAGCACGGCAAGGGGTTCAGCCACCGATTGCTTGGCAATCTCGAATCCCCGGTCCATCACGCCGCTCATCAGGATGGGCGTCGGCGGCAACGATCGCAATCACGCACGCGCCGGCGAGGCTCATCCAGAATGCGCGCTGAAATAAAATGTTCAATGGTTCGGGCCAATTTCCAGGCCAAGCCCTTGGCAAACCAAAAGGCGCAGAATCTTGTCCACTCTATCCACCAAGGGTCGCCGGAGAAGGCTGCGTCGATTGGCGCCGCACTTGGCACTCACCACACAATACACGAGGCGTTTTCAACGTCGTCACCTAACCCAAGACCTCAACTCGCGGCGGCCAGGCGATCGAAAAATTTTCGCGGTCTAACGTGAGGTTGGGGCTGTAGGCCGGGTCGTTCTCGAGGACGCCGCGCCAACGCTGCTGCATGTATTCGACCTCTCGTTCAAAACGTTGCCGTTTTATGGGGTTATCCTCATAACCGCGCGTCGCGGATTCGTGATGGTACATCTCGGCATAGGGAGTCCATACGTTGCGGTAGCCCAGTTCTCGCACTTTCAGGCAAAAATCAACGTCGTTGAAAGCCACATGTAGGTTATCTTCATCCATGCCCCCAACTTCCAAATAAATCTCCCGACGTATCACCAAACACGCCGCCGTCACGGCGGAAATCGTTTGGAGAAGCGCGGCGCGGCCAAAATAGCCGGGGTCCGTTCTTGGCAACCCATTGTGGCTATGCCCCGCCACCCCGCCGATGCCGAGAATCACTCCCGCATGCTGCAATGTATCGTCCGGATACCAAAGCCGGGCACCCACCGCACCCACTCCAGGTTGCATTGCCAAGCTCACCATTTCAGTAAGCCATTCCGGCGTTATCACTTTGGTGTCATTGTTAACCAATCCTATTATGTTCGCGTCGGTCTTGCCCACCGCCAAGTTACATAGCGCGGAAAAATTGAAGGGCCTGTCATCCCGCAGGATACGGACGCGCCCGTTGCTCTTTAATGACTCGAAGTACGCCAGAACTTCCGGGTCGTCCGACCGGTTGTCGACGATCAGAATCTCATAGCTCGGATAATCCGTCTGGCCGAGAATGCGACTCACGCATTCCCGGATCAGCGCCGGTGCGTTGCGCGTCGGAATAACAATGCTTACTCGCGGCGGTGGAGATGGAACCTCAAATCTGACGCGATACCCTAAACCCGTCAGCGAAGCGGTACCTTTTCGCCCCGTCCTCGCAAGATGTTCGTTGATCGCACGTTCTCCCGCTTTCACGGCGTAAGGCTTCGCGTCGACAGTCAGGGCTGTGCTGCCGGCAATCACCCGCCAAAAATACAATACCCGCGGAATGTGAATGACTTGGTCTTTCCGCAATCGCTCGACGCAGCGCAGCGCCAGATCGTAATCTTGCGATCCTTCGAACCCTTCGCGGAAACCGCCCACCTGACGGACCAATTCGGCCCGGTACACGCCTAGATGGCTAATCAAATTCTGCGACAGCAATAAATCGGGGTTCCAGTCGCACTTGAAATAAGGGACGGACCGCTTGCCGGCAATGTCGATTTTGTCTTCGTCGGAGTAAATGAGGCCCGCCGCCGGCTGTACGTTGATCGTTTCGGCGACCCAGAACAAGGCGTGCCCCGCGAGCAAATCATCGTGGTCGAGTAACGCTAAGAATTCGCCGGTTGCCACCTCGATCGCCGAATTCGATGCACGGGAGATATGACCATTGACGGTCCGGAACACGATCTTGATGCGGGCATCGGCGGCGGCATGGCGGCGCAGCAGCGCGTGGACCTCGGCATTCGGCGACGCATCGTCGGCGATGCACAGCTCCCAGTGCGGATATAACTGATTCCGGACCGACCAGATCGCCTGGTCGAGTAAATCGATCGGCGGGTTGTAGACAGGCATGATTACGGATAAAAGCGGCCTCCATTGCATCTCGGCAATCCGCCGCGAAATAACGGCGCGCCCCGCGTCGGTAAGCGTATCGTAACGACGTATCCATTCGGTGTAGTCGAGCGCGGCCTCATCATGGCCCGCGGCAAACAGAATGCGGCGTTTGACGCCCCGCCAACCTTCCTTGCGCGCCACCCGCCCGGCCTTATGCAGTGTCGCGAGTACTCCGCCGCCGATAGTCAGGACGGCGTGCAATGTCGGCACGATCAACCGGATCCGCCGCAATAGTTGGCCAAGCGAGCGCAGCGGCGCTGTCACGCGCCAACTATTGGAGGCTAACAACGCCTCTCTTACCTGACTGAGCGAAGCAACCAGTCTGTCGCGTTCGCCTAGCGCCTGATTGAGGCTGGCAATTTGGCCGTTGCGCGCGGCCACCGCCAGGTTAAGGCTGGCGATATGACGGTCGCGTTCGGCTACGGCTTCGCTCGGGTCGGCACCGCGACTTTTCAACCCGGTCAGCTCAAAACGTTCCAATTGGCGCAAGCCCAGCGCGGCAAAGTAATCGATCAATTGCCGTTTCCGCGGTGAACCGGGCTGCAGCCATGCCAGTTTTTTTTCGCCGGGCGCGTTGTTCAATTGCAAGACGCCCAGGCCGTGCGAATGCGCAAACTCCAGGTTATTCGGACAACGCGCCTGCAGTTCTTCCCAGAATTTCCACACGCCGAAGTCGCGCTCGCGGACATTGGTATCGTGAAACATCACAACTGCACCGGGTACCAATTTGGGCAGCCACGTTTCGAAGTCGTGTTTTACCGCCTCATACGTATGCAGTCCATCGATGTGCAGGAGTTCTATGGATGCGTCCGCGAACGAACTTACCGCGTCGTCAAAGGTCATCCGCAACAGCCGGGAGAATCCGCCGTAGTGCTGCAGATTGTGCGCGTTGACCTGGGTAAAAATGTCCTCGTCATATCGACCGGTATGGATATCCCCGTGCCATGTATCAACGGCATGACATTTTGCAGAAATGCCGGCCTCGGCCGCTGCCTGGCAAAACGCAAAATAGGAATTCCCGCTATGCGTACCCAACTCGACAAAAATCCCGGGGGCAAGCTCCTGCATCACCCAGGCCGCGAAAGGCAGGTGGCCGGCCCAGGCGTCCGGGGGTTCAAGCGACTTCGGAACAAATGATGCCGCCGCGGTCAGGCGGATTGAATTCACGCCGTCGCATCCAGTGTGTGCAGCTTTACTTCCAGCATTGGAATGCCGATCAGTCCCGACGCTACGCTGCTCGATTCTGATTTGAATATCACGGCATCGTGTATCCAGTGATGCTGCTCGTGCATTTCTTGCGTGCCGTCGGCGATGGCAATCGTAATGCTGTATTCGCCGGCGGGAAGCAACGGCATGTGAAAAACGAAATCCGCTTGAAGGCCACCCCCCAACTTACAATCAACAAGCTGCCCTCTGTAGTACAGATAGGTGTTGTCTCCAAACAATGCCTGTCCAAGGCGATCCTTGACAAAAAATCCGATGATGGGGGCGGCGAGGTCGTAATGCGCGCGGACGACAACCCGCAGCGTGACTTTTTCGCCGCCGACGATCCAGGCCAGCGGATGCCCGCTTGCATCCAGCAAACGAACGTCTTGAATTCGCGCCCTGCCCGTGCCAAAAGACGCCGCGTCCGGATCGAATTTGAATACCCGCATATCATCGCGCAAATTACGGGTGTCAATGAACTCCCGCCGCTGATCTTTCGCCGGCACCGCGTCATCAGGATGCTTGTGTGCATTAAGCCTGGATGTGCTGCTCGTGCCTTGCTGCGCCTCGTAACATGCCGCAAGGTAGAGTTCGCATATCTCCTTGGGTGCGCCTTTTCGCACGACCTGCCCCTGCTCGAGCCACACGGCCTGGTCGCACAGATTTTTTATCGCGCCGGTGTCATGACTTACCAACAACACGGTCCCCGTTTGCATGAAATCGCGCAGAAACCGCATGCATTTCTGCGCAAAGAACACGTCCCCGACGCCAACGCCTCGTCGATCACGAGTATATCGGCGTCGACATGGGCGATCACCGCAAATGCCAGGCGAACCAGCATGCCGCTGGAGTAGGTTTTGACCGGCTGATCGACGAAGTCGCCGATGTCCGGCAAACGCCTCGATAGCGGAAAATCTTGCGTCGGTTTCCTCGTGACGGACAAGCCCAGATGCCCGCATTCATGTAAACATTTTCCCGCCCGGTGAACTCGGGATTGAAGCCGGACCCAGTTCGAGCAGCGCGGCAACGCGGCCGTTTACCTCCATCCCGCCGCACTCGGGAACAGCGTGCCGCAAACGATTTGCAGCAGGTGGACTTGCCCGAGCCGTTGCGCCCGATGATGCCGACGGTTTCGCCTTTCCTGATTTCGAACGAGACGTCTTTGAGCGCCCAGAATTCCCGGAAATATTGTTTCGGCGTTGTCCCCGCCAGCCGTTGCAATCGCGGCAGCGACGAACTGCTTGAGCCGGTCGCGCGGAGTGTTGTAGATCGGATAGCACTTGCTGAGGTTGCCGACGCGGATGGCGATATCGTCAGAGGACATCGGCAAATCCTTTGCGTGTCTTCTGGAACCATGCATAGCCTGCCCACGCCACGGCGGCGGCCACCACCGTGTAGATCGCGAGCCCTTCCCAGTCCGGCAACCGCCCCCACACGAGAACTTCGCGCGCCTGTCCGATGATGAATGTCAGCGGGTTGGCCATGATCGCGGGCCGGAACGCGTCGGGAACAGCCGTCAACGGATAAAAAACCGGGGACAGAAACAACATCACCGTCGTGATGAGCCCTATGGTCTGTCCCGACGTCGCGCAGGAAGACGCCGAGAGACGCCAGCATCCAGGCAAATCCGAGACTGAGGATCGCCAGCGGCAGAAATACGAACGGCACAAAAATCGCGGTCCAGTGCACGAAACCCTTGTAAAGAGCGCAGGCGCCGAGCAATACGCCGAGGCTGATGCACGTATGGAACAATGCCGCCCCCATCGCGACGACGCGGCAGAATTTCCAGGGGAAACACCACTTTCTTGACGTAGATTGGCGTTGGACAGTATGAGGCCGGGTGCGCGGTTGAGCGTCTCCGCAAAGAAGCCATGCACGATCATGCCGGCGAACATCACAACGGCAAACCCGGTATTGCTTTGCTCGCCGCCATCCGCCCAGCGCGCGTTGAAGACCACCGAAAAGACAAACGTGTAAACCGCCAGCATCAGGATTGGGGTAAAGAACGACCACGCCAAACCGATAACGGAGCCCTTGTAGCGCCCGACAACGTCGCGCCGCGTCATTTGCGCGATAAGCTGGCGATGGCGCCACAGACTCTGCACCAACGCTATGGCGAAAGTGGTGTGGGGCGCATGTGGATTCACCACTATGCCCCGGCCTTGGCGGAAGGCGCCGCCGCACCGCTTTCACCAACACGCCGAACCCGCGGCAAATCAACACGCTTGACGAGGGACGCGGCGCGCATCAAAACACCCACTCGTGCGAAACGCATAAAAAGTTTCCCGAATAACCGTTCCTGATGAAAGGCATAGTCTAGAGCCTCTTCAGGAGGACGGCTCCGATCAGCGCCAGGTTCGAGAGCAACGTCTGGCAATAGACGCCGGAGCGCCTGACGCCGAGCACGCGCGGCGCGAGCCAAGTGCTGCGCGCCCGCGCAAACTCGTCCAGCACGTAGCGGCTCCGCGGCGCGAGCCGGTGACGCATGCGTTCGAGCGCCACAATATTGCAGTCGTTCATGGTTTTGAATTGCCCCATGAGTATGCGCCGCGCGCGCCGCAGTCTGCCCAGCCAGCTCGCGTTTGAGCCGACCAGATTGCTGCCATGCTGGCGGTAGCGGACCCTGGGCGTGGCGTCGTAATAGACTTTGCCGCCGCAGCCGGTGACCAGTATGTACGTCCACCAGTCGTGCGTCTGCACGATCACGTCGGCGCCGGCCTCGATGAGCAATGCGCGCGCCGCCGCATTGAATACCATGGTGTTCCCGCCCGCGCCGCTTTGCACCAGCGCATTGCCGAAGGCGAATGGCTTGGGAAACAAAGGCGAGATATCCGATCGGCCTGTCGTCCTCATCGATCAGGCAGGTGCGCGCGCAATAAAGCGCCGGCATTGCGCCGGGTATCGATTCAATCCAACGGATGGCGACGGTCAGTTTGTCCGGGTCCCACAGGTCGTCCTGATCGGCATAGGCGAAATATTCCGCTTCAATCGCCGCATCGCACGCGAGCGCAAGGAAGTTGGCCCTGAATCCCCGCCCCGGCCCCGACCTTATGGTTAGCCGCTCCTTCCCCCATGTCGCCCGATAGGACTCGAGCATCCTGACAGTGCCGTCAGTCGAGCGATCATCGGATGTCCATAACGCCCAGTCTGAATATGTCTGAGCCTTGATCGAGTCCAGCTGCCGCGCGAGGAAACGCTCGCCCTGAAACGTCCCCATGAGAATAGCGAGCCGCGGTCGAATCCGCGCAGACGCCGCGCAGCCGGCAGCGGGCAACCCGGTAGCCGGAACTCCGATACCTCGGGCGGGCGTAGCAATTTGCATGTGAGTGGCGAGGTGCGGCGCGGGAAGTTGCAATCTGTCAGGCTTTGCGCGGCAAGTCAATCCAACGGTACCGCTTGGCGCGTTGTCCCGCGATGAGCGTTTCTGATTTCAACGGTACACTTCCAAGAAAGGGGCCAGCCACTGGCTGACCCCTGCGGATTGGTAGGCGGTGCCAGATTCGAACTCGCGACCAACGGATTAAAAGTGGTAGCTGTAAAACGAGGCTGTTGTCAAATCAATTGCTTACGACGCTTGCCAATTCGCAATCCAATCTCAGTCACATTTAGCCCAGCGTCATTCGAAGGAAACTGCGGCACGAGTACGGCACACTCCAAAACGGCCGATCCGAACGGCAAATTGAGTAGCAGCGACTTCTCCGGCTTTCAATCCCGACCGCGCCGCGCCGCGCGCTGCCCGCCGGCCTTCAGGCGTTTGCCGGCATTGCCTCCGATGCGTTTGCTCGGGGTTGCTCTTGACTTCTTCGGCATTGGTGTCGGCTTTTTGCTTCTTGCCTTTCGTCCAATTGCCATTGCAGACTTCTTGTTCGCGCCCCGCTTCACTGTCCGTGACGATATTGGCCCTTCGGTGCGCGCAACCAACTCGATGCCAAACATCTCGGCGAGTCCCGCCTCCTCGAGAACCTTGCCGGTGGCAGGTCTCTTACCGCCGAGCGACAAGTCGCGTCCCGGCGCTCGCGACAAGGGCACTATGGTCGACTTTGCGCAACGCGAATAATAGTTCGGGATTTTGATCGAGACGGGCCCCGACTCCGTAGAGTACCGCAGCCACATGTTTGCACATTGTGGCCCAGTCCGGACAGGAACAAGTGAATCTGATTTCCTTCGGCGATGGAAATAACCCCGTGCCCTGCCGGCAGATGCGTTCCATCACGCCATTCGAAAAGCGCCCCTGTAACAGTTCGACCAGGGAATCGATGGCACCCGCACAATCGGCGCAGATTGCGTTCCACCGCACCTTGGGAACCGCGGTGATCTGCGCACGTACTGTGTAGATGCTGGAGCCGCTGACCAGCGCCGTCAGTTCGCCGGGCGCGATCTTGCAGATCGATGACGGAGCCGTTTCGCACATAGGTGCGCCCGCGCGGCAAGCGGTTCGAGTAGTCGCTGTAGCGCTCCAGATTGTCGCACCAGGCTCTGCCCCAGAAAGTTTTGGCAATCGCGCGGCCATCCAAAACCACCGACTTCATTATGTCGCCCTTCTTCTTGAACCTCGCCACTGCGCGCTCGGCTTGGCGGCGGCGCTCGGCCGAAGAAACGTAGGGTTTCCAGCGATAAAACATCGGTTATCCTTCCTGCGTGGCTGCGTGAATGTCCATCTTGACGAGCTTGAGCAGTTCATCGTCATTCATCTCGGTCAACAGCAGCTCCGCGCCGCCTTCGAGCAGGTCGTGCGAGAGCTGTTGTTTCGATTCGATCAGTTTGTCGATCTTTTCCTCGACTGTCCCGCGGCACACGAACTTGTGTACCAGCACGTTCTTCGTCTGTCCTATGCGGAAAGCGCGATCGGTGGCCTGATTTTCCACGGCCGGGTTCCACCAGCGATCGAAATGGACCACATGAGATGCGGCCGTGAGATTGAGCCCGACACCGCCTGCCTTAAGCGAGAGGACGAAAAACGGGACCGTCTCGTCTTCCTGAAATCGTTGCACCAGAATCTTACGCTTCTTGATCTCGGTCTCGCCGTGCAGCACCAGTCCGGGCCGTCCGAACACAGACCCGAGAAAGGCCGCTATCGGGGTGGTCGCTTCGCGGAACTGAGTGAACACGAGCGCCTTCTCCTGCTTGGCCGCAATCACCTCGGCGATTTCGCGCAGGCGGCCGAACTTGCCGCTGTCGGCCTCGCCCCAAGCGCCATCCCCCAGCCACTGCGAAGGATGATTGCAGATCTGCTTGAAGCGCATCAGGAACGACAGCACGAGTCCTCGACGCTGAATGCCATCGGTCTCGTGGATTTTCCTGGCCAGTTCATCCACCGCCTGCTGGTACAGCGCGGCCTGTTTGCGGCTCAACAGGCAGTACGCAGTGACCTCGGTCTTGTCGGGAAGATCGGCGATGACCGACTTGTCGGTTTTAAGTCGCCGCAGAATGTAAGGTCGCACCAACTCACGTAGCGGACCGAACGGGTTTTGCGACCGCACCGCGAGGCGTCTGGTAAAGTCCGTAAAGGCCTTGCCACTGCCCAGCAGACCAGGACTGACGAAATCGAAAATCGACCACAGATCCGCCAACCGGTTTTCGATCGGCGTCCCGGTCAACGCAATACGCGCGCGGGCATCGAGTTGTTTGGCGGCACGCGTTTGCTTTGCTCCCGGGTTCTTGATCGCCTGGGCCTCGTCGAGCACGGCCAACCGCCACGGGGTCGTCGCAACCCACGGCAAACGCAAAAGAGATGCATAGCTCGTGATGACGAGATCGACATCGTCGATGCGGTCCCGGCCGAGGGATTTCAGTTCGGTCGCCGGCATCGCCGACGGATGCGCGACCAACACGCGCAACGCGGGTGCGAATCGCTCTATTTCCGCGGCCCAGTTGGCGAGCAACGACGCCGGCGCGACCAACAGGCTCGTCCGCCTTCCGGCGGCGCCTTCCATGCGAAGCACCAGCAATAGCGCCAGCACCTGAATCGTCTTGCCAAGCCCCATGTCGTCGGCAAGGCAGGCCCCAAGGCCAAGCCTCGACAATAGATAGAGCCAGCGCACACCGACCTGCTGATAGGGCCGAAGCTGCGTCTTCAGCTCACGCCCCGGATCAATGCGGGCCAAGCCCTCGGGACTGCGCAGCGCCTTGAGTGTTTCCGCGAGCCAGGGACCTGCCGCCACCGAGACCCAGTCGGGATCGACGCCTGTTGCGACGGCGCCGGCAACTACGTCCGCCCCGGCAAGCATGCGCATCGCCTCGGCGAAGCTGAGCCTGCCGTCGGCTGCGGTGCGCTCGACTTCGCGAAACTGTTCGAGCATCCGACCGAGCTTTTCCCGATCGACCTCGACCCACCGCCCACGGATCAGCGCAAGGCCGTCAGATCCCGCCAGCAGGCTCTTGATCTCTGCGGCGGTGAGCGTCTCACCGTCAAGGGTGACCCGCATTTGAAAGTCGAGCAGAGAATCCATTCCGAATCCCGTGGGCGGCCTGCCGCCCACGGTGGCGCTCACCCGAGGACGCGGCGGCCGGTTGCCCCTCCAGGTACCCGGTACCCGCACGACCACACCAGAGGACTTGAGCGCCGGCAAGTCGGTGAGTAGCTGAAATGCTTCCCGCGGCGACCAGCGCAACGGGTGAAAGATCTCGCCCGCGTCCACCATTGCCTTGAGCCACGCGCATTGCTCGGCGGCGCGTTGAACGGGCAGCAGCAGGGAAAGCAGTTTTTCCTTGTTCGCCGTGCCGGCGTATTCACGCAACGCTTCACCGAGCGGCAGATGCTGTGCTCGCGCCTGCGCCGAAAGTCGCGGTGTATAGGTCGCCAGAAATGCGAACGGCGCTTCCTCGTCCCTGCGATTCTCGGCCAGGTTGAAATGGACGCGGCCAACCAGATTCCAGGCGGGGTTCTTGCTCCTGAGGAAATCCTGGACCGATACCGTCGATGCAGTTAGCTCGGCCAGGAATGCCGTCTCGATTTCGTTCCAGAGCGAATGCAGCAAGCTTGCCGTCGCGTACTCGGCCCCGGTCATCGGTGGTAGCGCAGCCGCGAGAGACTTGAGCACCTCCGGCAACGGTGCGGGAATCCGGATTTGCGCCCGCGACACGCCGAAATCAGGAACTGCGCAGACCGCAGTCACATAGCGAGCGGCGAAGTCGCGCCAGTAGCCGAACACCGGGGGCAGCGCCGTGCCGACTTCTGTTGCGCCCAGATCGAGCAGTCCATGACCGGGTCCACGAGCAAAGGATGCCTGCAAGCGGCGCGCAATTTCGGGAGCTAGAGGAGCCGGATCATCCCCGGGCGCCAGCAGGAGGCGGCCGTGGGGCGTCAGAACCGGAACGAGAACCTTTGCCGTCACGATTGAAGTTAAGGCACCGAAGTCCGCCCCGATCTCAGCAAGTGAATGGGCCGGCGAATCCCTAGGAGACATCACGCGCGTCGGTCTACCTCGATTTGGCGACCTGCCCGCAGCCATTCGGCGAACAGCGAGTCGTCAAGCGCATATCCGCCTCGAATGCCCGCAGTTTTGATCAAGATGCGCGCGGCGATCATCGCCTTGATCGCCGAACTTACGGTCCCCGGCGAAAGTTCCTTGCGATTCGACCCTTGTGCGTAGGCCCGACGCGCGGCGATCGAACTTACTTTTTCGCCCATCGCGATACGCAGACAAATCCGCTGATGAAGCGGTTTCAGCGAATGCCACTTTGATTCGAAATCGGCACCGGTCAACTGGTCGTCTATTCTCGCATTCAGAAGCGAGGTCAGCGATTTCGCATCGCCCGAAGAATACAGTAACAGCAAATCGATCAGCGGGCGCGGCTGGTGGTGCAGGCGAACAAAGACTTCCGCCAACTCCTTCGCACTGACCGTCTTTTTGAACCGGTCTCTTACGCGGTGTGCGATGAACTGGATGAACTCGTCATCCAGATGCGGAAACGCAAGCGTGCTCGCCCCTTCGTACAGTGCGGCCCGGGACCGGGAAAATAGTTCCATTAGCTGCTCTTGGGACGACCCCGTGAACACAACGCGAACTGCACTTTTGTTCTTGGTGATGGCAGATCTAAGCGCCGACACAATGTTTTCACTGCCGGGTGCCGTGGCGAGTTCCTGTATTTCATCGAATATGAGCAGAATGGGCCGCTTCGCATTCTTGACCAACGTTTTCAACAACCAGTCGACTTGCAGGAACGGCGACGCCGGGCGCCTGCGCGCCGGCTCGTCTCCCAATTCCAACGATGCGCCGCCCAGGCCTACCCTTTTGACCGCCGTCTTTAGTCGCCTGCCGACCTTGGACCCGGGAACGTCGAGATCATCGATTGCTTCCTGCAGGGCGTAATTAATCGCCTCAAGCACCTCGGCGCGGTGCTGCCAAACATCGATGTAAATCGGCAGGAAACCCCGATCCGTGGCGGCAGGGAGCAGATCATTCAACAGAAAGGTCGTCTTGCCGATGCGCCTCTGTCCCACCAATGCGATCGGATCCCCAGGGCCATCGACCAGCTGTGAAAGGTAATACTGCGCCAGCCGCGGCCGCGCGAAGTACCAGTGTTGGTGGATAAGATCGGCCATTACGCGATAATACGCCTGACGGCGTAATTACGCTAGACCACGTAATACAGCGTAATGACTTGAGCGTAAGCCTCAAATGCGTCGGCCCCGATTTCTTCCGGAGACCTGTACGGCGATGTCGTCTGAGATAGTCCCCGACCGGCAGCGAGTGACGCGCCCGAGGCGCAGCAGCGAGAAATAATAGAGATCGGACCGGACATTCACGCCGCAGATTGCCGAGATAAACTCCTGCGAAGCCGGCCGACCAACGGACTATTCGTCCGATCGGACTAGGTTCGAGTCCACAACTGCCTTGCCAACATTCCTCGACAATTCAGCGCTGTCGATTCGAACGCCGCGGATCGATACGAAGACCTGTGACGTGAATTGAGGGATCTTGTGTCGCAGAATTGCGGATGAAATTCAGAACCGGTGAACGTAACTGATTGATTCTTGGTAGGCGGTGCGAGATTCGAACTCGCGACCAACGGATTAAAAGTGGCGGATGTAAAACGAGGCTGTTGTTAAATCAATTACTTGCAATGCTTGCCAATTTACAAACCAATGACACTCACGGCGCAATCAATTTCAGGCATCGCTATTCACGTCACAATTACGCCACAGTACGGAAACGCAGATTCACCCATACTAAGCGGCCTCTCGAAGCCCCGCCCGAATCACAATTTCATCGAACGGCGCTGTCAGTCTTCCGCGCTCGTCCTTGTCAAGCAGACCTAATTCGCTCAGCGACCGCACATCCATGTAGACGTTCTTGTAGTCCCGCTTCAACGCGGTCGCCAGTTTTCTAGTATTCAGACCACCGTGCATGGCAACGTGGCGCACGAGCTCCAGCCGCTTTTCGGTAATAGCGCTGAATAGCTGCGAGAGGTTTCCGAATGCGAGCTTCGACACGCCGGCTTTTCCCGCGGCCGCACGCCGCCAGGCCTGCTTGAAGCCGGCCAACGCCGCACGTCCGCGAAGTACCTCGATCTCAATTCGATTCATTCCCACACCCATTCAGTCAATCGTTCACAATCGGATTCGAAATCCGCAACCAGTTTCTCGACGGATTCGAACACGTAAGCCTCTTCCCGACGACCATAATGACAATGGTCGCCTTTGCCCGTCTCGTTATCGTACCGCACCACACAGCGTCCGCTACTTCCGCAGTAGAGTCGGTATTTCAATCCGTGCGGTCGATCCGCGGTCGGTGCCGGCAATACCCAAATCACCATCTCCACAGTGATGTCGCCCCGGATCTCGTGGAAGCGAAATACCTGACGGGCTTTCATATGGCGTATCATGCCATAACTTCATAAAGCGCTCAAGGATTGCCGTCGCCGCTACTTCGACACGGTTATTCGACGGGGGATCAGCAGCGTTATTGATAAGCTACGAATGTAACCCCAGCGTAACCCCGAGCGAAAAACAAAAGGGGCTGCATCGCTGCAACCCCTTGTTATTATTGGTAGGCGGTGCGAGATTCGAACTCGCGACCAACGGATTAAAAGAATAGGTAGCAAAAAGCAGGCATTGTTAAATCAACAACCTGCAACGTCTGCCCCTTCCTTTCAAAGCCTTTAACAGCGTCACGAAGGCTCATTTTGTTGTCGCGGTGCTACGAAATTGGCTACGCTGGATCTCTCCTCGTCAGATATGCCGTTGGCGGCCGCCTTGTGAAGGTCCCGGTGCGTAAGTATCATTGACATATGTCAAAGCGAAAATCACTGCCTAAACCCCCATCTCGTACCGATTGGGCGGGAAACGCGTAGCGGTCAGTTTTTAGAGACTCGCAAGGCATTGACTCGACCGCGCACTACTGTAGTGGAAAGAATTCCTCAGCCCGGCCAAGGTTATACCCTGCCGACAAGAAAGGAACGAAACGCGGTTTCCGTGAAGGGTGAACGCTTGCCGGCGCGCGATCCTAAAACCGGCTCGTTTACGACGCTAACATCTTCGGCCGCGATCAGCAGTAACGTCATTACGTTCGCGGCCACGCTTAAGCGTCTTGCCAAGAAATAAGAAGCGCTTCAGGCATTATCGCGTCACTTTGCGTGACGCATTGCAGGCTCACGACGAAGCAATGAAATTTGGTGGGCTGCCAGGGGTTCGTGATCTTGGCCTCATAGAGTCTGCTATCGCCAGGCCCTATTCCGGTTACTATCGAGCAGTATCGAAAAAAACTGCCGCGCTAACACAGTCTTTAGCGAAAAATCACGGATTTCTTGACGGCAATAAACGCACAACTTTGATTGTCGTCTTGCTGTTTGTAACGCGTAGCGGATATGAATTGGTCGCCGTCGAAAACGATATAGGCGAAGAGGTCGAGAATATGATTCTCGATGTTGTAAACAACGGCATGTCGTTCGACGACGTAGAAATATGGTTTAAAGCGCGCATCAAACCGCCGAACTGGCTTCGAGCTTTGCTACGGCCTAAAGCCGCAATTATTCGGCGAAAAAGGAAACGCTAAATCGAGTAACCGGTGCCAGCCAACTTGCTAAATCCAGCGATGCCGCAGCGATGTGACGCTGCCGGCATGACCGGCCTACATGTTCCACGTGCACGACCCTCGTCGACGTGCACGACCCCCGTCGACGTGCACGGCCCCCGTCGACGTGCACGACTCATGTCGACGCGCGCCTCGCAATATCTCGTGTTTTTCACGGGAAAAATGCAGACAAAATAATTTAAAAAGAGCTGGCGACAGCCCTTTTTTTTTAGTAAATTGGATTGCATGACTTGGCGTTGTTCACTGAAAAGTAAACGCGCGCAGGCTGGGAAGAAAAACGCCCCGCAACAGTTAACGGCTGTTGCGGGGCGGAGCAAGTGTTCAAGATGTTGCTTTTTCACGCATCCTCCGAACTTCGTCTTGCGGCAGCATGCCGGTGTAAGGCATGGATTGCCTTAGCCGATTGCTTTCCTCGCTTTTACCGACCATGGCTTGAATCAGTGCTTGATCGTCGCTTTGATCGAAGGATTTTCGCCCATTCTGCGTAGGCCTTGCCCTTAACGCCATTTGCCTTCCAGCGCGCGAGATTCGCGAGCGCTTTGGCGCGAATTTCCGGGAGGTCGTAGGACCCCAGCACGCGAATGCCGATCTCGCGCTTCAGATTATCAAGCTTGGTTTGCGCGTTCTCGCTCGATTGAGACGGTCGGATACCGTTCTCGTCGATTTCCAGGAAATCGCCGTGCCCAACGCCCCAGCGACGCGCGATCTCGATTGGGATCAAGACGCCGAGCGAATTCCCCACTTTTCGAACCACGCTACGCATGATGACTCCTTTGTTATAACCATGTTATAACATCGTGTCGATCTGTCAAGTGGTAGTGTGGCCAAAAAACTCCAAGCGCTTGAAAACGCAGTAGATTCAAGCCCCTGGGTGGCGAAATGCTAATTCAACACGGATGTGCGAACCCAATTGTCTGCCGGTGATAAATAGGCAGGTAGGACAACGACCACTGGGGTGACATCGAAAACGTCAGAAAAGAAATCTTTGGCGCATCCGTTGACATGATTGTCTAGCGCCCGTGTGAGATAGCAGCCTCCAACGCCTCGGCTGCTGAGTCGTTTGCAGACTCCCCAACTGCCTTTGGCGCCCAAGGCCTGTACTCGACCAGCGACGGCACACGCTCCAGCGCCCCAAGCGGTTCAATGCCCATTGCCGTGAGACGGTCAAGCAACTCGTTAACTACCTCATCTCTGCGCAGCGACCAGGTGGAAGCGAAGCAGCGCCAGAACGTCCAAAGGCATCGTCCCTAGCGGCCCCTGCTGCTAGGGACGATGCGCCGAGAGCCGCGCCAATGCTTGTTCCTGGCGCAGATTTCTCAGGTATGGACTGCTTCAAATCTGAGTGACGGCCGGAAAACTGGCGCATTCAATCTTGCACCGCGACTGGCGCAATGCCGATCGCCGAATGATCCCCGTCACGGATTAGTACCGCGTCATTGCGACGCCCCGGCAGGCCCTGGGTCAATGGCCTTCGATGACTGTGCCGTGAGGCGCAAGCATCGATGCCGATGAAAGCGCCGTGCGGCGCTGGCAAGCAGCAAAACCAACCGCACGAAACGGGAGTGGTGTCTCCCGTGTCCCTTGTAATTCCCGCCGTGCTAACAGCGCGCGGGATGGACAGAAACACTAAGCAGACTGGATCGACACCGAAAGAGCAGGACAAAGGCGCAACCATTAAATCGCAACGAACGGAGAAGATGGAGATTTGAAGATGCGGGATTTCAACTACGAACTGAAGCAACTCTGCCGCCGCAACCGCGACGGCAGCTACGGGACCCAGGCCGACCGGGAACGGATACTGGACCTGATCGCCAACCAGCTCCAGGAGATGGGGTTCAAGCACATGCACGCGACGAGCCTGAAACCCAAGCACGTCGAGGCGCTCGTCGCGCGCTGGCACGGGGAGGAGATCGCGCCTGGGACCTTCAAGAACCGCATGGCGCAGCTACGCTGGCTGGCCGAGAAGATCGGCAAGCCGAAGGTCATCGCGCGTTCCAACGACGCCTACGGCATCCCGGAGCGGGTCTACGTCACCAACGTCTCCAAGGCAGTGGAGCTGGACCCGGCCAAGCTTGAGTCGGATGACCGATCCCTACACGCCATGTCGCTGAGGCTGCAAGCGGCCTTCGGGCTGCGGCGCGAGGAATCGATCAAGATCCAGCCGGCGTGGGCCGACCGCGGCGACATGCTCTTGCTCAAGGCAAGCTGGGCCAAGGGTAAGCGCGAACGCGAAATCCCCATCCGCAATGCCGAGCAGCGCCAATTGCTGGAGGAAGCCAAGCAGTTCGCCGGCACGGGAAGCCTGATCCCGAAAGAGATGACCTATGTCGAGCAGCTGCAACGCTTCAAGGCCCAGTGCGACGAGGCGCGCATCGATCACGTGCACGGGCATCGCCACCACTACGCGCAGGAGCGCTACCGGGAGCTGACCGGCTGGGCGTGCCCGGCGCATGGCGGACCGACATCGAAAGAGCTCACGCCAGAGCAAAAGCAAATAGATTGCGACGCGCGGTCCACGATTTCCAGTGAGCTCGGCCACAACCGCGAGTCGGTCACTTCGATCTACCTGGGGCGGTGATGGTTATGGTCGGCGCCAAGGCGGGAACGAGTGGCGCACGCTGTTAGCACTGCTAACAGGCCGGCTGCCCAGGCAGTCAGTTCTGAATATTTGATTCCATGAAAACGCTCTCGCTCGCCGAAGCCGCGGCATTCCTGAAGCTCCACCCCGAGGAGCTGCGCCGGCGCGCGAAATTGGGCCTAGCTCCCGGTGCCAAGGTCGGGAAGTGCTGGGTATTTATCGATGACGATCTTGCCGACTATCTGCGTTCGCTTTATGCTTCACCCCGGCAAGCGTTGCGAGTGACTTGGAGAAAGGAGTTGAATGAATGTCACTCTTCAAACGCGGCAGTACGTGGTGGGTTGATTTCACCACACCAAGCGGCGAGCGAATTAGATGCACTGCTAACACCGAAGAAAAGTCTCAAGCCCAAGAGTTCCACGACAAGCTGAAGTCTGACGCTTGGCGCGTGAACAAACTGGGCGAGAAGCCAAAGCGCACGTGGGATGAAGCGGCCTTAAAGTGGCTGAGCGAAACCCGGCACAAGGCGACTCATGAGGAGCGATAAGAGCCAGCTTCGGTGGCTGCAGCAATATCTTCGGGGTCGTCTACTCGAAACTATTGACCGCGAGCTAATCGCCGCCATTGGAGAAGCAAAGGCGCAGCAATCCAGTCCCGCAACGGCTAACCGGCATCTGGCGCTGATACGTGCCATTCTTCGCAAGGCCGCGTATGAGTGGGAATGGATTGATAAAGCGCCCAGAGTAAAGTTGTATCGTGAAGCAAAGCGGCGTATTCGCTGGATCACGCCCGAGGAGGCAAAGCAGTTGCTTGCAGAGTTGCCGAGCATCAGCGTAACGTCGTGCTGTTTGCACTTGCCACGGGACTGCGGCAAGCCAATGTGATGAAGCTGGAATGGTCACAGGTGGACGTAGAACGGGGCGCCGCATGGATACACGCCGATCAGGCCAAGGGGCGCAGGGACATTCACGTGTCTTTGAACTCCGTCGCACTCGGCGTGCTTCAGGCGCAGGCTGGGAAGCATCCTTCGCGGGTGTTCACGTTTCGCGGCAAGCCTATCAATCAGGCTAATACGAAGGCGTGGCACAAGGCGCTTAAAGCGGGCGGAAATTGAAAACTTCCGCTGGCATGATCTGCGCCACACCTGGGCAAGCTGGCTCGTGCAAAACGGCACACCGCTAAACGTAGTGCAGGAGATGGGCGCTTGGGAATCCGAAGGAATGGTGCGGCGGTATGCGCACTTGGCTCCCGCGCAGTTGGCGCAGCACGCAGAAATCGTCTCGAATCTGCTTGATGGCACAATTGCGGCACAACCGCCAAAAGAAAAGGGATTAGCTGACTAAGCTAACCCCTTGAATTTTGGTAGGCGGTGCGAGATTCGAACTCGCGACCAACGGATTAAAAGTCCGCTGCTCTACCAGCTGAGCTAACCGCCCTGCGTTTACGGAAAAGCCGCGAATTATAGGGTCTTTTCGACGCCCGATCAAACGCACGTAACCGTTTTTTGGGCAGATTGATGCGGCTAGCCAGGAATAACACGATTAATAGGCGATCTAACCGTTCGTATGCCGTCCGAAGACTCTCGCGCCAGGTACGCGCCGCGCGGGGGCTGGCGCTGCGCCGCAAAACGTTTATCATTCAGTATCGCAAGAAGAATCAAATCGCCAGCGCCGCAGAGCGTGATTTGATCGGGCAAGCGTATATTTCAACACGGCGGAGGAACCATGCGAACAAACCGTTTTCTGCTCACGATCATCAGTCTTGCCGTCGTCCTCGCGCCGGCGGGTTTCGCCCTCGCGGCGGATGTACCGGCCGACGCAGCGCTGACCGGCGTTGTGACTTCAGCCGAAGAAGGCGCGATGGAAGGCGTGCTGGTCAGCGCGAAAAAAACCGGCGCCAATATCACGATCACCGTCGTCAGCGACGCACAGGGCCGCTATCGCTTTCCGCGCGCGAAGCTCGACGCGGGACAGTACGCGATCCGCATCCGCGCGGCGGGCTACGACCTCGACGGCCGCGTGGCGACGGAAGTCGCGGCGCAAAAAACCACCGCGCTCGACCTGAAACTCAGGAAGACGCAGGACCTCGCGGCCCAGCTCACGAACGGCGAATGGATCGCGAGCATGACCGGCACGCAGTTGCAGAAGAACGCGCTGCTCGGCTGCGTGAGCTGCCATACGCTGGAACGTATCGCGCGGTCCCGCTACGATACCGACGGCTTCATGACGACCGTGCAGCGCATGACCACCTATGCGAATCAAAGCACGCCGTTGCAGCCGCAGAAGCGGCTCACGACGCGCGACACCGATCTGGTGGGCGAAGACCGGGCGCGCGTGCAACGCGCGCAGGCCCAGTGGCTGAGCACCATTAACCTCTCCAACGGCGCGGGCTGGGACTATCCGCTCAAGGCCTTCCCGCGCCCGCAAGGCAAAGCGACGCAGGTCATCATGACGGAATACGATCTGCCGCGGCCGACGATAGAGCCGCACGACGTGATACTCGATGCCGACGGTATCGCGTGGTATTCGAATTTCGGCGAGCAGTCGATCGGCAAGCTCGATCCGAAAACCGGCAAGGTGACCGAGTATCCGGTGCCGGAACCGAAAAAGGGTTCGCCGACCGGGCTCCTGTCGTTGCGCGCGGACAAGGACGGCAATTTGTGGGCGGGCATGATGTATCAGGGCGCGATCATGAAGTTCGAGCGCAAGACGGAGAAAATCCAGGTATGGAACCTGCCGCCGGAACTCAATCGCGCGAACACCCAGATCAACATGACGAGCCCGATGACGCTGGACGTCGACGGCAAGATCTGGACGCAGAATAACGGCGTGGGCGGCGTGCACCGCGTGGACCTGAAAACCGGCACCTGGGAAACGTGGGAGCCGTTCAAGGCATCCCCGGTCGGGCACAACATTTACGACGTGGTCGGCGATTCGCAGAACAACGTTTTCTTCACGGACATCGGCCGCGAACACATCGGCCGCATCGACGCGAAGACCGGCAAAGTCACGCTGCATGAAACGCCGACCAAGGCGTCGGGGCCGCGGCGCGCCGTGATGGATGCGCAGGACCGCCTGTGGTTCGCCGAATATCGCGGCAACAAAGTGGGCATGTTCGACACCAAGACTGAAAAATTCCAGGAATGGGCGATGACCACGCCGTGGACCCAACCGTACGACGTGGCGCTCGACAAGAACGGCGAGGTATGGACGGGGTCGATGCTCAACGATCGCGTCGTGCGCCTGGATCCCAAAACCGGCAAGACGGTCGACTACCTGCTGCCGCGCTCGACCAACATCCGCCGCGTGTTCGTCGATAACACGACGACTCCGGTCACGTTCTGGGTCGGCAGCAACCACGGCGCGTCCATCATCAAGCTCGAGCCGCTCGAATAAACGTCCTTGACTTGCCGGAACGGGCGCGCCGCGGACATGGCGCGCCCGTTCAGCCTTCGCGCAGGATTTTCCAGGTACTGATACTTCATCGTCGCCGCCGAGCCGGCGACGATGGCTGAGAACGTCACGATCGAACCCAGCGCGAGCGTCGAGAAACCCGTAATTCCCTGGCCGATGGTGCAGCCGAGCGACGTGATGCCGCCGAATCCCATCAGCACGCCGCCGAGTATGTGATTACGCAGGTCGTCGACGGTCGTGAAACCTTCCCAGCGGAAGGTCTTGCTCGCCACCGCGTACGCGAATGAACCAATGACGACACCCAGCGCGGCCATGACGCCGAACGTGATGGTGAGCGACTTGTCGGTCCACAGCATCAGAAGTTCCAGCGTATACGCAAGGGGTGCTACGAACGAAACCGATTCGGCGGCGCGCGTGTTGGTGCCGAAAAACGTCATTTCAAGCGTTGCCGGATTATCCTGGTAACCGAGATGCGCGGTCACATACCAGCCGGCGATCACGATCAACCCGACCACGACGCCGCCCGCGAGATAGTCGAAGTTGACGCGAAACTCGCGGTCTTTCAACACGAACACCAGCAGTCCCGCTGCGACGAGCGCGGCGACCGCGACGCGCAGAGTGTCAATTTCGATGCCGGTGCCTGCCAGGAGCGACGGCAGGTCCTGCCCCTTGAGACCGTAGGCTTCAAAATTGACGGCGACCGGCTGCAGCACGGACACGCGGAACTGGCCGAACAACCCGCGCAACGTCATGTACGCGGAAATACCGAGAAACACATAGACCACGAGCGATTTGAGATTGCCGCCGCCGATGCGGATCAGCGTCTTGCTGCCGCAGCCCGATCCCAGCGTCATGCCGACGCCGAACAAAAACCCGCCGACGATAAACGACAGCCACGTGAAATTGGGCGCGGTGTAAATCGACTTCGAGAGATCGACGAGTCCGGCGTGCCACAGCGCATTTGATCCGATTACGGCCACGGCGATCGCCAGGAGCCACATGCGCATGCGGCCCCAGTCGCCGATGTTGACGATGTCTGACACGGCGCCCATGGTGCAGAAATTCACCTTATTGCCGACCGCGCCGAACACGAGCCCGAGCGCGAATCCGCACCACGCGACGATTGCGCCCAGATGAGTGGTGGCTTGCATCTCGCTCCAAGAATTGATCGATCAACTCATTCTAATGCGGCCGGTTGCCACCCGCCAGCGCCGGGCCTAGGCCCGGTAGCGCGTGGGGTCGGCGACGCCGGCGGACACGAAGCCATCGCGGCGCAGACGGCATGAATCGCAGACGCCGCACGCGCGGCCGTCGGCGTCGGCCTGGTAGCACGAGACCGTCAGCGCGTAATCGACGCCCAGCGCTAAGCCGCGACGAATGATGTCGGCCTTGGCAAAATCGATGATGGGTGTATGCAGCGTGAGCCGTGCTCCTTCGACGGCGGCCTTGGTCGCGAGATTCGCCAGCGCCTCGAACGCGCGCATATATTCCGGCCGGCAATCCGGGTAGCCGGAATAATCGACCGCGTTGGCGCCAAAAAATATATCGCGCGCGCCGCAGCACTTCGGCCCACGCGAGCGCCAGCGACAGCAGGATGGTATTGCGCGCGGGAACGTAGGTCACGGGAATGCCGCCGGTGATGCCCGCGGTCGGCACCGCGATAGCCTGGTCGGTCAACGCCGAGCCGCCAAATGCTGCAAGGTCGAGCGTGGTGACTCGATGCTCGCGCGCGCCGAGCGCGCGCGCAATCCGCGCCGCGGCGGCGAGTTCCGCGCGATGGCGCTGCCCGTAGTCGACCGACAGACAAT
Source organism: uncultured beta proteobacterium (assembly GCA_963778865.1). Classification (GTDB taxonomy): domain Bacteria; phylum Pseudomonadota; class Gammaproteobacteria; order Burkholderiales; family SG8-41; genus PALSA-1004. The sequence continues at coordinate 66,578 of CAVZWF010000001.1, read as the reverse complement.
GGCAATCGTAGCCCGCGTCGCGCGCCATCGCGAGCACCGTCGCCGAATCGAGCCCGCCTGACAGCAGCACCACTGCATTCGCCACGGTCGCGCGGCCTTAATCCGGTCAGCGCGGCGCTAACGGCCGGGCTGCTCGCCCCATAACTGCTTGTGCAACTGCGTCTGCAGACGCACCGGTAGCCGATCGCGCAATATCCAGTCGGCGAGTTGCGTCGCGGCGAGCTCGCGGTACGCCGGGGAAAACAGCACCGGGCAGATCGCGGCGATGTTGCGCGTCGGCGAGTTCGTGCTTCGCCCAACCGTAATCCGCGTCGTCGCAGATCACGAATTTGATTTCGTCGCGCGCGGTCAGGTGTGCAAGGTTCTCCCACCGGTTCCTGGCGCTCTCGCCCGAGCCGGGCGTCTTGATGTCGAGAATTTTCGACACCCGCGCGTCGACCGCCGACACGTCGATCGCGCCGCTCGTTTCGAGCGACACGGAATAACCGCGATCGCACAGCTCGATAAGCAGCGCGTGGCAGCTCTTTTGCGCCAGCGGCTCACCGCCGGTGACCGTCACGTAGCGCGTGCCATATCCCGCAACGGCCTCCAGCACGGCGGCTACTGTCATCGTAGTGCCGCCGTGAAACGCGTAGGCGGTATCGCAGTAGCCGCAACGCAGCGGGCAACCGGTCAGGCGAATGAACACCGTCGGCAGCCCGCTGCGGCTCGTCTCGCCCTGCAGCGAGTGAAAGATCTCGGTAACGCGCAGCGTTGCGAGAAGGCGCGTAGCGTCAGGTGTAGCGCGATCCGCTGCCGCGGTTTGATCGGGTCTCCTCCTCACGCCTCACCCCTCACTCCTCACCGGCGCAAGCCTACGGCTTGCCGGCGGGCGGCGCGATAGCAGCGGGCACACCCGGCGCATTCATCGCCGCGATGCGGCGCCGCGCTTTTTCCGCGGCCTCGCTGACCGGGTATTTGGCGACCAGTTCTTCGAGCGTCTTTCTGCCGTTCGCCGACTTCGCCCAATTCGATCTGCGAACTCGCGATATTGAGCAGCGAGTCGGGCACGGTCGGGCTGTCGGGGTAGGTTTTGAGCAGGGTCTGCTGGCTGCCGATTGCGAGTTTGAAGTCGCGCAGGTTGAAGTACGAATCGCCGATCCAGTACCGCGCGCGCGGCGCGAGGTTGCTTTTCGGATACTGCTTGATGAAATTCTGGAAGGCGACGATGGCGCCCTGATAATTGCCGATGCGGCGCTGGCCCTGCGCGGCCTCGTACGCGCGCGTCTCGACGCCGCTGTCGACGTTGGCGACGGCGACCGCCGCCGAGCGGCTGGCGGCGCTCGCCCGCGGCGGTGCGGCTGCGGCGGCCGCCGGCGGCGGCGCCTCGGCTGCCGGCGCGCCCGCCCTGCTGCTCGAACCGGCGCACGCGCGTATCGAGATCGAGATACATGTCGCGCTGGCGCTTGGCCGAATTCTCGACGCTGTTGTTGAGCACCTCGATCTGTCCGCGCAGCTTGGACATTTCGAGCTTGAGCGCTTCCAGCTGGGTAAAGAGATCGAGCAGCGCCTGGCTTTTGAGCGCCTCTTCGATCTTGTTGATACGCGCATCGACCGCCTGTTGCTGGGCCTTCAGGTCGCTTTTGACGTCATCGATGCGCCGCTTCTCGGCGGCGATCTGCTTGCGCGCCTCGTCGTCGTCGAAGAGCGCCGCCTGCGCGGGTGCTGCGAGCACGGCCAGAAGCAAAACCGCGCCGCACTGTGCGAGCGCGGCGCGGTTCAGCGTGTGCCAACGCACGAGTTCACCATGCAGGCGTTACTTGTCGCCCGCGTAACGGATGTCGCTGCGGCGGTTCTCGGAAAAAGCCGCCTCGTCGTGGCCCGGGTTGCGCGGCTTTTCCTCGCCGAAACTCACGGTCTCGATCTGCCCTTCCTGCACGCCGAGCAACATCATCATCTGCTTGACGCTGTCGGCGCGGCGCTGGCCCAGCGCGATGTTGTATTCGCGGCTGCCGCGCTCGTCGGTATTGCCTTCAATGGTGATTTTCTGCGCGCGGTTCGCGGTGAGGAAACGCGAGTGCGCGGTGACCAGCGGCTTGTATTCGTCCTTGATGACGGCGCTGTCGTAATCGAAGAACACGCTGCGCTGCTTGTTCAGCATGCTGCGCGGATCGAGCGGATTCAACGGGTCGCCGGTGACCTCCGGCGGCTTGACCGGCGTGACGACCGGCGGCGGCGGGACCGGCTTCGGCGGCACCACGACGGGCGGCGGCGTCGGTTTGGCTTCAGTCACGTCGGCGGGCTTTTGCACTTCCTGGCTGGCAGCAACCGGCCAGCACGGCAAGTACTGCCAGACTCCAGAATAGCTTTTTCATTGGGTATCACTCCTTGTCATGGGCTTTTGATCAGCGGACCCCACGCCGGTTCCCGCACATCGCCCGCCGCCGCGCTGAACCGCTGGCGCACGCGGCCATCGCTCGATACCGCGGCTAATATACCACGCCCCCTGATCTCGGTTGCGTAGAGAATTATCCTGCCGTTGGGCGCGAAGCTCGGCGACTCGTCGATGCCGTTCTCCGTCAGCAACTGCGTCTGCTTGCTCACGAAATCCTGCATCGCGACGTTAAAGCGCGCGCCCGCGCGCTGGATGAACACGAACGACTTGCCGTCGGGCGCATAGCGCGGCGTCACGTTGTAACTGCCGTCGAACGTGAGCCGTTCGGGCGCGCCGCCGGACGACCGGCACGCGGTAAATCTGCGGGCTGCCGCCGCGGTCCGACGTGAATATCACGTGCTGGCCGTCCGGCGAAAAATTCGGCTCGGTGTCGATGGTGCCCGTATTGGTCAGGCGCACGACGTTGCTGCCGTCGGCGTCGACCAGATAAATCTGCGAATTGCCGTCCTTCGACAGCACCACCGCGAGACGCCTGCCGTCGGGCGACCACGCCGGCGCGCTGTTGCTGCCCTTGAAATTCGCGGCGACCGTGCGCTGCCCGGTGAGCAGCGACTGGATATAGACGATGGGCTTTCTGCGCTCGAAAGACACGTAGGCGAGCCGGTTGCCGTCGGGCGCCCACGCCGGCGAAATGATGGGCTCGTTCGACGCGAGCACGGTCTGCGCGCCGAACCCGTCGGCGTCCGCGACCTGCAGTTCGAAGCGCGTGCCGTTCTTGACCACGTAGGTGATGCGCGTGCTGAATACGCCGGTGTCGCCGGTCATCTTCTCGTAAATGGCGTCGGCGATCTTGTGCGCGGTGCTGCGCAACTGGGCTGCCGTGACCTGGTACGCGAATCCGGTGATCTGCGATTGCTTTAAGCACATCCATCAGGCGAAAGCGCACGTCCCAGGAGCCGTTGGACAGCGGCGAGACACTGCCGATCACGACCGCGTCGGCGCCGCGCGCCTTCCACGTCGGAAACTGCACCTCCGCGGGTTCGGCCGGCAGCGGGTTGACGCCGCCGCTGTCGACGATCTTGAAAAACCCGCTGCGGTAAAGATCGGCGACGACGATGTCCGTCACTTTTTGCGGCAGCGCCTCCTCGCCCTTCAGCGGGAGTATGGCGATCGGCATCTGGTTGGACCCGAAGCCGGTGATCTCGATCTTCAGCTGGGCGTACGCGCTCGGGGCTGAATGCCAGCCACAACAGGAAAGCAGGTACCGCAGGTTTTTATTTTTCATGGCGCCGTATTTTACGCGGAATAGCCGTGTGCGCTACTCTTGAGCCTTGAACTTCAGATTTAGTTCCCGGAAATCCTTGGCGAGCGCCGGATCCGGCGGCAACGGCAGCGGCTGCGCGCGGCTGATGGCGCGCTCGACCGCGTTGTCGTAGGCGGCATTGCCGCTCGCGCGCTTCAACTTCACGCCCAGCACGTTGCCGTCCGGCAGCACCACGACGTCGAATTCGGACTCCGGGTTGCCCTGCAGGTTGGGCGGCTGCACGATGAAACGCCTGATCTTGGCGCGGATGCGCTCGATGTACTCGTTGCGCAGTTTCGCCTGCGCGGCCGCCGCCTGCGCCGCCACCGCGCGCTGCGCCTCGGCCTGTTCGTTCGCCAGGCGCTGCGCTTCGGCCTGCTGCGCTTTCTGCGCCGCCCGCGCTTCGTCCTCGCGCTTCTTCGCTTCCTTCTGCTTGTCCTCGACGACGCGGCGTTCCTTCTCGATTTTTTCCTTTTCCTTGTCCTTCAGCGCGATCTCGGGTTTAGCGACTTCCGGTTTGGCGACGGCTTTGGGCGGGGTGGGATCGACCTTGGGCTGCACCACGGGCTTGACCTCGGGCGCCGGCGGCTCCGGCGGCGGCGGTTCCACGGCCTGCGGCTTGACCTCCGCGGGCGGACTCCACAGATCGACGATGTTGACCTGCGGCTCGACTTTTTTCTGCCAGTTCACGCCAAACACCAGCAACGCGATGAACAGAAGATGCATCGTGGACGCGAACGCGCCCGAGATGACCTTCTCCTGCGGCGTGTTGTAGGCGTGGGCGTAATGCATGGCGCGCGGTGCGCGGGTCCTATTGCGCGCGCGGCTTGACCATCAAGCCGACCTTCTTGACCTGGTGTTGCTGCAGCATGTCCATCACGTCGAGCACGGATTCGTAACGCACGTCCTTGTCGGCCGCGATCACCACCGCCTGCTCGGGATTTTTCGCCTGTTTCTGCTTGACCGCGGCCAAAAGCTCGTTGCGCGATACCTTGCGGTCATCGGTGCCCGCGGCACGGTCGCGCAGCCACAGCGTCTGGTCGGTGCGAATCGAGACTTCGAGCGGCGCCACCGGCGGATTCGACGACTTGCCGATCGACGGCAGTTCCACCTGGCCGGGATTGATCAGGGGTGCCGTCACCATGAATATCACCAGGAGCACCAGCATCACGTCGATGTAGGGCACGACATTGATCTGGTTCATCAGCCGCCGGTTGCTGCGTTTTTCGATCAGCATGTTTAGCTCTGCCGCTGCAGGATGTTGGAAAACTCTTCCATGAACGAATCAAAGCGCGTGGCGAGCCGGTTCAGGTCGCCGGCAAAGCGGTTATAAGCGACCACCGCGGGAATCGCCGCGAAGAGCCCCATCGCGGTCGCGATCAGCGCTTCGGCGATGCCGGGCGCGACCGTGCCGAGGGTGGCCTGCGCGACCTGGGCAAGCCCGCGGAACGAATTCATGATCCCCCACACGGTGCCGAACAGGCCGACGTAGGGGCTCACCGAACCGACCGAAGCCAGGAACGACAGATGCGATTCGAGCTCTTCCATCTCGCGCTGATAAGTCGCGCGCATCGCGCGCCGGGTGCCGTCCATCACCACCGCGATATTTTGCGCCGAACCCTGTCCCGGCTGCTTGCGCAGCTTGGTAAATTCGCGAAAACCCGATTCGAACAAGCGCTCCATCGTGCCGGAAGCGTCGCGTGAATTGATCGCCCGCTGATAGAGTTCATTCAGATCGCCGCCGCTCCAGAAGTCCTTTTCGAACTTGTCGGACTGTCTGGACGTGCGCTTGAACGTGAAAATCTTGAGAAAAATGTAGTACCACGAAAATACCGAGCACAGCAGGAGCCCCGCCATCACCAACTGCACGAGCACGCTCGCGCCGGTTATCAGGCTCAATACCGACATATCATGCGTCACGTTCATGCTTGCCTCATGGCCAGTTTTTTCAGGATGGGATCCGGTATTCTAACGGGCTTGAAAGACCGCGTGTTGACGCACGCGACCTTGACCGCGCCGGTCACGAGCGCGCGCTGCCCGCGCATGATGCCTTGCGCGATTTCGAGGAGACTGCCGCGCGCGCGAGTGAGCGACACCGTAACTTCGAGCTCGTCGTTGAACACCGCGGGTCGCAAGAATTCTGCCGCCAGGGCGCGCACCACGAACACCACGTTATGTTCGTGCATCAGCGTGGTCTGCTCGAAACCCAGCGCACGCAGCCATTCGGTGCGCGCGCGCTCCATGAATTTCAGGTAATTGGCGTAAAACACCACGCCGGCGGCGTCGGTGTCTTCATAGTACACGCGCACCGGCCACGTAAAGTCGGGGATCAGGTTCGCGGCTTCAGGATTTTTCACGCTGTTCTACTAACGCACCAACCGTCGCAACGGGGTTAACGCCCCGCTCTCGATTCTGACGCCCCACCCCTCACTCCTCACTCCTTTTTCTCAGGCGGCGCGTCCCACAGTTCGGGCGCATTGAGGTTTTTCGGTTGCGCGAGTCCAAAGTGGCGGTACGCGGACACCGTCGCCATGCGGCCGCGCGGCGTGCGCTGCAGATAACCCTGCTGGATCAGATACGGTTCGAGCACGTCCTCGATGGTGTCGCGCTCTTCGCTGATCGCCGCGGCAAGATTGTCGACGCCGACCGGGCCGCCGGCGAATTTCTCGATCACCGCGAGCAAGAGCTTGCGATCCATCACGTCGAGCCCCAGCGGATCGACGTCCAGCATCTTCAGCGCGGCGTCCGCGACCTCCTGCGTGACCTTGCCCTGCGCCCTGACCTGCGCGTAATCGCGCACGCGCCGCAGAAGGCGATTCGAGATGCGCGGGGTCGCGCGCGAACGGCTCGCGATTTCGCGCGCGCCGTCAGGACTGACTTCGATTTCGAGCAGTCCGGCCGAGCGCGCCACAATGCGCGTGAGCTCTTCCACGGAATAAAACTCCAGCCGCGCGACGATACCGAAGCGGTCGCGCAGCGGATTGGTCAGCATGCCCGCGCGCGTGGTCGCGCCGATCAGCGTGAACGGCGGCAGGTCGAGCTTGACCGAGCGCGCCGCCGGGCCTTCGCCGATCATGATGTCGATCTGGAAGTCCTCGAGCGCGGGGTACAGAATTTCCTCGACGACCGGCGAGAGCCGGTGGATCTCGTCGATGAACAGCACATCGTTAGGTTCGAGATTGGTCAGCATCGCCGCGAGATCCCCCGCGCGCTCGAGCACCGGGCCCGAGGTATGGCGCAGGTTCACGCCCATCTCGCGCGCGATGATATGCGCCAGTGTGGTTTTTCCCAGTCCCGGCGGGCCGAACAGGAGCACGTGATCGAGCGATTCCTTGCGCTGGCGCGCAGCCTCGATGAAAATTTCAAGCTGGCCGCGGATTTTTTCCTGCCCGATGTACTCGTCGAGCTGCTTCGGCCGCAGTGCGCGCTCGAACGCCTCCTCCTGCGGGGACGCGGGCGCAGCGGCGATCAGGCGGTCGGTCTCGATCATTTTGAGCGTGAGGGGTAAGGAGTCAGGAGTAAGGAGTGGCGCGTACGCTGGCGCTTCGGCTCGAACGCGATTTTACTCCTCACTGCTCACGCCCTAACTCCTCACTGCTTCGATAGAAGCTTAAGTGCCTGGCGTATGCCTTCGGCGACCGGCGCGCCGGCGGGCAACTGCTTGACGGCCCACGCCGCTTCCTTGTCATTGTAGCCCAGCGCCGAGAGCGCATTGAGGATGTCGCCGCTGTGCGCACCGGCGGCAGACGCGGCCACGACCGTTACGTCGAGCTTGTCTTTTAATTCGAGCAGCAGGCGCTCGGCGGTTTTCCTGCCGATGCCGGGGACCTTGACGAGCCGCGCGCTGTCCTGCGTGGCCACCGCTTCGTACAAATCGGTGATGCTCATGCCGGAGAGCACCGACAGCGCGGTGCGCGCGCCGACGCCGGAGATTTTCAGAAGCTGGCGGAAAACCTGACGCTCCTGTTCGCTCGCGAAACCGAAAAGTAGCTGCGCATCCTCGCGCACCACGAAATGCGTATAGAGCGTCACCTCGCTCCCGGTCGCGGGCAGCTGGTAGTAAGTGCTCATCGGCACGTCGATTTCGTAAGCGATGCCGTGCACGTCGACGATCACCTGCGGCGGGCGTCTGTCGATCAATTTGCCGCTCAACCTGCTGATCAAACCAGCCTCCCGCGCTTCATGCGATAACCCCGGGTCGCCAGTTTACCGAGTCCCTGCCCGCCGTGCGCATGGCAGATCGCGCACGCGAGCGCGTCGGCCGCATCGGGGCTGGGGTCGCCCGCGAGCTTCAGCAGCCGCCTGACCATGTCCTGCACCTGCTCCTTGGCCGCGTGGCCGTTGCCGACCACCGCCTGTTTCACCTGCAATGCCGTGTATTCTGACACCGGCAGTTCATTCAGCACCGCTGCGCATATCGCCGTGCCGCGGGCCTGGCCGAGTAGCAGCGTCGATTGCGGATTGGCGTTGACGAATACGATTTCGATCGCGACCTGATCCGGGCGCGCGCTCGCGATGACCTCGCGCAATCCATCGAGTATGGCCTTGAGCCGCAACGCGAGATCGCCGGCCGCCGGCGTCCTGATGCAGCCGCTGGTCACGTAGGCAAGTTGGTTGCCGATCTTGTCGAGCACGCCGAAACCGGTGACGCGCAGCCCGGGATCGATACCCAGGATGCGCACTCGCGTATCTTTACTCCTCACTGACCGCCGTCCATGACGGCGGTCGTATACACTTCCTGCACGTCGTCGACGGCCTCCAGCGCGTCCAGGAGCTTCTGCATCCTGGCCGCATCGTCGCCTGTGAGCTCGATTTCCGCCGCCGGTTTCATCAGGACGTCGGCCACCTCGGGCTTGAAGCCCGCTTTTTCGAGCGCCGTTTTCACCTTGGAAAAATCGTTCGCCGTGGTGATGACATCGAGACTGCCGTCGTCGTTGGTGACGACGTCCTCCGCGCCGGCGTCGAGTGCTGCTTCCATCAGCTTGTCCTCGCTGGTGCCGGGCGCGAACACGAGTTGCCCGCAGTGCTTGAACAGGAACGCAACCGAGCCGTCGGTGCCCAGGTTGCCGCCGTATTTGGTGAATGCGTGGCGCACGTCGGCGACCGTGCGCGTCTTGTTGTCGGTCATGCAATCGACGACCACCGCCGCGCCGGCGATACCGTAGCCCTCGTAGCGGATCTCCTCGTAGTTCACGCCGTCGAGGTCACCGGTGCCGCGCTTGATCGCGCGCTCGACGTTGTCCTTGGGCATGTTGTTGTCATAAGCCTTGTCGACCGCCAGCCGCAGGCGCGGATTGGCACCCGGATCGCCGCCGCCCATGCGCGCCGCGACCGTGATTTCCTTGATGAGCCGCGTGAAAATCTTGCCGCGCTTGGCGTCCTGCCTGCCCTTGCGGTGCTGGATGTTCGCCCACTTGCTATGACCTGCCATGTTGCCCTCGGGAGTATCGCCGGCTCAAACGGAAAATTCCGCGGTTGGGCCGGCCGTTTCAACAACCACGGCCGGAGCGCACGTACTGCGCTGATATAATCGAAGCTGCCGCCAAAATTTTAGCACAGCGCATTACGGGAACCCCATGGCCGAACCATTATTGATCGCCAAATCGAAGCACGACATCGCGCTGCTGCCTGCGCTTGCGAATCGTCACGGCTTGATCACCGGCGCTACCGGCACGGGCAAAACCGTGACTCTGCAAGTCATGGCGGAACGCTTCTCCGCCATCGGCGTGCCGGTCTTCATGGCCGACGTCAAAGGCGATTTGTCCGGACTTGCCGCCGCCGGCGAGAGCTCGCCGAAAATGCAGGCGCGACTGGCCTCGCTCAGTGTTGCGGAACCCACGTGGGGCGCATGCCCGGTCGTGTTCTGGGACGCGTTAGGCCGTGCCGGGCATCCGGTGCGCGCCACGGTTTCCGATATGGGCCCGCTCCTGCTCGGGCGCTTGTTCAACCTGAACGATACCCAGCAAGGCGTGTTGGCACTCGTGTTCAAGATCGCCGACGACAACGGCCTCTTGCTGCTCGACGCCAAGGACCTGCGGGCGATGCTGCAGCACATCGGCGACAACGCGTCGCAATTCACCACGGAATACGGCAACGTGTCCGCGGCATCGATCGGCGCGATCCAGCGCGCGCTGCTCGAAATCGAACAGCAAGGAGGCGCGCAGTTTTTCGGCGAGCCCATGCTCGACATGAACGATCTGATGCAAACGGACGGCAAAGGTCGCGGTGTGGTCAACATACTTGCCGCCGACAAGCTCTTAAACTCGCCGAAACTGTATTCAACTTTCCTGTTGTGGATGCTGTCGGAACTCTTCGAGCACCTGCCCGAAGTCGGCGACCTCGACAAGCCCAGGCTCGTATTCTTTTTCGACGAAGCGCACCTCCTCTTCAATGAAGCGCCCAAGGCGCTCCTCGATAAGATCGAGCAGGTCGTGCGTCTCATCCGCTCCAAAGGCGTGGGCGTGTATTTCGTCACGCAGAACCCGCTCGACGTGCCGGAAACCGTGTTGGGCCAGCTCGGCAATCGCGTGCAGCATGCGCTGCGCGCATTCACGCCGCGCGACCAGAAAGCAGTCAAGGCGGCGGCCGAGACCATGCGTGCCAATCCCGGTCTCGATACCGCCACGGCCATCACAGAATTATCGGTGGGTGAGGCGCTCATTTCCCTCTTGGACGACAAAGGGCGTCCGGCGATGGTGGAACGCGCATTCATCCTGCCGCCGGCGTCGCGCATCGGGCCGCTGACCGACGCCGAGCGCACCGCGATCGTCAAGTCGTCCGTGCTCTTCGGCCACTACGAACAGGCGGTCGACCGCGAGTCCGCCTACGAAAAACTCAAGGGCCGCACCGTTGCGAAGCAGGATGCAACGGGCGCCAGCGCTACATCTGCCGCCGCCGCGGCACCACCCGCCGAGGGCGGCGGCCTGATGGGCATGCTGGGCGAAGTACTGATGGGGAAGACCGGCCCGCGCGGCGGTCACACGCCGGGCATACTCGATGCGGCGGCAAAAAGCGCTGCGCGCTCGATCGGCTCGCAGGTGGGCCGCGAAATAATCCGCGGCGTACTGGGCGGCATCCTGGGCGGGCGGAAACGTTGACGCTCCCGAGTTCAATTCCCAGGATGCCCGGCGCCATCTCCGCGGTCGCATCCCCGCCCGCACAAGCAAGCGGGCGGGGCCCCTGCTCTGCGCTCCGACGTCGTATCCTGGGAGGGCGAAAACGTTGACGATCCTTACTTCGAATCCCAGGATGCCCGGCGCCGTCTCCACGGTCGCATCCCCACCCGCAAAAACATGCGGGTGGGGCCCCTGCTCTGCGCTCCGACGTCGTATACCCGGCGGACGCAAGCGTTGATGACGGCAGCCGCCGCGCGCGCGCGCAACGCGTATCTGGGTATCGCGTGCGCGCTGATCGGCTCGATTGGGTTTTCCGGCAAGACCATCATCATCAAGCTCGCGTATCAGTACGATGTCGACGTCATCACGCTGCTCGCGCTGCGCATGCTGTTCGCGCTGCCGTTTTTTCTGGCGATGGCCTGGTGGGCGGGCGGCGGCGCGACGGCGATGACGCGCCGCGACTGGATTGCGATCATTGCGCTCGGCTGCCTCGGCTACTATGTGGGCAGTTACCTCGACTTCGCCGGCCTTCAGTACATCAGCGCCGGCCTGGGACGCCTGATCCTTTATCTCTATCCGACCTTGGTGGTCGTGTTCTCGGCGTTGTTCCTGGGACAACCGGTACGCGCGCGGCATCTCACGTCGCTGGTGCTTTCCTACGGCGGCATCGCGCTCGTGTTCTGGCATGAAGCGGGGGTCGGCGATGAATTGCCGGTCACCCTGCTTGGCGCGGGACTTGTGTTCGCGAGCGCGGTGGCCTACGCCATTTACCTGATCGCCGGCAACCGCATCGTAATCAAGCTGGGGTCGATGCGATTCACCGCTTACGCATCGACTTCGGCGTCGTGCTTCGTCCTTGCGCACTTCCTGGCGACCCACGGGCCCGCACGGCTGGCGGTTGCGCATGAAGTGTACCCACTCACTCTTCTGATGGCCGTGGTGTCCACCGTACTGCCGCTGTGGCTGACGGCGGAGGGGTTGAAACGCATAGGCGCCAATCAGGTGTCGCTGGTGGCCTCAATCGGCCCGATCTCGACCATTGCACTCGCTTATTTTTTTCTCGGCGAACCCGTCACGGGTTTTCAGCTGTTCGGCGCGGCGCTGGTGCTTGCCGGCGTGCTGCTGGTGAGTCTGAGGGTGGAATTGGCGCCCGCAAGTCAATCCGGTCACGACTGAGTGAGAGTCCGATGGATAAATTTCCTGCTGCCGTGCACAGCGCGCTACGCAGTATGCGCTGGGGTGATGCACCGAATCGTCCCGCGTGCGTGCGCAGGCTTGCCGATGAGCCGCCGCGCGCCGGCAAATCACCAGCCGCCAAAGCGCGGCCACACCGCCGTGATATGCGCATCACCGTCGACGACGTAATAACGGTCATGCTGCGCGGCAGTGGCGCACGCGTGATTGGGCAGGATGCGTAGGAGCGTGCCAACCGGAAATTTTGCGGGCTCGATCGCACCGCCCCCGCGCCGGCCGATGATGCCGTGTTCCTGATTCGTCGAGACCACCAGCAGGTCCTCCACTGGCGCGCCCGTAGCATTACACACGACGCCGTAGCCCTGATCGATTTTCTGGCTCGCGGTGCCGCGGTCGCGCGACATGGCCATCCAACCCGCATCGGTGATAATCCAGCCTTTTTCCGATTGATGGCCGATCACGGTGGCCAGCACCGACACCGCGATGTCGTCGATCGCGCATACGCTTAAGCCCGCCATGAAGAGATCGAAGAACATATAGACGCCCGCGCGCACCTCGGTGACGCCCGCGAGGTCGTCGCTGTAAGTCGCGGTCGGCGTCGAGCCAATGCTGACGATGGGACAAGGCAGTCCCGCCGCGCGCAGGCGAGCGGCGCAGCGGACAACCGCATCACGCTCGCGCACCGCCATGGCGCGGATTTTTTCGACCGTGTCGCAATTGTAGGAGTCCCCGGCGTGCGTCATCACGCCACGCAGTTGCGCGCCTCCCGTCGCAAGAATGCGACCGACGTCGACCAGCGCGGCGTCATCCGGCTTGACGCCCGAGCGATGGCCGTCGCTGTCGATCTCGATCAAAGCCGGAAATTGAACACCAAGTTCCTTGCCGCGGACCGCAACGATGCGCGCCGATTCAACGTTGTCGAGAATGATGGCGATATCCACGCCCCGGCGCTTCAACGCCGCGACGTGATCGAGCTTGTTCGGCGTGATGCCCACCGCGTACAGGATGTCGGTGACGCCGTGCGCGAAAAACTGCTCGGCTTCCTTCAGCGTGGACACCGTGATACATCCGGGTTGGCCGGCGAGTGCCAGGCGCGCGACGTCGACGCTCTTCGCCGTCTTGACGTGCGGGCGCAGCGCGACGTTGAGCTTCGCGAGATGATCGCGCATCCGCCCAATGTTGCGCTCGAGCTTGCCGCGCTCGAGTACCAGGCAGGGCGTTTCCAGTTGGCCGAGATTACTCACGCTCACGTCCATCTCCCGCATGGGTTGCCACGTCGGCTTCGCGCGCATCTAGCGGCAGCCCCGCTGCCGGCTGCTATACGCGCGAGACGGCCCGGCACGCGCTTCGCGCGTGTCCGCCGCCCGTCAAACGTTAAAGCGGAAATGCATCACATCGCCATCGCGCACGATGTATTCCTTGCCTTCGAGCCGCATCTTGCCCGCTTCCTTGGCGCCCTGTTCACCTTTGTATTTGATGAAATCGTCGTAGGCGATCACCTCGGCGCGAATGAAGCCTTTCTCGAAATCGGTATGGATCACGCCTGCCGCCTGCGGCGCGGTCTCGCCCGTGTGCATGGTCCACGCGCGAACCTCTTTTGGCCCGGCGGTGAAGTAAGTCTGCAAGCCGAGCAATTCGTAGGTCGCGCGTATCAGGCGATTCAGTCCCGGTTCCTGCATGCCGATGTCGGCCAGAAACACGTGCTTGTCTTCGTCGGCAAGATCGGCGATCTCGGCTTCGAGCGCAGCACAAATCGCGACCACCGGCGCGTGCTCGGCAACTGCGTATTCCCTGACCATATCGAGCAGCGGATTGTTCTCAAACCCTTTGTCATTAACGTTGGCGACGTAGATCGCGGGCTTCGCCGTCATCAGGCATAGCGGCTTCAATAAAACCGCGTCTTCCTTGTCGAGCTTCATCGCGCGCACCGGCTGGCCTTGATCGAGAATGGCGCGCACCTTTTCGAGCAGCGCGGCGAGTTTGAGCGCTTCCTTGTCGCCGGCTTTGGCCGTTTTGCCTGCGCGCTGGACCGCTTTTTCCACCGTCTCCAGGTCGGCGAGTGCGAGTTCAGTATGTATGGTCTCGATATCGGAAACGGGATCGACCTTGCCGGCCACATGCACGACGTTGTCGTCGACGAAGCAGCGCACCATGTTGATGATGCCGTCGGTCTCGCGGATGTTGGCGAGAAACTTGTTGCCCAGCCCCTCGCCTTTCGACGCGCCCGCGACCAGGCCCGCGATGTCGACGAACTCGACAACCGCGGGTATGACCTTTTCCGGTTGCGCGATGCCGGCGAGCGGTTTCAAGCGCGAATCGGGCACTTCGACGATGCCGACGTTGGGCTCTATGGTGCAGAACGGATAATTTTCCGCCGCGATGCCGGCCTTGGTCAGCGCATTAAAAAGCGTCGACTTGCCGACGTTGGGCAGCCCTACAATACCGCATTTGAGGCTCATGTGTTCCGCCGTGAGGAGTGAGGGGTGAGGCGCGAAATGCAAAACCGGTCGCCGATTCCCGCCTCACGCCTGACGCCTCTCGCCTTATTTTTTGGAGTCCGGCAACAGTTTCTTGAAAAGCGATTTGAACGCGCCTTCGGCCTTGCCGGGTTTCTTCTCCGCCGCCTCCACGGCTTGAGCCTTGACGGCGCGCTCCGCTAGCACCGGCGGTGCCGGCAGCGGAGGCGGAACCGCCGGCGCCGGGTGTTTGACCGCCGGGACCGGATCGGCGGCGCGCGGTTTTTCCGGCGCCTTGTCTGGCGCTTTGTCTGGTGTATGCAGCTTCAGCATCGCGCCCTGCATGTCCCCGGCGAGCGCAAGCGGCAGCACATCCAGCGCGCGCGCAATGGCGGCATCGATGGCGGCGCGGTCGTCCACGCCGGGTTTGTTCAATACGTAATCGGTAACCGCCTGCCGGTCGCCGGGATGGCCGATGCCGATCCTGAGGCGCCAGTAGTCGTGCGAGCCGAGCCGCGCGGAGATGTCGCGCAATCCGTTATGGCCGGCAATGCCGCCGCCCTGTTTCACCTTCACGACACCCGGCGCAAAATCCAGTTCGTCGTGCACGACGAGGATGTCGGCGGGCGCGATCTTGAAGAATCCCGCCATCATCTGCACCGGCCGGCCGCTCGCGTTCATGAAGGTCTGCGGCAGCAACAGCCACACGCCGCTCGCCGCATGCCGGCCGACCAGCGCCTGGAACTTGGCGTCCTTGCGCATCGCGGTGCCGCTCTGGGCGGCAAAGCGCTCGATCAGCCAGAATCCCGCGTTGTGGCGCGTGCGTTCGTATTTTTCGCCCGGATTACCGAGCCCGATAATGAGCTTCATGGTGGGATCTGAATGCCTGCTGCCTCGTGTGATAAACGAATACGCTGCCACGCATCGACCCGCGGCGCGTCAAACCTGATCCTGGTCCGCCGCCAAAAAAACGGCCCGCCACCTCCGGTTCGCTCGTTGCAAACGCCGGCATGGCGGGCCCGGCTCCTGACCGCAAGCCCGGATTATTCCTTCTTGCCGGCTTCTTTCTTGTCGCCTGCCGGTTCCTTCTTGTCGCCCTTGTCGCCCTTGTCGTCCTTGTCGCCGCCCTTGTCGCCCTTCTCGCCGTCCTTGCCTTCCGCCGCAGCCGCCGCTTCGGCCGGCGTCTGGCCGGTTATTTCGGTGACCGGTGCGGCAACTTCTTCCTCGATCACGATCACCTTCGGCACGTGCACCGTGGCGACCGCGGGATTGTCTTTCTTCACGCGCGACGTGGGTTCAACGCCTGTGGGCAACGCGATCTCGTTGATATGCAGCGAGTGGCCGAGCTCGAGCTTGTCGAGGTTGACCTCGATGTACTCGGGCAGATCGTCCGGCAGACACTGGATATTGACCTCGTTCATGATGTGATTGACGACACCGCCGCCGACCTTCACGCCCGGGCAGATCTCGGCGTTGATGAAGTGCAGCGGCACTTTCATGTGGATCTTCCGGTGCTTGTCCACGCGCTGAAAGTCCACGTGCAGCACGAGCTGCTTGAACGGGTGCATCTGCACATCGCGCAGCAGCACCTGCTGCTTGGCGCCCTCATACGTCATGTCGAGTATGGACGCATGAAACGCCTCCATCTTCAGATGGCGATACAACGCATGATGATCGAGCTCTACCGGCTGCGCCGCTTGGTCGGCGCCGTAGACGATACCCGGCACCTTGCCGCCGCCACGCAGACGGCGGCTCGCACCCGTACCCTGCAGTGACCGCGGAAATGCGGTAAATTCAATTTTCATTTAAGTCTCCACAAATGGAATCGTCCGCGACCAGACGACCCCGGTTATAAAAACAGTGATGAGTGATGAGTTAAAATCAGCCCAACATCCAACGGTCACATTTTCAACGCTGCACCAAAAACAGCACGCACTACCAAATATTCAATACTAAGCACTAAACATTGTTCGCTATTCGACGAATAGCGAACTGACCGAGTCCTCGTTGCTGATGCGCAACATGGTCTCGGCCAAGAGTCCCGCTATCGACAACACGCGTATGCGCTTGCAGTTCACCGCATCCTCACCCAGTGGGATCGTGTCCGTCACCACCAATTCGTCCAGCGCCGAGTTCGCGATACGCTCGAGCGCTTTGCCCGACAGCACCGGGTGCGTGCAATACGCGATCACTTTCTCGGCGCCGCGCTCTTTCAGGGCTTTCGCCGCCTCGCACAGCGTGTTCGCCGTGTCGACCATGTCGTCGACGATCACGCACGTGCGTCCTTCGATCTCGCCGATGATGTTCATCACCGTCGCTACATTGGGCCGCGGCCGCCGCTTGTCGATGATGGCGAGGTCGGCCTCGAGCCGCTTCGCAAGCGCGCGCGCCCGCACCACCCCGCCGACGTCAGGCGACACCACGACCAAGTCCTTGAAATCGTGCTTCCACACGTCGCCGAGCAGTATCGGCGCCGAATAAATATTGTCGACCGGGATATCGAAAAATCCCTGGATTTGCTCCGAGTGCAGGTCCATCGTCAATACGCGGTTAACGCCTACCGTCGCCAGCATGTCGGCGACCACTTTCGCGGTGATCGCAACGCGTGCCGAACTCGGCCGCCGGTCCTGACGCGCGTAACCCATGTAGGGTATCGCGGCCGTCACCCTGGCGGCGGAGGCGCGCTTTAAGGCGTCGACCAGCACGAGCATTTCCATCAGATTATCGTTCGGCGGCGAACAAATCGACTGCAGTACAAACACGTCCTTGCCGCGCACGTTCTCCAGCACTTCGACCATGACTTCGCCGTCGCTGAAACGCCCGACTTTGGCCTTGCCCAGGTGGATGTTCAAATGCCGCACCACGTCCGCCGCGAGTTTCGGCGTCGCATTGCCGGTAAACACCATTAAACGGTCGTACGGCACGCTCACCTTCCTTTGTTAGCCCTGACCCCAAAAAAAATGGCTGGGGAGGTAGGGATCGAACCTACGAATGCCGGAATCAAAATCCGGTGCCTTACCACTTGGCGACTCCCCAACGCTGATAAACCTCACGGTGCGCATCCGCGCTGGCCGCCTACTCGCACATCTCCCGCAACGGATGACGCTCCAAGCCCTGTGCAACAATGCCGCGCATCGTCTCTGGCAGGCGGTCCCACACCTCACGCGCCGCGGCCTCACTATCGAATTCGGCAAACACGCAGGCGCCGGAGCCCGTCAATCGAGCGCGACCATACTGCTGCAACCAGGCCCGATACTGCGCAACCAATGGATACAACCTGCATACCACGGGTTCAAGGTCGTTTATGCCCGACGCATCGGAAAAGGGCGGTATTTTAGTCGGAATCGAATCCCTAATCAAATCCGGGTCTTGGAAAACCCGCGCGGTGGCGACATTGACGGGTGGAACGAGCACCAGATACCAGGCAGCCGCCAGCTTTAAACGGGTCAGTTTCTCGCCGATACCCTCCCCCACGGCAGACTCGCCGAACACGAATACCGGCACGTCCGCCCCCAGTTCGAGCGCCAGTTCCTGCAGGCGGGCGCGCCGCCAGTTAAGCCCCCACAGGCGGTTCAACACGAGTAACGTCGTCGCCGCGTCCGAACTGCCGCCGCCCAGGCCCGCGCCCAGCGGCAGACGTTTTTCGAGCGTAATGTCCGCACCGAGGCGCACACCTCCCGCCCGTTGCAGCAGACATGCCGCGCGCAGCGTCAGATCCGCGGCTGGCGGCACCTCCGGAACATCGTTTACGCGCGCAACGATGCCGTCCGCGCGCACCGCAAAGCGCAAAGTATCGCCAAAATCGATGAAGCGAAACACGGTCTGCAGCAGATGGTAGCCATCGGCGCGCCGGCCTGTCACCCGCAACGACAAATTGAGCTTGGCCGGCGCGAAATACGCACTTGACGCGTTCATGGCGTTTCCCGCGTCAGGTTGTCGATTGCCAGCCGTATTTGCGCGTCGTTGCCGGCAAGGTCGAGACGCGACGGCCGCGTCGCATCGTTGGTTGCGTAATGAAACACTATCTGCCAGTCGTCCTGCTTTAGACGTGTAAGGCGGCGCGCTTCGTCGCGCTCAATCGCCGCCGGCGGCGCACCCGGCGCGGCCTCGCCGAATACCCAGTAGCGCATGCCGGCGACCGGAAATCGCCACCCCAACGCGCTGTGGGTCAGACTCTCGATCGAACCCGCGCGATACTGCCGCTGGTCGGCGCCGGTGATCGTTGCGCCCCGCGCATCGGCCTCCAGATGGGCGATGGTCTGACCGAGCGGCGCAGTAAGCCAGATCTCATCGCGGCCGCCTGCCTGCGTCCAGCGCACCGCGCTCGCAAATCCGCGCTCCTGGTAGCGTACAACGATGCGGCCCGCGAGTTCGAACGACGGCGCGCCTTCAATCGCGCGCGGCGGCGCCACGCCCGCGCACGCGGCCAGCAGCGCCGCGCACAACGCCGCGCCACATCGAAACACCGTACCCATGATAGTCAACCGGCGCGATGGCGCCGGAATTACGGGGAAAACTTCTTGACCGTCGCCGACAGCAGTTCATTGGCGGGATTGTCCTTCAACGCGGCCGCCCATACCTTCTTCGCCTCGTCGTGCCGGCCCGCGGTCCACAACACTTCTCCCAGGTGCGCCGCGATTTCCGCGTCCGCCCGGATCTCGAACGCGCGCTTCAAGAACGTGATCGCCGCGTCGTTCTGGTTCATGCGGTAAAGCACCCAGCCCATGCTGTCCATGATGAATGGGTCTTCGGGTGCGAGCTTCAAAGCCTGCTCGACCAGCGTATACGCCTCGTTTAACCGCGTATTGCGATCCGCCAACGTGTAGCCGAGCGCATTGTAGGCGTGCGCATAATCGGGCTTCAGCTGAATCACTTTGCGCAGGTTGGATTCGAGTACATCGATGCGGTCGACTTTTTCGGCCGCCATCGCCTGGTCGTACAAGAGGTCCGTCGAATTCGGATTTTTCGCGACCGCCTGCGCCAGCACGTCGAATGCGGCGCGAAAATCGTTCGCATCACGCAATAGCTGCGCTTCGGCCTGCGTCATTTGCACGCGTTCGGCCGCGTTGCGCCCGGCTTGCTGCAGATACGTGCGCGCCGCATCGAGCTTGCCCTGTTTGGCGAGTATCCCCGCATAGCGCGCACGCGCCGGCACGTACTGATCGCCGCCGTTGACGCTCGAGTACCAGTGCAGCGCGTCGTCAGGACGCTTGCGCTCCTCGTTAACCTGCCCCAGGTAGAAACGCGCGGCATCGGGATCCTTGTAGCCGGAATCGAGGGCGTGCCGCAACTGGATTTCGGCGGCATCGTAATCGTTCAGCTGCAGCGACAGCACCGCTACCGCCATCGTGACGTCCGCATTGTCCGGAAATTCCCTGAGCAACGCCTGAAACTCCGCACGCGCTTCGCCGTATTTCTTGTCGGTCACCAAAAGCCGCGCGTAACTCAACCGCACTTCCATCGCGCGCGGATAAGTCTTCAGGTATGCATCGTAGTAAGCCAGCGCTTCGGCATTCGACGAGCGTTGCAGCAACTGGCCCTGGAAAAGCGCCGCCGGCTCCCAGTCCGGGCGCAACCTGAGCGCTTCGCGTATTTCGGTGAGCGCGAGCGTCTCCTGGCCGGCGGCCCACGCGGCCTGCGCGATGCTGTAACGCGCTTCCGGCACCGCGGGATAAGGCCGGGCGAGATTTTGCGTCAGCTGCAGCACGGCCGCCTTGTCCGGATGTCGCGCCAGCAGCGCGTTTAGCTGCATAAAACTCGCGCCGACACTGTCCTTGTCGGCGGCGAGCGATTTCTCGAGCAGCGGCTGCGCGTCCGCGAGCCGGGACTGGTTGATGAGCAGCCATGCGAGCGTCTGGCGCGCCTCCTGCGAGTCCGGGTCAGTGGCAAGCCAGATGCCGGCGGTTTCGAGCGCCACGCCGAAAAACCGCGTATTCAATGCCACTTTGGTGGCGCGTTCCGCAATCCGCGGGTCCTTGGTCTCGCGCGCCAACTCCAGAAATTTCTGCACTGCAACGTTGTTCTGGCCGCGCTGCAATGCAATCTCGGCGAGCAGCAGATCGTACAGTATCGCCTGACTCAATGCCTGCTGCGGCAGCACGGGCGGCTTCGTACTCGGCCGCACGACGACGCGCGGTTTGAGCGCCGGCACGCTTGCGGCAGGCTGCTCCGACGAGACGTCCGGCTGTGCCGGCGGCTGGACGCACGCGGCTAGTGCAAGCAGCGAGAACCACACGGCGGGACGGCAAATATTCATCGGCACGGCGGCTTCGCGTGTAGGGTCGGGCGGAAAATACGGGCAAGCACGAATTATAGTTCGCAAGTTCTTCATAAATCGTGACATATTAGGTATATTTGGCGCCCACTACAAGCTGATTGCAGAGGGCGCGACCGCCCGGCCAAGAACGCACATGAATTCACCCGCCACCGAGATTACTGTTTCCGCCCAAGGGCTTTCACGGAAATTCGGCGCCCACACCGCGGTCGCCGGCGTGAACCTCGAGATAAAGCGCGGGGAAATTCTGGGCTTTCTCGGCCCCAACGGCGCCGGCAAAACCACCACCATGCAGATGCTGACCGGCAATCTTGCGCCCACCGCCGGTGCCATCAGCATTTGCGGAATCGATTTGTTCGAAGCGCCGACCGCGGCGAAGGCGCGTATCGGCTACCTGCCGGAAACGCCGCCGCTCTATCGCGAACTCACGGTGCGCGAGTACGTCGACCTCGCCGCACGGCTGCATCGAGTGCCGAAAATCGGACGTGGCGCGGCGGTCAGCGACACGATCGCGAATTGCGGACTCGCCGATGTCGCAAAAAAACTGATCGGCTCGCTCTCCAAAGGCTATCAGCAGCGCGTCGGAATCGCCCAGGCTATCGTGCACCGGCCCGATGTCGTGATACTCGACGAGCCAACCATCGGACTCGATCCGAATCAGATACGCGAAATCCGCAACCTGATCCGCGAACTCGGGCGCGACCGCAGCGTGATCCTGTCGACGCACATCCTGCCGGAAGTCGAGAGCGTGTGCGACCGCGTGCAGATACTGCATCACGGCGCCACGGTGTTCAACGATACGATCGCCGGGCTCAAGCAGTTTCAGGGCGGACGCATGATGCTCCTGGGTCTTAAACGGCCGCCGCCGGTGGCCGACATCGCCGCGATCAACGGTGTGGCGCGTATCGAGGCCGCCGGCGAGGGCCTCTTGCGCGTGGGTTTCGCCGACGGCGCCGATCCGACCGACGAACTCGTGCGCCGCGCGGTGGAAAAATCGTGGGGCCTGTATCAGTTGACACCCGCGCAAGCCAGTCTCGAAGACGTGTTCGGGCATCTAACCCAACGCGAGGACTCCGTATGATTTTCACGATTGCCGGCAAGGAATTAAAAGCGCTGTTTGCGTCCCCGCTCGCGTGGGTGGTGCTCACCTTCGTGCAAATCATGCTCGCCTACGGGTACCTTAAACGGATCGATGACTTCATGCAGATCCAGCCGCAACTCATCCAGATGCCGAATCCGCCGGGCATCACGGAACTCGTGGCGGCGCCGGTATTTGCGACCACCGCGATCATCTTTTTGTTCGCGGTCCCGCTGCTGGCGATGCGTTTGATCGCGGAGGAGCGGCGCAATCAAACTCTGGTGTTGCTGCTCTCCGCGCCGATATCGATGACGGAAATCGCGCTCGGAAAGTTCTTGGGCCTGGTCGCGTTTCTGTGGCTCATCGTCGGACTCGCGACCTTGATGCCGTTATCTTTGCTTCTGGGCGGACACCTGGACGCGGGCCTCTTGGCAAGCCTGGTCCTCGGCGTGGCACTGCTCGCCGCCTGTTTCTCTGCGGTCGCGCTCTTCGCCTCGTGTCTCACCGCGCTGCCGTTCGTTGCCGCGATGATCGCATTCGGTCTCTTGCTCGGCATGTTGCTCGCCGGCGAAACGGCGGCCGACGGCATGCGCGGCCGCGGCTGGACGGTGCCGGCGGAACTCGCGCAGGTGCTCTCGCCGCTCAGGAATTTTGAGTCCTTCGCGAAAGGCATGCTCGACAGCTACAACGTGGTTTGCATGCTGCTGTTGATCGCGGTGTTTCTGATCCTGACCATACGCCGCCTGGATGCCGCGCGGCTGCGCGGATAATTCCATGCAAGTCACTGCAAAACTTCGAACTCGCATGTTAATGCAGAACGGCGTTTTCGTCGTGCTACTAATTGCATTGGCGACGCTCATTGCGTTCTATGCACGCGAATACCGGTTTGACTACGATTTGACGCAGAATGCGCGCAATACGCTGTCGCAGCAAACGCGGGAATTACTGGCCAAGCTCGGCGGTCCGGTCAAGGTGACCGTATACGCAACGCGCCAGGACGCGCGCGGCGACGCGCGCAAGCAGGTGCAGGATTTTCTGGCGCCTTATCAGCGCGCGAAGCCGGACCTCGCGGTAACCGTCGTCGACCCGCGTGAAGAGCCCAAGCTCGCGCAAGCGGCGGGGGTGCGCGTCAATGGCGAATCGGTCGTCGAGTACAACCGGAAAAGCGAACACCTGACCGAGTACACGGAGCAGACGCTCGTCAACGCGCTGATGCGGCTCGCGCGCTCGGGCGAGCGCCTGGTGATGGCGCTCGAAGGACACGGCGAGCGCCGCTTGAGCGGCGGCGCCAACCACGATCTGGGCGAGTTCGGCAAGCAACTGGCGGCCAAGGGATTCAAGACCAACAGCCTGAACCTGGCGGTCGCGCAGGAGGTGCCCGCGAATGCCAGCATGCTGCTGATCGCCAATCCGCAGGTCGACCTGCAGCCGTCCGAAGTGCAGAAGATCAGACAGTACGTACAGAAAGGCGGCAACCTGCTGTGGTTGATCGACACCGAGCCCCTGCACGGTCTGCAGCCGCTTGCCGAAGCGCTCGGCCTCGTCCTCGGGCCCGGCACGGTGGTCGACCCGGCTGCCGCGGGATTGGGCGCGCCGCCGACCATGGCGATCTCCGCGAGCTACGGCCGCCATGCCGTCACCGACAATTTCCGGTTGAATACCGTGTTCCCGTTCGCGCGCCAGATCGGCGTCAACGAAGGCGGCGGCTGGCGCATAGCGCGCCTCATAGAAGTCGCGCCGCGCGGCTGGGTCGAAATGGGCAAGTTGGACGGCACGATCGCGTTTGACAAGGCACGGGATGTGCCCGGGCCGGTGAATATCGCGGTTGCGCTGGAGCGCAACGTGAACGAGCGCGCGCAACGCGTGGTCGTCGTCGGCAATGGCCACTTTATCAGCAATCAGTTTCTCGGCAATGGCGGCAATGTCGACCTCGGCGTCAACCTGATCAACTGGCTTGCCGGCGATGATGCGTTGATCGCGGTGCAGCCGCGTGCAACGGTCGATGGCAATCTCGAACTCGACCGCGGCGCGCAAATAGCGATCTTGTTCGGATTCCTGATTTTCCTGCCGCTGGCGTTCGTGAGCACCGGCGTATTGATCTGGTGGCGGCGCCGCAAGTCATGACCGGCAAGTCGTGGTTGAACCTCGCGCTCCTCGCGGCGGTGACGGTACTCGCGCTCTTCGCCTATTACAAGCCGCCGAAGGGCGAGCCCGAACACAAGCTGTCCGTCATCAAGGCCGCTGACGCAACCAGTATCAGGATCGAAATCGCCGGCAGTCCGCCGGTAGCACTCGCGCGGATTGCGGCGGACTGGAAATTAACGGCACCGCTGTCCGCGCGCGCCGACACCTTTCAGGTGCAGCGCCTGCTGGAAATACTCGAGGCGACATCCAAAGACCGCTACCCTGCGACGGGACTCGCGCGCTATGAGTTGAACGAACCTTATGCGCGCGTCACCGTCAATCAGCAGGTGTTCGGCTTCGGCGCAGTCAACCCGATGAGCCGCGAGCAGTACGTGCTCACACAGGATGGCATCTATCCGGTGTCGTTGCGCTATGGCACGCTGCTGCCCAAGAACGTCCTGCAGCTCGTCAGCCGCCAGCTGTTTGCCGCCGACGAGGCGCCTGTCGCGTTTGGGTTAGCGGATTTCACGCTCACGCAACAAGACGGGCACTGGCAGTTGACGCCGCCGGCGACGGAATCAAGCGCGGACGAAATCAATCGCTGGGTTGATGAATGGCGGCTGGCGACCGCGGCCAGCGTGCAGCCGGCCGGCAACCGCAAGCCGTTGACTACGGTCAGGATCAAGCGTAAGTCCGGCGCCGATATCGCGGTCGCCGTGTTGCAGCGCGAACCGCAACTCGTACTCATGCGCAGCGATCAGCCGTACGCGTACGAGTTTTCGGTGGAGGCGTCAAAACGGCTGCTCGCGCGGCCCGCCGCCGGCACAAAATAGCCATGCCCGAACTTCCGGAAGTTGAAACCACGCGGCGTGGCTTGGCACCCCTCGTATGCGGGGTGACCGTCGCCCGCGTTGTCGTGCGCAACCGCGCGTTGCGTGAGCCGGTTCCGCGCAATCTCGCCCGCATACTCACCGGACGGCGTATCGACGGGCTGGAGCGCCGCGCCAAATACCTGCTGTTCCGCGCCGGCGACGGCACGTTGATCGTGCATCTGGGCATGTCCGGACGCCTGTGGGTCGTGGCCGCGGATACGCCGCCGGCGGCGCACGATCATTTCGATTTGGCGCTCGCCAATGGCCGCGTCGTGCGGCTGCGCGACCCGCGCCGCTTCGGGCTCGTGCTGTGGCACGCGGGCGATCCGCTCACGCACAAACTCCTGCGCGACATCGGCCCCGAGCCGCTATCCGCTGCGTTCAACGCCGAGTGGCTGTACCGTGAAACCCGCGCGCGCAGCGGCGCGATCAAGAACGCGCTGATGGACAGCCACCTCATCGCGGGAGTGGGCAACATCTATGCAAACGAGGCGCTTTTTCGCGCGCGCATCAACCCGCGGCTGCCGGCACGCAGGATCGGGCTTGCGCGCTACGCCATTCTCGTCGAGAAAATCCGCGAAACGCTTGCCGAGGCGATTGACGCAGGCGGTTCCAGCCTGCGCGACTATGTGAACTCCGAGGGTGTGGCGGGCCATTTCCAGAACCGGTTTTTCGTATACGGCCGCGGCGGCGACGCATGCCTGACTTGCAAGACCGCGATACGCAGCGTGGTGCTGGGACAACGCTCGACTTTTTACTGTCCGCGCTGTCAGCGGTGATCAAGGCGGTGAGTGGTGACGGTAAGTGGTAAGCGGAAAAAATCTGAAGCGAACTACCTACGCTCACTGCTTCACCGCTTACTGCTTACCGCTCACCGCTCACGATTTTCTGGCCGGTCAGACGCAAGTATTTTTCGCGCAGTTGCTCCGGCGTTTCGACATTACGCGGATCGTTCGGTATGCAATCGACCGGACACACGACGCGGCATTGCGGCTTGTCGTAATGGCCCACGCATTCGGTGCAGAGTTTCGGATCGATGAAGTAGATTTCCGCGCCGGCCGCGATCGCGCCGTTCGGGCATTCGGGCTCGCAGACGTCGCAATTGATGCATTCGTCCGTGATGATCAACGCCATGCCGCTAGTCTCAGGTTTTGCCGCCGAGCGAGGCGATTTTCCGTTTCAGGCACTGCTCGACGTGTGGCGCGACGAAGTTGGCTACGTCGCCACCGAGCACAGAAATTTCGCGCACCAGCGTCGCGGATATGAACAGGAACTGCTCGGCCGGAGTCAGGAATATCGATTCGACTTCCGGAAACAGATTACGGTTCATGCCGGCCAACTGGAACTC
This sequence comes from uncultured beta proteobacterium, assembly GCA_963778865.1. GTDB lineage: Bacteria > Pseudomonadota > Gammaproteobacteria > Burkholderiales > SG8-41 > PALSA-1004. Next base: position 40,440 of record CAVZWF010000001.1, on the reverse strand, counting down.
GTAATCGAAGTCGGACACCGCGCGTAGCCCCCGCATCACGACCTTGGCGCCGTGTTTTTGCGCGAAATGCATGAGCAGGCCGGAGAATCCGGTCACGGTCACATTCTTGTATTCGCCAACGACGCTCTTCGCCATCTCGACGCGCTCGTCGAGAGTGAAAAACGGACGCTTGGCGCGGCTGTCGGCGACGGCAAGAATGACTTCATCAAACATGCTCGCAGCGCGCCGCACCAGATCCTGGTGACCGAGCGTGATCGGATCGAACGTTCCCGGATACACAGCTTTAAGCGTCATGGCCAGTCCAATTCAACAGTTGATAAATCACCGCGCCCGCGCGGCCGCTGCGCCGGATTTGCCAGGCCGGCGGCAGCGCAGGCGCCTCGCGCGCTTCGATGTGAACCAGCGCGCAAGACGCAAGCCGCGGCTCCAGCGCGGGCAGCACCAGTCCGAGATAATCCGCGCGAAACGGCGGATCAAGAAATACGACGTCATAGCAGCCATCGTCCGCGCGCAGAAATTCTAACGCATCCGCGCGTTTAAGTTCCACTGTACTTGCCGCCAGCAGTGCGGCGTTCGCCTGCAATGCCCGCCACGCGGCGGCGTCGCGCTCAACCATGACGACGCGGCGCGCCCCGCGCGACGCCGCCTCGAAGCCCAGCGCGCCGCTGCCCGCGAAAAGGTCGAGGCAGCGTTTGCCCGTCAGATCCTGGCCCAGCCAGTTGAAGAGCGTCTCGCGTACGCGGTCGGGAGTGGGGCGCAAATCCGCACGCGGCGTGAACGCGATGATGCGGCTACGCCAGGCTCCGCCGATGATGCGAACCTGGTTGCGGGTGGCTGGCATCGGAACGCCGTCGTTGTGGAGACGCGCGTGACAGCACTACTTTGCGCCGGCCGCCGCGAGTGCCGCCGCGTCAGTGCCCACCACCACGGTCACCATGCGCGCGGGATCGACGCGGCGCGCAAACGCGTCGCGAATTTCGGCGAGCGTGACTTTTTCGACGCTGGGCACGAAATCCTCGAGGTAGGTAAGCGGCAGGCGGTAGAAACCGATAAGGCCAAGGTAATCGAGTATCTTGCGGTTACTGTCTATGCGCAACGGGAAACCACCGATGAGATTCTGCTTGGCCCTGTGTAATTCATCTGCGGTCGGCCCGTCAGCCAGAAAATCCCTGAGCGTCGCGCTTACGACCGCGAGCGCAGCGCCCGCCTGGTCCTTGCGCGTCTGCAGGCCGATCACGAAGGGGCCGCGCTCCTGCATGGGCGAAAAATAACTGTACGCCGAATACGCAAGGCCGCGCTTGGTGCGCACCTCGTCGGTGATGCGGGAGGAAAAGCCGCCGCCGCCCAGAATGTAGTTGCCCACGAAAAGCGGAAAATAGTCGGGATCGTTGCGCTTGATGCCCGGCATGCCCATGAGCAAATGGCTTTGCGATGCGGGATGCGGAATCGCCCGCGTCTCTGCGCGCGCAAGTGACGGCACCGGGGGAATCGTCGGCGCCACGCTGGAACGAGGCAGGTCCCGAGTGAGTGTTTCCGCCAGCGCTTCGGCTGCCGCTCGATCGACGTCGCCGACGATCGCCACCACCGCCTGATCGGCCGTGTAATAGCGGCGGTAAAACGCGGCGAGATCGTCGCGCGCGATGCGCGCCACGGTCGCCGTTTCACCGGTGCCGCGCAGGCCGTACGGATGATTGCCGTACACAAGTTCGTTGAAATTCCGGTTGAGCAGGGTGGCCGGCTTGGTATCGGCCTCCCTGATCGCGTCGATGACGCGCGCCTTCTCGCGCTCCAATACCGCCGCCGGAAACTCCGGGCGCTGGAGCACGCGCGCGAACACGTCGAGCGCCTGTTTCATTTCACTGGGGGTCGAAAGCGTGCGCAGCGACAGGCCGGCGCGATCGGCTTCGGCACTCCCGCCGAGTTGCGCGCCGGCGTCAGCCATGCGCCGCGCGATCTCATCTTCGGAAAGTCCGTCAGCGCCGAGCTTGAGCAAATATTGCGTCAGCGCGGCAACGCCCGATTTCTCGCGCGTGTCATACGCCGACCCGGCGGGAAAATCGACGCTCACGTCGAGCATCGGCAAATTGCGCGTCGCGACGAAGTAAACCCGCGCGCCGTGCGTGGTTTGCCAGTGCTGTATCGGTAGTAGCGACCACGCCGGCGCAGCGGCGATCCACAGGACGAGCGCGCATAACCAACGGTTGAGCTTACTGGACATGGCGCGGTCCCTGCGGCGCGGCGGGTTGGGCGCCGTCGAGCGGCTGCGGATCGAGCACCGCGACCGTGAGGCTGTCATCGACCAGGTATTTCTTCGCCACCGCCCGCACCTCATCCGGCGTGACCTGCCGCAATTTTTCGATCATCAAATCCATCGTCCGGTGCGAATAGCCTGCGATTTCGAGAGAACCGATTTGCAGCGCTTGATAATAAATTGAATCGCGCTGAAACACCTGCGCGGAGACGACCTGGGCCTTGACGCGTTTTAATTCATCGTCGCTGACCCCGCCGGTGACGATTTTCGCAATCTCGCGCCGCAGCGCCTGCTCAAGCTCGGCCACGCTTTTGCCGGCGCTCGGCACCCCGCTCACCGTGAACATGCCGGGGCCGCGTTGCGTGCTGTCGTAGCCGGCGCCGACTGCATTGGCGATCTTTTCAGTGCGCACCAGCGCGCTGTTAAGGCGTGCCGCGTCGTGTCCGTCGAGCACTCCCGCCAGGATTTCAAGCGCATAAGGTTCCCAGTCTTTTTCAACGTCGCGCAATACCGGCACGCGATAACCCATCAGCAAAGACGGCTGTTCCGCCGGCGCCTTAACGGTGATGCGGCGAATACCGCGCTGCGCCGGCTCGTCCTGGGGCTTTCTTTCCGGCAATGATTTCGGCGGGATGGCGCCGAAATACCGGTCGGCGAGCGCAAATACGTCTTGGGCGACGACATCCCCCACCACCACGATGGTCGCATTGTTCGGCGCATACCAGCGATCGTACCAGGCGCGCGCGTCGCGCCATGTCATGCTCTCAAGATCGCTCATCCAGCCTACGGTCGGCGTACGGTAAGGGTGCGCGACAAACGCGGTCGCCATTAACTGCTCGTGAACCAGGGACTGCGCGCGGTCTTCCGTGCGCAGACGGCGCTCCTCCATGACAACCTTGATCTCCTTGGCGAACTCCTCCTGCGACAACACCAGATTCGCCATGCGGTCGGCTTCGAGCTCGAAGGCGAGCGGCAACTGGGACTTGTGCAACTGCTGATGGTAGCCCGTCGCATCCCGCGAGGTAAACGCGTTGTCGCGTCCGCCAGCGGCCGCGATGCGCTTCGAGAATTCGCCCCCCGGCACGGCCTTCGTGCCTTTGAACATCATGTGCTCGAGCACGTGCGCAACTCCCGTGGTGCCGTTGAACTCGTCCGTACTCCCGGCCTTGTACCACACCATGGACACCACCGTGGGTGCGCGGTGGTCTTCCTTGACGATCACGCGCAATCCGTTGGCAAGCTTGTATTCGCTCGTTTGCGCAATGGCGCCGACGGTGAACAAGCTGGCCACTACAAGCACGCTAAAATGCACGCACGGAGCATGGTGGTTACACCCGAATAACATGTGCAGTCTCGAAAGTGGGAAGATGGGTAGCCGGGTTGACGCTTTTCCGGCTAGAATTTTAAGTGAATTACCGCGGTTGCGCTCGATATTCCGGGCGCGCGCAATTCGCCTACGCCACGTCTGACTGCGCCATTCATGTTAAGTTTCCTGAAATCCGATCAAAAGACCGCCACCGGTTGGGGCGCGCGGCTCAAAGCGGGGCTCGCACGTACGCGCTCGCTCCTGAATACCGACCTCTCCGATCTGTTCGCTGGCGGTGCGATCGACGACGCGTTTTTCACCGAGCTCGAAACGACGCTGCTGGTTGCGGATGTCGGCGTCGCCGCGACGGAATACCTGATCGGCGAACTGCGCGCCGCAGCGCGGCGCGACAGTCTACGCGAGCGGCATGAGTTAAAACACACGTTGCGCAATGCGCTACTGGCGTTGCTCAAGCCCATCGCCGTGCCGCTTGACGTGAGTTCCCATCGACCGTTCATCATCATGCTCGCCGGCGTCAACGGCGCGGGCAAAACGACCTCCATCGGCAAGCTCGCCAAGTATTATCAGCAACGCGGCAAGAGCGTCCTGCTTGCTGCGGGCGACACGTTTCGCGCCGCGGCACGCGAGCAGCTCGAGGTGTGGGGCGCGCGCAACAACGTGGCCGTCATCGCGCAGCAGTCAGGCGACGCGGCGGCGGTAATTTTCGACGCGATCGCCGCGGCGCGCGCACGCAGCATCGACCTCGTGTTGTGCGATACCGCCGGACGCCTGCCGACACAGCTGCATCTGATGGAGGAAATCAGCAAGATCAAACGCGTGATCGCCAAGGCGGCGCCGGGCGCGCCGCACGAGGTTTTGCTGGTGCTCGACGCCAATACCGGCCAGAACGCGTTGAATCAGGTCAAGGCGTTCGACGACGCGCTGGGGGTTACCGGGCTGGTGCTGACCAAACTCGACGGCACCGCGAAAGGCGGCGTGATCGCGGCAATCGCGCGCGCGCGCCGCATTCCACTGCGCTTCATCGGCGTCGGCGAAGCGCTGGATGACCTGCAGCCGTTTGCGGCCGAGGAATTTGTCGATGCCTTGCTGGGTTGATACGGTGAGGCTTGTAAGGAGGAAATCCACAGCACCGGCGTTCCGCCTTATACCCTTCACCGTTCACCCTACACCCTTTACGCTTTCATGATCTCCCTCAGCCATGTCTCCAAACGCTACCCCGGCGGGCGCCAGGCTTTGCACGATATAGGCTTTCAGATCGAGGCGGGCGAACTCGCTTTCATCACCGGGCATTCGGGCGCCGGCAAGACGACTTTGCTGAAGCTTCTGGTCGCCATCGAGCGGCCGACCGCAGGCAGCATCGTGATTAACGGACAAAACGTCGGCGCGCTGCAGGAACGCGCAGTGCCGTTCCTGCGCCGCAAGTTCGGTCTCATCTTTCAGGATCACAAGCTGCTGTTTGATCGTAACGCATTCGACAACGTTGCGCTCCCGCTCGAGATCGCAGGTTACGGCACGAAGGACGCGGCGCGCCGCGTGCGCGCCGCTCTCGACAAGGTCGGGCTGCTGAAATACGAAAAAGCGCTGCCGGTTACGCTCTCCGGCGGCGAGCAACAGCGGCTGTGCATCGCGCGCGCGATAGTCCATCGTCCCTCCATCCTGCTCGCCGATGAACCGACCGGCAACCTCGACGCCGATTACGCGGCGGAAATCGGCGAACTGTTCGGCTCGTTCAATCAGGTCGGCGTTACCGTGGTGGTGGCAACCCATGACCAGGCGCTGCTCGCAAGACTCACGCCGCGCGTAATTGCGCTGCGCAATGGCGCGTTGGCAGAGCCCGCATGACAGTGTGGCTTGCCCAGCATGCACGCTGCGTTGCCACCACGTTGGCGAAGCTCGCGCGTAACCCGCTTGGCAGCGTGCTCAGCGTCGTCGTGATCGGTATCGCGCTTGCTCTGCCGGTCGGGCTCTATCTGCTGATCGACAATTTACAAGCAGCGTCCGGCCAGTTGACGGCGGAACCGCAAATCAGCGCGTTTCTGGCACTCGACGCGAGCCGCGCCGAAATCGCGCAAATCGAGGAGCGCTTAAAGCAAAATTCTCGCGTGCAGCGCCACCGTTTCGTGCCGCGCGACCAGGCGTTGCAGGAACTCAAGCAGTCCAGCGGGCTCGCGGATATCATCGACAGCCTGCCGCAGAATCCGCTCCCTGACGCGTTTATCGTAAATGCCACGGACAACTCTCCGCAGGCGCTCGACGTCTTGCGCGACGAAATCAAGCAGTGGCCGCGCGTCGCCCACGTGCAGCTCGACGCGGCGTGGGCTCGCCGGCTGGACGCGACGCTGCGCTTTGCCCGCCTCGCGGTGATGATATTGGGCGGCCTGCTCGCACTGGCACTGATCGCGGTCACGTTTAACACCATCCGGCTGCAGGTGTTGACCCAGCGCGACGAAATCGAAGTCGTCAAACTGATAGGCGGAACCGACGCGTTTATTCGCCGGCCCTTCCTCTACTATGGGGCACTGCAGGGCGGTGCCGGTGGCGTGGTCGCTTGGCTAATCGTAAGCGGCGGAGTGTGGCTGGTAAACCGCAACCTGGGCGAACTTTCGCACGTTTATGCGGCGCTCTTTCAGCTCACGCTTCTGACGCCGGTCGACAGCCTTAGCCTGCTGTTGATGCCCGCGGCACTGGGGTGGTTTGGCGCTCGGTTGTCCGTCGGCAGGCATCTGGCTCTAATCGAGCCATGAAATAGTAACCATTTGTTGTTAATACATTTTTAGAAGTCAAAAACGTCTCAAATCTAGCTGCACGATCGGAACTTTCGAGGTGATTGGCACTCTTATGCTGGGAGTGCTAAAATTCTTGGCGAGAGGGAGTAATTACCATGACGAGTTTCGCATTTCCCATACCGTCCGCAACCGGCAGCCTGGACAACTATATCCAGACAGTCAACCGGTTCCCCATCCTGTCGCAACAGGAGGAAACCGATTTGGCGCGGCGCTTGCGCGACCATGACGACCTTGACGCCGCGCGGCAACTCATCGTCTCGCACCTGCGCGTGGTCGTGTCCGTCGCGCGCGGCTATCTCGGCTACGGCCTGCCGCAGGCCGACCTCATCCAGGAAGGCAACATCGGCCTGATGAAAGCGGTCAAGCGCTTCGACCCGGAACGCGGCGTGCGCCTGGTGTCGTTTGCCGTGCACTGGATCCGCGCCGAAATGCATGAATTTATTTTACGCAACTGGCGCATAGTCAAGATCGCGACCACCAAGGCGCAGCGCAAGCTGTTCTTCAATTTGCGCAGCATGAAAGCGGGATTGAACACGCTGAGCAGTGACGAGGTCAGTGCAATGGCGAAAACCCTCGGCGTCAAACCCGAAGAAGTCGTTGAAATGGAAACCCGCCTGGGCGGCCAGGACGTCGCGCTCGAGCCGCTAAACGACGATGGTGATGAAAGCTACGCGCCGATTGCCTACCTTGCGGATCCCGGCGGCGAACCCGGCCGCGTGATTGAACACGCGCAAGAAGCGCGGGCGAAGAGCGACGGTCTAGTCCACGCCATCGCGAATCTCGATCCACGCAGCCGCCGCATTATCGAAGCTCGGTGGCTGCGCGAAGCGGACCCGGCAACGCTGCACGATCTTGCCGCGGAATTTGGCGTGTCAGCCGAACGCATCCGCCAGATCGAACACAAGGCGATGCAGAAAATGCGCGGTATGCTGGTCGCCCAGGCTTGACTGACGCAGGCAGCGCTGCTACCGGCAGCGCCTCCGCAACAATTCAGCGAGAGATCTGAACATGCCGCGTGCGGTCATGGCGATTGCAGGAGCAGGCGAATATCATGCAGCATTTTGGGCGCGCCCTGGCCGTAGCTAGTAAAAAGTCGCACGCGTCCCGCGGTGTCGAATATATATGTGCCAGCCGAATGATCTACGCTGTAGCTGCCGCCTGACGCGGGTTGTTTCTGATAAAAAACCCTGAATTCCTTGGCCGTCCGCATGGTCGCTGCGGCATCACCGTAAAGACCGATGAAGGCGGGATCGAACGCCGGCACGTACTGGGCGAGCATTGCCGGCGTGTCGCGCTCGGGATCGACCGTAATAAACAGCACCTGCATGCGCGCGGCGTCCGCGCCGAGATCTCTGGCGACGGCCGCCAGCTCGGCCAGCGTGACGGGGCACACGTCCGGGCAATGCGTGTAGCCGAAGAATACCGCGACCACCTTGCCTTTGAATTCCGCGAGCGTGCGCGTCTTGCCGTTGTGATCGGTTAACTGCAATTCGCGCGCAAAATCGGCGCCGGTGATATCGGTCAGCTCAAATGCCGGCGCCTTCGACGCATTGCACCCCGCGGACAAAGCTACGAACACCAGCAGCGCACCGAATGCCAGGCGTTTCATCGCGACTAAAAAGTGAAGTAATGATCAACCAGCAACGCCGCAAATATCAGCGCCAGATACAAGATCGAGTAACGAAACGTCGTTTGCGCGAGACGGTCGCTGTAATCGAGGTATATCCTGACCGCGTAATACAGAAACACCGCGTCCAGCGCGAGCGCGGACCCAACGTAGATCAGGCCGCTCATGCGGGTGGCATAGGGCAGGAGCGTCACCGCGACCAGGATCACGGTATAGAACAGCACGTGCAAACGCGTGAATTTGTCGCCGTGCGTCACCGGCAGCATCGGCACGCCGGCCTTGGCATACTCGAGCTTGCGGTACAACGCGAGCGCCCAGAAATGCGGCGGCGTCCAGGCGAAAATAATCAGAAACAAGAGCAGGGCCTGGAAGGACACGTCACCCGTTACCGCCGCCCAACCCAGCACCGGCGGCATCGCGCCCGACGCCCCGCCGATCACGATGTTCTGCGGCGTCATCGGCTTCAACACCACGGTATATATGATCGCGTAGCCGACGAAAGTCGCCAGCGTCAGCCACATCGTCAGCGCGTTGACTTCAATATAAAGCAAGGCGAGGCCGCTGCCGCCGACAGCCAGTGCGAACACGAGGGTTTGCCGCGGGGTCAGTTCGCCGCGCGGCAGCGGCCGGCCGCGCGTTCGCGCCATCACCGCGTCGATTTTCTGCTCGACCAGGCAATTGATCGCCGCCGCCGCGCCCGCAACCAACGCAATGCCGACCGTCGCCGCCAGCGCGACCGCATGCGAAACGCACATCGAGCACGCCGAACGGAACGGCGAGAAACATGCCGATCACGGCGCAGAAAACAATCAGCGATACCACGCGCGGCTTGGTCAACGCGAGAAATTGCGCCAACGCGACGAGGTGTGCTGCCAAGTCAGGGACGTCATCTAGGCGCTCTAAGGCGGGTCGCCGGTGCGGGAAAGCGCGAAGTTTATCACTACCATCATGACCAACAAAGCCGCCGCGCCGCCATTGTGGGCAACCGCCACGGGCATCGGCAAGGTCATCATCACGTTGGCAACGCCCAGACCAGCCTGCAGCCCACACGCGACATCCCGCGCGCGACGCCAATGCGGCCGCGCGTCATGCCCAGCTCCCGCCCCGTCGGGGAAACCCAGACCGGCGTCCGGCAGCCGCACATAGGCGCCGATGACCACCACGACAAAAGTCAAGCACACCGCTGCAAACACGAGGCTCTTGTAGGTCATCCTATCCTTGATGACCTGAGCAATCGCGCGAGATCCTTGATCATCTTGCCCGGCTCCGCGTCGCGGCCATAGCGCAGCACCAGGTTGCCGAGCGGGTCGATGATATAAATATACTCCGTGAGCGGGTGCTCCGTGGGCAAACGTTTGAGCAACTCACTGGCGGCGGCGCGCACCAGCCAGGTGCCGTGATAATCGCGTATTAATGTATCCGACGGCACGGCATCGTCGCTGATGAGCCATGCGCGTTCGATGCGTTCCATATCCTTGCCCTGCGTGAGCCGCAACTGGCGCAATGTAAAAAGCTTGCGTTGGCAGGCATCGTCGCACTGGGCAGAGTCGGCCATGAGCAGCACCCATTTGCCGCGCAGTTGGCTCAGTTGAAACGCCGTGCCGTCGGCGAGCTGCAGACGCGCGTCCGGCAGGGCATCGCGTCCATCAATTCACCGTAGTTGGTGTGGCCGCCGGGCGGCATCACATAATACGCAAAATACGACTGCAACCACCGGCGCCGCGCACAAGGCGCCGATCAGCCACAGGCTGGCGCGGCGGTCAGGCGCGTTTTCTGACATGACACGCAACATAAAAAATCAGAATGGTCGCGGCGAGCGCGAACCACTGGAATGCATACCCGTAATGTGTGTCGACGCCGAGGTCCGGCGCGCTCCACTCGCGTTCGAGTCCGTCGTCGAGATCGTTTTCCTGCTGGATGACGACCGGCTGGATCGCGATCGAAACCGCCGCGCGATAGCGCTCGAGCGTGAGGTTCTGCCAGACATTGCCCTCGGCAACCTTGGTCGACAGCTCGAGATAGCGCTGGCTCGGCACCGTCGCCAGTCCGACAACGGTCACCATCTCAGACGGGGTCGCTATTTGAGGCAACGTGCTGCGGGTATTGGTTCCCGCCACCCAGCCGCGATTGACGAGCACGTAGCGCTCGCTGTCGCCGATCTTGAGCGGCATCACGACGTGGTAGCCGGCGACGCCGTGCAGCACGCGATTGTCGATGAATACCGCGTATTTCGGCTCGAAGCGTCCGCGCACCTCGACCCGGCGCCACGCAACGTCGTCCGGCGGTGATTTCCGCCGCCGGCAGCGCGATCAGCGCATCGCGGCTAGCCGACTTGTATGCGCTCCGCCAGCGCCGATTTCTCGTTGCCGCGGCCAAGCTGCCAGTTGCCGAGCGCGAGCGTCAACGCAATGCCGGCAACCGCGGCAAGCGTCGGCCACAATGAGGGCTTGAATCGCAAATTGGACATTGCTGGATATTTACCGGTTGGAAAGCGGGCGGCGCCTGGGCTACACTCGAAACTGCAACGGGTTATGCATGAAAATCGTCGTCATCCTGTTCATGGTCCTGATCTTCGCCAGCCTCGGCTCGGCGCTCTATTTCCTGATCAAGGACAAAGGTACTTCAACGCGCACCGCCAAAGGCGCTGACGTGGCGCGTGGTGTTCTCGATCACGCTGTTCGCGCTGCTGATGCTGGGTTACCACTTCGGCCTCATCACCACCAAGCTATAAGCTTTCAGTATTCAGCGCTCGGCAAAAGCAAAAAAACGCCGCACATCAGTGCGGCGCTGATCTTCCCTGTGGGGTCCTCCCCCTGGTTTTTGGTATTTACGCCTTGACCAGTGTTGTTATAGCCAGTAAACCAGCATGAACAGCAGCAGCCATACCACGTCGACGAAGTGCCAGTACCAGACCACGCCTTCGAAGCCGAAATGATGGTCGGCGGTGAAGTGGCCGGCGATGCAGCGGACGAGTATCGTCGATCAGCATGAGCGTGCCGATCGTCACGTGGAAGCCGTGAAAACCGGTCAGCATGAAGAACGTCGCGCCGTAAGCGCCGGTCGAGAGCTTGAGGTTGAGTTCGGAGTAGGCATGGCCATACTCATAGGCCTGGAAACCGAGGAACGTTGCGCCGAGCGCGATCGTCATGATCAGGCCGATGATCAGCTGCGCGCGGTTGTTCTTGAGCATGCCCCAGTGCGCCCAAGTCACGGTCACGCCGGACGACAGCAGCAGCAGCGTGTTGAGCGCCGGAATGCCCCACGCCCCCATCGGCGTGAATTTCTCGGCAATACCGGGACCGGCGGTCGGCCATTGCGCGGTGAAATCAGGCCAGATCAGTTTGCTGCTCGAGGCTGCCCAGATCGGGCACCGACAGCACGCGCATGTAGAACAGGGCGCCGAAGAACGCGGCGAAGAACATCACCTCGGAGAAAATGAACCAGCTCATGCCCCAGCGGAACGAGGTATCGACCTGCTGGTTGTACTTGCCGCCCTCGCTTTCGCGCGCGACGGTGCCGAACCAGCCGAACAACATGTAAATCAGGATGCACAGTCCCGCGATCAGCAGGAACTTGCCCCACGTCGCTTCGTTCATCCACGCTGCCGCGCCGAACGCCATGCTGAGCAACGCGAACGAGCCGAAGATCGGCCACCGCGATGGGTCCGGGATGAAATAACGCGCTGTTTGGCTCATCATGATGCTTACTCCTTGTTAACTTTGGATCGCCGTGGCGTCAGCGGGTGATGAAACGTGCCAGCGTGACAAAAGTCAATACCAACAGCGATCGCGCCGATGATGCCCGCGACGATGACCTGCAGCGGCTTCAGCGACACCGCGTCCTTCGTCGTAATCCGCGCGCCGGCGGACGCCGAAGAACGACCACAACACCGCCTTGATAACTTGCAGCGGCGTTGCGCTTGCCGTTTTTTGCCCTTCCGCCATGTCCATCAACTCGCTTTCCTGGCCGTGCCTTCAATTTCGAAATACGCATACGACAATGTGATCGTGTTAACGTCGTCCGGCAATCCCCGCTCGATGACGAACACCACCGGCATCAGTCTCGCCTCGCCCGGCTGCAGCGTCTGCTGCGTAAAGCAGAAGCATTCGAGCTTCTTAAAGTAGCGCGCGGCGAGCTGCGGGCCGTAGCTCGGGATCGCCTGCCCGGTGACGGCATGGTCCGACGCGTTGCGGATCTCGTACATCACCGTGGTCGGTTCGCCCGGATGTATGCGCATGCTCGTCTGCAGCGGACGGAAAGTCCACGGCAGTTTCCCGCTCAAGTTCGAATCGAATTCGATCGTGATCAAGCGCGCAGCATCGACCTGGGTGTTAACAACCGCGTCGGCCTTGATCACGCTGTTGATGCCGGCGACTTCGCAGATTTTCTTGTAGAACGGTATCAACGCGAAACCAAAGCCGAACATGACCACCGCCACGATCAGCAGTTTGCGCATCATCACCAGATTCGATTGCGCCTGGGTCACCATAACCAATGCCAGACGATCACGCCGGTGAAAAATACCGCCGCGATCGATCCAAGAACCAGCGCGGTCCTGAGATTGGCAGACTGCCGCGCCATGGACTGAGTGTTCACTTGACGACCGGCGGCGTCGCGAACGTGTGATAAGGAGCCGGTGACGGCAGCGTCCATTCAAGCGTATCTGCGCCTTCCCACGGCTTGTCCGGCGCCGTCTCGCCGCCCTTGACGCATTTCACCACGATGGTCAGGAAAATCAATTGCGCCAGGCCAAAGCCGAACGCGCCGATCGACGCGACCATATTGAAGTCGGCGAATTGCAGCGCATAGTCGGGTATGCGGCGCGGCATGCCGGCGAGTCCCAGGAAGTGCATCGGGAAAAACGTGACGTTGAAAAACATTATCGACAGCCAGAAGTGCCATTTGCCGAGCGTCTCGTCGTACATGTGGCCGGTCCACTTGGGAATCCAGAAATAAGTGCCGGCGAAAAGCGCGAACAGCGAGCCAGCAACCAGCACGTAGTGGAAATGCGCGACCACGTAATAGGTATCCTGCACCTGGATATCGATGGGCGTGATGGCGAGGATGAGGCCGGTAAAACCGCCCATGGTGAAGACGAAAATGAAGCCGACTGCGAACAGCATCGGCGTTTCGAACGTCAGCGAGCCTTGCCACATGGTCGCGATCCAGTTGAACACCTTGACCCCGGTCGGCACCGCGATCAGCATTGTCGCAAACATGAAAAAGAGCTGCCCGGCCGCCGGCATGCCGGTGGTAAACATATGGTGCGCCCACACGATGAATGACAGGATCGCAATCGACGCCAGCGCATACACCATCGACGCATAGCCGAACAGCGGCTTGCGCGCGAACGCCGGGATCACCTGCGAAATGATGCCGAATGCCGGCAGGATCATAATGTAGACCTCGGGATGGCCGAAGAACCAGAAAATATGCTGGAACATCACCGGGTCGCCGCCGCCGGCGGCGTTAAAGAAGTTGGTGCCGAAGTGGCGGTCGGTCAGCACCATCGTGACCGCGCCGGCGAGCACCGGCATCACCGCGATCAGCAGGTAGGCGGTGATCAGCCAGGTCCACACGAACAGCGGCATTTTCATCAGGTCCATGCCGGGCGCGCGCATGTTGAGGATGGTGGTGATGATGTTGATCGAGCCCATGATCGACGACGCGCCCATGATATGAATTGCGAATATGCCCAGATCCATCCCGGGACCCATCTGCGTTGACAGCGGTGCGTAGAGCGTCCAGCCGGCCGCGGGCGCGCCGCCGGGCGCGAAGAACGATCCAACCAGCAGGCATGCCGCCGCCGGCAGCAGCCAGAAGCTCCAGTTGTTCATGCGCGCGAACGCCATGTCCGGCGCGCCTATCATCATCGGAATCTGCCAATTGGCGAAGCCAACGAACGCCGGCATGATCGCGCCAAACACCATGATCAGGCCATGCATGGTGGTGAGCTCGTTAAAGAATTCAGGGCGCCAGAACTGCAGACCGGGCTCGAATAGTTCGGCGCGAATTCCGAGCGCGAGCACCCCGCCGACGAAAAACATCGTCAAGCTGAATGTCAGGTAGAGCGTGCCGATGTCTTTGTGGTTGGTGGTCGTGATCCAGCGCATGATGCCCGCCGGATGATGCGCGTGATCGTCGTGGTCGTGAGCGTGGTCGTGAGCGTGTACTGCTTCCATGGTGCTCTCCTTGATTCTCGCGATTCGGTGCGCGCGCGCTTATTTGCGCCCGGCCTTGACGTCGGCGGGGGCGACCATTTCGCCGGTCTTATTGTTCCAGGCGTTGCGTTCGTAGGTGATCACCGCGGCAAGCTCGACGTCCGACAATTGCTTGAACGCTGCCATCGCAGTGCCGGGCTTGCCGTTCAGCACGACGCCGATATGGCCGTCCTTGGTACCCGTCGCGATCTTGGAGCCCGACAATGCCGGAAACGCGGGCGGCTGGCCCATGCCGTTCGCCTGGTGGCAAACCTGGCAGTTGGCGGCGTAGACTTTTTCGCCGCGCGTCTTGAGTTCATCGAGGGTGTAGGTCTTGTTCGGGTCGTCGGCCTGCGCCACCATTTTCTTCTGCTGCTCGGCGACCCATAGCGCGTATTTGCCGGGTTCGATCGCCTCGACCACGATCGGCATGTAACCGTGATCCTTGCCGCACAGCTCGGCGCATTGGCCGCGATAAGTGCCCGCCTTGTCAACCCTGAACCACGTGTCCCGCACAAATCCGGGTATCGCGTCCTGCTTGACGCCCAGCGCCGGCACCCACCAGGCATGAATCACGTCATTGGCAGTCATGATAATGCGCACTTTCTTGCCGACCGGCACCACCACCGGGTTATCGACTTCAAGCAGGTAATTCACACCCTTCGGCGCATTGCCTTCGAGCTGATCGCGCGGCGTGGCGAGGCTGCTGTAGAAGCTGATGCCCTCCTGCAGATAGTCATAGCCCCATTTCCACTGATAGCCGGTGGCTTTGATGGTCAGATCGGGGCGGGACGTGTCTTTCATCGCGATCACCGTTTTAGTCGCCGGATACGCCATGCCGATTAGGATCAGGAACGGCACGATGGTCCACGCGATCTCGACCGAGGTGCTCTCGTGGAACTGCTTGGCTTGGTAGCCGGCCGCCTTGCGGTGCATGATGATGGCGTAAAACATCGCGCCGAACACCACCACGAAAATCGCACAGCAGATTACGAAAATCAGCGTATGCAGATCGTAGATCTCATGCGCGATGATGGTTTGCGGCGTCTGCAGGTTGTAGCGGTCGGCGCTTGCCAGTGCCGGCGCCAACGCTGCGGCTGCCACCAAACGCTGCGCCCACTTACCCATCATGCTTTACTCCGACAGTGCGTTAAACTCGTTATCGGCCGCAGGTCTGCTGTGAATCTCGGATCACCTGCGGCGCAGTTGTTCCCTCAACGCGCGGGCGACAGCCAGGCGCTCGCTCGCCGGTCAGGTGGCCCTGTTCGTCGCCTCGCGGCGGACGGTCATTGGCCGCCACCCTACTGTGAACCGCGGACTTTTCTCGACTGGGACCGCAACGGCACGGATAACGACTGTCCGGCCGACTGCCAGCAGAATTTTAACACTGGTCGGATCGTATCTTGGTCCCAATTTTTATGGACTTTTCGATTCCCCAACGCTAAATTAAACGCCTATCGATCAAATCTAGAAGTCCAGACCCGATTTAAACCAACCAAGGAGGGAGCCCCAATGAGAAAAAGGCTCTATTTCATTCTGGCGGACTGCCCAAGCGCGCGCAGCATGCTCGACGAAATGCTGCTCTTGCGCATCGAAGAGCGTAACATGCATTTTCTCGCCAAACGCGGCACGCTGCCCAATGATATGCCGGAGGCGAGCGTGCTGCAAAAAACTGACATTATGCACGCCGCCCAAATGGGTCTTGCCATCGGCGGTGTTGCCGGCACGCTTGGTGGCGTGCTGGTGGTGTTGCTGCCGCCAGGCGGAGTCTCGTTACAGCTGGTGACGATATTAATCACCGCGCTGCTCGGCGGATTCTTCGGCGCCTGGGTATCAAGCATGGTCGGCACTCAGGTGCCCAACTCCAAGCTCAAGGCGTTCCATGATGACATCGCGCGCGGCAAGGTGCTTATGATGGTGGACGTCCCGTTTCGCAGAATCCAGGCAATACGCGACCAAGTCGCGCAGCGTCACCCGGAAGCGCAGTTCGGCGGCATGGAACCGATCGTCATGGCGTTTTAAGCGATTGGGTAGTGAGGCTTGGCCACACCGGCACCCGTGCGCTACCAGTCGGTTTTAGCGCGAAGAAGCGGGTGAGCACGAAAATGAAATACGCTAAGCAAATGCGATGAGTGCGCCGTAACTACGGCGCTGCTGCAGTTTTATTTTTAACCGTGTGGAGACTCGTCAAATGAAACGGAATCGTATCAATACCGGCCGCCGCTCTTTCCTCAAAGCAGGTTCGGTGGCGGTGGCGTCGGCCGCGATCGCAGGCAGCGTCGGTAATGCCGCCGCGCAAGGCGCCAAGGTGGACGAGAAGGACGCCCAGGCACAGAGCCTCGGCTACAAGCATGACGGGACCAAGGTGGACAAGGCCAAATTCGCGAAATACCAGGCCGGACAGACTTGCGCGAACTGCATGTTGTATCAGGGCAAGCCGGCCGACGCCTGGGGCGGCTGTCCGATCTTCGCGGGCAAGCAGGTGGCCGGGAAGGGCTGGTGTTCGGCGTACGTGAAGAAGGCTTAACGGTCAGTTCGATCCGCCGGTTCAATGGCGGAATAGTCCGCGCTGTCGTGCTGCGCCGCTTTTGCACGTGGCAAGGGGGATTGATTGGAATCCAATAAACCAATCACGACTTTGCGCGTTTTGATCAAGCCTTAAGCGACGGCAAACAGTTCTTTTTTGCGGGTCCCGAACCCCCTATGGCCGTTGCTCGGTTTCTACCGGTTACTCCGACCGTGCCACGCTGTAGTCGGCGGCGGCCTTAAGATTTCCTCCTTGAGCAGTCATGAAACAACTATCTTTTAAATTCAGCATTATGATGACAACCGTCGCGCTGGCCGCGATGCTTGCCGGAATGTGGCTTGCTGCATCAGATCGGGACAACGAATCGCGGGCCATGTTGCTGCCGGATCGGGTGATGACATTGTTCCCTGATCCGAAGGCACTGACGGCCTTTGCGCTCACCGATCATCAGAATCGGGTATTTGATCTTGCGCGCTTGAAGGGTAAATGGTCCTTTCTCTTTTTCGGCTTTACCCATTGCCCGGACATCTGTCCGACGACCCTGGCGGTACTGGCCCGCGCGCGTGAGAACATCGCTAAAAGTACGGTCGGTGCCGAAGATATCCAGATCGTCTTTATCTCAGTAGATCCAAATCGCGATACCGCTGGCAAGCTCAGGCAATACGTGGATTATTTTGATACGACCTTTCTCGGCGTGACAGGAGACGACGCGCAGATCGGTAACCTCGCTGGTCAACTAGGCGCCGCGTACCAGGTAGCGTTCACACCGGGTATGGAAAACTATCCCGTCTATCACAGCGCGACGGTATTTCTGGTGGATCCGCGGGCCCGCTACCATGCCATGTTCACGCCGCCCCTTGATGCGGAGGCTATCAGCAGGCGTTTCAAGGTGCTGCAAGAACTTGAAGGAGCTAAACCGACGTGAGATGGCGGCATCCGGTTTTCGTCTGTCTGATATTGGCGCAGACCCTCGTCCTCGCTGCGAGTGATGAGGCGGGCGTGTCCGTACGCGATGCCTGGATCCGGGAATCTCCGCCCGGCGTGGCCACGATGGCGGGGTACCTGACGTTGCAAAACAACACGTCACGCACACAGGTACTCGTGGCCGCGAGTAGTTCCGGGTTCGGGACCGTGATGATACACCGCACTATTCTGAAGGACGGCATGGCCGGTATGGTGCATGCGTCGTCGATCGAGCTTGCACCCAACGCGAGTTTGATCTTTGCGCCGGGCGGTTATCATCTGATGCTGATGAACCCGAGCCGGACACTGCGCGCCGGCGACCGGGTCGACATCGACCTGAAATTCCGCCGCGGTCCGGTTTTACCCGTCACCTTCGAGGTCCGCAAATGAGAACCCGCAATCGGCAGAACAGGTGACCATTACGGTCGTCAGCGCGAACCGGCAAACGCGGGTATCCCCTCCCGCAATGAACGAAACTTCTGGAGTCTTGCGGTTTTCGCCGCTTATTTCGAGCGCGCTACCATGTAGTCGACGGCGGCCTTGACCTCGGCATCGCTCAGCGCCGGGTTCCCGCCTTTGGCCGGCATCGGTCCCGCGCTTCCCTGTACTCCATTAACGGCGCTGGCGTAGAGAGTGGCGGCGCCCTTGGCAATACGCTTGGACCACTGACCCTTATCACCCAGCTTCGGCGCGCCGGCGATACCGGCATCGTGGCAGACCACGCAAGTAGCCTGGTAAACCTGTTGTCCGTCGCGGACGGGCGCCGCCGCGGCCACCGCGATCTTCGCTGGCTCCCGCGGAGTTTCCGCCACCGCGACGTCGACCTGGCCGACGGGTTTAATCCGCTCGGCCACACTTGAACCCGTGCCCAACAGCACGCCGCGATCCTGTCGGACTCGGTCAGGAACGTCGCGGTGATGGATCACCAGCACGAAAAAAAACAACATCAGCACCGCCGTGGCACCAAGAATTGTCGAGATGTGCATCGCGTAGCTTTTTTTGGTCATAGGCGGTTCTTGTGTGTAAGGAACGGAGTCGGACAATAATAGATGGGCTTGCCGCAATTCGATCTAGCCACGCTAGAACAATCCCTTCACGAAATAGACGCCCCGCGTAAAAAAGGTGTAGTCCGCTTCAAGCGCTCCGATGCCCAAAAGTACCATCAACAACAGCGGCGGGACCACGATGGCGTACATCAGGGCCAGCCGCTCCCACATCATGTGCATGAAGACGGCAACGATCAGCCCGGCCTTCAACAACATGAACACGATGATCAGAAACCATCTGAGATAACCGTGAAAGTGGAAGTAGTCGACCAGATAAGACGCGGTGCTGAGAACAAACAGCAATCCCCAGATCTTGAGATAAATGCCTATCGGGTGTTGTTGCCCCTGTGCGTGCGCCATGATTTCCCCTACCAAAGATAGAAAAGTGCGAAGATGAATACCCACACCAGATCGACGAAGTGCCAATACAGGCCCATGATTTCGACGATCTCGTACTTCCCCTTCCTGCCGGTCATAAAACCCGGTCTCTCGTGATCCAGATCTCCGCGTATAACCTTGATCGCCACGATGATCAGGAATATCACGCCGATCGACACGTGAGTGCCATGGAAGCCCGTGATCATGAAAAAGGCCGAGCCAAACTGGGCCGCGCCCAAGGGATTGCCCCAGGGACGTATCCCCTCATCCACGATCAGCTTGGTCCACTCAAAAGCCTGCATCCCGACAAATGTCGCGCCCAATGCCGCGGTGATCAACAACAAGATAAAGGTGATCTTTTTATTTTTTTCATAACCGAACTTGACTGCCATGGCCATCGTCCCGCTGCTGCTGATCAAGACGAAGGTCATGATGGCGATCAGGATAAGGGGGATTTTCTTGCCCCAGAGCGTCAAAGCGAAAACCTCACTGGGGTTGGGCCACGGCTCCGTGGTGGACATTCTCACCGTCATGTAGGAGATTAAAAAAGCGCTGAAGATGAAGGTATCGCTGACGAGAAAGATCCACATCATGGCCTTGCCCCAGGGGACGTTCTTGAACGCCCGCTGGTCCGA
The DNA here is from genome assembly GCA_963778865.1 of uncultured beta proteobacterium. GTDB lineage: Bacteria > Pseudomonadota > Gammaproteobacteria > Burkholderiales > SG8-41 > PALSA-1004. The sequence continues at coordinate 20,700 of CAVZWF010000001.1, read as the reverse complement.
GGACCAGTCGGCGACAACACCGTGCAGGCCTTCAGCCAACGGGAGAGTCTCCGCGGTATTTGCCGCAATTGCGTGTGCGTGTGCTTGTGTCATGTGCTTTGCGCCTGTTTACCGAATTCCACAGAACTTCAATAAAATGTCCAAATTATTCCCTGTAAACAGCAGACCAAAAAGAACCAACCAGACCATCAGCAGGAAGTGCCAGTAGGTGGTACACAGTTCCACACTCCGCCTAATTTTCGCCGCGTCAAAATCGCCCCACACTTTGGTGATGGTCCTGCCCCAGGCCACCAAACCGCCCACCAGATGCAGTCCGTGCAATCCCGTGATCAGATAAAAAAACGCGATGGCAGGGTTCGATAATTCAAAATAAACCATCGTGCTCAGTTGCCGCCAGGCGAGGTACTGCCCGAACAGAAATACCACGGTGAACGCGCCGGCACCAAGCAGGCCGACCCGCATGGCGTCCATCCGCCCGCGCCGTACTGAATACTGCGCCCATTGCAAGGCGACACTGCTCAATATCAGCACCAACGTATTCGCCCACAACAGCCCCAGTTGAGGCGAGGGACGCCAGTCCTCATACGCCATCCGGCGCCCATAGGCGATAACCAAAAGCATGAACAGGACCGCGACCACTGCAAGAAATACCCGCAAAGCGAGTTTCTTCGCAATTCCGGCAGATGATTCGCCGCCGGCGTAAAGGTCATCGACCTTGCCCTGGGCCGTGCCCCACGGCTTGACCGTCAGTTCATGAAAAATACCCACGTCGTTGGATTCCGGATCGCCTACGTCTTATTGCTATTGCGCGCGACATCTGCCGGCGGGACGTTTTGCGGTATGAAGTCCTGCTCGGCGCCCGGCACGCTGTAATCGTAGGCCCAGCGATAGACCACCGGCAGCGTCGCGCCAAAGTTGCCGTGCTTCGGCGGGGTGTCGGGGGTTTGCCACTCCAGCGTGGTGGCGTTCCAAGGGTTGCCGCCCGATGGTTTGCCCTTGAAATAGCTCCAGATCAGATTATATAAAAACACCAGTTGGACGACGCCCACAATCAACGCCGCGACCGTGATCCCGACGTTCACCGAGTGCGCCGATTGCGGGATAAAGTCCGTGCCGCCAATTGCATAATACCGGCGCGGCACGCCCAGCATGCCCAGGTAGTGCATGGGGTAGTAGATGCAATAGCTGCCGACGAAGGTGATCCAGAAGTGAAATTGCCCCAGGGTATCGTTCAGCATGCGCCCGGTGATCTTGGGGTACCAATGGTAGATCGCCCCGAACACGACCAGGATGGGCGCAATGGCCATCACCATATGGAAGTGCGCGACCACGAACATGGTGTCGGACAGCGGCAGATCCACGGTCACGTTACCCAGGAAGAGTCCGGTTAACCCGCCGTTGATAAACGTGAAGACGAAGCCGATGGCAAACAGCATGGGCACGGTGAGGTGGATGTTGCCCCGCCACAACGTCAGCACCCAGTTGTAGACCTTGAGCGCCGTCGGGACGGCGATGATCAGCGTGGTGGTGGCGAAAAAGAAGCCGAAGTACGGGTTCATCCCGCTGACGTACATGTGGTGCGCCCATACGATGAAACTCAAGCCGCCGATGGCCACAATCGCCCACACCATCATCCGGTAGCCGAAGATGTTTCGTCTGGCATGGACGCTGATCAGGTCGGAGACGATGCCGAACGCCGGCAGGGCGACAATGTAGACCTCGGGATGGCCGAAAAACCAGAACAGATGTTGAAACAACACCGGGCTTCCGCCATTGTGATCGAGGTGTTGTCCCTGCGAGACGACGGCGGGCATGAAGAAACTCGTGCCGAGCGTGAGGTCCAGTGTCATCATGATGGCGCTGACGAACAAGGCGGGAAAGGCCAACAACGCCAGGACGGTGGCCGTCAAAATCCCCCATACCGTCAAGGGCAGCCGCATCAGTGTCATCCCGCGCGTGCGTGCCTGAAACACGGTGACCACATAGTTCAAACCGCCCATCGTGAATCCAATGATGAAAAATGCCAGCGAAATGAGCATCAGGATGATTCCCCAGGTCGCCCCCGGTGTGCCCGGGAGGATGGCTTGGGGCGGATACAGCGTCCAACCGGCGCCGGTGGGGCCGCCGGTCACGAAGAAGCTCGCGACCAGTAACAGCACGGCGAATAAATAGACCCAGTAACTCACCATGTTGACGTAGGGGAAAACCATATCGCGGGCGCCGACCATCAGCGGGATGAGGTAGTTGCCAAACCCGCCCAGGAACAGCGCGGTGAGCAGGTAGATCACCATGATCATGCCGTGCATGGTGACAAACTGCAGGTAGTGGGCGGGATCGATAAAGGAGAAGAGGTGCGGGAAACCGAGTTGCAGCCGCATCAATCCCGACAACACCAGCGCCACCAACCCTATCCCGATGGCGGTGATCCCGTACTGGACGGCAATGACTTTGGCGTCCTGGCACCAGATGTACTTCCCGATAAAAGTTTTCGGATGGTATAGCTCCATCTCCTCGACTTCGGCCGGCGGGGCGAAAGCCGATGCGTCATGCGCAATATATTCCATCAGAATCTCCTGTTCGCTACTTCTTCATCAATGTGCTGTTCGCCTGCGTCTCATTGCTAGTGCAACAAGGGTATGAACAGCATGGCGCTCGAGCAGGCGGGTCATTGCAGGGTATTGATGTAGGCGACGATGTCATTGACTGCCTGATCGTCGTTCAAAGTTGCAGCCATCAATGTCATTTGCGGTCCGTACATGTCTTTCGGATGGGAGCCGCGAACGCCCTGTTTGAAATTTTTCAATTGAGTAACCATGTACCAATCGCTCATACCCTTCAGCCCGGGGGCATTCATCTGTTGTACGCCGCGCCCATTGGGACCGTGACAGGTTCCACAGGTCGATACATACAGGTGTCGGCCGTTGTCCGCATTCCCCGTCACCGTGGCCGGGGCCCGGCCATCCGGCAGCGTCTTGATATAAGCGCTGACATTATCGATAGCGGTGTCGTCAACCAAAGTCGCCGCCATCGGCGCCATCATTTTTCCAAAGACATCGTTGTCGTGGGTCCCCCGCGCGCCTTGCTTGAAAGATTTCAATTGCCGGTGCAAGTACCAATCGCCTTGCCCGCTCAGCTTCGGCGCATGCAGCGCAGGGTTACCCTCCGCTTGCGCGCCATGACAGGACGCACACACGGCATAGAGCAATTTACCTGCGCCAGCGTCGCCGGCTGTTTGCGCCGCGGTTTGCGCGAACGTCGGATAACTGCTTAGCCACGCCTGATAAGCGCTCTCTTCTTCGACTATGACTTTGCCACGCATGGTGAAATGTGCAACGCCACATAATTCTTCGCAGAGGAGGTCGAATGTCCCGGTGCGGGTGGGGGTGAACCAGATATAGGTGACCAAGCCCGGCACCAGATCCATCTTGACCCGGAACTGTGCCACAGCGAAGTCGTGCAGCACGTCTATCGAACGGAGCAGCGCCTTGACCGGCTTGCCGATGGGCAGATGTACCTCCGGACTTGTTACCAGGACGTCATCCTGTCCGTTGGGATCGTCGGGATTAATACCAAACGGGTTTTTGTCGCTGACGTGCTTGGCATCGACAATGCCCAGCACGCCGTCCTTCCCGGGAAAGCGATAGCTCCAGTGCCACTGCTTGCCCACGGCCTCAAACACCGCGGCGTTGTCCGGGACGGTGACGATATTCGCCCATACAAACAAGCCGGGGGCCAACAGGGCGATGACGCCAAGCGTAGTCAGTCCGACCAGCCACGCCTCCAGCTTTTTGTTCTCGGGTTCGTACTCCGCCCGGCTCCCGTTGCGCTGACGGTAACGGAACACGCAATAAGCCATAAACAAATTGACGGCGACGAAGACGGCCCCCGTGACCCAGAACGTGAGGCTGATCGTGTCGTCGATCGTGCCCCAATTGGAGGCGATCGGCGTGAAATACCACGGGCTCAGGAGGTGAAAAAGGACAGAGCCGACGACCAATAAAACCACTACGATTGCTATGACCATGCTTGGTTACTCACTCCATAACCTGAATTTAAGCCACGATTTTATATAAATAATGTATCGTGAACTTATTGTCAACCCGGACGACGGCCGCGAGTTGTTGCGGCGGGCGGTAAACGGTGTACCCCGATTCCTGTCCCCAATCGCACTCTATCACGCCGCCCCTATGCCAACGCCAACATGCGAAAAACCATGCGGAATCTATCATATAGGGCACTGTCTAGGCAATCAAAAAGCCACGTGCGTATTCTCAGGATTCAGTTTTGCAATGCCCGCCTTTGAGTTAGCTATGTTCAGGCAAGGTTGGACAAATCGAGCAGCCCGGCGATGTGCTGCGGGTCCGGCGTCACCGTGAATTCGATTTCGCCCAGGAGCGGCGCCGCGAGCCTTGCGGCGAGCGCGGTGATGTTTTCCTTCGCTACGGGCATCGCTGGATCGATGCGATTGGCGATCCAGCCGGCGAGCTTGAGTCCGCGCGCGCGTATGGCGTGTGCCGTCAACAGCGCGTGATTCATGCAACCGAGACGCACGCCGACGACCAGCATCACCGGCAATCCCAGATATTGCGCCAAGTCGGCGGTGTCCTCGTGACCGTTTAATGGCACGCAAAAGCCGCCTGCGCCCTCCACGACGACCGTATCCGCGGTAGCGGCGAGCTGCGCGTACGCGTGCGCGATGTGCTTAAGTTCGATCGTAACGCCCGCTTGCGCCGCCGCGATATGCGGCGCGATCGCCGGCGCGAAACAATACGGATTGACCAGATCAAGCCCGGCATTGACGCTGCTGGCGGCACGCAGCCGCGCCACGTCTTCGTTGAGGAGTCCTTCTGCACTTAGTACCGCGCCCGCCGCAACCGGCTTCATGCCCGCAACGCGCCTGCCCGCGCGCGCAAACGCGTGCAACAGCGCGCATGCGATCAATGTCTTGCCCACACCGGTGTCGGTGCCCGTTACGAATAACCCGTTGGGCTTGAAGCGTGAAGTGGAAACCGTCATGTCACGCTCGCGGCAACGGTTTGATTTCGATTACCGGTTTGCCCTCGTGCGTAATCCTCTTGTGTGGCACCCAGGCATGACCGTAGATCACTTCAAACGTCGCCGGCAGGCGGTCGGCCTCGCGAAATTCCTCGTAATTACGCTCGACCGCCGCCAGCGTTGCGCGCGCCGTCATGCCGCGCTGGCGGCCGGCAGTTACGTTGTGCGCGCCAATCGCTTTAAGGTCGCGCATCAGTGCGCGCGCATTGGCATAGGTCAGCGTCATGTATTCCATGTCCATTACCGGATCGGCGAATCCCGCGTGCACGAGCATATCGCCCAAATCGTGCATGTCGACGAAACGGTTGACGTGCGTATAGCGATCGGCGCCCGCATACGCCGCGCGCAGTTCTTTCAACGTATCGGGTCCGAACGTGCTGAACATCAGGAGTCCGCCCGGCGCGAGGACGCGCCGGAATTCCCCGATGGCGCGTGGCGGTTCATTGACCCATTGCAGCGCGAGATTCGACCACGCCAGGTCGGCGGCACCGGCGCGCAGCGGCAGCTGTTCGATGTCGCCACATACCGGCACGACGCCGTGCCCTAAGCAGCGCTTCCACCATGGCACGCGCGCGCAGGCGTGGCGCACCATGCCCGTCGCGATATCGAGTGCATAGAGCGCCGCTCGTGGATAACGCGCGCGCAACTCAGAGATGACATTGCCAGTGCCGCACCCCGCGTCCAGTATCGCGGCCGGCTCCACTTTGACGAAATCAAGACGCGACAGCATGCGCCGGCATACCTCGTGCTGGAGTACCGCCGCTGAGTCATAGCCGGTCGATGCTTTCTCGAACGCCGCGCGCATTAGGCGCTTGTCGAGCACGCGGCTGTTATCCATGGCAAAACCCGGCGATGCGCCGCGCAACATCCTGCGCTCGCCCGATAAACGGCGCGTGCGCTGCGCCCGCGATAATCTCCAGCGTGGACCGCGGCAAGGCGCGCTTAAGATATGCCGCGGCGGCCGGCGTTACGACGGCGTCGAATTCGCCATGCATTATGAGGACACGCTGTGTAATGCGCGGCAAGTCCGGACTCAAATCCGTATCCTTGAGTATCAGCAGCGCCGCGGCCAAACTTGCGACGTCTGTCGCGGCCAGCTCCGGCAAGCATGCGCGCAGCCGGCGCGATACGCTGCGCGCGCGCGTGTCGCCGTGCGCCTGCAGCCGCACAAATCGCCGCAGCACGCCGCCCGGATCATGCGCGAAATCGCGCGCAAATGCGTCGAATACCGCCGGCTCCATGCCGTTATCCCATCCGGGGCCCCGCACAAACCGTGGCGTGCTCGCGATCAGTACGAGCCGCTCGATCTGGGCGGGACTGCTGAGCGCCCAGCGCATCGCCAGCTGCCCGCCAAGCGACCATCCGCAAACCGTCGCACGCGGCGCGCAGGCGGCGGTAAGCCGGGCCGCGATTGCATCAAGCGTGTACGGCACGCATGCCGGGCTATGGCCATGGCCGGGCAAATCGACACTGTGCACGCGGAATTGGCCCGCAAGCCGCGTCGCGACTTCATTCCACACGCCTGCATGCATGCCCCAGCCGTGCAACAGTACTATATCCCTGCCGCTGCCGCTGCTCTCGAAATATAAACCCACTAAGACTTCACCGCGAAGGATTCGGTGGCGACTTCACGCAATGCCGCGACGAGCTGTGCAACATCGGCTTCGGTGTGCGCTGCCGACAGCGAGATGCGCAGCCGCGCGCTGCCCCGCGGAACGGTTGGCGGACGTATCGCCGGCACCAGCACGCCGCACGCCTCCAGCGCGGCAGCTACGCGCAACGCCTCGTCATTACCGCCGATCACGAGCGGCTGTATCGCGGTGTCGGACGGCAAGAGGCGCCAGCGCAACCCGGCGAGGCCTTGCTTCACCTGAACGATCAGCCGCGCAAGCACCTCACGCCGCCAATGCTCGCGCGCAACGATGTCGAGGCTCGCGAGCAGCACGTGCGATAGCAACGGTGGGGCCGCCGTGGTGTAAATGTAGGTGCGCGCGCGTTGCACTAGCCACTCGATCAATTGGCGGCTCGCCGGCAACGAACGCGCCGGACACGCCGGCGGCCTTGCCGAGAGTGGCCATGTATACGATGCGCGGTGACGTCACGCCGAAATGCTGCAGCACGCCGCGGCCGCCGGCGCCCAGCACGCCGAACCCGTGCGCGTCGTCGAGCACCAGCCATGCGTCGTAGCGCTCGCACAGTTGCAGAAGCTGCGGCACCGGTGCAAGGTCACCGTCCATGCTGAACACCGCGTCGGTCACTACGAGCTTGCGCCGCGCCACCGATGACGATAGCAGCTTCTCAAGGGCCGCAAGACCCGCGTGCGGATAGCGTTTAAACGTGGCGCGCGACAACAACGCCGCGTCGTTCAGCGATGCATGATTCAGCTTGTCGGCGAATACCGCGTCGTCGCGACCGGCCAGCGCAGTCACGATGCCGATGTTCGCCATGTAGCCGGTCGAGAACAGCAGCGCGCGCGGCAATTGCACGAACTGCGCCAACGTCGCCTCCAGGCTGTAGTGCGGTGTCGAGTGGCCGAGTATCAGGTGCGAGGCGCCCGCACCGACGCCAAACTTTCGCGCGCCCTCGGCGGCGGCATCGATCAGGCGCGGATCGGCCGCGAGACCCAGATAGTCGTTGCTGCAGAAAGCGACGACTTCACGTCCACCGACCACGATGCGCGCGCGTTGCGGACTTTCCAGCAAGCGGCGCTGGCGCATAAGGCCGCGCGCGTCGAGCGCGGCAAGATCGGCAGCCAGATCGCGCTGTGACATGTGACGCGTTGAGGTTTTAGAAGTAAAACAAACGACGGGACAAACAAGTCCAGGTAATGGCTTTCAGACTATCGGCGCTTCCCGTCACTCCTTATCCCTCGCTCCCGACCATCATCGGATACATCCCCAGCTTGTCCAGCAACGCGCGGTCCCGGTCTGCAGCGGGATTGCCAGTGGTCAGGAGCTTATCGCCATAAAAAATCGAGTTCGCACCCGCCAGAAAGCACAGCGCCTGTATGCCCTCGGACATTGCCTCGCGACCCGCCGACAAGCGCACCATTGCTGTGGGCATGGTGATGCGCGCGCACGCGATAGTGCGCACGAATTCGAATGGATCGATTTCTTCGGTGCCGTGGAGCGGCGTGCCTTCGACCTGGACCAGATTGTTGATGGGCACGCTTTCAGGGTACGGATCGAGATTCGCCAATTGCGCAATCAATGCCGCGCGCGTGCGGCGCGTTTCGCCCATGCCGACAATGCCGCCGCAGCAGACGTGGATACCGGCACCGCGCACTTTTTCTAGCGTATTGAGACGGTCGTCCTGCGTGCGCGTCGAAATGATTTCGCCGTAGAACTCGGGCGCGGTATCGAGATTGTGGTTGTAGTAATCGAGCCCCGCATCCTTCAACTGCTCGGCCTGGCCTTCTTTCAGCATGCCGAGCGTCGCACACGTTTCCATACCCAACCCGCGCACCGCCTTGACCATCTCGATCACGCGCTCAAGATCGCGCTGCTTGGGTCCGCGCCATGCCGCGCCCATGCAAAAACGCGTCGCCCCTTGGTCGCGCGCCGCGCGTGCTGCGGTAACCACCGCGTCGAGCGGGAGCATGTCTTCGTTGGCTACCCCGGTATGATAGCGCGCCGCCTGCGGGCAATAACCGCAATCTTCCGGACAGCCGCCGGTCTTGATCGACAGCAAGGTCGACAGCTGCACCGCGTTGGCGTCGAAATTTTTGCGGTGCACGCCGTGCGCGCGGTAGAGCAAATCGTTGAAAGGCAAATCCAGCACTGCCGCGACCTGGTCGATGCTCCAGCGATCGGTGCGCAGGTTGTCGTCAGTTGCCGTGCCTTGCGCGTTGTAGGTTAGGATATCCATGGCGTTGCGCGCGCGGGTCACTATCCGATTTGATTGTAAAAACTTCCGTTAGATCATGCGCTTTGCATCATCAGCGATCACCCGCCGCTTGTCAAATTGGCGCCAGCTAATTTTGAACAATTGTGCGCAATTTGCGCGTGCCGTCCTGCCGCAGCACTGCGCGTTATGTCACGCAGCGGCGGCCGACCACCCGTTGTGCGCGGCGTGCCATGCCGCGCTGCCGTGGCTGCCGGCCGAGTGCTGTCCGCAATGCGCGCTGCCCACCCACCGGGGCCAGCTGTGCGGTGCGTGCTTGAGCGAGCCGCCGCGTTTCGACGCAGTGACCGCGGCGTTCGTCTATGCCTGGCCGCTCGCGCCGTTGATACATGACTACAAATATGCCGGCAATCTGGCCCTCGCGCGTTTTTTTGCGAACGCGCTCACCGCCCGAACCGGCACGGCCGATCTCATCGTGCCGATGCCGCTCGCGCCGGCGCGTCTGCGCGAGCGCGGCTTCAACCAGGCGCTTGAGATCGCACGCTTTGTCAGCCGCACCACGGGAATCAAACTGGCGACTGCAGCGTGCCGGCGCGTGCGCGACGGCGCGCCGCAGGCAACCCTGCCGTGGCGGGCGCGCGCGAAAAATATTCGCGGCGCATTCGTGTGCGACATCGACTTGTCCGGCATGCGCGTCGCCGTAATCGACGACGTGCTGACGACCGGCGCCACTCTTAACGAAATTGCGCGCAACCTGCGGAAAGCGGGTGCAAGCGAGATACATGGCTGGGTGGTGGCGAGAACCCCGAAACAGGATTAAGGCTTCAGGTTAGAGCAAAAATCGTCGTTTTTTGTTTGCGTGAATCCTGCAACCTGTTCCAGCGACTACCCTAACTTTAGCCGCCGGTCTGGGATTGGCTGCAACCGCGTACGCGGGGCGTGACGGTTCTGGGAGAAAATCAAGCGATGTTTGAGATTGTGCTGTATGAGCCCGAAATACCGCCCAACACCGGCAATGTCATGCGCATGTGCGCAAATACCGGTTGCCGGCTACATCTCGTGCGCCCGCTCGGTTTTTCGCTGTCCGACAAGCAACTCGAGCGCGCCGGCATGGATTACCGCGGCACTATCGAGTGCTTCGTTCATGACGATTGGCTGCAGTGCCGGTCCGCTCTCGCCGGCCGGCGCATGTTTGCGCTAACAACGCGTGGCTCCGAACGCTACGACAATTTACCGTTCCAGGCTGGCGACGCATTCATATTTGGTCCCGAGACGCGCGGGCTCCCCGACCCCTTGCTCGGCGCCATCGAACCGGCGAATCGCCTGTATATTCCCATGGCCTCCGCCAGCCGCAGTATCAATCTCGCGAACGCCGTTTCCATCGTGGTTTATGAAGGATGGCGCCAGCTTGGATTTACCCAGCGCACGTAGTCGCCGGGCCATTGCGCACACCGGTTACCCGCAACGCATAACGTCGGAATTTTCAGGCCGACGCCTCGTCCGCGCCCGACATCCTGCGGGCGCCCGCACGAAGTACTAAGGATTTGCCGCTGTATACTCCACCAAGCCGCCGCTGGCGCATTGCGCCGTTGCCCCGACCACCACGGTCTTCACCGCCGCCCCACCCACAACGCCGGCTTTCCCGGCGCAATCCGGCAATGGTTTGATGTAATTCAGCATACCCAGTTGTTGCAGAAGCGCAAATTGATCGCCGGTTGTCAGCCCGTTGACGACGACAACGACCGGCGACGGTGGAGTACCTACGGTAAGCGCCCCGTTAATAAAGCTGATCGAGTAGTTCGTGGACGATTGGCCCGAGGGCGTTATCGTATAAATCCCCGCCGGCGACGCAATCGTTGCGGGTGTATTAAATACTAGCGTGCCGGTCAGCGCGGCGGGCGTCTCGCTATTGACGAATCCTGTATAAGTCGCCGTGAACGGCGGGTTAGGCACGCCTTCCGCACGCGAAGCGTTATTGGCCTTGATAGCGAGCGCCGCCAAATTTACCGTCAGGTTGCCGTTCACATAGCTAGTCGTGTAATCACTCGGCGTGAACGTTCCGCCCGTCGCGGTGCTCGCCGTGATCGCGTATGGACTACCCGCCACCTGCGCGGTGTTAACCGCACCCGCGCTGGTTAGCGTCGCGCTACCCACCGTTTCGCTGTTTTTTAACCCAGCGGTAGTGAACTCAGTCCCCGCGAACGTCACCGTCTGACCGTACGTTTTTGCCTGACTGTTCGCCGTCACCGTCAGCGCTGCCGGATTCACCGTCAGCGCGCCCGGCACGTAATTAATGTTGTAGTCTCCCGGCGTGAAGCCTGCGCCCGTCGCGCTACTTGCCGTGATCGCATACGGGCTGCCCGCCACGTGCGCCGTGTTAACCGCACCTGTACTCACGAGCGACACGCTGCTCACCGCCTCGCCGTTCTGCAACGCCGTGGTCGTGAACTCCGTTCCCGCAAACGTTACCGTCTGACCGTACGTTTTTGCCTGACTGTTCGCCGTCACCGTCAGCGCTGCCGGATTCACCGTCAGCGCGCCCGGCACGTAATTAATGTTGTAGTCTCCTGGCGTAAAGCCCGCGCCCGTCGCGCTACTTGCCGTGATCGCATACGGGCTGCCCGCCACGTGCGCCGTGTTAACCGCGCCCACGCTCGCGAGCGATACGCTGCTTACCGCCTCGCCATTCTGTAACGCCGAGGTCGTGAACTCCGTTCCCGCAAACGTTACCGTCTGACCATACGTCTTGGTCTGATTGTTCGCCGTCACCGTCAGCGCCGCCTGATTCACCGTCAGCGCGCCCGGCGCATACGTAATGCTGTAGTTGCCCGCCGTGAACGTCCCGCCCGTCGCGCTACTTACCGTGATCGCATACGGACTGCCCGCCACGTGCGCCGTGTTAGCCGCACCCGCGCTCGCGAGCGCCGCGCTGCCCACCGTCTCCCCGTTTTGCAATCCGCTCGTGCTGAACTCCGTCCCCGCAAACGTCACCGTCTGACCATACGTCTTGGCCTGATTGTTCGCCGTCACCGTCAACGGCGCCGCCGTGATCACCCCCGTCGCGTTCGTCACGTAGTTGATCGCATAGTTATTCCCGCTGTTGCCGTCGCTCACCACCAGCCCGCTCGCCGTCAGCGTCTTGGTGATCCCCACGTTCTTCGTGTCGTAGCTCTGCGTCGCCGCCGTGCTGATCGTGTCCCCGCTAAACAACGCCCCCACCGTCGGCGCCCCGCCCGAACTCGTCGTCCCGTTGTAGCCCCGGCTGTCCGTCACCGCCGTCACCGTCAAGGGCGCCGTCGTGATCACCCCCGTCGCGTTCGGCACGAACGTCACCGCGTAGTTATTCCCGCCGTTGCCGTCGCTCACCACCAGTCCGCTCGCCGTCAGCGTCTTGGTGATCCCCACGTTCTTCGTGTCGTAGCTCTGCGTCGCCGCCGTGCTGATCGTGTCCCCGCTAAACAACGCCCCCACCGTCGGCGCCCCGCCCGAACTCGTCGTCCCGTTGTAGCCCCGGCTGTCCGTCACCGCCGTCACCGTCAACGGCGCCGCCGTGATCACCCCCGTCGCGTTCGGCACGTACGTCATCGCGTAGTTATTCCCGCTGTTGCCGTCGCTCACCACCAGTCCGCTCGCCGTCAGCGTCTTGGTGATCCCCACGTTCTTCGTGTCGTAGCTCTGCGTCGCCGCCGTGCTGATCGTGTCCCCGCTAAACAACGCCCCCACCGTCGGCGCCCCGCCCGAACTCGTCGTCCCGTTGTAGCCCCGGCTGTCCGTCACCGCCGTCACCGTCAAGGGCGCCGTCGTGATCACCCCCGTCGCGTTCGTCACGTAGTTGATCGCGTAGTTATTCCCGCTGTTGCCGTCGCTCACCACCAGTCCGCTCGCCGTCAGCGTCTTGGTGATCCCCACGTTCTTCGTGTCGTAGCTCTGCGTCGCCGCCGTGCTGATCGTGTCCCCGCTAAACAACGCCCCCACCGTCGGCGCCCCGCCCGAACTCGTCGTCCCGTTGTAGCCCCGGCTGTCCGTCACCGCCGTCACCGTCAAGGGCGCCGTCGTGATCACCCCCGTCGCGTTCGGCACGAACGTCACCGCGTAGTTATTCCCGCCGTTGCCGTCCGTCACGCCCCCGCTCGCCGTCAGCGTCTTGCCCACGCCCACGTTGCGCGTGTCATACGTCTGCACGAACGCGCTCGTGTCGCCCCCCACCGGCGCCAGCGTCCCACTCGTGATCGTCGGGCTCACCGCCGAGGCAACACTGCCGTCATACACCCGGTTGTCCGTCTGCGCACTCACCGTCAGCGCGCGCGTCGTGATCACCCCCGTCGCGTTCGGCACGAACGTCACCGCGTAGTTATTCCCGCCGTTGCCGTCCGTCACGCCCCCGCTCGCCGTCAGCGTCTTGCCCACGCCCACGTTGCGCGTGTCATACGTCTGCACGAACGCGCTCGTGTCGCCCCCCACCGGCGCCAGCGTCCCACTCGTGATCGTCGGGCTCACCGCCGAGGCAACACTGCCGTCATACACCCGGTTGTCCGTCTGCGCACTCACCGTCAGCGCGCGCGTCGTGATCACCCCCGTCGCGTTCGGCACGAACGTCACCGCGTAGTTATTCCCGCCGTTGCCGTCCGTCACGCCCCCGCTCGCCGTCAGCGTCTTGCCCACGCCCACGTTGCGCGTGTCATACGTCTGCACGAACGCGCTCGTGTCGCCCCCCACCGGCGCCAGCGTCCCACTCGTGATCGTCGGGCTCACCGCCGAGGCAACACTGCCGTCATACACCCGGTTGTCCGTCTGCGCACTCACCGTCAGCGCGCGCGTCGTGATCACCCCCGTCGCGTTCGGCACGAACGTCACCGCGTAGTTATTCCCGCCGTTGCCGTCCGTCACGCCCCCGCTCGCCGTCAGCGTCTTGCCCACGCCCACGTTGCGCGTGTCATACGTCTGCACGAACGCGCTCGTGTCGCCCCCCACCGGCGCCAGCGTCCCACTCGTGATCGTCGGGCTCACCGCCGAGGCAACACTGCCGTCATACACCCGGTTGTCCGTCTGCGCACTCACCGTCAGCGCGCGCGTCGTGATCACCCCCGTCGCGTTCGGCACGAACGTCACCGCGTAGTTATTCCCGCCGTTGCCGTCCGTCACGCCCCCGCTCGCCGTCAGCGTCTTGCCCACGCCCACGTTGCGCGTGTCATACGTCTGCACGAACGCGCTCGTGTCGCCCCCCACCGGCGCCAGCGTCCCACTCGTGATCGTCGGGCTCACCGCCGAGGCAACACTGCCGTCATACACCCGGTTGTCCGTCTGCGCACTCACCGTCAGCGCGCGCGTCGTGATCACCCCCGTCGCGTTCGGCACGAACGTCACCGCGTAGTTATTCCCGCCGTTGCCGTCCGTCACGCCCCCGCTCGCCGTCAGCGTCTTGCCCACGCCCACGTTGCGCGTGTCATACGTCTGCACGAACGCGCTCGTGTCGCCCCCCACCGGCGCCAGCGTCCCACTCGTGATCGTCGGGCTCACCGCCGAGGCAACACTGCCGTCATACACCCGGTTGTCCGTCTGCGCACTCACCGTCAGCGCGCGCGTCGTGATCACCCCCGTCGCGTTCGGCACGAACGTCACCGCGTAGTTATTCCCGCCGTTGCCGTCCGTCACGCCCCCGCTCGCCGTCAGCGTCTTGCCCACGCCCACGTTGCGCGTGTCATACGTCTGCACGAACGCGCTCGTGTCGCCCCCCACCGGCGCCAGCGTCCCACTCGTGATCGTCGGGCTCACCGCCGAGGCAACACTGCCGTCATACACCCGGTTGTCCGTCTGCGCACTCACCGTCAGCGCGCGCGTCGTGATCACCCCCGTCGCGTTCGGCACGAACGTCACCGCGTAGTTATTCCCGCCGTTGCCGTCCGTCACGCCCCCGCTCGCCGTCAGCGTCTTGCCCACGCCCACGTTGCGCGTGTCATACGTCTGCACGAACGCGCTCGTGTCGCCCCCCACCGGCGCCAGCGTCCCACTCGTGATCGTCGGGCTCACCGCCGAGGCAACACTGCCGTCATACACCCGGTTGTCCGTCTGCGCACTCACCGTCAGCGCGCGCGTCGTGATCACCCCCGTCGCGTTCGGCACGAACGTCACCGCGTAGTTATTCCCGCCGTTGCCGTCCGTCACGCCCCCGCTCGCCGTCAGCGTCTTGCCCACGCCCACGTTGCGCGTGTCATACGTCTGCACGAACGCGCTCGTGTCGCCCCCCACCGGCGCCAGCGTCCCACTCGTGATCGTCGGGCTCACCGCCGAGGCAACACTGCCGTCATACACCCGGTTGTCCGTCTGCGCACTCACCGTCAGCGCGCGCGTCGTGATCACCCCCGTCGCGTTCGGCACGAACGTCACCGCGTAGTTATTCCCGCCGTTGCCGTCCGTCACGCCCCCGCTCGCCGTCAGCGTCTTGCCCACGCCCACGTTGCGCGTGTCATACGTCTGCACGAACGCGCTCGTGTCGCCCCCCACCGGCGCCAGCGTCCCACTCGTGATCGTCGGGCTCACCGCCGAGGCAACACTGCCGTCATACACCCGGTTGTCCGTCTGCGCACTCACCGTCAGCGCGCGCGTCGTGATCACCCCCGTCGCGTTCGGCACGAACGTCACCGCGTAGTTATTCCCGCCGTTGCCGTCCGTCACGCCCCCGCTCGCCGTCAGCGTCTTGCCCACGCCCACGTTGCGCGTGTCATACGTCTGCACGAACGCGCTCGTGTCGCCCCCCACCGGCGCCAGCGTCCCACTCGTGATCGTCGGGCTCACCGCCGAGGCAACACTGCCGTCATACACCCGGTTGTCCGTCTGCGCACTCACCGTCAGCGCGCGCGTCGTGATCACCCCCGTCGCGTTCGGCACGAACGTCACCGCGTAGTTATTCCCGCCGTTGCCGTCCGTCACGCCCCCGCTCGCCGTCAGCGTCTTGCCCACGCCCACGTTGCGCGTGTCATACGTCTGCACGAACGCGCTCGTGTCGCCCCCCACCGGCGCCAGCGTCCCACTCGTGATCGTCGGGCTCACCGCCGAGGCAACACTGCCGTCATACACCCGGTTGTCCGTCTGCGCACTCACCGTCAGCGCGCGCGTCGTGATCACCCCCGTCGCGTTCGGCACGAACGTCACCGCGTAGTTATTCCCGCCGTTGCCGTCCGTCACGCCCCCGCTCGCCGTCAGCGTCTTGCCCACGCCCACGTTGCGCGTGTCATACGTCTGCACGAACGCGCTCGTGTCGCCCCCCACCGGCGCCAGCGTCCCACTCGTGATCGTCGGGCTCACCGCCGAGGCAACACTGCCGTCATACACCCGGTTGTCCGTCTGCGCACTCACCGTCAGCGCGCGCGTCGTGATCACCCCCGTCGCGTTCGGCACGAACGTCACCGCGTAGTTATTCCCGCCGTTGCCGTCCGTCACGCCCCCGCTCGCCGTCAGCGTCTTGCCCACGCCCACGTTGCGCGTGTCATACGTCTGCACGAACGCGCTCGTGTCGCCCCCCACCGGCGCCAGCGTCCCACTCGTGATCGTCGGGCTCACCGCCGAGGCAACACTGCCGTCATACACCCGGTTGTCCGTCTGCGCACTCACCGTCAGCGCGCGCGTCGTGATCACCCCCGTCGCGTTCGGCACGAACGTCACCGCGTAGTTATTCCCGCCGTTGCCGTCCGTCACGCCCCCGCTCGCCGTCAGCGTCTTGCCCACGCCCACGTTGCGCGTGTCATACGTCTGCACGAACGCGCTCGTGTCGCCCCCCACCGGCGCCAGCGTCCCACTCGTGATCGTCGGGCTCACCGCCGAGGCAACACTGCCGTCATACACCCGGTTGTCCGTCTGCGCACTCACCGTCAGCGCGCGCGTCGTGATCACCCCCGTCGCGTTCGGCACGAACGTCACCGCGTAGTTATTCCCGCCGTTGCCGTCCGTCACGCCCCCGCTCGCCGTCAGCGTCTTGCCCACGCCCACGTTGCGCGTGTCATACGTCTGCACGAACGCGCTCGTGTCGCCCCCCACCGGCGCCAGCGTCCCACTCGTGATCGTCGGGCTCACCGCCGAGGCAACACTGCCGTCATACACCCGGTTGTCCGTCTGCGCACTCACCGTCAGCGCGCGCGTCGTGATCACCCCCGTCGCGTTCGGCACGAACGTCACCGCGTAGTTATTCCCGCCGTTGCCGTCCGTCACGCCCCCGCTCGCCGTCAGCGTCTTGCCCACGCCCACGTTGCGCGTGTCATACGTCTGCACGAACGCGCTCGTGTCGCCCCCCACCGGCGCCAGCGTCCCACTCGTGATCGTCGGGCTCACCGCCGAGGCAACACTGCCGTCATACACCCGGTTGTCCGTCTGCGCACTCACCGTCAGCGCGCGCGTCGTGATCACCCCCGTCGCGTTCGGCACGAACGTCACCGCGTAGTTATTCCCGCCGTTGCCGTCCGTCACGCCCCCGCTCGCCGTCAGCGTCTTGCCCACGCCCACGTTGCGCGTGTCATACGTCTGCACGAACGCGCTCGTGTCGCCCCCCACCGGCGCCAGCGTCCCACTCGTGATCGTCGGGCTCACCGCCGAGGCAACACTGCCGTCATACACCCGGTTGTCCGTCTGCGCACTCACCGTCAGCGCGCGCGTCGTGATCACCCCCGTCGCGTTCGGCACGAACGTCACCGCGTAGTTATTCCCGCCGTTGCCGTCCGTCACGCCCCCGCTCGCCGTCAGCGTCTTGCCCACGCCCACGTTGCGCGTGTCATACGTCTGCACGAACGCGCTCGTGTCCCTATTCCCGCCGTTGCCGTCCGTCACGCCCCCGCTCGCCGTCAGCGTCTTGCCCACGCCCACGTTGCGCGTGTCATACGTCTGCACGAACGCGCTCGTTCGCCCCCCACCGGCGCCAGCGTCCCACTCGTGATCGTCGGGCTCACCGCCGAGGCAACACTGCCGTCATACACCCGGTTGTCCGTCTGCGCACTCACCGTCAGCGCGCGCGTCGTGATCACCCCCGTCGCGTTCGGCACGAACGTCACCGCGTAGTTATTCCCGCCGTTGCCGTCCGTCACGCCCCCGCTCGCCGTCAGCGTCTTGCCCACGCCCACGTTGCGCGTGTCATACGTCTGCACGAACGCGCTCGTGTCGCCCCCCACCGGCGCCAGCGTCCCACTCGTGATCGTCGGGCTCACCGCCGAGGCAACACTGCCGTCATACACCCGGTTGTCCGTCTGCGCACTCACCGTCAGCGCGCGCGTCGTGATCACCCCCGTCGCGTTCGGCACGAACGTCACCGCGTAGTTATTCCCGCCGTTGCCGTCCGTCACGCCCCCGCTCGCCGTCAGCGTCTTGCCCACGCCCACGTTGCGCGTGTCATACGTCTGCACGAACGCGCTCGTGTCGCCCCCCACCGGCGCCAGCGTCCCACTCGTGATCGTCGGGCTCACCGCCGAGGCAACACTGCCGTCATACACCCGGTTGTCCGTCTGCGCACTCACCGTCAGCGCGCGCGTCGTGATCACCCCCGTCGCGTTCGGCACGAACGTCACCGCGTAGTTATTCCCGCCGTTGCCGTCCGTCACGCCCCCGCTCGCCGTCAGCGTCTTGCCCACGCCCACGTTGCGCGTGTCATACGTCTGCACGAACGCGCTCGTGTCGCCCCCCACCGGCGCCAGCGTCCCACTCGTGATCGTCGGGCTCACCGCCGAGGCAACACTGCCGTCATACACCCGGTTGTCCGTCTGCGCACTCACCGTCAGCGCGCGCGTCGTGATCACCCCCGTCGCGTTCGGCACGAACGTCACCGCGTAGTTATTCCCGCCGTTGCCGTCCGTCACGCCCCCGCTCGCCGTCAGCGTCTTGCCCACGCCCACGTTGCGCGTGTCATACGTCTGCACGAACGCGCTCGTGTCGCCCCCCACCGGCGCCAGCGTCCCACTCGTGATCGTCGGGCTCACCGCCGAGGCAACACTGCCGTCATACACCCGGTTGTCCGTCTGCGCACTCACCGTCAGCGCGCGCGTCGTGATCACCCCCGTCGCGTTCGGCACGAACGTCACCGCGTAGTTATTCCCGCCGTTGCCGTCCGTCACGCCCCCGCTCGCCGTCAGCGTCTTGCCCACGCCCACGTTGCGCGTGTCATACGTCTGCACGAACGCGCTCGTGTCGCCCCCCACCGGCGCCAGCGTCCCACTCGTGATCGTCGGGCTCACCGCCGAGGCAACACTGCCGTCATACACCCGGTTGTCCGTCTGCGCACTCACCGTCAGCGCGCGCGTCGTGATCACCCCCGTCGCGTTCGGCACGAACGTCACCGCGTAGTTATTCCCGCCGTTGCCGTCCGTCACGCCCCCGCTCGCCGTCAGCGTCTTGCCCACGCCCACGTTGCGCGTGTCATACGTCTGCACGAACGCGCTCGTGTCGCCCCCCACCGGCGCCAGCGTCCCACTCGTGATCGTCGGGCTCACCGCCGAGGCAACACTGCCGTCATACACCCGGTTGTCCGTCTGCGCACTCACCGTCAGCGCGCGCGTCGTGATCACCCCCGTCGCGTTCGGCACGAACGTCACCGCGTAGTTATTCCCGCCGTTGCCGTCCGTCACGCCCCCGCTCGCCGTCAGCGTCTTGCCCACGCCCACGTTGCGCGTGTCATACGTCTGCACGAACGCGCTCGTGTCGCCCCCCACCGGCGCCAGCGTCCCACTCGTGATCGTCGGGCTCACCGCCGAGGCAACACTGCCGTCATACACCCGGTTGTCCGTCTGCGCACTCACCGTCAGCGCGCGCGTCGTGATCACCCCCGTCGCGTTCGGCACGAACGTCACCGCGTAGTTATTCCCGCCGTTGCCGTCCGTCACGCCCCCGCTCGCCGTCAGCGTCTTGCCCACGCCCACGTTGCGCGTGTCATACGTCTGCACGAACGCGCTCGTGTCGCCCCCCACCGGCGCCAGCGTCCCACTCGTGATCGTCGGGCTCACCGCCGAGGCAACACTGCCGTCATACACCCGGTTGTCCGTCTGCGCACTCACCGTCAGCGCGCGCGTCGTGATCACCCCCGTCGCGTTCGGCACGAACGTCACCGCGTAGTTATTCCCGCCGTTGCCGTCCGTCACGCCCCCGCTCGCCGTCAGCGTCTTGCCCACGCCCACGTTGCGCGTGTCATACGTCTGCACGAACGCGCTCGTGTCGCCCCCCACCGGCGCCAGCGTCCCACTCGTGATCGTCGGGCTCACCGCCGAGGCAACACTGCCGTCATACACCCGGTTGTCCGTCTGCGCACTCACCGTCAGCGCGCGCGTCGTGATCACCCCCGTCGCGTTCGGCACGAACGTCACCGCGTAGTTATTCCCGCCGTTGCCGTCCGTCACGCCCCCGCTCGCCGTCAGCGTCTTGCCCACGCCCACGTTGCGCGTGTCATACGTCTGCACGAACGCGCTCGTGTCGCCCCCCACCGGCGCCAGCGTCCCACTCGTGATCGTCGGGCTCACCGCCGAGGCAACACTGCCGTCATACACCCGGTTGTCCGTCTGCGCACTCACCGTCAGCGCGCGCGTCGTGATCACCCCCGTCGCGTTCGGCACGAACGTCACCGCGTAGTTATTCCCGCCGTTGCCGTCCGTCACGCCCCCGCTCGCCGTCAGCGTCTTGCCCACGCCCACGTTGCGCGTGTCATACGTCTGCACGAACGCGCTCGTGTCGCCCCCCACCGGCGCCAGCGTCCCACTCGTGATCGTCGGGCTCACCGCCGAGGCAACACTGCCGTCATACACCCGGTTGTCCGTCTGCGCACTCACCGTCAGCGCGCGC